>NZ_JBIDAN010000014.1:0-225080 GCF_043202495.1 Streptomyces sp. NPDC048185
GACATCCTGCACGCCTACCTCCAGCACGGCGGCCGCCCCGCCTTCGAGGTCCGCGCCGTCCTCGCCGCCACCCTCTCCCCCACCTGGGGCATCTATAGCGGCTACGAACTGTGCGAGAACACCCCCCTGCGCGAGGGCAGCGAGGAATACCTCGACAGCGAGAAGTACCAGCTCACACCCCGCGACTGGGACGCCGCCCACCGCGAGGGCCGCACCATCGCCCCCCTCATCACCAAGCTCAACACCCTCCGGCGCGACCATCCCGCGCTGCACCGGCTCAGGAATCTGCGCTTCCACCGGACCGACAACGACGCCCTCATCGCGTACAGCAAGCGCGTCGGGAGCGACGTCGTGCTGGCGGTCGTCAATCTCGATCCCCACCGCACCCAGGAGGCCACGATCTCCCTCGACATGCCGCAGCTCGGCCTGGACTGGCACGAGTCGGTGCCGGTGCGCGACGAGCTCACGGGCGAGACCTACCACTGGGGCAGGACGAACTACGTGCGCCTCGAGCCCGGACGGGCCCCCGCGCACGTCTTCCACGTCCAGCGGTCGTCCGCCGCCGCGCCGCACAGCGAAGGATCAGCAGCCTCATGACCGTGAACGAGCCCGTACCGGACACCTTCGAGGACACACCGGTCAAGGACCGCGACCCGGACTGGTTCAAGCGGGCCGTCTTCTACGAGGTCCTCGTCCGCTCCTTCCAGGACAGCAACGGCGACGGCGTCGGTGACCTCAAGGGCCTGACCGCCAAACTGGAGTACCTGCAGTGGCTCGGGGTGGACTGCCTGTGGCTGCCGCCCTTCTTCAAGTCACCGCTCAGGGACGGCGGCTACGACGTCTCCGACTACACCGCCGTCCTGCCCGAGTTCGGCGACCTGGCCGACTTCGTCGAGTTCGTCGACGCCGCCCACCAACGCGGCATGCGCGTGATCATCGACTTCGTCATGAACCACACCAGCGACCAGCACCCGTGGTTCCAGGAGTCCCGGAAGAACCCCGACGGCCCCTACGGCGACTACTACGTCTGGGCCGACGACGACACGCAGTACGCGGACGCGCGCATCATCTTCGTCGACACCGAGGCCTCCAACTGGACCTACGACCCGGTCCGCGGACAGTACTTCTGGCACCGCTTCTTCTCCCACCAGCCGGACCTGAACTACGAGAACCCCGCGGTCCAGGAGGAGATGCTGGCCGCGCTGAAGTTCTGGCTGGACCTGGGGATCGACGGCTTCCGGCTGGACGCCGTGCCCTACCTGTACGCCGAAGAGGGCACCAACTGCGAGAACCTGCCCGCCAGTCACGAGTTCCTCAAACGCGTCCGCCGTGAGATCGACGCGCAGTACCCGGACACCGTGCTGCTGGCCGAGGCCAACCAGTGGCCGGAGGACGTCGTCGACTACTTCGGCGACTACGCCTCCGGGGGCGACGAGTGCCACATGGCGTTCCACTTCCCGGTGATGCCGCGGATCTTCATGGCCGTGCGCCGCGAGTCCCGCTACCCGGTCTCCGAGGTCCTGGCGAAGACCCCGGCGATCCCCTCGGGCTGCCAGTGGGGCATCTTCCTGCGCAACCACGACGAGCTGACCCTGGAGATGGTCACCGACGAAGAGCGCGACTACATGTACGCGGAGTACGCCAAGGACCCGCGGATGCGCGCCAACATCGGCATCCGGCGGCGGCTCGCCACCCTGCTGGACAACGACCGCGACCAGATCGAGCTGTTCACCGCCCTCCTCCTCGCCCTTCCGGGATCACCGATCCTCTACTACGGCGACGAGATCGGCATGGGCGACAACATCTGGCTCGGCGACCGCGACGCGGTGCGCACCCCCATGCAGTGGACCCCGGACCGCAACGCCGGCTTCTCCACCTGTGACCCGGGTCGGCTGTACCTGCCGACGATCATGGACCCGGTCTACGGCTACCAGGTGACGAACGTCGAGGCGTCGATGGCCTCGCCGTCCTCGCTGTTGCACTGGACCCGCCGCATGATCGAGATCCGCAAGCAGAACCCCGCCTTCGGTCTCGGCAGCTACGCCGAACTGCCCTCGTCCAACCCCGCCGTGCTGGCCTTCCTGCGCGAGTACGAGGACGACCTGGTGCTGTGCGTGAACAACTTCGCGCGCTTCGCACAGCCCACCGAGCTGGACCTGCGCGAGTTCGCCGGCCGCCATCCGGTCGAGCTGTTCGGCGGGGTCCGCTTCCCCGCCATCGGTGAACTGCCGTACCTGCTGACCCTCGGAGGCCACGGCTTCTACTGGTTCCGGCTCACCCGAGTCGCATCCCGCATCGGCCGCCGCGTGTGAGCGTGGGCCGAGGAAAGGACGCGTCACCATGCCGAAGACCGCACCCCTGCGCCCGAGACCGGCGCATCTCGCCGAGCCCATGGCCTCGCTCGGCGGGCTGCTGCGGGAGTGGCTGCCGAAGCAGCGCTGGTTCGCGGGCAAGGACCGGCCCGTGGCCGAACTCGGTCTGCTGTCGATGACCGAGCTGTTCCCGGGCTGCCTGCATCTGCTGGTCCACACCGGGCACGGGCCCGTGCCCGCGCCGGGCGGCGCGCCCCCGGCCGGCGACTGCTACCAGTTGCTGCTCGGTGTGCGGGAGCGGCCTTCGCCGCGTCTGGGCCGGGCGCTCATCGGGCAGCTGCAGGACGGCCCGCTGGCCGGCCGGACGGTCTACGACGCGCTGCACGACCCGCGGACGGCCCAGCTGCTCCTGGAACGGCTGCGGCAGCCCGGCAAGGCGGGTCCGCTGCGCTTCGAGTGCGACCCGTCCCGCCCCGTGCCCGGCGGGCTCGCGCCCCGCATCCTGGACGCCGAGCAGTCCAACTCCTCGCTGGTGTACGGCGACGAGTACATCCTCAAGGTGTTCCGGCGCATCCAGCCCGGCGTCAACCCCGACCTGGAGGTGCCGAGCGCCCTGGCCCGGCAGGGGTGCGGGCGGGTTCCGGCTCCGGTGGCGTGGCTGCGTACGACCGACCCGTACGAGGCGACGCTCGGCGTGCTCCAGCCGTTCCTGCACGACGCGTCCGACGGATGGACCCTCGCCCTCGAGGCACTGTCCTCCGGGGACGACTTCACCGCGCAGGCCCACGAGCTGGGACGGGCGATGGCCGACGTGCACCTGGCGCTGGCCTCGGCCTTCCCGGCCGGCGCCCCCGGGGAGAACGGCCGCACGGCGGCGGCGATGACCGAGCGGCTGACCGCCGCCGCGCACGCCGTGCCCGCGCTCCAGCCCTTCGTGCCGGGTCTGCAGTCGGCCTTCGCGGCGCTGACCACCTGCGACTCCGGTCCGCCCGCCCAGCGGATCCACGGCGACCTGCACCTGGGTCAGGTGCTGCGGGCGGGACGGGACTGGTTCGTCATCGACTTCGAGGGCGAACCGTCCCGTCCGCTCGCCGAACGGCGCAGCGCCCACTCCCCCGTCCGGGACATCGCGGGCATGCTGCGCTCCTTCGACTACGCCGCCCGGCAGCGCCGCCCGTGGCGCCCCGAGTGGGCGCGCCGCTGCCGGGAGGCGTTCTGCGCCGGTTACGCCGCCCGAGCCGGGTGGGACCCCCGCAAGAAGCACGGCCTGCTGCGCGCCTACGAGACCGACAGGGCCGTGTATGAGGTGCTGTACGAGGCCCGGCACCGCCCCGACTGGCTTCCCGTACCCATGGCGGCGATCGAACGACTCGCCGTGAGAGGAGACTGACCCGTGGCCCTCCGCGACACCTCGCTCCCCGAGCCGTCCGCTCCCGTCCCGCACGCACCCGGTGCGTGCGGGGCCGCCCCGGCCCTGGACCCGACCGACCGGGGGCGCCTGCTGGCGGGCGCCCACCACGACCCGCACGCGCTGCTCGGCGCCCACCCGGTGCCCGGTGGGATCGCCTTCCGGGCCCTGCGACCCTTCGCCCGCGAGGTGAGCGTGGTCGTCGACGGCGTGCGCCACGGCCTGGCGTCGGAGGAGGACGGCCTCTTCTCCGGCGTCCTGCCGCTCGCGGAGATCCCCGCGTACACCCTCGTCGTGGCGTACGAGGAGGGCGAGCAGGAGACGCACGACCCGTACCGGTTCCTGCCGGCCCTCGGCGAACTGGACCTGCACCTGATCAGCGAGGGCCGGCACGAGCAGCTGTGGCGGGCGCTCGGCGCGCACCCGACGACCCACGAGGGCGTCACCGGCACCCGGTTCACGGTGTGGGCGCCGAACGCGCAGGGCGTGCGGGTCGCCACCGACTTCACCCACTGGGACGGCACGGCGTTCCCGATGCGCTCGCTCGGCTCGTCGGGGGTGTGGGAGCTGTTCCTGCCCGGCGTCGGCGAGGGCACCCGGTACAAGTTCGAGATCCACTCACGCTACGGGCACCGGTTCCTCAAGGCCGACCCGATGGCGCGCGCGGCGGAGGAGCCGCCGAACACGGCCTCCGTCGTCACGGCGTCGCACTTCGAGTGGAACGACGGGGAGTGGATGCGGACCCGGTCCGCCACGCCGGTGCACGAGGCGCCGTTCTCGGTGTACGAGGTGCACCTGCCCTCGTGGCGCCCGGGACTGACCTACCGGGAACTGGCCGATGTGCTGCCCGCGTACGTCAAGGACCTGGGCTTCACCCACGTGGAGCTGATGCCGGTCGCCGAGCACCCCTACGGTCCGTCCTGGGGCTACCAGGTCACCGGCTTCTACGCGCCGACCGCGCGCCTCGGCTCGCCCGACGACTTCCGGTACCTGGTCGACGCGCTGCACGGGGCGGGCATCGGCGTGATCATGGACTGGGTGCCGGCGCACTTCCCGAAGGACGACTGGGCCCTCGCCCGGTTCGACGGGGACCCGCTGTACGAGCCCGGGGACTCCCGGCGCGCGGAGCACCCGGACTGGGGCACGTACACGTTCGACTTCGCCCGCACCGAGGTGCGCAACTTCCTCGTCGCCAACGCCGTGTACTGGTGCGAGGAGTTCCACATCGACGGGCTGCGCGTCGACGCCGTCGCCTCGATGCTGTACCTGGACTACTCGCGCGACTCCGGGCAGTGGGAGCCCAATCAGTACGGCGGCCGGGAGGACCTGGCGGCCATGGCGTTCCTGCAGGAGATGAACGCGACCGTCTACCGCCGCTGCCCCGGCGTGGTGACCATCGCCGAGGAGTCGACCGCGTGGGGCGGGGTGACCAGGCCGACCGACAGCGGCGGGCTCGGCTTCGGGCTGAAGTGGAACATGGGCTGGATGCACGACTCGCTGGAGTACGTGGCGCACGAGCCGGTGCACCGCAAGTACCACCACCACGAGATGACCTTCTCGATGGTGTACGCGTACAGCGAGAACTACGTGCTGCCGATCTCCCACGACGAGGTGGTGCACGGCAAGCAGGCGCTGGTGTCGAAGATGCCGGGCGACTGGTGGCAGCGGCGCGCGAACGTCCGCGCCTATCTCGGCTTCATGTGGGCCCACCCCGGCAAGCAGCTGCTGTTCATGGGGCAGGAGATCGCGCAGGGCGCCGAGTGGTCGGAGAAGCACGGCCCCGAGTGGTGGCTGCTCGACGAGGGGTACGCCTCGGCGGGTGACCACCGCGGCGTCCAGGACCTGGTGCGCGAGCTCAACACCCGCTACGGCCGGACCCCGGCCCTGTGGCAGCGCGACACCGATCCGGCCGGCTTCCGCTGGGTCGCCGTGGACGCGGCCGAGGACAACGTCTTCGCGTTCCTGCGGTTCGACAAGGACGGCAACCCCCTGCTGGCGGTGTCGAACTTCTCTCCGGTGGTCCGGCACGAGTACGGGCTCGCCGTCGGCGACGACGTCCCCCTCTGGCAGGAGGTCCTCAACACCGACGCCGAGGAGTACGGCGGCAGCGGTGTCACCAACCCCGACCCGGTCAAGCCGGAGGACGGCGGCATCCGGATCACGCTGCCGCCACTGGCCACGGTGTGGCTGATGCCCTTCGGTCTCTGAGGCGCGGCGGGCGCCGCCAGGTGTTCCGGCGTCTTTCCGGGGGCAGTCGTGGTCCGACGACCGGAACACCCCGGCCGTCGCCCCGCAGACCCACAGAAAGGCGGCATGACGTGCGTACCGTCGGAGTGGAGGAGGAACTCCTTCTGGTCGATCCGGAGTCCGGCGAGCCGCGCGCGCTGTCCGCCGCGGTGCTCGCCCGGGTCTCCCAGGACGATGCCGGGCAGGACGTCTTCGAGAAGGAACTGCACGAGCAGATGCTCGAGTTCGCCACGCATCCGCAGGCGGACATGGAGCGACTGCACGCGGAGATCGTCCGCTGCCGTGAGGAGGCCGGACGGCACGCCGGGGGGATCGGCTGTGCCGTCGCCGCGCTCGCCACCTCCCCGCTGCCGGTCAGTCCGGCCGTGAGCATGAACCACCGCTACCGGTGGATGGCCGAGCAGTACGGCGTCGTGGTGCACGAGCAGCTCGTCCTCGGCTGCCATGTGCACGTCTCCGTGGAGTCCGACGAGGAGGGCGTCGCGGTGATCGACCGGGTCCGGCCCTGGCTGTCGGTACTCACCGCCCTGAGCGCCAACTCCCCGTTCTGGCAGGGCAGGGACTCGGCGTACAGCAGCTACCGCAGCCGGGTCTGGCAGCGCTGGCCGTCGGCCGGGCCGACGGAACTCTTCGGGTCCGCGGAGACCTATCACCGCAGGGTCGCGGACATGGTGGCCACCGGCACCATCCTCGACGAGGGGATGATCTACTTCGACGTCCGGCTGTCCCGGCGCTACCCGACGGTCGAGTTCCGGGTCATGGACGTCTGCCTGGACGCGAGCACCGCCGTGCTGATCGCCGCCCTGGCCCGGGCGCTGGTCGAGACGGCCGCCCGCGAGTGGCGCGAGGGCAGGGAGCCGGTCGGGCACAGTGTGAGCGTGCTGCGCCTGGCCGCCTGGCGGGCCGCCCGGTCCGGGCTGACGGAGGAGCTGCTGCACCCCGCGACGATGCGGCGCATGCCCGCGGAGACGGTCGTCCGGGCCCTGCTGGAGCACGTACAGGAGGCGCTGGCCGCCGCCGGGGACCTGGAGCGGGTCGAGAAGCTGGCCGAGGACCTGCTGCGGCACGGCAACGGCGCCCGCGTGCAACGCGAGCTGCTGGAGCGCACCGGCAGCCTGCGGGACGTCGTCACCGAGTGCGTGCGCCGCACCCAGACGGCCTGAGGCGGGCCGCGGCCCGCCCGGGCCGCCTCGGCCGTCTCCTGACCGCGGCCGCTCAGAAGATCAGGGCCAGGGCGTAGGCGAGGAAACCCGCCGCCATCAGCACCACGAGGGCGAGGATCAGGAAGAGGGGTCCCTTGGCCCAGCCCTTGGGTGGGTTGTGCACCTCGAACGGGCCCGCCTCGGGCAGGCTGCTCTCCGCCGGCGGGGTCTCGCCGGGCGGTACGCCGCCGCCGGGTTCGAGGCCGGTGGTGCGTTCCGGGTCGGGATCGGGGTTCGTATAGCTCATGTCCCCCGGGTCCCCCGATCCGCCGGGATCACCGGGCGGGAACACTTCTGCCGTCCCGGCCCCCCGTCGCTCGCGCCTCGGCTAGATTCGAGCCGCCGATGACGGTGCCCGTCGGCGATGTCACCCTCCGTACACGTCAGGAGCAGCGCATGCGCGACCTCGCTCTCGCTCCCCCGGCCGCCCCGCCGCCCCTGACCGGAGGGCTCGCCGACAGTCTCTTCGAGACGGCGGCCCGTACCCCGGCCCTGCCGATGCTCGCGCGCCGCCCGGTGCCGTCCTCCGCCGTCTGGGAGGAGGTGACCGCCGTGGAGTTCCGTGACGAGGTGGTCGACCTGGCCAAGGGGCTCATCGCGTCCGGGATCCAGCCGGGCGACCGGGTGGCGATCCTTGCCCGCACCCGCTACGAGTGGACGGTCTTCAGCTACGCGCTGTGGACGGTGGGGGCCGAGGTCGTCCCGGTCTACCCGACCTCCTCGCGCGAGCAGGTCGAGTGGATCCTGCGGGACGCGGGCTGCGTGGCCGTCGTGGTCGAGGACGAGCAGAGCGTGATGACCGTCGGCTCCGTGTGTGCGTCGCTGCCCTCGCTGCGGCACGTGTGGCAGCTGGACGCGGGCGCGCCGGCCGCGCTGGTGGCGCGCGGTGAGTACATCCCGTACGCGACCGTCGACTCCATGCGCCGGATCGTGCTGCCGGACTCCACCGCCGTCGTCGCCTACACCTCCGGCACCTCGGGCCGGGCCCTCGGCTGTGCGCTCAGCCACCGCAGTCTGGCCGCCCCGTGCGACACGCTGCTGGCCGGCTGGGGCCACACGGTGGCACCCGAAGGGGAACAGGGCGCGGTCCTCGCCTTCCTCCCGTTCTCCCACGTGTACGGACTGATGATCCAGAGCCTGTGCGTCCGGGGCGGGCTGCTCATGGCGCACGAGCCCGCGATGAGCGAGGAGGCGTTGTCGGCGGCGCTGCGCTCCTTCCGTCCCACGTACTTCTACGCCGTCCCGTCGGTCCTGGAGAAGCTCTACAAGAACTTCCTGCGCACGGCCCAGCAGGCGGGCCGCGGGGCCCTGTTCGAGCGCGCCGCCGGCACGGCGCGGGACTTCGCCGCGGCGCTGGAGCGCCAGCGGCTCGGCAGGGGGCCGGGGCCCGGCTTCGACCTGCGGCTCCAGCACGCCCTGTACGAACGGACGGTGTACCGCCGGCTGCGGACCGCGCTGGGCGGCCGGGTGCGGCGGGCGACGTGCGGCGGTTCGCCGCTCAGCCGCGACCTGTCCCTCTTCTACGAGGGCATCGGCGTGTACGTGCACGACGGCTACGGCCTCACCGAGACCAGCGGCGGGCTCACGATGCAGCCGCTGGGCCGGGAGAAGTCGGGCACCGTGGGTCAGCCCCTGCCCGGCATGGAGATCCGGGTGGCCGACGACGGGGAGATCCTGGTGCGCGGGCCGTCGCTGTTCCAGGGGTACGTCGGTGACGCGGCGGCCACCCGCCGGGTCCTGCGCGGCGGATGGCTGGCCACCGGGGACCTCGGGCACCTGGACGAGGAGAACTACCTGGCGATCACGGGCCGCAAGAAGGACGTGATCATCACCAGCGGCGGCAAGAGCGTGGCCCCGGCCGCCCTGGAGGAGCGGCTGCGCATGCACCCGCTCGTCCACCAGGCGGTGGTCGTGGGCGACAACCGGCCCTGCGTCGGTGCGCTGATCACGCTGGACCCCCAGTTCCTGACGCACTGGCGGGCGGGTCTGGCGCTCCAGGGAGACGCGCCGGTGCGCGAGGCGCGCGAGGAGAACGCGCTGCGCGAGGAGATCGCCCGGGCCGTCGCCGCGGCGAACAGTGCCGTCTCCCGCTCGGAGTCCATCCGGGTCTTCCGTGTCCTGCCGGAACCGTTCGACGTGAGCAACGGGCTGCTGACACCGTCGATGAAGCTGCGGCGGGACGAGATCGTGCGGACCTACGCCCTCGAGATCGACGCGATGTACGAGGCCCGCTCGCGGCGGCGGCCCCAGGTGCCGGCGCGGGAGCCGGCCGGCTGGGAGGACTCGGACAACGTCTTCTTCCGGTGACGGGAGTGCCACTCACGGTGGGCGCGCCGTTCCGGCACAGAGGGCGCGTAGCATCCGCCGACCCGGGAACTAACAAACGAAAGGGAAGCGAAGGAAGGTACGACGCCCGGCGGACACCGGGCCGGGAAGGCGAGATGGCAGCCGAGTCGCGTTGGGACAGGACACTGGCTTCCGAGGAGATCACGAGCCGCACCGCCAGCTTCACCGGGGAGCTGCACAATGTGACCGGTGCTCGCCTTGTCGCGGAGGAGTTCCTCTACGACCTGGCACGTGCGGCACCGCCCTCGGCGCCCGAGCACTGGGACGACATCCTGCTGGTGGTCACCGAGTTGGCGGCCAACGCGGTGCAGTACGCCCCGGGGCCCTTCGAGCTGCGCATGCGCCGGACCTTCGACGGCGTGCACGTGGTGATGCACGACACGAGCACCACGGAGCCCGCGCCGCGCCCCTTCCATCCGAGCAGCGGCGGCGGCGGCATCGGCTGGCATCTGATCCACACCCTGTCCGACCAGGTGAGCGTGGTCACCGGTGGGCGGGGCAAGGACATCCATGTCTTCCTGCCCTGGTGACCGTCCCGGTCAGGCGCCGGCGGGGCGCATCGGCACCAGCGCGCTGATCGTCTTGCCGCCCTCGGGGCGCCGCTCGACGGTGATGTCCCGCGTCAGCCGGGCGACGAGCGGCCAGCCGTAGCCACTGCCGTGGTGGTCGGTGGGGAACGCGCACACCGTCCGGGGTATCACCGCGCTGTTGTCGTGGACGGCGATCCACACGCCGTCGCCGGTGGTCCGGCAGTCGAAACCGGTCAGTCCCCCACCGTGCCGGATCGCGTTGGTGACCAGCTCCGAGACGACGAGCAGCAGGTCGACGACGTCCTCTTCACGCACCCCGCGGTCCGTGCCGCCCCACCGCTCGCGCACCGCCGCCTCCGCGTGGGCCCGCGCGTCGGCCGCGGTGGTCACGGCGGGCCGCGCGGATGTGCCGGCCGGCGCGGTGCCGGAGGCGGACGTGATGGTCCGGTCGGTTCGTTCCATGTCTGTGAGGTCCCTGACTTGATGCGGCCGTGCTGTCGTCCTGCGCCGGTCGGTCGGCGGGTCAGTCGTCCGTGGTCTCCCGCTGCGGCAAGCCGTCGTAGTACTCGCCGACGGCCGCCAGATACTGCCGGTCCATGGTCTCGCTGTCCGTCCGGAACCGCGGCGCGGCCTTGATCTCCGCCCTGGTGCACGCCACGGTGACGGTGCGTGCCGTGGTGTCGATGCCCCGCACCGTGCCGACCGGGACGAGCACGCTGCGCCCGAAGACCCAGACGCCGGTGTCGACGACCAGGTGCCGCATGCCGAAGTGGTCGGCCTCCCGGTCGACGTGGCCGACGGTGCCGTCACTCGCGAGCACGGTGCAGCCCGTGAGGTCCTGCCCCTCCGTGTGTCCGCTGTCCACGGCGTACGACCAGATGTTGTCCGTCGGCACGCTGCCCTTCCCTTCCGCATGGATCGGCTCCGCATGGATCGGCGCACGGCGGGCCCGGACACCGCGGTCGGGCCGGCCCGACCGGCTCCACAGCAGCAGATACCCGGCGCGGGCCGCCGCATTCGGGGCCCGCGACCGCGCGGCGTCCCGGACGCCGGGCACGGCAGGGGTTCCCCGCTTTGTCGCACGACCGGCACCTGGGTTAGCCTCTGACGTATTTTTCTCATCGCGCAGATCCGTGAACTGCGGAAATGCACGCACAACAGACCGGACCGACCGACGGGTCCGGAGGTGTTCCGAGCCCTCGGGTGCCCGGGGGCTCTTGGGGAGCGGAACGAGGGTGCGCATGACCAGCGACAGCGCCGGGACCGTGGACACTGTCCCGGGCGATCAGGAGTTGCGACGCCTCCTGGCCGGCCTGACGGCCGTGCGGGACGGCGACTTCGGCACCCGCCTGCCGGACGAGGCGGACGGCCTGCTGGGCGACATCGCCAAGGTCTTCAACGGCATGGTGGACCAGTTGTCGGTGTTCACCTCCGAGGTCACCCGGGTGGCCCGCGAGGTCGGCACCGAGGGCACCCTCGGCGGGCAGGCCAGGGTGCCGGGCGTCTCGGGGACCTGGGCCGACCTGACGGACTCGGTCAACGCCATGGCGGGGAACCTGACGACCCAGGTGCGCGACATCGCGCAGGTGGCCACGGCGGTGGCCAAGGGCGACCTGTCGCAGAAGATCGACGTCGACGCGCGCGGCGAGATCCTGGAGCTGAAGAACACCATCAACACGATGGTCGACCAGCTCTCCGCCTTCGCCGACGAGGTCACCCGCGTCGCCCGCGAGGTCGGCACCGACGGGCGGCTCGGCGGCCAGGCGGACGTCCAGGGCGTCAGGGGGACCTGGCGCGACCTCACCGACTCGGTGAACTTCATGGCCGGCAACCTGACGAACCAGGTCCGCAACGTCGCCCAGGTGGCCACGGCGGTGGCCAAGGGCGACCTGTCGCAGAAGATCACCGTGGACGCGCGCGGCGAGATCCTCGAGCTGAAGAACACCATCAACACGATGGTCGACCAGCTCTCCGCCTTCGCCGACGAGGTCACCCGCGTCGCCCGCGAGGTCGGCACGGCCGGCAACCTGGGCGGGCAGGCGCAGGTGCGCGGCGTGTCCGGCACCTGGAAGGACCTCACCGACAACGTCAACGTGATGGCGTCGAACCTGACGGGCCAGGTCCGCTCCATCGCCCAGGTCGCCACCGCGGTGGCCCGCGGCGACCTGTCGCAGCGGATCACCGTCAAGGCCGAGGGCGAGATCGCGGCCCTGGCCGAGGTCATCAACACGATGGTCGACACGCTGTCGGCGTTCGCCGACGAGGTCACCCGCGTGGCCCGCGAGGTCGGCACCGAGGGCCGGCTCGGCGGCCAGGCGCACGTGCCCAACGTCGCGGGCACCTGGAAGGACCTCACCGACAACGTCAACTCGATGGCCAACAACCTCACCGGCCAGGTGCGCAACATCGCGCTGGTGACGACGGCGGTGGCGCTGGGCGACCTGTCGAAGAAGATCGACGTCGACGCGCGCGGCGAGATCCTCGAGCTCAAGACGACGATCAACACGATGGTCGACCAGCTCTCCGCCTTCGCCGACGAGGTCACCCGCGTCGCCCGCGAGGTCGGCACCGAGGGCCGGCTCGGCGGCCAGGCCGAGGTGGAGGGCGTCTCGGGCACCTGGAAGCGGCTCACGGAGAACGTCAACGAGCTGGCGGGCAACCTGACCCGCCAGGTCCGCGCCATCGCCGGGGTCACGAGTGCCGTCGCCGAGGGCGACCTGACCCGCTCGATCAACGTGGAGGCGTCCGGCGAGGTCGCCGAGCTCAAGGACAACATCAACGCGATGGTGCAGTCCCTGCGCGAGACCACGCGGGCCAACCAGGAGCAGGACTGGCTCAAGACCAACCTCGCCCGGATCTCCGGCCTGATGCAGGGCCACCGGGACCTGCCCGTGGTCGCCGAGCTGATCATGGACGAGCTGGTGCCGCTGGTGTCGGCGCAGTACGGCGCCTTCTACCTGGCCGAGGACGGCCAGGAGGGGCCCGAGCTGCGGCTCGTCGGCTCCTACGGCTATCCCGAGGAGGTGGACCGGCCCACACGGATCGCCTTCGGCCGCACACTGGTCGGCCAGGCCGCGCGCAGCCGCCGCACCATCGTGGTGGACGAGCTGCCGCCGGGCTACGTGACCATCTCCTCCGGGCTCGGCCAGGTGGTGCCGACCGCCCTGGTGCTGGTACCGATCGTGGTCGAGGGGCAGGTCCTCGGCGTGATCGAGCTGGCGTCGGTCACCCCGTTCACGCCGATCCACCGGGACTTCCTGGAACAGCTGATGGAGACCATCGGTGTCAACGTCAACACGATCGTGGCCAACGCCCGTACCGACGAGCTGCTCGCGGAGTCGCAGCGCCTGACGGTCGAGCTGCAGGCCCGCTCCACGGAGCTGCAGGTGCAGCAGGAGGAGCTGCAGCGCTCCAACGCCGAGCTGGAGGACAAGGCGTCCCTGCTGGTCACCCAGAACCGGGACATCGAGGCGAAGAACCTGCAGATCGAGCAGGCCCGGCAGGAGCTGGAGGCCCGCGCCCAGCAGCTGTCGCTGGCCTCGAAGTACAAGTCGGAGTTCCTGGCGAACATGAGCCACGAGCTGCGCACCCCGCTCAACAGCCTGCTCATCCTCGCCCAGCTGCTCGCCCAGAACCCGTCGCGCAACCTCACCCCGAAGCAGGTCGAGTACGCGGGGATCATCCACTCGGCGGGCTCGGACCTGCTCCAGCTGATCAACGACATCCTGGACCTGTCGAAGGTCGAGGCGGGCAAGATGGACGTCTCCCCGGAGCGGGTGACGCTGCGGCAGCTCATCGAGTACGTCGAGGCCACCTTCCGTCCCATGACGACGCAGAAGGGCCTGGAGTTCACGGTGACGACGGCCGCGGGCGCGCCGGCCGACCTGCTGACCGACGACTCCCGGCTGCGTCAGGTGCTGCGCAACCTGCTGTCCAACGCGGTGAAGTTCACCGAGCGGGGCGGTGTGGAGCTGGCCATCGAGCCGGCGCCGGACAACGAGGTGCCCGAGGGCGTCGTCCGGGGCGGTGCCGTGGTGGCCTTCCGGGTGAAGGACACGGGCATCGGCATCCCGGAGCAGAACCTGGAGTCGATCTTCGGCGCCTTCCAGCAGGCGGACGGCACGACGAGCCGCAAGTACGGCGGCACCGGTCTCGGCCTGTCCATCACCCGGGAGATCGCCCAGTTGCTGGGCGGTGCCGTCTCGGTGGACAGCACGCCCGACCGGGGCAGCACGTTCACGCTGTTCCTGCCCGTGGCCCGGCCCGACTTCGAGGACCTGCTGGGCCGGGGCACCGAGCAGGCGCCGGCCGAGTCGCCGGCGGACGTGCTCACGAGCCCCGCGCCGCTGCCCGAGCTGACGGGCGGGCACCGGCAGCGTCCGCGGCGCCTGCTGGTGGTGGAGGAGCGGCCCCGCGGTCTGCTGACCCTGGTCGCGGAGAGCGTGGTCGCGGACCTGTCGCACGGGCGGGACGACGCGGGCGGCAGGCCCCCGCTGGACGTCATCACCGCGGTCGGGGCGCAGGAGGCGGCCGGTGCGCTGGCGGCCGACCCGTGCCACTGCGTCGTCCTGGAACTGGGCATGCCGGACTCCGAGGCGTCCCGGTTCCTGGAGGCGCTGCGGGGCGACTCGGCGCTGGCGAGCGTGCCGGTGCTCGTGCACAGCGGTCACCGCGCGGACGCGGCGCTGGAGGAGAGGCTGCGCGCCGGCGCCGGCGGCGGTGCGCTGGAGTTCCTGTCCAGCCTGGACGAGCTGCGGGAGCGCATCGCGCTGCACCTGGCCGCCGAGGAACCCGGGGACGTGCTGTCGCTGGTACGCCCCGAGGAGCCGCAGCGCGTCGTGCCGCTGCCCGTGGCCGAGGCGCCGTCGGGCCGCACCGTCCTGGTGGTGGACGACGACGCGCGCAACCTCTTCGCCCTCAGCGGGATCCTGGAGCTGAACGGTTTCCGGGTCCTGCACGCGGAGAACGGGCGGCGGGGCATCGAGACGCTGGTGGGCCATCCGGAGGTCGCCCTGGTCCTGATGGACGTGATGATGCCGGAGATGGACGGCTACACGGCGACGGCGGAGATCCGCCGGATGCCGCAGTACGCGGAGCTGCCCATCATCGCGGTGACGGCGAAGGCGATGCCGGGCGACCGGGAGAAGAGCATCGCGTCGGGTGCCAGTGACTACGTCACCAAGCCCGTGGACACGCAGGACCTCATCTCCTGCGTCCGGCGCTGGCTGCCCGCATGAGCGCCCCGTCCCCCGTTCCGTACACCGGTGGGCCGGACGGCGCGCGACGCGTTTCGTCGTGGTCCGTGGCGGTCTCCAGCCGAGGAGTGACCCGACCGTGAGCATCTCCGAGCAGCCACCCGGACCCGGCGGCAGCGAACCGGGCGGTGCGTCCGCGGCGCGGCCCCCGGGATCCGCGTCACCCCGGTCGCACGCCGTCGACGGCCCCGCCGCCGACCTGCGCGGCATGACCCCGCTGTCTCCCGTGGGCCGGCTCGCGGCCACGGTGGACCGGCTCAGCCGAGAGGTGCGGGCCGCCCAGGCGGAGGCCGAGGGCCGGGCCCTGATCGAGCTCGCCAAGGGCGTGCTGGTCGCCCGGCTCGGCTGTGGTCCGGCGCAGGCCGCCCGGCAGCTCGCCGAGCTGGCCGAGCAGTCCCAGGTGACGCCGCTGGAGTTCGCGGTCGACGTCATCAACCAGGCCGCCCGGGACCGGATGTCGGAGGTCACGGACGCGTTCCTCGCGGCCACCGCGGCGGCGGAGGCGGAGAAGCCGGAGGAGGCCGGGCAGCCGTCCGCCGATTCCGCCGCCGTGCGGCTGCGGGCGGCCGAGAGCGGCGCGCTGGCCGCGGACGACACCCAGGCCGTCGCCGACGCCCTGCTGGAGCAGGCGCTGCGCCCGCTCGGCGCGGCCGCCGTGGCCATCTGGGCGGCCGGCTCCGACGGGTCGTTCACACTGGCAGGCTGCGCCGGGTTCTCCCCCGCCGAGGCCACGCGCTGGCGTTATGTGCCGCCGGACGTGGCGACGGTGGCGCGGCGCGGCCTGACCGAGCGCACGGGCCAGTGGATCACGTCGCTCGCGGAGACCGGGCTGCCCAGCGTGGGCCGGCACCAGTACCCGGACGGCGGCCGGGTCGCCGTGCCCGCGGGTACGGGGGGACGCATCCACGGCGTGCTGGAGATCGCCTGGCCACAGCCCCTGCCCGCGCAGCCGCCCCAGGTGGTGCGCCAGGTGGAGGCCCTGGCGGAGTTGTGCGCGCACACGCTGGAGACGTACACGCCGTCGCACGGCGCCGGGCCGGAGCCGCGGGTGCTGCCGGACGCCGCCGAGCTGATGGACCTGGCGGACGGGCTCCACGACCCCGCCCTGGTCCTGGTGCCGCACCTGGACGCGGCCGGGCACCTGGCGGACTTCCGCATCCAGCACGTGAACAAGCGCTTCCTGGACCCCGCCGGGCGTCCGCGCGCCGTGGTGGGCGGCGCGCTGCTCCTGGAGGCCTATCCGATGGCCGCCGGGGACAGCGAGCTGTTCCGTAGCGTGGAGCGGGTGTACGCCACGGGCGAGTCGTTCCGGGCCCGGCGGATGAACCTGACCGCGCTGGTCGACCAGGTGCCGCTGTCGGCGATCGCGGACATCAGCATCAGCCGGCACGGCAACGCCGTCCTGCTCATCTGGCGTATCGAGGACGAGACGGCCCGGCTGGCCAGCCTCCTCCAGCACGCCCAGCGCCTCGGCCGCATCGGCGGCTTCGAGGAGAACCTGCTGACCGGTGAGATCACCTGGAACGGACAGCTCTTCGACCTGTACGGACGCCCGCAGACCAGTGTCCCGGTGCCGTTGGAGCAGCTGGCCGCCCATGCCCATCCGGACGACGCCGTCCCCATCGGCCGGTTCCTGCGCATGCTGCTGCACCACCGCAGGCCGGCGTCGGCGGCGTTCCGGCTGCAGCGTCCGGACGGGGTGACGCGGCACGTGCGGGTGGTGGCCGAACCGGTGCTGGACACCGACGACCGCCTGCTCACGGTGCGCGGCGCCTACCAGGACATCTCGGCCCAGCACTGGACGGAGGTGGCGCTCGCCGCGACCCGCGACCAGTTGGCGCACACCGAGCAGCAGGCCATCGAGCGCGCCCGGCTGACCCTGCAACTGCAGCACGCCATCATGCCGCCCGCCCAGACCCCGCTGACGGTGCCGGATCTCCAGGTGGCCGTCCGCTACCGGCCGGCGGAGACGGAGCAGCTGGTGGGCGGTGACTGGTACGACGCGGTGATGCTGCCGAACCACAAGGTGCTGTTGTGCGTGGGGGACGTGGCCGGGCACGGGATAGAGGCCGCGACCAGCATGGTCGTGCTGCGCAACGCGCTGCGCGGGCTGGCGGTGACGGGCGCCGGCCCGGGACAGCTGCTGTCGTGGCTGAACATCGTGGCGCACCATCTGACGGGCGGTGTCACGGCGACGGCGGTGTGCGGCCTGTACGACCCGGCCCGGCGGACGCTGCGCTGGGCCCGCGCGGGGCATCTGCCGCCCGTCCTGGTGAGGGGGCCGGAGGCCGAGCCCCTGCCGCTGGTGAGGGGCATGCTGCTGGGCGCG
This sequence comes from Streptomyces sp. NPDC048185, assembly GCF_043202495.1. Lineage (NCBI taxonomy): Bacteria > Bacillati > Actinomycetota > Actinomycetes > Kitasatosporales > Streptomycetaceae > Streptomyces > Streptomyces sp. NPDC048185. The sequence goes on from NZ_JBIDAN010000014.1 coordinate 17,630, forward strand.
GTGGCGGAGGCCGCCTACGAGGAGGACGAGGTGCAGCTGGCCGCCGAGGACACGCTGCTGATGTACACCGACGGCCTGATCGAGCGCCGCGACCGCTCGGTGGAGGAGTCGCTGACCCAGTTGCTGAGCACCGCCGGTACCACCCCCAGGTCGCTGGACCAGCACCTGGACCGTCTGCTCACCTACAGCAGGTCGGACACGGACGACGACACGTGTCTCGTGGGCATCCGGGTCGGGTGACGTATGGCCGTCGCATTCGGGGGTAGGCGCCCGGCGCGGTGAGTGGTGTCCACGGACGGGGACACGGCAGGTGGTGAGAGTTCGGTCACCGGTCGTGCCCCTCGTCCGCGGACTGCGAGACCGCTCACGGGGGTGGCCCAGCCCCTGGCCGTCAGGATCGTTGGAGGTACACGTGCCCATTGCCCAGAACCCGCTGTCCGTCGAGGTGACGCTGCCCCGGGAGGACGTCGCGCTGCTCAAGGTGGAGGGCTATCTGGACGTCGACACCGCGACCGAGTTCCAGCACCACCTGGCCAACCAACTGCATCACGGCCGACGGCACTTCCTGCTGGACCTGTCGGACGTCCCGTTCATGGACTCCTCCGGGATGAACATCATCCTCCGCGTCTACCAGGAGGCGCGCGACCTTCCCGGCAGCGTGCACATCATCTCGCCCGCCCCCGCGGTGCTGCGCATATTGGACCTGACCGGTGTGAGCATCACCGTGCCGGTCTCCGACAGCGCCGAGGAGGCGCTCTCGCGGATCGACCGGGAACCGGGGGGCCCGGCGGTGCCGGACGCCTGAGCCGGCCCGCCCCGCCGCTCATCCGGGCCGCTCGTGCGGGATCAGGTGTCGTACGAGGTCGACGGGTGGTTACAGTTGTCGCCCGGCAGAGTCACGTCGCCGTCACGTCGCCCGCGGGGTCGGTACGGCGCAGCGCGGATGAGGAGTGGAGCAGGTGCCGGAGCAGGCGGAGGGAACGGCCGGATCGGCGACGCAGGAGATCAGGGAGTTCCTGCGGCGTCACCGTGAGCAGATCGCCCAGCGGTGGGCGGACGAGCCCTTGTTCCGCGCCGTGTTCACCGTGTCGCGGGACGAGGCGGTGGAGGCGGGGAAGTCCGTGGTGGACGCGCTGGCCCAAGTCGCCGACGCGTCCCGGGTCGAGGACCCGGACGCCGCGGGATTCACCGCGGTGCGCGAGCAGTTGGCGCGGATGGGTGCGGCCCGTTCCCGCGCGGGCCTGAGCGCGGCACAGGTGTCGGGCGAGCTGGCCGCCCTGCGCCCGCCGGTCGAGAAGCTGCTGCTCGCCGATCTCCCGGACGCCTCCGCCGACCATGCCCGGGACTGTGTGACCACGCTCAGTGTCCTGATGGGGACCCTGCGGGTGGTGGTCATGCAGACGGCGCTGAGCGAGGGCCAGGCCCTGATCGACCGGCAGCGGCTGCAGCTGCTGGAGGTGGCCACACCCGTCATCAAGCTGTGGGACGGCATCGTGGCCGTACCGCTGATCGGGACGCTGGACAGCGCCCGCAGCCAGGTCGTGATGGAGACCCTGCTGGAGTCCATCGTCGAGCAGCAGGCGCGTTACGCGATCCTGGACATCACCGGAGTGCCGACGGTCGACTCGCTGGTGGCCCAGCATCTGATGAAGACGGTCGCCGCGGCCCGTCTGATGGGGGCCGAGTGCATCGTCTCCGGCATCCGTCCCGCGATCGCGCAGACGATGGTCCACCTCGGCCTGGACCTGGGCACCGTGGTGACCCGGGCCAGTCTCGCCGACGCGCTGGGCTATGTCCTGCACCAGCTCGGGGTCGGCATCGTGACCCCCGGCGCGAACGGTCCGGTCGCGCGGTGAACGACGCTTTCCCCGGGCCCCACCCGGGTCTCGTGACGGGGCATGTACCGGTCCTGCGGCTCGGTGACGTCCTTCTGGTCACCCTCCAGGGCGATCTGCACGACAGCACGGCGCAGCAGCTCCAGGAGGACCTCGCCGAGACCATCGTGCGCACCGGGGCCACCGGCGTGATCATCGACATCTCCGGTGTGGAGATCGTCGACTCGTTCCTGGGGCGTGTGCTGGCCGAGATCGCCGGGCAGACCGATCTGCTGGCCGCGCGGACCGTGGTGGTCGGCATGCGGCCCGCGGTCGCCATCACCCTGGTGGAACTCGGCCTGACCCTGCCGCGGGTGCACACCGCGCTCAGTACCGAGGTGGCCATGGAGCTCCTCACACGGCAGGCTCCGTCGTCCCGCTTCGGCGGACTGCGCCAGGAGAGTCCGTGATGCACACTGCCGCGGGCGCCCAGGCCCGCCTGCCGATCCGTTCCGACATGGATCTGGTGTGGGTGCGACAGCACGTGCGGCAGGCCGCCGCCCAGCTCGGTTTCGGGCTGGTCGACCAGACCAAGCTGGTCACGGCGGCCAGCGAACTGGCCCGCAACACCCTGGTGTACGGCGGTGGCGGGACCATGGACGCGGAGGCCCTGACCGAGGGCGGTGTACCCGGACTCCGGCTCACCTTCAGCGACGACGGTCCCGGAATCGCCGATGTGGAGCAGGCGCTCAGCGACGGTTTCACCTCCGGCGACGGACTCGGCATGGGACTGGGCGGTGCCCGGCGTCTGGTGCACGAGTTCACGATCGACAGCGGCCCCGACACCGGCACCACCGTGCGGGTGACGTCCTGGGTGAGCCGTCCACCGCGCCCGCGAGAGGAGTCCTGATGCCACGCGTGTGGGACGTGCCCGTGCACGACTCGACCCGGGTGCGCGACGCCCGGGTGGCCGCCGAGCACGCGGCGGCCCTGGCCGGGCTGGACGAGCAGTGCACCGCCTCCGCGGCGCTGGTGGCGACCGAGCTCGCCACCAACCTGCTCAAGCACGCCGGGGGCGGCCAGGTCCTCATCGACGTGGTGTCCCCGCCCGTCCTCACGGCCGGCCGGGACGAGGCCAGGGCCGTGCAGATCGCGACCGTCGACCACGGTCCGGGCATCCCCGACGTGACCGCCGCCCTGAGCGACGGCTTCACCACCTCGTCCTCGCTCGGCGCGGGCCTGGGCACCTGTGCGCGCCTCGCCGAGGACTTCGAGCTCCACAGCGTCCCCGGCCGGGGCACCGTGGCGCTGGCCCGGATCGGCGGCGCCCCGCTCCGTCCTGCCGCGGCGCAGGACCCGTTGGGGGGCCTGCGGGCGGGTGGCGTGAACGTGCCGTTCGCCGGTGCCGACCACTCGGGCGACGCCTGGGCGTGGGTGCGGACCGAGGACCGGGCGACGCTGATGCTGGCCGACGGGCTGGGCCACGGCCCCGAGGCGGCCCGGGCCTCGTCGGCCGCGGTGGAGGCGCTGCGCGGCGCCGCCCACCTGCCACCCTCCGAGGTTCTGAAGCGGCTGGACGCGGCACTGGCCGGCACCCGCGGCGCGGCCGTCGCGGTGGCCCAGGTCGACCCGCGTGCCGGACGGCTCCGGTTCGCCGGCGTCGGCAACATCGGTGCCCGGCTCTGCGCGGGCGGCACCTGGCGGCCACTGGTGTCCCAGCCCGGCATCGTCGGCACCCACCGGCCCACGACCGTGCGCGAGGAGGAGCGGGAGTGGGCGGACGACCGGGTGCTGATCCTGCACAGCGACGGCCTGCCGAGCCGCTGGACGCCGTCGCCCGACGCCTGTGCCGCGAACGTCGACCCGGCCGTGACCGCCGCCGTGACCGTCCGGGACGCCAGCAGTTCCGCCCGCCCCGTGCGTGACGACACCGCCGTGGCCGTCCTGACCTCGACCCCGCCGGACCGCCCATGACCCGTACCTGGCAGATCAGCGGCGTCACCGACGCCGCCCGGGCCCGTATCGCCACCGCCCGGCTGGCCGCGGCGTACGGTGTGCCGCCGCTGGAGCGCACGCGGCTGGCCACCTCGCTGAGCACGCGGTTGCGGCAGTGCCTGACCAAGGGCGGCACCTGGCTGCTGACCCTGGAGACGGAGAGGGCGCCCGGGGACACGCCGGGCGCCGGACAGGACGTGCTGCACGCCGTGGTGACGCCGGCGCGTGAGGCCGCGGCCGCCGGTGAGCCGCCGTGGCGGATGACGGTGCCCTGCCCCGAGGCGGTGCCGGCCGCGCGGGACGACGCCGTGGCGGACGATTCCGCCGCGCTGGCGGAGGCCCTGCTGGGTGCCGACGAGGACACGGCGCTGGTGCTGGACAGGCTCACCGAGCAGGAGGCCCTCGTCGCCTTCCACCGGGAGGAGCTCCAGCAGACGAACCAGGGCGTCGTGGCGCTGCACGCCGAGCTGGACGCCGCCGGGCGGGCCCAGCGGGAGGCGTTCGCCGCCGAGCGCAAGGCGCGCACCGAGGCGGAGAACGCCCGTCGCAGGCTGACGTTCCTGGCGGACGCGAGCGCGGTGCTCACCGCGTCGCTCGACCACCACGAGATCGTGCGCCGCCTGCCGGACCTGCTCGTTCCCGAGTACGCCGCCGGCGTCGAGGTCTGGATCTTCGACCAGGAGGGCGACCGGAACCGGCCCCCGGTGCACTCCGCCGCGGCCGTGGTCGCGGCCCGCACCGGACGGCCTCAGTACGCCGCCGCGGCCCCGGGCGGGCTGCCGGGCGTCGACGACCAGCCGCCGTCGGCACTCCACCCCGACCAGCCCCTGTTGTGCATCCCGCTGCCGACCCGGGGAGCGCCGCTCGGGGTACTGACGCTCACCCCGCCCGGGGAGCGCTGGGACCCGGACGACGCCGTGATGCTGATCGAACTCACCCGGCGGGCCGCCATCGCGATCGACCACGCGCAGCGCTACCAGCACAACCGCGACATCGCCGAGACCCTGCAGCGCGCCCTGCTGACGGACCTTCCGGCGCCACCGGGGCTGAGTCTGGCCGCGCGCTATCTGCCGGCCACGCACGGGCTGAACATCGGCGGCGACTGGTACGACGCGTTCCGCCAGCCCGACGGCGGGGTGATCGTCGTGGTCGGTGACGTGACCGGGCACGGGCTGCGGGCGGCCGTGATGATGAGCCAGCTGCGGACCGCGCTGCGCGCCTACGCGGTCGACGGCGGCAGCCCGGGCCGGCTGCTGACCCGGCTGCACACGTTCCTGCACCACCTCCAGCCGGACCTGTTCGCCACCGCGGTCATCGCGCGCTTCCACCCCGACGACCCGACCCTGACGTGGGCCGCGGCCGGTCATCCGCCGCCGGTGCTGCGTACCCCGGACGGCCGGGTGCGAACGCTGGACGCCAAACCGGGGGCGATGCTCGGCATCCCGCTGGAGCAGGAGATCGCCGACCACACCGAGCGGCTCGCGCCGGGTTCGACGCTGGCGCTGTACACGGACGGTCTGGTGGAGCGGCGGGCCCGGGGCATCGACCCGGGCATCGAACGCCTGGCCGAGGCGCTGGGTTCGTTCGCGCCCGAACAGCTGGAGACCGACCTGGAGGGCTCGGCGGACGGGATCCTGCGGCCCCTGCTCAGCGACTCCGAGCGCGACGACGACGTGTGTCTGCTGCTGTGCCACCTGGACGGCCGGGGCTGACCTGCCCGTCACCACTCCCCCACCGGTCCGGTCCCGGGCGTTCACTCCCGCCCGGTGCGGTCCGGCCCGGGGAGGGGCATGGTGGTCCACAGGGTGTGTCGCCTGCCTGGCGCTCCCGGCTCGCCGAACCGCCGCGGACGCGATGGGATCGACGAGGTGCGAAGCAGCGATCCAGGGGCAGGCGAATGGCGTTCGCGGCAGACCGCCTGGAGCCGCAGAAAGGGATGAACACCGTGACACGACCCAGGATCCTGGTGGTCGGCGCAGGTTTCGCCGGCGTGGAGTGCGTCCGCCGTCTCGAGCGCAGGCTCTCCCCCGACGAGGCCGACGTCACCCTGGTGACACCGTTCGCCTATCAGCTCTATCTGCCGCTGCTGCCCCAGGTCGCCTCGGGGGTGCTGACGCCGCAGTCGATCGCGCTGTCCCTGCGCCGCAGCAGCAGGTACCGCACCCGGATCATCCCGGGCGGGGCCATCGGCGTCGACCTCAAGGCGAAGGTCTGCGTGGTGCGGACCATCACCGGCGAGATCGTCAACGAACCGTACGACTACATCGTGCTGGCCCCCGGCAGCATCACCCGCACGTTCGACATTCCCGGGCTCACCGACAACGCGTTCGGCATGAAGACGCTCGCGGAGGCCGCCTACATCCGCGACCACGTCATCTCGCAGCTCGACCTGGCCGACGCCAGCCAGGACCCCGCCGAGCGCGCCTCCCGGCTCCAGTTCGTGGTGGTCGGCGGCGGATACGCGGGCACCGAGACCGCCGCCTGCCTGCAGCGGCTCACGCACGCGGCCGTCAAGCGCTACCCGCGCCTGGACCCGGCCCTGATCAAGTGGCACCTGATCGACATCGCGCCGAAGCTGATGCCCGAGCTGGGCGACAAGCTCGGGCGCAGCGCGCAGGAGGTCCTGACCCGGCGCGGCATCGAGATCTCCCTGGGCGTGTCCATCGAGAAGGCCGGGCCCGAGGAGGTCACCTTCACCAACGGCCGGGTGGTGCCCACCCGCACGCTGATCTGGACCGCCGGCGTGGTCGCGAGCCCGCTGATCGCCACGCTCGGCGCGGAGACGGTCAAGGGACGGCTCGCGGTCACCGCCGAGATGTGCCTGCCGGGTCACGACGGGGTGTTCGCGCTCGGCGACTCCGCGGCCGTGCCCGACCTCGCCAAGGGCCAGGAGGGCGCCGTCTGCCCGCCCACCGCCCAGCACGCCATGCGGCAGGGCCGGCACGTCGCCGAGAACATCATCGCCACCCTGCGCAACCAGCCGATGCGGCCGTACGTCCACAAGGACCTCGGTCTGGTCGTGGACCTCGGCGGCACCGACGCGGTGTCCAAGCCCTTGGGCGTCGAACTGCACGGCGTGCCCGCGCAGGCGGTGGCCCGCGGGTACCACTGGTCGGCGCTGCGCACGGGCGTGGCCAAGGCCCGGGTGGCGACCAACTGGCTGCTTAACGCGGTCGCCGGTGACGACTTCGTGCGCACCGGTTTCCAGGCCCGCAAGCCCGCGAAGCTGAAGGACTTCGAGTACACGGACGCCTATCTGACGCCGGAGCAGGTGCGCAAGCAGGTCGAGGCGGGCCGGGCGCAGTCCTGACCCGCTGCCGGCGGCCCGCTCGCGGCATGGCATGCTGAGAAGTGGATCTAGGCGTGAATTCGACGTGAATCGGGAGAGTGTACGGCGGCGTGAAGCAGGCGGGGCGCTCGGTGCGGACACGACTGCGGGACCGCGTCGCCGCGTCCGATCCCGGATTGCTGCGGCTGACGGCGGGGCTGCGGACGGTGGGCGCCATCGCCCTGGCGCTGGCCGTGCTGGCGCTCCTCGGATCGGACGTCAAGCATCTGGTGGCGGGCGCCATGTCGGCGATGGTCGCCACCTTCGCCATTCGCGAGAAGCAGCCGGGCGCGCAGGCCGTCACCCTGGCGCTGGGTCTGCCCGTGGCGCTGGCGTCCGTGTCGGTGAGCGCGCTGCTCACCTCGCGGGTCGTCGTCGGTGACGCCTTCTTCGTCGTTCTGATCTTCTGTGCCGTCTACAGCCGCCGGTTCGGCGACCGCGGCACCGCCCTGGGCCTGATCGGTTTCCAGGTCTACTTCGTGTCCCTGTTCGTGGGCGCCAGGACGTCGGCGCTGCCGGGGCTGTGGGCCGCGATCGCCGTGGCGTTCGCGTGCAGCGCCCTGGTGCGTTTCGCGATCGTCCCGGCGACACCGGCGCGCGTCCTGTCACTGCTGCGGCAGGCCTTCCGGGCCCGGCTGGCGCAGCTGATCTCGGCGCAGCTCGAACTGCTGGACGCCGGGCCGGACGAGATCGACAGGACGCTCGAGCACCTGCGGGACGGCACGGCACGGCTGCACGAGACCGCGCTGTTGATCCAGTCCCGGCTCGAGGAGGGCACACCGGACGCGTCCACGGCGCGGCTGGTGCAGCGGCGCATCGCGGACGCCGAGATCGCCGCCGAGCGCCTCGGGTTGCTGCTGCTGACCGCGCGCAGCGCCGAGCGGGCGGACACCCTCACCCTGCACCTGCCGGGCGCTCCGGCCCCGTCGGTGGGGAGCACTCCCGCGCCCGGCGAGGCCACGGCGGTCCTCCGCCGGGACCTCGGGGCGCTGCGCGCGCTGGTGCTGCGACCCCCGGCCGAGGCCCGCGGTACGGCCCTGTCCCACCTGCGCAACCGGCTGCTCGGCTACCGCGACGAGGAGAACCTGCCCGAGGCGACGCCTGCCGTGCAGGACGTCTTCCGCGGGATCGGTGAGACCGCCCGCGCGGTCATGGGCCTCAGGATCGCGCTGGACGGCCCGCAGGACGAGTCGGACGACAGCCCCGCGACGGCCCGTTCGCGCGAGGAGCTGGACGCCGAGGACGCCGCCATCGACGCCGGTGAGGAGGCCGCGACGGAGGAGGAGCCGACCGGCCTGCGCCGGCCCACCACCCGCGCCGCCGTGCAGGTCGCCGTGGGGTCCTCGCTGGCCATCGTCGGCGGGGAGTTCCTGTCCTCGCAGCGCTGGTACTGGGCGGTGCTCACCTGCTGGATCGTCTTCCTCAACACGGCCTCCACCGGGGAGATCCTGGTCAAGGGGTACCGCCGGCTGGTGGGGACCATGCTGGGGGTGGTGGCCGGGATCGTGCTGGCCGGGCTGGTCGGGAACCACACCTGGACCGCGTTCGGCCTGGTGCTGCTGTTCATCTTCGCGATGTTCTACACGGCGCCGCTGTCCTACACGCTGATGTCGTTCTTCGTGACCGCGATGCTCGGGCTGCTGTACACCCTGCTGCACACGTACAGCATGGCGGTGCTCGTGCTGCGGGTGGAGGAGACGGCGCTCGGCGCGGCCTGCGGGATCATCGCGGCGGCGCTGGTGCTGCCGATCCGCACCGACCGGCGCACGAACGAACTGCTGGGCACCGTGCTGGAACGGCTGGTCGACGTCACCGAGGGCGCCGTGGACCAGCTCAGCGGCGGGCCGGCCGCCGACCTGCTGGACACGGCGCGCGATCTGGACCAGGCGCTGGGCGACCTGCGCGGCGCCACCCAGCCGCTCACCCACCCGATCACGCCGCTGCGGGCGCGCCGGAACACGGCCCAGTACGTGGTCGCGCTGCTGGAGACGTGCGCCTATCACGCGCGGTCCCTGGCGGCGACGGCCGAGCTGCTGCCCACCCATCCGTCGATCGCGGCCGATCCGCGGCTGCGCGGGGCGGTACGGCGCACGGTGCGCAACATCGAGGCGATCGCGGCGCGTGTCGCCGACGCGGACGTCAGGACCGAGGTGGAGACCGGGCCCAGCATCGCCTCGCTGCTGGAGTTCGAGCCGGGCGGTGTGCCGCGGTACGGCAGGATCACCGGGCGCGTCCTGCGGCATCTGGAGCGGCTGGACGAGGCCGTGGTGGGCCTCGCCCGGCCGCTGGGCGTGTCCGTCGCGACGCCGAAGCGGTGACGGGTCAGAAGTCGGTCGGCATGCCGCTCGCCTCGGCGATGCCGCGCAGCTCCTCGTTCTGCCGGTGGCGTTCCTTGAGGTAGTCGGCGATCTCGCCCAGGCGCTCGGGGTCGGAGGCGGTGACCGCGTCCGTGACGACGCGGACGGGACCGGTCTCGTCGGTGCTGATCTCGACGACCTCGTTGTCGAGCCGGCCGGTGACGGCGGTGGCGATGACCAGGGCGGCCTCGTCGCGGATCTCCTGGGGCAGCGCCTCGGCGTTGTCGCCGTCCAGGGAGAAGTCGATCGTGGGCATCTGGTGCTCGTCGATCGCCTGCAGGACCGGTTCCACCACGCTGAGCAGCAGCTGGTAGTCGTCGGTCTCCATGCGGAAGCGCAGGAGGTCCAGGTAGACGTCCACGGGACGTCCGTCCGGCGGAGGAATCTCGTGTTCGTTCATTCGCCCCGTGTTCCCCGTGAGGCGCGGCTCAGACCTCGGCCTCAGACCCGGCGCCAGCGTGCCAGGGCGAACGAGAACACGCCGAACAGCACCAGACCGGCGGCGACACCGACCAGCAGCCACGGTCCGAGCGGGGTGCCGGCGAAGGAGCGCAGGGTGTCGTCCAGGCCCTTGGCCTTGTCGGGTTCGTAGTCGACGGCGGCCTGCACGGCGAAGGCGCCCGCCGCCGCGAACACGGCTCCCCGGGCCGCGCCGCCGCCGACGCCGGTGACGTCGACCAGCCGCCGCACCCGCGGGCTCAGCTCGCCGAGCTTCAGTTTCTTGTGGTAGCTGCGGCGCACGGCCTGGACGGCGATCACCACTCCGGCCACGACGATCGCGATCCCGGCCACACCCACGGCCCACCGTCCGGCGGGCATCTCCAGCACCTTGGCCGTGACGTCCCGGGACTGCCGGTCGCCGGCTCCGCCGCCGCTGCCGCGGGAGCCGGCCGCGAAGGCCAGCACCGAGTAGGCGACGAACGAGTAGAAGACGCAGCGGGCGGCGGCCGGCACACGCTTCTTCGCGCTGTGGCCGTCCTTTCCGACGGCGCCGAAGAGCGCCTCGGACAGCCGCCACAGCGCCATGCCGACGAGCCCGGCGCCCAGTGCCCACAGCAGTACGGCGCCGAACGGCTTGTCCGAGAGCTCGGCCAGGGCGCCGCCGCGGTCCGCCTGCCGCTGCCCGTCGCCGAAGGCGATCCGCAGGGCCAGCAGGCCGACCAGAAGATAGATGACGCCGCGAGCGGTCAGTCCCGCCCGTGCGGCCCCCTCGGCGGCCGATCCGTTGGCCGCCCGTCGGGCCCTGCTGCGGCCGGTGCGTGTCAGAACACTCATGCGAGCCTCCCCTCCGGGACTCCGCATGCCCCGCCTTCTCCCCTGCACACGGGGCACTTTCGCGGCCGGTGCGCGCGCCCGCTCAGCTCCGGCGCGGACATGCGGACATGCGTCCGCCCCGTACGCCGTCGACCGTTCGTCGATCGCGTACGGGGCGGCACGCCACCTCGCCCTGCCCGTCCGTCGCGCCGCGGTCCGCGCCGCCGGCCGTGGCCGGCGGCGAACCGGCGCGGCGGAGCGGGTGAGGCGTCAGGATCCGTCCCCTCGCATCCCGGGAGCGTCCCGGCGGAGCCGTCCGGCCGTCCTCACATCGTCGTGCGCCGGCGGACCGGGCCCTGGCCCAACGCCTCGTCGCGCACGCGGGCGCAGCTGCGGCTGATGAGCCGCGAGACGTGCATCTGCGAGATGCCCAGGCGGTCGGCTATGCGGCTCTGCGTCATGTCCTCGAAGAAGCGCATGTAGAGGATGGCCCGCTCCCGTTCGGGCAGCCTGCGCAGGCCCTCCTTGGCGGACTCGCGGTCGATCACGGTGTCGTACGAGGCGTCGGCCGCGCCGAGCGTGTCCGCGAGGCTGTAGCCGTCGTCGCCGGCCGACAGCTCGGCGTCCAGCGACAGGGTGCTGAAGCTCTCCAGGGCCTCCATCCCGGCGCTGACCTCGTCCTCGGTGAGGCCCGTGTGGGCGGCCAGGGCCGCGACCGACGGTTCGGGACTGCCCGGGCTCTGCGTGAGCTCGCGCCGCGCCACTCGCACCTTGTTGCGCAGTTCCTGGACGCGGCGGGGCACGCGCAGCGCCCACATCCGGTCCCGGAAATGCCGCTTGACCTCGCCGGTGATGGTGGGCACCGCGTAGCTCTCGAAGGCACCGCGCTCCGGGTCGAAGCGGTCGATGGCCTTCACCAGCCCGAGCGCCGCGACCTGGCGCAGGTCCTCGATGGACTCGCCGCGGTCCCGGAAGCGGCCGGCGATGCGGTGGGCCATGGGCAGCCAGGCGGTGACGAGCTCGTCGCGGACGGCATCCCGTTCGAGCCCGTCCTCCAGGGCCGACAGCCGCGCGAAGAGGGCGGCGGTGTCCGGCGCGTCGTCGTGCCGGCGGCGGGTCGCGGCGGCAGGGGCGGCGGAGGCGTGAGTGGGCTCAGGGGTACCGGGACGGATGGTGGGCGATTCAATGAGCATGCGGATTCGCTCCTGAACGGTGGTCTCAGGGGAACTTTCCGCGGAAGCGGCACTGTCCGGGTGTCCACCCGGAGGGGCCGGAGCAGTCATACCGCTCCCGCTGCTGCGCCTCCGGTCCGAAGCACGAACTTGCGACTGCCCCCGCCCCGGTGGAACAAACTCCGCTTTTCGAAATGTACTCAGGACAGCGGAACGACGACGGTGATGCGCTTGCCGCCGGACGGAAGATCTGCCACGCGCACGTCGCGTGCCAGCCGGCACACGATCGGCCAGCCGCGGCCGCCGACGCGGCGGCGGCCCTGCGGATCGGTCGGCGCGACGGCCACCGGCAGCTCGGAGCTGCGGTCGCACACCGAGAGGCGGACGCCGGGACCGACCACGTCGACCTGGAAGTCGGTGATGCCGCCTCCGTGCAGGATCGCGTTGGTGGTCAGCTCCGAGGCGACGAGCACCGCGTCCGACAGGGCTCCGGCGTCGCACGGCAGGTGGTCGGTGCGGCAGCATTCGGTGACCACGCGCTCCACCGCGCTGCGTGCCTCGGCGGGTTTGCATGGCGGTGACGGCCGGCGTCGGGCGGGTGAGGTGGTGTGCCTGTCGTACATCCGTCAGCTCCCTGGTCGGTGACATGGGCGGGACGGCCGGATCCCGCGCGGTGCTCCGCGGCGGGCCTCGCTTTTCCGGCTGACCTCTGACCGCACCCCCAAACCTGCGGCCCTCCTTACGGCCCAACGGCCATCCGGGCGCCGTGCGGGGGTACGCGGAATGCATGACGGATGTTGTGGACTCGGACGAACTGCTGCGCCGCATGCACCGCGCGAGGGCCTGCGCGATGGAACAGGAACGGACGTGGCGGGCGCGGAGGGAAGAGCTGCGGACGACCGACCCGGAGGCCTCCCGCGAGGCAGCCGTCCGGACGGTGGCGTACGAGGCGGTCCTGCGGGTGCTGGACGAGGTACTGACCCCGGGCCGCCACACGGAACCCGGCTGACACCCCGGCACGGATCCCTGCGGCCGGGCGGCACACGGGCAGGGCCGGGGCCGGCTCCGGGCCGACCGGCCGCGGGTTCCGGATCAGCGGCCGGTGGGCCACGGGTCGGCGAGACGGCTGGTTCCCGTCCCGGCAGGGCCGACAGACATCGGGCCGGCGAGTCGGCGGGCGAGACGCGTCGGCGGGGCGGTGGCGGATTGACGAGGGGGTGGGTGGGAAACCGGGGCGGCATGACCGTCGATCACACCCGCGCGCCCGTCCTGGAAGCCCTCGACGCATACCGCCGCGACGGACGGCTGTCGTTCACGCCGCCCGGACACAAGCAGGCACGCGGTGCCGACCCGGCGGTGCGGGAGGTGCTGGGCGACGCCGCCTTCTTCAGCGACGTCCTCGCCACCGGCGGCCTCGACGACCGGCTCACCGGGGGCCGCGTGCTGCAGCGCGCCCAGGAGCTGATGGCCGACGCGGTGCACGCCGACCACACCTTCTTCTCGACCTGCGGGAGCAGCCTGTCGGTGAAGGCGGCGATGCTCGCCGTGGCGGGCCCGCACGAGAAGCTGCTGATCGGCCGGGACGCCCACAAGTCCGTCGTGGCGGGTCTGATCCTCTCCGGCATCGAGCCGGTCTGGGTGGAGCCCAGCTGGGACGCGGAGCGGCACCTCGCCCATCCCCCGTCCGCCGACGCGTTCGAGCGGGCCTTCGCCGCCCACCCCGACGCCAGGGGCGCGCTCGTCGTCAGCCCGACGCCGTACGGGGCGAGCGCCGATCTGCGCGCCGTCGCCGACGTGTGCCACCGCCGTTCGGCGCCGCTGATCGTCGACGAGGCGTGGGGGGCGCACCTCCCCTTCCACCCCGATCTGCCGTCCTGGGCGATGGACGCCGGGGCCGACATCTGCGTGACCAGCATCCACAAGATGGGCAGCGGCCTGGAGCAGGGCTCCGTGTTCCATCTGCGCGGCGACCTGGTTCCGCCGGAGCTGCTCGGGATGCGGGCCGACCTGCTGGGCACGACCAGCCCGTCGGCGCTGATCTTCGCCGGCCTGGACGGCTGGCGCCGCCAGATGGCGCTGCGGGGGCGGGAGATCATGGGCGGTGCGCTGGATCTGGCGGCCGAGGTCCGGGCGGCCGTCGAGGACATCGACGGGCTGCACGTCAACGACCGCGACGACTTCTGCGACCCGGGGTTCGCCCACGGCTTCGACCCGCTGCCCGTGGTCGTCGACCTCGACGAGCTCGGGGTGTCCGGCTACCAGGCGGCGGACTGGCTGCGCGAACACCGGAGCATCGTGGCTCAGCTGACCGACCACCGCCGCATCGGCACCCAGCTCTCCCACGGCGACGACCCGGAGACCGCCGGTGAACTGCTCGCGGCGCTCAAGGACCTCGCGCAGGCGGCCCCGGGCCTGGACGCCGCTCCGCGTGTCGAGGTCCCGTCGCCGTCGGAGCTGCGGATGGCCCAGGTCATGCTGCCCCGGGACGCCTTCTTCGGGCCGGCCGAGGCGGTGCCGCTCGACCGGGCCGCCGGGCGCGTGGCCGCGGGGATGATCACGCCGTATCCGCCCGGCATCCCGGCGGTCCTGCCGGGCGAGCGGCTGACCGAGCCCGTGCTGCGGTACCTGCGCAGCGGTCTGGACGCGGGGATGTTCCTGCCGGACCCGAGCGATCCGTCGCTGGACACCGTCCGGGTCGTCGCGCCCGGCAGCGGGTGACTGTTCGCCACCGTGTGACGAGCCAGTGAAACAGGTCACGTGACCCGCTTCCGGGTTTCCGGAACGCCGAAAGATGGTTTAGCGTTCATCCATACGTGGCGACGGAGTCGACGGACATGTCCTCCGTGCGTCACCGCTTACGGCCCTGGCTGGCTTCCCCCGTCCAGCCAGGGCTTTTTCATGCCCTTGGCCCCGCGTCCCCACGACCGGCACGGAATTCGCACGGGATTCTCCGTCCGCCGAGGTGCTCAGGGCGGCGGCAGCGGCTCAAATGGTGCATAGGGAAAGCACCGGAACCGCATCTCCGGCGAGGAGCCCCAGGTCATGACCAAAGAGATCAAACTGCTCACCGCCCTCCCCCCGCCCCAGCGCGGCCGTCTCACGGCGCTCGCCCGCGAGGTCTCCTTCCCGGAGGACGCCCGGATCTTCGAGGCCGGAGACAGGGCCGACCGCTTCTGGGTCATCCGGTCCGGCGCCGTCTCCCTGACCCAGCAGGTGACCTCCCTGCAACGGGTGACGGTCGCCAGCCTGGGCGTCGGCGACCTGCTCGGCTGGTCCTGGCTGTTCCCGCCGTACGAATGGGACTTCGGCGCCGAGGCCTTCAGCCCGGTGCGCGCCTACGAGTTCGACGCGGCCTCGGTGCTCGCCCTGTGCGAGGAGGACCCGCAGCTCGGGATCGTGCTGGTGCGGACGGTGGCCGAGATCCTCGCGCACCGGCTGGAGGCCACCCGGGGCCGGCTCATGGAGTACGCCGCGCTGCGGGGCCGCAGCGCGCTGTGACGCCGCGTCAGACGCGGTAGCGGCGCAGTGCCGGTACGGCGGCGGCGAGGGCCAGCATCACCACGACGACGAGCAGCCCCCCGCCCGCGACCGCCTGCCGTGCGCCGAAGGCGGAGCCCGCGCTGCCGTGCAGGACGTCGGCCAGGCGCGGGCCGCCGGCGACGACCACGGTGAAGACGCCCTGCATGCGCCCGCGCATCTCGTCGGTCGCGGCGGACAGCAGGATCGCCCCGCGGAACACCATGGACACCATGTCGGCGACTCCCGCGACGGCGAGGAAGGCGACCGCGAGCCACAGGCTGCCGCTGAGCCCGAACCCGGCGATGGCCGCCCCCCAGACGACGACCGCGCCGATCACCATCCAGCCGTGCCGGCGCGCCCTGGAGAAGGTGCCGGAGAACAGTCCCCCGGCCACCGCGCCGATGGGGATCGCCGCGAACAGCAGCCCGAGGGCGAGGCCCTCGCCCCAGGGGGCGTACGTCTCGGCGGCGAGCTGCGGGAACAGCGCGCGGGGCATGCCGAACACCATGGCGACGACGTCGGCCAGGAACGACAGCAGCAGCACCTTGTGCCCGGCGATGTAGCGGAAGCCGGCCACGACCTCGCGGACTCCCGCGCGCCGGACCGCCGTGCCGGCGAGCGGCGGCAGGGCGGGCAGCCGGTGGACCGCCCACACCGTGACGCAGAGCGCCAGCGCGTCGATGAGGTAGAGCTCCGGCAGGCCGACGACGGGGATGAGGGCGCCGGCGAGCAGCGGTCCGACCACCTGGCCGGTCTGCATGACGGTCGAGCCGAGCGCGTTGGCCGCGGCGAGTTCGCCCTCGGGGACCAGGCGGGCGATGGAGGCGTTGCGGGCCGGGGCGTTGAGGCCCCAGAAGGCCTGTTGCAGCGCGAGCAGGAGCATCAGGACGGCCACCGACGCCAGGCCGGTGACGGCCTGCACCCAGAACAGCAGCGAGGTGACGGCGATGCCGGTGTTGGTGATCAGCAGGAGCTTGCGGCGGTCCATGGTGTCGGCGACCGCGCCGCCCCACAGCGCGAACACGATCAGCGGCAGCAGCCCGGCCAGACTCGCGGCGCCGACCCAGGCGGAGGAGCCGGTGATGTCGTAGATCTGCTTGGGCACGGCGACGGCGGTCAGCTGGCTGCCGACGGCCGTGACGATGGTCGAGGACCACAGCCTGCGGTAGGCGGGACGGCGCAGGGGCCGGGTGTCCATCGCCCAGCGGCGCCAGCCGCGCCGCCGGCCCCCGTCCGGGGCGAGGGCCTGTGTCGGGGCGGAGGCCTCGTCCGGGGATTCGGTACTGCTCTCGCTCGTGTCCACGCGCTTCCTACATGCTCGTTACATCTTTCGGTTCAGGGCCTTACTATCGCAGCCCTGTTCGACGGCCTTGGCAGCGCGGCAGGTCCGGGCCCCGGCCGTGTTCACGCGCCGGCGATCAGCGTGAGCCCGAGCACGATCATGGTGGCGGCGACCAGTCCGTCCAGGACGCGCCAGGCGCCGGGCCGGGTCAGGAAGCGGCCGAGCCGGCGGGCGCCGAAACCGAGCGCGGCGAACCAGCACACGCTGGCGAGGGCGGCGCCCAGGCCGAAGGTCCAGCGCAGCGGGCCGCGGTCGGCGGCGACGGAGCCCAGCAGGAACACGGTGTCGAGGTAGACGTGCGGGTTGAGCCACGTCAGCGCCAGGCAGGTGAGCACCGCCCGCCGCCGCGAGCCGGCCGCGTCGCCCTCCGCCCGCAGCGCGCCGGCCGGCCGGAACGCCCGCCGGGCGGCCAGGGCGCCGTAGCAGAGCAGGAAGGCGCCCCCGACCCAGGCGACCGCGGTCAGCGCGTCCGGCCAGGCCACCACCACCGCGCCGACCCCGCCGACGCCGAGGGCGATGAGGACGGCGTCGGACAGGGCGCAGATGCCGACCACGGCGAGGACGGCGTCGCGGCGGATCCCCTGGCGCAGCACGAAGGCGTTCTGGGCACCGATGGCGACGATGAGCGAGAGACCGGTGCCGAAGCCGGCGGCCGCGGCGGTGAGTGCGTTGGTCATGCCGGTGACGCTAAGCGAGCGGATCACCGGACGTACAGCTAAAGATTCTTACGTATCTTCAGCCGAGCTGATGGTCGGACGAATGGAGGAGCCGCGGTGAGCACGGACAATCCAGCGAGGTTCGCGGATCTGCCGCTGGACCACGTGCGCACACTGCTGGCCGTCGTGGACGAGGGCACGTTCGACGCGGCCGCCGCCGTGCTGCACGTGACACCGTCCGCGGTCAGTCAGCGGGTGAAGGCGCTGGAACAGCGCACCGGACGCGTGCTGCTGCTGCGCACCAAGCCGGTGCGGCCCACGGAGTCCGGGGCGGTGCTGGTACGGCTCGCCCGGCAGGTGACACGGCTGGAGCGGGACGCGTACGCGCAGCTGGGGCTGAGCGGCGCCGGGGAGCCCACCCGGATCTCGGTGGCCGTGAACGCCGACTCGCTCGCGACCTGGTTCCTCGGCGTGCTCACGCGGGTGCCCCAGGAGCCCCGGCTCTGCTTCGAGCTGCGCCGCGAGGACGAGGACCACACCGCGGCCCTCCTGCGCGAGGGGGTCGTGATGGCCGCGGTGACCTCCTCGCCCGAGCCGGTCCCGGGCTGCACCGTCCGGCCCCTGGGCCGGATGCGCTACCGGCCCTGCGCGGCTCCCGGCTTCGCCGCCCGGCATGTGGGTGGCCCACTGCCGGAGGCCCTCACCGGGGCGCCGGTGGTGGTCTTCGACCGGCGGGACGACTTCCAGGACGGCTTCGTGCGCAGGCTCGCGCGGGACGGCGCCGGCACTGCGCGGCACTACGTGCCGACCTCCGAGGGCTTCGTGGCGGCGGTCGCCGCCGGGCTGGGCTGGGGCATGGTGCCGGAGCAGCAGGCGGACCCCCTGCTGGGCACCGGCAGGCTCGTCGACCTCGCACCGGACCTGGCCGTCGACGTGCCGCTGTACTGGCAGCAGTGGAAGCTCGACTCCCCCGCGCTGGCCGTGGTGGCCGACGCGGTGGTGACGGCGGCGGCCGAAACCCTGCGGAACTGAGCGGCCCGCCGGGACTCGCGGAAGACCGCCGGTTTCACTCCGCTGTCGACAGGTCACCCGAAACGGAGTAAGGGATTCACGAGGGCACGACTCGATTCGATCGCAGGTGACTTTTGATGGACAACTGGCGCGAGCACGCCGCGTGCCGTACGGAGGACCCCGACCTGTTCTTCCCGATCGGCACGACCGGCCCGGCCCTGTTGCAGACCGAGCAGGCGAAGGCGGTCTGCCGGCGCTGCCCGGTCCAGGAGCAGTGCCTTCAGTGGGCACTCGACACGGGGCAGTCCCTCGGCGTCTGGGGCGGGACCAGCGAGACGGAGCGCCGCGCGCTCAAGCGCCGGGCGGCGGCACGGCGGCGCTCCGGGTGAGCGCCGGCCCTCAGCGGCCGGTGCGGCGCAGCGGGCCCCAGGGCCGTTCCTGCCGCTCCACCTCGCTCCGTGCCTCCTCGATGACCCGGGGGGCGATCCAGCACATCGGCCGGGCGTCGGTCACCAACGGCTCGTTGTCCGGGCCGCGACCGGCCTCGCGGCCGGTGAGGACCCAGGGCCGCACACCGCGGCCCTTGTCGTGGAGCAGATGCCCGTAGTCGTACAGCCTGCGGGCCGCCCACACCCGTACGGGGCGGTCCGCCCACCACTCCTCCACGTCGAGGGGGTTGGCGGACAGCCCCGGCATGGCCACCCCGGTGAGCTCGTCGGTGCTGGAGACCCGGGGGAGATCGGTCCCGGGGCCGCGCGACCAGCGCACGTACAGGCCCCGGTGGTGTTCGACCAGGTCGGCCAGTTCGGCGAGGGTCCGCACGACCGGCAGGTCGTCCGATGCGCCCATGTGCGAACCTCCCTCGTCGTCCGTCGGGGCGACGGAGTACCCGGGAGGGCAGGGAGAAATCGCGTGGGTCAGGCGGTCCGTCGTGCCGCGGCCCGGCCCGCCGCCCGGCCGGAGAACAGGCACCCGCCGAGGAATGTTCCCTCCAGGGCGTTGTAGCCGTGCACCCCGCCGCCGCCGAAACCCGCCACCTCTCCGGCCGCGTACAGCCCCTCGACCGGCGTGCCGTCGGCACCGAGGGCACGGGAGTCGAGGTCGGTCTGGATGCCGCCGAGGGTCTTGCGGGTGAGGATGTGCAGCTTGACCCCGATCAGCGGACCCGCCTCCGGGTCGAGGACGCGGTGCGGGGACGCGACCCGGCCGAGCCGGTCACCGATGTAGCGGCGGGCGTTGCGGATGCCCAGCACCTGCGCGTCCTTGGCGTACGGGTTGTCCATCTGGAGGTCCCGGGCCTCGATCTGGCGCCGGATCGAGGCGGCGTCCAGGAGCGGCTTGTCGGTGAGCCCGTTCATCCGGTCGACCAGCTGCTCCAGGTTCGGCGCGGTCACGAAGTCGGCGCCGTTGCGCAGGAAGGCGTCCACCGGACCGGGCGCGCCCTTGCCGAGGACGCGTTCGCGCAGGAATCCCCCGCGGTCCTTGGCGGTGATGTCCGGGTTCTGTTCGGAGCCGGAGAGGGCGAACTCCTTCTCGATGATCTTCTGGGTCAGGATGAACCAGGAGTGGTCGTGGTCCGCGAGATCCTCGGCGGTGCGCAGGTGCCTGAGCGTGCCGAGGGTGTCGTAGCCGGGCAGGTACGGCGAGGGGAGGCGACGGCCGAGGGCGTCGAACCAGAGGGACGACGGTCCGGGCAGGATGCGGATGCCGTGACCGGGCCAGATCGGGTCCCAGTTGCGCAGGCCCTCGGTGTAGTGCCACATCCGGTCGCGGTTGACCAGGCGGACGCCCGCCTCGGCGCTGATGTCCAGCATCCGCCCGTCGACGTAGGCGGGGACGCCGGTGACCATCTCGGCGGGCGGCGTGCCGAGGCGCGCGGGCCAGTGGCGGCGCACGATGTCGTGGTCGGCGCCGATACCGCCGGAGGTGACGATCACGGCCTGCGCGGTGAGTTCGAACTCCCCGGCCGCGTCGCGGTTGGAGGCGACACCGCGGGGCGAGGTGTCCTCGGCGAGGAGCGTGCCGCGCACGCCGCGCGCGATGCCGCCCTCGACGACCAGGTGGTCGACGCGGTGACGGTGGTGGAAGGTGAGCAGGCCGTCGCGCGCGGCCTGCCGCGCGTACCGCACGAAGGGCTCGACGACTCCGGTGCCGGTGCCCCAGGCGATGTGGAAACGGGGCACCGAGTTGCCGTGCCCGCCGGCCGTGAGGTCGCCGCGCTCGGCCCAGCCGACGGTGGGCAGGAAGGTGATGCCGTGCCCGGCCAGCCAGGACCGCTTCTCCCCCGCCGCCCACTCGACGTACGCCCTCGCCCAGCGCACCGCCCAGGAGTCCTCGTCCTCGGTCCGGTCGAAGCCGGCGCTGCCCTGCCAGTCGCTCCAGGCCAGGTCGAAGGAGTCCTTGACGCCGAGGCGCCGCTGCTCGGGGGAGTCCACGAGGAAGAGGCCGCCGAAGGACCAGAAGGCCTGTCCGCCGAGGTTGGCCGCGTTCTCCTGGTCGACCAGCGCGACCCTGCGGCCCCGGCTGGTCAGCTCGTGCGCCGCGACCAGGCCCGCGAGGCCCGCTCCGACCACGATGACGTCGGCGTCCATGGCGACCGTCCCTTCCTCGTCCGTGTTGTCACGGGGTGTTGTCGGTGGTGTTGCCGGGGGTGCTGCCGCCGTCGGTGAGCAGCGCGGTGAGCAACTGCCCGAGCCAGCGGCGCGCGTGCTCGGCGTCCCCGTCGAGCAGCAGCTGCGTGGTGACGCCGTCGTAGGCGGCGACCACGGCGTGCGCGGCGGCCTCGGCGTCGCCCAGCGCGGCGGGCAGCGGGGTGCGGGCGTGCGCCCGGGCGAGGCGGCCGGCGATCGCGCGGCGCAGCCGCGCCCGGTGTTCCAGCAGGGTCTGTGCCACGTCCGGGTGCCGGGCCGCGTGCACCAGGAAGTCCGTCTTGACCAGGAGCCAGTCCCGGTCCAGCAGCAGCACCTCGGTGACGCGCTCCACGGCGGCCCGCACGTCCAGGTCCGGTCCGTCGAGGGCGAGAGCCCCGGACACCTGGTCCGCGATCAGGTCGGCCCGTTCGCGGTAGAGGGCGAAGAACAGCTCGTCGAGGCTGTCGAAGTTCGAGTAGAAGGCGCCCCGGCTGTAGCCGGCGGCCTCGCAGACCTCCTCGATCGGGACCCGGCCGAAGCCCTTGGCGGCGAACACCGCGAACGCCGCCTCCAGCAGGTCGGCCCGGGTTCGCGCGCGCCGTCTGGTCGTGCGCCCGGAGGCCTGCCCCACCGGCATGTCGGCACCGCCTCTCCGCTGTTCGATACGCGAATGTATCGGATACACCGATGTATCGAAAGGGTCCGCGCACTCTTCGCCCCCAGCGGTCCCGCGCCGGCCGCTCCGGGACGCAGCCCCCACAGGTTCTCCCGCCGCTCCGGGACGCAGCCCCCACAGGTTCTCCCGCCGCTCCGGGACGCAGCCCCCACAGGTTCTCCCCTCTCCGGGGCGGGCGGGCCCCCACGAGTCTCCCGCCTCCGGCTCACGCGGCGTCACCGGCATGGAGCCCGTCTCACCGGGCGGCGGGGCCCGGGGCGCGCCGGCCGGGGCGCCCCCGGATCGGGTCAGACCAGCTCCGA
Source organism: Streptomyces sp. NPDC048185 (assembly GCF_043202495.1). Lineage (NCBI taxonomy): Bacteria > Bacillati > Actinomycetota > Actinomycetes > Kitasatosporales > Streptomycetaceae > Streptomyces > Streptomyces sp. NPDC048185. Next base: position 39,686 of record NZ_JBIDAN010000014.1, read on the forward strand.
GCCGCGCAGCAGCATCTGCGCCACGGCGATGCCCGCCACGACGATCGCCGCTCGGAACGGCCACCGGCTCCGGGTGTCCGACGGCACGGCCGTGCCCGCGACCGCGACGGCACCGGCCGTCGCCGCCAGGGCCCCGCTCGGCCCGCCCACCGCTCCGGGCGGGCCCACGACCAGTACGCCCACCGCCGTCAGCAGCACCGACGGGGCCAGCCACCGGCAGGTACGGCGGCCCAGCCGCTGCGGCAGCCCGCGCACACCGGTCGCGATGTCGTCCTCGATGTCCGGGAGCACGTTGACCAGGTGGGCCCCCGCACCCAGCAGCGCACCGGCCGCCACCGCCCACCAGGCGGGCCAGGACGGCGTGGGCGGACCGAGGGTCACGAAGGCCGGCAGCGTTCCGAACGCGACGGCGTAGGGCAGCGGCGAGAACACCGTGTGCTTGAGCACCAGGTTGTAGGCCCAGCCCATGGCCACCATGCCCAGATGCGCCGCTCCGGCGGCGGCGCCGCTCAGCAGGGACAGCGGCACGCACAGCGCGAGCGCGGTCCCGGCCGCGACGGCCACCGCCCGGGGCGGCAGCTCACCGGTGGCCACCGGTTTGTCGCGGCGCCCGCACTCCGCGTCGCGCCGGGCGTCGGCCGCGTCGTTGCACCAGCCGACCGAGAGCTGGCCGGCCAGCACGGCCGCGGCCACCGCCACGGACCCCGCCGCCCCACGGCCCGCCGCCACGGCGAGCGAGGTCACGAACGCGGTCACCGCCAGCGCCGGCTCCAGGTGGCAGCAGCGCAACAACGCCGGGACTCGGCGTGTCACGGGCAGACGGGCTCCGGGCGCGTGGAGAGACACACGGGGACGTTACGGGAGAAAGAGCACGAGGAAGGCATGACCGACATGCGTGTCACTGCACTTGTCGACGACGCCCTTCCCCTGGCCTCCGCGCCGCCCCGGCCGTCCGCGCCCCGCGCGACGACCGCGGTCACGGCGATCCGCACCGCGCTGCCGCCGTACCGGTACGCCCAGGACGACCTCACCGAGGCGATCGGGGACCTGTGCCTGCCGCCCGGGGCCGACCGCGCCCTGCTGCGCCGCCTCCACGCCTCCGCCGGTGTGCGCACCCGCCATCTCGCCCTGCCGATCGAGCGGTACTCCGACCTCGGGGACTTCGGGCGGAGCAATGACGCGTGGATGGCCGCCGGACTCGCACTGGGCGAGGAAGCCCTCGTCGGCGCGCTCCGTGCGGCCGGCCTCGAACCCGCCGACGTGGATCTGCTGGTGTGCACCTCCATCACCGGCATCGCCGCTCCGTCGCTCGACGCCCGGCTGGCCGGGCGCGTGGGACTGCGGCCCGACGTCAAGCGGCTCCCGGTGTTCGGCCTGGGGTGCGTGGCGGGGGCGGCCGGTCTCGCCCGGCTGCACGACTACCTGCGCGGGCACCCGGCGGACACCGCGGTGCTCCTCAGTGTCGAGCTGTGCTCGCTGACCCTCCAGCGGCGCGACGCCTCCCGCGCCAACCTGGTCGCCGGCGCCCTGTTCGGCGACGGCGCGGCGGCGCTCGTGGCGCGGGGCGGCGGCGCCGGGCCGGACGGAACGGGACCCTTCGTGGTCGCCACCCGCAGCCACCTGTACCCGGACACCGAACAGCTCCTGGGCTGGGACATCGGCCCCACCGGGTTCCGCGTCGTGATCGACGCCGGTGTCCCCGGCATCGTGCGGGGCCCCTTCGGCCGGCAGGTGCGTGCCTTCCTGGCCGACCACGGTCTCACCCCGCAGGACATCGGAAGCTGGGTCTGTCACCCGGGAGGGCCCAAGGTGCTCTCCGGCGTGGCCGACGCCCTCGGCCTGCCCGGTGACGCGCTGGACACCGCCCGGCAGTCCCTCGCGGCGGTGGGGAACATGTCCTCCGCCTCCGTGCTCCACATCCTGCAGGGGACCGGGGAATCCCGTCGCCCGCCGCCCGGCACGTGGGGCCTGCTCCTGGCGATGGGGCCGGGGTTCTGTTCCGAAGTCGTCCTGCTGCGCTGGTGAGTGCCCTCATGCCCTGGTACACGCTGCTCGTCCTCGCCGTCGCGGCCGAACGCGTCGCCGAACTGCTCGTCGCCCGGCGCAACGCCGCCTGGACGCTCTCCCGCGCCGGCGTGGAGCACGGCCGCGGCCACTACCCCGTCATGGTCGTGCTGCACACGGGGCTGCTCGTCTGCTGTCTCGCCGAACCGGTGCTCGGCCACCGGCCGTTCCTGCCCGTCCTCGGGTGGCCCATGCTGGCGCTCGCCGTCCTCGCGCAGGCACTGCGCTGGTGGTGCATCACCACGCTGGGGCCGTACTGGAACACACGGGTCATCGTCGTCCCCGGAGCGCGCCTGGTCGGCGCCGGGCCCTACCGGTTCCTGCGGCACCCCAACTACGTCGCCGTCGTCGTGGAGATCGCCGCCCTGCCGCTGGTCCACTCCGCATGGCTGACCGCCACGGCGTTCACCGCGGCCAACGCGCTGCTGCTCGCGGTCCGCATCCGCTGCGAGAACACGGCGCTCGCCACGGCGGCGCCCGCGTGAGCGGCGGCCACGACGTGCACGACCTGCTGATCGTCGGAGGCGGTCCCGCAGGTCTCGCGACCGCGCTGCACGCCGCGCGCGCCGGGTTCGACACCGTCGTGGCGGAGCCGCGCCGGACGCCGGTCGACAAGGCGTGCGGCGAGGGCCTGATGCCCGGCGCGGTCCGGGCCCTCGGCGCACTCGGGCTCGAGGTGCCCGGCCACCCGGTCACCGGCATCCGCTACGTCCAGGGCTCCCACCGGGTCCAGGCCGCGTTCCGGCACGGCCCCGGCCTCGGCGTGCGCCGCACCGACCTGCACACCGTCCTGCACCGGGCCGTGGTGGACGCGGGGGTGCCGGTCCTGCCCCTGCGGGTGGGGGAGGTCCGTCAGGACGCGACGGGCGTGACGCTACCCGGTACGGGCCTGCGCGCGCGGTGGCTGGTGGCCGCGGACGGACTCCACTCACCGCTGCGCCGTTCGCTCGGCCTGGACGTGAAGACCGGCGCGGCGCCCAGATACGGCCTGCGGCGCCACTACGCGGTGCCTCCCTGGTCCTCGCACGTCGAGGTGCACTGGGGGCCGTACGGAGAGGCGTACGTGACCCCGCTCGGCCCCGCGCTCGTCGGCGTCGCCCTGCTCACGGCCCGGCGAGCGCCCTTCGGCCGTCAGCTCGAGGCCTTCCCCGAACTGGCGGCCCGCCTCCCCGCGGGGGCGGCCGTCACCGCGGTACGCGGTGCGGGACCGCTGCGCAGGCGGGCGCGTTCCCGCACGCACGGACGGGTGCTGCTCGTCGGCGACGCCGCCGGTTACACCGATGCGCTGACCGGCGAGGGCATCCGGCTCGCCCTCAGCGGCGCCGAGGCCCTGGTCGCCAACGTGCGTCGCGGCACACCCGGCCGCTACGAGACCGACTGGTGCCGCGCGACCCGCCGCCACCGGCTGCTGACCGACCTCCTGGTGCGGGCCCGCCGGCAACCGGCGCTGGCTTCACTCATCGTGCCCACGGCCGTGCGCCTGCCCCGCGTCTTCGCGGCGGCGGTGAACGCACTGGCATGACCGCTGCCGGACCGGAGAAAAATCTTGCCGAACCGCCATCCCCCGGGCGAGGCCGCACGTATGTCCTAGTGAAGCGTGCGAGATGAGAGGAAACACCATGTCGCTCTTCAGCCACCTGGCACCCGCCAAGAGGCACTCCAAGGGCAAGAAGACCACGACCAGCGCGAAGGGGAGGACGTCCCACCACCGCAAACACCACCGTCGTACCTCCAGCACCGGCCACCGCAAGTGAGTCCGGTACCCCTCGGCGGCCGGTGGCCATGATCCTCCGGTCGCCGGGGGCCGACGTCCGGTAAGGCGCCGTTCCGTGAAGCTTCGCCGTGCCGTCCGCAACGCAGCCCCGGCCTCGGGGCTGCGACGGCTGTTCTCCGTGTCCGAGCCGGAGAGCGAACAGGTCGTCGCCGCCGCGCCGGTACTGCCGGTGCGGCAGATCTTCCGGCGGTTCTGGCCGTACACGCACGGCGGGCGCAAGTGGCTGCTGCCGCTCGTGGCGTTCTGTGTCGTGGGCCCCGCCATCGACGCCGCCGAGATATGGCTGTTCAAGGTGGTCGTGGACGAGGTGCTCGTCCAGCGCGATCTCAGCCCGTTCCTGCCGATCGCCCTGGCCTACGTCGGACTCAGCCTCGCCTCGGGCGTCCTCGCGTTCGCCGACGACGTGACCTCCACCTGGGTCGGCGAACGCTTCCTGCTCGCCCTGCGGGCGGACGTCTTCCGGCACATGCAGCGCCTCTCCCTCTTCGAACGGCGCCGGCTCGGCGACGTGCTGGCCCGGATCACCGGTGACGTCGACGCGGTCGAGACGTTCCTGCTCTCGGGGGTGGCCCAGGCCCTGTGGTATGTGATGCGGCTCGGCATCTTCCTGGGCCTGCTCTTCTACCTGAGCTGGGACCTGACGCTGTTCGCGCTCGTCATCGTGCCGCTGTTCTGGTGCGCCGCCCGCTACTTCTCCCGGCTGGTGAAGGCCGCCTCCCGGGAGCGCCGCCGGCGCAGCGGGTCGGTCAGCGCGGTCGCCGAGGAGGTGCTGGGCAACATCGCCCTGGTGCAGGCGTACAACCGCCAGACCTGGGAGCAGGACAGGTTCCAGCGCGAGATCGTCGGACGGTACCGCGCCACCATGGCCGCGACCAGGATCCGTGCCGTCTTCGGTCCGCTGGTCGACCTCGTCGAGCTGAGCGGCGCCCTGCTGGTGATGGGCCTGGGCACCTGGCAACTGGCCCGCGGCCGACTCACCCTGGGAGAGCTGCTGGTCTTCCTGGCCCTGCTGAGCAAGCTCTACAGCCCGATCCGGGGCATGTCCCACCTCACCGGCACCTTCTACGCGGCCTCCGCGGCCGCGGAGCGGATCGTCGAGCTGCTCGACCAGCGCCCGCAGGTGCACGAGACCGCCTCCCCCGTACGGCTCGGGCGGGCCCGGGGACGAGTGGAGTTCGACGGCGTCGGCTTCACCTACCCGGGGACCGACCGGGAGGCGCTGTGCGACGTGTCGCTGCGTGTGGAGCCCGGGCAGACCCTGGCCCTGGTCGGACCCAGTGGCGCGGGCAAGTCCACCGTCGCCAAACTCCTGCTGCGCTTCTACGACCCCGAGCGCGGCACCGTCCGGCTGGACGGCGCGGACCTGGCCTCCCTGCGGCTCGCCGACGTCCGCGACAACGTGGCCGTGGTGCTCCAGGAGACGCTCGTCCTGCACGGCACCGTGCGCGAGAACATCCTCTACGGCCGCCCGGACGCCACCGAGCAGGAGGTCGTCGCAGCGGCCCGCGCCGCGGACGCGCACGACTTCGTCACCGCTCTGCCGGACGGCTACGACACCGTCGTGGGCCAGCGCGGCAGGCTGCTGTCGGGAGGGCAGCGCCAGCGCCTGGCGATAGCCCGGGCCATGATCCGCGACGCGCCCGTGCTCATCCTGGACGAGCCGACCACCGGCCTGGACGCCGAGTCGGGCCGACGCGTCATGGAGCCGTTGCGGCGGCTGATGGCCGGACGCACCACGATCGTCATCTCCCACAACCTCCTCACCGTCCGCGACGCCTCCCGGATCCTGGTGCTGGACCACGGCCGGGTCGTCGAGCAGGGAACCCACGACGACCTGCTGCTGAGCGGGAAGACCTACGCCCGGCTGCACCGGTTCCACGCCGCCGCGGACCCCTCTGCCACGACTCCCGTGATCAAGGCCTTCCCATGAGCCGGCCGAACGCCCCCGCACCGCGAGCGGCGGCCCCGCACCGGGCCGTCGCGCCCCCTCCCCTGCCGCCGGGGGCGACCCCGGTCGCCGGTTACGAGGTGCTGGCCCACCTGACCCGGACCGGATGGCTCGACGTGTACGACGCCTGGAGCCACGAGCGGGACTGCCGCTGCCTGGTGAAGACGCTGCGTCCGGACCGCCGGCGGGAAGAGCGCCTGCGCGAACGCCTGCTGCGCGAGGGCCGCTGGCTGCAGGGCTTCAGCCACCCGCACCTGGTCCGCGCGTACGAGACCGTCGAACTGCCCGAGCCCCTCGTGGTCCTGGAGACACTGACCGGCGAGACCGTCACCCGTCTCATCGAGCGGCTGCGGCACCGGCTCGCCGCCCAGGACGTGGCCTTCCTGGGCCTGCACCTGTGTTCCGCCCTGCACTACCTGCACGGCCGGGACCTGCTGCACCTGGACGTGAAGCCGTCGAACGTGATCATCGACTGCCGGCGCGCCAAACTCCTCGATCTCAGCGTCGCCCGCCCGCCGGGGCCCGCGCCCGCCGGCGTCGGCACGCGCTGCTACCTCTCCCCCGAGCAGGCCCGCGGTGGCGACCTGACCGCCGCCGCGGACGTGTGGGGGGTGGGCATCACCCTGTACGAGGCCGCCACCGGCGACCTCCCGTTCCCCGAGGTCACCTCCACGACCACGGGAGAAGAGCCCACCGGTGACTCCCGCGCCCCGACGGCGTCCGCGAGCCTCGACGGCACCTACGGCCGACGGAGCCGGTACCCGCAACTGGAGGACAGGGCCGCCCCCGTGGGCTCCCGGCGCCGCCTGCCGCCGGGGCTCGCCGGCGCGATCGACGCGTGCCTGGAACCGGACCCCGGCGCCCGGCCCGGGGTGGATTCCCTCGCCGCGGCGTTCGACGCGGTGCTGCCCGTCCACCGCAGGGACGCGGAACCACCGTCGCCCGGGGCGGACCTGTGACAATCCCTCCGCGGGGATGCTACGTATGAGGGTTATGCACCCTTTGGGGCTTTCTCTGGAGCGGATGCCCGACGACGCGCTGCTGGCGGGGCTGACGACCGGCGACCCCGAGTTCGCGGTGGCGTTCGTCCGCCGGTTCCAGCACAAGGTCTTCGGGGTGGCCATGACGGTCACCGGTGACGCCCAGCTCGCGGAGGACGTGGCCCAGCAGACCTTCGAACAGGCCTGGCGCCACGCCCAGGTGTACGACTCGCGCCGTGGATCGGTCCGGACGTGGCTGACGGCCATCGCCCACAACCTGGCGATCGACACCGTGCGCGCCCGCAGAGCCGTCCCCGTGGATCCCACCCGGATGGCACCGCTCATGGAGGCGATCACCGAGACCCCCGAGCGGGTGGCGGTGGCCGACGAGGAGTCGGCCGAGCTGCGGCGGGCCATCGCGGAGCTGCCGCCGGGCCAGGCCCGCGCCATCGTCATGGCCGGCGTCTACGGCATGACCGCACAGCAGGTGGCGGATCTGGAGCACGTCCCCCTCGGCACCGCCAAGACCCGGATCAGGACGGCGCTGGCCAAACTGCGCGAGGCCCTGACACGCAGGCAGGACACACGGTCATGACCGGCGACGACACCTTCGCCTGCCCGCGGCTGCGGGACGTGGCCGCCGAGGTGGCCCTGGGAGTGGTGCCCGCCGAGGAGCGCGCCGCGGCCCTGGCCCACCTGCAGCGCTGCCCCGCCTGCCTGGCGAACGTCCGGGAGCTGGCGCGCACGGCCGACGAACTGATCCACCTGATCCCCGGGCGCGAGCCGCCGGCGGGGTTCGAGAGCCGCGTGCTCCAGCGCATCGGACCGCCACCCCGGCACCGGCGCCCGACGATGCGCCGACGGTTCGCCGTCGGCCTCGCCGCCGCCGTGACAGCCGCGGCGCTGGCCCTGGGCGGATGGGCCATCGGCGTCAGCTCGACGTCCGCGCCGTCCGCCGTCGGCCCCGCCCGGCCCGACCGGCTGCTCAGCGCCGACCTCACCTCCCACCGCCAGGACGTGGGACGCGTCTTCGCGTACACGGGGACGCCGCACTGGGTGTACGTGTCGGTGGACGCCGACGACCTGCCCGCGCGCGACCGAGCGGCGCTGCACACCACCCTCACCTGTCAGATCGAACGGGCGGACGGCTCCACCACCACCATCGGCACCTTCTCCCTGACCTCCGGCTACGCGCACTGGGTGGCCTCCTACCCCGCCGGCTCGCCGCCCGTGACCGAGGTGCACCTGCTCGCGGCCGACAGCTCGGTCGTGGCGAGCGCCACTCTTCACCCGTCCGGCTGAGACGTCGACCGGAATAGAACCTATTTTCGAATGCGCGGTACGCTGGCCCCATGACCAGGCACCTGCAGGGATCGCTCTTCGACCAGACGGACGAGACCCGGCTCGGCGCCCTCGACGGGCTGCGCCGGACCGTGCTGGGCTCCGGCGCGTGGATCGACGTGCTCCCCGGCTGGCTGAGCGGGGCCGACGCGCTGTTCGAGCGGCTGGCCGCCGACGTGCCGTGGCGGGCGGAACGGCGTGCCATGTACGACCAGGTGGTCGACGTGCCCCGGCTGCTCGCGTTCTACGGCGCCGGGGAACCGCTGCCGCACCCGCTGCTGGACGAGGCCCGTGACGCGCTCTCCGCGTACTACGCCGAGGAACTGGGCGAGCCGTTCACGACGGCCGGGCTGTGCCAGTACCGCGACGGCCGGGACAGCGTCGCCTGGCACGGCGACCGGATCGGGCGGGGCGGGCGCCAGGACACCATGGTCGCCATCCTCTCGGTCGGCGCGCCCCGCGACCTGCTGCTGCGCCCGGCGGGCGGTGGCGGGGACACGGTGCGCCGCCCGCTGGGCCACGGCGACCTGATCGTGATGGGCGGCTCCTGCCAGCGCACCTGGGAGCACTGCGTCCCCAAGAGCACCCGCGCCGTGGGCCCGCGGATCAGCATCCAGTTCCGTCCGCACGGAGTGCGCTGAGCGTCGCGCACCCGGCGTGACCGCCGCGTCTGATTGGCTGTCCCCTCGGACGGCAACCGGGAATGCGGGGACAGCCATGCGCGCGGACGTGCGGCAGGTCGCGGACGGCACCTACCTGGTGCACGGCAGCAACACCAACTGGGTCCTTCTCACCGAGGGCGACGCGGTGACCCTGATCGACACCGGATACCCCGGCGACCGGCCGCTCCTGCTCGACTCCCTCACGGCGATCGGGAGTTCACCCGAGGCGGTGACGGCCGTGCTGATCACCCACGCCCACAACGACCACCTGGGCTCGGCCGAGTACCTGCGCGCCGTCCACGGCACCCCCGTCCTCCTCCACGAGGCCGAGGTACCGCACGCCCGGCGGGACTTCCTCCACCAGGTGTCGGTCGGCGAGGTACTGCGCAACAGCTGGCGGCCGGGCGTGCTGCCCTGGATGGTGCACGTGCTCCGCTCCGGCGGCACCCAGCGGCACCCGGTGACCGCCCCCGCCCCCTTCCCCGCGGCCGGCCCGCTCGACCTGCCCGGCCGGCCCGTGCCGGTCCACACCCCCGGGCACACCGACGGCCACTGCGTCTACCACCTGCCGGACGCCGGGGTGGTGGTCTCCGGCGACGCCCTGGTCAGCGGACACCCCACCTCGCGGGTGAAGGGGCCCCAGCTGCTGCCCGGCATGTTCCACCACGAGCGGGACCGCACCGTGGCCTCGCTCGACATCATCGCCCGGCTCGACGGCGACGTGCTGCTCCCCGGGCACGGGCCCGTCCACCGCGGCCCGGTGCGGGACGCCGCGCGACTGGCCGGGGAACGGACGTTCTAGAGTTCGGGCCATGGCCTTGCAGATCAGTGCCACCAATCCGGAGCACCCGGCGCTCCTGCTCGAACTGCCCTGGCACCTGCCGCTGGAGGAGTGGCCCGAGGAGTACCTCGTGCCGCTGCCGCGCGGCATCTCCCGCCACGTCGTGCGCTACGCCCGGGCCGGCGACGAGGTGATCGCCGTCAAGGAGCTCGCCGAGCGGCCCGCGCTGCGCGAGTACGGGCTGCTGCGCGACCTGGACCGGCTGGCCATCCCCGCGGTGGACGCGCTGGGCGTGGTCACCGGCCGCACCGACGGCGCCGGTGCGCCGTTGGAGCCGGTGCTGATCACGCGGCACCTCGGCGGATCCATGCCGTACCGGTCGATGTTCGAGACGACGCTGCGCCCGGCGACCATGCACCGGCTGATGGACGCCCTCGCCGTGCTGCTGGTCCGGCTGCACCTGGCCGGGTTCGCCTGGGGCGACTGCTCGCTGTCCAACACGCTCTTCCGGCGCGACGCGGGCGCCTACGCCGCCTACCTGGTGGACGCCGAGACCGGTGAACTGCACCCGCGGCTGAGCGACGGCCAACGCGACTACGACCTCGACCTGGCCCGGGTGAACATCAGCGGCGAACTCCTCGACCTGGAGGCGTCCGGGGCGCTGCACCCGTCCGTCGACCCGGTGGACTTCGGCAGGGAGATCTGCGCGCGCTACGGCCGCCTGTGGGAGGAGCTGACCCGCACCTCCGTCTACCCGGCGGGCAAGCACCACTACATCGAGCGCCGGATCCGGCGGCTCAACGACCTCGGTTTCGACGTGGCCGAGATGCAGATCGAGCATGCCTCCAACGGCGACACCGTCACCTTCGTGCCCAAGGTCGTCGACGCGGGCCACCACCAGCGCCAACTGCTGCGCCTGACGGGCCTGGACGCCGAGGAGAACCAGGCCCGGCGGCTGCTCAACGACCTGGAGAGCTGGATGGCCACCCAGGACGACTACGCCCCGGGCGACCCCCTCGGCGCCCGCCCGGAGGTCCTCGCCCACCGCTGGGTGCGGGAGGTGTTCCGGCCGACCGTGCGGGCGGTGCCGGTCGAACTGCGGGGGGCGATGGACCCGGCCGAGATCTACCACGAACTGCTGGAGCACCGCTGGTACCTGGCCGAGCGGGCCCAGCACGACATAGACCTGGACACCGTCGTCCGGGACTACCTCACGAACATCCTGCCGAAGGCCCGGGAGACGCTCCAGCCCACCTCGGACTGAGGCCCTCCGGGCACGGGTCAGGCGTGCGGGACGACCGCCACCGGGCAGGCGGCGTGGTGCAGCACGCCGTGCGCCACCGAGCCGATCCGGGCGCCGACGGCGGTGCGGCGGGCGCGGCGGCCGACGACGGTCAGCTGGGCGTTCGCGGCCGCCGTCAGCAGCACCTGTCCCGCGCTGCCCATCTCGACGTGCTCGATCACCGGGACGTCGGGGAAGCGCTCGCGCCACGGCCCGAGCGCCTCGCCGAGGGCCTTGCGCTCGTACTGCTCCAGGCCCCCGGCCTCGTCGGCGAGGCGCATCGAGCCCGGGCTGTAGGTGAAGACCGTCGGCAGGGTCCAGGCCCGCACGGCCCGCACGGTGGCGCCGCGCGCGGCGGCCGCCTCGAAAGCGAAGCCGATCACGTCGGCGCTGTCCTCCGGCTCCCCCTGCTGGCCCACGACGATCTCACGGCCGGCGGCCTCCGCCGCGGCCTCGTCCCCGGCCCGCACGAGGACGACGGGCCGGGGCGCCTCGGCGATCACCTGCTGCCCGACGGACCCGAGCAGGAAGCCGACGACCGCTCCGTGGCCGCGCGAGCCGAGGACCAGCGTCCGGGCGTCGGCCGCGGCGGCGAGCAGCACGGCGACGGCGTCGTCGGCCTCGGTGACGTCCGTGGACACCGTGAGGTCCGGGTGCCGCTCGGTGACGGTCCGGACCGACTCGTCGACCGAGTCCCGGATCCACCGCTCCTGCGCGTCCCGGTCCCCCGCGCCGGCCGCTTCCGGCTCGGCCCGCCAGGCGTGCACGACGTGCAGCGGAGCTCCCCGCCGGACCGCCTCCCTGGCGGCCCAGGCCAGTGCCGCCAGGCTCTCCTCGGATCCGTCCACCCCTGCCGTGATCGGGCGTGTCATGCGGGTCCCCTCGTGTGTCGCGGTCACGTCCATGGGCCCAGTCTTCCCCACACCGGGCGCCGGACGGGCACGGCGGCCCTCCGCCGGACCGAGCGGTGCGGGGCGAACGAACATACGATGGGTCGCAGGCCGGTGCGGTGACGGGGACGCCGTGCCGTGAATCCGGCCGTTGACGTGGGGGACGTATGGCACAGGCGGACGGGGCGACGCGGACCGTCATCATGACCGTGGACGACGATCCGGGGGTCTCCCGCGCCGTCGCCCGTGACCTGCGGCGGCGCTACGGCGCCTCGTACCGGATCGTGCGGGCGGAGTCCGGCGAGTCGGCGCTGGAGGCACTGCGCGAACTGAAGCTGCGCGGGGACCTGGTGGCCGTGATCCTCGCCGACTACCGGATGCCGCAGATGAACGGCATCGAGTTCCTCGAGCAGGCCCTCGACGTCTACCCGGGGGCCCGCCGGGTGCTGCTGACCGCGTACGCCGACACCAACGCGGCCATCGACGCGATCAACGTCGTCGACCTGGACCACTACCTGCTCAAGCCGTGGGACCCGCCGGAGGAGAAGCTCTACCCGGTGCTGGACGACCTGCTGCAGGCGTGGCGCACCGGCGACCACCGCCCGGTGCCCAGCACCAAGGTCGTCGGGCACCGCTGGTCGGCGCGCTCCTCGGAGGTCCGGGAGTTCCTGGCCCGCAACCAGGTCCCCTACCGCTGGTACTCCTCCGACGAACCGGAGGGACGGCGGCTGCTGTCGGCGGCCGGGCAGGACGGACAGCGGCTGCCGGTGGTGATCACACCGGACGGGACGCCACTGGTGGAGCCGGAGGCGCCGGACCTCGCCGCCCGGGTGGGGCTGGCGACGACGCCGGCGGCCGAGTTCTACGACCTGGTGGTCGTCGGCGGCGGTCCGGCCGGGCTCGGGGCGGCCGTCTACGGGGCCTCGGAGGGGCTGCGGACGGTGCTGGTGGAGCGGTCGGCGACCGGCGGGCAGGCCGGGCAGAGCTCCCGGATCGAGAACTACCTCGGCTTCCCCGACGGCGTGTCCGGCGGCCAGCTCACCGAGCGGGCCCGGCGGCAGGCGGCGAAGTTCGGCGCGGAGATCCTCACCGCGCGGGAGGTGACGGGACTCGAGGCCAACGGGGCTGCGCGGGTCGTCCGCTTCTCGGACGGCTCGGCGGTCGCCGCGCACAGCGTGATCCTCGCGACCGGCGTCTCCTACCGGCAGCTGCCCGCGCCGGGCACGGACGAGCTGACCGGCTGCGGGGTGTTCTACGGCTCGGCGCTGACCGAGGCCGCCTCCTGCCAGGACCACGACGTGTACATCGTGGGCGGGGCGAACTCGGCCGGGCAGGCGGCGATGTACCTGGCCCGGGGCGCCAAGTCGGTGACGCTGCTGGTGCGCGGCGGCTCCCTGGCCGCGTCGATGTCGCACTACCTGATCCAGCAGATCGAGGAGACTCCCACCATCCACGTGCGTTGCGGCACGGTCGTCGAGAGCGCGCACGGCGACGGGCACCTGGAGCGGCTGACGCTGCGCGACACGGAGAGCGGGAGCACCGAACTCGTCGACGCCCAGTGGCTGTTCGTGTTCATCGGCGCGGCCCCGCTCACCGACTGGCTGGACGGCACCGTGCTGCGGGACGAGCGCGGGTTCATCCTGGCCGGGCCCGACCTGACCCCCGACGGACGGCCGCCGGCGGACTGGGAGCTGGACCGGCCGCCGTACCACCTGGAGACCAGCGTCCCGGGCGTGTTCGTGGCGGGTGACGCCCGCGCGGAGTCGGCGAAGCGGGTCGCGTCCGCCGTCGGAGAGGGAGCCATGGCCGTGATGCTCGTCCACCGTTACCTGGAGCAGTCGTGAGCGGGCGGCCGATGCCGTGCAGCCCCGGCGAGATCGGTGCGCTGTTCCTCTTCGAGAAGCTGTCTCCCGAACAGCTCGGCCGGCTGTGCGCCGAGGGCCGGGTGGAGCTGTTCGAACCGGGCCCGGTGTACACCGAGGGCGAGCCGGCGACCTGCTTCTACGTGATGCTCGACGGTACGGTCGTGCTCTCCCGCCGGGTCGCCGGGGACGACGTGGAGACCAACCGCACCTCGCAGCGCGGGGTGTACGCGGGCGCGATGCAGGCGTACGTCGGCGACCGGGTGCCGCAGGTCTACAACAACTCCATGCGGGTCACCGAACCGACGCGGTTCTTCGTGCTGCCGGCGGACACGTTCGCCGCGGTCATGCGGGAGTGGTTCCCCATGGCGGTGCACCTGCTGGAGGGGCTGTTCTTCGGTTCGAAGTCCACCCAGCGGGCCATCGGGCAGCGGGAGCGGCTGCTGGCGCTCGGTTCGCTGTCCGCCGGTCTCACGCACGAGCTCAACAACCCGGCGGCGGCGGCCGTACGCGCCACCTCGACGCTGCGGGAGCGGGTGGCGAAGATGCGGCACAAGCTCGCCGTCATCGCCGAGGGGCCGTTCTCCCGGGACGCCCTGGCCGGTCTCATCGAGATCCAGGAGCGCACGGCCGAGCGGGTCGCGAAGGCGCCGTCGCTGAGCCCGCTGGAGGCGGCCGACCGGGAGGACACCCTCACCGACTGGCTGGAGGACCACGGCATCGAGCAGGGCTGGCAGCTCGCGCCGACCTTCGTGCAGGCAGGACTGGACACCGAGTGGCTGGACCAGGTCGCGGCGGCGGTGGACGCGGAGATCCTGCCGGGAGCGGTCGGCTGGCTCAACTACACCGTCGAGACCGAGCTGCTGATGAACGAGATCGCGGACTCCACCGCCCGCATCTCGCATCTCGTCGACGCGGCCAAGCAGTACGCCCAGCTGGACCGGGCGCCCTACCGGACCGTCGACGTCCATGAACTCCTCGACAGCACGCTGCTGATGCTGTCGGGCAAGATCGGCTCCCGGATCGAGGTCGTCAAGGAGTACGACCGCACGGTGCCGGCCGTCCCGGCCTATCCCGCGGAGCTGAACCAGGTGTGGACCAACCTGATCGACAACGCGGTCTCCGCCGTGAACGCCGCGGGCGGGGAGGGCATGCTGACCGTGCGGACCGCGCTCCACCACGACCGGCTGCTGGTGGAGTTCCGCGACACCGGCACCGGGATCGACCCGGAGATCCGGGAGCGCATCTTCGACCCGTTCTTCACCACCAAGCCGGTGGGCGAGGGCACCGGGCTCGGCCTGGACATCTCCTGGCGGATCGTGGTCAACAAGCACCACGGCACCCTCCGGGTCGATTCCGTGCCGGGAGACACCCGTTTCCAGGTCCTCCTTCCGCTCACCGCGGCCGCGTCCGAACCGACCGAGGAGCCGGCATGACCAGTGACACCGGAATCGACCCCGCCGTCCCGCCGAGCGGCGCCGGCTGCGTCGAGTGCGACGCGGCGGGCGGCTGGTGGTTCCACCTGCGGCGCTGCGCGGCCTGCGGCCACGTCGGCTGCTGCGACAGCTCGCCGGGGCAGCACGCGACCGGTCACTACCGGGACACCGGGCATCCGGTGGTGCAGAGCTTCGAGCCCGGCGAGGACTGGTTCTGGGACTACGCGACGGAAGAGGTCCGGGCCTCCGGACCGGACCTCGCCCCGCCGGCCAGTCACCCCGGGGACCAGCCCTCACCGGGACCGGAGGGGCGGGTACCGGCGGACTGGGCCGCCACGCTGCGTCGCTGACCGCGCGCGGGCCCGCGGCCCGTGCGTGCGGGGCCACGTCCGTCGCCGCGGGCGCGTGTCAGGATGGGCGGCGTGTCGCGGACCTCATTCACCAGCCCACTCGTCGGTCGCGAGGACGAACTCGCGCGTCTCACCGGCGCGCTGGAACGCGCCCGTGCCGGTGAGGCCCGTGCGGTGCTCCTCGCCGGGGACGCCGGCGTCGGCAAGACCCGGGTGCTGAACGAGGTCGCCGCGCGGGCCGCCGCGGCCGGGACGACCGTGCTCACCGGGCACTGCGTCGACCTGGGGGACGTCGGTCTGCCGTATCTGCCGTTCACCGAGATCCTCGGAGCGCTGGCCGCCGACGAGCGGTTCGCCGCCGTGCCGGCCGCGCACCCGGTGGCCGAGCGGCTGCTCGGCGGCGGCCCCGAGGACGACGCCGGAGCCCCGCGTTCGCGGCTGCTGCTCCTCGAGGACGTGGCCGCCGTGCTGACCGACGTGGCGGACATCGCCCCGCTGCTGCTGGTCCTCGAGGACCTGCACTGGGCCGACCAGTCCTCCCGCGACCTGTTGAGGTTCCTGCTCGGCCGCGGGGTGCTGCAGCACCACCGGATCTCGGTGTTCGCCTCCTACCGGGCGGACGACCTGCACCGCCGCCACCCGCTGCGCCCGCTCCTCGCCGAGCTGGTGCGGCTGCCCGCCGTGGAGCGGCTGGAGCTGCGGCCCCTGCCGGACTCCGACGTGGCCCGGCTGGTACGCGCGCTGCGCGACCGGCCGCTGCCGGACACCACCGTGGACCGGATCGTCGAACGCGCCGAGGGGAACGCCTTCTACGCCGAGGAACTGGTCGCGGCCACGGACACCCCGGCCGGGGGCGTGCCCAGCGGCCTGGCCGACGTCCTGCTCATCCGTTTCGAGCAGCTGTCCGAGACCGCCCAGCAGGTACTGCGCACCGCCGCCGTGGCCGGGCGCCGCGTGGGGCACGACCTGCTGCGGGACGCCGTGGAGCTGCCCGAGGAGGAGCTGGAGTCGGCCCTGCGCGAGGCCGTGGAGCGGCAGTTGCTCGTCTCCGGGGACGGGAACACGTACTCCTTCCGGCACGCGCTGGCGCGGGAGGCCGTCTACGCCGATCTGCTCTCGGGCGAACGGGCCCGGCTGCACGGCGCGTTCGCCCGGCTGCTCGCCGTGCCGGGCCGCCGGTCCGGCAGCGCCGCCGAGCGCGCTCATCACTACCGCGAGAGCCACGACCTGCCCGAGGCCCTGGCCGCCTCACTGGAGGCCGCCGACCACGCCCAGCGCGTCGGCGCGCCGGCCGAGGAGCTGCGGCACCTCGAGGCGGTCCTGGACCTGTGGTCGGCGGTCGACGCCGCCGCACGCCCCGCCGGCCCCGATGCGGTGACGCTGACACTGCGCGCCTCCGCCGCCGCCGCGCACGCCGGTGAGCTGCATCGCGCGGTCTCCCTGACCCGGTCCGCGCTCGCGGGCCTCGGCCAGGACACGGACCTGGAGCTGGCCGCCCGGGTCCGCTACACCCTCGCCGGGAACCTGCTGAGCGTCGACAACCTGTCCGCCGCGTACGCGCACAGCAGCGAGGCGCTGGAGCTGATCCCCGCCGAGCCCCCGTCGCCGACGTGGGTGTGGGCCGCGGCCACGCATGTGACGGCGGCCCGCCAGGTCGGGGAGAACGAGACCGCGCTGCGGGTCGCCCACCGGGCCCTGCGGGTCGCGGAGGACCTGGGGGTCGCCGACGCCCGCGCCGACCTGCTGATCTCGCTGACGGGTCTGGAGGGCGGCAACCGGGCCACCCCGGCGGGCCGGGAGCGGCTGCTGGCGGCCCGCGAGCTGGCGCGGCGGGCGGGCAACGCGCCCGTGGAGCTGCGCGCGCTGTTCAATCTCGCCATCGGCGGCTTCGAAGAAGGCGACCTGGAGGCGTGCCTGCACTGGGCGACGGAGGGGCTCGACCGGGCCCGCCGTTCCGGGCTGCTGTCCTCGCCGTACCCGCGGGAGATGCGGTATCTGCGGCTGCTCGTGCGGTACACGCTGGGCCACTGGGACGAGGTGCTGCGCGAGTCCGACGAGCAGGCCCGGGTGCGGCCGGCCGTGGGCGGTCACACCCTCGGTCCCGCACTGTACGTGGCGCTGGCGCGGGGCGACTTCGGGGCCGCCGAGCGGGCCCGGGCCCTGATGGAGGGGCCGTTCGACTGGATGACGCGGATGGTCGGCGGGCTCGTGCTGACCGACGCGGCGGCGCTGCGCGGGGACGCGGAGGAGGCCGTGCGGTGGATGCGGTCCACCGTCGAGGCGCTCACCGAGGCGGGCACCCGGCCCGCCGTGACCGTCCGGCTCGCGGCCCTCGCGCTGTCCGCGGTCGCCGACCGCGTGGCCGAGCTGCGCCGGACCGGGGACGGGACGGGGGTGGCCCGCTGGACGGACACCGCGGCCGAACTGCTCGCCGATGCCCGCTGGTCCGCCGAGCACGGCTTCGACGCCCTCCCCCAGGGCCCGGAGGGGCAGGCTTGGCTGGCGCGGGCGGAGGCCGAGTGGTCCCGGATCACCGCCGCCGCGCCCGACCCGGCGCCCTGGGAGCGGACGGTGGCCGCCTTCGTGCACGGCGACCCCTACGAACGCGCGAGGTGCAGGCTGCGGCTGGCCGAGGCCCTGCTGGCGTCCGACCGGCGCGAGGAGGCGGCCGCCGAGGCCGACGCCGTACGCCGGGAGGCCGACCGGCTCGGTGCCACGCTGCTGCGCGAGCGGCTCGACGACCTGGCCCGCCGCGGCCGCCTCACGGACGCGGCGCCGTCCGCCGCAGCGGGTGCCGCGGCGCTGACGCCCCGCGAGCAGGACGTGCTGCGCCTCCTCGCCCGCGGGCACAGCAACCGGCAGATCGGCGAGGAACTGTTCATCAGCGCCAAGACGGCGAGCGTCCACGTGTCCAACATCCTCGCCAAGCTGGGCGCGTCGAGCCGTACGGAGGCGGTCGCGGTCGCCTACCGGCAGGGGCTGGTCGCGGCGGAGCCGAGCGCGCCGGGCTGACCTCCCGGCCGGGCGCGCCGGGAACCCCGGCCGACCGGGGGACGTTGTCCGGGCACCCCCGATCCCCATGGCGGACCACGACACAGGGCGGCACAGGATGAGCGAGTTGGTCCCCGGTGGCAACATTCCCCTGCCGGGCGGCCCCGTGAGCGTGCGGGTGCCGGGCGGTTTCGACGTGTCGGCCCTCATCACGGACGACGGCGGCAGGGTGGGCGGTGACGAGGACTTCGTCTTCTACAACCAGCCCGTGGCCCCCGGGGCCCGGCTGCAGGGCGACACGCTCACCGTCGATCCGCGGCGGCTGCGCGCCGGCGCCACCCGGGTGACGGTGGCCGTCAGTCCCGCCGCGCCCGGCGCGCTCCTGAGCGACTCGCCCTCGCCCACCCTGGAGGTGGCCGACGCCGCCGGGCGGACGCTCGCCCGGTTCTCCCCGCCGCGCCCACGCCGGGAGACCGTGCTGCTGCTCGCGGAGCTGTACCGGCGCGGTGACGGCTGGAAGCTCCGCGCCCTCGGCCAGGGGTACGCGGACGGACTGGCCGGTCTCGCCCGGGACTTCGGGGTGGAGGTCGTGGACGACGACCAGGAGCCGGACGCCGCCGCGCCGCCGCCCGCCGCCTCGGACGCCTTCCTCGCTCTGGTCAACTCCTCCCGGGCGACGGCCGGTCGCCGGCCCGTCTCGGCCGACCCGCGCCTGATCTCCGCGGCCCGCGCGCACGCCGGTGCCATGGCGGCGGGGGGCGCGCTGAGCGTGGAGACCCGCGACGGCGTCTCGGTCCACCAGCGCGTCGTGCTGGCCGGATTCGCGTACGTCACCGTCGGGGAGCACCTGGTCTCGGGTCCGCGCACGCCCGAGGAGTTCGTCGACCACTGCCTGCGCACCGAGAGGTCGCGGCGCACCCTGCACGAGGCCGCCTTCACGCACGCCGGCTGGGGCCGTGCCGTCGGCGGGCCCTCGGGCGACACGTACTGGACGGCCCTGTGGGCGGTGCCGCTGACACCGGCCGGCCTCGACCGGGCGACGGGCGAGGTCGTCCGCCTGACCAACGGGGAGCGGGCCCGGGCCGGTCTGCCCGAGCTGGCCCCCGACCCCCGGCTCGCCACGGCCGCGCAGGCGCACAGCGCGGACATGGTGGCCCGGGACTTCTACTCGCACACCGACCCCGACGGCGGCAGGCCCTGGGACCGGGCCGCCGCGGCGGGCGCCACGCGGCGCACGGTCGGCGAGAACATAGCCTGCGGCCAGCGCTCCGCCGCCGAGGTGGTGGAGGGCTGGATGAACAGCCCCGGTCACCGCGCCAACATCCTCGGCGCCGGCTTCACCCACATCGGGGTCGGCCTGGCCGGCGGTGGCCGGGCGGGCATGTACTGGACCCAGCTCTTCGGCGGCTGACCGGCCCTCACCCGTGCGGACACGGACGCCCACCCGCTGCCCCGCGACGTCGCCGCACGACCCCGGCCCCGCCAGGCAACCCTGTTGACCTCGGGCACGTCGCGCGAAAGGCTGCGGGACGGTGTGGATCACCACCCGCGCCGGAAGGATGACTGCCTTGATCGGGATCACGGAGATCGAAGCCGCGGCCGAACGGATCGCCGGCCATGTCGTACGCACCCCCACGGTGCCGAGCCCGGGACTGACCGCGCTGCTGGGGGCCCCGGTCACCGCCAAGCTGGAGCTGTTGCAGCGCACCGGGTCGTTCAAGGCGCGCGGAGCGACCGCGAAGCTGCTGTCGCTGACCGAGGCCGAGCGGGCCGCGGGGGTCGTGGCGGTCAGCGGCGGCAATCACGGCATCGCCGTGGCGGTCATGGCCGCCGCACTCGACGTGAAGGCCACGGTGGTGATGCCGCGCACGGCGCCCGCGCGTTCGGTGGAGACCGCCGAGGAGGCGGGGGCGCTGGTGCGGCTCACCGACGGCATGGACAGTGCCTTCGCGCTCGTGACGCGGTTGCGGGAGGAGGGGCTGACGCTCGTCCACCCGTTCGACGACCCCGTGGTGATCGCGGGTCAGGGCACCGTGGGGCTGGAGTTCGCGCAGGACGCCGGGGAGCTCACCGACGTGGTCGTGAGCATCGGTGGCGGCGGGCTGATCGCGGGCGTGGCGGCGGCGTTGCGGGCCCGCCGTCCGGACGTGCGGATCTGGGGCGTGGAGACGGAGGGCGCCGAGGCCATGTCCCGGGCGCGGGCGGCGGGCGGCCCGCTGCCGGTCCCGCTGTCCTCGGTCGTCACCACGCTCAGCGCCCCGTCCGTCTCGCAGTTGACGTACGACCATGTGTCCGCGCTGGTCACCGACGTGCTCGTGGTGTCCGACCGGGAGACCGTCCAGGGGTCGCTGGAACTCGCCGAGCACGCGAAGGTGTGGACCGAGCCGGCCGCCGGCTGTCTGCTGCCCGCGGCCCGGCGGGTGGTCGAGCGGGTGGGCGGCGGTGCCCGGATCGGGCTGGTGGTCTGCGGGGGCAACGCCACGGTCGGCGACATGACGGCCTGGGCGGACCGCTTCGGGCTGCGCTGACACGGGCGTTCCCCGCGAGACGCGCCCGGAAGTCCGTGGGGTACGTCGCGCCCGCGTTGAACGCACCCGGGCCCGCTCACCGTATCCCTGGGCGAACGGACCGCCGGCGGTGCGAGCGAGGGGATGGCCATGGGCAGGGCGCATGTCTCCGGGCACGACCTGGTCGCCGGGCGGTACCGCCTGTTCGAGGTCGTCCACCGGGAGACGAACCGCGTCTGCTGGTCCGGGGAGGACGCCGGGACGGGCCGCCCGTGCCTGGTCGCACAGGTCGGCCTCCCGCGGGACGCCGCGGACGAGGGCACCCGCCGGGTGACCGGCCGGGTCGTGCGGGCCGGCGAGACCATGCGCACGCTCTGCCCGGACCGGGTGGCCGCGGTGGTCGACGCGGTCGTGGAGCACGGCGCCCTGTGGACGGTCACCGAGTGGGCCGGCGGTACGCCGCTCGGTGAACTCCTCGCCGAACAGGGCGCGTTCGACCACGCGCGGGCGGCACGCGTGGGGCTGGAACTGCTGGACGTGCTGGAGGCGGCGCACGAGCGGGGCATCACGCACGGCGAGCTCAGCCCGGGGCAGGTGTTCGTGCGGGAGGAGGGCGCCGTCGTCGTCACCGGCTTCGGACTGGCCGGCGCCACCCTCGCCCCGCGGCTCACCGCGCCCTCGTACGCCGCCCCCGAGCAGGCTCGTGACGAGCGGATCGGGCCGGCGGCGGACCTGTGGACGCTGGGCGCGATCCTCTACGCGATGGTCGAGGGCCGTCCGGCGTTCCGTGACCGGGGCCGGCCCGAGGCCACCCTGAAGGGCGTGGACCGGCTGCCGTTGCGCACCCCGTTGCGGGCCGGGCCGCTCACCGAGGTGGTGCAGGGGCTGCTGCGCGGGAACTCCCGGGAGCGGCTGAGCCGCCCGGCGGTCCGCGAGGCCCTCCTCCGGGTGCTGTCCGAGGGCCCGGAGGCGGCG
The DNA here is from genome assembly GCF_043202495.1 of Streptomyces sp. NPDC048185. Taxonomy (NCBI): domain Bacteria; kingdom Bacillati; phylum Actinomycetota; class Actinomycetes; order Kitasatosporales; family Streptomycetaceae; genus Streptomyces; species Streptomyces sp. NPDC048185. Next base: position 61,529 of record NZ_JBIDAN010000014.1, read on the forward strand.
GCGCCCCCGGTTCCCCGGCCGGACGGCGCGCGCGCCGGCGTCCGCCGTACCGGGCGCCGGTGGAGCCGTCGGGCGCTTGCCGGGACCGCGCTGGCCGGGGTGACCGTCACGGCCGCCGTCCTCGCCGCCACCCACGCGCTGCCCGGAACGGGCGGCGACACCGGCACCGGCGCACGGCAGCGCCCGTCGTCCCCCGTCGCACCGCCCACCGGCGGCACCGCGCCCTCCTCCCCCGCTCCCCGGCCGAGCGCGACACCGTCCCCCTCGGAGCCCGGCGCCGCCGTCCCCGCGGGGTTCCGCCGCTACGAGGCACCGGAGGGCTTCTCCGTGGCCCTCCCCGAGAACTGGGCCCGGTTGGACACCTCGCGCGCGCCGGGCGGGGCCTACCGGGTCGTCTTCGGGGCTCCCGGCGACCCGCGGACCCTCGCGGTCACGCACAGCGAGCGGGCGGGAGCGGACCCCGTCGCGGTCTGGCGCGACGACGTCGAACCCGGCCTCGAACGGGCGGGCGGGTACCGCAGGGTCGGAGGGATCCGCGCGACGACGTACCGGGGCCGTGAGGCGGCCGACATGGAGTGGCTCGCCCGGGACGACGGCGTCCGGGTGCGCACGTTCGGGCGCGGTTTCCTGCTGGGCGGCGGGCGCAGCTTCTCGCTGCGCTGGACGACCCCGGCCGCGGAGTGGGACGACGCCGCGAACGACCGGGCGCTCGCCGCCTTCCTCGCGACGTTCCGGGAGGGAACCGGCTGACCAGGGGCACCCGGACCCGGCGCGCGTCCGTTTTCGCTCCGCACGGACGGGGACTCGTCCCCCATGGTGCAAATCGGATACACGATGATGACCGAGCAGGCCGGCCCCCGTGACCTCGTGGACCACGTGGTGCGGGCCGAGCAGGTGGGCTTCGACTTCTCGGTGACCTCGGACCACTACTTCCCGTGGCTGCGCTCGCAGGGCCACGCGCCCTACGCCTGGAGCGTGCTGGGCGCAGCGGCCCAGGCGACGTCCCGCATCCCGTTGATGACGTACGTGACATGTCCGACGTTCCGCTACCATCCGGCGGTCGTGGCGCAGAAGGCGGCGACGCTCGCGCTGCTGTCGGAGGGCCGGTTCCGGCTGGGGCTCGGCTCGGGCGAGAACCTCAACGAGCACGTGGTGGGCGGCGGCTGGCCGTCCGTCGACGTGCGCCACGAGATGTTCCAGGAGGCCGTGGAGATCATCAAGGCGCTGTTCGAGGGCGGTCACGTCAACCACCGCGGCACGCACTTCGACGTCGAGTCGGCCCGGCTGTGGGACCTGCCGGACAGCCCGCCGCCCATCGGCATCGCCGTCTCCGGGGAGCGCTCCTGCAAGCTGGCGGGCGAGCTCGCCGACCTGGTGATCGCCACCGAACCCAAGGCGGACCTGGTGGAGGCGTTCGACCGGCACGGCGGCCGGGGCAAGCCGCGCGTCGGCCAGCTGCCGGTCTGCTACGACCCGGACCGCGACGCGGCGATCGAGCGCGCCCACTCCCAGTTCCGCTGGTTCGGCAGCGGCTGGAAGGTCAACTCCGAGCTGCCGCACCCGGATTCGTTCGACGCGGCGACCCAGTTCGTCACACCGGAGGACGTCGCGGAGTCGATCCCCTGCGGTGACGACCCCGACGCCTTCGTCGAGGCGGTGCGCCCGTACGCGGACGCCGGTTTCACCGAGATCGCCCTGGTGCAGATCGGCGGCGAGTCCCAGCCGGCCTTCCTGGACTGGTCGGAGAAGACCCTGCTGCCGGCCCTGCGCGACGCCCTGGGATCCTGACGCCGGGGGGATCCGGGAGGCAATCACCCGGTTGCCGGAGCATCTTGCTCGGGATCGGGGTACTAGAGGGCCCTACGTCTGTTCTCCCGGAGGCCCCTGCCGTGACATCCCTCGTGCACAAGACCCTGGTCGTGCAGCTCCAGACGGGCGACGCCGACCGTTTCCCGGTGCTCGCCCATCTGAGCTACGACCCGGCCGACCCGTTCGCGCTCACCGTGCTGTTCAGCCACGACGGCCGTGTGCTGGCCCGCTGGACGCTGGACCGGGAGATGGTGGGCGACGGGCTGGCCCGTCCGGTCGGCGTGGGCGACGTGCGGCTGCGCCCCGAGTCGCGGGGCATGTGGGAGGAACTGCGCATGGAGTTCCTCGGCGACTACCGGCCCGACGGAGAACGTCACCGCGCGGTGGTCTTCGTGTGGGCGGCGGCGGTGGCCGCGTTCCTGCGCGAGACCCACGCAGTGGTCCGTCCGGGCGCGGAAGAGGTGCACGTCGACGACTTCCTGGCGGAGCTCATGGCCGACGGCTGAACGGACCGGCGGCGCGGCCCTCCGGGAGGGGCCGCGCCGTCAGCGCGACGTGTGACGGTGCCGGGTCCACAGGGGTATGCCGAACCAGCACAGCAGGTACCAGAACACCACGCCGGTGACCAGGTAGGGCACGAAGCCGTCGTGGGTCGCGACGCGCAGGATGAGCAGGAGCGACGCGGTCGTGGTGGCGAGCAGCAGCACCAGGCCGAGCAGCGTCAGCCGGGAGGCCCACCGCACCGCCTCCGGTTTCACACGCCGTCCGGAGACGAGACGGTGCAGGGACACCGGTCCGATCAGGGCGCCGGTCGTCACGGCCCCGAGAACGACCGTCACCAGGTAGATCGTCCGGTTCGCGTCCGACAGGCCGTCGTACTTCGGGGTGAACACGACGGTGAGAAGGAAGCCGAAGAGGATCTGCACGCCCATCTGCGCGACGCGGACCTCCTGGATCAGGTCCGTCCACATCCGGTCCGCGCGCTCTTCCTCGGTCTCGTCGCGTCCGCGGCGCCGGCCCGGGTGCCCCGTGGTGTCCGCATCCCTGTCCGCCACTGTTCCTCCCGTTGCGTCGCTCCTGGCCCTCTTCCCTCTTCCCTTGTTCCCCGCGGTCAGACGCGGTGCCGACGACGCGTCCGGTTTGGGCGTTCGGGGCGCGGTTACACGAGCGGGACCCGCACCGAGGCACAGGAGGATGACGAAGCATGTCCGACACTCAGCTCACCGTGACACTCAGCGGTGGCGGCATCGACGACGCGCGGGCGGTCGTGCGCGCCCTGGAGGGTGCCTTCGGCGCGCCCGACGACCTGCCCGCCGACGAGCGGGCGACGATCCGCACGGCCACCTTCAGCTCCCCGCCCTCCCCGGAGGCGGACGCGGCACCACCGCGGGCGGGTGCCGGCCTGTCGGCGCCGGTGACGGTCACCGTGCAGGGCACCCCGCAGGCCGTCGAGGCGGCGAGCAGGACGCTGAGCGGGGCCTTCTCGACGCGGGACGAGGGTGCCGCCTCCGGCGACCAGGAGCGGGAACGCCAGCTGCTCCTGGAGCCGTGAGACGTGCCGTGAACTGTGCCGCGCGTGCTGCCGCGAGGCGGCAGGCGCGGACTACCAGCGGCCCTCGACCTGCTCCTTGATGCGGCGGTCGTAGAGGTCGCGGACCGCCGAGAGCGTCCCCTCGGTCAGCTCGGGCAGCCGGGCGGCGTCCGTGTTGGCGCGGGCCTGTTCGGGCGAGCGGGCACCGGGGATGACGGTGGTCACGCCGGGCTGCTGGACGATCCAGCGCAGCGCCAGCTGGGCCGGGGTGTACCCCTCGGGCGCGAGGGCGGCGAACTCGGCGGCGGCCTCCACACCGGTGGCGAAGTCGACGCCGGAGAAGGTCTCGCCCTGGTCGAACGCCTCTCCGTGCCGGTTGAAGCTGCGGTGGTCGTTCGCGGCGAAGACCGTGTCCTTGGTGTACTTGCCGGAGAGCAGGCCGGAGGCCAGCGGCACCCGGGCGATGATGCCGACACCGGCCTCCCGGGCGGCCGGCAGGACCTCGCGCAGGGGCTTCATCCGGAACGGGTTGAGGATGATCTGCACGCTCGCCACGTTCGGCCGGGCGATGGCGGTCAGCGCCTCCTCGCAGGTCTCCACGCTGACGCCGTACGCCTTGACGCGCTCCTCCTCGACGAGGGTGTCCAGGGCGTCGAACACCTCGTCGGAGGAGTACACCGCGGTCGGCGGGCAGTGCAGCTGCACCAGGTCGAGGATGTCGACGCCCAGGTTGCGCCGGGAACGGTCGTTCCACTCCCGGAAGTTGCCGAGGACGTAGTTCTGCGGGATCTGCTCGACGCGCCGGCCCATCTTCGTGGCGACCAGCACGTGCAGGTCCGGCCTGCCGCGCAGGAAGGTCGCGATGGTCTCCTCGCTGCGGCCGTCGCCGTAGACGTCGGCGGTGTCGAAGAAGGTCACGCCCGATTCGGCCGCCGCCTCCAGTACCGCGAGGGCCTCCTTGTCGTCGACGTCTCCCCAGTCGGCACCCAGTTGCCAGGTGCCGAGGCCGATCACCGACGCGTGCTGGTCCGACCTGTCGAAAGTGCGCTCGTCCATGCCGCCAGTCTGTCATCCCCCGCCCCTCGGCCGCGCCGGCCCGGCAGGTCCCGCGACAGGGGTGATTCGCCGGACGGCCGTCGGGTACCCGCGCGGCTCCGTCCGACGAACCGAAGGAGGAGAGACAGCGTGTCGCAGGTCGAGGAGTCCATCGAGGTCGGCGTCCCGGTCCGTACCGCCTACAACCAGTGGACCCAGTTCGAGTCGTTCCCCGAGTTCATGAACGGGGTGGAGCGCATCGAACAGCGCGGTGACACCCTCACGCACTGGGTGACGAGCGTGGACGGCGTCCACCGCGAGTTCGACGCGGAGATCACCGAGCAGGTCCCGGACGAGCGGGTCGCGTGGACCACGGTGTCCGGCGAGGCCCGGCAGGCCGGTGCGGTCACCTTCCACCGCCTGGACGACGACCGCACCAAGGTGATGCTCCGGATGGAGTTCCAGCCGGAAGGCGTCATCGAGAAGGTCGGTGACAAGCTCGGGGTCGTGCAGCGGCAGACCAAGGGCGACCTGGAGCGGTTCAAGCGGTTCATCGAGAACCGCGGCCGGGAGACCGGCGGCTGGCGCGGCACCGTCGAGTGACCGCGTCGGGCGAGGGCTACCCGGCCGCCGCCGTGCGGCACTCCGGGTGACCCCAGCCCTGGTCGTTCTTGGCGATCGGTTCCCCGGCGGCGTACGAACGGCCGCACACGCAGCGCCCGGGGAACTTCGCCTTGATGGTGCGCGCGGAGGCGGCACCGCTCTTGCGGGCCGTGCCCGGTGCGCGGCGCGGTGCCTTCCTCGCCGCCGGGACGTCCGGCGCGGGCGGCGGCTCGGGTGAACCGAGGCCGCTGCCCGCGGGCTCCTGGACGGTGGCCGCCTGGCTGGCGGCGCGGTCGGCGAAGTCGTTGAGCCTGTCGCCGTCGACCTGGTGGGCGGGCACGTAGCGGAACTCGACCGAGCGGCCGTCGAGCAGCTCGTCGATCCGCACGACCAGTTCCTGGTTGGCGACCGGCTTGCCGGCGGCGGTCTTCCAGCCGTTGCGCTTCCAGCCGGGCAGCCAGGTGGTGACGGCCTTCATGGCGTACTGGGAGTCCATGCGGACCTCCAGCGGCACGTCCGGGTCGGTCGACGCCAGCAGGCGTTCCAGCGCCGTCAGTTCGGCGACGTTGTTGGTGGCCCGGCCGAGCGGCCCCGCCTCCCAGCGGGCCGGCACCTCCGACGCGTCGGCCACCACCCAGGCCCAGCCTGCCGGGCCCGGGTTCCCCTTCGAAGCCCCGTCGCACGCGGCCACCACACGTTCACGCATGGCCCCGATCATGCCATGGTCCGGCCGGGTGCCCCGACGGCCCTCAGGAGACGGGCGTGAGGTTCGGCATCTCTCCCTCGGTCCTCGTGATGTCGATCACGGAGAAGCTCGCGCCCTGCGGGTCGCTGAGCGCCGCGAAGCGGCCGAACGGGGTGTCCATGGGGCCGAAGCGCAGGACCCCGCCGAGCTTGGTGGCACGGGCCACGGCGTCGTCGCAGTCGGTGACGGTGAAGTAGACGTTGATGTAGGGCGTCACCTCGGGCGGGAAGTCCTCCGTCATCCGCATCCGGCCCAGGACGGGGCGGTCGCCCAGCTCGAACAGGCGGAAGTCCACGTGCTCGTCCTCCATCTGCTTCGCCTTGTAGGAGAAGACGGCGGGGAAGAACGCGTCCGACGCGCCGGGTTCACGGGTGAAGACCTCGGCCCAGCAGTACGCGCCGGGTTCGGCCATCGCTTCGAACCCCTCGTGCCTGCCGCCCTGCCAGACGCCGAACACGACGCCGCTCGGGTCCCGGGCCAGGCACATGGTGCCGAAGTCGCCGACCTGCATCGGCTCCATCAGGAGCTCGCCGCCGGCCTCGCGGATCCGGCCGGCGGTCGCGGCGGCGTCCGGGGAGGCGAAGTAGAGGCACCACTGGGACCGGTCGTCCTGGCCGGGCGGTGGCGGAACCACCGCGGCGACCGCCTTGCCGTCCGCGTAGCACTGGGTGTAGTTGCCGTACTCCGACGACGACTCGCCGAAGGTCCAGCCGAGGACGTCGCCGTAGAAGCTCTTGGCCCCCTCGACGTCACTGAACATCGCGTCGGCCCAACAGGGGGCTCCCTCGGGTTGCACGGCCATGACTGCCGCCTCCGCATGGTGAATGTGCCGGATGGTGGTGATGAGGACGGTACGAAAGGTCCGTTTCCTCACGCTAGTCATCGCGGCCCGGACGCGCGCGCCGAGCGCCGCGGTCCTGGACGGGCCGGATGGGGGCCGCCGCGCCCGGCGCGGCGGCGCGGTCTCACTGTCCCGCGTACGCCTTCTCCAGCTCGGCGATGTCGAGCTTGCCCATCGACATCATCGCCTTGAAGGCGCGCGTGGCCCTGGCCGGGTCCTCGTCGCGGAACATCTCCTCGAGCCGGACGGGCACGACCTGCCACGACACTCCGAACCGGTCCTTGAGCCAGCCGCACGGCCCGTGCTCGCCGCCGCCCTCGACGAGCTTCGCCCAGTAGTGGTCGACCTCCTCCTGGCTCTCGCACATGACCTGGAAGGAGACGGCCTCGTTGAAGGTGAACTGGGGGCCGCCGTTCAGGGCGACGAACCTTTGGCCGTTGGCCGTGAAGTCGACGGTCAGGACGGTGCCGGCGGCGCCGGGCGCGCCCTCGGGATAGTGGGTGACGGCGCCGACGGCCGAGTTCTTGAAGACCGAGACGTAGAACTCGGCGGCCTCCTGCGCCTTGCCGTCGAACCAGAGACACGTGGTGAATCCGTCGGTGGTCATGCATACCTCCCGGGTGCGTGCGTCGAACGCGGTCACCACTGTCGACCGGCGCGGGGCCGGGAACTCATCGGTGTCCGCGCGGGACGTTTCCGCGGCCGCCCCGCGCCGGCCGCGTGAGCGCTCTGCTCACGGCGAATCTGCCGCGGGCAGAGAAATCCCCGCGGGGACGGGCCCCCGGCCGAGAGTGGAGGGACCGCGGCCCACCGGCCGCTGCCGACTTCCCCGACGACTCGACCGCTCGACCGCTCGACCGCTCGACCGCTCGACGATCCGACCGCTCGACGACTCGACGACTCGACCGTTCGACACATCGACAAGGAGTGCCGATGTCCCCACTCACCACCGGTCCGGCGCCGGCCGTGCCGCCCCGCGCGGAGGAGGGCGACACCCCTCCCACCCGGTTCGACGACCACCTGGCCGCGCAACTGCTCGCGCAGCGCATCGTGCTGCTGGGCACGCAGGTCGACGAGGTCTCCGCCAACCGGGTCTGCGCCCAGCTGCTGATCCTCTCGGCGGAGGACCCGCGCACCGACATCAGCCTGTACATCAACAGCCCCGGCGGCTCCGTGCACGCGGGGCTCGCCATCTACGACACGATGCGTCTGATCCCCAACGACGTCTCGACGCTCGCCATGGGGTTCGCCGCCAGCATGGGTCAGTTCCTGCTCAGCGTCGGCACGGCGGGCAAGCGCTACGCCCTGCCGAACGCGCGGGTCATGATGCACCAGCCGTCGGCGGGCATCGGCGGCACCACGGCCGACATCGAGATCCAGGCGGACAACCTGGAGTTCACCAAGCGGACCATCGAGCGGATCACCGCCGAGCACACCGGCCAGAGCCCGGAGACGATCTCCCGGGACGGCGACCGCGACCGCTGGTTCACGGCCGAGGAGGCCAGGGAGTACGGCATGGTCGACCGGGTCGTGGAGTCCCTCGCGGACGTCCGCCCGGCCGCTTCGCGACGCAGGATGGGGTTGCAGTGATGGGCAGCTACACGATTCCCAGCGTCGTCGAGCGCACCCCGCAGGGCGAGCGTTCCTACGACGTGTTCAGCCGGCTGCTGTCGGAGCGGATCATCTTCCTGGGCACCGAGATCGACGACGGCGTCGCCAACGTCGTCATCGCGCAGCTGCTCCATCTGGAGTCGTCGGCCCCGGAGAGCGAGATCGCGATCTACATCAACTCCCCCGGCGGCTCGTTCACGTCGCTGATGGCGATCTACGACACGATGACGTTCGTCCAGGCGCCGATCTCGACGTTCTGCGTCGGGCAGGCGGCCTCCACGGCGGCCGTGCTGCTGGCCGGCGGGGACGACGGGCGCCGGTTCGTGCTGGAGCACTCGCGGGTGCTGCTCGGGCAGCCGGCCAGCGGCGGACGACAGGGCACGGTCTCCGATCTGGCCCTGCAGGCCAAGGAGATGGTGCGGATCCGCTCCCAGGTCGAGGAGGTCCTGGCCCGGCACACGCGGCACGACCCGGCGACGCTGCGCGCGGACATGGACCGCGACAAGGTGTTCACGGCCCAGGAGGCCGTGGCCTACGGGCTGGCCGACGAGGTGCTCGGCCGGCGCCTGGCGAGGGTGTGAGCGCCGGGGGTGCGAGACGCCGGCCCGGTGTCCCTGGACGACCGTGACGGCCGTCCCGGGACGCCGGGCCGGACGGCGTGGACGCCCCGTCAGGCGGCCAGGCACATCCCGTCGTACCGGGCGCCGGAGGCACCGCGGCCGCGGCTGCCGCCGGTGTGCCGCGCGGTGACGCGGACCAGCTCGCCCTGGGCCCGCGCCAGCAGGTCGCCCAGGCCCATCCCGAGGGCGCCCGCGGCGGCGGCGAGGACCTCCGACGAGGCCTCCTTCCGGCCGCGTTCCACCTCCGACAAGTACGGCATCGAGATACGCGCGGCCTCCGCGACGTCCTTCAGGGTGCGTTCCTGGGCCAGGCGCTCACGCCGCAGGACGTCGCCGACCAGATCGCGCCACAGGGGCTCTCTGACGGCGGGACGGTCCTGCGGGCGCGCGGCCGGCGGGCGCAGGGGAATGACGCGGGCTTCGTTCGGCACGTGGCTGGTCACGGCTACAGCCTAGGAGTCCGGTGGCCGGAGGGAAGGGGGCGGCATTGCGCCCACAGGGGAATCCGCCGCAGGGACGGTCCGCCGCCCGGGGCACGCCCGGATGCCGCCCGCCGTTCACCGGCATAGTCTGGGGGCGGAGACACCACCCCGCGAGGACGCCGCGGTCACCGCATTCGCGCCACCCGTGAAATCGGGTGGCATGTACGCGCGTGACCCGGGTACCCGCCAACGGTGAGCCCCTGGGGAGACGCCCAGACCGTGACTTTCGTGGGAGAGGTAATGGAGACCGCCGTGATCCGGCCGGAAGCGCAGGTCGTCGGGAAGACCACCGAGAGCGGGACGGACGACGGGTCACTGCCGGGTGTCGTGGACCCGCGCGCCGTGGCCCCGCGTGACGCACGGCAGCTGTCCCGGCAGTTCTTCCAGCGCCTGACGGAGCTAGAAGAGGGCACGCACGAGTACCAGTACGCGCGCAACACGCTCATCGAGATGAACATGTCGCTCGTGCGGTTCGCCGCCGGCCGGTTCCGCGGCCGTGGCGACGACATGGAGGACATCGTCCAGACCGGCATGATCGGCCTGATCAAGGCCATCGACCGGTTCGAGCTGTCGCGCGAGGTCGAGTTCACCTCCTTCGCGCTGCCGTACATCGTCGGCGAGATCAAGCGCTTCTTCCGCGACACCACCTGGGCGGTGCACGTGCCGCGGCGGCTGCAGGAGCTGCGCGTGGAGCTGGCCAAGGCCCGTGAGGAGCTGTCGAGCCGGCTGGACCGCGAGCCCACCGTCGCCGAGCTCGCCACGCTGATGAACATCAGCGAGCGGGAGGTGGTCGAGGGGCAGATCGCGTCCAACGGCTACAACTCCTCGTCGCTGGACGCCGCGCTGACCGGGGACGGCCCCGAGGGCGGCGAGTCGGTGCTGGCCGACTTCATCGGTGTGGAGGAGGACGGGCTGCGCCTCGTCGAGGACTTCCACTCCCTCGCCCCGCTGATGGCCGAGCTCAGCGAGCGCGACCGGCAGATCATCCACATGCGTTTCGTGGAGGAGGCCACCCAGGCGGAGATCGGCGAACAGCTCGGCTGCTCGCAGATGCACGTGTCCCGGCTGATCAAGCGGATCATCGCCCGGCTGCGCGAGGGCATGCTGGGCGAGCTGGGCTGCGCCTGACACCGACGACGACACCGCCCCGGGGTTGATCACACCGACCCCGGGGTTCTTCGTGCGGTCTTCGGTTGTGCCGGCCTCTGCTCTGCCGGTGGGGCAGCGCGCCCTCGTCCTATTCGTCGGTGAGGCGCAGCACGGCGCGCACCCGCTTGCCGACCGGCACCCGCTCGACGACGACCGTCTCGGCGAGGGCGTGGACGATCTCGAGTCCGTGCCGGCCGACGCGCTCGGGATCACGGGGGAAGCGCCGGGGCACCGCTCCGCTGCTGTCGTAGACGGTCACCGTCACGGAGGCGTCCGTGCCCTCCAGCTCCAGGATGTACGGCCCCTGGCTGTGCCGGTCGGCGTTGGTGACCAGTTCGCTCACGACCAGGAGCACCGCACCGTCGGCCCGCCGGCCGATCGTGGCGCACCACTCGGTCCTGAGCTGGTCGAGGAAGAGCGAGGCGAGGTGACGCGCCTGCGCGATGCATCCGGGCTCACCGGTGTAGTGAGCCGCCCGCCGCAGCGGTTCCACGGGTACGTCGAAGCCAGTCGGTATCACTGCCCCGTCCAGATATTCGGTCATGCGTTTCTCTCTCGGAAGCCGGACTGGCCGGACGCTACTGCACGAGTCCTCGTACCCCGGGTTCGGCGTTGCAGTCCACCTCTCCTCGCAGTGCGGGAATCGTCACAGTCACCCGGGGAACCCGGAGGTTACGGGAAAGGTGTGCGATGAACGAATTGATGGGCGCGCGCAGTCTCACCACCCGGCCGGTGGTCACCTTGGGCGGGGACGCCGTCGCCCACGTCAAGGACACCGTCTTCGACTCCGCGGCCGGGCGGATCACGGGTTTCACGCTGAGCGGCCGGGGCCTGTCCGGTCCGATGAAGGAGGGTCTTCCGTGGTCGGCGGTGTACGCGCTCGGCCACGACGCGGTGATGGTCCGCGACCGGCGGGGCCTGGTGAGCACCGCGCTGCTCATGCTGCACCGGGAGACGCTGCGCGCCCGGCTGCTGGGGGCCGCCGTGCTGACGGACGCGGGCACCGAGGTCGGCACCGTGCTGGACGTCGTGGTGGAGGGCGGCACCGGCGGGCGGGTCGTCGGCTTCCGGGTCGCGGCGAGCAGACGGTTCGTGCCGGGCCCGGCCCGCCACCGGCGCAGGGTGTACGTGGCGCGGGGCGAGACGCTGACGGTCGCCGGGCGGTCGCTGGTCCTCCCCGTGGACGCCGTGCGGCACGTGGCCGACGACCTGTCCGGCTTCACGGCTCTGCTCGGCGGTGTGCCCGGCAGCTGGAGGGGCTCGCTGCCGTGATGCTGTTCACCGAGGTGCGGGGGCTGCCCGTGCTGAGCGCGGACGGGGACCGGAAGCTGGGTGCCGTGACGTCCCTGACGGTCGACGCCTCCTCCGGCGTGGTCAGTCACCTGCGGTTCCGCGCCGGCCGCCTGCGCGGGGAGACCGTGCTGGGCTGGGAGGCGGTGCGCTCGGTCGGCCCCGGGGCCGTCCGGGTCGGTCCGGTGACCGCGCCCGACGTGGTGCCGCCGGGGCACGATCTGCTGGGCCGGCGTGTCCTGACCGAGATGGGCGTCGAGCACGGCACCGTGCTGGACGTGGCGTTCGATCCGCGGAGCGGCCGCGTCCTGGCGCTGTTCACCACGCGGGGCGAGCTGTCGGCGGGCCGCATGACGGGCCTCGGCGACCACGCGCTCGTCGTCCGGGCGGGCTGAGCCCGGACGGCGGGGTCGCGGGGCGCCGCCGACGCGGACGGCCCCGTCGGGAGAGCGCGGCGGGCGGGCGCTGCTTAGCGTGGCCGCGTGAGCGCGCGAACCTCCTCCGGCCCGGCAGCGGCCCGTCACGGCTGGGCGCAGGCCCTCGGCACGGTGCTGGCCGGGCTGGTCGCCATGGGAGCCGTGGCCGCGTTCGGGCTGTGGGCGGCCGGCGCGACGGACCTGCCCGACAACGCCTTTCCCAGGGTCGTCACGGCCACGGTCGTCGCGGCCGTGGGCGGTTCACTGGAGCTGTCCGGGGAGGCCGGGGATTTCGCCGGCACCGACGCGGGGCTGACGGTGATGCCGCTGTCCGTCACCCTGGCCGGGGCGCTGGTGATCGGCGCGGGGTTCCTGCGGCCGCTGCGGCACCGGGCGGTCGCCGGTGCCGGGGAGCTGGCGGGCTGGGCGGCCCGCATCGCCGCGCTGTGGCTGCTCGCCCTGCTCGGTCTGGCCTTCGCCTCGCGGCAGACCTTCGAGGTGCCGCTCGGGGAGGGGCTGCTCGACGACCTCGGGGACCTGTTCGGCATCACCCCGCGGATCGGCTTCACCACCGACGTGCCGCTGACCGTGCTGTTCGGGCTGCTCTGGCTGGCGGGTGTGCTGGTGCTGGCCCTGCTGGTGTCGCGCGGGGCGCCGCTGCCGGGGCCGCTGCTGCGCTTGGGGGCGTCGGTGCGGCCGGTGGCGTACGCGATGGTGGCGCTGCTGCTCGCGTACGTCGTCGTCGGTGCCGTCGTCGGCCTGGTCGTGGCCGGGACGCGCGGGCACCCGGCGGACACGTTCGCCGTGCTGCTGCTGGGTCTGCCGAACCTGGCGTGGCCGGCCCTCACCGTCGGACTCGGCGCCACCTGGAACGGCCGGGTGGAGGGGCCGTTCGGACTGCCGATGCCGCAGGTGCTCGACGAGGTGCTGCGCACGCCGGACGTCTCGACGGTGAACCTGGGCACGCTCGGCGAGCAGGACGGGCGGATGTGGTGGCTCCTGGTCGCGGCCGCGGTGCTGCTCCTGGCCGCCGGGGGTCTGGCCGCGGCCCGCTCCCCGGCCGGGACCCCGGCCTGGCGGCTCGCGGTGCACATGGCGGTCGCGCTGGCGCTCACGGTGCTGATGATCTGCGCGGTGGGCCGGATCTCCGCGTACTACGGCCTGTCGGTGCTCGGCATCGGCGACCTGGGCGGCGGGCTGTCCGGGCGGTTGTTCCTGCGCCCGCGGCTGTGGGGCGCGGTCGGCCTCGCCCTGCTGTGGGGCCTGGTCACCGGGTTTCTCGGCGCGCTGCTCGCACGAGGGGTGCGCGGCCGCGGCGGCACGGCCAGGACAGGCTCGGTCTAGAGTCCGGGCGGGTGCGCGCGGCACGGACGGCCCGGGCCGGGAAACAGGGCCGGGCGTACGCGGCAGGGGCTGGATCGGGCCGAAGATCGGACCCGGGTGTACGCGGCACGGACGGGCCCGGGCCGGGGATCGGCCGGTGTACGCGGCACGGGCAGGCTCAGGCCGGGATCGGGCCGGGTGTGTGCGGTATGGCTCAGGCGACTGGGACGACCAGGGGCGGGGCGGCCCGCTGCATGCGCAGCGCGTCGACGGATTCGGCCAGCAGCTCGTACTCGGTGGTCTCGTCGCTGGTGGCGATGCGCACCAGACGCCCGGCGGCCAGCTCGTCGGCGACCAGTTCCTGCTGGACGACGTCCGCGCACCACAGACGCAGGACGCGCGGTACGTCGGGAGCGTCGTCGGCGACCGGGGTCAGGGCGCCGCGCGGTAAGTGCGGGGAGTCGGGCTGCGGGTCCAGGCGCATGGCGATCCAGGAGGCGCGGTCGCGCAGCCACCACAGGGCGAGGGCGAGGGTGGGAGCCCGGTAGGTGCCCAGGGGCACGCCGACGCGCCGGCCGTCGCAGACACCGTAGGCGGTGACATGGCACAGGAACTCGTCGTGCACTGCTCCCCTCCCCCGTCGCCCGGCCCGCCTGCCGGTCGGGCTTGACGTCCGTGCGGCTCGTGTGCGGTGCGTGAGGGCGCTGTCGCGTGGTGTGAGATGCCCTAAGGGTGAGTATGTTCACTGCTGAACCACTGTCACCATGAATTTCCGGCCAGTCTCCTGGCATATTCACGGCACCTGTTGGCCGAAACGTGACACGCGACCGGGGCCGCCGCCATGACCTCCGGGGTAATCGACGGGCCCCGCCGGGTGCGGGCATGGTTGCGGTACCGGGTCACCGAGACCGGATCCGGCCCCTGACCAGCACATACCCCTCGATGGAGGCTGATCGCCATGTCCGCACCCACGCACCGTCACGAGGACGCCGTCACCCGCTACTTCGCAGCGTGGAACGCCGGACCGGAGGCCCGGGCCGAGGCGGTCGCCGCGGCCTGGACGGCGGACGGCGGCTACACCGACCCCCTCGCCGACGTGCGCGGCCACGAGCAGATCACCGCGGTGATCACGGCGGCCCACGAGCAGTTCCCGGGGTTCGTCTTCCGGCTGTCCGGCGCCGTCGACGGGCACCACGACACGGCCCGCTTCTCCTGGGAGCTGGTGAGCGAGGCCGCGGGTGACCCCGCCGGGGAAGGCTCGGCGCCCGTGGCCGGGTCCGACGTGATCACGCTGGACGGCGAGGGGCGGATCCGTGCCGTCTACGGCTTCCTGGACCGGGTGCCCGCGGGGGCGTGAGGGCACGCCGGCGATGAGTTCCGCGGCTCCCGGGGGTCTACCGGAGAGCGGGGCGCCGGGCCCCCGGGAGCGGAGGAACCATGTCCACCGAACGGGAGCTGGACGAGGAGTTCACGGCCGTCCTGCGCAAGAGCCCGAGCAAGGGCGGCTGGACGTACCTCGTCTGGCCGGAGTCCGCCGAGTTCTTCGGCACTCGCGGCCTGGTCAAGGTCCGCGGCACGATCGACGGGCACGCCTTCCGCAGCTCCTTCATGGCGCTGGGCGACGGCACGCACAAGCTGCCGGTGAAGGCGGACGTCCGCCGGGCCATCGGCAAGGAGGAGGGCGACACGGTCACGGTCCGGCTGGCGGAACGGCTGGAGACGTGACCGTGTCGCACGGGTGACGCGTCAGGAGACGATGGCGTCGATCCGGGCGAGTTCACCGGCGTCGAAGGCGAGGTTCCCGATGGCCGAGACGCTGTCCTCCAGCTGGCCCGGGCTGCTCGCGCCGACGAGGGCCGAGGTCACCCGGCCCTCGCGCAGCACCCAGGCAAGGGCCATCTGCGCCAGGGACTGACCGCGGGACTTCGCGATCTCGTCCAGGGCACGCAGCTTGCCGACCAGTTCCTCGGTGAGCGCGTCGGAGTTCAGGAAGGGGCTGTCGCTCGCGGCGCGCGAGTCCTCGGGGATGCCGTCGAGGTAGCGGCCGGTGAGCAAGCCCTGCTCCAGCGGGGAGTAGGCGATGGAGCCGGTCTTCAGCTCGTCGAGGGTGTCCAGGAGGCCGCTGGTCTCGGGACGCCGGTCGAGCATGGAGTACCGCGGCTGGTGGATGAGCAGCGGGGTGCCCAGCTCGGCGAGGATGCGGGCGGCCTCACGGGTCTGCTCCGCCGAGTAGTTGGAGACGCCGACGTAGAGCGCCTTGCCCTGCTGGACGGCCGTGTGCAGGGCGCCCATCGTCTCCTCCAGGGGAGTCTCCGGGTCGGGGCGGTGCGAGTAGAAGATGTCGACGTAGTCCAGTCCCATGCGGGTCAGGCTCTGGTCGAGGGAGGACAGCAGGTACTTGCGCGAGCCCCACTCGCCGTACGGGCCGGGCCACATCAGGTAGCCGGCCTTGGTGGAGACGATCAGCTCGTCGCGGTACGGGGCGAAGTCGGCCTTCAGGGCCTCGCCGAGGGCGGACTCGGCCGAGCCGGGCGGCGGGCCGTAGTTGTTGGCCAGGTCGAAGTGGGTGACACCGAGGTCGAAGGCGCGGCGCAGGATGGCGCGCTGGGTCTCGACGGGGCGGTCCGGGCCGAAGTTGTGCCACAGGCCGAGCGAGAGCGCGGGGAGCTTCAGGCCGCTGCGTCCGGTGCGCCGGTAGGGCATGTCCGCGTAGCGGTCGGGGTGTGCGGTGTACAACGCGACTCCAGAGGGGTTGGCCCCCGAGGTACGGGGCTTGGGCGGAACCGCACCCCACTCTGTCGTGACCTGCGGGCAGTGGTCCAACAGAAGAATCCGATGGTATTCAGCGGCTACGCTTCTCAATCATGGAACTGCGCCATCTCCAGCACTTCGTGGCGGTCGCCGAGGACCAGCACTTCACCCGTGCGGCCGAACGGCTGCTGGTGTCCCAGTCCGGCCTGTCGGCGTCCATCCGGGCGCTGGAGCGGGAGCTGCGGGCGCCGCTGTTCGTGCGCACCACCCGCAGGGTGACGCTCACGGAGGCCGGGCGGGCGCTGCTCGGTGAGGCGCAGCGCATCCTGGCACAGGTGCGGTCGGCCCACGAGGCGGTCGCCGCGGTGCAGGGCGTGCTGCGCGGCACGCTGTCGCTGGGCACCGAGCAGTGCATCGCCGGGGTGCCGGTGGCGGGCCTGCTGGCCGCGTTCCGGCGCCGGCATCCGGACGTCGAGATCCGGCTGCGGCAGGCGGGCTCGGGCGAGCTGGCGGAGGAGGTCGCGGCCGGGCGGCTCGACCTGGCCTTCGCCTACCGGACGCAGGCGGACACGGAGCAGCTGCGTTCCGTCTCGCTGGCCGGCGAGCCGATGACCGTCCTGTGCCACCCCGGCCACCGCCTCGCGAGGAACGGAGCGGTGCTGGCTCCGGGCGATCTCGCCGACGAGGTCTTCGTCGACTTCCACCCGGACTGGGGCCCGCGCCGCGTGACCGACGCGGCCTTCGCCGCGGCGGGCGTACGGCGGACCGTCGCCCTGGAGGTGAACGACGTGCACGGGCTGCTCGACCTGCTCGACGAGAACCTCGGCATCGCCGTCGTCCCGCGCCACTTCCGGCACAAGCGGGCCTCACTGACCTCGCTGCCGCTCAAGGACTCCGGCCACACGGCGTACGAGACCATCGCCCTGCTGCCACCGGCCGAGGCGACCAGCCCCGCGGCCCGCGCGCTGATGGGGTTGCTGGAATCGGGGAGCGCGTGAGGGCGGACTGCGCGATGGTGGACCCATGCATGCGAAGGACATCCTCATCGAGGGCTACGGCCGCATCCAGGAAGAAGTCCACGCCGCCGTCGAGGGTCTGGACCCCGACGGCCTGAACACCCGCCCCGCCGACGGCGCCAACTCCGTCGCCTGGCTGGTCTGGCACCTCACCCGGGTGCAGGACGACCACATCGCGGACGCCTTCGGGCTCGACCAGGTGTGGCTGACGCAGGACTGGGAGAAGCGGTTCGGGCTGGACCTGCCCCGCCGCGACACCGGCTACGGTCACAGCTCGGCGAAGGTCGCGAAGGTGCGGGTCGACTCGGCCGACCTGCTGACCGGCTACCACGACGCCGTGCACGAGCAGACGCTCGGGGCCCTGCGCTCCGTGGCCGCCAAGGACCTGGAGCGGGTCGTCGACGACAACTGGGACCCGCCGGTCACGCTGGGCGTGCGGCTGGTCAGCGTCCTGTCCGACGATCTCCAGCACGTCGGACAGGCCGCCTATGTGCGCGGGCTCGTTCAGAGCACCGCTTCGTAACCCGGCAGGACGACGTCCTCGATCAGGGCCGTGCGCTCGTCGAACGGGATGAAGGCGCTCTTGAGGGCGTTCACCGTGACCGTGCGCAGGTCCTTCGCCGTCCAGCCCGCGTGCTCGACGAGGAGGGACATCTCCCGGGTCATCGTCGTGCCCGAGACGAGGCGGTTGTCGGTGTTGAGCGTGACGCGGAAACCGAGGTCCTTGAGCGCCGTGATCGGGTGCTCGGCGATGGAGGTGGCGGCGCCGGTCTGGAGGTTGGAGGTCGGGCACATCTCCAGGGCGATGCGGCGGTCGCGGACCCAGGCGGCGAGGCGGCCGAGCTTGCCGGCCGCGAGGTCGGGGATGTCGTCGGTGATGCGCACGCCGTGACCGATGCGCTGGGCGCCGCACACCTGGAGGGCCTGGTGGATGCTGGGCAGCCCGTGGGCCTCACCGGCGTGGATGGTGAACGGGACGTTCTCGCGGCGCAGGTGCTCGAAGGCGTCGAGGTGGTCGGCGGGCGGGAAGCCGTCCTCGGCCCCGGCGATGTCGAAGCCGACGACGCCCGCGTCACGGAACGCGACCGCGAGGTCGGCGGTCGCGCGGGTGCGGTCGAACATCCGCATACCGCACAGCAGGGTCCCGACGCGCACCGGCGTACCCGCAGCGGCGGCCTTGGTCATGCCCGCGGCCAGGCCCTCCTGGACCGTCTCCACGACCTCGGCGAGGCTCAGCCCGCCGTTCGTCATCAGTTCCGGGGCGTAGCGGACCTCGCCGTAGACGACGCCGTCGGCGGCGAGGTCGAGGACGTACTCCTCGGCGGTGCGCAGCAGGCCCTCGCGGTTCTGCATGACGGCGAGGGTGTGCTCGAAGGTGGCGATGTAGCGCACCAGGTCACCGGAGTTGGCGGCCTCGTAGTACCAGGCGGCCAGCTCGTCGGGGTCGGTGGTGGGCAGGGTGTGGCCGACGGACTCGGCCAGCTCCACCACGGTCGCGGGGCGCAGGCCGCCGTCGAGGTGGTCGTGCAGCACCGCCTTGGGCAGGCGGCGGAGCGTCTCGGTGTCTATGCGCGTAGATGACATGTGCGGCGGTTCCTCGGCGGATCTGTGCGGAAGGTCGGGTCGGGTCAGGCGGCGGGCTGGAGCAGGTCCCAGCGGTTGCCGTACAGGTCCTGGAAGACGGCGACGGAGCCGTAGGGCTCGTGCCGGGGGTCCTCCAGGAAGGTCACGCCGGCGGCGGTCATCCGGGCGTGGTCGCGGGCGAAGTCGTCGGTGTGCAGGAAGAGACCGACGCGCCCGCCCGTCTGGTCGCCGATCCGGGCGCGCTGGGCTTCGCCCTTGGCGCGGGCCAGCAGCAGTGCGGCGCCCTGTCCGGGGGCACCGGGTTCGACGACGACCCAGCGGGAGCCGTCCGGCCGGGGCGCGTCCTCGGCGAGCCGGAATCCGAGCGCCTCGGTGTAGAAGCGGATCGCCTCGTCGTAGTCGTCGACGACGAGGGTGACCAGGGCGATGCGTCTCATCGCGGCCTTTCGGGACGGGAGGGCGACGGGCGATTGACGGGTGAGGTTATACGTAAAACTTGCCGGACGCCAGTCTCCGCCCCGCCGGCCCGGACCCACCCGGTGTACGCCGGGCGGGTCCGGGCCGGTGTCGGCGGGGGCGCGTCAGCCGGTGCGGGCTCCGTCGAGCCGCGCGAGTTCGGCCTCGGTCAGGCGCAGCGCGCCCGCGGCCACGTTCTCGGCGAGGTGCGCGGGGTCACCGGTGCCGGGTATGGCGAGGACGTTCGGCCCCTGGTGCAGCGTCCAGGCGATCCTGACCTGCGCGGGGCTCGCGCCGTGGGCCCGGGCGACGGCGCGGACCTCGTCCTCGTGGGCGGTGCCGGCGCCCCGGGGACCGGCCTCGCCGGCGATGGCGTAGAAGGGGACGAACGCGATGCCCTGTTCCCGGCACAGGGCGAGGAGTTCGTCGGTGGCGGGGTCGTGGAAGCCGAGGCCGAAGCGGTTCTGGACGCACACCACGGGCGCGATGGCCTGCGCCTCGGCGACGTGGCGGGGCTCGACGTCGGAGAGGCCGAGGTGGCGGATCAGGCCCGCCTCGCGCAGTTCGGCGAGGGCGCCGAAGTGTTCGGCGACGGAGTCCTGCCGCATGCGGCGCAGATTCACGACGTCCAGGTGGTCGCGGCCGAGCTGGCGCAGGTTCTCCTCGACGTGGGCCCGCAGGTCCTCGGGGCGGGCGGAGGTGCCCCACTCCCCCGACCAGTCGCGGTACGGACCGACCTTGGTGACGATCACGAGGTCGTCCGGGTACGGCGCCAGCGCGCTGTTGATCAGTTCGTTGGCGGAGCGCAGGGACGAGAAGTAGAAGGCGGCGGTGTCGATGTGGTTCACGCCGAGATCGATCGCCCGGCGCAGGACGGCGAGGGACCGCGCTCGGTCGCTCGGCGTGCCGAGATGGAAGGCGGCGCTGCCCGTCAGCCGCATCGCTCCGAAGCCGACGCGACGGACGGGCAGGTCGCCGAGGTGCCAGGTGCCCGCGGACTCCGCGGTGATCGTTTCCGAGGTCATCGACGGAGTCTCGCACAGGACCCGTCCGGGCTCAGCAGTACAGGTTGCCGCCCGGTGAGACGCCGAGGATCTGGCTGAACCGCTGGTACGTGGTGACCCGGCTCTGGACCTGCGCGGGGTTCCTGCCGTCGCACTCCAGGGAGCCGTTGATGGAGCGGATGGTCTGGCCGAAGCCGGCCCCGCCCACCATGGCGTTGTGCGGGGTCATGGTGCCCGGTCCGGACTGGGTGTTCCAATACCACAGGCCGGTCTTCCAGGCGACGGCCGCGTCGTTCTGCACGAGCCAGGGGTTGTTGAGCAGGTCGATGCCGAGCGCGTCGCCCGCGGCCTTGTAGTTGAAGTTCCAGCTGAGCTGGATCGGGCCGCGTCCGTAGTAGGCGGCCTGGCCGGCCGGGCAGCCGTACGGCTGGCTCCAGTCGCAGTAGTGAGGGTAGTTGGCGGTGTTCTGTTCGACGACGTGCACCAGACCGCCGGTCTCGTGGCTGACGTTGGCGAGGAAGGCGGCGGCCTCCTGCTTCTTCGTCGTGTCGCTGCCGGTGTTGGCGAAGCCCGGGTAGGCGCCGAGTGCGGCGGTGAGGCCGCTGTAGGTGTAGAAGGAACTCCGCCCCGGGAACATCTGGTTGAACTGGGCCTCGCTGACCACGAAGGTGCCGACCGGCGTCTGCGAGCCGCCGTCGCAGCCGTACGGCTCCCAGTACCACGTGCTGATGACCGGGTCGTAGCCCGGGTTGGCGTGCTCGGCGATGTAGGCCTTGCCGTCGGTGTAGCGGACGATGTCGCCGGTGTTGTAGGACCTGCCCGCCGTCCAGTTCGGGTAGCTCGAACAGGCGGCGGCGGACGCTTCGGTGGCCGGCAGGAAGACGGGTACGGCGCCCGCGAGGGCGAGTGCGGTCACGACGGCGGAGATACGGCGTCTCGGCACGGGTCTGCCTCCTTTGCGGAGCACGGCCGCTCCCCGTGACAAGGGCAGGGGTGAGCTTGGCCTTGTCCGCGCGTACCGGTCCGACCGGCCGGGCGCGGGGGCGGCCGTGGTGGGGGGTGTGGAGGCATACTCAACCGCTTTGGTCTGTACCAGTCAAGGGTGTAGACCAGTTCAACCCGGCCTGCTTCAGGCCGGGTTGGTGTGACGCCGCCGTCCCTGCCGACCGGGTGGCGCGCCGAGGACCGCCTCGCGGAGGCGGCACGTCTCCAAGAGGTACCGGACGTGATGGATGCCCGCTGCGCTCTCTTCCACGGAGCCGAACGGCTGGCGGGGAACGACGGGACGGGCATGGCCGCCCGCGGCCTCGGGTGCGGCGCGGTGCGATTCACCGGCGCCGCGCCGGGGCGCCGGCCGCCGATGACGGCCGTCGGCCCGGCTCAGCACTCCGCCGTCGCCGGCGCGGACTATCGGGCGCCCGCCGGTTCCCTGCCCTCGTCACGGGCGGGGACCACCACCAGGAAGGCGTCCGCCTCCAGGTCCATCACGACGGTGGCGGGTTCCCCCTCCGCGCGGCGTCGCGCCGCGTACTCCTCCGCCGGCCACGACCCGCGCGGGGATCCTGCCGGAAACCGCTCCAACACCTTCGCGCCCATGACGGCCGCCACCTCCCACTTCCTCACATCGGTCGATCGCTCGCGTAGTCCTGCGGATGCCCGCGATCGAGGGAGACATGTACGGGCCACCCACCGCTACACATAAGGGCGAAATAAGAGCAGAATGGGACATGTACGGCGCTACCGCACCGCGTCAACGCGGTCGGCCCGGCTAGTCGAAGGAGACGACTCATGGCCAACGTCTCGCACTCCAGAAGTGACATCACCAGCCACCCCGACGCACCGGAGATGCAGGCGCGCTACGACCGCATGCTCGGCGGTCGTGATGTGGCACTCGTGGACGGGCCGGTGTTCCTGCTCGGCCTGTACTGTGCCGTGTCCCCGTGGATAGTCCACTTCACCACGAGTCAGCCCGCGCTCGTCGCCCACAATCTGATCATCGGAATCGCCATCGGCCTGCTCGCCCTGGGGTTCACCCGGGCCCCCGAGCGCATGTACGGCCTCAGCGGGGCCATGTGCGCCATGGGTATATGGATGATCATCTCGCCGTGGATCGTCGGCACGGATCCGGACGCGGGCGTCATCTGGAACAACATCGTCATCGGCGCCCTGACCCTGGCCCTGGGCACGGTCTGCGCCGCCACGGCGGCAAGGAGCGCCCGAAGGCGGTAGATCCGCGAGGCCTGGCGAGGAAGGACGGGCCCGACAGTTCGACGCGGCGCGCCGGAACCGGCGCGCCGCGCCCGTCCGTCCTCACCGGCCGGAGAGCCGGCCCCCGTACCAGGCCAGCGTGGCGTCCACCGTGTCCGCGAGCGGCGTCGCCGCCGTCCCGAAGGTCCGCTCGAAGGCGGAGGAGTCCATGATCTGCGGCTCCGTGTGCTGGTAGAACATCTCCGCGTACTCGGCCATGAACTGCTCGTCGAACGGCCCGAAGGGCCGGGCCTCTTCGAGGATCACGACGTCCAGCGGCCGGCCGACGCGCCTCTCGATCATCGTGTGGACCTCGCGGGTGCTGACGGCGGGCGCGGTGGGCAGGTGCCAGACGCGCCCGTCACCCTCCGGGTGCTCACCGAGCGTCGCGAGACCGGCGGCCACATCCTGGACGGCGGTGTAGCTGTGGG
This sequence comes from Streptomyces sp. NPDC048185, assembly GCF_043202495.1. Lineage (NCBI taxonomy): Bacteria > Bacillati > Actinomycetota > Actinomycetes > Kitasatosporales > Streptomycetaceae > Streptomyces > Streptomyces sp. NPDC048185. Next base: position 84,473 of record NZ_JBIDAN010000014.1, read on the forward strand.
GCAGGTCGATGTCGCCGAGCCCGAGCACCTCCCCACCGGTGAGCGCGCCGGGGAACACGGTCGCCCCGAGCGACGAGTTGAGCACACCGGGGCCGACGAAGTCGGCGGAGCGGCCGAGGGCCACGCGGACGCGGCCGGCGCGGTGCGCGCAGAGGTAGCGCTCGTCGAGCACGGCACGCATCCGCCCCTTGCGGCTGGTCGCCCGCCAGGGACTGTCCTCGGTCATCACCGCTCCCCCGGTCTCGCCGTACGGGTAGAGCGTGTCGAGCACGACCAGGCGGGCGCCCGCCGCCTCGACCGCGGTGAGCACCGCCTCCTGGACGCGGGGCATCACCTCGACCTGGAGGTGGTAGCCGACGTTGACGCAGTGGTACACGACGCACGCGTCCCCCACGGCGGCCCGGGCGCCGTCGGCCGTGCTCACGTCGGCGGCGAACCGCTCGATCCCGTCGAAGGCGGGACCGCCACCGCCGCGGTCGACCAGCCGCACGGGGCGGTGCCCCCTGCGCACCAGTTCACGGGCGAGCGCGGTACCGGCGGGGCCGGAACCCAGGACGGTGTGCGTGGCGGAAGGCTGCGATATGGCTGCGGACACGGCGGTCCCCTTCTCTCGATCACGTCACTGCGGCGAGAAGCGCGGCATGCGCAACGTGCTCTCACTAACGTTAGAGACTCTAACTCCAGCGATTAGTCATAGCAAGAGTGGACCGTGAGGGGGCGGGGGCGCGATCGCGGGCGGCGGCTCTGCGGTCGCCGTGACGCGTCGCCGAGAGGGCGGGTGGTCGCGCGGAACGTAGGGTGCCCGTCGAGGATCACCACGCGAGGAGGGCCGTACGCCATGGTCGTGAAGGACGCCGAACTGCGCCATCTGCGCCGCTGTGTGGAGCTGGCAGCCGAGGCGCTGGAGGCGGGGGACGAACCGTTCGGATCCGTCCTGGTGGGTGGGGACGGCACGGTGCTGGCCGAGGACCGCAACCGGGTGGCGTCGGGTGATCGCACCCGGCACCCGGAGTTCGAGCTCGCACGCTGGTCGGCCGCCCGCCTCACCCCCGAGGAGCGGGCCGCGGCCACGGTGTACACGTCCGGCGAGCACTGCCCGATGTGCGCGGCCGCGCACGCCTGGGTGGGCCTCGGGCGCATCGTGTACGTCGCCTCGTCGGAGCAGCTCGGCGCCTGGCTGGAGGAACTGGGCGTGCCCGCCCCGCCGGTCCGGACCCTGCCGATCGGCGAGGTGGCGCCCGGCGTGGCGACCGAGGGCCCCGTGCCCGAGTTGGCGCAGGAGGTACGGGCGCTGCACCACCGGTTCCACGCGGGCGGCTCCTGAGCGGCACGACACCCCCGACACCCCCGGCGTGACGGGGGTGTCGGGGGCCGGGACGGCCGAGGGAGGCGACGCGGCCACCGAGCCGTGCCGGCCGCCTCGTCCCGGCGGGGTGGGCGCCGTGGCACACCCCGCCGGCCGGAGACCGGGACGGAGTCACGCCTCGGTCAGCTTCCGGCTCCCGGGCGGAAACGCCGGTAGAGAACCGCTCCGCCCAGGACGAGCGCGGCACCCCCCGCGAGGGTGGGCAGGGCCGCGTCCGCACCCGTGTGGGCGAGGGACTGCACGGCCTGCGGCGGTGCCGTGTGCGGGGACGGCTGGGGGTGCGCGCGCTCCACGGGGGGTGCGGAGGGCGCCGGCCTCTCCGGGTTCCGCGGTTCCTCGGGGCGGTCGTCGGAGGTGTTCACCGACTCGTTGCCGACGGCCGGATTGCCGATGCCGACCACGTTCACGCTGTTGCCGCTGACGTTCACCGGGACGTGGACCGGCAGCTGCACGCCGTTGCCGGAGAGCACGCCCGGCGACCCCTTGGCCTCACCCTCGGCGACGGCACCGCCGCCGGAGGTGCCCGACGGTGCGTCCGTCCTCTCGTGCGCCGCGGCGCCCGTGCCGGTGTTGGCGCAGCTGTTGCCCACGGCCGGATTGAGGAGCCCGACCACGTTCACCGTGTTCCCGCACACGTTGACCGGGACGTCCACGGGGACCTGGACGGTGTTACCGGAGATCACTCCGGGCGAGCCGGCCGCGGAGCCGTTCGCCACGGCACCGTCGGACGCGAACGCCGCGTACGCCGGCATCGTCACGGCCAGCGCGCCGGAGGCGGCGACAGCGAACACACCGTTTCGGGTAACCCTTCTCATGAGGTTCCCTGCCTTCCAGACAATGTCGCGGGCGCTCGCCCGCACCGGTTAAAACGCGGGCGCACCATCCGAGTTATGGCTTATCCGCCTTTCACCCCATCGAGTGGGCGGTTTGTCGAACGAGCGGCATGGTGTCCGCACGCCCGCGCAGACCCGCGCGGGTCCGGCGAAAGCGCCCGGAGGCGCCGGATGCGAGGCCCGTTTATGGTGTTCGAGGACGCCGACGACCGGTCCGCGACGGGGCGTCCCGGGAGGCATCGATGCTGGTCAAGCTGTCGACTCGGCCGTCGGTCGGACGATGCGCGGCCACCGGAGCGCTCGGGCTGGCCCTGCTCGGGGCGGGGCTGTCCGCGGCGACCGCGGACGACACCGGGTCCGGCCTGTCCCGGTTCTACGACCAGAAGATCAGATGGTCGGCCTGCGAGGGCATGGAGGTACCGAAGGACCTGCAGTGCGGGAAGGTCACCGTCCCCCTGGACTACGACCGCCCCGGGAGCGGCACCCTCGACCTGGCCCTCGCCCGGTACCGGGCGACCGGCGACTCGCGGGGCTCGGTGCTGCTGAACTTCGGCGGGCCGGGCGGTTCCGGCGTCAGCGAACTCGCCGCCGGGGGCAAGGACTTCATGCACCTGACGAACGGCTACGACGTGGTGACGTTCGATCCCCGCGGCGTCGGCCGGTCCTCCCCGGTCACCTGCGGTCCCGCGATCGGCAAGATCATCGATGCGACGGACGGGGAGGAGGGGACGGGCGACCCGCGGTCCGTGCTCTCCGAGCTCCGCGACGCGGCTGCCGAGTGCGCGAAGCACTCGGGTCCCGTGCTGCCCCACATAGGCACGGTGAACGCCGCCCGCGACATGGACGTGATGCGTGCGGCACTCGGCGACGGACGGCTCAACTACCTGGGTTTCTCCTACGGCACGCGGCTGGGCGCGGTGTACGCCGCGCAGTTCCCCGGCAAGGTGGGCCGGGTGGTCCTGGACGGCGTGGACACGCTGACGGAGCCGCTGGCCGAACAGGGGCTGGCCAGTGCCCGGGGGCAGCAGACCGCGCTGGAGAACTTCCTCGACTGGTGCGTCGAGGACATCGCCTGCCCGTTCGGGCAGGACGCCCGCGACGCCCGGCGCCAGGTCGTGCAGCTCGTCGGCTCGCTCGACGCGGACCCGGTGCCGACCGCCTTCGGCGAGGCGTTCTCCGGGCAGGACATGGTGGGCGCCGTCGGGCAGGCCCTCTACAGCAAGGAGCTGTGGCCCTCGCTGGAGCGCGCCCTCGCGCAGCTGCTGGAGGACGGCGACACCCGCGGCCTGGAGGGCTTCGTGTCCGGAGGCGTCACCTTCCCCGTCCGCGGTCCGGGCGGCCGGGACGGCGGCGGCCTCACCGACGAGGAGGACGTCCCCATGGACAACCTCCCGGCCGCCCTGATGGCCGTCAACTGCGCGGACGATCCCGACCGTCCGACCGCCGAGCAGGTCGCCCGGTCCCTGGGACCGCTGCGCGAGCGGTACGAGGACGCCTCACCGGTCTTCGGGCGGTACCGGCTCACCCAGGTGTTGATGTGTTACGGCCGCCCCAAGGGCACCGACTACATCCGCGAGGACGTGAAGGACGTCCACACGGCGAAGATGCTGCTGGTCGGCACCCGCGGTGACCCGGCGACGCCGTACCGCTGGACCGTGGAGACGGCCGAGCGGCTCGGCCCGTCGGCGGTGGTGCTCGACAACAAGGGCGAGGGGCACACCGGTTACGCGTCCTCCGACTGCGTGCACCGCAAGGTCGACGACTTCCTCCTCTACGGCTCCCTGCCGCCCGACGGCAGCTCCTGCGGGGCCGAGGACGAGGAGGACTGAGCCGCCGGTGACGGGGCAGGGGCGAGGGCACCCCGACGGTGTGCCGATTGCTCCGAATGCCCGATACGTCCAACCGCTCTATGGTGCTGACATGGAGCACGATCTGAGTCCCGCAACCCTTGCCGCGCTACGTCGGCCCCGCCCGTATCCGGCGGTGTCCGTGCTGACGCCGACACACCGCCGCGAACCGGACAACGCCCAGGACTCGGTCCGGCTGCGCAATGCGGTCGCCGAGGCCAAGAAGCAGCTGGAGGAGGATCCCGCCGTCACCCGGGAACGCCGCCTCGAGGTCGCCCGGGAACTGGACCGGGCCCTCGCCGAAGTCGATCTGACGCACGCCGAGGACGGACTGGCGATCTTCGCCGCCCCCGGGGAGCACCAGGTCTGGACACTGGCCCGTTCCGTGCCCGAGCGCGTGGTGCTCTCGGACACCTTCCTGACCCGCAACCTCGTCGCCGCGCAGGCCTCCGAGCGGCCGTTCTGGGTGCTGTCGGTCGCCGCGGACCGCGTCGCGCTGTGGAACGGCGGCGGGGACCGGGTCGTCGAGGAGCGCACCGGCGGCTTCCCGATGGACCGGCCGCTGGAGAACTTCGACCCCGAGCGCCAGGAGCGGACCGGCGGCTCGCCCAGCGCCTTCCGCGACGAGCGGACCGTGCGGTTCCTGCGCGAGGCCGGCACCGCGATGGACAAGGTGATGCGCGCGCACCCCCGGCCGCTGTACATCACCGGACCGGAGGCCGCGCTGTCCCTTCTCGCGGAGGCCGGCGGGGTCGCGGCGGACGCCGTGACCGTGCCGCACGGCGGCCTCGCCCACGGCACCGCGGAAGCCGTGTGGCAGGCGGTCCGGCCGGTCCTGGACGCGGAGGCCCGCGGCTCCGTCGAGGCCGTGGCCCGGGAGCTGGAGGCGGCCCGGGGGCGCAAGGACTTCGCGGCGGGCGTCGACGAGCTGTGGGAGAGCGCGCACACCGGGCGCGTCCGGCTGCTCGCCGTCGAGGAGAACTTCCGGGTGACGATGCGGGACGACGGCGAACACCTGATGCCGGCGGACAGCGGCGATCTCGACGCCCGCGAGGACATCGTGGACGAGATCGTCGAGCAGTGCCTGGACACCGGCGCCGACGTCCAGTTCGTGCCGGACGGTGCGCTGGTCGACGTGGAGGGCATCGCCGGGGTGCTGCGGTACTGACACCCGCCGCGGGGCCTTGACGGCCGTGAAACCCTGTTCGCCGTACACGCATCCGCCCCGGCGGATGCACGGCGGACAGGGAAGGAGCGGGCGGAGCGTGAGCGGACTTCTGGGGGTCGCGGTCCTGGGCGCGGGACACATGGGCGCCGATCACATACGGCGCCTCGACGCCGTGGTGAGCGGTGCCAGGGTCGCCGCCGTGGCGGACCCCGACGTCGAGCGGGCGCGGGACGCCGCGGCCGGGATCGACGGGGTCACCGTGCACGGCGATGCCGAGGCCGTTCTCGACGCGCCCGGTGTCGAGGCCGTGCTGATCGCCTCGCCCGGCGAGGCGCACGAGGAGGCCCTGCTGGCCGCCTTCGCGCGCGGCCTGCCGGTGCTGTGCGAGAAGCCGATGGTGCCCGACTCCGCGGGCGCGCTGCGCGTGGTGGAGGCGGAGGCGCGGCTCGGCCGCAGGCTGGCGCAGATCGGTTTCATGCGGCGCCACGACCCTGAGTACCTGCGGCTGAAGTCCCTGCTGGACGGCGGCCGGCTGGGCCGTCCGCTGATGCTGCACTGCGTGCACCGCAACGTGTCCTCCCCGCCGCACTTCACCTCCGCGATGCTGGTCAACAGCTCGGTCTCGCACGAGATCGACGCCGCCCGCTGGCTGCTGGGCCAGGAACTGACCGCGGTGACCGTGCTGCGGCCCCGGCCGTCCTCGGGCGCGCCCGAGGGGCTGCTCGACCCGCAGTTCGTGCTCTTCGAGACCGATCGGGGCGCGCTGGTCGACGTGGAGGTGTTCGTCAACTGCGGCTTCGGCTACGAGGTCCGCTGCGAGGCCGTCTGCGAGGCGGGCAGCGCGCGGATCGGCGAGGCGCACACCATGGTGGTGACCGCGGCGGGCGGCGCCCGGGAGGAGGTGCCGCAGGACTACCTCGTACGCTTCGCGGACGCCTACGACCGCGAGGTGCAGGAGTGGGTCGACGCCACCCGGCGCGGGCGGGTCACCGGCGCGAGCGCCTGGGACGGATACGCGGCCTCCGTGGTCGCCGAGGCGGGAGTCCGGGCCCTGGAGACGGGGGTGCGGACCACGGTCGAACCGGCGCCGCGTCCGGCACTGCACACACCGACCTAGAACGGGTGTCCGACGAACGCCTGGGCGACGACGCCCCTGGGCGCCGGTGGACCTCAAGTCGCGTAGAAGCGCTACGACTTGACGGGCCGGCGGGCGTACGTCGTCCGCGCGCGGAAGTCACTCCGGGAAGACGCTGGCATATGCCGGAAGCACCACCGTATCGTGTGTCGCCGAATCCCTTACAGGGCGTCGCGGGCTGTGCAACAGTCGTAACGGTCCTTCCGCCACCCCTCGGATCCGCCCAGGTCGTACCGTCTGCACATCGGAGTGCGTCATGTCGTCCCATCTCTCCGCGGACCGCCCAGCCGCCCAGCCACCGGGACGCGGCTCGGTCGAGGCACTGATTTCGCAGGCGCGGCGGCTGCGGGGCGACGTGGACGCCGTGCGACGGGACACCCGGCACGACGCGGCGGACCCCCGGGACCGCTGGCAGCGGGCGCTGTACGACCTGGCACTGCACCAGCTCAGCGATCTCGACGAGCACTTGGCGCAGTTGCGGGACGGGCCGGCCCCCGCGCCACGGTCCGGTTCGCTGCTCAGCCGGGTCGGCAGCGCAGAATGGAACCTGCTGACCGACGAGGCCGACTGGTCCGGCGAGCTCTTCCGGATCCTCGGTCTCGACCCGGCCGCCGCCCCCCTCAGCCTCGACGAACTGCCGTCCCTGGTGGTCACCGAGGACCGGTCGAAGCTGACCGCGATGGTCACGGACTGTCTCGTGGACGCCCGGCCCATCGACGGGGAGTTCCGCGTCGTGCGCCCCGACGGCACCGTACGGACCGTGCACATGATGGGCGAGCCCGTGCTCGACGCCGACGGCAGCACCGCCTCGATGTGGGCGGTACTGCGGGACGTCAGCGAACTGCGCCGCAGCCAGCGGGTGGTGAGCGAGACCCGTGACTCGCTCTGCCGCCGCCCGCGGGACGCGGCCATCGAGCAGCGGGCCGCGGTAGAACCGCAGGAGGCCGTGCCACCGCCCTGGCACGCCCTCCTGCGGTTCCCGGAGCAGGGGCGGCCCGGCCTGGACCTGGCCGGCGGGTACCTGCCGGCACCCGCCGGCACGCCGGACAGCGGCGGCTGGTACGACGCGTGTCCCCTGACCGACGACGGGACGCTGTTCAGCGTCGGCGCCCTCGCGCGACCGGACACCGCCCCGGCGCAGGCGCCGGCGATGGTGATCAGCGCCCTGCGTGGCCTGGCGACGGCGGGCGCGCGACCCTCCGAACTGCCGGACCGGCTCGCCCGCTTACTGGAGACCACCACCCTGCCGCCCGTGCGCGCCGCGGTGTACTGCGGTTACCGGCCCCTCACCCGCACCCTGACGTGGGCACACGCCGGAGGCCCCGCCCCGCTGCTGTTCCGCGGCGGGACGGGGCGCGAGCTGGACGGGAGCGCCACGACGACGCTCGAGGCCGGCGACCTGCTGCTCCTGCACACGGACGGGTCCGAGCCGACGGCCGTGCACCGCCTCCTCGCCCTGGCTCCCCTGCTGACCGGGGCGCGCTCGGCGCGGGACGGTCTACGGGCCGTCACGGAGGCACTCGGTGGATCCGGCCCGTCCGGCGGGCTGGACGACACCTGCGTGCTGGTCGTCCGGGTGCCGGCGTAGCGAACGCGCCGTCCGCTACGCCTGAGCGGTGTTCCCGCCCCTCCCCCTGCCCTTGGACGACTTCCCCTTGGGCAGGGCGAGTTCGATCTCCTCCCGCAGTTCCTGGATCTTCGGATAGCCGGCGTACTGGGCGGTGAGCCGGTACATCTGGCGCAGCCGGTCCCAGGTGCGGCGCGAGGAGTTGGACCCCATCGACACCAGCGCCAGGCGCGCGTACCCGGCCGCCTGCTCCGGATCGTCGGCGATGAAACAGGCGGACGCCATGGAGAGATGGTCGAAGATCTTCGACCGCTCCTGTGCGTCGACCCGCAGCGCCAGCGCCTTGTCCGCGTAGTGCTGGGCGTGCGCCGCGGCGTCCGGCTCGAACTCCGCGAGCGTGCGGTAGGCCAAGGCCTGCATGCCGTACAGGTCCGCCTCGTTGAACAACTGCATCCAACTCGGCGGCGGCACGTCGCTCTTGTCGGAGACGAACAGGTCCTCCGCCCGCCCGAGGGTGCGGCGCATCGCCTGGCCCTTGCCCATGGAAGCCTGCGCCCACGCCTCGATGGTGTGGAACATCGCCATGGTGCGGGGCAGTACCTGCTCGCCGGAGCCGGACTGGGCGAGCTTCATCAGGTCCAGCGCGTCGTCGGGCCGGCCCAGGTGCACCATCTGGCGGGCCGCCCGGGACAGAGCCTCGCCGGCCCGGGGCCGGTCACCGCCCTCTCTCGCGGCATGGGCGGCGATGACGAAGTACTTCTGGGCCGTGGGCTCCAGGCCGACGTCGTGCGACATCCAGCCCGCGAGTACGGCCAGGTTGGCGGCCACGCCCCACAGGCGCCTTTGCAGGTGGGGCGGATGATGGTAGGCGAGGATGCCGCCCACCTCGTTGAGCTGGCCCACCACCGCCTTGCGCTGGAGACCACCGCCCCGGGCGGCGTCCCAGGCGCGGAACACCTCCACCGAGCGCTCCAGTTCCTCGATCTCCTGCGACCCGATGGGGGCGGCCTCGTAGCGGTCGTACCCGACGGGGTCGGCGTGCAGGGGATCGGTGAAGTGGGGTGCGTCGGCAGCCAGGGCAGGGTCGGTGTGCAGCCAGTCGTGCATGGCGCTGCTGAGTGCGGAGCCCGCGGCGAGCGCGGCGCCCGCGCCCACCAAGCCGCGTCGGTTGAGCATGAGGTCCATTCCCGTGAATTCGGTGAGGACCGCCGCAGTCCGCTCGGGCGCCCACGGCACTCCGTCGGGATGTTCCTCGCTCCCGCCGCCCTGCCGTTTCCCCGCGCGCCCGTGCCGGACCAGACCGAGGTCCTCGATGGTCACGACACGGCCGAGACGCTCGGTGAACAGAACCGCCAGCACCCGCGGCACCGGATCGCGCGGGATCTCTCCCATGTCGATCCACCGCCGCACCCGCGAGGTGTCGGTCGCCAGCTGGGGGTGGCCCATGGCCGCCGCCTGCCGGTTGACCAGCCTCGCGAGCTCGCCCTTGGACCAGCCGGCCAGGCCGAACAGGTCCGTCAGACGGGTGTTGGGTTCTCCGCTCACGTCAAGCCCCCAGGTTCTCGGCTGAGTTGACAGTAGCCCGGTGCGGGTTGCCGGGCGACTATTCGCCACCGTTCGCCAGGGTGCGCCAGATGGTGTGCCACGGGCGGCCGGGTGTCAGGTAGGAATGCGCCACCTCGACCCGGTCGCCGCGGGGGTACTCCCCAGGGTGGCCCCCGGCGGCCGGGCGGGTAGCGCGAAGGCTTTTCGGAGGGCGCGCCCGTTCCGGCGGGCACGCCTCCAGGCAGGCACAGCAGGCACACGAAGGGATCTGTCCAGCCCATGTACGCAGCATCGTCCTCCGTGTCCGCCCCGCAGCGATCGCTCCACCCCCGCCCGGCGGCGGGCGGCGGCCCTTATCTCGCCCCCGCGCGTCCGGCGGCCCCGGTGCTCGGTGCCGGCAGGGCGCGGCGCGGCGCGGGAGCCGGCACGCAACCGCTCAGCGGCAGAATCGACCTGTCCGGTGCCCAGGGCGCCCAGCTGCGCACGGCGATCGCCTCCGTGCACCGGATCTGCCCGGAGTTCGCCCCGGTGCAGGTGCTGCGCCGCAGCGGGCGGTCCGTCCTCCTGGTCGGCACCACCGGGCGCAGCACGGCGGTCGCCAAGTGTTTACTGGACCTCTCCCCCGCGTGGGCCGAGCGGATCCGGCACGAGATAGCGGCATACCGCTCGTTCGTCCGGCACCGCCCGCCGGTGCGGGTGCCGAGACTGATCGCGGCGGATCCGGACAACGGCACGCTGGTGATCGAGCGGATGCCGGGGCGGCCCGCGGCACTGCAGCGGCACCCGCTGGAGGCGCCGCCGCGGACCGACATCAGGGCGGCGCTCGGCGCGGTCTGCCGGCTGAACGCCTGGCGGCCGCCGGCCGGGACGTTCGACGCCCCGCTGGACTACGCGGCACGGATCTCCCGGTACCACGAGCTCGGCCTGCTCACCGACCGGGACCTGGGCGACCTGCAGAAGCTGTTGCACGGCATCGCCCACGCGGCCGGGCGCCAGGGCATGGGCCAGTTCTGCCACGGTGACGCGCTGCTGTCCAACATCCTGATGTCACCGGCCGGTCCGGTGCTGGTCGACTGGGAGCACGCGGGCTGGTACCTGCCGGGTTACGACCTGGCGACCCTGTGGGCGGTGCTCGGTGACGCCCCGGTGGCCCGCCGGCAGATCAGTCAGATCGCCCAGGCGCAGGGGCCCGCGGCACGCGACGCGTTCCTGGTGAACCTGATGCTCGTGCTGACCCGGGAGATCCGTACGTACGAGACGGCCGTGCAGCGGTCGATGCAGGAGGCGGGTCCGGTGGCCCCGGCAGCGGCTCACTCGGGGGGCGTGCCCTCCGGGGAGGAGCAGCGGCTGCTGCTGCGGCGGCTCCACGACGACTGTCAGATGGCCCGGCGGGCCGTGCGCGCGGCGGTCGGCACGCGCTGACGAGGACGGGAATCCGCGGTGTCGCCCCTGGAGGGCGGCACCGCGGTTTTCGTGTGTCCGCGCCCTGCGCAGAGGGCCATTGGTGTACGCCACTGACGCCCCGCAGGCCCGCCGACCGCCGCCACGAAACTCGCCGGAGCCCGGCTGACGTGGGAAATCGCCTCCGTGTCGGCATGATTGACGGATCGTCGGACCGCCGGGTACGACTGACCTCACACCCGGTCCCGCACGCCCCGCTACGCCCGACCGTCACAGGAGGCCGCTTTGCGAGGATCCGCCCCCGTCCCCGAGCCCGCCCGCGGCAGACGCGTCCGTACGACGGCAGGTGCCCTGGCCGCGGCGGCGCTGCTGCTGCCGCTGCTCGGCGCGGCACCGTCCGCCGCCGGGACGGCCGCGCCGCCCGCGCCCGACGACCTCCAGCGGGCGTTCGCCGCCGCCGCGGCCGAGTACCACGTGCCGCAGTCGGTCCTGCTCGGCGTCTCCTACCTCCAGTCCCGCTGGGACACGCACCGCGGCGCGCCCAGCGTGACCGGCGGCTACGGCCCCATGCACCTCACCGACGCCCGCACCGCACTGGCCGGCGCCTCGCACCACGGTGGGAGCGGCGAGGACCCGCGCGGCGACGACGCCCGTGCCCCGCTGCGACCGCGGGAGGCGAGTGTTCCGGCGGACACGGAGCTGCCGGCCCGGCTGACCACGCTGCCGAGGGCGGCCGAACTGACCGGGCTGAGCCCGGACGCCCTGCGCACCGACCCGGCCGCGAACGTGTCGGGCGGTGCCGCACTGCTGGCCGCCGCCCAGCGTGAGCTGGGCGAGCCGCTCAGCGACGACCCCGCGGACTGGTACGGGGCGGTGGCCCGCTTCTCGGGCGCCGACGACTCCGCCACGGCGGCGGCCTACGCCGACGACGTGTACGGGGTGATCCGCGCCGGTGAGCGGCGGACCACCGACACCGGACAGCGGATCGCCCTGGCCGCCCGCCCCGGTGTGGCGCCCGACACCGCCCAACTGGCGCACACCGGCCTGCGCGCCGCCTCGGCCGCCGGCACCGAGTGCCCGGCGTCGGTGTCCTGCGAGTGGATCCCGGCACCGTACGAGGAGTTCGGCGACGGCGACTACGGCAACCACGACCTGGGCGGCCGCCCCGCCTCCCAGCGCATCCGGTACATCGTCGTGCACGACACGGAGGGGACCTGGAACGGGGTCCTGAACATGGTGCAGGACCCGACCTACGTCTCCTGGAACTACACGCTGCGCTCCACCGACGGCCACATCGCGCAGCATGTGAAGGCCAAGGACGTGGCCTGGCACGCGGGTAACTGGTACGTCAACGCGAACTCGGTCGGCCTGGAGCACGAGGGCTTCCTCGCGGACCCGGACGCCTGGTACACGGAGGCGATGTACCGGTCGTCGGCGCGGCTGGTGAAGTACCTGGCCGCGAAGTACGACATCCCGCTGGACCGGCAGCACGTCCTGGGCCACGACAACGTGCCCGGCCCGACCACCTCGACCGTTCCCGGCATGCACACCGACCCGGGCCCGTACTGGGACTGGCGGCACTACTTCCAGCTGCTGGGCCGGCCGATCACGCCGACCGCCGGCAAGAAGGCGCAGCTGGTGACGATCCGCCCCGACTACGACACGAACCGTCCCGGGTACACCGGCTGCGAGACCGCGGGCGCGCCGTGCGCGGACCACGGTTCCAGCGAGGTGCGGCTGTACACCGACCACGACGTGAACGCGCCCCTGATCAAGGACGTGGGTCTCGGCACCACCCCGACGACCGGGGTGAACGACCTGTCCTCCCGGGTCTCCACGGGCCAGCAGTTCGCGGTGGCCGACCGGTGGGGGGACTGGACGGCCATCTGGTACCTGGGGCAGAAGGCCTGGTTCCACAGTCCGAAGAAGGAGCCGGCGGCGGTACCGGCATCGGGCCGGCTGGTCACCCCGCGCGCCGGTCTGGAGAGCGTCCCGGTGTACGGGCGTGCTTACCCGGAGAAGGGCGCCTACCCGGCGGACGTCCCCGTCCAGGCCGTGTCACCGCTGCGGTACACGCTGCCGAAGGGGCAGGCGTACGTGGTGGGGGACGAGGTGCCCGGCGAGTACTACTACGCGGTCACCTTCGACGAGGCGTCCCACCGGGTGGTGACCGGCGAGGACCGGTACTACGAGATCCAGTACGGTCACCGGGTCGCGTACGTGCGGGCCGCGGACGTCACGCTCACGACCGCGCGGTAGCGGCCGGTTCAGCCCTGCTGGAAAAGCTCCGCCGGGAGCGGCTTCAGCAGGGCGTACAGGTCGTCGGTGATGGGCCGGTCCCAGGCGGCGATGGTCACCAGGACGTTGTCGCTGCGGTCGAACTGCACGCAGGAGATCCGGCTCTCGGAGAGCTTGAGGCGGCGCACGATCAGCAGGTTGTCGCCCTGCATGACCGGCACGTCCTCGCTGCCGACGACGGTGATCTCCTCGTCGTTCTCCAGCGCCAGCAGCAGCTGGGCCACCTCGAAGGGGATCTCGCCCTCGGGGACGTCGCGGGCCGGGGAGCCCTCCGGCAGATTGCCGATGATCATCGCGGGGCCGCGCCCGCCGAACAGGTCGTAGCGCAGAAAGACGCCCTGGCAGCTGCCGTCGGGCGCGGGGAGCAGTCCGGCGCCCAGGTTCCCGGGCCAGTCGCCGGGGTCCATGGCCAGTACGTCGAAGTCGGGCCCGGCGGGCGTGGCGCTGCGGCGGCGGAGGAACGACATGCCGCCATGGTACGTGGCCGGACCCCCTGGACGGAGTGCGGGCGGGTGTCCGGGCCGCGGGGTGCCGGTGACGATCGCGTCCGGTTTCCCCCCGGGCGGCCGACCGCGGCTCACTCCTCCGGCGGGGCGGGCGGCACCACCGCGACGGGGGACGCCGCGTGCAGCAGGACGGCGTGGGTGACCGAGCCCATCATGCGGGCGGGGGCCAGCAGGCGCCGGCGGTGTCGGCCGACGACGACCAGTTCGGCGTCCCGGGAGGCGGCGACGAGGTGTCCCGCCGCGTCACCGGCCACGACGAACGCATCGGCGCGGACGTCGTGGTGGCGTCCCCGGTAGGGCGCGAGGAGGCCGTCGGCGAGGACGCGGGTCTCGCTCTCGACGGAGACCTCGTCGATCACCAGGGGCATCATCTGGCCGGCGGCGGCCCAGGTCTGCACCGGCCACGGATAGGCGACGACCACCTGGAGCCGGGCGCCGCGCCGCGCGGCCTCGGTGAAGGCGAAGGACAGCACCGCGTCGTCGGGGCTGTCCACGTGGAGGCCGACGACCACGCGCGGGCCGGGCTCGGCCGGTGGCTCGCCGTGCACCTCGCGGCCGGGGCGGGGCACCACGACGACGGGGCACTCGGCGTCGCGGGCGGCGGCCATGCTGTTGGAGCCGAGCAGCAGGCTGGCGAATCCGCCGCGGCCGCGGGAACCGAGCACCAGCAGCTGGGCGTCGGCGCCCAGCTCGGGCAGCACGGCGCCCGGTACGCCCTCCATGCCGAGGTACTCCGTCACCGGCGCGTCGGCCCGGTCCCGCAGACGGGCCCGGGCCTCCTCGATGACCGGGTCCTCTCCGGTGTCCGGGGGGCCGGCGACCAGGACGTCGCCCTGCGCCCAGGAGGCGTACTGCCGCACGTGCACCACCCGCAGGGGCGCCGCGCGCCCGCGGGCCGCGTCGACGGCCCAGTCCAGTGCGCGCAGGCTGTCCTGCGAACCGTCGACCGCCGCGATGACCGGCAGGGTGCTCATGGGTTCCTCACCTCCGGAAGGACGACCTCCCCCTCGTGGCGTCAGCCTCGCTCAGGCGTCGGCCGCGACGGGGCGCTCACGGTCGCGTGTCCGGAAAATGGGGCGGAACAACCCCGGATCGGCCGGACGGTGTCCGGCCCCCGGCATTCCGCGCCGGGGTCAGGTGAGGTCGAACTCCCCCTCCCGCGCTCCCGACACGAACGCACCCCACTCCGCCGGGGTGAAGATCAGGGAGGGGCTCTGCGGGCTGCCGCTGTTCCGCATGGCGATGAACCCCTCGACGAAGGCGATCTGGACATCCCCCAGCCCTCGGCTGCTGGACTGCCACTGCGCGTTGCTGAGGTCCAGCTCCGGCTTGTCCCAGCCCATGAGCGGGCGCTGTTGGGTGGTGCTCTCGGCCACGTCCGTGCTCCTCCCGGTTTCGTCGTCCGCGGGCCAGCCTAGCGATCGGGTCGGAGCGCCGACAGGCCATGCGGGGCGTGCCTTCCGGAAGACCGGCGCCTCGGTCTCCGGGCGTCCCGCGGGAACCCCGTCGCGCTCCCGCGCCTCAGCCGTTCCCGAGGAAGGCGGCGACCCGGCGCACGAACCACCGGGGATCGTCCAGCCACGGGTAGTGCGCGGCGTCCGGCTGGACCGCGACCTCGGCGTGCGGGAAGACGTCGGCGCAGCGGCGGGCGAGCTCCGGGCGGGGGCCGCCGTCGAGCTCACCGGCGAGGACGAGCACCCGTGCGGCCGAGCGGGCCAGGGCCGCACGGGTGGCGGGCGGGTCGAAGGCGTCCGGGGACAGGCAGGCCTCGGCGGCCTCCTCGTTGGTCTCCTCCTCGCCGCGTGCGTCGTGGTCCCGCCTCGCGTCGTCCCAGCGGCCGTGGAAGAAGGGGACGAACACGGGGTCGAAGTCACCGGTGCCGGCCAACCAGGCCCGGAAGGGCCCGAACGCCTGGTCGAACCAGGGCTCGTCCTTGCGCAGCAGCGCCGCCTCTAGCCGGTCCTCGGCCGTCGCCGGCATGCCCAGCGCCCACGGCGTGGCGGTGACCAGGACGAGCCGCCGGACGCGTGCCGGGTGGCGGGCGGCGTACAGCATGGCGAGGCTGCCGCCCGCGGAGTGCGCGAGGACGTCCATGCGCTCCAGTCCGAGGTGGACCCGGAGGGCCTCCACGTCGTCCACGAGCCGGTCGCAGCGGTACGTGGCGGGGTCGTCGGGCACCGCGGAGTCGCCCGTGCCGCGCAGGTCGAGGAGGACGAGCCGGCGGTGGGCCGTCAGGCCGCCGAGGTCGCCCAGGTAGGCGGAGGCACGCATGGGCCCGCCCGGCAGAACGACCAACGGGTCACCGTCACCCCGCAGGTGGTAGGCGAGTTCGGTCCCGTCGTGCGCGGAGAAGGTCGGCATGGCGCCGATCATGACGGCCCGGCACCGTGGGCGCAACGGGGTTGCCGGTTCGCCGGCGTCAGGAACCGGCGAACCGGTCCCGCAGTTCCCTCTTGAGGATCTTGCCGCTGGCGTTGCGGGGCAGGGTGTCCACGAACAGGACGCGCTTGGGTGCCTTGAACGCGGTCAGCTTCTCGCGGGCGTGGCTGATCAGTTCGTCCTCCGTGACCTCGCCGCGGCGGACGACGACGGCCGTGACGGCCTCGATCCAGCGTGCGTCGGGCAGGCCGATCACGGCGGCCTCGGCGACGGCCTCGTGGGTGTACAGGGCGTCCTCGATCTGGCGGGAGGCGACCAGGACGCCGCCGGAGTTGATGACGTCCTTCACCCGGTCGACGATGGTGAGGTAGCCGTCGGCGTCCCGGACCGCGAGGTCGCCGGAGTGGAACCAGCCGCCGCGGAAGGCCGCCTCGGTCTCCTCGGGCTTGTCCCAGTAGCCCTCGCACAACTGCGGGGAGCGGTAGACGACTTCGCCGGGGGTGCCGTCGGGCACGTCCTTGCCGTCCTCGTCGACCACGCGGGCGTCGACGAACAGGACGGGCCGGCCGCAGGAGTCCATGCGGCCCTCGTGCTCGTCGGGGCCGAGGACGGTGGCGAGGGGGCCGATCTCGCTCTGGCCGAAGCAGTTGTAGAAGGCGAGGTGCGGCAGGCGCTCGCGCAGCCGCTCCAGGACGGGCACGGGCATGATCGACGCGCCGTAGTAGGCCTTGCGCAGGCCGTCGAGGCCGCGGGTGGCGAAGTCGGCCCGGTTCGCGAGGCCGATCCAGACCGTGGGCGGCGCGAACAGACTGTCCACGCGGCCGGCTTCGATCAGGTCGAAGAGGCGGTCGCCGTCCGGTGCGTCCAGGACGATGTTCGTCGCGCCGACGGCGAGGTAGGGCAGCAGGAAGACGTGCGTCTGCGCCGAGTGGTAGAGGGGCAGCGCGTGCACGGGACGGTCGCCGGCGCCCAGGTCGAGGGCGGTGATGGCACTGACGTACTCGTGCACCAGGGCCCGGTGGGTCATCATCGCGCCCTTCGGCAGCGCGGTGGTGCCCGACGTGTAGAGCAGCTGCACCAGGTCCTCGCCGTCCGGCTCGGGCCCGTCGTACGCGGGTGCCGCGGCCAGCCGGTCGAGCAGGCTGCCGTCGGCGTCGCGCAGCGGCAGGGTGCGTACGCCGTCGGGGAGGCGGCCGGCGAGGTCCGGGTCGGTGAGGACGAGTGTGCTGCCGGACTGGCGGACGAGGTAGGCGAGGTCGTCGCCGGTGAGGTTCTGGTTGACCGGGACGTGCACGAGTCCGGCGCGGGCGCAGGCGAGGAAGGCGATCAGGTAGGCGTCCGAGTTGTGCCCGTAGGCGCCGACCCGGTCGCCGGGCGCGAGCCCCTGGTCCCGCAGGACGCTCGCCGCGCGGGAGACCGCACTGTCGAGCTCCTCGTAGGTCCAGGAGCGGTCGCGGTACTCCACCGCGACGCGCGCGGGGGTGCGTCGGGCGCTGCGCCGCAGCACCCCGTCGACCGTGCTGCGGTGTCCGGGCGTCATGAGCTGATCCTCGGCCGGTCCGGAGGGCGGGTCAAGACGTGCGGGGGCGGCGCCGCGGCCTGCGCTGTCATGACACTGACACGCGGACCGGACCCGGCTCTTCTCCGCGGAGAGACGGGTGACGTCCCGCTGGTGCGAGCGGGACGTCCTGTCGTCGCCCGCGCCGCGGATGGTCCGGGTGCGCGAATGCTGAGCGGCACCGTCCCGCGGCCCGTCCGGTGACCCACCGGCGGGCCGCGGCCCGTGCGTCCCGCACGCCCCATTGACACGACCCGCCGCTGACAGGAAAGTTTCACTCCGCACGGCGATCCAGGAAAGATACTTTCAGCTTCGGCGGCGGGAGGCTCTTCGATGGCCGGTCAGGGCACGAGCGGATTCACACGGCGGCAACTGGGCGCCGGCGCCCTGGCGCTGGGCGGGGCGCTGGCGATCGCCCCGTTCGCGGCCGGGCCCGCCGAGGCCGTCGCGGACAAGGCCCCCCGCCCCACCCTCCGGCGCGGCTCGCCCGAGCGCGCCGGGCTGCTCCGCGGACATCTGCGGCAACTGGTCACGGACGCCGAGGCGTTCCTCGGCCCCTCCCCCGCGCACCCGTGGTACGCGGGCGCCGTGCTGCTCGCCGGGCGCGGCGGCACGGTGGCGCTGCACGAGCCGATCGGCATGGCGGTGCGCTACCGGGCGTACGACGAGAAGACCGACACCGGCGTCGAGTTCCCGGCCGGGCAGCAGATCCCGATGGCCGAGGACACGGTGTTCGACCTGGCGTCGATCTCCAAGCTCTTCACCTCGCTCCTCGCCGTGCAGCAGATGGAGCGGGGCGCACTGGAACTGGAGGCGCCGGTCGCCTCGTACCTGCCGGACTTCGGGCGCGCGGGCAAGCAAGCGGTGACCATCCGCCAGCTCCTCACCCACACCTCCGGGTTCCGGGCCTGGATCCCGTTGTACAGCGCGCCGACCCGCGAGGAGAAGGTCCGGCTCGTCTACGACGAGACGCCCGTCAGCCCGCCGGGCACCGCCTACCTCTACTCGGACCTGAACATGATCTCGCTCCAGTTCGTGCTGGAGAAGATCACGGGCCGCTCCCTGGACGTCCTGCTGCGCGAGGAGATCACCGCGCCGCTCGGTCTGCGCCGCACCCGCTACAACCCGCCCGCCTCCTGGCGACCGAAGATCGCGGCCACGGAGGACGCCCGCCGGCCCTGGTCGGGCCTCGACCGGGGGCTGGTGTGGGGCGAGGTGCACGACGAGAACGCCTTCAGCCTCGGCGGGGTCGCCGGCCACGCGGGCGTGTTCTCCTCGGCCTGGGATCTGGCGGTGCTCGGCCGTACGCTGCTCAACGGCGGCTCCTACGGACGGGCGCGCATCCTGCGGCCGGAGTCGGTGGAGCTGATGTTCACCGACTTCAACACCGCCTTCCCCGGCGACGAGCACGGCCTCGGCTTCGAGCTCTACCAGCACTGGTACATGGGTGCCATGGCCACGCCGCGCACCGCGGGGCACACCGGTTTCACGGGCACCTCGCTGGTGCTCGACCCGACGACCGACTCGTTCCTGGTGGTGCTCGGCAACTCCGTGCACCCGGTGCGCAGTTGGCGCTCGGGCTCGGCCCCCCGGGTCGCGGCCGGCACGAACATGGCGCGCGCCGTGCCCGTCCGGCCGGCGCACGGGCGTACCGCCTGGTTCTCGGGGACGGCGAGTTCCGCGACGGCGACCCTCACCCTGCCCGCGCTGGACACCTCAGCCGGGGACGCGCGGCTGCACTGCTCGCTGTGGTGGGACACCGAACCGGGAGCGGACGTGCTCGCCCTGGAGGCCACCACGGACGGCGGCACCACGTGGCAGCCCGTCCCCTTCACGACCACGCGCGGCGGCGAGGCGCCGCAGCCGCGTCCGGCGGGCACGGTCAGCGGCTGGTCGGGTCGCGTGTGGCACCGCCTGACGGCGGACCTCCCGGCCGCCCGGGGTCTCGTCCTGCGCTGGCGGTACGCGACCGACCGGCTCTACGTGGGCCGGGGGGCGTACGTCGACGAGTTGCGCGCGGAGGCGGCCGGCGACGTCCTGTTCGACGACGCGCGCCCGGCGGACGCGGCGCGGATCGAAACGGCCGGGTGGACGCCGTCGGCCGACTAGGGCAGGCCGCGGGCAGGGCCGTCAGCCGTTGAAGACGGCCTTCTGCACCTCGTTCGGCCCGTCGAAGCTGTTCTCCTTGAGGCCGTCGAGGCGGCTGACGACCTTGTCGTCGGCCTTGTTCTTGCGGGCGCAGTCGACGAGCGACTTCTTGTCCGCCGGATAGTCCATGCCGCTGAGGGCCTTCTGCAGGTCGATGGGGCTGAGGTCCGCCATGACGGGCTCCTTGTCGTGCTGGTCTCGCGTACGGAATGTCTGTTATGTCGCGGTACCCAGACCGGCCCGGCGCATGCGCCGCTCACCCCCCGGTCTGCTCCAGCACGGCCATCGCGGCGTTGTGTCCCGGCACCCCGCTGACCCCTCCCCCGCGTACCGCCCCCGCCCCGCAGAGCAGGACGTTGGCCTGGCCCGTCTCCACTCCCCAGCGGCCGGTGCCCTCGGCGGCGTGGGGCCAGGACAGCTCGCGGTGGAAGATGTGGCCGCCGGGCAGCCGGAGGTCGTGGTCGAGGTCCAGCGGCGACTTGGCCTCGATGCAGGGCCGCCCGTCGGCGTCGGTCGCCAGGCAGTCCGCGAGGGGCTCGGCCAGGTGGGCGTCGAGCTGGGCGAGGGTCGACTTCAGCAGTTC
This sequence comes from Streptomyces sp. NPDC048185, assembly GCF_043202495.1. Classification (NCBI taxonomy): domain Bacteria; kingdom Bacillati; phylum Actinomycetota; class Actinomycetes; order Kitasatosporales; family Streptomycetaceae; genus Streptomyces; species Streptomyces sp. NPDC048185. The sequence goes on from NZ_JBIDAN010000014.1 coordinate 104,807, forward strand.
CTCGCGGACGGCGTCGTTGTCGCGGACGAAGAGGCGGGCGGGGGTGTGGAGCCCGAACAGGGTGAGGGTGTGCAGGCCACGCTCGGCGAGGCCGGGGGCGAGGATCGTGGGGTCGGTCAGCGAGTGGCAGTAGATCTCGGAGGGCGGGGCGGCGGGCAGGTCACCGGCCGCGGCCCGGGCGTAAGCGGTGGCCAGATGTTCGTAACCCTCCGCGATGTGGAAGGTCCCCGCGAAGGCCTCGCTCGGGTCGACCGCGGGGTCGCGCAGCGCCGGCAGGCGCTTCAGCAGCATGTTGACCTTGAGCTGGGCGCCCTCGGCGGGCGGGGGCGGAGCCTGGCCGGTCAGGGCCGCCAGCTCCCGCGGGGAGGCGTTCACCAGGACGTGACGCGCGGCGGCCACGGCCTCGCCGTCGGCCGACCGGTAGGCGACCTCGGCCGTTCTCCCGTCGGTGTCCACCCGTACCGCCTCGTGCCCGGTGGCGAGCACGGCGCCCGCGGCGCGGGCCGCTCCGGCCAGCGCGTCGGTGAGGGCGCCCATGCCGCCGACCGGCACGTCCCAGGCTCCGGTGCCGCCGCCGATCACGTGGTAGAGGAAGCAGCGGTTCTGGCCCAGGCCGGGGTCGTGGGCGTCGGCGAAGGTGCCGATCAGCGCGTCGGTGAGGACCACCCCCCGCACCAGGTCGTCCGCGAAGTGCTCCTCGATCGCGACACCGACGGGCTCCTCGAACAGGGCTCGCCAGGCGCCCTCGTCGTCGATCCGGCGGCGCAGCTCCTCCCGGGTGGGCAGCGGCTCGGTGAGGGTCGGGAAGACCCGCTGCGCGACGCGGCCGGTCATGCCGTAGAACCTCTGCCAGGCCCCGTACTCCCGTTCCGAGCCGGTGAGCGCGGCGAACGACTCCCGGGTGCGCCGCTCGCCCCCGCCGACGAGCAGCCCGGTGGGCCGGCCGTCCCGGTGGGCCGGCGTGTACGAGGAGACGGTGCGGCCGCGCACCCGGAAGTCCAGGCCGAGGTCCCGCACGATCTTCCGGGGCAGCAGGCTGACCAGGTACGAGTACCGGGACACCCGCGCGTCGACCCCGGCGAACGGCCGCGTGGACACGGCGGCGCCCCCGGTGCGGCCGAGCCGCTCCAGCACCAGCACGGAGCGCCCGGCGCGGGCCAGATAGGCGGCGGCGACCAGCCCGTTGTGACCGCCGCCGACGATGACGACGTCGTAGGTACCGGATGTGCGGGACGGTGTCATGGCTCTTGGTAGCACGAGGCTGAGGCGGGCGGCCAGAGGTGGATCAGGGGACCGACCGCCGGACGGCGCGCGTGCCGCGCCGTCCGGCCGGAAGCGGGGCCGCGCCGGATGCCGGGGTGCCGTGCCCGGCTGCCGGCGTCGTTCGCCGTGCGCAGGGCCGCTTCAGCGGCAGCCGGCTCAGGGGGCGCCGACCCACCGGAATGACCGGCCGGCGCGCGGGCGGCGAGCGCGCGGCGCGTCCGGACCGGCGTGCCAGGTGGCCGGGGGCGCCTGGCCCGGCTGCCGACGTCGTTCACCGTGCGCAGGGCCGCTTCAGCGGCAGCCGGCTCAAGGGCGCCGACCCACCGGAATGACCGGCCGGCGCGCGGGCGGCGGACGCGCGGCGTGCCCGGACCGGCGTGCCAGGTGGCCGGGGGCGCCTGGCCCGGCTGCCGACGTCGTTCGCCGTGCGCAGGGCCGCTTCAGCGGCAGCCGGCTCAGCCGGCACCGGCCCGTCGGAGCACCGCCACCCTGCGGTACGGCTCCGGCGCCGCCGGACCCCGGCCGAGCCGTTCCAGGCAGTGCGCCTCGTCGTCGCGGCTCGCGAGGGTGCCGGCATGGTCGGGACCGAGGGCACGCTCGCGGGCGGCGGCGACCTCGTGGCGGCCGACCAGGGTGCCGGGGTGATCGGCGCGGGCTGCGGCAGGCCGCGGCCCGTCAGGGGGCGTGCGGAGGCCCGGGCGGGGCGTCCCACGGCACGGGGCCTGCCGCCCGGCACCTCAACGCAGCGTGGCGAGGAACTCTCCGCAGGCACGCGCACAGGCGCGGCACGCCTCGGCACTGTCCTCGGCGCCCGGCTGCTTGTCGAAGACGTGCGCGCCCTCCAGGCACACCTGCATGCACCACTCCAGCTGGAGGCGTATCGCGGTCTCGTCCACCTGGTTCTGCTCGGACAGCACACGGCAGGTCGCGTCGCACACCTCCGCGCACATGATGCCCTTGCGCCGCACGAGTTCCTGGTACTCGGTCCCGTCCGGGTCCACCAGACTCGCCCGCAGCGCGCACGCCCGCGCGCACTCGGTGCAGGCCTGTGCACATGCGAACCGGTCCTCCAGGAAACGGAACAGTTCCTCTTGGGAAGTCGTCGTCGATGTCACACCGCGCGGGTTGCCGCCGTGGTCGGCACCAAACCCGCCGAGGCCCGTGTTCCCAAGGGCTGTGGCCCGTTTTCGCCGACTGCGGCCGGGCACCCGGCGACGCACGGCGAGAGGACCGACGACGCGCGGAGGTGCACGACATGCCGGGACGACAGGAACTGCCGTCGACCCTGGAACGGTCCCCCGAGGGAGCCCGGCGGACCTGGATCAAGGCCCATGACTCGGCCGTCGAGGAGTACGGCGAGGGGGAACGCGCCCACCGGGTGGCGTACGGGGCGCTCAAGCACACGTACGAGAAGGTCGGCGACCACTGGGAGCGCAAGGAGGGCGGCCGCAAGGGCCCCTCCGACCCGCGGTCGGGCCGTCCCCGGCAGCAGGGCGGGCGCAGCGGCGAGGGCGTCGACGAGAAGGCGTCGAAGGAACACCTCTACGAGGTCGCCAAGCGGCTGGACGTGGCGGGCCGGTCCCGGATGTCCAAGGCGGAACTGCTCGACGCGATCCGGAAGGCCAATCGTTCGCGGACGCGAGCGGCACGGTCGGGCCGAGCTGGTTGACCGGGCCCGCCGGGGGTACCCGCGCTCCATGACTAGCGCAAGCATGGACATGGCCGCGGGCTCCGGTGCCGCCGGTGTCTGGCTGGTGATCGCGGCCGTCGTGGTGGTGGCGGTACTGATCGGTGCCTTCGTCTTCGGAAGCCGGATGAAGCGCAAGGAGCCGCCGCCGCCCCTCCCGGAGGAGCAGCCCCGTATGCCGGACGGCGGACCGGTCCGTGAGGTCCGCGAGAACCGGGAGCCCGAGGAGATGCCGAGGGGCGACGACCGCACGCTGCCGCACGAGCTCCGGCACCAGGGCAGCCGCACCGCGTCCGGCCAGGACCGGCCGCGCTGGGGCGAGGGCACCAGCGGTTCCTTCGGCGGTGGCGGTCCGGGCGGCGCCCGCTGACCCGTCCGGCGTCCGGCTCCGCGGGATCCCGTACGGCTCGAGGGGCCCGGGCACGTCCACCACGGCCGTGCCCGGGCTCTGGTGCGGGAGCCGGCAGGGGCAGGGCGAAGGGGACGGTGCGTAGCGCGGCCGTCGCACACGGGTAGTTTCCGGTACGGACGCCGGGGAACCCATGCGCCGTGCTGTTGAAGAGAAGAAGGGCCCGCGCCGGCGCGCGGGCCCGTGACGCGGCCGGACGCGCCGTCAACTGGGCCGACGGGCGGCTGCCCGTGTCCGAGGGCGGGGGGCTGCTGCGCAAGGCCTTCCCCGAGCACTGGTCGTTCCTGCTGGGCGAGATCGCCCTCTACAGCTTCGTCGTCCTGCTGCTGACCGGGGTCTGGCTGACCCTCTTCTTCCATCCGTCGATGACGGAGGTCGTCTACGACGGTTCGTACGAGCCGCTGCTCGGAATGAGCATGACGGAGGCGTACCGCTCGACCCTCGACATCAGTTTCGACGTGCGCGGCGGACTGCTGATCCGCCAGCTGCACCACTGGGCGGCCCTGGTGTTCCTGTCGGCCATCGGGGTGCATCTGCTGCGGGTCTTCTTCACCGGCGCGTTCCGCCGTCCGCGTGAGGTCAACTGGCTGATCGGCGTCACCCTGTTCGTGCTGGCGCTCGCCGAGGGCTTCGCCGGCTACTCGCTCCCCGACGACCTGCTGTCCGGTACGGGACTGCGCATCGCGCAGGGCATCATGCTGTCCATCCCCGTGGTGGGGACGTACATCAGCATGTTCGTGTTCGGCGGCGAGTATCCCGGCCACGATTTCATCCCACGGCTGTACTCGGTGCACATCCTGCTGGTCCCGGGACTGCTGCTGGCGCTGGTCACCCTCCACCTCGTACTGGTCTTCTACCTGAAGCACACCCAGTGGGCGGGCCGGGGCCGCACCGAGCGCAACGCCGTCGGCAAGCCGATGTTCCCCCAGTTCGCGGCGAATTCGGCCGGCCTGTTCTTCATGGTGTCCGGGGTCCTGACGGTGCTCGCGGCGGTGGCGCAGATCAACCCCATCTGGGCGTACGGCCCCTACCGCACCGACGTCGTCTCGACGGGCTCGCAGCCGGACTGGTACGTCGGCTTCCTGGAGGGTTCGCTGCGCCTGATGCCGCCCTTCGAGACGGCGGTGGCCGGGCACACCGTGATGTGGAACGTCCTCGTCCCCGCTGTGGTGCTGCCGGGAGTCCTGTTCGCCGTGCTGTACGCGTACCCGTTCTTCGAACGGTGGGTGACGGGCGACCACGAGGAGCACCATCTGTGCGACCGGCCCCGGGACAAGCCGGTGCGGACCGGTCTGGGGGTCGCCGGGATCGTCTTCTACGCGGTGCTGCTCCTCGCGGGCGGCAACGACATCCTCGCCCACACCTTCGACGTCTCCCTGAACCTGCTGACGTGGGTCTTCCGGATCTCCCTCGTGGTGCTGCCGCCGCTCTCCTTCATGGTGACCAAGCGGGTCTGCCTGGCGATGCAGGAGTCGGAGCACGAACGGCTGGCCGAGGGCGAGGAGACGGGTGAGCTGCGGCAGACCCTCGCGGGAGGCTACGCCGAGAGCCATGAGCCGCTCGGCGCCGAGGAGCGGTACGTGCTCCGGTCGCGAAAGGAGCCCGAGCCGCTGGCGCGGACCGCGCCCGACGCGGAGGCGCCGCACGTCGGGCGGCTGCGGGCGACGCTCAGCGAGTGGTACTACGGGGACCGGGTCGACGTCGAGGAGCCGGAACGGGAGCCGTCCTCGTCGGGCGAGCTGGGGCGCTGAGCGCCCCGGCCGGCGTACTGGAAGACCAGTCCGAAGACGGCGAGGGCGAGCACGCCGAAGCCGATCAGGGCGAGCCACAGGCCGAAGACGATGCCGAGCGCGAGGACGACGGCGCCCAGCGCGATCGTGATCGGCCAGGGGCTGTGCGGCGGGAAGAAGTCCAGCGGGCCCGCGGAGTCGGCGACCTCGGCGTCGTCGAGGTCCTGGGCCCGCGGCCCGCGCTTGCGGTGCTGCACGCGGAAGAAGAAGGCGACGAGCGAGGCCATCAGGAAGGCGATGGTCAGGGCGGCGGTGCCGGCCGGTTCGGCCGACCACCAGCCGTAGAGCGCGGCGGTGGCGGCGAAGAAGAGCGCGACACCGGTGAACAGACGGGCTTCGGTCCTCACTGCACGTGCCTCTGGTCGTGTCGGGTGATGTCCGGGTGGTGCAGGTCGAACGCCGGGGACTCGGAGCGCACCCGGGGCAGTGCCGTGAAGTTGTGACGCGGGGGCGGGCAGGAGGTGGCCCATTCGAGGGAGCGGCCGTAGCCCCAGGGGTCGTCGTGCTCCACCCGGGTGCCGTACTGGCGGGTGCGCCAGACGTTGTAGAGGAACGGCAGGGTGGACAGGCCCAGCAGGAAGGCGCCGATGGAGCTGATGGTGTTGAGGGCGGTGAATCCGTCCGCGGCGAGGTAGTCGGCGTAGCGGCGCGGCATGCCCCGTTCACCGAGCCAGTGCTGGACGAGGAACGTGGTCTGGAAGCCGACGAAGAGCGTCCAGAAGTGAATCTTCCCGAGGCGTTCGTCGAGGAGTTTGCCGGTGAACTTGGGCCACCAGAAGTAGAAGCCCGCGAACATGGCGAACACGACCGTGCCGAACAGCACGTAGTGCAGGTGGGCGACGATGAAGTACGAGTCCGTCAGGTGGAAGTCCAGGGGCGGCGAGGCGATGAGCACCCCGCTCATGCCGCCGAGCAGGAACGTCACGAGGAAGCCGAGCGACCACAGCATGGGTGTCTCGAAGGACAGCGAGCCGCGGATCATCGTGCCGATCCAGTTGAAGAACTTCACTCCCGTGGGCACCGCGATGAGGAACGACATCACCGAGAAGAAGGGCAGCAGGACGGCCCCGGTGGCGAACATGTGGTGGGCCCACACCACCGCGGAGAGCATGGTGATGGCGATGGTGGCGCCGATCAGCGTGAGGTAACCGAAGATCGGTTTGCGGCTGAACACCGGGATGATCTCGGAGACGATGCCGAAGAACGGCAGGGCGACGATGTACACCTCGGGGTGCCCGAAGAACCAGAACAGGTGCTGCCACAGCAACGCCCCGCCGTTCGCGGCGTCGTAGATGTGCGCGCCGAACTTCCGGTCGGCCTCCAGCGCGAACAGAGCCGCCGTCAGCACGGGGAAGGCGGGCAGCACCAGGATCGACGTGAACAGCACGTTCCAGGTGAAGATCGGCATCCGGAACATGGTCATGCCGGGTGCGCGCAGGCACACGATGGTGGTGATGAAGTTGACCGCGCTGAGCGTGGTCGACACACCGCTCACCACCAGGCCCATGGTCCACAGGTCGCCGCCCGGCCCCGGGCTGAACGTGGCGCTGTTCAGCGGCGCGTAGGCGAACCATCCGAAGGAGGCGGCGCCGCCGGGGGTCAGGAACCCGGACACCACCATCAGGCCGCCGAACAGGTACATCCAGTAGGACAGCGCGTTGAGCCGGGGGAACGCCATGTCCGGGGCGCCGATCTGCAGCGGCATGATCGCGTTGGTGAACCCGGCGAACAGCGGGGTCGCGAACAGCAGCATCATGACGGTGCCGTGCACGGTGAAGAGCTGGTTGTACTGCTCGGCGGAGAACAGCTGCAGGCCCGGGCGGGCGAGTTCGCTGCGCATCAGCATGGCCAGCACGCCGCCGAAGAGGAAGAAGCCGAACGACGTGGTCATGTAGAGGTTCCCGATCACCTTGTGATCGGTCGTCTTCGCCCATCGCGCCAGCGCCCGCCCGAGGGTGCGGTTCGTCCGCTGCCGCGCCGGCGTCCGGCGCGGCGGCCCGGTCCGTTCGTCCACCGCCATGCGGCGGAGGGTACCCAGAGGCCCGGGTACCAGTCGCAGGGCCACGCCGCGACGCCGTCAGGCGTCACGCCCCTCCTCGGGGCCGAACACCTCCTGCGTGTGTTCGCCCAGTTCAGGCGGTGCGAGCAGGTACTGAGCCGGTGTCACCCCGAGACGGATCGGGTGAGCCACCTGGCGGGTACCCGCGACGTCCACGACCGCCTCGACACCCAGCCGTTCGGCGTAGTCGAACGCCTCGTCGAGGCCGTTGACCGGCCCTGCCGGCACCCCGGCGGCGGGCAGGACACCGGCCCAGTGGTCGGCGGTGCGCGTGCGCAGCAGGGCCTCGAGGTGCGGACGGAGTTCACTCCGGTGGGCGACGCGGTCGGGGTTGGTGCGGAACCGCCGGTCGTCGGCGATTTCCGGCCGTCCCAGCAGCGCTGCCAGCGCGGCGAACTGCCGGTCGTTGCCGACCGCGAGGGCGATCGGACGGTCCGCCGTGCGGAAGGTCTCGTACGGGGCGATGCTCGGGTGGGCGTTGCCGAGCCGTCCCGGGACGACGCCGGCGGCCACGTATCCGGAGGACTGGTTGGCCATCGCCGACAGCAGCGAGCCGAGCAGGCTGACCTCGACGAGCTGCCCCCGGCCGGTCCGCTCCCGGTGGCGCAGCGCGGCCAGGATACCGACGACCGCGTGCAGTCCGGTGATGACGTCGACGAGGGCGACGCCGGTCTTGAGGGGCTCCCCGTCGGGCTCCCCCGTGACGCTCATCAGCCCGCCCACCGCCTGCACCAGGAGGTCGTAGCCGGGCAGTGCCGCGCCGGCGCCGGTGCCGAAGCCGGTGACGGAGCAGTAGACGAGCCGCGGGTCGGCGGCGAGGAGTTCCTCGTGCCCGAGCCCGAGCTTCTCCATCGTGCCGGGGCGGAAGTTCTCCACCACGACGTCCGAGCGGGCGATCAGCGTGCGCGCCCGCTCGCGTCCCTCGTCGGTGGTCAGGTCGAGGGCGACGGACCGCTTGTTGCGGTTGACGCTCAGGAAGTACGTGGAGGTCCCGGTGGCGTCGGCGGGCGGTCGCCAGGCGCGGGTGTCGTCGCCGGTGCCGGGCCGCTCCACCTTGACGACTTCGGCGCCCAGGTCGGCGAGGAGCATCGTCGCGTACGGCCCTGCCAGTACGCGGGAGAAGTCCGCGATCCGCACGCCGCGGAGCGCCTGCGTGTCGTCCGGTGGGTTCGTCGGCATGTCCGGTCTCCTCGTCGTCTCCGGTTCCCTCACGCCGGACACGGTGCCACCGGCGGGCGGTCCGCCGGCGGCCGGGGTGCCCCCGGCCGGGTCCTCACCGGTGCCCGGGCGGCCCGCGCCGGTGATGATGCAGCACGTCAAGGCACTTCACCGCTGCACCACCGATGTGCGGCCCCACGACGACGGGCGGCCGGTCACCGGCCCCGGTGCCCACCCTCCCGGGCCGGCATCCGCCGCCCGCCGGCCCGGGAGGGCGGGCACCGTCGGCCGTTTCGGGCGCGCGCGCCGCGGGCACCCGTGCCAGGCTCGAAGGGGCCACCGAGGGGCGTGGAGGTACGGGCATGACCGAGGAGAGCGCCGGCACCGGCCAGGGCGGCGGCCGTACGCGGCACGCCCACCGGCTCGCCGGGCCGGAGCCGGACGTGGCGGCCGCGGCCGGTCATGCCGATCCCCCGCCCCGCGTCGGCTTCTTCACCGACACCTCCGTGTGCATCGGCTGCAAGGCCTGCGAGGTGGCCTGCAAGGAGTGGAACGCCGTGCCGGAGGACGGTCTGCTGCTCACCGGCATGTCCTACGACAACACGCAGGGGCTCGGCGCCGACAGCTGGCGGCACGTCGCCTTCATCGAGCAACGGGTGCCGGTCGGCGGCCGGGAGACCGGGGCCGGTCACGAGGACGTCGACGTCTTCGCGGCCGCCCGGAGCCTGGACGCCTCGTCCCCCGGTTCCGGAAACGCCGGTCCCGGAACCACCGGCCCCCCGTCGGAGACGGCCTCCGCGGCGGCCGGGGCCGGGGCGATCTCCCCGGTGGCGCCGGACGGGCGCACCGAACTGCGCTGGCTGATGGCCTCCGACGTGTGCAAGCACTGCACCCACGCCGCGTGCCTGGACGTGTGCCCCACGGGGTCCCTGTTCCGCACCGAGTTCGGCACGGTGGTGGTGCAGGAGGACGTCTGCAACGGCTGCGGCTACTGCGTGCCCGCCTGCCCCTACGGCGTCATCGAACAGCGGAAGGGCGACGGACGCGCCTGGAAGTGCACGCTGTGCTACGACCGGCTCGGCGTCGGCATGGAACCGGCCTGCGCGAAGGCCTGCCCGACCGACTCGATCCAGTTCGGCCCGCTGGAGGAGCTGCGGGAGCGGGCGGCGTCCCGCGTCGCGCAGTTGCACGCGGCCGGAGTGACCGACGCCCGGCTGTACGGGGAGAGTCCGGACGACGGTGTCGGTGGCGACGGCGCCTTCTTCCTGCTGCTGGACGAGCCGGAGGTGTACGGGCTGCCGCCGGACCCGGTGGTCACCACCCGCGACCTGCCCTCGATGTGGCGGCACGCGGCGGTGGCCGCCGTCTCGCTCGCCGCGCTGACCGCCGCCGGCTTCGCCAGGAGGCCCCGATGACCGGTTCGGACGTCACCCGCGAGGGCATCCGGGGCGCGCGGCCGGGCCGGGAGGCCACGACGGGCGCACAGGCGGGGCACCGCCGCCGCCGCGGACGCGGCGAGCAACCGATGGTCCCGAACGCCGAGTTCTCCTCGTACTACGGCAAGCCGGTGCTGAACAGGCCGAGCTGGGCGGCCCTCGACATCGCGGGCTACCTCTGGCTCGGCGGGCTCGCGGGCGCGTCGTCGCTGCTGGCGGCCGGCGGGGACGTCACGGGGCGTCCGGCACTGGCGCGGACGGCCAAACTGGGCGCGGCGGGGGCCGTCTCGCTGTCGCTGGGCGCGCTGGTGCACGACCTGGGCCGGCCCTCCCGGTTCCTCAACATGCTGCGCGTGTTCAAGCCCACCTCCCCGATGAACGTGGGCTCCTGGCTGCTGGCCGGCTACGCCCCGCTCACCATGGCCGCCGCGGCGGCCGACGTGACCGGCCGCCTCCGGCCCGCCGGGTCCGCCGCCACGGCGGCCGCCTCGGTGCTCGGCCCGGCGGTCGCCACGTACACCGCCGTACTGCTGTCGGACACCGCGGTGCCCTCCTGGCACGAGGGCTACCGGGAGCTGCCGTTCGTCTTCGCCGGCTCCGCGGCGACGACGGCGGCGGGGCTGGCTCTGGCCGGGGTGCCGACGGCGCAGGCCGGGCCCGCACGCCGGACGGCGGTGCTGGGGGCGGCCCTGGAGCTGGGTGCCTTCCGGCTGATGAGGCGGCGGATGGGGATGGTGTCCGAGCCCTTCGAGCAGGGCAGGGCGCGGGTGCTGCTGCGCGGGGCGGAGGCGCTGACGGCCGGTGGCGCGGCCCTGACCCTCGTGGCGGGCCGTCGCCGCGGCGCGGCCGCGTGGGCCGGGGCGGCGCTCCTGGCGGGCTCCGCGGCCTTGCGGTTCGGCGTGTTCCACGCCGGGGTGGCCTCCGCGGAGGACCCCAGGTACACCGTCGTGCCGCAACGGGAACGGCTGGCGGACGGCGGGGGCTGACCGCGCCTCGCGGACCCTGGGCCGCCGGACGGCGCGGCACGGGATTGGAGAGCCGGAAACGGGACACCCGGGGCCGGCAGAGCGCACGAGGAAGGACGGAGGACGGCATGGGCGTACGCACCTGGATCGACTCCTGGCCGGTCTACCGCCAGCTCAAGGGCACCGACCCCCTGGGCCGCGGCGCCGCCGCCAAGAGCGGGACCAGCGCGCGGCTCACCCCCCGGGTGGCCTCGGCGGACCGCGTCGTGAAGTCGGTCTGCCCGTACTGCGCCGTGGGCTGCGGCCAGAACGTGTACGTCGAGGACGGGCGCGTCACCCAGATCGAGGGCGACCCCGACTCCCCCGTCTCCCGCGGCCGGCTGTGTCCCAAGGGCTCGGCGAGCCTCCAACTGACGACGGGCGGCGCCCGCGAGCACCACGTCCTGTACCGGCGCCCGCACGGCACCGACTGGGAGCGCCTCGACCTGGACACGGCGATGGACATGATCGCCGACCGGGTGATCGAGGCCCGGCGCGCCGGCTGGCAGTGGGAGGTCGACGAGACCCGTACCCGCCGCACGCTGGGCATCGCGAGCCTCGGCGGCGCGACGCTGGACAACGAGGAGAACTACCTGATCAAGAAGCTGTTCACCGCTCTGGGCGCGGTGCAGATCGAGAATCAGGCACGTGTTTGACACTCCTCCACCGTTCCCGGTCTGGGAACATCGTTCGGCCGCGGCGGCGCGACCACCTTCCAGCAGGACCTGCAGAACTCGGACTGCATCGTCATCCAGGGCTCGAACATGGCCGAGTGCCATCCGGTCGGGTTCCAGTGGGTGATGGAGGCCAAGGCCCGCGGCGCGAAGGTGATCCACGTCGACCCGCGGTTCACCCGCACCAGCGCGCTGGCCGACGTCCACGTGCCGCTGCGCGCGGGCTCGGACATCGCCTTCCTCGGCGGGATCGTCAACTACGTCCTCGGCCACGACAAGTACTTCCGCGACTACGTGGCGGCCTACACCAACGGTCCCGTCGTGCTGCGCGAGGACTTCCGTGACACCGAGGACCTCGACGGCGTCTTCTCCGGCCTCGACCCCGACAGCCGCAGCTACGACAACGGCAGCTGGCAGTACGCGGGCACGGAGATGCAGGCGGCCTCGGGCGAGCGGGACCTGGAGTACGACAAGCGCGCCGGCGGCGGCTCGTCGGTGACGGAGGCGGCGCGCGGCGAGTCCCACGGCTCGGGCGGCGCCGACATCGGCGAGGGCGAGATCGAGCGGGACGAGACGATGACGCACCCCCGCTGCGTCCTCCAGGTGCTGAAGCGGCACTACGCGCGCTACACACCGGAGATGGTCGAGCGGATCTGCGGGGTGCCGCAGGACCTGTTCCGGCAGGTGTGCGAGCTGGTCACGGAGAACTCGGGCCGGGACCGGACCACCGCCTTCGCCTACGCGGTCGGCTGGACTCAGCACACGGTGGGCGTGCAGTACATCCGCGCGGCGTCCGTGCTGCAGAGCCTGCTCGGCAACATCGGCCGGCCCGGCGGAGGCATCCTGGCCCTGCGGGGGCACGCCTCCATCCAGGGCTCCACCGACATCCCGACCCTCTTCAACCTGCTGCCGGGCTACATCCCGATGCCGCACGCCCACCAGCAGGACGACCTGGACACGTTCGTGCGCGGCGAGGCGGCCCGCAAGGGCTACTGGGGCAACATGCGCGCCTACCTGGTGAGCCTGCTGAAGGCCTACTGGGGCGACGCGGCGACGGCGGAGAACGACTTCTGCTTCGACTACCTGCCGCGGCTGACCGGCTCCCACTCCACCTACGAGACCGTCATGGCCCAGCTGGACGGGACCTGCAAGGGCTACTTCCTGATGGGCGAGAACCCGGCGGTCGGCTCGGCCAACGGCAAGATGCAGCGGCTCGGGATGGCCGGCCTGGACTGGCTGGTTGTGCGGGACTTCTCGCTCATCGAGTCGGCCACCTGGTGGAAGGACGGCCCCGAGATCGAGACGGGCGAGATGCGCACGGAGGACATCGGCACCGAGGTGTTCTTCCTGCCGGCCGCCGCCCACACCGAGAAGGACGGCAGCTTCACCAACACCCAGCGCCTGCTGCAGTGGCACCACCAGGCCGTGCCGCCGCCCGGCGAGGCCCGCAGCGACCTGTGGTTCACGTACCACCTGGGGCGGATCATCCGCCGGAAGCTCGCCGGGTCCACCGACCCCATGGACCGGCCGCTGCTCGATCTGGCCTGGGACTATCCGGTGAAGGGTGAGCTGTCCGAGCCGGACGCGGAGGCGGTGCTGGCCGAGATCAACGGTCACGACGCCGACGGCGAGCCCCTCTCCTCCTACGAGCAGCTGCGCGGCGACGGCTCCACGGTGTGCGGCTGCTGGATCTACTGCGGTGTCCACGCCGACGGCGTCAACCAGGCCGCCCGCCGCAAGCCCGGGGACCAGCAGGACTGGGTGGCCGCCGAGTGGGGCTGGGCGTGGCCGGCCAACCGCCGTGTGCTGTACAACCGCGCCTCGGCCGACCCGGACGGCAGGCCCTGGAGCGAACGCAAGGCACTGGTGTGGTGGGACGAGGACCGGGAGAAGTGGGTCGGGCACGACGTCCCGGACTTCTCCCCCGACAAGTCCCCCGGCCACGTGCCGCCGCCGGACGCCACCGGGCCGGAGGCCCTGTCGGGGACCGACGCGTTCATCATGCAGGCCGACGGCAAGGCCTGGCTGTACGCGCCGACGGGACTCACCGACGGTCCCATGCCCGCGCACTACGAGCCGCAGGACTCGCCTTTCCCCAATCTGCTGTACGGGCAACAGCGCAACCCCGTACGACACTTGCTGCCTCCGCACCCGGACAATCGCTACCAGCCGAGCGCGGGCGCCCCCGGCTCGGAGGTGTTCCCGTACGTCGCCACCACCTACCGGCTCACCGAGCACCACACGGCGGGCGGCATGTCCCGCTGGCAGCCGTATCTCGCGGAGCTGCAACCGGAGTTCTTCTGCGAGGTCTCCCCCGAGCTGGCCGCCGAACGCGCCCTGGAGCACACCGGCTGGGCGACGATCGTCAGTGCCCGGGGCGTGATCGAGGCACGGGTCCTGGTCACCGACCGGATGGCCCCCTTGACCGTGCACGGCCGGCCCCTGCATCAGGTGGGGCTGCCCTACCACTGGGGTCCCAACGGCTACAGCACGGGCGACGCGGCCAACGAGCTGGTGCACCTGTCCCTCGACCCGAACACGCACATCCAGGAGACCAAGGCGCTCGCCGTGGACATCCGGCCGGGCCGACGACCGAGGGGGCCGGCCGCCCTGGAGCTGGTGCGGGAGTACCGGGCACGTGCCGGCATCGACGAGCACACCGGCACGGAGCAGTGACGGAGGGCTGGCGGAAACGCCCGCCGGCCGGCGCAGGACGACCCGACCGTGCCGGGGCTCCTCCGTGTGCCCGGGTCGGTGGTGAGGGGACCCGCTGACGGCGAGGCCGCCGGACGACGGAGACCGTGGGGCCGTGGCGGGGGGACCGTGTAGCCTGGCCGGGCGATGGAGGCGTGTGGGTGCCTGGTGGCCCTCCCGGTCTTCAAAACCGAGGTGCCCGAGGATCTCGGGCAGGCGGGTTCGATTCCCGTCCGCCTCCGTTTCCGCCGCCCTCGTCACCCGCACCGGCCGGCCGCAGCGCCCTCGCAGAGCCCGTCAGCGCCCGCACCAGGGCGGACTTCCCGTGGTCGACGTGACCGGCCGTGGCCACCACCCGCATGACGCCTGCCTCTCCCGTGGGCGGCAGGCGGGTAAGGTCCGGATCCCTCACATCCTCGGGCGGGGCCGTCCCTTCGCGTCCGCGCGCCCTCCCCGTCCGGCCCCACCGTCTTCGCCTGGGGAGACTCCATCGCCCCCGCCTGTTCAAGATAGTGAACAGAAATCAAGTACACATCCATTGACGCGTTCACGGCAAGCCCTTACGGTCCACCCCGAAAGCGCTTTCTCCTCACTGTCCCCCACCGGATCCCGGTCGGACCCGACTTCCCTGGAGACACGATGCACGTGAGATCCCTGAGCGCATGCGCCGGCCTGCTGGCCGGCACCCTCGCCGTCCTGTCAGGCCCCACAGCGCAGGCCGCGTCCGTCCGCCAGGAGGCCGAGGGCTCCTCCGCGGTCTGCACCGGCACCATCGACTCCGACTGGGCGGGCTACTCCGGCAGCGGCTTCTGCAACGGCACCAACAAGACCGGCGCCTACGCCCAGTTCACCGTCGACGCCTCCGCCGCGGGCACGGCGACACTGCGGGTCCGCTTCGCCAACGGCACCACCGGGGCACGGGCCGCGGACATCATCGTGAACGGGACCACCGTCACCTCGGCCGCCTTCGAGGCCACCGGCGCATGGAGCACCTGGGTGACCAAGACGCTCACGGTGCCTGTGAAGGCGGGCGGCAACACCGTCCGGCTGAGCCCCACGACCTCCGCCGGCCTGCCCAACCTCGACTACCTCGACGCCGAGGTGACGGGCGGCGGCACGACGACGCCGCCGACGGGCTCCGCGCTGTACGTGTCGCCCAGCGGCAGCGACGGCGCGTCCGGCACCCAGTCCGATCCGACGACGCTCACCTCGGCGATCGGCCGTGTCGCCCCGGGCGGCACGATCTACCTGCGCGGCGGCACCTACCGCTACGCGCAGACCGTCACCATTCCGCAGGGCGACGACGGCACCCCGGGCGACCGCACCGAACTGGCCGCCTATCCGGGTGAGACACCGGTGCTGAACTTCTCCGCGCAGAGCGAGGACCCGGCCAACCGCGGCCTCGCCCTGAACGCGTCGTACTGGCACATCAAGGGCCTCGTCGTCGAACGCGCCGGGGACAACGGCATCTTCGTCGGCGGCAGCGACAACGTCATCGAGCGCACGGTCACCCGCTTCAACCGCGACACCGGTCTCCAGCTGTCCCGGACGGCCTCCACCACGCCTCGCGACCAGTGGCCGTCGGACAACCTGATCCTCGGCGCGGAGTCGCACGACAACGCCGACTCCGACGGCGAGGACGCCGACGGCTTCGCCGCGAAACTCACCGTCGGGACCGGCAACGTCTTCCGCTACGCCGTCTCCCACAACAACATCGACGACGGCTGGGACCTCTACACCAAGACGGACACCGGCCCCATCGGCGCGGTGACCATCGAGGACTCCCTCGCCTACGAGAACGGCACCCTGTCCGACGGCACCCAGAACTCCAGCGGCGACCGCAACGGCTACAAGCTCGGCGGCGAGGACATCGAGGTGGACCACGTCGTCCGGCGCAGCATCGCCTACGCCAACGGCAAGCACGGGTTCACCTACAACAGCAACCCGGGCTCGATGACCGTGTCGGACAACGTCAGCGTCGACAACGCCCAGCGCAACTTCTCGTTCGACAAGGGCACTTCGGTGTTCCGCGGCAACACCTCGTGCCGTAGCGACGACGGTTCGAACGACAAGACCGTGGGTGACGCCGACGGGTCGAACCAGTTCTGGACCGGCTCGAACGGCTCCCGGTGCTCCGCGTACGACGGCGCCCTGGGGTGGTCCTTCGCCTCGGACGGCCGCCTGGTCGTGACCTTCGGCGGCACCCCGGTGACGCCCTGACCCGTGCGGGCCGCCGGCCGGGCGTCACTCAGCCGGCGGCCCGCTCCACAGGGACCCATACCTCCGCCGCTCCGGAACTGGCGTACAACCCGTCCGACTCGGGCGGGGCGGCCGGCCCCCTGGACGCCGGCCTGCGTGGCGCAGGCGGTCCACCGCCACTACGCCCGACCGGCTCGACCGGCGCTCACCTCGGGGGCGTGCCGCTGGTCCGCCCGGGTGCCGTCCCGCGTCGCCGGCCCGCCGGACGGCGGTACGGACCGTGCGGGGGGAGGTCCGCCGGGTTAGGAAGGGAAGGTCGCCACCTTCCGGTTCCCGTCCGTTCCGGTCCGCCCCGATCCCGCGACGAGGTGACCATGCGTCTGCTGCTCGTCCACCCCAGCGCCCTGATGTACTCCGAGATCTTCCTGCGGCTGGAACCCCTCGGCCTGGAGCGGGTGGCCGGCGCCGCCCGGGAGGCCGGGCACGAGGTCCGGGTCGTGGACCTGCAGGTGCTCCCGGTCGCGCGGCTGCGGGACGAGGTCCGGTCCTTCCGGCCGCAGGCCGTCGGCTTCTCGCTGAACTACCTGGCGAACATCCCCGAGGCGATCGACCTGGCCGGGAAGATCAAGCGGGAGGTCCCGGACTGCTTCGTCTTCTTCGGCGGGCACAGCGTCTCCTTCGTCGCCGAGGACGTGCTCGCCCAGGCGGCCGGAGCCGTGGACGCCGTGGTCCGGGGCGAGGGCGAACCGGCCGTCGCGCCGCTGCTGGAGGCGGTGCGCGACGGCGGGGTGGACGGCGTCCCCGGCGTCGTCACCGCTTCCGGGCGCGGACCGGCGCCGCTGATGATGCACGGCATCGACTCCCCGCTCCCGGCCCGGGACCTGATGCGCAACCGGCGCCGCTACTTCATCGGCGAACTGGACCCGTGCGCCTCGATCGAGTTCACCCGCGGCTGTCCGTGGGACTGCTCGTTCTGCTCCGCCTGGACGTTCTACGGCCGCAGCTACCGCAAGGCCTCCCCCGAGGCGGCGGCCGAGGACCTGGCGAGGATCCGTGAACCGAACGTGTTCATCGTCGACGACGTGGCCTTCATCAAGCCCGACCACGGCAACGCCATCGCCGCCGAGGTGGAGCGGCGCCGCATCCGCAAGCAGTACTACCTGGAGACGCGCAGCGACGTGCTGCTGCGCCACCCCGAGGTCTTCGAACGGTGGGCGCGGCTGGGGCTGCGCTACATGTTCCTCGGCATGGAGGCCATCGACGCCGAGGGACTGGACCTGTTCCGCAAGCGGATCAGCCCGGACGAGAACATCCGCGCCCTGGAGACGGCCCGCCGCATGGGCATCCAGGTCGCCATCAACCTGATCGTCGATCCGGCGTGGGACGAGGAACGCTTCCGGGTCGTCCGGGAGTTCGCGCTCTCGGTGCCGGAGATCGTCCACTTCACGGTGATGACGCCCTACCCGGGGACGGAGATCTGGCACACGGAGTCACGCCGGCTCACCACCCGCGACTACCGCCTCTTCGACATCCAGCACGCCGTGGTCCCGACCGCGCTGCCCCTGGAGCGCTTCTACGAGGAACTGGTGCGCACCCAGGCCGTGATCAACCGCAAGCACCTGGGCCTGCGCACCGCCTTCGGGGCGGCCCGCGTCCTCGGGCAGAACCTGCTGCGCGGGCAGACCAACTTCGCGCGCATGCTGTGGAAGTTCAACCAGGTCTACAACCCGCGCCGTCAACTGGCCGACCACACCCGGCCGGTGCGCTACGAACTCCCCGTCCCGCAGCCGGTCGACGTCGGCGACAGGCGTCGCCTGTACGTCCACACCCGGGAGGGGACGACGGCGCGGGAATGACCCTTGTCCGGTGCGGCACCCGCCCGCGATGATCGCGCCATGTACAAACGTAGACGACTGCTGGGCACGTATGTGGGCGTGGCCCTCGCCACCGTCCTGCTTCCCGGGATCACCGCGGTGATCGACGCGCCGCCCTGGGAAGTGGTCCTGGCCGGTGCCGTCTTCCTCATCGTCAACCAGCTGATCCACAGCTATCCGAGCGCCGTCAGGAGCGCGCCACCGGTGATGCTCGTGATCCTCGGTGTCATCGGCGTCGTCCAGGACACGCTGCTCTGGCTGCTCGTCTCCTGGCTCGGTGCACAGATGGGCTACGGCCTGCACGTCGACGGCTTCCTGACGGCTCTGCTCGGCGGACTGGTCGTCCGGGGGACCGTTCTCGTCCTGATGGCCCTGGGGCCGCAGCCGGCGCCTCACGCCGCGTAGTGGCACGCCCGCGGCCCGGGCGCGTGACCTTCGCTTCCGCAAGGCCGATACTTCCGGCAGAGGGCTCCGGACGACCCTCGTCCGGTCGCTCGGCGGACCCCAGCCCTGTCTCGCTGCTTTCCCAGGAGGTACCCGTGAAGATGCTCATCAACGTCCAGGAGACCGTGGTCGCGGACGCGCTGCGGGGCATGGCCGCCGCCCATCCCGAGCTGACCGTGGATGTGGAGAACCGGGTGATCGTGCGGCGGGACGCTCCCGTGAGCGGGAAGGTCGCCCTGGTGTCCGGGGGCGGGTCGGGGCACGAGCCGTTGCACGGCGGTTTCGTGGGGCCGGGGATGCTGGCCGCGGCCTGTCCGGGCGAGGTGTTCACCTCGCCGGTGCCGGATCAGATGGTGCGGGCCGCGGCGGCCGTGGACAGCGGGGCCGGAGTGCTGTTCGTCGTCAAGAACTACACGGGTGACGTGCTGAACTTCGACATGGCCGCCGAACTCGCCGAGGACGAGGGTATCCAGGTCGCGAAGGTGCTGGTCAACGATGACGTGGCGGTGACCGACAGCCTGTACACGGCGGGGCGGCGCGGCACGGGCGCCACGCTGTTCGTGGAGAAGATCGCGGGGGCCGCGGCGGAGGAGGGCCGTCCGCTGGAGCAGGTGGAGGCCATCGCCCGACGGGTCAACGACAGCTCCCGGAGTTTCGGTGTCGCGCTCAGCGCCTGCACCACTCCGGCCAAGGGCACCCCGACCTTCGACCTGCCCGCCGGTGAACTGGAGCTGGGCATCGGCATCCACGGGGAGCCCGGCCGGGAGCGGCGGCCGATGATGACCTCGGGCGAGATCGCCGACGCCGCCGTGGACGCGGTGCTGACCGACCTCGCCCCCCGCAATCCCGTCCTGGTCCTCGTCAACGGCATGGGCGCCACGCCGCTGCTGGAGCTGTACGGCTTCAACGCCGAGGTGCAGCGGGTGCTCGGCGAGCGCGGTGTCGCCGTCGCCCGCACCCTCGTCGGCAACTACGTGACCTCCCTCGACATGGCGGGGGCCTCGGTCACGCTGTGCGAGATCGACGAGGAGCTGCTCGGGCTGTGGGACGCGCCGGTGAGGACGCCCGGGCTGCGGTGGGGCATGTGAGGGTGGACGGGGAAGGCATCGGAACGTACCTACCAGGCAAGGAGATCCTGTGCTCGACGCCGACTTCTTCCGCCGTTGGATGACGGCGACCGCCGCGCTGGTCGACCGCGAGGCGGAACGGCTCACCGCTCTCGACTCGCCGATCGGCGACGCGGACCACGGCAGCAATCTCCAGCGCGGGTTCACGGCCGTGACGGCCACGCTGGAGAAGGAGGCGCCCGACACGCCCGGCGCGGTCCTCACGCTCGCCGGGCGGCAGCTCATCTCGACGGTCGGCGGCGCCTCGGGGCCGTTGTACGGGACGCTGCTGCGCCGCACCGGCAAGGCGCTCGGGGACGCCGCCGAGGTCAGCGCGGAGCAGCTGGCCGAGGCGTTGCGGACCGGGGTGGACGCCGTCCGGACGCTCGGGGGCGCGGCGCCGGGCGACAAGACGATGATCGATGCCCTGGTGCCGGCCGTGGACGCCCTCGGTGACTCCTTCGCCGCCGCCCGCGCCGCCGCCGAGGAGGGCGCCGAGGCGACCACGCCGCTGCAGGCACGCAAGGGCAGGGCGAGTTATCTGGGCGAGCGCAGCATCGGTCACCAGGATCCCGGTGCCACGTCGGCGGCGCTGCTGATCGCGGCTCTGGAGGAGGCGTCCGGTGAGTGACGAGAAGATGGTCGGGATCGTGCTGGTGTCCCACAGTGCCGAGGTCGCGGCGTCCGTGGCCGAGCTGGCGAAGGCCCTGTCGGGCGGTGGCGCGCCGGTTCCGGTGGCTCCCGCGGGCGGCACCGCGGCCGGCGGTTTCGGTACCAGCTCCGAGCTGGTGTCCGCCGCCGCCGCGTCCGTGGACCGGGGCGCGGGTGTCGCCGTCCTCACGGATCTGGGCAGCGCGGTGCTCACCGTCAAGGCCCTGATCGCGGAGGGCGACGAGCTGCCGGACAACACCCGCCTGGTCGACGCCCCGTTCGTCGAGGGCGCGGTGGCCGCGGTCGTCACGGCGGCGACGGGCGCCGATCTCGCGGCGGTGGAGGCAGCGGCGGCGGAGGCGTACTCCTACCGCAAGGCGTAGCGCGCCGGGGGCGGCGGAAGGCACGCGGCGCCAGGGGGCCGATGTGCCGATGCCCGTCGTCCCGGCCGCTCAGCCGCCGTCGGCGAACGCCCGGGCCAGCCGCTCCCCCGTCCGCTCGGTGGCGGCCGTGTCCTCGATGGGCTCGGTCTCGGTGTCCTTGAAGACGATGTACGTCACCCCGGAGGCGACGCCGCCGGTGCTCGGGTCGGCGGGGACACCGAGCGCACGGGCCGCCGCGTAGGACGCCTCGCCGATGATGTCGCGCGGGCCGACGTCGCCGACGACCGCGTACGCCACCCGGTCCCCGTGCACGACGGCCACGACCGAGCCGCCGCGCACGCCGTCCGCCCGGTGGTCCCAGATGCCGCTGGGCCGGGGCACGACGACGTAGGGCAGCTTCTCCGCGTCCAGCGGGCCGCCGTCGGACCGGGTGAAGGCCGTGGCGGCGGTGAAGTGCGGGTCGGTGCGCGCGTTGCAGCGGGCGCCGCGCCGGCCGTCGCAGTCGATGTCCAGGTCGGCCTTCCAGAAGACGGCGTCCCGGGTCCCGCAGACCGGGATGTCCGCCCGGCGCCCGGCGTCACTGCCGTAGCGGCCGTGCGAGACGGGCGTGCAGTCCCGGGTCCTGGCCAGCAGGTCGGCGGCGCGGACGGGACCCTGGGAGGGGCCGTCCGCGGTGCGGTCGCCGGTGTCGCGGCCGGGCACGGGCCGGACACCGGACCGGGAGCTCGCGCGGCGCTCCGTCCTCAGGCGGGACACGTCCTCGAGTGCGGACGCCGCCCGGGGCCGGGTGGCGGTCTCGGGCCCGGGCCGGACCTGGAACTGCCCGCCCGGCCGGGGCGGCAACGGTGCGGCGGGGAACATCGTGGGGGCGAGCAGGGCGGCGCCGGCCGCGGCCAGTGTCAGCGACTGGACACGCACGTTGTGGCCTCTCCTGGGGGGCATGGACGGAAACTCGGCCCCATCTGTGCCCCGGATCGGGTGCACGGACCACCAACACAGGGCCAGACGGTGCACAGCCGGGTGGGCGACCGGGGCGCGGGCGGACCGGCTCCGGTACCGCTTCGGCTCGCCCGGCCGCCCGCGCCGGCGCGGGACCAGCGACGACAGCGGCCCGCGCCATCGACCACAACTCCCCGCCCCTTCAGGGAGTTTGGGCCGTCATGACATCCAGGATACGTAAGCCGTCCGGGTGACCGAACACGACGCCCCTCTTGATGTGATCGCGTCACGACGGCATATTGGTCCGGACCATTGCCGTCTGGCCGCCCGGGAGGCAGAGCCGTGCGAGGCGTTTCCGTTCCCGCCCCCGACCGCGTCCCGCGCCGTTCCGTCCTGCGCCGCCGCGCCCTCGCCTGCGGGGTTCTCGCGCTGGTCTCGTCCTGCGGCCCGGGTACGGACGACGGCGGGGGCGGCGGCCTGCCCGGAGCGCCGACCGGCGTCACCGCCGCGGCGGGCAGCGCGACCAGCGTGCACGTGATGTGGAACGCCGTCGACGGCGCCGAGACCTACGAGGTCTACCACGGCCGCACCAAGGTGACGGAGGTGCCGGCCGCCGACCACATGACCGACGTCACCCGGCTCCGGCCTTCGACCGCCTACGTCTTCACGGTGCGGGCGCGCGACGCCGACGGACGGCTCGGGCCGGACAGCGCCGAGGCCCGGGCGACGACCCCGGCCGCCGCGGCCGCCGACCGCTCGGCCCCCACCAGGCCTGCGGGCGCGCACGGGCGGGCGGCGGGCAGCCGGGCGGTCCAGCTCACCTGGTCCGCGGCGACCGACGACCGGGGCGTCGCCTCGTACGACGTCTACCAGGGCGACACGAAGATCCACAGCGTGGGCGGCGCCCAGACCGCGGCCGTCGTCACCGGTCTGCGCCCGGGCACCCGCTACGCGTTCACCGTCCGGGCACGGGACGCCGCCGACAACGTCTCCCCCGCCAGTACCGCAGTCCGGCTCACCACCCCGGGCGCCGACGACGGCCGCGCCACCGCGCCCACCGCCCTGCACGCGACGGCCCACCGCGCCGACGGCGCCTACTACATCGACCTCGACTGGGTGCCGCCGCGCACCGACGGTGTCGTCACCGAGTACGAGATCCACCTCGACGGCGGCAGGGCCACCTCGCTCGTGTACGGCGGGGACGCGCCGCGCGACCGGGCCGAGTACAGCTTCTACGCGGGACGGGAGGCCGGCGTCACGCACCGGGTGCGGGTGCGGGCCAAGCTGCCCGACGGCACCTGGGGCGGTCTCTCGGCGGAGCGGACGGTGACGACGGGCCGGGAGCGGTGACGTCCCGGCGGTGCACGGCCGGCCGGTGAGCACGTCACCTGGCCGGTCGCGCTCCGCATGCGGAGCCGGCCGCCGCCCTGTTGGCTGCCCCTTGAGGGGGCGGCACGGGCGATCCGACCTGGGCGGCGCAAGGGATGTCCGCCGACCGTGCCGCCGGAGGGCAGTCCACATGCGCATCTCATCGCCACTTCTCCGCCGCGGCCTGACCGCGGCAGCCGCCGCGCTGCCCGTCGCCCTGGCCGCTGGTCCGGCCGCCGCGGGCCCGGGGATCTCGGTGAGCACCACCGGGAGCACGGTGTCGGTCACGACCACCGCCTGCGCCCAGCTGAACGGGAGCTGGGGCACGGCCTCGCTGCTCACCAGCAGCCAGGGCAGCTTCGCCGAGGGGCGTCAGGTCGCGCTGTCGGGCACCGGCGCGGGCCAGTCCGCCGCGTGGTCGGGCATCTCCCCCGGTACCTACACGGTCGTCGTGGTGTGCTCGAACAACAGCACCGCCGGCACCCAGACCGTCATCGTGTCCTCGGCGCCCTCGCCCTCCCCCTCCCCCAGCCGGACCGCCTCCCCCTCGCCGTCCGCGTCGCCGCGCGGGGTCCTCGGCGGTGTCGGCGGGGCCATCCAGGACTACAGCACGGTCACCCTGGTGGCGGGCAGCGCGCTGATGGGCGGCGGGGTGATCGCCGCGGCCTGGTTCCTGCGCCGCCGCTCCAAGCCGTACCGCTTCTGAGCCCGGCGCGCGGACGTCACGACGGGCCGTCGCCCGGCAGCTCGGCGAACTCCGCCAGGGCGTGCCTGAGCCACTGGGTCCAGAAGGTCTCCAGATCGATGCCGGCGCGCAGCACCAGGTGCCGCAGCCGGTCCTCCGCACTGTCCGTCCCGGGCGGGAAGTCCCGTTCCTCGATCTCCTCGTACTCGGACAACTGCCGCTCGTGCAGCTCCAGATGGCGTCGCAGGTCCGCCTGGAGGCCGGTGGTGCCGACCACGGCGGCGGCCCGCAGGCGCAGCAGCATGGTGTCCCGCAGGGGCCGCGGATCCTGTGCGGTGGCGGTCCACCGGGCCAGTTCGTCGCGGCCCGCGGGCAGGACCTCGTAGCTCTTCTTCTGTCCGCGGGCGGGCTGCTGCTCGGGCAGCGCGCGGATCAGCCCCCGCGCCTCCAGCTTTCCCAGCTCGCGGTAGATCTGCTGGTGCGTCGCCGACCAGAAGTAGCCGATCGACTTGTCGAACCGGCGGGTCAGCTCCAGCCCCGACGACGGCTTTTCGACCAGGGCGGTGAGGATCGCGTGCGGGAGTGACATGGGCTCATCCTAGGGACGGCCCATGCCGCTCCCCACGTCTCCTACAGTGCCGCCGCCAGCTCGGTGCCCTGCTTGACGGCCCGCTTGGCGTCCAGTTCGGCGGCCACGTCGGCGCCGCCGATGAGGTGGGCGCTGCGGCCGGCGGCCACCAGCTCCTCGTACAGGCCGCGGCGCGGTTCCTGGCCGGTGCACAGGACGACCGTGTCGACCTCCAGCACCGTCGACTCGCCGCCGATCGTGACGTGCAGGCCGGCGTCGTCGATCCGGTCGTAGCGCACACCCGGGACCATCGTGACGCCGCGGTGCTTGAGCTCGGTGCGGTGGATCCAGCCCGTGGTCTTGCCGAGTCCGGCCCCGACCTTGGACGTCTTGCGCTGGAGCAGGTGGACGGTGCGCGGCGGCGCCGGACGCTCGGGTGCGGCGAGGCCGCCGGGCGCCCGGTAGTCCATGTCGACGCCCCACTGGCGGAAGTAGGCCGCGGCGTCCTCGTGAACCTTGTCGCCGCCGTCGGTGAGGAATTCGGCGACGTCGAAGCCGATGCCGCCCGCGCCGAGGATCGCGACGCGGTCGCCGACCGGGGCGCCGTCACGCAGGACGTCCAGGTAGCCGACGACGCTCGGGTGGTCGATGCCGGGGATGTCCGGGGTGCGGGGGGTGACGCCGGTGGCGACGACGACCTCGTCGTGGCCGGTGAGGTCGTCCGCGCCGACGCGGGTGTTCAGCCGTACGTCGACGCCGTGCGCGTCGAGCTGGGTGCGGAAGTAGCGCAGCGTCTCGTCGAACTCCTGCTTGCCGGGCACCTTGCGGGCGACGTTGAGCTGGCCGCCGATCTCTCCGGCGGCGTCGAAGAGGGTGACCTGGTGGCCGCGTTCGGCGGCGGTCACCGCGCAGGCCAGACCGGCCGGTCCGGCGCCGACCACGGCGACTCGCTTGCGCAGCCGGGTCGGGGAGAGGACCAGTTCGGTCTCGTGGCAGGCGCGCGGGTTGACCAGGCAGGAGGTGATCTTGCCGCTGAAGGTGTGGTCGAGGCAGGCCTGGTTGCAGCCGATGCAGGTGTTGATGGCCTCGGGCCGGCCGGCCGCGGCCTTGGCGACGAAGTCGGGGTCGGCGAGCATCGGGCGGGCCATCGACACCATGTCGGCGGTGCCTTCGGCGAGCAACTGCTCCGCCACCTCGGGGGTGTTGATGCGGTTGGTGGTGACGAGCGGCACCGACACCTCGCCCATCAGCCGCTTGGTCACCCAGGTGTACGCGCCGCGCGGCACGGAGGTGGCGATGGTGGGGATGCGGGCCTCGTGCCAGCCGATGCCCGTGTTGATGATGGTCGCCCCGGCGGCCTCGACGGCCTTGGCGAGCGTGACGACCTCCTCCAGCGTGGAGCCGCCCGGGACCAGGTCCAGCATGGACAGGCGGTAGACGACGATGAAGTCCTCGCCGACCGCCTCGCGCACCCGGCGGACGATCTCGACGGGGAAGCGCATCCGGTTCTCGTAGGAGCCGCCCCAGCGGTCGGTGCGCCGGTTGGTGTGCGCGGCGATGAACTCGTTGATCAGGTAGCCCTCGGAGCCCATGATCTCCACGCCGTCGTAGCCGGCCTCGCGGGCGAGGCGGGCGGTGCGGGCGTAGTCGTCGATGGTCCGCTCGACCTCGTCGTCGGTCAGCTCGCGGGGCACGTGAGGGCTGATCGGCGCCTGCAGCGGGCTCGGCGCGACGAGGCCGGCGTGGTAGGCGTAGCGGCCGAAGTGCAATATCTGCAGGGCGATCCTGCCGCCCTCGCGGTGCACGGCCTCGGTGACCACCCGGTGCCGCTCGGCCTCCGCCCCGGTGGTGAGTTTGGCGCCGCCCTCGTAGGGCCGGCCCTCGTCGTTGGGGGCGATGCCACCGGTGACGATCAGGCCCACTCCTCCGCGGGCCCGGGCGGCGTAGAAGGCGGCCATGCGCTCGAAGCCGCGCTCGGCCTCCTCCAGGCCCACGTGCATGGAGCCCATGAGGACCCGGTTGGGCAGGGTGGTGAAGCCCAGGTCGAGCGGGCTCAGCAGGTGGGGGTAACGGCTCATCGGGCCCTCCGTGCGCGGTGTGGTGCCTCTGTTGTAGAGGACGGCCGCCTCTTTGTGCAACTAGTTGCACAAAGAGGCGGCGCACACCACACCGGCACGTCCGGCGGGCCTCGGGGTCAGCGGCTCTCCAGTCGTACGTGCAGTTCGCGTTCCTGGTCGCCGGAGGCCGTGCTCAGGTCCTGCACGGTGAACAGGGAGTCGAGGGTGGTGCGGAACCTTTCGATCGCCCAGTAGCCTCCCTGCACGTCGGCCTCCACGGACGCGCGGAGCCGGGTCGGCCCGCACTCGCCCTGGTGGGCGTCGGCCACGTCGAAGGTGCCGAGCCACACGGTCGGGCGCACCTCGTCGTACTCCCGGGTCACGTCGCCCGCGTGCCGGTCGGACGAGAAGCACGCGCACAGGGCGTCGAACACGGTGCGGGCGTCCTCCTTGCCGCATCCGCTCAGCTCCACCGAGACGGACTCCGGATGCATTCGCTCGCCGTCCATCGTGATCGCTCCTCTCCTGGCCGCGGTGCGGTACCGCGGGCCGCTCCACGGCGTGGACGTCCCGCGGAGACCGCACCCATACCCCTAGAAAAGCACCACCTCGG
The DNA here is from genome assembly GCF_043202495.1 of Streptomyces sp. NPDC048185. Classification (NCBI taxonomy): domain Bacteria; kingdom Bacillati; phylum Actinomycetota; class Actinomycetes; order Kitasatosporales; family Streptomycetaceae; genus Streptomyces; species Streptomyces sp. NPDC048185. The sequence goes on from NZ_JBIDAN010000014.1 coordinate 131,868, forward strand.
ACGGAGCACTACCGGCACGGCCCCGCGGCCGCCGGCTCAGCCGCGGGTGAGGCGGTACGTCCTGCTGTCGGTCAGCACGCAGAAGCCCGGGGAGACCACGATCACGCGCAGGGTGCCGGTGCGGCGGTCGTAGTCGACGCCCTCCGCCTCGAAGCCGCCGGAACAGGCGCTGCGCAGCGGGAGCTGCCGCAGGGCGGTGACACGGCCGGTGACGTCGGCGGTCCCGGCCGGCGCGGCGGAGAGGTCGATCCGCAGCAGCGGCTTGGTGAGTCCGAAGAGGCTGCCCTCCGGGTCGTCGGAGGAGCACAGGAGGGTGGTGGCGTCGAGGAAGTCGCAGCCCTGGACGTCGCGCACGGCGCGGTCCAGGCGGACGGTGGCCGCCTGGGGGAGGTTCGCCGAGGGCGAGGTGGCCGGATTGACGCCGGGCGTCGGGAAGACCAGGAGCCGGTCCATGGTGCCCCACTCGCCCGACAGCATCCACTGGCCGTCCGGCGAGATCGCGGCCCAGGAGTTGTTCAGCGCCTCGCCCGCGCTCAGCGTGTGCACGTACTCCGACCAGCGTCCGTCCGGCGCCTGCACGCGGAACATCTTCGTGTCGCCGTCGTCGCGCTGGTACGGCTCGACGTAGTACCCGTCGTAGGAGGCGTCGGGGTCGCCGACGTGGTTCCAGCCGCGCGCGGCGAGGCCCCAGGGGACGGTGCCGATCCCGGTGTAGCGGTTGGGACTGCCGGCCGGGACCTCCACCGAGGCCAGGCCCTGGCTCTCGGTGAGCGGATCGGCCCGGTCCGAGCCGGCCTCGGTCCAGGTGTCGGCGGCGGGGGCGGCCGCCCCCGCGGGCGGGGCGGCGAGGACGAGCGCAAAGGCGGCGGCGAGTCCGGTCAGGACCGCGTGACAACGTTGCCGGGCACGCAGGGGCATGAGTCGGCTCCTCGGTGGGGGGTGATCGGGCGGCACGCACTCGGCGCACAGTGTGGCCCGCCCCCGTAAGTCATGTACAGAGCAAAAACGCGCCGGGTCGACCGCGTCGCGCGGGCGTTCGCCGCCCGGCGGGGAGATGCTGGAAGGGACGGCAGAGGCCGCGGAGAAACGGCCCTGGACGAGGTCGAACGCGGTAGAACAAAGGAGTCGGCATCGGAAGGACGTGCCGCGTGGAACGGCGAAGGCGGGGCGTGGGATGAGTGCAGCCGGGTCTGCCGATTTCGAGGGCGCCGAGTCACCGCGCGGACCGGTGCGTCCCAGCGGGCTCCTCGACGTGCTCAACGTGGCCTCGGTCGTGCTGGACACCGAGGGCCGCATCGTGCTGTGGAGCCCGCAGGCCGAGGAGCTGTTCGGCTATTCCGCCGAGGAGGCGCTGGGTGAGTACGCCGCCCGGATCATGGTCCACGAGAAGCATCTCGACCTGGTCGTGAAGCTGTTCGCCGACGTGATGAAGACGGGCCGGAGCTGGGCCGGCGCCTTCCCCATCCGCCGCAAGGACGGCGACACCCGGCTGGTCGAGTTCCGCAATATGCGGCTGCTCGACGACCGGGGCGACGTCTACGCGCTCGGGCTCGCGGTCGACCGGTCCACCGTGCGCCGGCTGGAGCACGACGTCGCGCTGTCCGCCCGGGTGATCACACAGTCCCCGATCGGACTGGCGGTCCTGGACACGGAGCTGCGGTACGTGTCGGTGAACCCGGCGCTGACGCGGATCAACGGCGTCCCCGCCGAGGCCCACATCGGCCGCACCGTCCGGGAGGTGCTGCCGGAGGTGGACGCGGACGCGCTGGAGGACGCGGCGCGCAGGGTGCTGGAGACCGGACAGCCCGCCGTCGACCGGTCCGCGACGGGACGGACGCCGGCCGACCCGGACGAGGACCACGCCTGGTCGTACTCGCTGTACCGGCTGGAGGACGCCCTCGGGGCGGTGCTGGGCGTGGCCGTCTCCATCGTGGACGTCACCGAGCAGTACCGGGCGGGCGTCGAGGCGGAGTCCGCGCGACGCCGCCTCGCCGCCGTGGCCGACGCCTCGGCCCGGATCGGCACCACGCTGGAGCTGGACCGCACGGCCCACGAACTGGCCGCGGTGGCCGTGCCCGGCCTCGCCGACATCGCGGCCGTGGATCTGCTGGAGTCCGTGGTCAAGGGGCGGCGCAGCACGCTGGGCCCCGCCGAGCCCGCGGTCATCCGGGCCCTGGCCGTCCAGGCGGACGACGCGCCCGAGGCGCTGCGGGCGGCCGACCCGCCCGGGCAGGTCGCGCGGTACGGGCCGGACCGACTGGTCACGGAGTGCGTGCGCACCGCCCGGCCCGTGATGGTGGCGCAGGTGACGGACGAGGACCTGACCCGCATCGCCCGCTCGCCCGAGGCTGCCGGGATGCTGCGCCGGGCCGGCGTGCACTCGTACCTGGCCGTGCCGCTGATCGCGCGCGGCGAGGTGCTCGGCGCCCTGGACCTGAAGCGGATCGGCAATCCGCTGCCGTTCGACGAGGACGATCTGGTGCTCGCCCGGGAACTGGCCGCGCGCGCGGCGCTGCAGATCGACAACGCCCGCTGGTACCAGAACGCCCGTGACGCCGCCCTCACCCTGCAGCGCAGCATGCTGCCGAGCCACCCGCGGGTGACCGGCGGCCTGGAGGTCGCCTCCCGCTACCAGCCCGCCGAGGCCACCAGCGAGGTCGGCGGCGACTGGTTCGACGTCATCCCGCTGGAGGGCTGCAAGACGGCGCTGGTCGTGGGCGACGTGATGGGCAGCGGCATCGCGGCGGCGGCGTCCATGGGGCGGCTGCGGACCGCGACGACCACGCTGGCCGCGCTGGACCTGGATCCGGCGCTGCTGCTCGAACACCTCGACCGGACCACGGCCGGCCTGGACCAGGCCATCGCGACCTGTGTCTACGCCGTCCACGACCCGCACGCCCGGCAGTGCCGCATCGCCAACGCCGGGCACCTCCCGCCGGTGCGACTGCGGGCCGGCCGCCCTCCGGAGCTGCTCGACCTGCCCACCGGGGTACCGCTCGGGGTGGGCGGCGTCGCCTTCTCCACCACCACCGTCGATCTGGAGCCGGGCGACCGGCTGGTGTTCTACACCGACGGCCTCGTGGAGACGCGCCAGCAGCCGATCGACGAGCGGCTGGCCGCGCTGCTGGCCGTGCTGGAGGGCCCGGACCGCCCCCTGGAGGAGGTCTGCGATCTGCTCCTGCGCACGCTGCACGAGCCGCAGAACTCCGACGACGTGGCCCTGCTGATCGCCCGGGCCACGCCGCCGGAGCAGCGCCGGCCTAACGCCTGACGCCGACGACCACCCGGGCGTACAGCTCGTCGCTGACCGCCAGGCGTGCGCTCAGGCCGCCGCGGACGAAGGCGTCGAGGGCGGCCGGGGCCTGGTGTTCGCTCGTCTCGACGAGCACGCAGCCGCCGGGCGCGAGCCAGCCGGACGCCTCGGCCGCCACCCGGCGCAGCACGTCGAGGCCGTCGGTGCCGCCGTCGAGGGCGGCCAGCGGCTCGTGGTCGCGGGCCTCGGCGGGCAGCAGGGCGACCTCACGGGTGGGGACGTAGGGCACGTTGGCGGCGAGTATGTCGATCCGCCCGCGCAGCGCGCCGGGCAGCGCGTCGAACAGGTCGCCGGTGTGCACCTGGCCGCCGGCCGCGGAGAGGTTGCCGCGGGCGCAGCGCACGGCGGCCGGATCGATGTCGGCCGCGTGCACCTCGGGCCGGCCGAGTGCGGCGGCCAGGGCCGCGCCGACGGCGCCCGAGCCGCAGCACAGGTCCACGACGACGCCCGCGTCGGGCGCGTGGACGAGGGCCTGGTCCACGAGGAACTCGGTACGGCGGCGGGGAACGAAGACGCCGGGAGCCACGGCGATGCGCAGTCCGTGGAACTCGGCCCAGCCGAGGACGAGTTCCAGCGGCAGGCCGGTGACGCGGCGATCGACCAGCGCGGCGAGTTCGCCGGGGGTGCGGGCGGCGGTGAGGATCAGGTCCGCCTCGTCCTCGGCGAAGACGCACCCCGCGGCGCGGAGCGCGGCCACGACGGAGTCACGGGAGGGGAAGGCGGAGGAGGGAGAGACCGCGGAGGACAGTGGGGGCATGGAAGCCGAGAGCCTTTCGGGAACCGAAGGGCGCTCTCCCGGTCACCGCCTGGCGGTGACCGCACTGCCGAGAGGTGAGAGCACCCGGGCCGACACAGCGGTAATGGGTCTCACCTCCCAGGTGTCCGGCGGCCGGGGACGGTCCGCGGCCGTCGGCCACACTACCCCAACGATCAGACGCCGACGGTCTCCTCGGCCTCTTCCTCGGCCTCTTCCTCGGCCTCTTCGCGGGCCTCTCCGCCGGCGGCCGGTTGCGCGCTCTCCCCGTCCGGCCTGGCGTGCCTCGGGTGGGCCGGCGCGAGCGCGCCGGACCGCTCGCGGAGGGCGGCGACGCCCGTCACCGCGAGGCCGAGCAGCAGCCAGGCGGCCAGGGTCCAGATGCTGCGGCCCAGTCCGTCGCCGTCGAAGTAGAGCAGGCTGCGGGCGCCCTCGACGAAGCCGGCGCCGTTCCAGAAGGCGTGCAGGGTGCCGAAGAAGCCGTTCTGCAGCTCGGGCCGGAACAGGCCCCCGGAGGTGGTGAAGTTGAGCATCACGAACAGGACCATCATGGCGAGCGTGGTCCACCGCTTGAGGAAGGTGTGCAGGCCGACGCCGACGAACAGGATGCCCGCGGCGTAGAGCCAGGCCATGCCCCACAGGCCGGCCAGGTCGTGGTGCGCGAGGTGGAACACGGGCCCGGCGAGCAGGGCGCCGATGGCGCTGACGACGGCCGAGACGCCGAGCGTCAGCAGGGCGCGGATCCGCATCGGCAGCGCGGACCCGGCGGCGCCGAGCGCGGCCACGGAGGCGTAGGAGCCGATGCTGACCGCGATGAGCAGGAAGAACAGGCCCTGTCCGGTGGGGTCGTCGTCGACCGGGGCGGCGACGTCGGTGACCTTCAGCGGGACGCCCTGCCGTTCGGCGAGAGGGGTGAAGACCTTCTTCGCGGCCATGGCTCCCATGTCGGAGGCGGCGGTGGCCACGACGACCTCGGGCGCCCTGTCGCCGGGCACGTAGGCGCCGGTGATGTCACGGTGCCGGAGCAGGTCGACGGCCTCGGTGCGGGTGGGTACGGTCCGGACGTCGAGCGCGTCACCGCCCTTGTCCTTGACCGTCTGGGCGAGCACCTTGGCCTCGGGGCCCGAGCCGACGACGGCGACGGGCAGGTGGTTCGGCTCGGGGGTGACGAAGGCCCCCATGTACGCGAGCCCCATGCCGACGCACATCAGCAGCGGGGTGATCAGGTGCGTGAGCACATGGCGCAGGGCGTGCGACCTCATCGGCCCGCGACCTCCAATGGTTGGCTTATACAACTCGTCTTTCAAGTTGTACTATACAACCAACCTGAGAAGGAGGATCCGTGACGGCAGCCGAGAGGCCCGATGAGACGACTGTCACCCCCGGCGCGGGCACGGCCGTGGAGACCATCCAGCGGGAGATGACGGCCTTCGCCCGCCGCGCCCGCGCCTCGGCGGGACGCATGCACCCCGAGCTGTCGCTGGTGTCGTACACGCTGCTCGGTCACCTGGAGGAGCGGGACGGGTGCCGGGCCACCGACCTGGCCGCCCACTACGCCCTGGACAAGTCCACCGTGAGCCGGCAGGTGGCCGCGCTGGAGCGCGCCGGGCTGGTCGAGCGGCGCGTCGACGCGGACGACCACCGCGTCCAGGTCCTGCATCTGACGGACGCGGGCCGGCGCATCCTGGCGCAGGTCACGGTCAGCCGCCGGACCGCCTTCCGGGAGCGGCTCGCGAACTGGCCCGAGGAGGACCTGGTCCGCTTCGCGGCGTATCTGGAGCGGTACAACGCGTGGCAGGACGCCGGTCCCGGCGGAGACCCGGTCTGAGGTCCGGCCCGAAGGCACGTACGGTTGACGTCGTACGCACTGATCACGCCGACCGCGGGCAGCCCCTCCCCGTCGGCCGAAAGGCCCCCGCATGAACACCACCCGAGGCTTCACCGGGCGCGCACGCTCCGCCCGGCCGGGACTTCCGCCCGGCCAGTACGACGCGGGCGACGACTGGCCCGTGCTGTCCGCCGAGGTCACGCCCGACCTGGCCCCCGACGACTGGTCCTTCCGCGTTGCCGGGCTGGTGGCCCGGCCCCGCGCCTGGGACCGGGCCGAGGCCGGCCGGATGCCGGCCTCGGCGTACGCGGGCGACATCCACTGCGTGACCGGCTGGTCGAAGTTCGGGGTGCGGTTCGGGGGCGTGTCCCTGGACGCCTTCCTGGACGCGGCCGGCCCGCTGCCGTCCGCCACGCACGCGGTCGCCTACTCGCACACCGGGTACACCGCCAACCTGCCGCTGGCCGACCTGACCGGCGGGCGCGCGTGGATCGCGTGGGAGTACGACGGGCGGCCGCTGGCCCCCGAGCACGGCGGTCCGGCACGGCTGGTGGTGCCGCACCTCTATTTCTGGAAGAGCGTCAAGTGGATCGCGGGCCTGGAGCTCCTCGACCACGACGAGCCGGGCTTCTGGGAGCAGAACGGCTACCACGCGCGCGGCAATCCCTGGGAGGAGCAGCGGTACTCCGGTGACTGAGACGGTGACGACACACAGTGCTCCCGCCTTCACCCCGCCGACGCGGTTCGCCGTGCCCGGGCGCATCGAGGTGGACGGCGGGGCGGCCGGGACGTGGCAGACGGCCACACTCACGGAGATCCGCCGCGAGACGCCCCGCGCTGCCACCTTCCGGCTGGCGGTGCCCGGCTGGGCGGGGCACCTGCCCGGCCAGCACCTGATGCTGCGGCTGACCGCGCCCGACGGGTACGTGGCCCAGCGCCACTACTCCCTGGCGTCCGCGCCCGACGGCTCGGGGCACATCGAGCTGACCCTCGACCACGTGGCCGGCGGCGAGGTGTCCGGCTGGTTCCACACGGTGGCCCGGCCCGGCGACCGGATCGAGGTTCGGGGCCCGCTCAGCGGCTTCTTCGCCTGGCCCGGCGACCGGCCCGCGCTGCTGCTGGGCGCGGGCTCCGGGGTGGTGCCGCTCATGTCGATGGTGCGCCACCACCGGGCGCGGGGGCTGTCCGTGCCGGTACGGCTGCTGGTGTCGGCGCGCAGCCCGGAGGAACTGATCTACGCGCGGGAGTTCGGCGCGGAGACGACGCCGGTGTTCACCCGGAGCGCTCCGGAGGGGACGCCGGTGGGACGGCTGACGGCCACCCACCTGGCGCCCCTGCTCGCCGACCCGCCCGCCGGGGGCTGGGAGGCGTACGTCTGCGGCTCGAACTCCTTCGCGGAGCACGCCTCGCGGCTGCTGGTGGCGGCCGGGCAGCCGGTGGACCGGATCCGTATCGAACGCTTCGGCTGACCTCCACGGCGGGCCGCGGGGACGGCCCGCCTCCGGGCGTGTTTCCCCCTGACTCCCGCTGGGCACTTGGGCGGCGACACGGAACGGCCGTCCGGCGACCGGGCGTGAGCGACGTGGGCGGGTGGTGAGCAGGACCCGCCGGACGGGGTACCAGACCTGTGCGGGGCACTCGCACGCGTGACGCGATGCGGAGACAGCGGCGGCCTCACCTCGTAGGGCCGCCCGTCGGGCTCTCCGGTCGTGGTGGTCGCGAGGAGGTCGACATGCGAACCCGGGTGCGCGGCTGGCGCTGGCGGCGCAATCCGCTGCGGCGCCGGTCGGACGTCGTGGAGGCGTGGACCGCGCTTGTCGTCGCCGTCCTGCTGGTGGTCGGCGCCCCGCTGCTGGGGGCCGCCGCGGCCGTGTGGGCCCAGGGCCAGGCGCAGACGGTCGCGGCGCAACAGCGCGCCGAGCGCCACCGCGTGCACGCCACGGTGGTCGACCGGACCCCCGAGAGCCTGTCGTCCGTGCAGACCGGCGGGCAGTCGTACCGCGCGACCGTGCGCTGGACCGCGCCGGGCGGTGAGACGCGGACCACCACGAGCCGTGTCCCGGCCGGTGCCCGGCAGGGCGACGTGATCACCGTGTGGCTCGACGCCCGCGGCCGGAGCGTGCCGCCGCCGGCCGGCGACTCCGCGGTCTGGGAGCACACCGTCACCGTCGGAGCGTTCACGGCCCTGGGCACCGCGCTCACGGTCTTCCTGGGGCAGGCCGTCGTCCGCCGGGCGGCGCTGCGGCGGCGGATGGCCGAGTGGGAGCGCGACTGGGCGCTCACGGAACCGCAGTGGACGCACCGCCGGGCGTGACGCCGACGACTCCGTCCGCACGGCCCGCGGGCGGCCCCCGCCACAGGTGACCCGACCACCCGATCCGGCCCTCGGTCACTCGGCGACCGCCCGTCGTCGCTCACCGATACCGGATCACCCGGCTGACCAGCGGCTCGACCGACCGTCCGATCGCGGTACCGCGTGAAGACCGAGCCGCTTCCGGACGGGATCTGGCGAGTCGTCGGACCACTCACGTACGGTGTGATCATCTGTACGGTCCGGCACAGTCTCCCCCGCAAAGGCGGTTCTCGATGGCCCTGTTCGACCTTCCGCTCGAGGAACTCCGCGCGCACCGCAGCGAGTCCGTCGAACCCGAGGACTTCGACACGTTCTGGGGCAAGACCCTCCAGGAGGCCCGCGGGTACGACCTCGACGCCCGTTTCGAACCGGTCGACACGGGACTGTCCACGGTGCGGGTGTACGACGTGACGTTCGCCGGCTTCGGCGGTCACCCGGTGAAGGGCTGGCTGACCTTGCCCGCCGCGGCCGACGAGCCGTTGCCCCTGGTCGTGGAGTTCGTCGGGTACGGCGGCGGACGCGGCCTCCCGCACGAGCACCTGCTGTGGGCGTCCACGGGCCGGGCGCACTTCGTGATGGACACCCGCGGCCAGGGCAGTGCCTGGGGAGGCGGCGGCGGGACCTCCGACCCGGTCGGCGGCACCCCCGCGTACCCGGGCTTCATGACCCGCGGCATCGACGCCCCGGAGAACTACTACTACCGCCGCGTCTTCACCGACGCGGTGCGCGCGGTCGAGGCGGCCCGCTCGCACCCGCTGACCGACCCGGCGCGCACGGTGGCACTGGGCGGCAGCCAGGGCGGCGGCATCACCCTCGCGGTCGGCGGCCTGGTGCCGGACCTGACGGCCGTCGCGCCGGACGTGCCGTTCCTCTGCGACTTCCCGCGCGCGGTGACGCTCACCGACCGGCACCCGTACCGGGAGGTCGGCCTCTACCTGAAGACGCACCGCGGCCGCACGGAGGACGCCCTGCGCACGCTGTCGTACTTCGACGGCGTGCACTTCGCGGCGCGGGGCCGGGCCCCCGCCCTGTTCTCGGCGGCACTGGAGGACCAGACCTGCCCGCCTTCGACCGTCTTCGCGGCGTTCAACGCGTGGGCGCACGAGGACAAGGCGATCGAGGTGTACGACTTCAACGACCACGAGGGCGGCGGCCCCTTCCAGGAGGCCGCGAAGCTCCGCTGGCTGCGTTCCTACGCCTGAGTCCGGGTCGGCCGGTTCCGCGGACTTCCGTCCGGTCCGACCAGTCGGTACGTTCTTCGGGCCCGGGCCGTGACGTCGCGGCCCGGTTTCCGGCGTACGACGGAGGGCCCATGGCAGAGCACGAGGCACAGGTTGACGGCCGTTGCGACGCCCGCTTCGCGGCGGTGCGCACCGCGTTCGAGGAGAACTTCCGGGAACGGGGGGAACTGGGCGCCGCGGTGACCGTCACCGTCGACGGCGCGACGGTGGTGGACCTGTGGGGCGGCTGGGCCGACGCGGCCCGGACCCGCCCCTGGGAGCGGGACACTCTGGTGAACCTGTGGTCGACGTCCAAGGGCCCGACCGCCCTGTGCGCGCACATCCTCGCCGATCGCGGGCTGCTCGACCTCGACGCGCCGGTGGCCGCCTACTGGCCCGAGTTCGCCGCGTCGGGCAAGGAGAAGGTGCTCGTCCGGCATCTGCTGTCGCACCGCGCCGGCCTGTCCGGCCTGCGGGAACCGCACCCGGTGGCCGGACTGTACGACTGGGAGACGACCACCGCACGGCTGGCGGCCATGGAGCCCTGGTGGGAGCCGGGGACCCGGTCCGGCTACCACGCGATCACCTACGGGTATCTCGTCGGCGAGGTCGTGCGGCGCGTGTCGGGGCTGCTGCCCGGGGCGTTCCTGGAGCGTGAGGTGACCGGACCGCTCGGGATCGACTTCACCATCGGGCTGCCCGAGCGGGACGCGGGCCGGGCGGCCGAGCTGGTGCATCCCCGCGCCGCGGCCGGCAGCGAACAGGCGGCCGTCCTGGCCCAGTTGGCGCCCGCGGCGCTGGCGGCGCTGGCCAATCCCCCGGTCGGCGCCGCGGAGGCCAACACGGCGGCGTGGCGGGCCGCCGAGATCCCGGCGGCCAACGGGCACGGTACGGCGCGGGCGGTCGCCGCGCTGTACGGGATCTTCGCGGGCCGGGGCTCCTACGGCGGCCACCGCCTGCTGTCCCCGGAGGCGGCGGAACGGGTGCGCGAGGGGCAGGGCGCCTGCCGCGACCTGGTCCTGGGCGCCGGCTTCGCCCACGAGACGGAGGTCGGGCTCGGGCTGTGGCTCAGTGGCCCGAACGGCTCCTACGGACCCAATCCGCGCGCTTTCGGACACGACGGCTTCGGCGGGTCCTCGGGACTGGCGGACCCCGAGGCCGGGGTCTCGCTGGGCTACGCGATGAACCGCATGGGGCCGCACATCGCCGACGACCCGCGAAAGATGGCGCTGGTGGACGCCCTGTACAGCGCCCTGTGAGCGTTCCGTGAGGGGTGACGGGCGCGGCGGCGCGGACGGACGACGGCCCGCGCCGGCGGCCGGTTTCGGCCGAACCGGCGGGCCACGCTTCCCTGCTGGTTTAGACCAATGGTAGTTCTGGTGGCGCACCGAGCCCGCACGGCTACCGCACGTCACCCACAGGAGGGCGCGGCATGGCCCGCACCACCCCGCACGACTACCCCCTCACCCACGCGCCGGCGCCTCTGTACTGGCGTGTGGCCGCCCGGATGGCCGACGAGCTGCGGCACGGGACCGTCGCGCCCGGCGATCGGCTGCCGGGCGAGCGGCAGCTGGCCGGGCGGTTCGGCGTGAGCCGGGAGACGGTGCGCCAGGCCCTGGAGGTGCTGCGGCGGGACGGCCTGGTCGCGACCGATCGGCGCGGCAGCCATGTCACCCTGCCGGGGCCGCCCGCCGGGAGCCCCGCGTCCCTCGCCTTCCCGGTCGGCGCCCGGGCGTCCGAGCCGGGCACCGGCGACCGCGCCACCGTCGCCTGGGAGGCCCCACCGCCGGAGCACGCCACGGCGCTGGGCCTGGGGCCGGGCCGGGCGACCCTGGTGCACCGCTACCTGTCGGCGACCCCCGACGGCAGCGGACGGCGGACGGCCGTGACTTCGTTCTCCCCCGTGGCGCTGGCCGAGGTGGAGGAGCTGGCCCGGTACCGCGACCGCGCCGACGGCGCCGCCTGCGCCCAGCTGCGACGGGCCTACGACTGGATGCGCAGCGCGGGGCTGGCCCTGCACCACCGCGACACGATCACCCGGCTCGGGGACACCTCGGCGGTCCGGGTCACCCGGCGGGTGCACGACCAGTACGCGCGCCCGCTGGAGATCACCGACCTGGTGGTGGACGCCCGAGGGGACGCGCTCGTCTACGAGTTCACCCTGCCGGCGGCGGGCTGAGCGGACACCTGTCGCTCACGGCAGCCGACGGGCCACCACCAGCCGGGCGCGCGGGCTGCCGTCGGGCCGGAGCCCGAAGCCGGGCAGGGCGTGCAGGTCGGCCCGGAATCCGGTGCGCGCCAGCTCGCGGCCCACGTCGCCGAGCCGGAACGTCCGGTAGTACATGACGAACGGCGGCCTCCACAGCGCGTTGCGCACCCGCATCGCCGTGTCGAAGCCCAGCAGCGTCCAGTACGCCCGGGAGCCGGGGCGGGGCGGGGCGCCGACGGGGAAGGCGAAGCAGCCGCCCGGGCGCAGCACGGAACGCACCTGGGTGAAGAGTCCCGGCAGTTCGCGGGGCAGGAAGTGCCCGAACGCCCCGAAGCTCACCACGAGGTCGAAGACGGGCCCGAACGGCAGCGCCCGGGCGTCCGCGCGCACCCAGGAGACCTCGGGACCCTCGGGCACGGAGCGCTCACGCGCCACCGCCAGCATGCCCGCGCTGAAGTCGACGCCCGTGACCCGTTCCCGGCACACCCTGCCGAGGACGCCCGCGCCCGCGCCCGTGCCGCAGCACAGGTCCAGCCCGGCGCCGAACGGCCCCATCGGCTCCAGCGCCGACGCCACGGCGTCCAGGACCCGTTCCGGCGTGCGGTACGGGGTGTGGTCGAACTTCGGGGCGAGCAGGTCGTAGCCGCGCTCGACCGACGACAGCGCCTGGACGGCCAGTTCGCGCAGGGTGGGGCCTTCGGGGCTGAACATCCGGTCAGCCTAGGGCCTGCCGGGCCGGCCTCGCGGGAGCGCGCTGTTCCAGGACCGCGAGGACGCGTTCGCACCAGCGGGCGTTCTCCTGCTCGAAGGTGATGCCGGCGGCCAGCGTCAGGTAGGGCCCGACGCGGTCGGCGTCGCGCAGGTACTCCTCCTCCGTGCGGCCGTCGAGGAGGCGCTCACGCACGCGTTCGTAGCGGGCGAGCTTCCCCAGGGCCCAGGACCTGCGTTCCTCGACCAGCGTGCGGACCTCCTCCGGGTCGACGCCGTCCATGGCCTGCATCTTGATCAGGAATTCGTCGCGGACGGCGGTGGGACGCCGGGTCGGCTCGGCGGCGAAGGCGCTCAGCCGCTCCCGGCCGGTCTTCGTCAGCGAGAAGAGGCGCTTGGTGGGCCGGCGCTCCTGCGGCACCGTCCGGGACTCGATCAGCCCCTCACCGGCGAGGCGGTCCAGCTCCCGGTAGAGCTGCTGGGGTGTCGCGGGCCAGAAATTGGCGAGCGAGACGTCGAAGATCTTGGACAGCTCGTAACCCGACGCCTCGCCCTCCAGCAGGGCGGCCAGGACGGCGTACTTCAGAGACATGTCGACACGCTAGCAAGAAGTGGCTACCCTACTCCGCACTTATTCAAATAGTTTAATAGGGAGGAACGATGCGGGCATTCCGTGCGGCCGTCGAGGCGCACGACATGGACGCCGTCGAGGCGCTGCTGGCCGAGGACGTGGTCTTCACCAGCCCGGTCGTGTTCAAGCCGTATCGCGGCAGGGCGATCACGACGGCGATCCTGCGCGCGGTCGAGCGGGTCTTCGAGGACTTCCGCTACGAGCGGGTCATCGGCGAGGAGGACGGCCGCGACCACGCGCTGCTGTTCAGCGCGCGGGTCGGCGACCGGCGGATCAGCGGCTGCGACTTCCTGCACCTCGACGAGGACGGCCGCATCGGCGAACTCACCGTGATGGTGCGTCCGCTGTCGGGCGCCCAGGCGCTGCAGGCGGCCATGGCGGCGCAGTTCGAGCGGATCGCCGAGGAGGCCGGGGCCGCCTGAGGGGCGCGCGACGCCCCGGAGCCCCGCCGGACCCCGCAGCCCGGCGGGGCTCCGGCCCGCACGGCGCGGGACACTCGCGGCGCCTGCCGCGTCGCGCCGGGTGAGACGGCGGGTCCGCCGCGTCCTCCCGCCGGATCACCGTTCGTAGTGGTACAGTGCCAGCAGCACCTCTGCACGCCCCCCGTTTCGGGTCTTCTCGGGCGTCGGTGCGTTTCTCCCTTCGGTTCGCCGACCCGCCCGTCCTGATGCGACCGGCGCGTCCGCTTCTCGGCACCACCTCGTGAACAGGGCCTTCTCCCTGAAGTCCGAGGCGCCGTTCCGGCCGTCCCCGGGAGTCCCGCGACTCCCCCGCACGGCGTCCTCCCTCCCTTCCTTCCGCATGTCTCATGCCCGCGTCCGTGAAAGGACCGAACACCATGACCACCACACTCGAACACCCTCCTGTGCAGCAGCCCCCGGCCTCGATCGCCTCCGGTGTCCTCGACATCGACGCGGGAGGCAGGGGCCGGCTGCGCGGCACGGACCTGCTGCCCGCCCCGTCCGACCCGCTCCTCTCCCCCGCGCTGATCCGCCGTCACGGCCTGCGCAGAGGCGACCTGGTCGAGGGCGTCGCCGGTGACCGCCGTGCCCTGACCGACGTCGTCCGGGTCAACGGGCGTACGCCCGCCGGGCAGGGCGCCCGACGGCACTTCCGGGACCTGACCCCGCTGCACCCGCACGAGCGGCTGCGCCTGGAACATCCGGCGGCGGGCCTGGCCGGGCGCGTCACCGACCTGATCGCCCCGGTCGGCAAGGGTCAGCGCGGCCTGATCGTCGCCCCTCCCAAGACCGGCAAGACCGTCCTGCTCCAGCAGATCGCCGCCGCCGTCGCCGGCAACCACCCCGAGGCACACCTGATGGTGGTGCTGCTCGACGAACGGCCCGAAGAGGTGACCGACATGCGGCGCTCCGTGCGGGGCGAGGTGTACGCCTCCACGTTCGACCTGAGCGCCGAGCACCACATCGCGCTCGCCGAGCTGGTGATCGAGCGGGCCAAGCGCCTGGTCGAGGCCGGCGACGACGTGGTGCTCCTCCTCGACTCCCTCACCCGGCTGTGCCGGGCGCACAACAACGCCGCCGCCTCCGGGGGCCGCACGCTCAGCGGGGGTGTCGACGCCGGGGCGCTGCTCGGGCCCAAGCGCTTCTTCGGAGCCGCCCGGAAGGCGGAGGAGGGCGGCTCGCTCACCGTGCTCGCCACCGCGCTGGTGGAGACCGGCTCGCGCGCCGACGACTTCTACTTCGAGGAGCTCAAGAGCACCGGCAACATGGAGCTGCGGCTCAGCCGGGAACCGGCCTCCCGCCGCGTCTTCCCGGCCGTGGACCCGGCCGGCTCCGGCACCCGCCGCGAGGAACTCCTGCTCACCGCCGCCGAGTCGACGGCCGTGCGAGGGCTGCGGCGGGCCCTGGGGGCCCGGGACGGGCGGTCCGGTCTGGAGACGCTCCTCGAGCGGATGCGCGAGACGCCGGACAACGCCACGTTCCTGCGGCGCGTCCAGCCGACGCTGCCGTCCGGCTGACGGCCGGCGGGTCCGTACCGCGGCCGGCCGGTCCGCTACGGCCATCCGGGTGCTCGCGGGCGCGGCTCGGCCCGGGCAGCGTGGCGTCGCACGGACACATTCCTACGTTTGCGGTATGACTATCGGATTCTCATCCCGGGCGACTCGGTCCACCTGTGTGCTCTGTGTGGCGGGCCTGCTGACGCTCATGCCCGCCGCCGCGGCTGCCCGCACGGTGCGGCCGGACCCCGGTACGCCCGGCGGACCACGCGCCACGGCACCGCAGCCGTCCCTGCTGTACCGCTCCGGTACGCAGGTCCGGCTCCGCCCCGGCACGCCGGCGGTCCCCGATGTCTCGGCCCTGGCCTGGGTGGTCGCGGACGCCGGCAGCGGCGACGTGCTGGCCGCCCACGACGCGCACCGCAAGCTGCCGCCGGCCAGCACCCTCAAGACGCTGTTCGCGCTCACGGTGCTGCCGGTCCTGCCGGGCGGAATCAGCCACCGGGTGAGTTCCGGGGAACTGTCGGACGTCGGGCCGGGCAGCAGTCTGGTCGGGGTCGTGGAGGACCGCACGTACCGGGTCTCCGACCTCTGGAACGGTGTGTTCCTCAACTCCGGCAACGACGCCGTCCACGTCCTCGCCTCGCTCGTGGGTGGCTGGCGGACCGCCGCCGCCCGGATGCAGGCCGAGGCCCGTGCCCTCGGCGCCCGCGACACGCACGTCCGCTCGCCCGACGGCTACGACTCGCCGGGCCAGGTGTCCTCGGCCTACGACCTGGCGGTCTTCGGGCGGGCGGGACTGCGCAACCCGGACTTCGCGCGGTACTGCGCCAGGATCGACGCGATGTTCCCCGACGGCGACGGGGACACGTACGGGATCATGAACACCAACCGGCTGCTCACGGGTGCGGACGGGGTGGATGCCTATCCGGGGCTGATCGGCATCAAGAACGGCTACACCAGCAGTGCCGGCAACACGCTCGTCGCGGCCGCCCGGCGCGACGGCCGCACCCTGGTGGTGACCGTGATGAACCCCCAGGAGGGCGGTGGCTACGCCGTCTACGAGGAGGCCCGCTCGCTGCTCGACTGGGGGTTCGGCGCGGCCGGGCGGGTCGACCCGGTCGGTTCGCTGCTGCCGGGGGGCGCCCGGTCGCGGCCGGGCCCCGAGACCGCACCCACGACGGCGAGCGCGCCGCCCGCCCAGGGCGAGCCGGGCTGGCCGGAGACCGGCGCGATCCTGGGCGCGGCCGGGCTCGGCGCGGGCGCCGTCGCGCTGGCCCTGCGGCTGAAGGTCGGCCGGGCGGAGAGGAGTTGACCGGCCGGCCGCCGGACCGGGTCAGAACACGGACAGTCCCGTCAACGTCGTGAAGCGGTCCAGGGCCGCGACCCCGGCGACCGAATTGCCCCGCTCGTCCAGGCCGGGGCTCCACACGCACAGCGTGCAGCGGCCCGGCACGACCGCGATGATGCCGCCGCCGACCCCGCTCTTGCCCGGCAGGCCCACCCGGTAGGCGAAGTCACCGGCCGCGTCGTAGGTGCCGCACGTCAGCATCACCGCGTTGACCTGTTTGGCCTGGCTGCGGCTCAGCAGCCGGGTGCCGTCGGCGCGAACCCCGTGCCGGGCCAGGAATCCGGTGGCGAGGGCGAGGTCGGCGCAGGACGCGGCGACGGAACACTGGCGGAAGTACTGCTCCAGCAGGACCGGTACGGGGTTGTCGATGTTGCCGTAGGACGCCATGAAGTGGCCCAGCGCGGCGTTCCTGTCGCCGTGGGCCGTCTCGGACGCGGCGACCTCCTCGTCGAAGGTCAGGTCAGGGTTGCCGCTCTCGGCGCGCAGGAAGGCGAGGAGTTCGCCCGCCGCGTCGCCGGTACGGGTGTGCAGCCGGTCGGTGACGACCAGGGCGCCCGCGTTGATGAACGGGTTGCGGGGGATGCCGTTCTCGTACTCCAGCTGCACCAGGGAGTTGAACGGGTTGCCGGACGGTTCGCGGCCGACGTGCTCCCACAAGGCGTCGCCTTCGCGGGACAGGTCGAGGGCAAGGGTGAAGACCTTGGTGATGGACTGCGCGGAGAACGGCTCGCGCCACTCCCCCACGCCGTACACCGTCACGTCCGGCTCGGCGACGGCCATGCCGAAGCGGCGCGGGTCGCAGGCGGCGAGCGCCGGGATGTAGTCGGCCGGCCGGCCGCTGCCGGGCGTGCGCTCGATCTCCTCGGCGATGCGCTCCAGGACCGGCTGAAAGGTCGTCGGCGTAGTCATGGTCACCATCTTCCCTCCGGGTGCGTCCCCGCCTCCGGAGGGTGGGGTCGGCACGGGCCGGCGCGCCCGACCGGGGCCGGTGCGAACCATCCTCGGCGATGCGACCCACCATCCCCGTGCACTCACGTGCTGCGCGGGCGAGGTTCGGCCTCCCGGACTGCCGGGCGGGCATCGACTGTGCCCTGTCGGGCAGTTCACCCTGTCCTTGCGGTCGGTGTCATCCCATCGACGACCCCATAGCGTGTGACCGTGAGCCGATACGCCCCGCTTGCAGCACGCCCCGCCGTGGCATCTTCCTGGAGCCGGCCCAGCTCGTGACCGAGGACAGGGAAGACCCGACTTGCCCCACCACGACGCGGTCGACCGTCTTCGAGGCCGCGCTCGAACCGGCGGACGACCCGTCGACCGGCGAGGACCGCGGTGTTCGCGCACCCGTACGCCGTCGGCGGGGTCCAGGCCCCTTCGCTCTGATCGTGCTGCCCAGCCTGGTGACGGCCACCGGGGTCGTCGCCTTTCTCGTCCTGACCGGCAGCCTCGGCACGGCTCTGACACCGGCCCCCGAGCCGGGCCAGCCGGACATCAGCAATGTGGACGGCTCCTACGTGCCCTGGCTGCGCAGGGCGACCGCGGAGTGCGCGGGCGTCACGCCCGCACTCCTCGCTGCGCACGTCGACCAGCTCTCCGGGTGGCAGGACGACAGTGCGAGCCTCTCCCAGCGGGGCATCGCCCGTTTCACGGACGCCGGCTGGAAGGCCTGGGGCCGGGACGACGACGGCAACGGCAGCTCATCGCCGCATGATGCGGTGGACGCGATCATGGCATTGGGACGGCAGGACTGCTCCCTGGCGGAGAAGGTGACCGCACTCCGTACGAAGGGCGCCGTCAGCGGCGACGTCGCCGACCTCACGCTCGCCGCGTACACGGCCGGCGTGGACGAGGTCGGAAAAGCCGGCAAGGTCCCCGTCTCGGCCCGCGCGTTCGTTCTCGACGTCAAGAAGCGGCTGCCGCGTTACGACGCGCTGGTCCGGCAGAATCCCGAACAGGACAGCGCCCAGGACTCCGGCGCGCTGTTGAGGCCGCCGGTCACCACGCTCACCGTCACCTCGCCGTTCGGTTCACGTGTCCATCCGCTGACCAAGGTCACCAAGCTGCACACGGGCGTCGACTTCGGCGCGGCGCGAGGTGCCCAGGTGTCCGCGGCGAGGGAGGGCCGGGTCGAGTTCGCCGGCATGACCTCTGCCTACGGTTACCGCGTGGTGATCGACCACGGCGCCATCGACGGGAAACGGCTGGAGACCACCTACAGCCACCTGTCCGCCCTCCAGGTGAGCGCCGGCCAGAGCGTGAGCACCGGCGCTCCCGTCGGGCTCGTCGGCTCGACGGGTCTGTCCACCGGCCCGCATCTCCACTTCGAGGTCCTTCTCGACGGCCAGTACACCGACCCGGAGGCCTGGCTCACCGGCGCCGGCTGAGCCCCTACCTCTCAAGAGTCCAGTCGAAGAAGTGGCGGTCCTCCTCCGAGAGGTACCGCCGCGCCTCCTGGGGGATCAGGGTGACGCCGAGGCCGGGTCTGTCGCCCACCTCGATGTGGCCGTCGCGGACGCCGCGGCGCGGCCACCCACGTCGTCACGGTCACCGTCATCCCTCCGGGTGCGTCCCGGCGTCCGGGGGGTGGGGTTAACTACACCCTCCTCCGGGGGGAGACGTCATTCTGCGGGCGGGCGGCCGTTCGGATACTGGAGCGCATGGCCAATCCAACGGTGCTCATCGAGACGTCACCCGCCCGCGACAAGGAAAAGGGACCCGAAAGGGAACGCGAAAAGGGAAGCGACTTCTCCGAACTGTCACGGCGCATAGCCGACGCGGGGCTGCTGCGGCGCCGCCCGCTGTATTACACGGTGCGTTTCGGCACCGTCGCCCTCGCGCTCGCCGGCGTCGTCGCGGCCTTCGCTTTCCTGGGGGACAGCTGGAGCCAGTTGGCGGTCGCCGCGGCGGCTGCCGTGGTCTTCGGCCAGCTCGGGCTCGCCGCCCACGACCTCGCCCACCGGCAGGTCTTCTCGCGCCGGCGCCCGAGCGAGGCGGGGGGACTGCTGGTGGCCAACCTGTTGCTGGGCATGAGCTACGGCTGGTGGATGAACAAGCACACCCGCCATCACGCCAACCCCAATCACGAGGAGAAGGACCCGGACGTCTCCCCCGACATTCTCGTCTGGTCGCGGCGTCAGGCGAGCAGGGCCACGGGAATTCCCCGCTTCGTCGGAAAGCACCAGGCCGCCTTGTTCTTCCCGCTGCTGACGCTGGAAGGCCTCAATCTGAGTTTCAACAGTTTCAAGGCGTTGCGCAGCCCGTCGATGAAACGGCCGGTGGTGGAGGGTACGCTGCTCGTCGCTCATTTCGTCGTGTATTTCGGCGGCCTGTTCGCCGTCCTCTCCCCCGGCCGGGCGCTCGCCTTCATCGCCGTGCACCAGGGCCTGTTCGGGATCTACCTCGGCTCGGTCTTCGCGCCCAACCACAAGGGCATGCCGATGATCGAGGAGGGCACACGGCTCGACTTCCTGCGCCGGCAGGTCCTCACCTCCCGCAACGTGCGGGGCGGTGCCTTCATCGACGCCTTCATGGGCGGCCTCAACTACCAGATCGAGCACCACCTGTTCCCCAGCATGCCGACGCCCGCCCTCGCCAGGGCCCAGGTCATCACCGAGCGGTACTGCGCCGAACTGGGCGTTCCCTACCACCAGACGGGGCTGCTCGCCTCGCACCGGGAGGCGCTGCGGCACATGCGCAGGGTCGGGGAGCCGCTGCGCGAGGCCCGCTGAGGGGGGCGCCGGGGACCGGCGCGCGGTGGTCAGCTCTGCAGCACGCCCGCGCCGAGCAGCCCGAACAGCAGGACGCCGACGACGATCCGGTAGATCACGAAGGCGTCGAAGGAGTGCTTGGCGACGAACTTCAGCAGCCAGGCGATGGAGGCGTAGGCCACCCCGAAGGACACGACCGTGCCGACGGCCAGCGGGGCCGCGCCCGCGCCGGTGCCGAGGGCGTCCTTCAGCTCGTACAGACCGGCGCCGGTCAGGGCGGGGATGCCGAGGAAGAAGGAGAGCCGGGTGGCGGCCACCCGGTCGAGGTCGAGCATCAGCGCGGTGGACATGGTGGCGCCGGAGCGGGAGAAGCCGGGGAAGAGCAGCGCGAGGATCTGGGAGCCGCCGACCAGCATGGCGTCCTTGAACGAGGTGTCGTCCTCGCCGCGCTTGTGCCGGCCGGTCCGGTCCGCCACCCACATGACGCCGCTGCCCACGATCAGCGAGCCCGCGACCACCCACAGGGAGGCGAGGGGGCCCTGGATCAGCGGCTTGGCGGCCAGGCCGACGACGACGATCGGGACGGTCGCGAAGATCACCCACCAGGCGAACTGGTAGTCGTGGTGGTAGCGCTCCTCCCGGTCCCTGAGGCCGCGCAGCCAGGCGGAGACGATCCGCACGATGTCCTTGCGGAAGTAGACGAGCACGGCGGCGATCGCACCGACCTGGATGACGGCCGAGAAACCCACGACCGCGTCGTGGTCGACGGGGATGCCCATCAGCCCCTCGACGATCTTGAGGTGGCCGGTGGAGGAGACGGGCAGGAACTCGGTCACCCCCTCGACGGCTCCGAGGACGACGGCCTGACCGATGCTGATGACGCTCATGGGATCCAGTTCTGCTCGGGGCGGGCGCGGGACGACAGTCACGGACGGGCCAGTCCTACTACACGCGGGTCAACACGGCGTCTTACGTCCAGAGCGCGTCGGCCAGCGTCACCCCCGCGAACGCCGCGCCGAGGCCGGCCGCCACGCTCGCCGCCACGTTGATGCCGGCGTGCAGGCGGGCGCCCGTCCCGGTCAGCCGCAGCGTCTCCCAGGAGAAGGTCGAGTACGTCGTCAGGGCGCCGCACAGGCCGGTGCCGAGCAGCAGCTGGAGCCGGGAGGAGGCGGCTCCGGCGAGCACCGCGCCGGTCAGCACGCCGAGGACGAGGGAGCCGACGACGTTCACCGTGAAGGTCCCCCAGGGGAAAACCGAGTCGTGCCGGGACTGCACGGCGCGGTCGGTGAGGTAGCGGAGCGGGGCGCCGACCATGGCGCCCACGACGACCAGCAGCCAGTTCACAACGACTTCTCACCTTCCGGGTCGGTGGTGGGGATCAGCGAGGAGGCGCGGGGGCCCGCGGTGCCGCGGAAGACGCACGCGCCGGCCGGGCCCGCCCGGTGGGCCCGGTGGACGACGTCCGGGTACAGGGGCGGGTGGTGCCGGGTGTCGTTGTCGCCGACGAGGACGGTCGGGTGCGGGGCGCCGCCGGTGAGCCGCGTCATGGCCGCCTCCGTTGCAGGGCGCGGCGGGTCGCCCATGCGGCGAGGGCGACCGCCGTGAGGGCCGCGAGCGGGGTCGCGGCGAGGTAGGCCAGGCCGGTGCGGACGTGACCGGTGGCGAACAGGTGCCGGCTGTCGACGGCGTAGGTGGAGAAGGTGGTGAAGCCGCCGAGCACGCCGGTGCCGAAGAAGGGCCTCACGAGGCGGTGGGCGGCCCACACGTCGGTGATGACGACCATGAACACGCCGATCACCGCGCAGCCTGCCACGTTGACCCAGAAGGTCGCCCAGGGGAAGCCGCCGGTGGGTGTGGGCCACTGCAAGGAGATCGCGTAGCGGGCGGTGGCGCCGAGGGCACCGCCGAGGGCCACGACGGCGACGACCGGTGCCTGCGTACGGCCGGCCGGGCGCCGGGGCGCGGCGGGGCTCGCACCGCCGGGGCTGTCCGTGTCCGGGACTGTCATGGTCGTGTCTCCTACTCGCCGGGCAGGGGGTGCCCCCGTCGCAAGTAGGGACCGTCGGCGGCGCGGGTGCCGCGGTTCGAGTGCGGCGGGCCCCACCGCCGCGCCGCGCGCCTCGGCCGCGGCTGCCGGCCAGTTTAACGCCCGGCCCCGTCCGGGTCAGGTCCGGAAACCGTGCGGGCCCGGGTTACCAGCCCTTCTCGAACATGCGCGCCACTTGGGCGATCCGGACCTCGTCGCGCCGGTAGTAGGTGCGCCGGCGGACTCTGCCGGCGCGCAGCAACCCGAGGGCGACGAGCAGACGCAGGTGGCTCTCGGCCACCCGGCGGGGCACGCCGAGCCTGGCGGCGATGCGGTCCGCGTCGACGCCGTGCGCGAGGGGGTCGGGGCGGTGTTGCGACGGGAAGTTCGCGACCGGGTCCTTGAGCCACTCCAGGATGTCGAGACGTGTGCCGTGCGCCGGAGTCCTCGGCATCTCGCCCTCCCTCCGGGCCTTCCCCTGCCGTGTCTCCCACTGTCCCGCAGCCGGGGCTCCGCTGTCCGGGACTCCGGCCGCCGTGTCCGGTACCGGTCCTCCTCGGGCGGAACGGGACCTTCCCTGGAGCCTCGGTAGTTGCACGGTCAACGAACGTTCGGTGCGGTGCTACCGTGCAGGTATGGCAGCCAAGACGGCCGGGGCGCGGCTCGAGGAACGCTGGCGGGAGATGCTCACGGTGCACGCCCGCACGATGTGCGAGATCGACCGCGTACTGCACCCGCACGGCCTGGGCGCGAGCGACTTCGAGGTGCTCGACATCCTGGTGGCCGAGGCGCCGCAGGAAGGCTCCCAGTGCCGGGTGCAGAACCTGGTCGGCCGGGTTCACCTCAGTCAGAGCGCGTTGTCCCGCCTCATCGCCCGGCTGGAGAAGGACGGCCTGGTGGAGCGGTCCATGTGCGCCGAGGACCGGCGCGGTGTATGGGTCGCGCTGACCCGCAGGGGCCGTGAGCTGCACGCCCAGGTGCTGCCGCTGCAGCGGTCGGTGTTGGCCCGCATGCTGGGCGACCGGTAGCCGGTCGCCACCGGGGGCGGGCCGGCCCGGTCCCCCGTACCGTCCGGGGGCGGGCCGGCTCCCGCGACCCTAGGGACGGGCCAGCAGCGTGCGCACACCGTCCGACGTGAGCGTCAGCCGGTGTTCCGAACCGGCGTCGATGGACAGCGACAGGTCGTCGGCCGGCCACTGGGCGGCGAGGGCGCCGAGCGGCACCATGCGGTAGCGCGAGACGTACGGCAGCAGGTCGGCCATCTCCAGCTCCGAGGTGAACACGGGCACCACCTGGCGGCCGCCCTGCTGCTCCAGCACCGGCAGGGCCAGCATTCCGGGGTCGGCGGCGTCCTGCTCGTTCGCGTCGTCCGGCACCGGGACGAGTACGTCACTGCTCGCAAGGGTGTCGAGCGCCGCCGTGTCCTCGGTGTTCTCGGCGAGCGCGTCCAGAGCCCGCTGGGCGGGCGTGGTCGGGTGGTCGTTCGCGGGTGTCTCCATGGCAGATTCCCTGGTAGCGGCGGTGGGGTGGGGGCCCGCGCGGATGATCGGCACGAGCGCGGTCCAGCCTCGCGTACCCGAACGCCCACGACGCAATCCTGTTCGAGGGTCCGCGGTCGCACCACCGCAACCATGTGGGCAATCAGACCGTCTCACCCCATAACCGAACATGTACACCTTGGGGGACATCATGCGACGCAGCAGTGCGCTACTGATGGCGGTCGTGCTCACGAGCAGCGCCTCGGGGGCCGCCGCGGCGGCGGACGCCGCTCCGGCCGCCACCACACGGATCGCGGCCTGCCCCACCGGCTGGGGCAGCCTCGCCAAGTCCCGCGCCACGGCGACGACCGTGCCCGTGCGGGACGTCAGGACCGGCCGGCACGCGTGCTTCGACCGGATGACCGTCGACGTGCCCGGCGCCGGCACCGCTCGTCTCGGGTACCAGGTCCGGTACGTCGACCGGCTCCTCCAGGACGGCTCGGGCCGCCCGATCGCGGTCGGCGGCGGGGCGGTCCTGGAGATCCGGGTCGCGGCACCCGGATACCGGCCCGAGACCGGCGAGCCCACCTACCCCGGGCGGGCCGGCCGGCCGCTGCCGGGTGTGGACCTGACGGGCTACCGCAGCTTCCGGGACACCCGCTTCGCCGGCAGCTTCGAGGGCGAGACACAGATCGGGCTGGGCGTGCGGGCCCGCCTGCCGTTCCGGGTGCTGGTCCTGGACGGCCGTGTCGTGGTGGACGTCGCCCACTCCTGGGGCGCCGGGCGCTGACGGCGGTGCCGCCGCGGGCCGACTCCTCAGCGGGAGCGGCCCGCGGACTCCACGAGCGCGGCCAGTTTCGCCAGGGCCATGCGGGTGCCGGTCTCGTTGTCCGCGGCCGGTACCGCGTCGGGCAGCCCCTCGTGCACCACGACGACATCCGTGCCGCCCGCCACCTCGGTGAGCGTGGTGGTCATCGTCATGGTGCCGGCGAAGGCGGGATCCTCCGACTCGAACTCCAGCACTTCCACGACCCGTTCACCGGGCACGAGCCGCGCGAAGTACCCGTGGTAGGTGTCGGTGTGCGCACCGGTCTTGCCGATGCCCGTCGCCGCCTCGTACGTGAGCGACACGCGGAAGGTGCCGCCCTCCCGGGCCTCGAAGCTGTGGACGCGGGCCGTCATGCCGTGCGGCACCCGCCACGCCGCGACGGCGTCCGCGTCCAGCAGCGCGCGGTACACGGCCGCGCGCGGGGCGTTCACATGCCGGGAAACCCGTGTCGAGTGCATGGCACCACTGTTCGCCGCCGTCGGGACCCGGGCAAGCCCGCACGCCACTGGGCAAGATCCGGCACTCATCTGATCGAGGAGGGGCCCACTTGATCGATCATAGGGGCGGTGGGGTTAGCATATGAGCGCCGCCTAGCTCGAAAGATAGAGACGTGACTGTCAACGACGACTCGTTCACCAATTGGAAGAACCGCGAGGAGATCGCGGAATCGATGATCCCGATGATCGGGAAGCTGCACCGCGAGCGGGACGTCACCGTCCTGCTGCACAGCCGCTCCCTGGTGAACAAGTCGGTGGTCAGCATCCTCAAGACGCACCGCTTCGCCCGGCAGATCGCCGGTGCGGAGCTGTCGGTCACCGAGACGCTCCCCTTCGTCCAGGCCCTCACCACGCTCGACCTCGGTCCCTCCCAGATCGACATCGGCATGCTGGCCGCGACCTACAAGGACGACGACCGCGGCCTGTCGGTGGCGGAGTTCACCGCCGAGGCCGTCGCCGGCGCCACGGGCGCCAACAAGATCGACCGCCGTGAGCCGCGCGACGTCGTCCTGTACGGCTTCGGCCGCATCGGCCGCCTCGTCGCCCGCCTGCTCATCGAGAAGGCCGGCTCGGGCAACGGCCTGCGGCTGCGGGCCATCGTCGTCCGCGGCGGCGGGGACCAGGACCTCGTCAAGCGGGCCTCGCTGCTGCGCCGCGACTCGGTGCACGGCCAGTTCCAGGGCACGATCACCGTCGACGAGGACAACAGCACGATCGTCGCCAACGGCAACGCGATCAAGGTGATCCACGCCGACGACCCGACGCAGGTCGACTACACGGCGTACGGCATCAAGAACGCCATCCTGATCGACAACACCGGCAAGTGGCGCGACCGCGAGGGCCTGTCGAAGCACCTGCGCCCCGGCATCGACAAGGTCGTCCTGACCGCGCCGGGCAAGGGCGACGTCCCGAACATCGTGCACGGCGTCAACCACGACACCATCAAGCCGGACGAGCAGATCCTGTCCTGCGCGTCCTGCACCACCAACGCGATCGTGCCGCCGCTGAAGGCGATGGCCGACGAGTACGGTGTGCTGCGCGGCCACGTGGAGACCGTCCACTCGTTCACCAACGACCAGAACCTGCTGGACAACTACCACAAGTCGGACCGCCGCGGCCGGTCGGCGCCGCTGAACATGGTCATCACCGAGACCGGTGCCGCGTCCGCCGTCGCCAAGGCGCTCCCCGACCTCAAGGCGAAGATCACCGGCAGCTCGATCCGCGTCCCGGTGCCGGACGTCTCGATCGCGATCCTCAACCTCCAGCTGGCCCGTGAGACGACCCGTGAGGACGTCCTCGACCACCTGCGCGAGGTGTCGCTGACCTCGCCGCTCAAGCGGCAGATCGACTTCATCAGCGCTCCCGACGCGGTCTCCAGCGACTTCATCGGCTCGCGCCACGCCTCGATCGTCGACGCCGGCGCGCTCAAGGTCGAGGGCGACAACGCCATCCTCTACCTCTGGTACGACAACGAGTTCGGCTACTCCTGCCAGGTCGTCCGCGTCGTCCAGCACGTCTCCGGGGTCGAGTACCCGACGTACCCGTCGCCGGCGGTCTGATCCGCCGACGCCGCGCCACGCGTCCGAGGGGCGGTGGGAGTTCGTCTCCCACCGCCCCTCACGCATGCGGGTCAGGACGTCAGGAGGCGCAGGTGGTCGAACTGCTGGTCCGGCTGCGCGACGAGCTCGGCTTCGCGATGGTCCTCGTCTCGCACGGCCTGGCCCTGGTCCGCGACCTTGCCCACCGGGCCGCGGTCATGTACGCCGGTCAGGTCGCCGAGGCCGGCGACACCCGCTCCCTGCTGACCGACCCGGCGCACCACTACAGCCGCGGGCTGCTGGGCTCGGTGGTATCCCTGGAGTCGGGCGCCGAGCGGCTGTACCAGATCCGCGGTGTCGTACCGGCACCCCGGTCGTTCGGCTCCGGCTGCCGGTCCGCCTCCGGTCGGCGGGTCGGGCTGCGGCAGGTCCACCCTGGCCCGTGTCGTCACCGGCCTCCAGCGGCCGACGGAGGGCGAGGTGTACTTCCGCGGCCAGGACCTGTGGAAGATGACCGCCGCCGAACGCCGCGGCCGCTTCGGCGCCGCCGTCGGCGTGGTCTTCCAGGCCCCGTCCACCGCGCTGAACCCGCGGCTGCCGGTGCGCCGCGTCCTGCGCGACCCGCCGGACGTGCACGACCGGGGCACGCGGGCCGAGCGCGAGGGGCGCGTCGAGGAACTCCTCGATCCGGTCGGCCTGCCCGGCCACACCCTGGAGGCGCTGCCCGGACAGCTCTCGGACGGCCAGTGCCAGCGGCCCGGTCCGCCGGCGTGCCAGGGCGTACCGGGCCCGCGGGTGCCCGCCCGTCGGCGGTCCGCCCGCCGAGCACCCGCCGGCCGGGGTCCGGCGGGGAGCGGCCGGCGACACGGGGCGCCACCGGTGGGTGGCATGTGGCCGGCGGGAACGACAATGGGGCCCATGGAAGGACTGGTTCGCCGCTCGGTCTGGGTCCAGGTGCTCGTCTGGACCGTGGCCGTGCTGAGCCTGACCGTCCTGGCCGCGGCCGCCGTCGTGCGGAGCACGGTGCTCGATCCGTCGTTCTACAGCCGGGTGCTCGAGGACGAGCACGCCTACCAGCGCTTCTACGACGAGGTGCTGGTCGATCCGCACAGCACCCCGCTGACCCAGGAGCTGCTGGACCGGTTGCCCGTTCCGCAGTCCACCATCACCTCGAACCTCAAGGTCGTGATCCCGCCGGAGACGCTGCGGACCATGGGCGACCGGCAGATCGCCGAGGTGATCCACTACCTGGAGGGCGACCGCGACGGGCTGCGCGTCACCGTGGACCTGGAGCCCGTCGTCGCGAACGTCGAGCGGCTCAGCCAGGCGTACTTCGGCGAAGCGGTCGCCGCCCTGCAACAGCGTGCCGAGCCCGACTTCCGGGCCTTCGTGCAACGCCTGTCCGAGGTGGCCGCGCAGGTGGTGGCGGGCGAGGCGCCGCTCGACGACCTGCCGACGCTGCCGCTCTCCCGCGACCAAGCGGTGGCGGCCACCCAGGTGCTGCTGCGGCTGGTGCCGCGGGACGCGCGCGCCGGCCTCGGGCCCACCCTGGAGAACGCGCTGGACCGGGGTGACGTGGCCGCGGCGCTGGCCTCACTCGCGCCGGTCGCCCTGACGGACCAGGTCCGCGCGACCGCCGCGGAGCTGCTGCGTGAGGCGCGCGACGGCACCTGGGTCGTCACCGTGCGCCTCGATCCGTCCCGCGACGAACTGGCCCCGGTGCACCGGGCTCGTGCGGTGACGCGGCTGTTCCAGGAGGTCGTGGAGCCGGTCGCCGTGGTCCTGTGCGCGGCCGCGCTCTCGCTGCTGTGGTTCTCCACGCCGTCCCCCGTCAAGCGGCGGCTGATGCCGCTGGGCTGGGTGCCGGCCGCCGCCGCCTCGCTCACGGCGCTGGCGGTGTTCCTCCTCCGGCTCACGCCGGCCGACGCGCTCTTCGCGGCGCCGGCGTCGTGGCCCCCGTCGGCCGCCCGTCTCCTCGCCGACGTGCAGGCCACCGCTCTCGACCGGTTGCTGACCACCGCCACCGTCGTCGCCGCGATCCTGCTCGCCGCGGGGGTGCTGCTGATCACCGTCGCCTGGGTCTGGCAGACCAGGCCGACGGTGCCGGTGTTCACCGACCCGAGGCACGGCCCGGCGCTGACCGTCGTCGTGTCGGCCTGCGCGCTGGCCGGGACCGTGTTCGCCCCCGTGGCGCTGACCGGTCCCTCCCCACGGATCTGCCAGGGCAGTGCCGAACTGTGCGACGCCCGCTACGACGAGATCGCCCAGCTCGCGGCGCACAACGCGATGGCCACGACGGCGGACCGTTTCATCAGCCCCCTCCAGGATCCCGACATCGTCGGCCAGCTGGACGGCGGGGTGCGCGCCCTGCTCCTCGACACCCACCGCTGGGAACGGCCCGAGGAGGTCGCGGACCGGCTGAGCGCCTCCGAGTTCTCCCCGGAACTGCGCCGGCAGCTCACCGGGATTCTGGGGCGGGTGAATCCGCCGCACCCGGGCCTGTGGCTGTGCCACTCGGTGTGCGGCGCGGGTGCGCTGGAACTGGCGCCCACGCTGCGTCAGATCGGCGACTGGCTGCGGGCGCACCCCTCGGAGATCGTCACCCTGATCGTGCAGGACGGGGTGGACGCCGTGGCCACCCAGCGCGCCTTCGGGCAGGCCGGACTGTCCGGCCTGCTGTACGAGCCGGACCCCGATCCGGACCGCCCGTGGCCGAAGCTCAAGGACATGATCGACGGTGGCCGGCGGCTGGTGGTCTTCGCGGAGAAGGCGGACGGTCCCGCCCCGTGGTACCGGAACTTCTACCGGTACGGCATGGAGACGCCGTTCGCCTTCCGCAGCGCCGACGCGATGACCTGTCTGCCGAATCGGGGCGGCACGGACAAGCGGCTGTTCCTGCTCAACCACTTCGTCACGGCCGGCGGCGGCCGGCGACTGGACGCCGGTACGGTCAACTCCCGGCAGCGGGTGCTGGAGCGGGCGCACGACTGCGAACGGCGGCGGGACAGGCCCGTCAACTTCGTCGCCGTGGACTACGCCACGGTCGGGGACGCCCGGGGCGCGGTCGACGACCTCAACACCGAGCGTCTCCAGGACGATCCCCGCTTCCCGGTGAAGCGGTCCCCGGAGAAGCTCCCCGGCGCCGTGCCGGCCGGGACCGCGTCCCCACGGTCCGGCCGAAGGAGCAGGCGCTGAGCCGGCCCCGGCCCTCAACGCCGACCGGCGCTCCGGAGCGCACGCGGAGGCCCGCTCCGGAGCGCGCGAAGCGGCCCCGCCGACGGCCGGCAGGGCCGCACCCCGCACGGGCCGGCGTCGTACGCCGTCGCCGCCTGCTCAGGCGGTGGCGCGCACCGCGTCCAGGATGATCCGCGCGACGTCCTTCGGCCGGGAGACGGCGACGGCGTGCGAGGCGCCGTCCAGCTCGACGACGGTGGCCGCGGCGCGCTCGGCGCCGAAGCGCTCCACGTCCGGGTCGATGGCCCGGTCCGCGCCGGCCACCAGGGCCCACGACGGCTTGGTCTTCCAGGCCGCCGCCGCGGCCTTCTCACCGAACGCCCCCAGCGCGAGGGGGCGTTGTGCGGCCGCCAGGACCTTCGTGACCTCGGCGGGCACATCGGCGGCGAAGACCGAGGGGAACGCCGCCTCGTCGATGGTGACCTCGGTGGCCGTTTCGCCGTCGGCGGTGGGGTAGGTCCACTGCCTGAGGCTGCCCGCCAGCGGCGAGTCGGGGAAACGGCCCTGCAGTTCGCCCAGGCTCTCGCCCTCCTCCAGGACATAGGCGGCGACGTACACCAGGCCGACGACGTTGTCGGTGGTGCCGGCGACGGTGATCAGGGCTCCGCCGTAGGAGTGGCCGACGAGGACGACGGGGCCGTCGATCTGCGCGGCGACGGAGGCGATGTGGGCGGCGTCGGAGGCGAGGCCGCGCAGCGGGTTCGGCGGCGCCACCACGGCGACGCCTTCGCGCTGGAGTTCCCCGATGACCCCGGACCAGGAGGACGCGTCGGCGAACGCGCCGTGGACCAGGACGACGGTGGGCGTGGCAGCGGACATGAGCGGGACTCCTCGGTGATCAGGCGGCGTGCAGGGCGGTGCGCAGGGCGGCGACCGCCTGGGCGATGGCCGCCTGTGCGGCGTGCGTCTCGCGCAGCGCGTTGAGCATCACGAAGTCGTGGATGACACCCTGGTAGCGGACGGCGGTGACGGGCACCCCGGCCTCGCGCAGCTTGTTGGCGTACGCCTCGCCCTCGTCGCGCAGCACGTCGGCCTCGCCGGTGATGACGAGGGCCGGCGGCAGCCCGGTGAGCTGCTCGGTCGTGGCGCGCAGCGGCGAGGCGGTGATCCGGGCGCGCTCCGCCTCGTCGGTCGTGTACTGGTCCCAGAACCACTGCATGCCGTCGCGGCGCAGGAAGTAGCCCTCGGCGAACTGGCGGTAGGAGGCGGTGTCGAAGCTCGCGTCGGTGACGGGGTAGAACAGCACCTGCTGCACCAGCGGGACGCCGCCGCGGTCCTTGGCCATGAGCGTCAGCGCCGCGGTCATGTTGCCGCCCACGGAGTCGCCGGCCACGGCCAGCCGGGTGCCGTCCAGCGCCTTGTCCGCGCCGTGCTCGACGATCCACCGGGCGACCGTGAAGTTCTGCTCGATGGCGACGGGGTAGCGTGCCTCGGGCGAGAGGTCGTACTCGGGGAAGACCACGGCGGCCCCGGCGCCGACGGCGAGTTCGCGCACCAGGCGGTCGTGGGTGTGGGCGTTGCCGAAGACCCAGCCGGCTCCGTGGATGTAGAGGATCACCGGCAGGGTGCCCGTGGCCCCGGCCGGCCTGACGACGCGGGCGCGGACGCCGCCCGTGGGACCACCGTCGACGGTGATCCACTCCTCGTCGACGTCCGGCAGCTCCACCGGGCCCGACTGCACCTCGTCGACGGCCTTGCGGCCCTCCGCCGGCGGCAGCTCGAAGAGATAGGGCGGGTTCGCCGTCGCCTCGGCGAACGCCGCCGCCGCGGGCTCCAGCACCGGCCGGACCGGCTCGAAGACGTCTGACACAAGAACCTCCTGGGACATCACGGGACGCGCCGGAACGGGCCGGCGGGAGCGGACCCGGGAACGCGTGAGGCGCTGCTCGGCGGGTCCGCCCCGGCACGTTAGGCCGGGCACGTGCGGACGGATCGACCAGGAGTGCACGACCGCTGTTCCGCCGGCGAACGGAACGAGGAGACCGGCGACCGCGACGACCACGTCACCTTCGGCAGGCGCGGCCCGCGGACATGAAGCCTGGCGGACACAGGCGTAGGCTCGTCGGTGTGCGCTCGGCCGAGGTCCACGGGCCGCGCGCCGTCCTCCCGGGCCGCGGTTCCCCTTCGCTCGCGCCATGCGCTGGAGCGATTCCCCCCACCCGGCCGCTTCGCCGAGTCAAGCGGAAGGATCAGCAATGGGCACGGTCACGACCTCCGACGGCACGAGCATCTTCTACAAGGACTGGGGCCCGCGCGACGGGCGGCCGATCGTCTTCCACCACGGCTGGCCGCTCACCTCGGACGACTGGGACAACCAGATGTTGTTCTTCCTGTCGCACGGCTACCGCGTGATCGCCCACGACCGCCGTGGACACGGTCGGTCCGGCCAGCCCTCCACGGGCCACGACATGGACACCTATGCCGACGACGTCGCGGCGGTGACCGACGCCCTCGATCTCCGGGACGCCGTGCACATCGGGCACTCGACCGGTGGCGGCGAGGTCGCCCACTACGTGGCACGCGCCGAGCCCGGACGGGTCGCGAAGGCCGTGCTCGCCGGGGCCGTTCCGCCGGTGATGGTCAAGTCCGAGAGCAACCCGGGCGGTACGCCCATCGAAGTCTTCGACGAGTTCCGCGCGTCCCTCGCCGCCAATCGCGCGCAGTTCTACATCGACGTGCCGTCCGGGCCCTTCTACGGGTTCAACCGCGAGGGCGCCGAGGTGTCCCAGGGCCTGATCGACAACTGGTGGCGGCAGGGGATGACGGGCGCGGCCAACGCCCACTACGAGTGCATCGCCGCGTTCTCCGAGACCGACTTCACCGACGACCTCAAGCGGATCGACGTCCCGGTCCTCGTCGCGCACGGGACCGACGACCAGATCGTGCCCTACCCGGATTCGGCGCCGCTGTCGGCCGAACTGCTCCGGAACGGCAGCCTGAAGTCGTACGACGGCCTGCCGCACGGGATGCTCACGACCCATCCCCAGGTCCTCAACCCCGACCTGCTGGCCTTCGTGAGGTCGTAGCCTCCGGGTCGCAGGGGCAGGACGCCCTCGTCG
Organism: Streptomyces sp. NPDC048185; assembly: GCF_043202495.1. Lineage (NCBI taxonomy): Bacteria > Bacillati > Actinomycetota > Actinomycetes > Kitasatosporales > Streptomycetaceae > Streptomyces > Streptomyces sp. NPDC048185. Next base: position 164,557 of record NZ_JBIDAN010000014.1, read on the forward strand.
ACGGTTGTCATTCGGTGCCGCGGTCCCGCTGGTGGTGACTTCGGGTGATCAGCCATGTACCGCCCACTATCAGCAACGCGAACACCGCCAGCCCCACACCCTGCGCGGCCAGGAGCCACAGGCGGTCGGACAGGGGAAGTGTCCCGGTGAGGGTGACCTGCAGGGATCCGACGGCGAAGGCGATGGCGGCCGTGAAGACGGCGACGACCTCGACGGCGCGCACGGAGGAGGTGTGCAGGGAGCGTTCCAGTTGGGCGTTGGCCGCGGCCTGTCCGTCCCAGCGGCGCTGTTGCTCCGCGTCCCGCAGGGCCCGCAGCCGTCCTTCCTGGATCGCGTCCCGTTTCGTCAGGTACTGGTCCTGCAGAACACCGAGGCTGGCCGTGGGACTCGCCGCGAGCAACGTGAGCGCGGTGTCGATGCTCTCCAGTGCCGCGTCGTGCCGGCCGCACATGTGCAGCCCCGTGGCCAGGCGAACGTGGAACATGTGATCGTCGGGGTGCTCTTCCACGGCCTCCTGCGCACAGGCGCGCAGCAGTTCTCCCTGCCCCTCGAAGGGCGCGGCGAACGCCAGCCCGTTGAGGCAGATGTCCACGGTGTGCCGGGATCTGGTCGTCGCGGACCACGCCTGTTCCAGCAGCTCGGAAGCGTACGCGACGGTCAGCGTCCGGCTGCCGAAGGCGGCGAACGACTGGAGCGCCACGAAGACGGGCTCCGCGCGAAGGGATCCGGCCGCCACGGCCGAGGGCGAATGCCCCAGGAAGGCGTGCAACTCGTCGAAGCAGAAGTTCGCCCGCAGCTTGCCCGCGTGGAAGAGGGCGAGGAAGAACGCGAGGCGCTCCGTGTCGGTGCCGGCGCCTGCCTCCCTCACCATCTCCTCGAACGGGTCCGTGGACTCCACGCTCCCCCGGTTGAGGAACCCGTTGCCGAGGGCCCACTGCTCGGCGACGGCACCCCAGCACGCGTCCCGCACGTGACCCGACATCCATCGCGCGCACTCGAAGGCCGTACGGGCCGTGGGCCGGTCCAGGAAACGACGACGCCAATAGCGGTCGGCGCACATGAAGTAAGGGTCGAGACGGAGATCGGCGGAGGACACCTCGAAGGACGGTGCGGTTCCTGCGGCCAGGAATTCCCCCGCCGTTTCGTCGCAGATGCGGTAGCGCGTTCTGGCATCGGCCGTACGAGCCTCGTCCAGCCGCGCGATGACGGTTGCCGTGTCCATGCGCCCCTCGCCCTACGTGTTCCGGTCCTCGCGACTGCGATCACCTGAACATACCGTCAGGAGGCGTGAGTTGCGTGGGAGGGCTGCCGCCGTGACCGCTCAAGGACTCGCCCGGCGCGCACGGCACCATCCCGATGCGTAATACTCTCCCTATGAACCCGAGCATTACCTCCAGGCCCGGTGCGATCGCCGTGCGGCGCGCCGTCGCGCGGGACGCCAAGCGGCTCACGCGGCTCGTGCGTGGCTCGCGCGCCTACGAGGGTCCGTACGCGGCGATGGTCGCGGGGTACCGCGTGGGTCCCGACTACATCGAGACCCACCGGGTCTTCGTGGCCGTCGACACCGGCGATCCCACGGGCCGGGTCCTCGGTTTCTACGCCCTGCTCCTCGCGCCGCCGGAGCTGGACCTGCTCTTCGTTGCCGACGGGGCCCAGGGCCGGGGCATCGGGCGGCTGCTCGTCGACCACATGAGGTCCGAGGCGCGCGCGGCGGGGCTGGACCGTGTCCGCGTGGTGTCGCACCCCCCGGCCGAGGGGTTCTACCGCAGCGTCGGCGCGCGGCCGACCGGGACCGTCCCCGCGAACCCGCCCGCGGTGGCGTGGGACCGGCCCGAGCTGGAGTTCCCGTTGGGGCGGTAGGACGTGGCCGGCTTCGTCGTCACCGCGCCCGCGGCTTCAGCGGTGCGTTCGGCAGCTCGGAGGCGGGGAGGGAGGGCCCGTCGTAGCCGTGCACCTCACCGTAGCGGGCCGTCCCGTTCGTCCAGTCCTCGCGGGCCCGCACGATCTCCTCGTGCGACCGGTAAGCCTTGTCTGCGATGACCCGGTCGGGCCGGCAGCGCGGCCGGCCCGTTCCGGTGCGCGGAACCCGGATCAGTTCCAGCGGAGGACGTGCACAGACACTGTCGTGGCGTTGGCCGGGTGTCACCAGGATCGCGAGCGGGCGGCCCTTGCCGTCGCAGGCAAGGTGGATCTTGGTGGTCAGTCCGCCTCGTGATCGGCCGAGGGCGTGATCGTCCGGTGCGTCCTGCCGGTGCCGCCCCCCTCTTCGTCGAGTAGATCGCGCCGATCGCGCTGAACGTCACGGGTACGGCGTAGGTGCTGCCGTTGACGTCGGTCACTGGTTTGACGCCCATGGGCATGGTGCGGTTGAAGCGGCGGAGGCTGAGGTCCTCCAGCAGGCCGTCGTCTTCGAGGGAGGTGACGGAGGCGGGGTTGCCGCTTCCGGGCCAGACGGTGAAGATGTCCGGTCCCTCACCTGTACGGAGTTGGGCGGGCAGTCGTCTTTGCAGGTCGCCGGTATCGGCGTAGGTGACGCTGACCTCGATGTCGGGATGCTGCCGCTTGAAGGCGGTCACGACGCTGCCCATCGCGACCTTGTCGGTGGCGTTCGCCATGACGGAGAGTGCGGAGCCGGCCCCATCGGAGCCGCCACCCCAACCGCATCCGGTCACGGACGTGACCGCGAGCGTGAGGGCGAGAGGGGGAACGAGATGGCGCAAGGGGCGTGGCACGAGCGGGCTCCGGCAATGGTCGGCGATGCGTGGGTGAAGGTGGCTGATGCCGCGTGGCGCTCCTGTGCTGGGAGCGCCACGCGTTCGGTGACCGGTCAGCGGATGCCGAGCACCCGTTGCACGGTGATGTCGCGGGACGACCGCGCCACGGCGAAGGTGTACGAGCCGGGTACGAGCCTCCAGCCGCCCGGCTGCCACTCGGTGAGGTCCTGGGCGGGCACGGTGAGGGTGACCCGCTGGGTTCCGCCGGCGGGGAGGGTGACCTTGCGGAAGGCGACCAGGCGGCGCGGTTCTGCCGCCGCCGCGGCCGGCAGGGTGGCGTAGACCTGAACAACGTCGGTTCCCTGGCGTCGGCCGGTGTTGGTGACCGTGACGGAGAGGGTGACGGTCTTGGCGGTCGCGTTCCAGGCGGCCTCGAGGGAGCCATGGGCGAAGGTGGTGTAGGACAGGCCGTGGCCGAAGGGGAAGCGGGGATTCTGGCCCTTGATGTCGTAGTAGCGGTAACCGACGGCGATGCCCTCGTCGTAGGAGACGGTGCCGTTGGTGCCGGGGTAGGTCACCGTGGTAGTGCCCGGCCCCTGACCGGTGTCGGCCGGGAAGGTGACGGGCAGGCGCCCGCCGGGGTCGCTGTCGCCGAAGAGTACGGCGGCCAGCGCGGTGCCCGTGCCGCGGCCGCCGTACCACGCCTGGATGACGGCTTCCACGTCGTCCAGCCAGGGTGTGGCGATGGGACCGTCGGTGTTGAGGACGACGACGGTGCGCGGGTTGGCGGCGGCGACTGCGGTGATGAGCTGGTTCTGGTCGCCCGGTAGGGCGTAGCTCTCGTGGTCCATGGCTTCGCCTGCGACCCGGTTGACGAAGACTATGGCCGCGTCGGCCGACTTGGCCGCCGCCACCGCTTCGGGGATGAGGGACTCGGGCTGCCAGCCGAAGGTGAGGCCGCAGGTGCCGGTCTCCGCGGCGGCATTGGTGTAGATGAGTTCGACCGTGACCGCCTTTCCGGCGGTCAGGTCGGCGGTCCCCTGGAGGGGGTAGTCGTAGGGGCCGAGGAAGAAGCGGCGCATCTGCCGGGTGCCGGAGACGACGGTCTTGCCGTCGATCTTCAGGGAGGTGGTTCCGGCGGGCAGCAGGGAGAAGCGGTGCAAGCCGGTGACGGTCGGGACGAGGGTGCCGGTCCACTTCGCCGACCACACTGCGGGCAGGCCTTCGACGGGTGCGGTGGTGAAGTCGACGGTGGGATCGGTGCGGGTCGTCAGGGGCGTTCCGGTGGCCTCGGCCCCTGCGTAGTAGGTGCCGGCCAGTCCGGGCGCCCCGGCGGAGGTGCGCAGGGCGCTGGACGGGACCGTGGCGAGAGGCACGTCGCCCGTGGTGCCCTGGGTGTGCGTGACCTGAACGGCACTGCCGGCGCGGGTGCGGATCGCCTGAAGCGGGGTGGTCCAGGCACCGGGGTTGACGTAGGTGGAGCCGGAGACTCCGGTGAACGTGTCGGTGCCGGCGGGGCCGATGACGGCCAGTGTCTTCAGTGACGCGGGGAGTGGCAGGGCCGAGGCTCGATTGGTGAGGAGCACCGTGGAGGCGACCGCCGTCTCGTGGGCGAGGGTCCTGTGGGCCTCGGTGCTGACGTCGTCGGCCGGAACGGGGACCGGGTGGTCGAAGAGGCCGTTCGCGTACATCGTGATGAGGATGCGGCGAGCGGCGTCGTCGAGGCGTGCGGCCGGTATCGCGCCGGCGGTGAGGGAGCCCGCGGGGATCTGGACGGCGCCGGGGCCGAGGCCGGCGAGGTCCATGCCGGCGCGGGCCGCGGCCACCTGGTCGTCGCCGGCCCAGAAGTCCGGGACGGTGTAGCCCTGCAGACCGATGTTCTTCTTCAGGTCGTCGAAGAGGGCCGTGTTGCGGGTGGCGAAGGTGCCGTTGATCTTCGGATAGGCCATCATCACCGAGGCCGTCGGGGCGGCGGTGACGACGCGGCGGAAGGGCGCCTCGTAGATCTCGTGCAGAGCACGGTCGGAGACCTTGGTGTCGGTGAAGAAGCGGTTGGTCTCCTGGGTGTAGGCGGCGAAGTGCTTCACCGTGGCCGCCACGTTCTGGCTCTGCATGCCGACGGTGAGCGTCGCGCCGAGGCGACCGGCCAACAGCGGGTCCTCGCCCATGGCTTCGGCCTGACGCCCGAAGTGCCAGGTGCGGGCGAGGTCGACGGTGGGACCGAGGAGGTTGTTGTAGCCCTTGGTGCGGCCCTCCGCACCGATGGCCTTTCCGACGCGGCCCGCCAGGTCCTCGTCGAAGGTGGCCGCCTGCGCCACGGGGACGGGGAAGGCGGTCACGCCCGTCTCGCCGCGCAGGCCCGCCGAGGCGTCGACCATGGTGAGGGCCGGGATGCCCAGATGGGCGACGGCGGTGAAGTCGCAGCGTACGAGGGCTTCCTTCTCGGCGGCCGTCATCCGGGCGAGCATCGCGTCCGCCTGGTCCTTCGGTGCGGCACCGGCGGCGGCCGCGGCCGGTTCGGCGACGACCGGGGCCATGCTCATGGCCAAGGCGGTGAAGGTGGCGGCAGAGAGAAATGATCGTCTGTTCACAGCGGCTCTCCGGGCGAAGGGGCGGCGGGCGGCGGGGCTGCCGCGGGAGGGGGTGGGCGGGGCCGACCGAGGGGTCAGGTTCACGGCCGGCCCCAGTCTCGTGAATTCCGCTTCTCCTGATTCTTTGGAAGCCGCGCCCCACGGCCCACGAAGAAAGGTGTCCTGCGACACTCGAAGACGAAGCGATCAGTTCAACGATGGGGAAACTATGGCCTGTTCACTCGCACCGTCAACCCTTTAAGCTCAAGCATTTTCACCACCCTCCTCACCAGGCGAAGTCGCGCCCTTCATGTGAAACTACGCCTTGAAATTTCAGTTGAAACACTCTGCTGTCGAAGAGCCATGGGCGAGCTGGATGGTCGCCATCCATACGTCGAATACCCATGGCCTTCAAAAAAACAGAAGAAGCCCGTCAATACGCGACGGGCTTCTCGGGAATTCTGCAGTGCGACAGATCAGGCTGCTTTTGCCGCCAGTTCCGTGGTGTCGAGGATGTGGGTGCCCGGGCCCAGGCGCACCGGCGGGCAGCCAGGCAGCTCGGCCGTGGCCCGGCAGCCGTCCGGAATCTCGGCGCGGACGGTCAGGCCACCGGACGCGGTCTGTTCCCAGGCCAGGGAGGCTGTCCCGTACGGAGTCTCGTGGCGGGTGCGGGCCCAGGTGATGCCGCCTCCGGGGCGGGGCCTCAGCAGCAGGTCGCGGTAGCCGGGAGCGGTGGCGGTGATGCCGCCGATGGTGCGGTGCATCCAGTCCGCCACGGCCCCCAGGGCGTAGTGGTTGAAGGACGTCATGCCGCCCGGATTGAGGGTGCCGTCGGGGCGCATGCTGTCCCAGCGTTCCCAGATCGTCGTGGCACCCATGGTCACCGGGTACAGCCAGGACGGGCACTCGGTCTGGGTCAGCAGACGGTAGGCCACGTCGAGGTGGCCGGTGTCGGTCAGCGCGTCGCAGATCAGCGGAGTGCCGACGAATCCGGTGGCGATGCGGGCGTCGTCGTCGACGACGAGCTGCGCCAGTCGGTCGCCGGCCGGTCGGCGCTGCTGCGAGGTGAGCAGGTCGAAGGCGAGTGCCAGGGCGTAGGCGGTCGGGCTGTCACTGGTCATGTGGCCGGACGGCGTGGTGTAGCGGCGGCGGAAGGCGACGGCTGCTTCCTCCGCCAGCGCGCCGTACCGAATTGCGTCCGCCTTCTCGCCCAACTCAGCGGCGGTCAGGGCGAGGTGACGTGCCGAGTGGGAGAAGTAGGCCGTGGCCACGAGGTAGCGGTCGGTGCGGCCGGCGGCGGGGTCGTCGGGCGGGGCCGCCGGGTCGAGCCAGTCCCCCAGCTGGACGCCGGTGTCCCAGAGCCGGGTGGGGCCGGCGAGGCGCTCCACCAGGTCGACCCACGCCTTCGCCATCGGGTAGTGGCGGCGCAGGAGCCCCAGGTCGCCGAAGCGCCGGTAGAGCGTCCACGGTGTGAGCACCGAGACATCGCCCCAGGCAGCGCCCGGATGGATCGGCGTCCACATCGGCTCGCCCGGGATGACCGGCACGTACCAGGGAATCGTCCCGTCCGGAAGTTGCTCCAGGCCGACGTCGGTGAGCCATGAGTCGAGCATGCCGGCGCAGTCGTAGAGGAAGCTCGCCGTGGGGGCGAAGACCTGGATGTCGCCCGTCCAGCCGAGTCGTTCGTCGCGCTGTGGGCAGTCGGTGGGCAGGTCGACGAAGTTGCCGCGCATGCTCCACACGACGTTCTCGTGCAGCCGGTTGACCATGGGGTCGCTGCACTCGAACCAGCCTGTGCGACGCATGTCCGTGTGGTAGACGCGGGCGCTCACCGTGCCGGCCTTCAACTCCCCGGGCCAGCCTGTGATCTCGGCGTAGCGGAAGCCGTGGAGGGTGAAACGGGGCTCCCAGGTGAGCGGCCCCCGACCGGAGAGGATCAGGGTGTCGACGGACGTCGCCTCGCGCAGCGGCCGGGTGGCCAGTTCATCGTCCTGGAGAACCTCGGCGTGCCGAAGGGTGAGGGTGGTGCCGGCCGGACCGTCGACGGTGAGGCGGAGGCGGCCGACGAGGTTCTGGCCGAAGTCGAGCAGGTGGCGGCCGTCGGAGGTGCGGGTGACGGTGGCGGGGGTGATCTCCTCGGTGCAGCGTACCGGGGGGCCCATGGGGGCGACGAGGGTGCCTGCGTCCCGGGTGCCGGTGCGTACGGCCGGCCAGTCCCCCGTGCCGACGACGCCGGACGGGGTGGCCCAGTCGGGATCGTGCAGCCGGGCGTCGAAGGTCTCGCCCTCGTACAGGCCACTGGTCAGGATCGGCCCGGGGGCGGCGGTCCAGGTTCCGTCCGTGGCGATCACGGTGGTGGTGCCGTCGTCGTACGTCACCTCCAGCTGGGCGATGAGGGACTGGTCGGTGCCGTAGATGTTGCGGGTGCCGCCGTCGAAGCCGTACTTGCCGCGGTACCAGCCGTCGCCGAGCCAGGCACCGATGGTGTTGGCGCCGGTGGTGAGATGTGCGGTGACGTCGTGAGTGCGGTAGCGCAGACGGTGCGGGTAGACCGTCCAGCCCGGGGCGAGGATCTCGTCGCCGACTCGGCGACCGTTGATCTCCACCTCGTACAGGCCGTGCGCGGTGACGTACAGGCGGGCGCGGGTGACGGGCCTCTCGATACGGAAGTCCCTGCGGACACGGGCCGGGCGGCGCATCGCCTGCGGGTCCTCGTCCCAGTCCGCGCCGACGGGGACGGCCTGCCAGTCTGCGGGCTCCAGAAGTCCGGCCTCGACGACGGCCGGTTCGCTCCAGGCCGACGGTTCGGCGTCCTCCGGGGCCCAGACGCGGACTCGGACGCCAACACGTTCGCGAGAGACCAGGGGGTCTCCTGGCCAGGGCACAAGCACCTGGTCAGGGCCGGTCAAGCGGCGGGTGCGGTGAGTCCGCCCGGCACGGTCGAGTTCGAGTTCGTACGCCTCCTGACCACGGCTGCCCGGGGGCAGCGTCCAGGTGAGGCGGGGGGCGGGGACGCCGATGCCAAGGCCGTCCGGCAGGTGCTCGAAGGTCACCGGGGAGGGCTGAGGGGGGTGCAAGGGAAACCTTTCGTCACGTGCGGGAGCGAGCGGGGTGTCGGGCCTGCGTCAGCCCTTGACCGCTCCCGAAGTGAGGCCCTTCATGACCTTCTGGTTGAGGAAGAGGTAGATCAGGAGGGTGCCGAAGACGTTGATGCAGATGGCGGCGAAGAGAGGGCCGTACTGGGTGGCGCCGAAGTCGCCGGTGAAGTTGAGCAATCCGACCTGGATGGTGCGCAGGTCCTGGTTGTTGGTGAACGTCAGGGCGATGAGCAGGTCGTTCCAGATGAAGAAGAACTGCACCAGGCCGACGGTGAGGAGCGCGTTGCGGACGAGGGGAACGCTGATGGTCCAGAAGGCCCGGAGGATGCCGGCGCCGTCGATGGTGGCGGCCTCGAACAGCTCGCGGGGGACGGTCCGGTAGTAGGTGGCCATCATGAAGACGGTCAGGGGCAGGCCGGTGCCGGTGTAGGTGAGGATCAGCGGCCACAGGGTGCCGGACAGGCCGGTCTGGAAGTACACGGTGAACAGGGGCAGCAGGATCATCTGCGGCGGGACCATCATTCCCGCGAGGAAGACCAGCAGGGTGAGGCTGCGGCCCTTCCACACCATGATCTGCAGAGCGAATCCAGCGGCGGTGCCCAGCAGCAGCATCAGCGCCAGGGCGGGAACGACGGCGAGCAGGCTGTTCTGGACGTACAGGCCGATGTGGCCGGTCGTCCACGCCTCGCTGTAGTTGCTCCACTCCCAGGTCGTGGGCAGGGACCAGGTGGAGTTGTTCAGGTAGTCGTCATTGGACTTCAGGGACGTCAGGAACATCCAGATCATCGGGTAGATCTCGACGATCAACAGGAAGGTGACGACGATTTTCACCCACAGGCGGCTTCCCCGACGACCGCGCCGGGTCCGGTGCGCACGGGCGGGAGCACGGCCGGAACCGCTCGCGGAGGTCTTGACGGGTGTGTCGATGGTGGCCATCAGTCTCAGCCCTCCGTGAGGTCGCGCCGCGAGACGCGGTAGACGACCAGGCTCACCAGCAGGCACACGACGGTGAGCAGCAGAGCGATGGTGCTGCCGTAGCCGTAGTCGCTGTAGGTGAACGACGTCTGGAACATGTACAGGGTCAGCGGGGTGGTGCCGTTGCCGGGTCCACCGTTGGTCAGGGAGACGATGGAGTCGAAGACCTTGAGGGTTCCGTTGATGCTGAAGATCAGGGACGACATCAGGACGGGCAGGGACAGCGGCAGCACGATGTGGCGCACCAGTCTGAGGCCGGTCGCTCCGTCGAGGCGGGCTGACTCCAGGACCTCGTCGGGGATGTCGACCAGACCGGCGAAGAGCAGCACGGCGTAGAAGCCCATGGACCGCCAGATGTCCATGACGATCAGCACCCAGAAGGCGCTGCCGGCGCTGCCGAAGAAGTCGATCGAGTCGATGCCGACGGCGTTGAGGAGGGAGTTGACCGGTCCGGTCTGCGGGGCGACCTGGAAGAACTTCTGGAAGAGCAGGCCGACGGCGACCGTGGGAAGGACCACGGGGAAGAACACCAGGGTGCGGATCAGCGCCGAGGCGCGCTTGAGGAAGAAGACGTAGAGCAGGGCCAGGAGATAGCCGGCGATCACCTGGCCGGCCGTGACGATCACGGCGTACTTCAGGGTGAACCAGAGCGCGTCCTGGACGGCCGGGTCGTCGAGGAGTCTGGAGAAGTTGGCGACGCCGTTTCCGGTGAAGCCGTCGATGGTGTTGCCCTTGGTGAAGGAGTACCCGAGTGACCACACCATCGGGACCAGCATGATCAGGGAGTAGACGAGGAGGGCGGGACCGAGCAGGAGCGCGATCGCCCTGCGGTCACCGAGTACGCGGTGCATGGGTGGTGTCCGTCTCGTTTCCGTTGGCAGGACCTGCGACCGGGCGACCGGGGCGGCTCACGTGAACGTGTGTGAGGAGGCGGTGAGCCGCCGCGGGACCGGTCACTGGGCGGCGAGCGCGTCCTGGACGGTCTGCATGAACTTCTCGGGGCTCATGCTCCCGGCGACCAGGCCTGCCGCGTTGGTCTGGCTGACGGTGGTGGCCTTGGTACTGAACAGGGCCTCGAACCAGAGCACGTTCTGCTTCGAGGAGCTGATGGTGTCGCGGACCTGGGTGGTGACCTGGTTGGCGTCCTTGACCTCGGTGTTCACCTTGAAGCCGGAGATGGAGCCGTGGTCCTTCAGCGCGGTGGCGCCGTAGTTCTTCGCAATGCAGGAGACCCAGTCGCCGGTCTTCTTGTCGAAGGACTTCGCGGACAGGGTGATCCCGAGACCGACGTTGGACGGGTACTGGTCGACGGAGCCCTTGCCGCCGGAGACGGCAGGGAAGGGCATGAAGCCCACGTCATCGACGCCGACCTTGTTCTGCTTGTCGTCGGAGATGTTCGCCAGCGCCCAGCTGCCCATGTAGAACATGGCGGCCTTGCCGGTGAGGAACTGGTTCATCGCGGTGTCGTAGTCGATGGAGCCGACACCCTTGCCGAAGTACCCCTTCTTGCCCAGGGCGGCGATCTCCTCGGCGGCCTTCACGTACTCCGGGTCGGTCAGCTTCGCCTTGCCGTCCGCCACCTTCTGCAGGGCGTCCGGGCCGAGGCTGCGGTAGAGGTAGCCGCTGATCAGCCGGGTCAGCGGCCAGCCCTGCTGCCCGGAGGCGGAGAACGGCTGGACACCCTTCGACTCCAGCTTCGCCGCGGACGACACCAGCTCTTCCCACGAGCCGGGCACCTTCAGCCCGTTCTCGGCGAAGACCTTCTTGTTGTAGAAGATCCCCTCGATGTTGTACTCGTACGGCAGCACCTCCAGCTTCCCGCCGTACAGCGCCTTGATCGTGGAGACGGCGGCCGGCTCCAACTGACCGAGCACGCCGAGGGACTTCAGCTCCTTCTCCAGGTCGGCGACCTTGCCGGACTTCGCCAGCTGCTGGGTGAGGGCGGGGGCGTTGCCCGCGGCGAACTGCACCGGCAGGGCGTTCTGGCCGGCCAGCAGTTGCAGCTTCTGGTCCAGGCTCGCCTGCGGGACGGTCTCCACCTTCAGCGGCAGCGCGTCGTTCGCCGCCTTGCACTCCCCCTTGGACATCGTGGTCAGGGCTGTCTTGACCGTGGTGTTCTCGGTGACGCTGAGGTAGCTGAAGTCTTCGGGCGTGGCGGAGGAACCGCCGCCACTGCCGCCACAGGCGGTGGCGAGCAGGGCCATTGACGCAGTTCCGGCAGTGAAGAGACTCAGTCGCGTACGACGGGCACGGGACATACGCAGGGACACGGGGAACTCCCAGGGTCATGGAGAGGGAAGGCGAGGTGTGTGGAGGCGCCAGGGGCGGAGCATGGCCCGGCGGCATCGCGAGAGAACCGTGTAAAACGTTCTCTGCGGCAAGTGGGCAACACCTTGCACCCCACCTCGACGCGCGTCAAGACACAGCCCGGTAACGCGGCGGATCCACGCGGAAGACTTGACGGCAACCAGGGGTAGGCGTGTAGACCGTTATACCTACAGCTACACGGATCTGAGGTATGCCGATGGATCAGGCTGGCGCAGCCAAACAGAACAGACGCGTGACCATCACCGATGTGGCCCGGCACGCCGGCGTCTCCACAGCCGCCGTCTCCAAGGTGCTGCGCGATGCCTATGGTGTCAGTGAGGCGATGCGACAGAAGGTCACGGCGGCCATCGCCGAACTCGGCTACCGGCCGCACGCGGCGGCACGTGGCATGCGCGGCCGGACCTACACGATCGGCGTGCTGCTCGACAACGTCCGCAACGCCTTCTTCGCCGACATCCTCGACGGCATCCGGGACGAACTGCGCCAGACCAAGTACACCGTGCTGATCGGCGCCGCCGGCTTCGACCCGGAGGAGCAGGCGAAGACCATTCGTTCCATGGTCGACCGTCAGATGGACGGGCTGATCCTCATCGCGCCCGGCACGGCCCGGGCCGAGGTGCTGGCCACCGCCGCCTCGACGCCGACCGCGGTCATCGGTCACCACGACACGGACGAGTCCTACGACTCTGTCGTCGACGCCGACGACACCGGCGCTGGCCTCGTCGTGGACCACCTCGTGGCACTCGGCCACCGCGACATAGCCCTGGTCTCCGCGCCCGGTACCAAGGCCAACCAGTGGAAGCGCACGCCCGAAGCAGTCCTGCGAGACGGCTATACAAGTGCCATGGAGCGGCATGGTCTCGCCGAGCACGCCCAGATACAGCACGCCGCCTACTCCGACGACGGCGGTTTCAAGGCGGGCATGAACCTGCTGACGGCCGATCGCCCGCCCACCGCCATCGTGACCGGCGCCGATGTCGCCGCCCTGGGCATCTACCGCGCCGCTCACGAACTGGGACTGCGTATTCCCGAAGACCTCTCGCTCGTCGGCTACAACAACACCGCGCTCGCCGCCCTGGCCCCCGTCCAGCTCACCAGCGTCGACCAGGCCGGCCACACCATGGGCTCCACTGCCGCCCGCATGCTCATCGAACGGGTGGAAGGCCGAAGGGACCGAGCCATACAGACCACGATGACCCCCCGCCTGGTGGTGCGCGGCACCACCGCGCCGCCAAGGAGTCGTTAGACCGTGCCCCGACCGCCAGCCGCGGCACCCGCGGCCCCTCCCACGCCGGCCCTCGGAGGACGAAGGGCGGGGCGGGACAGCCGGGTTCGTCCCCGAGTCGGCATCAAGGACGTGGCGCAGGCGGCCGGAGTGTCGCTCGGCACCGTCTCCAACGTCCTCAACCGCCCCGAAGTCGTCGCCGAGGCCACCCGCACGCGCGTCCTGGACGTCATCGACTCCCTGGGCTACGTCCGCGCCGAAGGCGCCCGGCAACTGCGGGGCTGGGCCTCCCGCGTGATCGCCGTGATGGTCCCCGACATGGCCAACCCGTTCTTCACCGCCCTCGCCTCCGGGGTTGAGCAGGCCGCCCGTGAAGCGGACCTGGGCGTCATGGTGTGCACCGGCGCCCACGATCCGGCAGAAGCCGCGCGTCACCTGTCGCTGATCACCTCGCACCAGGTTCGCGGTGCAGTACTCACCTCGAGTGAGCGCGTCGGCCGTACCGTGGCCGCCTTCCACCGCAACGCGGTGCCCTTCGTCGTGGCCGACCAGAACGCGCCCCAACCCGCCGCCTGCTCGGTCGGCATCGACGACGTCGCCGGCGGCCACGCCGCGGCCCGTCATCTGATCGCGCAAGGGCACCGGTCCTTCGCATACGTCAGCGGCCCCGACAGCCTCCAGCAGGTACGGGACCGCCGCCACGGAGCACTGCGCGCCGTCCGCGAAGCCGGCCTGCCGGCTTCGGCGTTGCTGGAGCTGCCGTGCGGCGCTCTCACAGTGGACGCCGGCAAGGACGCAGGGCACCGCGTCCTCGGCCTTACGCAGCGGCCCACCGCCCTTTTCTGTGCCAACGACCTGCTGGCCCTGGGGGTGCTGCAGGCACTGTACGAGGCCGGGCTCAGAGTGCCCGGCGACATCGCCGTAGTGGGGTACGACGACATTGAGTTCGCCGCGTCCGCGGTGGTACCCCTCACTTCGGTACGGCGGCCGGCCATAGCCATGGGCAGGCAGGCCGGCCGCCTCCTCATCGAGGACACGGCCAGCGGCTGTCTCCACGAACACGCGCACGTCATCCTTCAGCCGGAACTCGTCGTGCGCCGGTCGACCATGGCGGTACCGGTTCACTGAACCCGGCCACCGCCGGACGCCATTGTGGAGGCACAGACACGCGGTTGCGCGCGACCCGGGACGATGATGCCTTCCGGCTGCCCCGCATGCCCACAGGTGGCACGATTCATGTGCCGGATACCTTCGGTCCACACGGCGGATGGCCGGGCTCCCGCCCCCGAACGAGTCTCATGTCTCCACCACGTCGGTCATGCGGCTCCCGACCCGGGCGGCCGTCTCCCTCAGCCAGATGTGGGCCGCGTCGTGAGTGTGCACCGGGTGCCACCACAACGCCTCCCGCAGGGGTACCGCCTCGTAGGGCGGCTCAACCACCCGTACGCCGGCCAGCGGCGCGAGGAGCCGGGCGAGACGCCCCTGGATCAGCGCGATGCGCCGAGTTCCACTGACCAGCAGCGGCATGACCTGGAAGCTGTCGACGGAGACCTCGACGCGAGGCTCGATGCCCAGCATGCCGAGCTGGCGGACGGCCGGGGCGTCATACGTGCGCTGGTAGGTGACCCAGGGCAGCCGGGCCAGGTCTTCCCGGGTCAGCCGGTCGTCGACGCTCGGGTGGTCCTCGGCGACGAGGAAGACCCACCGGTCTTGGTAGAGGTCGGTGGCGGGGAAGTCGCTCACCACACCGTGCGGCATGAGCAAGCCGTCGGTGGTGCTCAGCAGGGTGTCCGTCGCGTCCACCACTGTGGTCGGCGTCTGGGCGAATCGCAGGCGGATGCCAGGGGCCTCTTGATGCACGACCCGGGCGAGTTCGGCACCGAAGACGGCGACCGCGTAGTCGGACGCCACGAGCTTGAACTCACGGCTCTCCTGGGCCGGGTCGAAGTCCGCCTGGCTGGCGAAGAGGCGTTCCAGCAGGTCATACGCGGTGGACGCGCGGTCGAGGAGAACTTGTCCGAGGGCGGTGAGCTCGTAGTGCCCGCCGACGCGGGCCAGCAGGTCATCGTCGAAGTGCCTGCGCAGGCGCGCGAGCGCCGCACTCATCGCCGGCTGGCTGAGGCCGACCCGCTGCCCGGCGCGGGTCACGTTGCGCTCTTCCAGCAGAGCGCGCAGGGCGACGACGAGGTTGAGGTCCAGGCGACTGAGATTCACGACAATTTCCCTAGCTGTCCGGCGACGACCTGCAGAAATTTGCCTCGTGGATGACCATCATCCACGGAATCTATTTCCGTGATCGCGGGTGGCGGGTCCAGATTAGTGCCATCGCAATCAGGAGGACATGTCCGTGAAACCTGAAGCCGCGTCCGCCCTCTTCGCCGGACCCTTCGCTCTCGCCACCCTTTCCATCCCCGAGGGGGCTGCCTTCCCCGCTCTCGTCACCCCTGACGCCCAGGTGATCGACCTGCGACGCGCTCTTGACGACACCGGCTTGACCATGCGGGGCGTCCTGGACGACTGGGACGCGGTGCTGCCGCGGCTGACGGCGCTGACCGGCGACAGGGCTCTGCGGCGCGCACCGCTGGCGGACTTCCGCGTGCACGCGCCGGTCGAGCCGCGACAGGTCTTCCAGTCGGGGGCCAACTACCGGCAGCACGTCATCGACCTGCACGTCGCGCACCGGGCCCCGGGCGACGACCGGCCGGAGGAGGAGCGGCGCGCCGAGGCGGCCGAGATCATGGACCGGCGGGCGGCCGAGGACCTGCCCTACGTCTTCATCGGCCTGCCGAGCGCGATCACCGGCCCCTACGACGACGTCGTACTCCCGGCGTGGGCCGAGAAGCCCGACTGGGAGCTGGAGCTGGCGGCGGTCATCGGCCGGCCCGCCCACCGGGTGTCCGTCGAGGAAGCCCTCGGCCATGTCGCCGGTTACACGATCGCCAACGATCTGACCGACCGTGCCACGGTCTTCCGCCGGGACATGCCGCAGGTCGGCACCGACTGGCTGCGCAGCAAGAACGCGCCGGGCTTCACGCCGCTCGGCCCCTGGATCGTGCCCGCCGAATCGGTCGCGGACACGGGCGACCTGCGGCTGACGCTGAAGCTGAACGGCGAGACCATGCAGGACGAGTCGACCAAGGACATGATCTTCGACGTGGCGCGGATGGTGTCCTACGCGTCGCAGACCGCCCGGCTCCTCCCCGGCGACCTGGTGCTCACCGGCTCCCCGGCCGGCAACGGCATGCACTGGGGCCGGCTGCTGCGCGACGGCGACGTCATGGAGGGTTCGGTCACCGGACTCGGTGTCCAGCGCACCCGCTGCGTCGCGGAGGCGGCGGAATGACCCTGGACCGCACCGACCCAGAGGGCTCGATAGCGCGCGCCGCGAAGGCGTACTCCAACTGGGGCCGCTGGGGCGAGGACGACGTCCTCGGCACGCTCAACTTCCTCGACGCGGCGGGGCGTCGCGAGGCCGCCGCGCTCGTCCGGCGGGGTGTCAGCTTCTCCCTCTCCCAGCGGTTCGACATGAACGGCCCGCAGAAGGGCTGGCGCCGGCGCACCAATCCGGTGCACACCATGCTCGACACCGGCACCGACGCCGCGCTCGGCAACCAGGGCTTCCCGCACGGCATCGGCGGCGCCGACGACGTCATCGCCATGCCGCTGCAGTGCTCCACCCAGTGGGACGGCCTGGGCCACATCTTCGACCACGGCAAGGCGTGGAACGGGCGCCCGGCGGAGCAGGTCGTCACCTCCGACGGCGACCTGGTCACCGGCATCGAGCACATGGCCCCGCACGTCGCCGGACGCGGTGTGCTGCTGGACGTCGGCCGCGCGGCCGGTGAGAACGGCGAACTGCCCGACGGCTTCGCGATCACCGGGCAGCACCTCACCGCCACCGCGGAGGCCCAGGGCGTGACCGTGGGGCGCGGCGACATCGTGCTGGTCCGCACCGGGCAGCTCACCCGGGTCCGGCGCGACGGCTGGGGCGACTACGCGGGTGGTCCCGCGCCCGGTCTGTCGTTCACCACGGCCGGCTGGCTGCACGGCACCGAGATCGCCGCGATCGCCACCGACACCTGGGGCTTCGAGGTCCGCCCGAACGAGTTCGAGGACGCCTTCCAGCCGCTGCACCAGGTCGCCATCCCGCACGTCGGGCTGCTGATCGGCGAGATGTGGGACCTGGACGCCCTCGCCGAGGACTGCGCGGCCGACGGCGAGTACGCCTTCTGGCTCACCGCGGCCCCGCTGCCCATCACCGGCGCGGTGGGCTCACCCGTCAACCCGATCGCGGTCAAGTAGACCGAGGAACGAAGGAGTTCTTCATGACCCAGCCCCGCACGGTCCTCGTCGTCGGTGGCGGCGCCGCCGGCAACGCCGTGACGATTCTGCTGCGCCGCGCCGGTGTCGCCGTGGATCTGATCGAGGCCAAGGACGACTGGAACGCCACCGCCGGCTCCGGCATCACCCTCCAGGGCAACGCCCTGCGCGTGCTGCGCGAACTCGGCGTCTGGGAGCAGGTGGAGGCGTCCGGGTTCGGCTTCGGATCGGTCGGCATCACCGCCCCCGACGGCACCGTCCTGCACGTCCAGGACGACCTGCGCACCGGCGGCGACGACCTGCCCGCCACCGTCGGCATGCAGCGCCCCCGGCTCCAGCGGATACTGATCGACGCCGTCCGGGCGAGCGGCGCCACCGTCCGCCTCGGCACCACCGCCGAGATCCTGGACCAGGACGCCGACGGTGTCTCCGTACGCCTCAGCGACGGCACCGAGCGCCGCTACGATCTCGTGGTGGCCGCCGACGGCCTCGGCTCCCGCACCCGCGCCGCGATCGGCATCACGGCGAAGCCCGAACCGACCGGCATGGCGATCTGGCGCGTCGCGGCCCCGCGCCCGGCGGGAGTCGTCCGCACCGACCTCGCCTACGGCGGCCCGGCCTACATCGCCGGCTACTGCCCGACCAGCGAGTCGACCCTGTACGCGTACGTCGTCGAGGCCAACCGGGACCGCGCCTCGATACCCGCCGGGTCGTACGCCGACGAGATGCGGCGCCTGGCCTCCGCCTACGGCGGCCACTGGCCGGAGATCACCGCGCACATCACCGATCCCGCGAAGGTCAACTACACCTGGTTCGACCGGATGCTGGTGGAGGGCTCCTGGCACCGCGGCCGGGTCGTCCTCGTCGGCGACGCGGCCCACTGCTGCCCGCCCACCCTCGCCCAGGGCGCCGCCCTGTCCCTTGAGGACGCCTGGGTGCTCGCGCAGATGCTGACCGCCACCGAGACCTGGGACGACGCGCTGTTCCAGGCGTACCACGAGCGGCGGATCGTCCGTGTGCGCCCGGTCATCGAGGCGTCCGTGCAGATCGGCCAGTGGCAGCTCGACGGGGTGCGCGACGCCGACGTGCCCGGGCTGATGGGCCGCACCATGACCATGCTCAGGGAGCTGCCGTGACGACGCCCGCCGTGACCGCACCGACCGTCGACGTGCACGCCCACGTCCTGCTGCCCGAGATCGACGCGCTCGTGGCGGGCCTGCCCGGGCACGCCGAGGCCAGGGAGCTGGACGCCCGGCGCAACGGCCCCGCTGCCCTCGCCGTCAGCGGCCCCATGGTCCGCGACCGCGTCCCCAGGCTGACCGACCCCGCCGTGCGCCTGGCCGCGATGAACGCGCAGGGCGTGGACGTGCAGCTGGTCAGCCCCTCTCCCTCGCACTACCACTACTGGGCGGACGAAGCGACGGCCGAGAAGGTGTACCGCCTGGCCAACGAGGCGACGGCCGCGCACTGTTCGGCCGCTCCGGACCGGCTGCGCGGGCTGGGTCTCGTGCCGCTCCAGCACCCGGGCGCGGCCGTGGACGCGCTCGACCACGCCCTCGCGCAGGGCCTGCTCGGCGTGGAGATCTCCAGCCACGCCCCGGGCCGGGAACTCTCCGACCCGGCCTACGAACCCTTCTGGGCCAGGGCCGAGGAGACGGGCGCGCTCGTCTTCCTGCACCCCTTCGGCTGCACCCTCGACGCACGCCTGGACCAGTGGTACCTGTCCAACACCGCCGGGCAGCCCACCGAGAACGCCGTCGCCCTCTCCCACCTGATCTTCTCCGGCGTCCTCGACCGCCACCCCGGCCTGAAGGTGATCGCCGCGCACGGCGGCGGCTACCTGCCCACGCACATCGGCCGTTCCGACCACGCCTGGTCGGCCCGTCCGGACGCGGGTGCCGGCTGCGCGCACCTGCCCAGCAGCTACCTCAAGCGGCTGTACTTCGACTCCCTCGTCCACGACCCGCACGTCCTGCGGGAACTGGTCCGGGTCGCCGGGGCCGACCGGGTGCTCCTCGGCTCCGACTTCCCCTTCGACATGGGCACCGAGGACCCCGTCGGCGCCCTGCGCGCCGCACGGCTCCCCCAGGCCGACTTCCACGCCGTACGAGGCGGCAACGCCGCCGCCCTCCTCCGGAAGGACTGACCATGCGCCTGCTCACCCACCTCAGGCACGTCGACCTCGCCGTGCCCGACTACGACAAGCAGCTCGACTTCTACTCCGGCGTCTGGGGCCTGACCAAGGTCGCCGAGGACTCCGGCATCTCCTTCCTCGCCGCCGAGGGCTCCCCCGAGCAGTACGTCGTCCGGCTGCGCAAGGCCGACGAGAAACGCCTCGACCTCGTCTCCTACGGCGCCGCGTCCGCCGCCGACGTCGACACCCTCGCCGAACGACTCCTCGCGGGCGGCGTCCAGCTGATCTCCCGGCCCGGCAAGGTCGACACCCCCGGCGGCGGCTACGGCTTCCGCTTCTTCGACGTCGACGGCCGCACCATCGAGGTCTCGGCCGACGTCGAGGTCAGGCAGCACCGCAAGATCGAGGAGAAGGAGTCCATCCCGGTCAAGCTCTCCCACGTCGTCCTCAACTCCCCCGACCTGAACCGCACCCGCGAGTGGTACGAACGCCACCTCGGCTTCGCCCTCTCCGACACGCTCAGCTCGCCGCACATGGGCGAGGTCATGCACTTCATGCGGATCAGCAACCAGCACCATTCCATGGCCATCGCGCAGGGCCCGCACACCGCCCTGCACCACGTCTCCTTCGAGATGCGCGGCATCGACGAGTACATGCGCGGCTCCGGACGCGTCATCCGCGCCGGGTACAAGAAGATCTGGGGGCCCGGCCGGCACATGGCCGGGGACAACACCTTCACCTACTTCCTCGACCCGCACGGCAACACCGTCGAATACACCACCGAGCTGGAGTGCCTGGACGAGGACACCTGGCACCCCCACGTCTACGACTTCTCCCAGCCCGAGGTCACCGACCAGTGGGGCACCGCCAACCCCATGAACGAGCTGGTCGCCAAGGAGTCGTTCAACGACCCCGACCGCGGCGTCTTCATCGCCCCGCCGGTCTAGGCCGCCCCGCCGACTCCGGAGACGCGGCAGTACGGCCCCTGCCCTGACGCGCACTGCCGCGTCCCCGGTACCGGACCACGCGCTCGCTCCCTCCCTCTCCCCCCACGGCTTCCGCATCAACGACGATCGAAGGAACCGCCGGATGCCCCACCGTACGAACTCGCTGTCCCGCCGCGGCCTGCTGGTGACAGGCGTGGCCACCACCGCGCTGGCGACCACCCCGCAGGCAGTCGCGGCACCGCATCGGAAGCCGCGTGCCGCGTCACATGCGCACGTGACGGTGCACCTGCTGGGCACGGCGGGAGGCCCCCCGCCGTACAGCGGACGCATGGGGATCGCCTCGGCTGTGACCATCGGAGGCGACACCTACCTGGTGGACTGCGGTCGCGGGGCGGTGACCCAGTACCTGCGGGCGGGGCTGTCCATGCCGTCGCTCAAGGGGATCTTCCTGACCCATCTGCACGCCGACCACCTCGTGGACTACTTCGACTTCCCCCTGCTGTGCGCCGGTGTCATGCCACCGCAGCCCGGGCTCGGCGGGACCGTGCAGGTATGGGGTCCCGGCCCGAGCGACACGGTCACGGCGGGCCCCGTCTCTCCCGAGCAGCCCGCGCCCGGTATCGCCGAGACCACCCGCCGCGCCAACGCGGCCTTCGCCGCCTCCACCAACGCCTTCGTCGCCGAGGGTTTCGGCATCGACCCCGTCTCCATGCTGGACGTGAACGAGTTGTCGGTACGGCCCGGCACGGTGGCGACGGTGCTGGAGACGTCGGAGCTGAAGGTGACGGCGACGAGGGTCCCGCACGGCAACATGTCCCCGTCCTACGCCTACCGGTTCGACACCAAGCACGGCTCCGTGGTCTTCTCCGGCGACACCCGTCGCAGCGACGACCTCATCGCCCTCGCCCGGGACTGCGACCTCCTGGTCCACGAGGTGGTCGATGCTGCCTGGTTCGAGGAGCAGGGTCTGCCCGCCACCGTGGTCGAGCACATGCGCCAGGTGCACACCGACATCGGCGAGATCGGCGCCATAGCAGCCGCCGGGCGTGCGCGGCAGGTGGTGCTCAGCCACCTGGCACCTGCCGATCCCACGCAGTTCACCGACCGCCAGTGGGCCGCCGCGGCCCGCGCCTCCGCCCGGGCGGCCGGCTACCGGGGCCGCATCACCGTGGGCCACGACCTCATGCGCATCCCTTTGACCTGATCGCACTCCGCTGGAGCCGCACCATGCGTTTCGCCGCTTACGAACACCAGAACCGCCGCCGGGTGGCCGTCGTGGAGGAGGATGGCACCCTCTTCCCCCTGCCCGGCGTCACCTCGCTCACTGCGCTGATCCAGGAGACCTGCGGGCTTCCCGGACTGCTCGCCGCCGGCGCGGCCGCCCTCGACGTACCCCCCGGCCCGCACGTCTCCCAGGTGCGGCTGCTCCCTCCGCTCCAGCCGGCGTCCGTACGCGACTTCGTCACCTTCGAGGAACACGTCGAAGGCGTCCGCCGTTCCGTCGACGGCGTGGCCGGCGTGCCCGAGCAGTGGTACGCGGCGCCCACCTTCTACTTCACCAACCCGCACGCGATCTACGGTCCCCACGACGACGTCCCGATGCCGCCCGGTTCGACCGTGCTGGACTTCGAGCTGGAGGTGGGCGCCGTCATCGGCCGCGAGGGCCGTGACCTCACCCCCGGGCAGGCCCGCGACCACATCGTCGGCTACACCGTGTTCAACGACTGGTCCGCCCGGGACCTCCAGTCGGCGGAGATGAAGGTCGGCCTCGGCCCCTGCAAGGGCAAGGACACCGCCACCACCCTCGGCCCGTACCTGGTCACCGCCGACGAACTGGAGCCGTACCGGGACGCCGACGGCTTCCTGCGCCTGGCCCTGACCGCGGAGATCAACGGCGAGAAGGTCGGCGAGGATCTCCTGTCCCACATGAGCTGGACCTTCGAGGAGATGACCGCCTACGCCTCCCGCGGCACCCGTGTCGTGCCGGGCGACGTGCTCGGCTCGGGCACCTGCGGCAACGGCGGCTGCCTGGCCGAACTGTGGGGCCGACGCGGCGAGCAGAACCCGCCGCCGCTGAAGCCGGGCGACACCGTCTGCCTCACCGTCGAGGGCATCGGCACCGTGACCAGCACCGTCGTGTCCGGTGCGACGCCCGTACCGCTGCCGGCCGGCCGGCGCCGTCGCCGGGAGCGGGCGTGAGCGACCTGCACCCCAAGAGGCTGCTCGGCAAAGTCGTGGTCGTCACGGGCGCGGCCCGGGGCCAGGGCGCCGCCGAGGCCGAGGCCCTCACCCGCGAGGGAGCTCGGGTCATCGCCACCGACGTGACCGAGGCGCCCGGCTGCCGACGCCTCGACGTCACCAGCGAGCACGAGTGGGCGAAACTCGCCGCCGAGCTGCGGGAGTCGTACGGGCAGG
Organism: Streptomyces sp. NPDC048185; assembly: GCF_043202495.1. Lineage (NCBI taxonomy): Bacteria > Bacillati > Actinomycetota > Actinomycetes > Kitasatosporales > Streptomycetaceae > Streptomyces > Streptomyces sp. NPDC048185. The sequence goes on from NZ_JBIDAN010000014.1 coordinate 187,283, forward strand.
TGCACGGCCTGGTCAACAACGCCGGCATCACCTGGCGCGCCCGCGTCGGCGGCGTACGCCCCGAGGACATGGCCCGCGTCCACGCGGTCAACGTCACCGGCCCGCTCCTCGGCATCCAGCACCTCGCACCGCTCATGCCGCCCGGCTCCTCCATCATCAACGTCGGCTCCTCCGCGGCCCTCACCGCTCACTACCCGGTCGCCTACACGACCAGCAAGTGGGCCCTGCGCGGTCTGTCGAAGACCGCCGCCCTCGAACTCGGGCCGCGCGGCATCCGCGTCAACACGATCCACCCCGGCTACATCGAGACCGAGATGACCGCCTCCGCCGCGCCCGCCTTCCGCGAGGCCAACATCAGGGAGACGCCGCTCGGGCGTACCGGAGCCGTCGGCGAGGTGGCGCCCCTGGTCGTGTTCCTGCTGTCGGACGAGTCGTCGTTCATCACCGGCGCGGAGATCCCGGTGGACGGCGGGCTGACCGCGCACGGCGGCGTCAAATCCGTCTCCGACGCCCTGCGCGAGGGGACGCCGTGAAGCGGCTGGAAGGCAAGGTGGCGCTGATCTCCGGGACCGCGCGCGGCCAGGGCCGGGCCGCCGCGCTGCGGTTCGCCGCCGAGGGCGCACTCGTGGTCGGCGGCGACCTCCTGCACGAGGAGGCCGTCGAGACCCAGCTGCTCATCGCCCGCGAAGGCGGCACGGCCCTCACCCCCGGCCCGCTCGACGTCACCGACGAAGAGGCCGTCCGGGCCTGGGCCGAGGAGGCGGTGGACGCGTTCGGCGGCATCGACATCGTGTACGCCAACGCGGGCACCGTACGGTTCGGTGCGATCGACAGCCAGCCGTACGCGGACTTCGCCTTCACGGTGCGCACCGAGCTGGACTCGGTGTGGCTGACCGTACGGGCGGCCTGGCCGCACCTGATGCGCAGCCGAGGCTGCATCCTGACCGTCGGCTCGACCGCGGGACTGACCGGTTCCCTGACCAACCGCAGGACGGCGCATTCCGCGTCGAAAGGGGCGGTCATCGCGCTGACCCGGCAACTCGCCGCCGAGGGAGCACCGCATCGCATCCGCGTCAATTGTGTGAGCCCGGGGATGATCGACACCGAGGGCTCGCGCGGGAACCTGCTCGCCGACGCGCACCCGATGAACGGCATCTTCCGGCACATCCCGCTCGGGCGGGTGGGGCAGCCCGACGACGTCGTCAACGCGGCCGTCTTCCTGGCCTCCGACGAGGCCGCATACATCACCGGCGCCAACCTCGTCGTGGACGGCGGTTGGTCCACCGTCCTGCCCGGCGCCCCGAGCTGAAAGGCATCCGCACGTGAACAAGGTCCGCGCCGACGCCGCCGAGGCGGTCGCCGACATCCCCGACGGTGCCTCGCTCGCCGTCGGCGGCTTCGGCCTCTCCGGTGTCCCCGCCGCCCTCATCGACGCCCTGTACGCGCAGGGTGCGACCGGACTGGAGGTGGTGTCCAACAACTGCGGCACGGACGGCCGCGGTCTCGGCGTCCTGCTCGCCGCCGGCCGTATCGCCCGCGTCACCGGCTCCTACGTCGGCGAGAACAAGGAGTTCGCCCGCCAGTACCTCAGCGGCGAGCTGGAGGTGGAGCTGACCCCGCAGGGCACGCTCGCCGAGCGGCTGCGCGCGGGCGGCGCGGGCATCCCCGCCTTCTACACCCCGGCCGGAGTCGGCACCCAGGTGGCCCGGGGCGGCCTGCCGTGGCGGTACGCGGCCGACGGCACGGTCGACGTGGCGTCGCCGGCCAAGGAGACCCGTGACTTCGCCGGACGCCCGTACGTCCTGGAGCACGGCATCACCACCGACTTCGCCCTCGTCCGGGCCTGGCGCGGCGACCGGCACGGCAATCTCCGCTTCCGACGTGCCGCCGCGAACTTCAACCCCCTCGCCGCCATGGCCGGCCGCGTCACGGTCGCCGAGGTCGAGGAGCTCGTCGAACCCGGCGAGCTGGCCCCCGACGAGATCCACCTGCCCGGCGTCTACGTCCAGCGGGTCGTCGCGCTCACCGCCGAGCAGGCCGCCGACAAGCCCATCGAGAAGAGGACGGTAAGCAGCTGATGGCCTGGACCCGCGAGCAGATGGCCGCCCGCGCCACCGCCGAACTCACCGACGGCTCCTACGTCAACCTCGGCATCGGCCTGCCCACCCTGATCCCCGGCCACCTGCCGCCCGGCGTGCACGTCGTCCTGCACTCCGAGAACGGCATCCTCGGCACCGGTCCCTACCCGCGCGAGCACGAGGTCGACCCGGACCTGATCAACGCCGGCAAGGAGACGGTCACCGTGCTGCCGGGCGCCTCCTTCTTCGACTCCGCGCTCTCCTTCGGCATGATTCGCGGCGGTCACATCGACACCGCCGTCCTCGGTGCCATGCAGGTGTCTCAGAGCGGCGACCTGGCCAACTGGATGATCCCCGGCAAGATGGTCAAGGGCATGGGCGGGGCCATGGACCTGGTGCACGGCGCCCGCCGCGTCATCGTCCTGATGGAACACACCGCCAAGGACGGCAGCCCGAAGGTCCTCCGGGAGTGCACGCTGCCCCTCACCGGCGAGCGCTGCGTCCACCGCGTCATCACCGACCTCGGCGTCATGGACGTCACCGAGGACGGCCTCACCCTCGTCGAGACCGCCCCGGGCGTCACCGTGGAGGAGATCACCGCGCGCACCGGTGCTCCCCTGCAGGTGGACAGCGTCTCCGCCGCCTGCTGACGGCAAGGCCCTGCGGAACCTCACCAGCCACAGACCATTGACACGGAGGGGGCACCCTCCCAAGATAATCAGTACGCCAATGATTGATGTACTGATCATTACGGAGTCGGATTCGACCGCCTCCGCATTTCGGTGCCCTCCCGTGCTGACTCATGGAGGCCAGATGCCCGTCACCCCCTCTCCACTCCACATCGCCGTAGTCGGCGGCGGCATCGGCGGACTGGCCGCCGCGCTGGCGACCGCCCGTGCCGGTCACCGCGTGACGCTCGTGGAGCGAGCCGCCCGGTTCGGCGAGATCGGGGCCGGCCTGCAGCTCGCCCCGAACGCCTCCCTCGCCCTCGACGAACTCGGCGTGTTGCCGGCCGTCCGGCACACCGCGGTGGCACCGCCCCGGCTGGTGATGATGGACGCGCTCACCGGCGACGAGGTCACCGCCCTCGACCTGCGCGGCGCGGCCTACACCGAACGCTTCGCCCACCCCTACCTGGTCACCCACCGCACCGACCTGCACGCCGCGTTGCTGGCCGCCTGCCGGGAGCACCCCGGCGTCACACTACGCACCGGACACACCGTCGCCGAGGCCGAACAGGACGGCACCGGGGTGCGCCTGCACTTCGCGGAGGACCACACGATGCTGACCGCCGACGCGGTCGTCGCGGCGGACGGACTGCATTCCCGCCTGCGCCAGGCGCTGGTGGGCGACGGCGAACCGGTCTGCTCACGCTACGTCGCATTCCGCGGGGCCCTGCCCACCGAGAAGATGAGCGGCCGGATGTCCCAGCACGCCGCCTCGGAGGCGGTGATGGTCTGGGCCGGACCGCGCATGCACCTGGTGCAGTACCCCGTGCGTCGCGGTGAGCTGTACAACCAGGTCGCCGTCTTCGAGAGCGACCACTACACGCCGGACTCCGACGACTGGGGCACCGAGGCCGAGCTGGAGGAGCGCTTCGGCGGCGCCTGCGAGGCCGTGCGTGACGCCCTGCCCCTCGTCTCGCGCGACCGTCGCTGGCCGCTGTTCGACCGCGCCCCGATCGACACCTGGGTGCACGACCGGATCGCGCTCCTCGGAGACGCCGCCCACCCCATGCTCCAGTACCTCGCGCAGGGCGCGTGCCAGGCGCTGGAGGACGCCGTGGCACTCGGCCACGCTCTCGGCCAGTACGCGGACCCCGCGCAAGCCTTCACCGCGTACGCGGACCGGCGTCGCGAGCGAGCCGCCCGCATCCAGACCAACGCCCGCCGCTTCGGCGAGATCTGCCACCTGGAAGGCATGGGAGCCACCCTGCGCAACATGCTCCTCTCGTCGCGCGGCCCCGAGGCGTTCGACGACATCTCCTGGGTGTGGACCCCCACATCCGCCCCTGTTCCCGCCCTGTGACCCAGCCAGCGAAGGAGGACACCATGACGACCGACGAACTCGCGTACAAGGCCCTGGAGGGTCTGGGCGCCGCCCCGCTGTGGCGCTTCTACGGCAACCTGTTCCCCGCCCAGCCCAAGAGCCGGGCCGTCCCCCACCGCTGGAGCTGGCGCGAACTGCGCCCGCACCTCCTGCACTTCTCCCAGACCCTGTCCCTGGAGGAGGCCGAACGACGGGTCCTCATGCTCGTCAACCCCGGCCTCACCGACCCTCCGGCCACGGTCAACACCCTCTACGCGGGCCTGCAGATCATCCTGCCCGGCGAGACCGCTCAGGCGCACCGGCACACCTCCAACGCCTTCCGCTTCATCCTCGAGGGCGACGGTGCCTGGACCACGGTCAACGGCGAGCGGGTCTTCATGGCCCCCGGTGACCTCCTGCTCACCCCGGGCTGGCATTGGCACGACCACACCCACGAGGGCGACGCGCCGATGATCTGGCTCGACGCCCTCGACTACCCCCTGGTCAACGCGTTGGAAGCCGGCTTTTACGAGCAGTACCCGCAGCGTCTCCAGCCCGTGACCAAGCCGGACGACGCCGGCAGCCGCCAGTTCCTGCACGGCCGGCTCACCCCCGCCTGGCTCACCCAGGACGGACCCAACTCCCCCGTCACCCGCTACACCTGGCAGGAGACGGAGCGCGCCCTGGACGCCATCGCCGGCACGGCCGACGGCAGCGACGTCGACGGTGTCGTCCTGGAGTACACCAACCCCTGGACCGGCGGTCCGGTCATGCCCACCATCGGCTGCCGCGTCCAGCGGCTGCGCCCCGGCTTCGAGGGAGCCGGCCGCCGCCACACGGCCTCGACCGTCTTCAACGTCGTCCGCGGCGAGGGCGCCACGATCGTCGACGGCGAACGACTGGAGTGGTCCGAGCACGACACCTTCGCCGTCCCCGGCTGGGCCTCCTACCGTCACGTCAACACCTCGCCCTCTGCGGACGCCGTCCTGTTCTCCTACAGCGACGAGCCGGTCATGCGCTCCCTCGGCCTCTACCGCACCGAAGACGCCGACCCCGGCGCCTGATCCGCACCCGACACCCACAAGGAGGCCATCATGCGTCTGGCCCTGTTCAACAAGGGACGCCTCGGACTCGTCGACAGCGACGACCTCGTCGACGTGACCGACCAGGTTGCCGCAGCCGACACCGCCGGCCCCGTCGGCGCGCTCCAGCGCTACATCGAGACGACCAGCGACGGGGAGACCTTTCAGTTCGACCTCGCCGGCCGGCCTCGGTTCCCGCTGGCCGAAGCGGCCCTGGAGGCGCCCCTCCCCCGTCCGGGGAAGATCGTCGGCGCGCCGGTCAACTACCTCGACCACAAGGCCGAGATGGAGTACACCACCTCGGTCGCGGACCTCGGCGTCTTCCTCAAGGCGAACTCCTCCGTCATCGGCCCGGGCGAGGACATCCTCCTCCCCTACTCCGACAAGCGCACCGACCAGGAAGGCGAGCTGGGCGTCGTCATCGGCCGCACCGCCTCGCACGTGAGCGCGGACGACGCCCTGGACCACGTCTTCGGCTACACCTGCGTCCTGGACATCACCGTCCGTTCCGGCGAGGACCGCTCCACCCGCAAGTCCTTCGACACCTTCACCCCTCTCGGCCCGTGGATCGTGACCGCGGACGAGATCCCGGACCCGGACACCCTCGACCTGCGCTGCGACGTCGGCGGCACCACCCGGCAGCGCACCAACACCGCGGACCTCATCTTCGGCGTCCGTGAGCTGATCGCCTACACCTCCTCCGTCATGACCCTCCACCCGGGTGACGTGATCGCCACTGGCACCCCGGCCGGAGTGGGACCTCTCACCCACGGTGACCGCGTGGTCCTCGACATCGAGAAGGTCGGTCGTCTGGAGGTCGGCGTCGACGGCTCCCGTGGCACCCCCTACGACCAGCGCCCCGGCCGCCGCGGCCACTGATCCCGCTGTCGCCGCCAGGTGGTGCCGGCACTCGTAGACTCCCCACACCGGCCGTCTCCCCGGCCGGCACCACCCCGGCGACAGACGGACGGAACACTGTGGCGCACGCACTCGAACTGCACAACTACGTCGGGCACCTGATCCGGCGCGCGGAACAGGTGCACACCTCTCTGTGGTACCGGCACGTGTCCCGGGAGATCACCTCCCAGCAGTTCGCCGTCCTCAACGCCCTCAGCCGCCACCCGGGCATCGACCAGCGCACCCTTGCCCGCTTCACCTCACTGGACCGCTCGACGGTCAACCACATCGTCCGTCGACTGACCGACCAGCACTACGTCAGTCAGGTGCGCGACGAGGAGGACCGCCGACGGACCCTGCTGAGCCTCACCGACGAGGGCTCCGCACTGCTCGACTCCCTGATCGGCCCGGCCGAGGACATCAACGAGCAGCTCCTCGACGCGCTGCCCGGTGACGAGCGGGAGCTGGCCGTCGCCATCCTCCGCAAGATCGCGTCATTGGACGACGAGTCACTCCGCGGTGGCCCGTGAGTCCGGTTCCGTTCGGCTCCACCGCGGTCGACAACGGAGTGCTGCCATGGACAAGTGTCACCGTCACCCCACCGCATCGCGTGCCGTCCGGTGACCGCCCGCCTTCAGCAGGCCCTGCACAACGGGCCCGGGACCCTCGTTTCCGCAGGTCAGCGTAGCCTTCCTCGCGGCTTCAAGGGCGCATTCGGCAGCTCCGGCGCGGGCAGGGGCGCCCCGTCGTAGCCGTGTACCTCGCCGAAACGGGAGCCCTTCATCCAGTCCTCGCGAGCCTGTACGATCTCGTCATGTGACCGTCCGATGAAGTTCCACCACATGACGATCTCCTCGTCGAACGGAGTCCCGCCGAGCAGCACCGTGCGCGCCGGCTCGTCGGACTCGTTGCGGACCGTCAGAGTGCCGGCGCCGGGACTCACGTAGCCCAGTTCCGCCGGGCGCAGCGGCGTGCCGGCCAGACGGACGTCGCGGTCCACGAGCAGCCCGTGTTCGAAGCGGGGATCCACGGACAGGGTGAGGGAGGCGTGCGGCGCGAGGGTGATCTCGGCGCCGAGCAGGGGCGTGAACGTCGGCACGGGCGAGACCGCGCCGGCCAGTCGGCCCAGGAACACCCTGATCTCGGCACCGTCGGTCCGCACGGGCTCCGGTGCGTGGTGCCGGAAGTCGCGTGCGGTGTGCCGGTGTTCGTCCGGCAGGGCCACCCACAGCTGCACGCCGTGCAGGACCGTGGTCCGCGGGGTGGACACCTCCGAGTGACTGATGCCGTGTCCGCCGGTCATCAGGTTCAGCTCGCCGGGCCGCACCAGGGCGTGGCTGCCGAGGCTGTCCCGGTGCTCGATCTCACCGCTGAACAGCCAGCTCACCGTCTGCAGCCCCGTGTGCGGATGCGGGGCGACGTCCATGCCCCCGGTGACGGTGACGTCGTCGGGGCCGTAGTGGTCGACGAAGCACCAGGCGCCGATCAGGGTCCGGGTGCGTTGCGGCAGGGTCCGCCGGACGGTCATGGCGCGCGGACCGCCCAGCGGCACGTCGCGCGGCGTGAGCACCTCGACCCGTACCGCGCCCGGCCGCTCGTCACCGTCCACCGCTCCGCAGCGGACTTCCTGGGGGCTTGTCTCGACATTGCTCATGGGAAGCACCTCTCGTCGTCATGATACTTTCACATTCAACTATCTGCCACTCTCGCCCATGCCGTCCCCACCGGCTGCGTCCCAAGGAGCCCAGGTTGAGCAGCACCCTGCCGATGTCCGAGGACCGACGGATCTTCATCGACAAGCAGAGCCCGGAGCCGTACCAGGCCCTGGTACGCACCTCGGAGGCGGTCCGCGCGGCGGCCGCCGCAGCGGGCTTCGACCGGGCCCTGATGGAACTGGTCAACCTGCGCGTCTCCCAGCTCAACGGCTGCGCGTACTGCCTGGACGTCCACACCCGGGCCGCCCTCCGCGCGGGCGAGACCACGCAGCGCCTCGGGGTGCTCGCCGCCTGGCGGGACACCGAGCTGTTCACCCCGGTGGAACGCGCGGCCCTCGCGCTGGCCGAGGCGACGACCCGGCCGGCCGACAACGCCGCGCGCGACGCCGCCACGACGGCCGCACGCGAGGTGCTGACCGACGACCAGATCTCGGCGGTGATCTGGGTGGCGGTCACCATCAACGCCTTCAACCGGGTCTCCGTCATGAGCAGGCACCCGGTACGGCCGGAGCGGTGATCGCCCGCCGGCACCGGCGGAAACCGACGTCCGGCCGCGAGGCTAGGGCCCGGCGGGACCGGGCGTGTGCCTCCGAGCGCACGGCATCCGTTCCCTGAGCGCACGGCCGGTGAGAACGGCGTGCCTGGCATCTGCCGGGCGGGCGGCCGGCGGGAGTCCGGCGGGGAGCGTCAGGAACCTGTGGCGGTCCGCTGCGCCCGGCTCAGCGCCTCCCGCGGTGTCTGCTCCCCCGTCAGCGCGGACTGGATCGCCGTGTAGATCCCGGTCGCCGCGTCGGGCCACTCGACGCCGAGCCTGCTGGTCCGGGAGCGGGCTCGCCCGACGCTCTCGACGAAGGCCGACATGGAGGGGACCCGGTCGGCGTACCGGGCGGCCACCGCGGGGCGCGAGGGCACGGTGTACCGCTGCTCGGCCTGGTCGAGCATGGTCCGTGAGTCGTTCAGGCAGGCGAGCACCCGCGCGGCCTTCTCCTGCCGGGCGGTGGACGCGCTCTCCGGAACGGTCCACACCTCGCCGCCGATCGGTGTGACGGGGGACGCGCCCGCCGTCGGGACGGGGACCGGCGCCATCCCCCAGTCGAGGTTGCCGGCCTCGTTCATGGCGGGGATCCGCCAGGGCCCGTTGATCATCATGGCCGTCCGGCCGGCGACGAACTGGTCGTGGAGATCGGCCTGGTTCCAGTTCAGCACCGACTTCGACATGGAACCGCTCTCGACCAGGTCCGCCCACAGCCGCAGTGCCCCTTCGGCCTGCGGGGAGTCCAGCCGCCGTTCGTCCCCGCCGTTGGACCACAGGAAGGGCAGGAACTGCCAGGCGGCCTCGAAGGTGGCGTTCGCGTCGACCGCCATGCCGTACCGGCCCGGGCGGGTCAGTTCGGCCGCCGCCGCCTTCAGCTCGTCCCAGGTCCTGGGCACGGCCACGCCGGCCTCGGACAGGGCGTCCCTGTCGTAGAAGAGGACGACCGTGCTGACGGTCGGCGCCAGACCGTACACCGTGCCGTCGTAGGTGCCCGCCGACAGGATCGCCTCGCCGAAGCCGTCGAAGTCGATGCCGTACCGGTCCAGCGGCGTCAGCGCCCCGGTCTGCGCGATCTGCTGCAGGTCGGCGTTGTCCAGCATCAGCAGGTCGGGCAGGGTCCTCGACGACGCCCGGCGCAGGACCGTGGGAACGAGCGACGGCCCGGGAACACTGGTGTGCTCGACCTTCACCCCGGCGGCCTTCCCGCAGGCGTCGAGCCATCCGCTCCACTGCGCGTGCTCGGTGTCGTCGGTGTAGTAGTCGAGCGCGGTGATGGAGGTGACCTCGTCACCGACGGCCGCCGTACCGGGCGTGGGGCCGCACGCGGTGGCGGCCAGCAGCAGGCCGACGGTCCCGAAGAGGCCGGCGGTCCGCCGTGCCGCCGGTCCGACAGGTGAGGTCATGGTGCTCGCTCCCGCGTGACGCGCATGTCCGGATGGCCGGCCCCGAGGGGTGACAGGTGCTTTCGGGGCCTCCGTGACGACCCGGCCAGCGTAGACACCGGGAGAGATGCCCCGGCGACCGCCCCGTGAACAACGGGCGCGCTCCCCTCCATCGGGCCGGGCGGGCATCGCGTGAACGTACCAGGCGTGCCGCTCAGTCCTCGCGCAAGGCCATGACGACGTGGGCGAGCTGGACCCGTGAGTTGACCGAGAGCTTGCGGAAGGCGGAGGTCAGATGCGTGTTGATGGTGTGCGGGGAGACGACGAGCCGGTCGGCGGCCGACCGGTTGGTGTGCCCCTCGGCGATGAGGCGGGCGACCTTCTTCTCCGAGGCGGTGAGCGCCTCCCATCCCTGGACGGGTCGCTGCCTGATCACGGTCCGGTGGCCGCCCGCGTCCGCGGCACCCGGGTCCCGCACCGCCTGTGCCGCCGCCGCGTCCGCGCCCGACGCGGTGAAGAGGGCCCGGGCCTCCTCCAGGGGCGCGGCGGCGCGCGCGTTCGCGCCCGTGGCCCGCAGCGCCCGTCCGAGGTCGGCGAGGGCCGCGGCCCGGACCAGCGGGCGCGGGCAGGTCCCGAGCAGCGTCACGGCGTGTGCCAGCAGGGCGGGATCGTTCCTGAGCAGCCCGGTCGCCTGCGCCGCGACGCCCGTCGCGGTGGGCACGGCTGGGTTGCGCGCGGCGTGTTCCCGGGCCTGTGCGGCCAGGTCCTCGGCGAGTGCGCGGTCCGCGGCGCGCAGGGCGATGCGCACCGCGGTGTCGACCCAGGTGCGCAGCAGGCGCCAGCGCATGAAGGGGCCGCTCTCCTGCACCTGCCGGATGCTGTCGACGGCCGACGCGGTGTCGCCGTCGGCCTCCGCGACGACCGCTTCCAGGAACCGGACGGCCGCCGTGTTGCCCGGGTTCGGTTTGGCGGCCAGGCCCTCCCGCGCGGCGGCCAGGTGTGCCCGCGCCGCTTCCCCGTCGCCGCGCAGCAGCGCGATCCGGGAGCGGATCACCCGGGAGTTCACGTGCTGGACGGGGGTCCGTACGTCCTCCTCCAGGCGTTCCATCGTCACCAGGTCCGCCTCGGCGTCGTCGAGGCGGCCGAGCCCCAGGTGCTGCTGTCCCTGGGCCCACAGCAGCATCGCCTGACGCGGCGATCCCGCGTCGTCCGCCGCCCGCAGCAGCAGCCGCTCGGCGGACGCGAAGTCGTCCAGGTGCTGGTGGGCGACGATCTCCTCGGGCAGGAAGGCCGGATCGACGGCGCTGAGGGCGGTGAAGTGCTTCAGCGCCACGGCGTTCTCCCCGGCGTTCAGGGCGATCTCCCCGAGCCCGGACAGGGCCAGGACGTGCGCCTCGCGGTCACCGGTCTCGACGGCGTCGCGCAGTGCGCCCTCACCCGCCTCGCGCGCGGCGGCCAGGTCGGCTCCCCGGGACAGCGCGAGCGCGCGCAGGGCGGCCAGCCTCGCGCCCACCTCCGGAGCGGCGCCGGTGACGGCGAGCGCGGTTTCCGTCCGGCGGCGCAGTTCGTCGGCGAGGTCCATGTTCCACAGGGTCGCGCCGAGCGCGGCCTGCAGCCGGCCGAACTCCTCGGGGGAGGGCCGGAGAGCCAGCAGCCGGTCACCGGTCGCGAGGGCCTCCCGGTTCCGGCCCGCCCGTGTCTGGCAGACGATCGCCCGCTCCCCCACGGCGAAGCCCGACGGCCCGGCGGGCGGCACGAGTTCCAGGGCCCGGGTCATCAGGTCGGCCGCGAGGCCGGGCGTGACCGGCAGCACCTCCTCGGCGGCCCGCCGCAGCAGCGCGACGGCCTCCTCGTCGCCGGGCAGTGCTCCCTTGAGGATGTGCGGGACCGTGTCGATCGGCCGGTGCCCGGCGGCGGCCAGGTGCCTGGCGGCCTCGCGGTGCAGTGCCTTGCGGGCCGACGGCGGGATGTCGACGTAGACCGCCTGCCGCAGCAGATCGTGCCGGAACAGCAGTTGGTCGCCGTCGTCGTCCAGGAGTCCGGCGCGCACCGCCTCCTCGAGTGCCGCGACCAGCTCGGTGGGTGTCCGGCCGCACAGGGCGGCGGCCTGGGTGAAGCCGAACCCGCGGCCCAGTACCGCTCCCATCTGGAGGAAGCGCAGGGTGCCGGGGCTCAGGGACCTGAGCCGGCCGCGCACGCCCATGACGAGCCCCGGGTGCACCGGGGCGCCCTCGGCACCGGCGGCCCTCACTCCCGCGAGCATCTCGACGGCCAGGAACGGGTTGCCGCCGGCTCCGTTGAGCAGGCCGCGTATCCGCTCGTCGACGGACGTGCCCAGCGTGTCGCCGGCCAGCTGGCGGATGGCCTCGCCGGTCAGTGGCGCCAACGGCACAGTGACCGTTGGGAGTTCGCCCGTGGCGGCGGCCACGATCTCGTCGGCCGGGCCGGCCGGTTCCAGTCGCGTGGTCAGCAGCCAGAGCACCGGTGACGTGCGCAGGCGTGCGGGGAGCTGGGTCAGGGCGAACCGGCTCAGCGGATCGGCCCACTGCACGTCGTCCAGGGCGATCAGCACCGGGTTGCGGCCCGCTTCGGCCTCGATCGCCTCGGCGAGCCGCTCCAGCAGCCAGATGCGCTGGTCGTGGTGGCGGGCGAGATCCGTGAGGGCGTCCCCGGACAACAGCGGCCGGTCGCCGTGCAGGACACAGGACGCCAGCGACGACAGCGGCACGATGTGGTGCAGTTCGTCGGCCTTGCCCGGGCCGACCCGGAATCCGGCCGCCCTGCTCCCGGCGACGGCCTCGGCGAGCAGTGTGCTCTTGCCGATGCCCGGCTCCCCCTTGACGAGGGCGAGCGCGCCGCTGCCGGTGCGGGTCACCGAGGCGATCACCGCCCGCAGCTCGGACAGTTCCTTCTCCCGGCCGCGCAGACCGCTGCGGGACAGGGACCTCCCCGGCCTCGCCACGCACGTCCCTCCCTGTGTCCCGCCCGCCGGTGACTCCGCGACGGCGTCGGCCGCCGGTGCGTCAGGGCGGTTCCGGCGGGCACGGACGACGTGCCGGGCGTCCACCATGGTACTGACCTGGGCGGACACGGCGGGAACGGCCTTCTTCGGCCCAGGACTCCGCGCCTCCCGCCGCCTCGCCCCGGGCCCTCTCGACCCAGGCCTTCTCGCCTCGGGCCGCCTCACCCCGGGCCTGCTCGCTTCAGGCCGCCTCACCCCGGGTCTGCCGGCCTCGGGCCGCCTCACCCCGGGCCTGCCAGCCTCAGGCCGCCTCACCCCGGGCCTGCCAGCCTCAGGCCGCCTCACCCCGGGCCTGCCAGCCTCAGGCCGCCTCGTCCCGGGTCTGCCGGCCTGAGGCCGCCGCCGTGGCACGTGGCATCGCCCGCTCGCCACGTGCCAGGGCGGCGGGCGTGCGGGGCTTCGGCAGCGCGGAGTCGCGCCACTCGCCGGGGGACAGCCCGTAGGCGGCCCGGAACACCCGGCTGAAGTGGGTGGCGTTGGTGAATCCCCACCGGCGGGCCACGGCGGCGACGGTCCGGTCCGCCGCGTCCCGGCGGGCCAGCTCGCGCCGGCACTCCTCCAGCCGGCGACGCCGGATCCACCTCCCGACGGTGGTGCCCTCGGCCTGGAAGAGCCGGTGCAGGTACCGCACGGAGATCTGGTGGGCGGCGGCGACGGCCTCCGGCGTCAGTCCGGGGTCGGCGAGATGCCGGTCGATGTGGGCCTGGATGCGCGCCAGCCACGCCTGGGCCGCGGTCGGCGCGTCGGCCGCCTCCCCCGCCGTTCGCGCCTCGATCAGGACGGCCAGCAGGTCGACGGTGCTGCGGGCCAGCGCCTCGCCCGTGCCCGGCGGGCAGGCCGCCGCCGTGTCCGCGAGCCGGGCGAGCAGGGGCGGCAGCAGCGAACCGAGCAGCGTGTCCGGACCGATGGCCGTCGCCGTGAGGCGTTGCAGGCCGGGCTCCCGCGGGCCCACGAGCCGTCGCGGCAGGACGAGGGCCGTCGCCCGGGACGGCTGGTGGAACGTGATCCGGCTCGGGCGCACGGAATCGCAGAGGACGATCCCGCCCGGAGGCAGCCGGATCTCACGGCCGTCCTGCTCGACGTCGGCGGCGCCGCCGTCGAGCAGCATGACGATCAGGTACTCGTCGTCCCCCTGGGCGATCGTCCGTGCGGTCCACGGCGCCGGCGAGGGGTCGCCGTCCACCGTGACGACCCTCAGACGGCCCAGCCGGGCTGTGGTGCGAACGGTGCCCGACGGCCGCCCGGGCGGTTCCGTCGGGGATGGTTCCGCCAGCATGTGCTCCGCCCTCTTCGATCAGTGTGTCCGGGGCACACCGTGTCAAGGGCTGCGGTCGGAGCACATCGCGTGAATCCGTTGGATTTCGCGCGGTGCCGGCGGCCGCTCGGGCGGGGCGGGTGTCAGTGGCGGGTGACGGGGTCCAGGGCCAGTGTCGCGAAGGTCGCCAGCCAGTGGTCGGTGGTGAAGTCGCCGCGCTCAACCGCCGGCAGGCCCGCCGTGAGGTGTGCCTCGGCTGCCGCGGCCAGACGACTGCGGACCGGTCCGTCGGGCAGGGCGTCCGCGAGGGAGCGCAGCGCGGCCGCCCTGCTCAGGGTCAGGCCGAGCAGGTGGCCGATCTGCGGGTCGGCGTGGTCGGAGACGACCGGGACGTCCAGCAGCGGGCAGGGCGCACCGGAGCCGAGCGCGGGGAGGAAGCCGTCGAGCCACGGGGCGAACTCGTCCTCCGGGAGCACCCTGCGTACCGCGTCGGCCTCGCTCAGGGCCGGGGACAGGAAGTCCTGGCCCGAGGGTTCCCAGTGCGCGGGCGCGTCGTGGTCGTCGGCGAACCAGGACCGCAGACGTTCCCGTACGGCCCGGTCGGTCGTGGGCGACAGCTCTCCCGAGTCGAGGGCGAGCCCCAGGGCGAAGGCGCTGTTGGGGTGGTTGCCGTGGCGTACGGGGTACGTGGCCTTCGGCAGCCAGTCGGCCAGCAGCCGGTCGACGGCGGTGACGGCGGGCGTCAGGGCCCGGGTCCAGCGGGCGCCCTCCGGGCCCTGGTGGGCGCGGCACTCGGCGGCGAGCGCGAGCAGCCAGGCCCAGCCGTAGGGCCGCTCGAAGGAGGGGTGGTCGCGGAGGTAGGCGGCCTCGGTGGCGAGGTTGTCGGCGGTGAGGTGCCGGTCGAGCACGTCGACGGCCGGCCCGGTGTCCGGCAGTGCGGGTGTGCCGCCGTGGCGGCGCAGCAGGCGGACGAGCAGCCAGTGCATGTGCACCGAGGAGTGCCAGTCGTAGGCGCCGTAGAAGGCCGGGTGCAGGGTCCGGGGCTCGACGCGCTCGTCGGCGGAGAGGGTCAGGTGGGCCGGGAAGTTGGGGTACTCGCGGGTGATGTTGGCGAGGGCGAGCCGCGCGAAGGGGGCGGCGTGGGTGCTGAGCGGCATCAGTGGGTGGCTCCCTCGGTGACCTTCAGGTCGTGGTCGGCCGGCGTGCGGGCGGCGGTGGCCAGCAGGGCGCGCAGGCCGTGGGCGACGGTGGCGGGCGGCAGGGACGGCGCCTGGCCGTCGGGGACCTGTTCCGGCGCCCAGGGGACGTGTACGAAGCCGCCGCGGACGTGCGGGAACTGCGTGGCGATGAGGTGGCCGAGGCCGTAGGCGACGTGGTTGCACACGAAGGTTCCGGCGGTGTTGGACACGGCGGCGGGGACTCCGGCCTGGCGCATGGCGGCGACGCAGGCCTTGACGGGGAGGGTGGAGAAGTAGGCGGCGGGGCCGTCCGGGACGACCGGTTCGTCGATGGGCTGCCGGCCCGCGTTGTCGGGGATGCGCGCGTCGTCCATGTTGATGCCGACGCGTTCGACGGTCACGCCGGGGCGACCGCCCGCCTGCCCCAGGCAGAGCACCAGGTCGGGTGCGGTCGCGCGGACGGCGTCGCGCAGGGCGTCGAGGGACTCTCCGAAGACGCAGGGCAGCTCGGCGGCGGTGACCGAGAGTCCGGCGGGCGGTTCGGCGGCCACCAGGGACGCCGCCTGCCAGGACGGGTTCACGCGCTCGCCGCCGAACGGGGCGAAGCCGGTGATGAGGACGCGGGTCACGGCACTTCCTTACGGTGGCGGGGCGGGCGGCACGGTGGCACGGACGGCTCAGAAGGCGAAGACGGCCATGATCACGGTGCAGCAGACGAGGAGCGCGAGCCCCGTGGGCAGCTGCGCCTTGATCGGCCCGTACTGGTCCTTCAGTTCGAGCAGGGTCGCCGGGACGATGTTGAAGTTGGCGGCCATCGGCGTGCAGAGCGTGCCGGCGAAGCCGGCCAGCATGCCGATCGCGAGGACGGCGGGTTCGTTGCCGTGCATCTGCTGGATGAGCACCGGCCAGCCGATCGCCGCGGTCATCACCGGGAAGGCGGCGAAGGCGTTGCCCATGATGACGGTGAACAGGAACATGCCGACGCAGTACGCGATCACCGCGAGGTACTTGGAGTCGTCGGGCAGGACCTTGTCGACGAGGTCACCGACCTGGTCGCCGACTCCCGCGGCGGCGAAGATCGAACCGAGTACGGCCAGCAGCTGGGGCAGCAGCAGGGCGGAGCCCATGGCCTCCAGCATGGAGCGGCCGGAGTGGACCGGGACCGAGATCTTCTTCTCGCCGGTGACGATCATGCCGACGACCAGCGCGGCGATGCAGCCGAGGCCCAGTCCGAGGAGCGTGGCCTTGCCCGTTTCGAAGAGGCCGGACTCGTCCAGCACCGAGGCGCAGACGATGGCGACGAGCGGGATCGTCAGGGCAGGGATGAAGATCTTGCTGCCGAGCCGGGCCGCGGAGGCCTCGCGCTGTTCGCCGGTGGTGGTGACCGGGACGCCCTTGCCGAGGAAGTTGAAGCCGGCGAGCACGATCAGGGCGAGGACCGCGACGCCGAGCGGTTCGGCGGGCAGGGTCCAGCCGCCGTTGTCCGCGGTGGCGTTGGCGACGCCGGTGCCGTAAGGGAAGGTGAGACCGAGCAGGCCCCAGAAGGCGGCGGACGTCCACCGCTTGGGGTTGCTGCGGTCGGTGGCCATCTGCACGGCCATGACGACGAAGACGAGGCCTATCAGCCAGTACAGCCATTCGACCTTGATCACTTCTCGGCTCCCTCGGGCAGCGGCAGGTCGTGCTCGGCGGCGGCGAGCGCCATCTCGCGCTCCAGCTGCCGGTCCATGAGCAGCAGGCGCGCGCCGTGGATGAGGAAGGCGCAGACGGCGAGCGGGATCGCCCAGAGGGCCAGCTGGGTCGGTTCGATGTCCTGGTGGTACGTGGAGTTCACGAAGCCGGTGATCAGCAGGATGGAGCCGATCGCGATGAAGCAGTCCTCGCCGAAGAAGACGCCCACGGTGTCGGCCGAGGCCGAGTAGGAGCGGACCTTCTCCCGCAGGCGGTCGGGCAGCTTCGCCCCTGTGGAGCGCTCGGCGGCGGCCTCGGCCATGGGCGCCACGAGGGGCCGCACGGTCTGGGCCGGGCCGCCGATGCTGTTCAGGCCGAAGGCCGCGGTGACCTGCCGGACCAGCAGGTAGACGGTGAGGAAGCGGCCGGCGCTGAGCTTGCCCAGGCGACCGATGAGGTTGCGGGCCTGCTCGCGCAGGCCGTAGCGCTCCAGCAGGCCGATCACCGGGAGCACGATGGCGTAGACGGTGACCGAGCGGCTGTCGGCGAAGGACCGGCCGAAGGCCGCGAGGACCTCGAGCGGGTCCATCTTGCCGAGCAGTCCGGTGACGATACCGGCGACACCCACCACGAGGACGGGATTGCGGCGCGTGACGAATCCGAGGATCACCACGACCACACCGAGAAGAACGATCATTCGGTGGCCTTCTTCAGGCGTTGGGGGCAGGGCACGGACCCGGGAGTCTCGGAGTCGGCGCTTCGGCGGTCCTCGGACCATAACTCCGGATGCGTGGCAGATGCACGGACCCTAGACGATCGTTCAACGATCTAACAAGAGGTGACTTTCACATCCGGACCGGCGTCCGGCACTTCGCTCACCTCTTGTCGAATCGTTCAACAATCCATTACGTTCGAAGGGTGATCGACCTCAACGCAGACCTCGGCGAGGGCTTCGGCCGCTGGACCCTCACCGACGACGACGCCCTCCTCTCCGTCGTCACCAGCGCCAACGTCGCCTGCGGTTTCCACGCGGGCGACCCCTCGGTGATGCGGCGCGTCTGCGACCTCGCCGCCGAGCGCGGGGTGCGCATCGGGGCCCAGGTGTCCTACCGCGACCTGGCCGGCTTCGGGCGGCGCACGATGGACGTGCCCGCCGGTGAGCTCGCCGCCGAGGTCGCGTACCAGATCGGTGCCCTGCGGGTCTTCGCCGAGGCCGCCGGGGCCGAGGTGGCCTATGTGAAGCCGCACGGCGCGCTCTACAACCGCACGGTGCACGATCCGGAGCAGGCCGGCGCCGTGGTGGCGGGCGTGCGGCTGGCGGGCGGGGACCTGCCCGTCCTCGGCCTGCCGGGCTCGCGGCTGCTCGCCGCCGCCGAGGACGCCGGCCTCACCGGCGTGCCCGAGGCCTTCGCGGACCGCGCCTACACCCCCGAGGGCACCCTCGTCCCCCGCCGCGAGGCGAACTCCGTGGTGACGGAGGAGGACGCGGTGGTGCGGCGGGCGCTGGCGTTCGCCGTGGACGGCGCGGTCGAGGCGGTGGACGGTACGACCGTCGCGGTCGCCGCCCGTTCCCTGTGCGTGCACGGCGACACCCCGGGCGCGGCCCGGATCGCGGCGCGGGTGCGCGAGGCGCTGGAGGCGGCCGGGGTCGGGGTCGGGGCCTTCGCATGACCGGCGATCCGCTGCTCACGGCCCGCCCCGCCGGGCGGCACGCGCTCCTCGTCGAGCTGCCCGACGCCGAGCGCACCGCCGCCTTCCACGCCGAGCTGCTGCGGCGGCGCGCGGCGGGGACCCTTCCCGCGGTGGAGGAGATCGTGCCGGGAGCGCGGACCGTCCTCCTGGACGGTGTGCGGGACCCCGAGGCGCTGGCCCGCGGGCTCGCCGGCTGGGAGATCCCGGCGGGCGCCGCGGACGACGGGCCCGTCGTGGAGATCGCCGTGCGCTACGACGGACCCGACCTGTCCGACGTGGCGGCCCTGTGGGGAGTCGCCCCGCACGAGGTGGCGGCCCTCCACTCCTCCCGCACGTACCGTGTCGCGTTCTGCGGTTTCGCACCGGGCTTCGGCTACCTCACCGGGCTGCCCCCGGAGCTGCACGTGTCCCGCCGCGCCACACCACGGACCCGGGTCCCGGCCGGAGCGGTCGCGCTCGCGGGTCCCTACAGCGCGGTCTACCCCCGCGCCACGCCCGGTGGCTGGCAGTTGATCGGCACCATGCCGGACCCGAGCCGCCTGTGGGACCCGGACAGGGAGCAGGCGGCACTCCTCACGCCGGGTACCCGGGTGCGTTTCGTCGAGGCGGAGGGTGCGGCATGAACGCCAAGCTGACGACCGTGCGCGCCGGCGCCCTGACCACGGTGCAGGACGCGGGCCGACGCGGCCACGCCCACCTGGGGGTGCCGCGCTCGGGCGCGCTGGACGCACAGGCGATGCGGCTCGCCAACCGGCTGGCCGGCAACGACGTCGACGCCGCCGTCCTGGAGACCACCCTGACCGGCTGCGCCCTGCGGTCCGACCGCGCCGTCACCGTCGTGGTCGGCGGCGCGCCCTGCCCGGTGACGGTGGACGGGCGGTCGGCGGCCTGGGGGGCGCCGGTGCGGGTGCCGGCCGGCGCCGTGCTCGACGTGGGAGCGGTGACCGCGGGCGTGCGCTCGTACGTGGCCGTCGCCGGGGGCATCGCCGTCGCACCGGTCCTCGGCAGCCGCTCCACGGACCTGCTCTCCGGGCTCGGCCCCGCGCCCCTGCGCGACGGGGACGTCCTCCCGGTGGGCATGCCCGCACGGCCGGCACCGTACGTCGCCGCCCCCTGGCCGGGTGCGCCCGCCGAACTGGTCCTCCCGGTGCGCCCCGGGCCCCGCGCCGACTGGTTCGCCCCGGACGCACTGCGCACGTTCACCTCGGCGACGTACCGCGTCTCGCCGCACAGCAACCGGATCGGCCTGCGCACCGAGGGGCCGGCGCTGCGACGGGCGTCGACGGGTGAACTGCCCAGCGAGGGCATGGTCCTGGGCGCCGTGCAGGTCCCGCCGGACGGACGTCCCGTGGTGTTCCTGCACGACCATCCGACGACCGGCGGCTACCCGGTGATCGCGGTCGTCGCCGAGGGCGCCCTCGCCTCGGCGGCCCAGGCCGCGGTCGGCACACCGGTGCGCTTCACGCCGGGGTGACGCCGGCGCCGGCGACGTCCACCGACTCGCACCCCTCGCGACGCATCCGCTCGGTCCCCCAGACGCCGAGCGGCCCGAGCGCCCGGTTGAGGGTGTGCCCGTGCTCGGTCAGGGAGTACTCCACTCTCGGCGGTACCTCGGCGTACACCTCGCGGTGCACGAGACCGTCCGCCTCCATCTCGCGCAGGTGCTGCGTCAGCATCTTCTCGCTCACCCCCGGCAGACCGCGGCGGAGTTCGGCGAAGCGGCGTACGCGATGGGTGTCGAGCTCCCAGAGGATCAGTCCCTTCCACTTGCCGCTGACCACGTCGAGCGCGGCGTCGATGCCGCAGATGTAAGGCCCGCTCCTCGGCGCCCTGGTCATCGCTGATCCCCTTACTGAAAGGTAAGTACCGCAGGAAATAGTGGGTACTTCCGAGCCTAGTCACGCTCTCCGAGGATGGAGGGGTGAACGAACAGAACCGCACCACCAGCCGGAACAGCACTGTCACCGTGATCGGGCTCGGCCCGATGGGGCAGGCGATGACCCGGACCCTTCTCACCGCCGGCCACCGGGTCACCGTGTGGAACCGCACCGCCGGCCGGGCCGATGGCGTCGTCGCCGCCGGCGCCACGCTCGCGCCGACACCCGGCGCGGCGCTCGAGGCGAGTGACCTCGTGCTCCTCAGCCTCACCGACTACCGGGCGATGTACGACATCCTCGGCACCGCCACCGGACGGCTCGCCGGCCGGACGCTGGTCAACCTGAGCTCCGACACTCCCGAGCGCACCCGCGAGGCGTCGGCCTGGGCGGCGGGTCATGGCGCCGCCTTCCTCACCGGAGGTGTCATGGTCCCCGCGCCGATGGTCGGCACGGAGGCAGCGTACGTCTTCTACAGCGGCGGCGAGGAGGTGATGGACCGTCACCGGGAGACGCTGGCACTGCTCGGAACGCCGAAGTACCTGGGCGGGGACCCGGGCCTCGCCCAGCTGATGTACCAGGCGCAACTCGCCGTGTTCCTGACCACCTTGTCCGGACTGATGCACGCCACCGCGATGCTGGGCACCGCGGGCATGAAGGCCGGGGACGTCCTGCCGGAGCTGCTCTCCTTCACCGACTCGATCGGCGACATCCTGCGGGCGGGAGAGGAGCACCCCGGTGCCGCGCTCGACGCCGGAGAGCATCCCGGCGCCCTCAGCACGGTCACCATGATGGGTGCGACGTCCGACCACATCGTCGAGACCAGCACCTCACTCGGCCTCGACCTCGCCCTCCCCCTGGCCGTGCAGGCCCACTACCTGCGGGCGATCGAGGACGGACACGGCGGCGACAACTGGACGCGCATCATCGACGGCATCCGGGGGCCCCGCTCACCGGCGCGCGCAGCGGCACGGCCGCGCACCCGCGCACTTCGCAACCGCGGTCGCCGCCGGGGCACTTGACGGCGACCGGCGGGCGGGCTTCACTTCACGTGAATCGACACGCGAAGCTGAATGGATATGCACATGGCTCTCGCAGCAGTCCCCCGCGCCGCCGAGCGGCTCGCCGAGGTCAGACGCGGGCTGGTCCAGGCGACTCCGACGGAACGCGCCGCCAGGCTGCGGGAGTTGGCGTACTCCGTCCGCCGCACCGACCTCGGCATGATCAGCAGGGCCGGCCAGGGACACATCGGGGGTGACTACTCGGCGGCCGACATCGTCACCACCCTCTACTTCGCCGTCCTGGACGTCCGGCCCGACGCGCCGCGGTGGCCGGAGCGCGACCGCTTCGTGCTCAGCAAAGGGCACGCGGCGGGGATCCTGTACGCGACGCTCGCGCACGCCGGCTTCTTCGACGAGTCCGAGCTCGCCGGCTTCCTGGAGCCCCTGTCGCCGCTGAACGGGCACCCGAACCGCCGCAAGGTGCCCGGCGTGGAGACCAGCACCGGCCCGCTCGGCCACGGTCTCCCCGTCGCCGTCGGCATGGCCACCGCCGCCGAGCTGGACGGCTCCGCCCGCCGCACCTTCGTCCTGACCGGCGACGGCGAGCTGCAGGAGGGCAGCAACTGGGAGGCGGCGATGAGCGCTTCGCAGCAGCGCCTGGGCCGGCTGACGGTGATCGTCGACCGCAACCGGTTGCAGCAGGGCGCCCCCACCGAGGAGACCTCGGCACTCGACCCGCTGGACGCCAAGTGGACGGCCTTCGGTTTCGACGTCCGCACGATCGACGGCCACGACCACGAGACGCTGTACCAGGCCCTGGGCGAACGGCGCACCGCCGGCGACCGTCCGCGGTGCCTGATCGCCGACACCGTCAAGGGCAAGGGCGTGTCCTTCATCGAGAACCGCGCCGAATGGCACCACAAGGTCCCCAGCGCCGAGCAGACCACCGCCGCCCTCGAGGAGCTGACCGCCCGATGACCGCCGTCACCGAACCCGCCGGCTCCGCCGTGCTGCACGACTGCCGCGAGGCGTTCGCCGAGACGCTCCTGGAACTCGCCGGGAGCGACGAGCGCACGGTCGCCGTGTGCAACGACTCCGTCGGCTCGTCCAACCTGAAGGGCTTCCAGGAGCGTTTCCCCGATCGCCTGGTCAACGTCGGGATCGCCGAGCAGCTGATGGTCGGCGTCGGCGCCGGGCTCGCCAACGGCGGTCGCATCCCGTACGTGTGCGCCGCCGCGCCGTTCCTCACCGGCCGCGCCCTGGAACAGATCAAGGCCGACGTCGCCTACTCGCGGACGAACGTGAAGCTGTGCGCGATGAGCCCGGGCTTCGCCTACGGCGCGCTCGGCCCCACCCACCACGGCGTGGAGGACTTCGCCTGGCTGCGGACCCTGCCCGAGCTCGTGCTGCTCAGTCCGGCCGACCCGGCCGAGACCCGTGAGGCGCTGCGCTGGGCCCATGGGTACGACGGGCCGGTGTACCTCCGCATCGGCCGCACCGGGGTGCCGGCGCTGACCCCGCACGTGCCGTTCGAGGCCGGGCGGGCGGCGCGGCTGCGGGACGGTGACGACGTCACGCTGATCGCCACCGGCACCACCGTGTCCGCGGCGCTCGACGCGGCGGACGAACTGGCGGCACAGGGCATCGCGGCCCGCGTACTCAACTTCTCCACCGTGAAGCCCCTCGACGAGCGGGCGGTGCTGGAGGCCGCGGCCTCGACCGGGCGGATCGTCACCGCCGAGGAGGCGAACATCGCGGGCGGGCTGGGCAGCGCCGTCGCCGAGTTCCTCGCCACCCGCCGGCCCGTGCCGATGCGGCTGCTCGGGGTGCGGGACGAGTTCGCGCCGACCGGCGGCGCCGGATTCCTCGCCCGCCACTTCGGCATCGACGCCCGGTCCATCGCCCGCGCGGCCGGTGAACTGACCGCCCCGGGGCGGGGCCCGGCCACGTGAGCGCGGCGCGCGGTGCCGTGCTCGCCGTCGACCAGGGCACCAGCGGCACCAAGGCGCTGCTGGTCGCCGAGGACGGACAGGTGCTCGCCACGGCGCACCGCCCGCTGAGCCAGCGGTACCCGCGGCCGGGCCGGGTCGAGCAGGACCCGGCGGTGCTGTGGCGCAGCGTCACCTGCGTCGCCGGGGAGCTGGCGGCGCGGGCCGGCGTCCTCGGCGCACGCGTCGCCGGGCTCGGGCTGAGCGTGCAGCGCGAGGCCGTACTGGCCTGGGACCCGGCCACCGGCAGGGCGCTGTCGCCCCTGGTCAGCTGGCAGGACCGGCGGACCGCAGGGCGCTGTGCCGAGCTCGCCGGCTCCCCGGCAGGGCTCCTGGTCACGGCCCGGACCGGCCTGCCGGTGGACCCGATGTTCTCGGCCTCCAAGGCGGAGTGGCTCCTCGACCGGCTCGATCCGCGGCGGGAGCGGGCCGCGGCGGGACGGCTGCGGGTCGGCACCGTCGACGCCTGGCTGCTGCACCGCCTCACGGGCGGAGCCACCGACGCCACCGAGACGGGCTGTGCCTCCCGGACCCAACTGGTGCGCCTCGACCGGGCCGAGTGGGACGAGGACCTGCTGGAGGTGTTCCGCGTCCCCCGCGCCGCGCTGCCGGACATCGCCGTCTCCGACGGCGGCGGCGCGGAGCTCGGGCACACCCGGGACGTCCCCGGCCTCGCCGACGGCCTGCCCGTCGGCGCGGTGCTCGGCGACTCGCACGCCGCGCTGTTCGCCCAGAGCCACGGCCGTCCCGGGGTGGTCAAGGCCACCTACGGGACGGGCTCGTCGCTGATGGTGCTCAACCCGCACGAGCACCCGCCCGCCGACGGGGTGACGGCGACGCTGGCCTGGCGGCGGCGCGGCGAGGACCGGGCCGCGCACGCGCTGGAGGCCAACATCGCCTCGGCCGGCACGGCGATCGGCTGGGCGGCGCGGCTCCTGGGCACCGACCCGGCGGGGATCGCCGCCCTGGCCGCCGACGCCGCCGAGGACAGCGGCGTCCAGCTGGTCCCGGCCTTCTCCGGGCTCGGAGCCCCGTACTGGGACCGGTCGGCGCGAGCGGTCCTGATCGGCATGGGCCTGGACACCGGGGCGCCCGAGGTCGCCCGGGCCGCGGTCGAGTCGCTGGCCCTGCAGGTCGCCGACACCCTGGCGCGTTTCGACACCGTGCTCGGCGCCCCGGCCGCGGTGCTGCACGCCGACGGCGGGCCGACCGGCAACGCCGCACTGATGGCCCTGCAGGCGGACCTGATCGGCCGCCCCGTCCTGTGTGCCGGACGCCCCGAGGTGTCCGCGCTGGGCGCCGCGTACCTGGCCGGCACCGCCCTCGGCGTGTGGGCCGACGCCGATCTGGGCGGACTCGCCCCCCGGGGCACACGGTTCGTGCCGCGGCGCGACGGCGCCTGGCGCGACGGACGGATGGCCGGCTGGCGCGACGCCGTCGCCCGAGCGCGCGGGCGCGTGCCTCGGCCTTGAGGCGTGTTCCGTGCGCCCGCGCGCCGCGCCGCCGGACATCGCCGTCTCCGACGGCGGCGGCGTGGAACTCGGGCACACGGACTGGCGCTACCGTCGCCCGCGCGCGGGCGCAGGCCCTGAGGACCGCACTCGGGCGGCGGCTCACGCCAACAGGGCGGCCGCGGTCTCCTGGTCCGTCACCAGCACGTCCACCAGGCCGCCGGTGACGGCCCCCCGGATCGCCGCGTGCTTGCGGCGGCCGCCCGCGACGCCCACGCGGCGTCCCGCGCGGGCCAGTTGGTCCCGGGTGATCCCGACGGCGCGCAGGTCGAGCTCGGACTCCACCGGCGCGCCCTGTCCGTCGTAGAAGCGAAGGCACACGTCACCGACGGCGCCCAGCTTCTCCAGCGCGGCCCGTTCCTCCTCGGAGAACGTGTTCCCGCTCCGCGCGAGCGTGCTGGACGGGGTGGTCTCGCCGATGCCCACCAGCACGACGTCCAGGTCGTCGAGTTCGCGCAACGCGGCGGCCACGTACGGGTCCTCGCGCAGCGCGCGGGCGCTCTCCACGGTGCCGGCCAGGCCCGGTGCCTGGAGGAACACGGCCTCGCCGCTGACGAGCCGGGCCAGTTGCCCGGAGAGCCGGGAGGCGTGTGCCGCGGCAGCCGGGTCGCCGACACCGCCCACGGCCTGGACGATCCGCACGTCCTTGAGTCCGGCCACCGGCTGCATGGCCTGCACCATGGCCAGCAGGCTCGCGCTCCAGGAGGAGATGCCCACCCTGTCGCCGGAACGCAGCGTCGTCTGCAGGTAGTACGCGGCGGCCGCCCCCATGTCCGCGAGCATCGTCCGCTCGTCGCCGGGGTCGGTCTCCACGACGAGCGCCAGCCGCAGCCCGTAGCGCTCCTGGACAGCGTCCTCCAGCTCGGGGAACGTTCCGGACGGCGGCGTGACGGTGATCCGGACGATGCCGCGCTCCTGGGCCTTCTTCAGCAGCCGCGACACCTTCGCCTGTGACAGGTCGAGCCGTGCCGCGATCTCCGGCTGGCGGATGCCCTGCAGGTGGTAGAGCCGCGCCACATGCGTCATCATCCGCACTTCTTCGTCGGCACTCGCCACGAACACCACCCTCGGTTCTTCCCTGCGCGACCCGCCACCTCGGACGCGTGAAGCGTGCGCCCCTGCAGGGATGTTCGCACAGGGCCTCACCGCGCCGGTACGCGTGCTCCCCCGGCGGCACGTCGGTGTCCGGCGCGACGGACTCCCCGGCTCGGGCGGCGGGTCCGGCTCGGTCAGGCGTGCGGTGCTCCGGGGCCCAGGTCCAGGTCGGCGACGAGCACCGGCTGCCCCGTGACCAGTGACCGGTTGGCGGCGATGCCGACCGAGACGGCACGGATGCCGTCGGTGTGGTCGGCGGCCCGGCGGAGCGGATCGGCCGCGATCCTCAGGTCGCCGCGGAAGAGGTCCATGAGCAGCAGGGCGTCCCCGCCGCCGTGCCCCCCGGTGCCGCTTGGCACCGGTACCTTCTCGGGCCGCTGCCAGTGGCGCTGCACCAGCACCGTCTCCCCTTCCGGCCGCAGGGAGTCCGCCGGGGAACCGGCGGCGGTGGCGGACGGGTCCAGTACGGCGTTCCCCTCGTCGTCGAGCTCGACGAAGCCGCGTTCCACCACGGTCAGCTCGGCTCGTCCCCCGGTGCCGTTGACGCAGACGCGGTAGCCCTCCCAGGGGCTGTGCGCGTTCAGGGAGTAGGTGAGCGTGGCTCCCCGGCGGTAGTCCACGAGCACCGCCATGTTGTCCTCGATGGTGATGCCGGGGGCGAACGGATCGGCATCGCGGCGGTAGCCGTCGTGGTGTTCCGCACGCAGGTACAGCGCGTCGAGCCGGGGGTCGGCCCGCAGGTCCAGGGAGAAGGGGTCGCCGGTGGTGCCCGTGCCGCGCTCGGGGCGGCCGGTCAGCCCGCGGTCCGCGGCGGCGGCGTCGCCGTAGAAGCGCAGGGCTCCGGAGGCGAACACCCGTACCGGGTCGTCGTCGAGCCACCAGTTCACCAGGTCGAAGTGATGGCTGGCCTTGTGCACCAGCAGTCCGCCGGAGTTGCTCTTGTCGCGATGCCAGCGGCGGAAGTAGTCCGCACCGTGCACGGTGTCCAGCACCCACTCGAAGTGCACGCTCGTCACCTGCCCGATCGCGCCGGAGGCGATGACCTGACGGAGCGTCGCGTTACGGGGCGCGTAGCGGTAGTTGAACGTCACCACGACGTCGCGCCCGGTCTCGGCGACGGCTCGGCCGATCCGGCGGCAGCCCTCGGCGTCCGTGGTCAGCGGCTTCTCCACGATGACCTTCACACCGGCCCGCACCGCACGGTCGACCAGTTCGGCGTGCGTCCGGTCGACACTGGTGACCACGAGCACGTCCACGGCCTCGTGCGCGAGCATGTCCTCCAGCGCCTCCGGCCCGTACTGCGGCAGCCCGGCGGGGCCGCCGAGCCCGAGCGCGGAACCGGCCTCACGGTCGTACCACGCCATGCGGGCGGGGTTGGGGTCCAGCCAGGCGACGAGCTCCCCGACGTCGGCGTGGTCGCCGGTCAGCGCTCCGGTGTACATGCGGGCCCGGTGTCCGGTGCCGGCGACGGCGTACCGCACCCGGCGGCGGGACGGCGACGGAGCCGTGAACCAGGCCTCCGGCCCGGTGGCGACCGGGCCGCCGTCCGGCAGGGACCCGGAGGCGGCGGGCTGTTGATCGACGCGCGGGGAGTCGTTCACGTGATCTCCTTTTGAAACGTATCAACCAGCGGGCGACCCTAGGGACGGCAGTCTGCGGTGTCAACGGCTCGTACGGGATCGGCGGCGGCACCCGTGCGGATCCAGCCCCGTGCCGGGCGGTGAGGGGCGGTGAGGGGCGCGCAGCGGACGCGGGAAACGCTGAGGGGCGCGTGGCGATCGCGACGCGCCCCTCACCGTCGGGTCCGGTGCGGCGGACCCTGGGTGTCTACGCCTCCACGGGACGGCGTGCCGTCACGATCAGGTAGCCCACCTCGGGCATCTCCATGTTCTCCCCCTCCGCGGGCTTCAGCTTGGCGAAGACCTCGGGGTCGACCTTCGCGGCCAGTTCGCTCATGTTCTCGGCGAGCGCCTCGCCGAGCCGCCGCACCGACTGCCGGGTGGTGTTCTCACTGACGTCGACGATCTCCGCACAGCGGAGCCCCGCCTCGCGCAGCATGGTGGGGTACGCCTCGAAGGACGCCGGCGACTGCGTGAGGTACCGCTTGAGGATGCCCTCGATCACCGGTCGCCGTTCCGCCGAGATGGTCTCCCGCTCGTAGTTGTCCGTGAGCGCGAGCCGGCCGCCCGGTCGCAGCACGCGGGCCGCCTCGGTGAGCGCGGCCTTGCGGTCCGGCATCTGCATGACGGACTCCAGCATCCACACCGCGTCGAACGAGGCGTCGTCGAACGGCAGGTTCATGGCGTCGCCGTGCTGGAAGCTGACCTTGCCGCTCAGACCGGCCTCTTCGGCGAGCTGGTTGGCCTTGTCCACCTGCTTGCTGCTGACGCTGACACCGACCACCTCGACACCCGCGACCTGGGCCAGCCGCAGCGCCGGCCCGCCGAGGCCGCAGCCGATGTCCAGCACGCGGGCGCCGGGGCGGACCTGCAGCCGCTCGATCATCATGTCGGTGAGGCGGTTGGCGGCCTCCTCCAGTCCGGTGGAGTCCTCCTGGCTCTCCCAGAATCCCACGTGGATGTTCGGGCCGTACAGCGAGGCGTCGAACGCCCCCATCAACTGGTCGTAGAACTGGCCGACCTGCTCACCGACGGGGGTGAAGCTCGAAGACGTCACTTTCTCTCCTTCAGATATCTGTGATCTGCATTCCACGGAGCCGGAGGGAACGCACGCGGCACGCGGGCGCGGGCACGCCCTTCCGGACTCCGTCATTTCTCGCGACGAGCGATCAGGACACGGCGGGACGCCGTGCGCTCACATCACACGTTCTCCGCAAGCCAGTCGAGGACGGCCGTGGCGGTGGCCCCGGCGTGGTCCTCCATCATGGTGAAGTGGTCGCCGGGCACGTCGGTCACGGTGACCCGGGGGCCCCACGCCGACTCTTCGTCGTGGTTCTGCTGCGACCCGGTGAAGGTCTCCTCCGCCTTCACCGCGAGGATCGGCACGCCGACCGGAGCCGGCCCCCAGTCGGAGAAGAGCCGCAGGTAGCCGCCCATCGCCGTCAGCCTGCCTTCGTCCACCACGCCGAACATCTTCTCGCGATCGAACATCTTGCCGGACAGGTTCGTCTGGATCCACGGCAGTGCCTCACTGCGCGGCAGATAGGTGTCCAGCATGACGACTGCCGACGGCGCGTGTCCGCGCTCCTCCAGCAACCGCGCCACGGCCTGGGCGATCCATCCGCCCGAGGACCGGCCGACGAGCACGAACGGCTCCTGTCCGGCAGTCCGCAGCACCGCCTCCGCCTGCATCTCCACCACCGCGTCGACGCTGGCGGGCAGCAACTCGTCCTTTCCGAAACCGGGTTCGGGCAGCACGGTGACGTCGCGGCGGCCCCGGAAGCCCGCGGCGAACCGGGCGTACTCACGGGCTCCGGAGATCGCCACCAGCGACGGGAAGCACACCAGCCCCGGTGCCGTGCTGCCCTTCGACAGCCGGACCAGCTTCGGCGGCTGCGTCAGCTCGGCGGCCGTACGGAACGACGGGCGCAGCCGGGCCGCCGCCATCAGCAGCTGCGTTCCTGCCACGTACTCGCCGTCGGCGCATGCCTGCCGGTACAGCGACTCGATGGTCGAGCCGCCCGTTCCCCCGGTGCCGCCGCCGGCCACGGCAGCGGTCCCCGGTTCGCTGTCGCCGGCCGTGGCGGGTGTCTCCGGCTCGGGAGCGGCTCCCGGCAGCATCCGGCCGCGCAGGTATCCGGCGAGCGCGGCGGGTGTGGTGTGGTCGAACAGCAGCGTCGCGGGCAGGGTGAGACCGGTGACGTGGTTGAGCCGGTTACGGATCTCGACGGCGGTGAGCGAGGTGATGCCCACCTCCAGGAAGGCGTGGTCGTCCTCGACCGCGTCCGCGGAGTCGTGGCCGAGCACGGTCGCGGTGTGCTCCCGCACCAGCTCGGTGAGGGTCCGCAGTTGCTCCGCGGGCGTCAGCCCGGCCAGCCGCTGCCCGAGCGGTGCCTGCCCCGGCTCTCCCCGGTCCGGACCGGAGGCGCTGTCGGCCGCCCGGCGCGCCGGAACCCGGACGAGTCCCCGCAGCAGCGGAGGCGTCCCGATCGAGGACGCCTGCGCCTGGAGGGCGGTGACGTCCAGGCGCACGGGCACCAGGAGCGGGTCCGTGTCCGTGGCCGCCTGCGCGACCGCCAGGTCGAAGAGGGCAAGCCCTTCCTCGGAGGAGAACCCGGCCACGCCGGAGCGGTTCAGCCGCTGGACGTCGTCGTCGTCCATGTGCCCGGTCATGGCACTGCGTTCGGACCACAGGCCCCAGGCCAGGGAGGCCGCGGTCAGCCCTTCCGCCCGGCGGTGCTGCGCCAGGGCGTCGAGGAACGCGTTGGCCGCGGCGTAGTTCGCCTGCCCCGCCGCGCCGAACACCCCGGCCGCCGACGAGAACAGCACGAACGCCGTCAGCGGCAGCTCCCGGGTCAACTCGTGCAGGTTGACGGCCGCGTCGCTCTTGGGGCGCAGTACGGCGTCCACCCGCTCCGGCGTGAGCGAGCCGAGGAGGGCGTCGTCGAGAGCACCGGCGGCGTGCACCACGCCGGTCAGCGGATGCTCGGCGGGCACGCTCGCCAGCAGCTCCGCCAGGGCGGAGCGGTCGGCCACGTCACAGGCTGCCAGGCGCACCGACGCGCCCAGGACGGTCAGCTCGTCCGCCAGTTCGGCCGCCCCCTCGGCTTCCCCGCCGCGGCGGCTGGTCAGCAGCAGGTGGCGCACACCGTGTTCGACCACCAGGTGCCGGGCCACGAGGGATCCGAGTACGCCCATGGCACCTGTGATCAGCACGGTTCCCCGCGGGTCCCACACCGGGGTGGCGGACGTACCTTCGTCCGCCGTGTCCGGCGCGGTGGCCGGGGAGGTCCGCACCCGGGCGAGACGCGCCGCGAGCGCCCGTCCGGCCCTCAGCGCCAACTGGGGCTCGTCGCCGCCCAGGACCCGGGGCAGCAGCGCGAGCGAGGCCTCGTCGTCGTCCAGATCCAGCAGGACGAACCGACCGGGGTTCTCCGACTGCGCTGCCCGCACCAGACCCCACACCGACGCGCAGGCGGAGTCCGGGACCGGTTCCCCGGCACGGACGGCGACCGCCCCGCGGGTCACGAACACCAGGCGGGAGCCCGTGAAGCGCTCGTCGCTCTGCCACTGCTGCGCGAGGGACAGCGCCCGGTGCGTGACCGCACGTGCCCTGTCCGCGGACAGGGCACGCCGCGCCTCGCCACCCGGCCCGAACGCGGCACCCGCGCCCACGGCGTCCGGGGCGAGACCGGCCTCCGACCCGTCCTCGAACTGGCCCTCGAGCGGCACGAACACCAGGTCGGGAAGACTGCCGCCCGCCGTCACGGACGCCGCGAGGGCGGACAGGTCCGCGAACCGCTGCGCGCCCGCTCCCGCCGCACCGGCCGACTTCAGAGCCGTCGGCAGCGACGTGGCGTCGTCGCCCAACACCGCCCACCTGCCCGGCCCGCCGGGTCCGTCGACGACCGCCGCCGGGGTCCAGTCCAGCCGGAAGAGCGACTCGTGGTAGGTGCCGTGCTCCCGGCTGAGCTGCTCCCGGGAGATCGCCCGGGTGACGAGCGAGTCCACCGACAGCACCGAGCGGCCCGACCCGTCGAGGGCGGTCACCGACACCGCGTCCGGCCCCGCCGGGGCCAGCCGCACCCGCAGCGCGGACGCGCCCGTGGCGTGCAGCGACACACCGTTCCAGGAGAAGGGGAGCCGGACGCGTCCGGTGTCCTCGCCCGGAGCGACGGTACCGGGCAGCCGGACGAACCCGCCGAACGCCATCGCGTGCAGCGCCGCGTCCAGCAGGGCCGGATGCACTCCCAGATGCTGGGCCTCGGACCACTGCTCCTCGGGCAGCCGGACCTCGGCGAAGACCTCTTCACCGCGGCGCCAGACGGCCCGCAGCCCCTGGAACGACGGCCCGTAGCCGAAGCCGTTCCGCGCGAACCTCTCGTACAGGCCCTCCACGTCGACCGCCTCCGCGTCGGCCGGCGGCCACAGCTCACCGTCGCCGGTGTCGGCGAGCGCCGTCCTGGCGCCGTCGTCGACGAGGGTGCCGAGGGCGTGCCGCGTCCAGGAGTCGCCGTCCGTCCGGGAGTACACGCTCACCGTTCGCCGCCCGGACTCGCCGGGCCCGTCGACGTGGACCTGCACGGAGACGGCGCCGTCCGGCGGAAGCACCAACGGCGCCTCCAACGTCAGCTCCTCCACCCGGTCACAACCGACCGCGTCACCAGCACGCAACGCCAGCTCCACGAACGCCGTACCCGGCAACAACGCCACCCCGGCCACCGCATGATCAGCCAGCCACCCCTGCGAACGCAACGACAACCGACCCGTCAACAACACCCCACCCGACGCCGGCAACGACACCGCCGCACCCAACAACGGATGACCAGCAGACTCCAACCCCACCGAACCCACATCACCCACACCGGCCGACACCGCCTCCGACTCCAGCCAGAAACGCTGCCGCTGGAACGCATACGTCGGCAGGTCGACCCGCCGGGCACCCGTTCCGGTGAACACCCCGGCCCAATCGACCGCCGCACCACCGACGAACGCCTCAGCGGCAGACGTCAGGAAACGCTCCATGCCGCCCTCGTTACGGCGCAGCGAACCCACGGCAGTGACAGGGGTGTTGGTGTGCGTCTCGGCGGTCTGCTCGACGCCCATCGTCAGCACCGGATGGGCACTGGACTCCACGAAGAGACGGAAACCGTCGTCGAGAAGCGCACGCAGGGTGTCCGCGAAACGGACCGTCTGCCGCAGGTTGCGGTACCAGTAACCCGCGTCCAGAGACGCGGTGTCCAGGACACCGCCCGTCACCGTCGAGTAGAACGGCACACTCGAGGCTTGCGGCGCGATGCCGGCGAGGTCCTGGAGGAGAACGTCCTCGATCTGCTCCACGTGCGCGCTGTGCGAGGCGTAGTCCACGGCGATACGCCGGGCCCGCACACCCTCCGCCTCACAGGCGGCCAAGAGCTCGTCCAACGCGTCCGCGTCACCGGAGACGACCACGACCGCGGGACCGTTGACCGCCGCGACCGACAGACGCCCGTGCCACGCCGACAGACGCTTGCTGACCTCGTCGGCACCCAGTGAAACGGACATCATGCCGCCGCGTCCGGACAAGGCCCGGATCGCCTTGCTGCGCAGCGCCACCACCTTCGCCGCGTCCTGCACCGACAGTGCCCCGGCCACACACGCGGCGGCTATCTCGCCCTGCGAGTGACCGATCACCGCGGCCGGCTCGACACCGTGCGAGCGCCACACCTCGGCCAGGGAGACCATCACAGCCCACAACACCGGCTGCACGACGTCGACCTGCTCCATCCAGGCGGCGTCCGCGTCCGCGTCACGAACGATGTCGGTCAACGACCAGTCCACGAACGGCTCCAGCGCCATCGCGCACTCGGCCATCCGCTCCGCGAACACCGGAGAGGCGGTGAGCAGCTCGGCCGCCATACCCGCCCACTGCGAACCCTGCCCCGGGAACACGAACACCGCCCGGCCGTCCGCGCCGCCGGCCCTTCCGCGAACGACGCCGGCAGCCTCACGGCCCTCGGCCAGCGCCTCGAGGCCGTCTAGACCATTCAGGACCACGGCCCGGTGCTCGAACACCGACCGCGTCGTCACCAACGACGACCCGACGTCCACCGGCGACAACTCCGCCTGGTCACGCACATGCCGGGCCAGTCGTCCGGCCTGCGCCCGCAGCGCCGCCTCGGACTTCGCCGACACCACCCACGGTGCCACGACCGGCGGCTCGACGTCCGCGAGCGGCTTCTCGTGCGCAGCCGGGGCCGGAGCCTGTTCGAGGATGATGTGGGCGTTGGTGCCGCTGAGTCCGAACGACGACACTCCCGCGCGACGCGGCCGGTCGGTCTCGGGCCACGGCGTGGCCTGGGTGAGCAGTTCGACGGCTCCTGCCGTCCAGTCCACGTGCGGGGAGGGCTCGTCGACGTGCAGGGTCTGCGGCAGCAGCCTGTGCTGCATCGCCAGCACCATCTTCATGATGCCGGCGACACCGGCCGCGGCCTGGGTGTGCCCGATGTTCGACTTGATCGAGCCCAGCCACAGCGGCCGGTCTCCCGCACGGTCCTGGCCGTACGTCGCCAGCAGCGCCTGCGCCTCGATCGGGTCACCCAGCGTCGTCCCCGTGCCGTGCGCCTCCACGACGTCGACCTCGGCGGCCGGCACGCGGGCGTTCGCCAGTGCGGCGCGGATCACCCGCTGCTGCGACGGACCGTTCGGCGCCGTCAGACCATTGCTCGCACCGTCCTGGTTGACGGCCGAACCACGCACCACGGCCAGCACCTGGTGCCCGTTGCGCCGGGCGTCCGAGAGCCGCTCCAGCAGCAGCATGCCCACACCCTCGCCCCAGCCGGTGCCGTCCGCGCCCGCCGCGAACGGCTTGCACCGGCCGTTCGTGGCCAGGCCGCGCTGGCGGCTGAACTCGACGAAAGTGGCGGGAGTGGCCATCACGGTGACGCCGCCCGCCAGTGCCAGCGTGCATTCGCCCTGGCGCAGCGACTGGGCCGCCAGGTGCAGGGCCACCAGCGACGACGAACACGCCGTGTCCACCGTGACCGCGGGGCCCTCGAGACCGAACGTGTAGGAGATGCGCCCGGAGGCGATGCTCCCGGAGCCCCCTGTCGCGAGATAGCCCTCGGCGCCCTCGGGGATGCTCTGCAACTGGGAGCCGTAGTCGTGGTACATCAGGCCGGCGAAGACGCCCGTGGCGCTGCCCCGCAGGCGTGCGGGGTCGATGCCGGCCCGTTCGAAGGTCTCCCAGCTGGTCTCCAGCAGCAGTCGCTGCTGCGGGTCCATGGCCAGTGCCTCACGCGGTGAGATGCCGAAGAACGCCGGATCGAAGTCACCGGCCGCGTGCAGGAAGCCGCCCTCGCGGACGTAACTCTTGCCGTCCGTGTCGGCGTCGGCGTCGTACAGCCCTTCCGCGTCCCAGCCCCGGCCCTCGGGGAAGCCCGAAATGGCGTCCTCGCCCTCGGCGAGCAGGCGCCACAGCTCCTCGGGTGTGGCGACGCCGCCCGGGAAGCGGCAGCTCATCGAGATGATGACCACGGGGTCGTCGTCCTCGCCCCTCCGGTCGGAGGAGGCGTGGTCGCCCGTGGCACCGACGGCGAGGGCGGGGCCGGCGAAGCGTGCGGTGTTCTCCCCGTCGGTCAGTTCCTCATGCAGGTGCCGCGCCAGGGCGGCGGGGGTCGGGTAGTCGAAGACCAGCGTGGCGGGCAGGCGCAGACCGGTGGCCGTGGTGAGCTGGTTGCGCAGTTCCACGGCCGTGAGGGAATCGAAACCGAAGTCCTTGAAGGCCCGGTCCGGTTCCACGGCCTCCGCCTCCGCGTGTCCCAGGACCGCGGCCACGGTCCGGCGTACGACGCTCAGCACGAGCCGTTCACCGTCGGCGGCCGAGGCGCCTGCGAGCTGTTCGCGCAGCTGCGAGGCACCCGCGTCCCGGACCGTGTCGGCGGAGCGGCGGTTCGTGGGCCGCACCAGGTCGCGCAGCACGTGGGGCACGTCACCACCGCGGCCGGCCTGCGCCGGATCCAGGCTCAGGGGGACCGGTACGGGCGTGTCCGCCGCGCAGGCGGTGTCGAACAGAGACAGACCCTCTTCGGCCGACAGTCCCAGCACACCGGACTGTGCGATGCGGCGCAGGTCGGCCCCGGCCAGGCCGCCGGCCATGCCGTCACCCATGTCCCACAGCCCCCAGGCAAGGGAGAGGGCGGGCAGGCCGGCGGCGCGCCGACGCCTCGCCAGCGCGTCGAGGAACGCGTTGGCGGCCGCGTAGTTGGCCTGGCCCGCGGTGCCGAAGGTGCCGGCGGCGGAGGAGAAGAGCACGAACGCCGACAGGTCGAGCGTCGCGGTCAGCTCGTGGAGGTTGACCGCCGCGGTCACCTTCGGCCGCAGCACCGCGTCCACCCGCCCCGGAGTGAGCGAGTCGATGACGCCGTCGTCGAGCACTCCGGCGGTGTGCACCACCGCCCGCAGCGGACGGTCGGCCGGAACGGCCGCCAGGACGTCCGCGAGCGCCGCCCGGTCCGCCACGTCGCAGGCCGCCCACGTCACGGAGGCGCCGGCGGCCGAGAGCTCCGAGGCGAGTGCGCGGGCGCCGTCGGCGTCCGCACCCCGGCGGCTCATCAGCAACAGGTGCCGGACACCGGATTCCATGACGAGATGACGGGCGACGAGTCCGCCCAGAGTGCCGGTGGCTCCCGTCACCAGAACGGTGCCCCGGCTGTCCCAGGTCGCCGAGGGTGCCGGATCCGTCGCGGTGGCCCGGACCCGGTCCAGACGCGCGGCCAGCAGGCTCCCGCCCCGGACGGCCACCTGAGGCTCGCCGCAGGACGCGGCGGCGGACAGGAGCGACAGGTCCTCGTCGGTCAGCGTCGGCTGCCCCGCCGACTCGGCGGCCGTACCCGCTTCCAGGTCGACCAGCACGAAGCGGCCGGGGTGCTCGGTCTGCGCGGTCCGCACCAGACCCCAGACGGCGGCCGCCGGGAGATCCGCGATGTCACCGGCGTCCTCGACCGTCACCGCGCCGCGGGTGGCTATCACCAGCTGCGAGTCGGCGAGACGCTCCTCCGACAGCCACCCCTGGATCAGGCTGAGGGCACGGTGTACGGCGTGCCGCACCTCGTCGGCGTTGACACCGGAAGCGGACGGCAGCACACAGGCGACCAGCGGGGGCACGGCCGCGCCCTCGTCGAGCGCCGCGCACAGCGCGCCCACGTCCTCGTGGAACGGGGTCCGGTCCAGCGCCTCCTCCGCCCACGCGTCCCGGGACGCGAGCCCGGTGCCGCCCAACAGAACGGGCGCGTCCCCTGCATGGCGCACCTGCGCCTCGGCACCGGGCACACGGCTCCACCCCAGCCGGAACATCGACCGGTGCAGCACGCCGCCCGCGGCACTGATCTGCTCGGCGGAGACGGGGCGGGTCACCAGCGAGCGCACCGCGGCCACCGGCCGACCGGCCCGGTCCGTCACCTCCAACGACAGATCCGAGCCGTCGGCCCCGCCGGGGGTGAGGCGCACGCGCAGCGCGGAGGCGCCGGTCGCGTACACCGACACACCGCTCCAGGAGAAGGGCAGCCGGATACCGGCCCGCTCGTCGGACGCGTCCGCAGGGCCTGCCGCCGCTCCCATCGCGTGCAGCGCGGCGTCCAACAGGGCCGGGTGGACGCCGAACCGGCTCGCCGAGGGTTCAGTTTCCTCCGGCAGCAGGACGTCGGCGAACACCTCGGTTCCCCGCCGCCACACGGCCTGGAGGCCACGGAAGACAGGGCCGTACACGAGCCCCGTTCCGTCAAGCCGCTCGTAGTATCCGTCCAGGGGCACGGCCTCGGCGTCGTGCGGCGGCCACGTGCGCTCCCCGGGCTCCGGGTGCGTCTCGTCGGGTGCCACCCGGCCGGTCGCGTGCCGAACCCACGGGGTTTCCTCACCGTCCGGGCGCGAGTGCACGGTCACTGCCCGCACACCGGAGGCATCGGCGTCGGCCACAGACACCCGTATCTGTACGCCGCCGTGGTCCGGGAGGACGAGCGGCGCCTCCAGTGTCAGTTCCTCGACTCGACCGTAGCCGACCCGGTTGCCGGCGTGGAGGGCCAGTTCGACGAAGGCCGTGCCCGACAGCAGCACGGCACCCAGCACCGTGTGATCGGCCAGCCAGCCGTGGGACGCCAGCGACAGACGGCCGGTGAACAGACACCCGTCGGAATCAGGCA
>NZ_JBIDAN010000015.1:0-54441 GCF_043202495.1 Streptomyces sp. NPDC048185
GCCGGGTGGGTTTCCGGGGACGGGGGGGGCTTGGGGGGGGCGCCCGTCGGGGTCAAAACCCCCCGGGGCCCCCCCCCCCCGGGGGGGCGGGGGGGGGGCCCCGGGCGCGGGGGGGGCCCCCACCGCGGTCGTCACGGGAGTGGTCGAGGGTCAGAAGTCGTACTGGTCGATGTTGGC
This sequence comes from Streptomyces sp. NPDC048185, assembly GCF_043202495.1. Lineage (NCBI taxonomy): Bacteria > Bacillati > Actinomycetota > Actinomycetes > Kitasatosporales > Streptomycetaceae > Streptomyces > Streptomyces sp. NPDC048185. Next base: position 178 of record NZ_JBIDAN010000015.1, read on the forward strand.
CTTGTCGAAGACGGTCGGCTCGCCCGGCGAGACGACGCCGTCCTCGCCCAGGGTGAAGCTCCCCAGGTCGCCGGCCTTGAACGTCTCGCCCTTCCGGCCGGTGATCTGCCCGGACTCCAGGGAGACCGCGGCGTGCGCGGCGAGCGCGCCGAGCTTGGCCGGCTCCCACAGCTCGAAGGCCTCGACCGTGCCGTTCTTGACGTAGGCACGCATGTCGTTCGGGGTGCCGAGACCGGTCAGCTTGACCTTGCCCTTGTACTTGGAGCCGGACAGGTACTGGGCGGCGGCCTTGATGCCCACGGTGGTCGGGGAGATGATCCCCTTCAGGTTCGGGTACTCCTGGAGCAGGCCCTGGGTCTGCTGGAACGACTTCTGGGCGTCGTCGTCACCGTAGGCCACCTTGACCAGCTTGATGTCCTTGTAGGCGGGCTTCTTCAGCTCCTCCTTCATGACGTCGATCCAGGCGTTCTGGTTCGTCGCGGTCTGCGCGGCGGACAGGATCGCGATCTCGCCCTTGCCGCCGATCTGCTTGGACAGCAGCTCGACCTGGGTGCGCCCGAGGTCCTCGGTGGAGGCCGGGGAGACGAACACCTGGCGGCAGTCCTTGTTGGTGTCGGAGTCGTAGGTGACGACGCTGACGCCGTTGCGCATGGCCTGCTTGAGCGCGGTGCACAGGGCGCCGGGGTCCTGCGCGGAGACGGCCATGGCGTCGACCTGCTGCTGGGTCAGCGTGTTGACGTAGCTGACCTGGCCGGCGGTGTCGGTGCCGCTGCTGGTGCCGACCTCCTTGTAGCTGGAGCCCAGTTCGTCCAGGGCCTTCTTGCCGCCGGAGTCGGCGGTGGTGAAGTAGGGGTTGTTGACCTGCTTGGGCAGGAACGCGACGGTGAGGCCCTTCTTGGTCGCCGCGTTCGGGTCGGCCTTGCCGGCCGCCGCGCTGCCGCTGTCCTTGGACGCGTCGTCCTTGGTGGTGCCGCCGCAGGCGGTGGCGCCCAGGGCGAGGGCGGTGACGGTGGCGAGGGCGAGGGAGAGGCGGCGCGTTCTGGCGGTGGTGCCGGACATCGTTGTTCCTTTACCTGTGCGGGCGGGGGAGTGGAGGGCGGGCCGGAGAGGTTCCGGGACGCAAGAGGGGAAGGGCTAGGAGGACGGGGCCGTCACCGGTGGTGAGGCGGTCGTCCGCCCCCTGGCCCGGGCCTGGGAGATCTGCCGGCCGATCCGGGGAGCCAGCACGGAGACGACGAGCAGCACGCCGGTGGCGACGGTCTGGGACTGTGCGGTGACGTTCAGCAGGCTCATGACGTTCTGCATCGTGCCGAGCAGGAACACACCGGCGACGGCGCCGCCCAGCGTGCCCTTGCCGCCGTCGAAGTCGATGCCGCCGAGCAGCACCGCGGCGATCACGGACAGTTCCAGGCCCGTAGCGTTGTCGTAGCGGGCGCTGGCGTAGTGCAGCGTCCAGAACACGCCGGTGAGCGCGGAGACCACACCCGTGGATACGAACATGGCCAGCTTGAGCCGCTTGACCCGGACACCCGCGAAGCGGGCGGCCTCCTCGGAGGAGCCGACGGCGAACAGTGAGCGCCCGAAGCGCGTGGCGTGCAGCAGGACGACCGCGATCGCCAGCAGCACGACGAACGGCACGGCGGCGTACGGCAGGAACGTGTCACCGAACCGGCCGGCCCCGAAGTCCAGGTACTGGGCCGGGAAGTCGGTCACCGAGTCGGAGCCGAGCACGATCTGCGCGATGCCGCGGTAGGCACCCAGCGTGCCGATGGTGACGGCCAGCGACGGCAGGCCGAGCCGGGTGACGAGCAGTCCGTTGACCAGTCCGCACACCACGCCGAGCAGCACGCACAGCGGGATGATCGTCTCGATCGCCATGCCCGCGTTCCACAGCGCCCCCATCACGGCACTGGAGAGGCCCGCGGTGGAGGCCACCGAGAGGTCCACCTCGCCGGACACCACGAGCATCGCCATCGGCAGCGCGATCAGCGCGATGGGCAGGGTGTTGCCGATGAGGAAGGACACGTTGAGGGCGTTGCCGAAGTTCTCGACGAAGGAGAACGAGCAGATCAGCAGGACGACCAGCAGGAGGCCGACCGAGGTGTCCCAGCGCACCGCCCCGCCGAGGCGGGAGAGCGCGGGGGACTTGACGGTGGTGTCAGGCATGACGGGCACTCCTCGTCTGTGCGGCCTTCTTGCGCAGCGCCCCGGCGACTCGCAGCGCCAGGACCCGGTCGACGGCGATGGCGAGCAGCAGCAGGAAGCCGTTGATGGCGGTGACCCAGACCGAGCTGACGCCCAGGGCGGGAAGCACACCGTTGATGGAGGTCAGCAGCACCGCGCCGAGCGCGGCACCGTAGACGGTGCCCGAGCCGCCGGTGAAGGCGACACCGCCGACGACCACGGCGCTGACCACCATGAGCTCGTAGCCGTTGCCGGTGTTGGAGTCGACGTTGCCGAACCTGGCGAGGTAGAGCGCGCCGGCCAGTCCGGCGAGCGCGCCGCACACCACGTAGGCCGTCATGATGCGGACCCGGACGGGGACACCGGCGAGCCGGGCGGCCTCCGGGTTGGATCCCAGGGCGTACATGTCGCGGCCGCTGCGGTAGCTGCGGAGGTAGTAGGCGACGACGACCAGCACGGCGACGGTGAGCAGGGCGAGGTAGGGCACCACGGAGATGCCGTCGTGGCCGAAGTCGACGAAGCCGCCGGGCAGGTCGCTCGCGGTGATCTGGCGGGAGCCGACCCAGATGGAGTCGATGCCGCGGACGATGTAGAGGGTGCCCAGGGTCACCACCAGCGCCGGCACCTTGCCGAGGCTGACCAGCGCGCCGTTGACGACGCCGAAGAGCGCGCCGATCACCACCGCGATCAGCACGGCGACGAGCGCGTTGCCGCCGTCCTGGAGGTAGAGGCCCGCGGCGAAGGCGGAGATGCCCAGCACCGAGCCGACCGACAGGTCGACGTTGCGGGTGATCACCACCATCGCCTGGCCGATCGCGACCAGCACCAGGATGGTGGCGTTCAGCAGCAGGTCCTTGATGCCCTGCTGCGACAGGAACTCGCCGTTGGACAGCTGGGTGGCACCGAGCATGACCACCAGCACGGCGATCACGGCCAGTTCCCGGGCCTTGAACATCCTGTCCATGAGCCGCCGTGCGGCGACGGACGCGGGTGCGACGTCCTGCCGCACCGGCTCGACGGTCGTGGTCATGCCGCCTTCCTCCCTCGGTCGGCGCGGCCGGTCGCGGCTGCCATCACGGTCTCCTCGGTGGCCTCGGCCCGGGACATCTCGGCGGTCAGCCGGCCCTCGTGCATCACCAGGACCCGGTCGGCCATGCCGAGGATCTCCGGCAGGTCGGACGAGATCATCAGGACGGCCACGCCGTCGGCGGCGAGCGAGGACAGCAGGCGGTGCACCTCGGCCTTGGTCCCCACGTCGATGCCGCGGGTCGGCTCGTCGACGATCAGCACCTGGGGTGCCGTGGCGAGCCACTTGGCGAGGACGACCTTCTGCTGGTTGCCGCCCGAGAGCGTGCCGACGACGTCGGCCAGCCGGGCGTACTTGACCTGGAGCCTGGTCGCCCAGTCCACGGCGCGGCTGCGTTCGGCCCGGCGGTTCATCAGCCCGGCACGGGAAGTGGCCGTGAAGCCGGTGAGACCGATGTTCCGCTCGATGGACATGTCCATCACCAGGCCCTGGGCGCGGCGGTCCTCGGGCACCAGGGCGATGCCCGCGGCCATGGCGACGCTGGGCGCTCCCGTCGGGAGCTTCCGGCCGAGCACCTCGACCTCACCGCCGTCGAAGCGGTCGATGCCGAAGACGGCCCGGGCCACCTCGCTGCGGCCGGCCCCGACCAGTCCGGCCAGGCCGAGGATCTCGCCGCGGCGGACGTCGAAGGAGACGTCGGTGAACACCCCCTCGCGCGTCAGCCGGCGCACGCTGAGGGCGACCTCGCCGATCCGGGTCTCCTGCTTGGGGTAGAGCTCGTCGAGATCGCGGCCGACCATGCGCCGTACCAGGCCGTCCTCGTCGAGGTCGGAGAGGGGCTCACTGGCGATCCAGGCGCCGTCCCGCAGCGTGGTGACCCGCTGGCACAGCTCGAAGATCTCCTCCAGGCGGTGCGAGATGAACAGCACCGCCGACCCCTGCTCGCGCAGCGTCTTGACCACGCCGAACAGGCGGGCCACCTCGCTGCCGGTGAGTGCCGCCGTCGGTTCGTCCATGATCAGCACGCGGGCGTCGAAGGAGAGCGCCTTGGCGATCTCCACGAGCTGCTGGTCCGCGATGGAGAGGCCGCGCGCCGGCTGGTCGGGGTCGAGCGTGACACCGAGGCGGGTGAAGAGGTCGGACGCCGCCTGCTTGACCGCACGGTGGTCCACCCGGCCCAGGGCGCGGCGCGGCTGCCGTCCGATGAAGATGTTCTCCGCGACGGACAGATCGGGGAAGAGCGTCGGCTCCTGGTAGATCACGGCGATCCCCGCGTCGCGGGCGTCGGCCGGACCGTGGAAGTCCACCGGCTCGCCGTCGAGGAGGACCGTTCCGGTGTCCGGACGGTGCACGCCTGCGAGAGTCTTGATCAGGGTGGACTTGCCGGCGCCGTTCTCGCCCGCCAGGGCGTGGGCCTCGCCCGCGTGGAGGCGCAGCGAGACGCCGCGCAGGGCCCGGACGGCGCCGAAGGATTTACTCACTCCCTCCAGGGCGAGCACCGGAGTGGTCTCCGGTTCGGGATGAGTCATGGGTTCTCTCCAGTACGTGTGCCGGGCGGGAACCCCGCTGTGAAATGTTTCAACGGGGTTGCCCGGAAGCTAGCTTCAGCCTGTCCGGAACGTCAAGGGTCTGAGCGCCCCGCAGTCGCGAGAAGTTGCGGACGGGGCGGAAAGGGGCGCCAGGAAGCCCCAATGAACTGCACAGTCACCCGCTGTCGGCCCGGTTGTGGCGCTGTGTGCCCGCCCTCCGGAAACGGGTCCACCAAGCTCTCCGCGACCCCTTGACGGGGTTCGGGTCACGGGCTAGTTTCAGCGGCATCCTGAATCGATTCACACACCGGGTCCTGCACCCGCCCCGCGACGGGGCAACTTGCTTATTCAGAGGTGGACATGCCTGACATCACTGCCGTGAAGACCGCACTCGCCGGCCAGCGGGTCGAGACGCCTTCCTGGGGCTACGGCAACTCCGGAACGCGTTTCAAGGTGTTCGCGCAGCCCGGCGTGCCGCGCACACCTCGCGAGAAGCTGGACGACGCGGCCAAGGTGCACGAGTTCACCGGCATCACCCCCCGGGTGGCGCTGCACATCCCCTGGGACAAAGTGGACGACTACGCGGCACTCGCCGCCCACGCGAAGGACCGCGGGCTGGAACTGGGCGCCGTCAACGCCAACGTGTTCCAGGAGGACGACTACAAGCTCGGCAGCGTCTGCCACCCGGACGCCACGGTGCGGCGCAAGGCTCTCGCGCACCTCATGGAGTGCGTCGACATCATGGACGCCACCGGCTCGCGCGATCTGAAGCTGTGGTTCGCCGACGGCACCAACTACCCCGGCCAGGACGACGTCGCCGCCCGCCAGGGCCGCCTGGCCGAAGCCCTCCAGGCCGTCTACGAGCGCCTCGGCGACGACCAGCGCATCCTCCTGGAGTACAAGCTCTTCGAGCCCGCCTTCTACACGACCGACGTCCCCGACTGGGGCACGGCCTACGCGCACTGCCTCAAGCTGGGCGACCGGGCACAGGTCGTCGTCGACACCGGCCACCACGCACCCGGCACCAACATCGAGTTCATCGTGGCGGTCCTGCTGCGCGAGGGGAAGCTGGGCGGCTTCGACTTCAACTCCCGCTTCTACGCCGACGACGACCTCATGGTCGGCGCCGCCGACCCCTTCCAGCTCTTCCGGATCATGCACGAGGTCGTCAAGAACGGCGGGCTGGACCCCGCCGCCGGCGTCGCCTTCATGCTCGACCAGTGCCACAACATCGAGGCCAAGATCCCCGCGGTCATCCGCTCCGTGATGAACGTGCAGGAAGCCACCGCCAAGGCGCTGCTCGTCGACGCCGAGGCGCTGACCGCGGCGCAGGCCGAGGGCGACGTCCTGGCCGCCAACGCCGTGCTCATGGACGCGTACAACACGGACGTGCGCCCGCTGCTGGCCGAGGTCCGCGAGGAGCGCGGCCTGCACCCCGACCCGGTCGCCGCCTACCGCGCGAGCGGCTGGCAGGAGCGGATCGCCGCCGAGCGCGTGGGCGGCGAGCAGGCCGGCTGGGGCGCGTAACCGCCCCCCGACTCGTCCGCGTCCCCGGAGCCCCGGCGTCCCCGCACCCCCGTCGTCCCCCCATCCCGAAGGAAAGATCACCATGGCCTCCGCCCTCCATCCCGAAGTCGCCGAGCTCCTGGCGCGCTCGCACCGCCTGGGCTCGGACCCGCGCAACACCAACTACGCGGGCGGCAACACGTCCGCCAAGGGCACCGCCACCGACCCGGTCACCGGCGGCGAGACGGAGCTGCTGTGGGTCAAGGGCTCCGGCGGGGACCTCGGCACACTGAAGGCCGGGGGACTGGCCGCCCTGCGCCTCGACCGGCTGCACGCGCTGAAGGACGTCTACCCCGGCGTCGAGCGCGAGGACGAGATGGTCGCCGCGTTCGACTACTGCCTGCACGGCAAGGGCGGCGCCGCGCCGTCCATCGACACCGCCATGCACGGACTGGTCGACGCCGCCCACGTGGACCACCTGCACCCCGACTCCGGGATCGCGCTGGCCTGCGCGGCCGACGGCGAGAAGCTGACCGCCGAGTGCTTCGGCGACAAGGTCGTCTGGGTGCCCTGGCGGCGCCCCGGGTTCCAGCTCGGCCTCGACATCGCCGCCGTCAAGGAGGCCAACCCGCAGGCCATCGGCTGCATCCTCGGCGGCCACGGCGTCACCGCCTGGGGTGCCACCTCCGAGGAGTGCGAGGCCAACTCGCTCCACATCATCCGCACCGCCGAGGCCTTCCTCGCCGAGAAGGGCCGTCCCGAACCCTTCGGGCCCCTCGCCGAGGGCTGCGCACCCCTGCCCGACGAGGAGCGCCGCGCCCGCGCCGCCGCGCTCGCCCCGCACGTCCGCGCCCTCGCCTCCGCAGACCGCCCCCAGGTCGGCCACTTCACCGACGACGACGTCGTCCTGGACTTCCTCGCCCGCGCCGAGCACCCGCGCCTCGCGGCCCTCGGCACGTCCTGCCCCGACCACTTCCTGCGCACCAAGGTCCGCCCGCTGGTCCTGGACCTGCCGGCCGACGCACCGCTGGAGCAGGCCGTCGCCCGCCTGGCGGAGCTGCACACCGAGTACCGCGCCGAGTACCGGGCCTACTACGAACGGCACGCCGTCCCCGGCTCGCCCGCCATGCGGGGCGCCGACCCCGCCATCGTCCTCGTGCCCGGCGTCGGCATGTTCTCCTTCGGCAAGGACAAGCAGACCGCCCGGGTCGCCGGCGAGTTCTACGTCAACGCGATCAACGTGATGCGCGGCGCCGAGGCCGTCTCCTCCTACAGCCCCATCGAGGAGTCGGAGAAGTTCCGCATCGAGTACTGGGAGCTGGAGGAGGCCAAGCTGCGCCGGATGCCCGCGCCCAAGCCGCTGGCCACCCGCGTCGCCCTGGTCACCGGCGCCGGCTCGGGCATCGGCCGGGCCATCGCCCACCGGCTCGCCGCCGAGGGCGCCTGCGTCGTGGTCGCCGACCTCGACGCCGCCGGCGCGGCCACCGTCGCCGAGGAACTCGGCGGACCCGACCGGGCCGTGGCCGTCACCGTGGACGTCACCAGCGAGGAGCAGATCACCGCCGCGTTCGCCGAGGCGGTCCTCGCCTTCGGAGGCGTCGACCTGGTCGTCAACAACGCCGGCATCTCCATCTCCAAGCCGCTGCTTGAGACCACGGCCGAGGACTGGGACCTCCAGCACGACATCATGGCCCGCGGCTCCTTCCTCGTCTCCCGCGAGGCCGCCCGGGTGATGACCGCCCAGAAGCTCGGCGGCGACATCGTCTACATCGCTTCCAAGAACGGCGTCTTCGCCGGCCCCAACAACATCGCCTACGGCGCGACCAAGGCCGACCAGGCCCACCAGGTGCGCCTGCTGGCCGCCGAGCTCGGCGAGCACGGCATCCGCGTCAACGGCGTCAACCCCGACGGGGTGGTCCGCGGATCCGGCATCTTCGCCGGCGGCTGGGGCGCCAAGCGGGCCGCCGTCTACGGCGTCGAGGAGGAGAAGCTGGGCGAGTTCTACGCCCAGCGCACGCTGCTCAAGCGCGAGGTCCTGCCCGAGCACGTGGCGAACGCGGTCTTCGCCCTGACCGGCGGCGACCTGACCCACACCACCGGGCTGCACATCCCGGTGGACGCGGGCGTCGCCGCGGCCTTCCTGCGCTGACCCGGAGCACGCCCTGATGCCGGTGCGGCACGCGCAGCGGCATCAGGGCGCACCACGGACCGGCGGGCCCCGCCCGTCCGCCTGTTCTCCCGCCCCCGACCCCCTCCCCGTCCGACCACTCCTCGCCGCGCACAGCGGAGGTACCACCACGTGACCACCACCCCGGCCTCCTCGGCCTTCCCCTCGGCGTTCGCCGCGGTCGACCTCGGGGCCACCAGCGGACGGGTGATTCTCGGCCGTGTCGGACCGGACAACCTCGACCTGACCGAGGCCCACCGGTTCCCCAACATCCCCGTCCGCCTGCCCGACGGACTGCACTGGGACCTGCTCGCGCTCTTCCGGGGCACCCTCGACGGACTTCGGGAAGCCGCCCGGGCCGGCTCGGTCGCCTCCGTCGGAGTGGACACCTGGGCGGTGGACTACGGGCTCCTCGACGCCGACGGCGTACTCCTCGGCAACCCGTACCACTACCGGGACAGCCGCACCGACGACGCCGCCGAGCGAGTCCTGCCCCACGTCGGCCCCGAGGAGCTGTACCGGATCACCGGGTTGCAGCACCTGCCGTTCAACACCGTCTTCCAGCTCGCGTCGGCCGCCGGCAGCAGCCAGCTGCGCGCGGCACGCACCCTGCTGCTCGTCCCGGACCTGCTGGTCCACTGGCTGACCGGATCCATCGGCGCGGAGGCCACCAACGCGTCCACCACCGGCCTGTTCGACGCCCGCACCGGCACCTGGTCCGCGGACCTCCTCGACCGGCTCTCCGTCGACCCCGGCCTGCTGCCGCCGCTGCGCCGCCCCGGCGACCCGGCCGGCACCCTCCTGCCGCACGTCGCCGATCACACCGGCCTCGACCCGAGCACCCCGGTCGTCACCGTCGCCTCGCACGACACCGCCTCCGCCGTCGCCGCCGTCCCGGCCACCGAGCCGCACTTCGCCTACATCTCCTGCGGCACCTGGTCCCTGGCCGGACTCGAACTGGACGCCCCCGTCCTGACGGAGGCCTCCCGGGCCGCGAACTTCACCAACGAACTGGGTGTGGACGGCACCGTCCGCTACCTCCGCAACATCATGGGCATGTGGCTCCTGGAGGAGTGCCGCCGGACCTGGGAGGCACAGGGCCTGCCCACGCACATCCCCGAACTCCTCGCCGAGGCCGCCCGCTGCCGCGCGTTCGGCGCGGTCATCGACCCGGACGACCCCGAGTTCCTAGCCCCCGGCGACATGCCGGAACGCATCCGCGACCACTGCCGCCGCACCGGCCAGCCGGTCCCCGACAGCCAGGGTGCCGTCGTCCGCTGCATCCTGGAGAGCCTCGCGCTGGCCCACCGCCGCACCCTGAGACAGGCCGCCGAACTCGCCGGCCGCGACATCACCCACATCCACCTCGTCGGCGGCGGTTCCCGCAACGACCTGCTGTGCCAGCTCACCGCCGACGCCACCGGCCTGCCCGTCATCGCCGGGCCCACCGAGGCCACCGCCCTCGGCAACATCCTCGTCCAGGCCAGAGCGGCCGGACTGGTGTCCGACCTCGCCGCGATGCGCCGGCTCGTCGCCGCCACCCAGCACCTCAGGCGCTACAGCCCCCGCGGCGACAGCGCCGCCTGGGACGCGGCAGCCGCCAGGCTCGCCCCCGCCCGAACGGAACCCCGATGCGCGTAGCCCTCTTCGCCACCTGCGTCAACGACGCCCTCTACCCGTCCACGGCGATCGCCACCGTCAAGGTGCTCGAACGCCTGGGGGTCGAGGTGGACTTCCCCGCCGCCCAGACCTGCTGCGGCCAGCCCCAGTACAACACCGGCTACCGGCGCGCCACCGAACCCCTGGTGCGCCGCATGGCCCGGGCCTTCGACGGCTACGACCACGTCGTCACGCCTTCCGGCTCCTGCGTCGCCATGGTCCGCGACAACTACCCGCGGATCGGCGCCAAGGCGGCGGCCGAAGGACGCGGCCAGGAACTGGCCGGCGCCGCCGCGTCCCTCGTGCCCCGCGTCCTGGAGCTGACCGAGTTCCTCGTCGACGTGCTCGGGGTGACGGACGTGGGTGCCTATTTCCCCCACACCGTCACCTACCACCCGTCGTGCCACGGACTGCGCATGCTCGGTCTGGGCGACCGGCCCCGCCGGCTGCTGCAGGCGGTCAAGGGGCTGGAGCTGGTGGAGCTGCCGGGCGCCGAGGAGTGCTGCGGCTTCGGCGGCACCTTCGCCGTGAAGAACGCCGCCGTGTCCGAGGCCATGGGCGACGACAAGATCCGCAACGCCCTGTCCACCTCCGCCGAGGTGCTGTGCGGTGCCGACAACTCCTGTCTGATGCACATCGGCGGCATGCTGCGCCGCCGGGACGCGCCCCAACGGGCCCTGCACCTCGCGGAGATCCTTGCGAGCACGGAAGAGGAGCCGCTGCGATGAGTGGAACCTTCATGGGCATGCCGTCCTTCCCGAGGGCGGCGCGTACCGCGGTGCGCGATGCGACGTTGCGTGGCAATCTGCGGCATGCGACGCGCACCATCCGCGCCAAACGGGCCGGAGCGGTCGCCGAACTCGAGGACTGGGCACAGCTGCGCGAGGCCGGCAAGCAGATCAAGGACCGCACCCTGCGCCACCTCGACCGCCATTTGGTACAGGTCGAGGAGGCCGTCACCGCCGCGGGCGGCACCGTGCACTGGGCCGCCGACGCGGACGAGGCCAACCGGATCGTGGCCGACCTGGTGAAGGCCACCGGCGAGAGCGAGGTCGTCAAGGTCAAATCCATGGCCACCCAGGAGATCGGCCTCAACGAGGCACTCGAGAAGGCCGGCATCCGGGCCTACGAGACCGATCTCGCCGAGCTGATCGTGCAGTTGGGCGACGACCTTCCTTCGCACATCCTCGTCCCCGCCATCCACCGCAACCGCGGGGAGATCCGCGACATCTTCCGCTCCGAGATGGGCGCGTGGGGCCGTCCGGCGCCCGAGGGCCTGACGGACACGCCCGCCGAGCTCGCGGAGGCGGCCCGGCTGCACCTGCGGGAGAAGTTCCTGCGCGCCAGGGTCGGCATCTCCGGCGCCAACTTCATGGTCGCCGAGACCGGCACCCTGGTCGTCGTGGAGTCCGAGGGCAACGGCCGGATGTGCCTGACCCTGCCCGAGACGCTGATCTCCGTGGTCGGCATCGAGAAGATCGTGCCGACCTGGCGGGACCTGGAGGTCTTCCTCCAGCTGCTGCCCCGCTCCTCCACGGCCGAGCGCATGAACCCGTACACGTCGATGTGGACGGGCACCACCGACGGCGACGGGCCCTGCACGTTCCACCTGGTCCTGCTGGACAACGGCCGCACCGACACCCTCGCCGACGAGGTCGGCCGCCAGGCCCTGCGCTGCATCCGCTGCTCGGCCTGCCTGAACGTCTGCCCGGTCTACGAGCGCGCCGGCGGACACGCCTACGGCTCGGTGTACCCGGGCCCGATCGGCGCCATCCTCACCCCCCAGCTGCGGGGCCTCACCACGGAACTCGACGCCTCCCTGCCCTACGCGTCCTCCCTGTGCGGCGCCTGCTACGAGGTGTGCCCGGTCGCCATCGACATCCCCGAAGTCCTGGTCCACCTGCGGGAGAAGGTCGCCGACCAGGGCGGCAAGGGACACCGGCTGGAGAAGGCCGCGATGAGGACGGCGACCTGGCTCCTCGACCACCCGGCCGCCCTCACCGCCGGCGAACGGCTCGCGTCCGGGACGCGGAAGCTGCACCCCAAGCGGCTGCCCGTCCCCGGGGCGCGCGAGTGGACCAACAGCCGTGATCTGCCGGACATGCCGGCCGAACCGTTCCGTGACTGGTGGAAGAAGAACCACGCATGACCCCTCCGTCCTCCTCCCGCGACCGCGTCCTCGGCCGAGTACGCAGGGCCCTCGCGGACGCGCCCGATACCCCCGAGGTCTCGCGCGACTACCTGGTGAGCCACACACCCGACGACCCCGCCGCGGTGCTCGACCTGCTCCACGAGAACCTCGCCGACTACCGGGCGGGCGTGCACCGCACCACGCGGGAGGGCCTGGCGGCCCTGATCGGCGAGCTCCTCGCCGGTCACGGCGCGCGCAGCGTCGTCGTGCCGCCCGGCCTGCCCGGCGACTGGCTGGCCGCCACGGACGCCCGGCAGCGCTTCGACGACGTCGCCCTGACCCCCGAGGAGCTCGACGCCGCCGACGCCGTGGTCACCGGCTGCGCGCTGGCCGTCGCGGAGACCGGCACCGTCGTCCTGGACGCCGGCCCGGGGCAGGGCCGGCGCGCCCTCACCCTCGTCCCCGACGTGCACATCTGCGTCGTCGACGCCCGCACCCAGGTGGTCGCCTCCCTCCCGCAGGCCCTGCCCCGCCTCGACCCCACCCGGCCCAGCACCTGGATCTCGGGTCCGTCCGCCACCAGCGACATCGAACTGGACCGGGTGGAAGGCGTCCACGGACCCCGGACCCTGGAGGTCGTCCTGGTGGTCGGCTGACGGCCGCGGGGGCCGGTGGAGGACCTCAAGCCCGTGCCGCCGGACCGGTCCGTCGCCTAACCTCGTGGGTGGGACCGTCGGCCCGCACGTGCGGGCACAGCGAGGAGGGGATCGTGCTCGGAAGGAACACCTGGTTGTTCGCGGGCGCGTTGGCGGTGGTCTGCGTCCTCGTCTTCGGCCGAGACGCACCGGGCGACGGCCCCGTCGCCGGGCCACTGCGCGCCGGCGCCGTCAGGGACGTCGTACCGAACCGGGTGATGACGTGGAACATCTGCAACCCCTGCCACGAGAGCAACGCCGACCGGGCAGCGGAGATCGCCGCGTACGCGCCGCAGGTCATAGGTCTGCAGGAGGCGTGCGTACGCGACGTCGAGAAGATCCGCGAGTATCTGAAGGGCGTCCACGGGCTGGTCTACCACGTCGAGTACGGGTCGGTCCTGCGGAACAGGGGACGCTGCGGCGGTTGGCCGTGGAATCCCGGTGGCTTCGGCCAGGCACTCCTGACGGCGGCGCCGATGACGGACCGCGTCCTGGTGGAGTACCCCGACGGCGGGTCCGAGGACCGCGGGTACCTGGCCGTCACCACGACGGTGGGCGGCCGGTCCGTCCGGGTCTTCAACACGCACCTCGCCCAACGGCGTCAGGAAGAGGTCCGGGCGGACCAGACCGCCGTACTCGCCGCCGCCGTCGCCCGGTACGACCGCGCCGTCGTGCTCGGTGACTTCAACGCCGTGCCGGACACCCCCGAACTCGACCCGTTCCGGGACCTGGCCGCCGACGCGGACCCCGGCTGCCGGCCGTCACCCGTCGGCACCTGCCGGCCGACCACCGACTGGGAGAGCAAGTTCGACTACGTCTTCCTGCGGGGCGTCACCCCGCTGCGGCACCGCGTGCACCCGTCCCCGTACTCGGACCACCACCTGCTGCTCGCCGACCTGCGCCCGTGAACCGGCCGGCCCTCTGGCATCATGCCCGCATGACGCCAGGCCGGATCATCTTCCTCAACGGCACGTCCAGTTCGGGGAAGTCCAGCATCGCCCGCGAGCTGCTCGACGTCCTCGACGACGGTGTCTTCTTCCACCTGGCGGTGGACGGCTTCAACGCGATGCGCACCAAGCGCGCCCTCGACGAGGAGGAGCTCGACACGGCGCTGCGGCGGACCAGGATGGGCTTCCACCGCTCCGTCGCGGCCATGGCCGAGGTGGGCAACGACGTCATCGTGGACCACGTGCTCAGTGAGCCGTGGCGGCTGCTCGACTGCCTGTCGGTCCTGCGCCCGGAGGACGTGCTGTTCGTGGGGGTTCACTGTCCGCCGGAGGAGCTCACGCGCCGGGAACGGGCGCGCGGCGACCGCCCGGTGGGCCTCGCCGCGCACCAGTACGACCTCGTCCACCGGCACGGTGACTACGACCTGGAGTGCGACACCGGTACCGAGACACCGCGGGAATGCGCCGAGCGGATCAGGGAATTCCTTCCGCACCGCCCCCGACGGACCGCCTTCGCCCGCCTGCGCGACCGCCTCCTGGCGGGCGGCGCCGCCACCGCCTGACCACGTCGGGCACCGGGACGGCTCACGGAAGGAGCGGAGTGCCCGCGGCCGCCCGCTCACCGGCCGGGCGCCTTCGCCGGGCGGGCTCGGTGAGCGACGGCGGCTGCCAGGCGCCGTCGGCCCGGTACAGATCCGTCCCGGGCGCCACGATCTCGTCGATCCGGTCGAGCACAGCGTCGTCGAGCAGCAGGTCGGCGCCCTTGAGCAGCGCGGTGAGCTGGTCCATGGTGCGCGGCCCGGTGATCACCGAGGTGACGGCGGGATGCACCAGCACGAAGGCGACGGCGAGTTCCGGCAGCGTGCAGCCCACCTCGTCGGCGAGAGCGACGAACCGCTCGACGGCCGCGAGCTTCGCCGCGTTGCCCGGCACCTCCGGATCGAAGCGGTGCGGCGTGAGCTTGGCGCGCCCGGTGGTGAGGTCGACGTGCCGGCCCTCGCGGTAGGCGCCGGACAGGAAACCCGAAGCGAGCGGTGACCAGGTCAGCACACCCATGCCCAGGCGCTGCGCGGTCGGCAGCACGGACCGTTCGACGCCACGCGCGAGCAGCGAGTACGGCGGCTGTTCCGTGCGCAGCCGCATCAGTCCGCGACGCTCCGCCACGTGGTGGGCCTCGACGAGGTCCTCCGCGGGGAATGTGGAGCAGCCGAACGCCCGGACCTTGCCCGCCGTCACCAGATCGCCGAGGACGGACAGCGTCTCCTCGATGTCGGTGGTGTGGTCGGGTCGGTGCACCTGGTAGAGGTCGATCCAGTCCGTGCCGAGGCGCCGCAGACTGTCCTCGACGGCCCGGACGATCCAGCGGCGTGAGTTGCCGCTGCGGTTGCGTCCCTCGGCCAGCGGAAAGTGGACCTTGGTGGCGAGGACGACGTCGTCACGTCTGCCCTTGAGCGCCTTGCCGACGATCTCCTCGCTCTCGCCGGCCGAGTACATGTCGGCGGTGTCGACGAAGTTGACGCCGGCGTCGAGCGCGGCGTGGATGATGCGTGCGCCGTCCTCGTGGTCGGGGTTGCCGACGGCACCGAACATCATCGTGCCGAGACAGTGGGTACTGACCTCGATGCCGGTCCTGCCGAGGACTCGATAGCGCATGCCGGTGCTCCGTGACGGTGGGGTGGGTGGGGAGCGTCACTGTAGGACTTGGAGTGCACTCGACAGCAAGGGAACGCGTGCGCGGATCGGGCGCGACCGGGGTGCGGAACGGGACGGCGGGGGTACTCGGACTGCCCCGGCCGTCGGACAGCCTCAGGGGAGATGAACAGGCATGGTGTCCGAAACCGTGCAGGTGTCCTCGCACCGCGCCGCTCTCGACGGCGATCTCACCGTGCCCCCCGGCGCGCGGGGGATGATCCTGTTCGCGCACGGCAGCGGCAGCTCACGGCTCAGTCCCCGCAACCGCGCGGTCGCCGCGGGTCTGCGCGGAGCGCGCTTCGGGACGCTGCTGCTGGACCTCCTGACTCCGGACGAGGAGCGCGAGGACATCGCCACCGCCCGGCATCGCTTCGACGTCGCCCTGCTGGCCCGGCGCCTGGCGGACGCCGTGGACTGGCTGGGGCGGCGGCCGGACACCGCCGGCCTGCCCATCGGACTGTTCGGGGCGAGCACGGGTGCGGCGGCCGCCCTGACGGCGGCGGCGGAGCGGCCGGCAGCGGTGCTCGCGGTGGTGTCCCGGGGAGGCAGACCGGACCTGGCGGGCGACGCCCTGGCCCGTGTCGCCGCGCCGGTCCTGCTCGTCGTCGGCGGTGACGACGAGACGGTTCTCGGTCTCAACCGGGAGGCGGCCCGGCGGCTCGCGGCGTTCCACCGGATCCACGTCGTCCCGGGCGCCACCCACCTCTTCCCCGAGCCCGGCGCGCTGGAGGAGGTCACCGAGGTCGCCGCCGCCTGGTTCGGTGACCAGCTGAACGAAGGAGCCGACAGCGAGCGATCCGGCTGACACCGCGGGCCCGGACGCGGTGGCCGTTTCCGTTTCCTCCGGGGGAGTGAGGCAGGCATCAGGTCATGCGATTCCACAACCGCCGGACGGCCGGCCAGGAACTCGGGCTGCGGCTCGTGGAGTGGGCGTCCGACGGCGAGCTGTTCCGCCCCGTCGTTCTCGCGCTGCCCCGCGGTGGCGTGCCGGTGGCCGCCGAGGTCGCCCGGGCGCTCGGAGCGCCACTGGACGTGCTCGTGGTGCGGAAGATCGGTCTGCCCGGAAGGCCGGAGACGGGCATCGGCGCCGTCGTGGGCGACGACCCGCCCCTGTTCGACGAGCGGGCCCTCGCGATGCTCGGCCTCACCGAGGACCGCCTGGCCCCGGACGTGGCCCGGGAACGGAAGGAACTCGGGCGCCGCGCCCTGCTCTACCGGGGCGACCGGTCCACGCCCGGCGTCGGGGGGCGCACGGTGGTCCTCGTCGACGACGGCTTGGCCACCGGCGCCACCGCGCGTGCCGCCCTGCGCCACCTCAGGCGGCTGGACCCGGCCCGGCTGATCCTCGCCGTTCCCGTCGGGGCCCCCGAGGCCGCCGCCGAGATGCGCGCGGAGGCCGACGACGTCCTGTGCCTCAGCCGGCCGCCGGACTTCTGCGCCGTCGGCCTCTGGTACGACGACTTCGAGCAGGTGAGTGACGACGAGGTCGTCGAGATCCTCAGCACCCACCGGGTGACCTCGTCCCCCGGCACGTACTGACCGTCGTCGCAAAAAGGAAATCAAAGGTCTTTTCAGGACTTTACTCACGTTTTACGGTGAAGACATGGCCAGTCACACAGGTGAGACCAAGCCGTCGGCCCAACGGGTCTGCCCGGTGTGCCACCACCCCGTGCACAGTGAGGTCAGACGGCGCAAGAGTCTCGGAATCTTCGTCCCCCGCTGGTACCCGGGCCAGTGCCACAACCCCGACTGCGCCGCGGCCGTCACAGCCCCCGCCCGTTACGCACGGCGGTGACGCCCCCCACCCGGCGGGTCAGCTCCCGCGCCGTCTGCGCGACGTGACCCGCGATCCGGTCGCGCTCCGGCGCGTCGGCCGACTCGCCGGGGAAGGTGACGGACACGCCCGCGATCGGATGGGCGTGATGGTCCAGCACGGGCGCGGCGACGGAGGACAGGCCCGGGGTGACCTCTCCCTCCTCCGTCGCGTACCCCCGGCGCCGCGCCTGGGCCAGCAGGCCCCGCAGGGCCGTCAGCGACGCGGGCCCGACGCCGTGCCGCAGCACGAACGCGGACCGGTCCGGGAAGATCGCCCGCACCTGCGCGGGCGGCAGCAGCGCCAGCACCGCACGGCCGCTCGCGGTCAGGTGGGCCGGCAGCCGCACCCCCACCTCGCTGACGAGCGGCGCCCGGCCGGGAGCACGCTCCTCGATGACGTAGATGACCTCGCGGCCGTGCAGCACGGCGAGGTTCGCGTTGTGCCCGGTGCGGTCCACCAGCGTGGCCAGCGGCACCCGGGCCAGCCGCTGGAACGGCGCCTGTCGCTCGTACCCGGAGGCCAGCTCGAAGGCGCTGACGCCGAGGCCGTAGCGCCGCTCCTCCGGCAGGTGGACCACGAAGCCCTCGGCGGCGAGCGTGTCGAGCAGGTGGTACGTCGTCGAGCGGGGCAGCCCCACGTCGCGGCTGATGGCGGCCGCGGGCACGGGTGCCGCCTGCCGCGCCAGATAGCGCAGCACGGCCAGCACCTGCGCGGCGGCCGGGACGATGCTCATGGGGCGACAGTAAACCAGTGGCGAGGCCGGGCGAGTGTCTGGGATCCCAGACCTCCACGGGTGACAATGTCTTGGATCCCAGACACTAGTGATCCAGAACCCCTCGCGCACCGGCTCCCGCTGCGGCTTCATAGGGGCATGACCGTTGTTGTTGGTGTCGGCGCGCTCTCCGCCGACGAAGTCGTGTCCGTCGCTCGTCTCGGCACCCCGGTGGCCCTGGCCCCGGAGGCGCTCAAGGAAATCGCCCGCAGTCGCGAGGTCGTTCGGGCCCTCGCCGACGACGCCAAGCCCCACTACGGCGTCTCCACCGGTTTCGGCGCCCTGGCCACCCGCCACATCCCCACCGAGCTGCGTGCCCAGCTCCAGCGCAGCCTGGTGCGCTCGCACGCCGCGGGCTCGGGCCCCGAGGTCGAGCGCGAGGTGGTCCGCGCGCTGATGCTGCTGCGCCTGTCCACCCTCGCCACGGGCCGTACGGGCGTACGGACGCAGACCGCCGAGGCGTACGCCGCGGTGCTGAACGCCGGCATCACCCCGGTCGTGCACGAGTACGGCTCGCTCGGCTGCTCCGGCGACCTCGCCCCCCTCGCCCACTGCGCCCTCGCCGTCATGGGCGAGGGCGAGGTCCGCACCGCCGACGGTGTGCGCAAGCCCGCCGCCGAGGCGCTCGCCGAGGCGGGCATCACCCCGGTCGTGCTGGAGGAGAAGGAGGGCCTCGCCCTCATCAACGGCACCGACGGCATGCTCGGCATGCTCGTCCTCGCCGCCCGCGACCTGCGCCTGCTGCTGCGGACGGCCGACATCGCCGTCGCCATGAGCGTCGAGGGCCAGCTCGGCACCGACGCCGTGTTCGCCGCCGACCTCCAGGCGCTGCGCCCGCACCCGGGCCAGGGGGACAGCGCCGGCAACCTGCGCGCCCTGCTCGCCGACTCGGCGATCGTCGCCAGCCACAAGGGGCCGGAGTGCACCCGCGTCCAGGACGCGTACTCGCTGCGCTGCTCGCCCCAGGTCCACGGCACGGCCCGCGACACCCTCGCCCACGCCGAACTGGTGGCCTCCCGCGAACTGGCCAGCGCCGTCGACAACCCCGTCGTCACCCTCGACGGCCGGGTGGAGAGCAACGGCAACTTCCACGGCGCCCCGGTGGCCGCCGTCCTCGACTTCCTGGCCATCTCGGTCGCCGACCTCGCCTCGATCTCCGAGCGCCGCACGGACCGGTTCCTCGACCCCGCCCGCAACCGCGGCCTCAACGCCTTCCTGGCCGACGACCCCGGCGTCGACTCCGGCCACATGATCGCGCAGTACACCCAGGCCGCGATCGTCTCCGAGCTCAAGCGGCTCGCCGTACCGGCCTCCACCGACTCGATCCCCTCCAGTGCCATGCAGGAGGACCACGTCTCCATGGGCTGGTCGGCCGCCCGCAAGCTGCGCCGCGCCATCGACGGACTCGGCCGCGTCCTCGCGGTGGAGATCTACACGGCCGCCCGCGCGCTCGACATGAGGGCCCCGCTCAGCCCGGCGCCGGCCACCGCCGCGGTGCGCGACGGGCTCCGCGAGACGGTCGAGGGCCCCGGCACCGACCGGTGGCTCGCCCCCGAGATCGAGGCGACCGTCCAGTACGTCACCTCCGGCCGCGCCCTGGCCGCCGCGGAGTCGGTCACCGGCCCGCTGGTCTGACCGGACCGATGCCCCGCACCACCTCCCGGACCCACGGGTCCGGGAGGTTTCCGGCTTTCCCGCTCGGAAGGAACTCCCCATGCCACCACGGATCCTGCGCTCCTCGGAGCGGACCCCCACGCCCTGGAAGAACGGCGGCGGCGTGACCTCGGAGGTCGCCGTCCACCCGCAGGGCGCGGGACCCGACGACTTCGCGTGGCGGGTCAGCGTCGCCGACGTCGCGCACAGCGGACCCTTCTCCACGTTCGACGGCGTCGACCGGATCATCACCGTCGTCGACGGACCCGGCATGGCACTGACCGTCGACGGCACCACGCATGTGGCGGACGCCCCGTACGAGCCCTTCGCCTTCCCCGGTGACGCCGTCGCGGAGTGCCGGCTGCTCGGCGGGCCGATCGTCGACCTCAACGTGATGGTCCGGCGGGCCGGCACGACGGCACGCGTCCGCATCGTGCGCTCGCACACCGCCGTACGTCCCGGCACCGGGAGCCACGTCCTCGCGATCGTCCTGGAGGGGACGGCCCTGCTGCACGGGGCGTCCGTCCGCCTCGGCCGTCTCGACGCCGCCCTGTTCTCCGGCGAGGACCGCGACACCGTCGGCGTCGACGGGGTCCTCGCGGTGGTCGATCTGGCCGGTCTCGCGGGTCCGCCCGATCACTGACCGGGTCGCCGGGAACGCCGCGGCCGCCGGGCCGCGGCTCTCGTCGCGTCTCACGGCCCGGCGGCCTGCTGGAGGCGGGCCGGCGCGGGCCCGCGGCGTGTCACGCCAGGGCGGTCACCATGCGGTGGACCAGGCGGGCGCCGGCCCGGGCCGTGCGCCGGTCCACGTCGAACTCCGGGTTGAGCTCGGCGATGTCGCAGACCGCGAGCCTGCCGCTGGCCGCCACCCGGGCGCAGACCCGCTCGACGACCTCCATGGGCACGCCGTACGCGGCGGGAGCGCTGACGCCCGGCGCGACGGCGGCGGGCAGCACGTCGAGGTCGATGCTCAGGTGCACCACGTCGCAGCTCGCGAGGAACTCGTCGACGAACCTCTCGGTGCGCTCCAGGCCGAGCAGACCGCACTCGGTGTCCGGCAGATGACGGACACCGAGCGACTCCGCGGTGCGGAACAGCCGCTCCGTGTTGCTCGGCTGACTCACGCCCAGCACCCAGTAGTTGAACTGCCGGCCCTGACGCGCCTCGCTCCGCGCCATCTGCAGGAAGGGCGTGCCGGAGCTGGGCCGGACGTCGTCGCGCAGGTCGAAGTGCGCGTCGAGGTTCAGCACCCCGAGCCGGGCGCCCTCGCGCACGGCCCGCGTCCGGGTCAGCCCCAGGTAGCTGCCGTACGCGACCTCGTGGCCGCCGCCCAGCACCATCACCGGGTGGCCGCGCTCGACCAGCGCGGCGACCGCACCGCCCAGACGCTGCTGCCCGGTCTCCAGGGCGTCCCCGCCGTCCCCGCAGACCTCGACGTCGCCCGCGTCGAGCGCCCGCAGCGGCCTCGGCAGCGCCATCGACGCGAGGGCGCTGCGCAGGGCGTCCGGGCCGCTCGCGGCACCCTGCCGGCCCTTGTTGCGGCGCACCCCCTCGTCGCTGCGGAAGCCGACGAGGGCGACGTCCCCCGGGACCGCCTGTGCCGGGTCGAGGCGGACGGCGTGGTGCCAGCGCAGGTTGTCGGCGCCCGGGCCGTCGTCCCGTCCGGTCCACGGCGGGGCCGGGACGTCCGTGCGGACGCCCGGGGTCTCCGGTTCCGTGGTCACGGCACTCACGCCGCACCGCCCTCGGTCTCCGTCATCGGGATGCGCACGCCGCGCTCCTTCGCCACCGTGGTGGCGTGCTCGTAACCGGCGTCCACGTGCCGGATGACGCCCATGCCCGGGTCGTTGGTCAGGACGCGGGCGAGCTTCCGCGCCGCGAGTTCGGTGCCGTCGGCGATGCACACCTGGCCGGCGTGGATGGAGCGGCCCATGCCGACGCCGCCGCCGTGGTGGATGGAGACCCAGGAGGCCCCGGAGGAGGTGTTCACGAGGGCGTTGAGCAGCGGCCAGTCGGCGATGGCGTCGGAGCCGTCGAGCATCGACTCGGTCTCGCGGTAGGGCGAGGCCACGGAGCCGGAGTCGAGGTGGTCGCGGCCGATGGCGACGGGCGCGGACAGCTCCCCGGAGGCGACCATCTCGTTGAAGCGCAGCCCGGCGCGGTGCCGCTCGCCGTATCCCAGCCAGCAGATGCGGGCGGGCAGCCCCTCGAACGCCACGCGCTCGCCCGCCATCCTCAGCCAGCGGTGCAGGTGCTCGTTCTCCGGGAAGAGCTCCATGATGGCCTTGTCGGTGGCCTCGATGTCCTTGGGGTCACCGGAGAGGGCGGCCCAGCGGAACGGGCCCAGGCCCTCCTCGAACAGCGGCCGGATGTGGGCCGGCACGAAGCCGGGGAAGTCGAACGCCCGCCGGTAGCCGGCCTTGCGGGCCTCGTCGCGGATGGAGTTGCCGTAGTCGAAGACCTCGGCGCCGGCGTCGAGGAAGCCGACCATGGCCTCGACGTGCCGGGCCATGGACGCGCGGGCGCGCTCGGTGAAGGCGGCGGGATCCTTGCGGGCCTGCTCGTGCCACTCCTCCAGGCGCACGCCGACCGGGAGGTAGGACAGCGGGTCGTGGGCGCTGGTCTGGTCGGTGACGATGTCGATGGGCGCGCCCCGCTCCAGCAGTTCGGGGAAGACCTCGGCGGCGTTGCCGGTCAGGCCGATGGAGAGCGGCTTGCGCCGGTCACGGGCCTCGACGGCGAGGCGCAGGGCGTGCTCCAGGTCGTCGGCGGCCACGTCGAGGTAGCGGTGGGCGATCCGGCGCTCGATGCGGGAGGGGTCGCAGTCGACGCAGATCGCCACGCCGTCGTTCATGGTGACGGCGAGCGGCTGGGCGCCGCCCATGCCGCCGAGGCCGGCGGTGAGGGTGATGGTGCCGGCCAGGCTGCCGCCGAACTTCTTGCGGGCCACGGCGCCGAAGGTCTCGTACGTGCCCTGCAGGATGCCCTGGCTGCCGATGTAGATCCACGAACCGGCCGTCATCTGGCCGTACATGGTGAGCCCCCGGGCCTCCAGCGACCGGAACTCCTCCCAGTTGGCCCAGTCGCCGACCAGGTTGGAGTTGGCCAGCAGCACGCGCGGCGCCCACTCGCTGGTGCGCATCACGCCGACGGGCTTGCCGGACTGCACCAGCAGCGTCTCGTCGTCCTTCAGCGTCTTCAGCGTGCGGACGATGGCGTCGTAGGCCTCCCGGTTGCGGGCGGCCTTCCCGGTGCCGCCGTAGACGACGAGGTCCTCGGGGTGCTCGGCGACCTCCGGGTCGAGGTTGTTCATGAGCATCCGCAGGGCGCCTTCCTGCTGCCAGCCGAGGCAGTTCAGTTCGGTGCCGCGCGGGGCGCGGACGGTGCCCGGCGCCGCCGGGGAAACGCTGGTCATGGGGACTCCTCACAGAAGGATCGAGCCGTTGTTCCGCCATGACACGGCAGCGGCCTGCACGGGACCAGCGGCGTCCCGGGGGATTCTCGGATCCGAGACCCTTCCCGGCCGCCGACGGCACCGGCGCCCTCGCGGGCGGACCCTCGCTTAGGATTCCAGGCGGGTACGAGGCAGCCGGTGCGGCGGAGGACGAGGACGGTGGGCGGCTTGGTCGTGGATCCAGCGGAGCTCGGCCGGTGGTACGAGCGGCACACGGCCGGTTCCGCCCCCGCGTACCGGCGCGTCAAGGACCTCGTCGCCGAGCGGATCGCCGCCGGCCACTGGCGCGAGGACGACGCGCTGCCGTCGGAGAGCCAGTTCGTGGAGGCGCTGGGCCTGTCCCGGATGACGGTCAACCGCGCCCTGCGCGAGCTGGCCGCCGAGGGCCTCATCCGGCGGGTCATGGGGGTGGGCAGCTTCGTCGCCCCGAGGAAGGCCAGCTCCGCCCTGCTCGAGGTGCACAACATCGCCGACGAGGTGCGTCACCGCGGTCACCGCTACGAGGCCCGGGTGCTGTCCGTGCGCGAGGAGCGGGCCGACGCGAAGACCGGCGCGCACCTCGGTCTCGGCGAGGGGGAGCCCGTCTTCCGCTCGCAGGTGGTCCACTACGAGGAGGGGGTGGCGATCCAGCTCGAGGACCGCTGCGTCGTCCCCGCCTTCGCGCCCGGTTACCTGGAGCAGGACTTCACCCGGCAGACGCCGTTCGCCTTCCTGTCCAAGGTCGCGCCGCTGGGCAAGGGCGAGCACATCGTGGAGGCGGTGCTGGCGTCGCCCGAGGAGTGCGCGATCCTCGGTGTCGCGCCGTCCGAGCCCTGCCTGCTGATCCAGCGCCGCACCTGGTCACGGGACGCGCTCGTCAGCATCGCGCGGCTGCTGCACCCCGGTTCGCGCTACCGCCTCGAGGGCGCGTTCGCGACGCACTGACGCTCACGCGGCGGCCGGTCCCGCCGCCGTGGCCGGCGCATGGCCCGAGACGGCCGCGGTGAGTCGTGCGGCACCCTGCCGCAGGACGTCCCGCACCCGGGCCGCGTCGTGCCGGCAGTGGTGGCGGCGCCAGGTGGTGCTGATCGCCGCGACGGGCCGCCCGTTGTGGTCGAACGCCGCCACCCCCATCGAGCAGAACCCCCGGGTGACCAGTTCCACCTCCTGGGACCAGCCGCGCTCCCGCTCCCGGGCCAGCTCGCCGGCCAGCTCCGGCAGCGTCCGCGGCCCCCTGCCCGTACGGGAGGTCAGATCGCCGGGCCGGGGAAACAGCGCCCGCAGCTGCGCCTCGGAGGTGTGGGCGAGGATGGCGCGGCCGTTGGCCGTGAGATGGGCCGGCAGGCGTACGCCGATGTCGGTGACGAGGGCGATGTCGATGTCGCCGGTCCGGCCCGCGGGCGGCCGCTCCTTGAGCAGGTAGACCGTCTCCGCGCCGTGCAGGACCCCCAGGTGCACCGTCTGGCCCAGGCGGCCCGCGAGCGTGTGCAGCAGGGGGCGGGCGAGCCGCTCCAGGGGCTCGTGCCGCAGGTAGGCGGAGCCCACCTCGAAGGAGGTGACGCCCAGCCCGTACGCCTGCTCCGCCGGCACGTAGGTGACGAAGCCGCGGTCGGCCAGGACCTTGAGGATGTGGTACGCCGACGACCGCGGAACTCCCAGGTCACGGGCGAGGGTTGCGGCCTGGACCAGCCCGGGGCGCCCGGCGAGGTACACCAGCATGTCCAGCGCCCGGCCCACGGCCGGTGACGCGCTCGACGACGCGTTCGACGACGGCCGGGTGTCCGGCGCCTGCTCGCGTTCACTCATCGGACCACCTCTTGACGCTCCTGTATAGACAGGAATATACAGGCCGTCGTCCCCGCCGCCGGCCCGGACGACGGACCGGCGGGACCGACCCGGAGACCGCTCCGTCACACCTTCCGGCGCACACCCCGAAGAGGGAGACACTCGCTTGCGTACCGACACCGCCGGCCTGAGCCGCGGGCTCCGCTCCCGGCACATCCGCTTCATGGCCCTCGGCTCCGCCATCGGCACGGGGCTCTTCTACGGCTCGTCCGAGTCCATCCAGGCCGGTGGGCCCGCAGTGCTCCTGGCCTACCTGGTCGGCGGAGCGGCCGTCTTCCTCGTACTGCGGTCCCTCGGCGAGATGGCCGTGGCCTCACCGAGCGCCGGTTCCTTCGGCGAGTACGCGACCAGGCACCTCGGCCCGCTCGCCGGGTTCACCACGGGCTGGACGTACGCCTTCGAGATGGTCATCGTCTGCGTCGCGGACGTCACCGCGGTCGGCGTCTACATGGGCTTCTGGTTCCCCGGCGTGCCGCGCTGGATCTGGGTGCTGGCCGCCGTCCTCCTCATCGGCGCGCTCAACCTCGTCAGCGTCAAGGTCTTCGGCGAACTCGAGTTCTGGCTCTCCCTGGTGAAGATCGTCGCCATCGTCGCGATGATCCTCGTCGGCATCGCCGTGATCGCCTTCGGCCTCGGCAACGGCGAGGGCCACGTCGGCCTGTCGAACCTGTGGAGCCACGGCGGCTTCTTCGCGGGCGGCGCCGACGGCTTCGTGATGTCGTTCGCCGTCGTCATGTTCGCGTTCGGCGGCACGGAGATCATCGGCGTCACGGCGGGAGAGGCCGAGTCCCCGGAGAAGACCATCCCGAGCGCGGTCAACTCCATCCCGCTGCGCATCATCCTCTTCTACGTCCTGACCCTCGCGGTGATCATGTCGATCACCCCCTGGCAGGACATCGACGCGTCGGGCAGCCCCTTCGTCGAGATCTTCGCCGGCGTCGGGCTGAAGTCCGCGGCCGCCGTCCTCAACCTCGTCGTCCTCACCGCCGCCCTGTCGGCGATCAACAGCGACATCTTCGCCGCGGGCCGCACGATGTTCGGCCTCGCGGAGCGGCGCCAGGGCCCCGCGGTCATGCTGCGGGTCACCCGCAACGGCGTGCCGTGGGTGACCACCCTGGTCATGATCGGGGCCCTGCTGCTCGGCGTGCTGATGAACGTCCTCATGCCCGGCAGGATCTTCCTGATCATCTCCTCGATCGCGACGTTCGCCACCGTCTGGGTCTGGCTGATGATCCTGCTGACCCACGTCAGGGCGCGCAGGACGATGACCGCCGAGGAGCGGGCGTCGCTGAGGTTCCCCGTGCCCTTCTGGCCCTACGGCCAGATCGCCGCCATCGTCTTCATGGCCGCGGTCATGGTGCTGCTCGCCTTCGACTCGAGCACCCGGATCGCCCTGGTCGTCGGCGCGGTGTGGCTGGCGCTCCTCGGAGGCGTCCACGCCCTGTGGGTCCGGCCGCGGCGTACCGGCCCGGGGCCGGTCTCCGCCACGGAGCGGACGGCCGGCGCGCTCCGGGAGGGTGACCCGGAGGGCCTGGAGGAACAGGCGTGACCACCGCGGTGACCCCGCGGAAGGCCCGGCGGCCGTCCCGGGCGCCGGGCGTTCACCTTGCCGGTGCCGCCGTCGGCCCCGCCACGACGTCCGGCCGGCTCGCCGCGGGCCACGTCGCGGGCGGGCGGAGCGTCCGCGGCCGATGAACGCGCGGACCGCATGCGCTCGCTACACATCCGTGACCCGGAACTGTGGCCTCCATCACAGTCAGGTGTGATCTTGCCTGGTGAGATCACCGAATGCTCGGTTCTCTCATCCGTCTCCTGCCCTTCTGGGTCCGGGAGCCCCTGCTCATCGCGGTCGGATCCGTTTTCGGCGTGCGCATCATGTACCTCGCCGTCGAGGAGCGCGACTGGGTGCCGGCCGGGATCGGCACGGTGTTCCTGGTGGGCACCGCGATACGCGTCCACATGGTCGTCAAGGCCGTGCGCGCCCGCCGGAATCCGAGCCCGGCGCCCGCCGCGGACGAGGCGGCGGCCCACGCTGATGCGCAGCCGCAGCCGCAGCCGCAGCCGCAGCCGCAGCCGCAGGTTCAGGCCGCGGCGGGGCAGCCTCCCGCCCCGGCCGCTCCGGAGAAGGAACCCAACGCGTGGGGCCAGGCCGTCGCGGCCGTGGCCGTGTTCGCGGCGCTCGGGGCCGCGCTCTGGCTCGGCCCGGAACTGCTGCCCTCCGACGACGGCAGCACGCCGCAGGCCGCCTCGTGCTCGAGCGGGGAGGACGAGGAACTGCCGAGCGCCTACGCGAAGACGCCCCACCCCGTGACCGGCGACGAACTGTGCAAGGCACTCAACCGGACCGACCTGGCCCAGCTCCTCGGCACGCCCGCGGAGACCGCGACCGTGGCATCCGGCACGAGCAACACCGCCCCCCTGACCGGCGGGAACGTCGCCCAGCCGGAGGCCGAGGTCCAGTTCGACACGTACACCGTGAACGTGTCGGCCACGTACAACGAGCTGTCGATCGCGCAGTACGTGAAGCTGATGAAGTTCGGTGGGGAGACGGACGTCAGGACGCTCTCGGTCCTCGGCCGGCCCGCGGTCCTCTCCTCGGACCACACCATGAAGATCGAGATCAATCTCGGGGGCGGCTCCTCCGGCGGCCCGGTCGAGGAGGGCCCCCTGGCCAGGACGCTGACCGTGGCCTTCGACGGGAAGGACCGGGGCGGCTACTACGACATCACCGTGTGGAGCGCCTCCGGCGCCCTGCCGGACGACAGCGCCCTCCTCGGCATCGCCGAGAAGGTCCTGCCGACGATCCCCGGACGGTCCGTGTGACGAGGAGCCCGGAGGCCGGCGGCGACGACGCGTGACGGAGAGCGCGCGTCGCCCCCCCGGCGCCGGGCTGCTCCCGAAGCGGAACCACGGGGCGGCCCGACCGGAGCCCCGGTCTCCGGGACGACCGGTGCGGCGGGCGGCGGGCCGCCACCCGCTTCGCTCATCGCGGCCGGCTCGTCCCGGCCTCCGGCAACGGCGGCTCCGCCGGCAGGGCTTCCCGGTGCCGGCGGGGGGACACCGGCCGCACCTGATAGCAGAAGGGCCGTCATCCGGTGGGCCGTGCCCGGAAGAATGACCCGATTTCCTCCGCAACGGAGCTATCCGGCCAACCTCCCGCCGTTTCCCACACCCGGACAACCGAGCCCCCGGCCCGCCCCTCTCACAGCGCGGGCACAGCAACCGCCCCTCGCACGGCCGGCTCTGCGGCTGTCCTCGCCGACACACCGTGCCGCCCGCCGTCTGTCTCCTTCTCACAGCACCCGGAGGACGAGGGAACGATGACCAGAACGCGCACCACCCGGCTGCGGCGTCCGCTGCTCGCGGGCACCACGGCCGTCGCCGCCCTGGCCGTGACGGCCGGGCTCGTCGCCGCCACGTCGGAGCCGGCGAAGGCCGCGACCGGGCCCAAGCTCAGCCTGATCGCCGCGACCGGCTCGCTCACGCTCACCTCCTGGAAGGAGGACCCGGGCGTCTACCTCGACCTCGGCACCTACCTCACCGCCGAGGGCACGCCGCTGGAGCTGAAGGTGACCCGGAAGTCCTACAAGGACCCGGTGACCGTCACGCAGACCGTGTACGAGGGCGGCAAGGCCAGGACCAGGACCCTGCCCAAGGGCACGGTGAAGGACTTCTCGGGCCTGCCCGGCTTCGCGGAGATCACGGTCACCGACAAGGCGGGCAAGAAGGTCCTCGGCCGGACCGAGGACTTCTGCCCGAACAACGCCAGCGGACGGGTGCGCCCCGACGCGCCCGCCACCTCCAGGTATCCGGAGAGCTGCCCCACCAACCCGTTCACCCTCGGTTCGGTGTGGGGCGTCGAGAAGGGCTGGGCCGCCAACACCTACGGGGGTTCGTACAGCAACCCGGTCAAGCTGGCGGCCGGTACGTACACCGCCAAGGTCGGGGTCGCCAAGAAGTACCGCGACCTCTTCGGCATCGCCGACAAGCCGGCCACGGTGAAGGTCACCGTGGAGGAACGGAGCTATGAGGACGAGGAGGGCGTCGCCGTGCCGGCGACCCGTTCCGCGTGGTCCGCGGGGGCCGGCGAGCACGCCGGGCACGACGCCGGCCACCAGGCGCCGTCCGGGCACGCGGGCCACGGCCCGGGACACGCCCCGACCCCCGCCCAGGCCGCCGCGCCGGTGACGAGCGGCGCGGGCCCCTCGTACAACGTGGGCCACGGACCGCTGAAGGCGGCGCCCCCGGCCCTGCCCTGGGCGGTGAAGAAGGAGCAGGCCGCACGCTCCCTGCGGACCGGCGACACGGCCGGGCAGACCGACGGCTCGCGCAGGGCGCCCGCGCTGAAGCCGCTGTCGAAGCGCCCCGCCGGCGAGGCCTCCGTCCCGGACGTCCCCAAGCCCGACCTGCGCTCGCTGCCGGCCTACGGGATCGTCATCAGCGACGGTGAGGAGGACGTCCCCGGCAAGGACTACCTGGCCTTCAGCGCGAACGTGTGGAACGCCGGCCCGGCGCAGCTGGTGGTGGACGGCTTCCGTTCGCCCGGCAAGGCCAAGATGGACGCCTACCAGTACTTCTACGACGCCAAGGGCAAGCAGGTCGGCTACACCCCGACCGGCACCATGGAATGGGACCCGCGCCCGGGCCATGTGCACTGGCACTTCACCGACTTCGCCAGCTACCGGCTGCTGAAGGCCGACAAGAAGGAAGCCGTGCGCAGCGGCAAGGAGGCCTTCTGCCTGGCCAACACCGACGCGATCGACTACACGGTGAAGAACGCCAACTGGCACCCGTACAACACCGACCTGTCGACCGCCTGCGGCCAGGAGAACTCGATCTCCGTCCGTGAGGTGCTGGACGTCGGCTCCGGGGACACGTACACCCAGGACCTGCCGGGCCAGTCCTTCGACATCACCCAGGTGCCCAACGGCATCTACTACATCCAGGTGCTGGCCAACCCGGAGAAGCGACTGAAGGAGACCAGCCTCGACAACAACAGCGCACTGCGCAAGATCGTGCTGGGCGGCAAGCCGGGCAAGCGGACGGTGACCGTGCCGGCGCACGACCTGGTGAACGCGAACTGACCGGACGCCAGACGGAGCACCGACACGGTGCACAGGGCCGGCGGCCGCTCTCGGCGGCCGCCGGCCCGAGACACCGGACGCGCCCTACCGGCGGTACCCCAGGACCGTCATCATCCCGCTCTCCGAGTGGTACTGGTTGTGGCAGTGCAGCATCCACAGCCCCGGGTTGTCGGCGTCGAAGTCGAGCACCAGCTTGCGGTGCGGGAGGACCACCGCGGTGTCCTTGCGCGCGCCCAGCCCGTCCAGTCCGGCGATGGCGAAGGTGTGCCCGTGCAGGTGCATCGGATGCCACATGTCCGTGGCGTTGACGAGGGTGAGCCGTACCCGTTCCCCGGCGCGCACCGCGCGGCGCTGCTCCACGGAGTAGGCCTCGTGGTCGAAGCCCCAGTCGTACCTCTCCATGCCGCCGGTGATCCGGATGCGCATCTCGCGGTCGGGTTCGCGATCGTCCAGGGCCACGGAGTCGTCGGGGACGAGACGGCGCGCGGGGACGGTCCTGCCGTCGAGCTCGTCCGGGCGGACGTCCGCGGGCGGGAGATTTCTGTTCCCCTTGCCGGTGCGCAGGACGGCGAGGGCGCTTCCCTCCTTCCCCTCGGGGAGCGCGACCAGGGGGAAGACGCCGTCGCGGGCGGTGATCAGGACGTCGTACCGCTCCGCCATACCGACGAGCAGGGCATCGGTGCGCGTGTGCTTCACCGGATAGCCGTCGGTGTGGGTGACCGTCATCTCGTGGCCGCCCAGCGCGACCCGGAACGCCGTCTCGGCACCGGCGTTGATGATGCGCAGCCGGACGCGGTCGCCGGGACGGCACCGGAACACCTCGGGACGACCGGGCAGGCGCCCGTTGACCAGGTGGTACGGGTGGGCGACGCTGCCGCCCCCGCCGTGCAGCATGCGGCTGTAGGACGTGCGCAGCACCCGGGAGGGACCCGCCGGTCTTACGGCCGGCGAGGGCAGCGCCGTCGCCGGCCGGGCGGGGCTCCCGCCGCGGCCCGGCCCCATGGCCATGTGCCCCCCGTCCGCCGCGGCACCGGGCCTGAGCTGGTCCAGGACCTCCTCGGGGGTGGAACCCTCAACGCCGTCGACCCAGTCGTCCAGGACGACGATCCACTCCTTGTCGTAGGACAGCGGTTCGCGCGGGTCGTCGACGACGAGCGGCGCGTACAGGGCCCGGTCGGCCTGCACGCCGACGTGGGAGTGGAGGAGATACGTTCCCGGCTGTCCGGCGGTGAAGCGGTAGCGGAAATCGGACCCGGGACGGATCGGCGCCTGGGTGAGATCCGGAACGCCGTCCATGTCGCAGCGCAGCCGCACCCCGTGGCAGTGCAGGGTGGTGCCGGCCGGCAGCCGGTTGGCGAGCGTCATGTCGAGCACGTCGCCGGCGGTGACACGGACCAGGGGGCCCGGCAGCGCCTCGTCGTACGCCCAGCTCGGCACCGACCGACCGCCGAGGTCCAGGGTCGTCTCGGCGGCGGTGAGCCGGTACGTGCGCACCGGACCGGCCCCGCGTCTCCGCTCGGCCGCGAGGACTTCCGGGTCGGAGGGATTGACGTAACCCGGGGGCCCGGCCGGAACGAAGGCCGTCCCGACGGCCGCTCCCCGAGGACCGGGGCTCGGTCCGGAGCCGGAGCCCGTGCAGGCTGCCAGGACACCCGCACCGGCAGCGGCGAACGGGGCGCGGAGCAGGGTACGCCGAGAAGGTGTGAACATGTCTGAATGAGACACGCCGGATGATCGAACAGCCCGTCGATGCGGCCGAATGCCTGATCCGGCGGTGGTGGATTCCACCGTCAGGCGGAGGGCCACGGACGACGTGCCCGCCTCCTCCGCGGGTCGGCGCGCCGCGCTCGGCCGGCCGCCGGGGCCGGGCGCGGGCCGTCGGCTGTTTCCGGTGCCGGCCGCCCGCCGGGCAGCCACGGGGCCTTGGTAGCCTCTCAGGGCCAGTCGAGCCACATCCGAGGCCAGGGAATCCGGTGCGAATCCGGAACTGACGCGCAGCGGTGAGGGGGACGGGCGGGGCACGAAGCCACTGGGAGACCGGGAAGGCGCCCCGACCGGACGAACCCGAGTCCGAAGACCTGCTGGCACCTCCGCACCCCGGCGCGGAGGGACGTCCGCAGGCCAGGCTCCGCGTACGAGCCCCGACCCCGAAGGCATGCCCGTGCTCCGCACCTCCCTCCTGCTCCGCGCTCCGGCCGTTCTCCGTGCTCCGGCGCTTCTCCTCTCGTCCGCCCTGCTGCTCACCGCCTGCGGTTCCTCCGGCGAGGGCGACGCGAAGTCGCACCAGACCCCCGGCGCCGGCTTCCCCGTCACCCTGGACAACTGCGGTCACGAGGTCACCCTGACGTCGGCCCCGAAGCGCGCCGTCTCCCTCGACCAGGGCACCACCGAGATCCTGCTCGCGCTCGGCCTCGCCGACCGCATGGCCGGAACGGCCACCTGGACCGACCCGGTCATGAAGGGCCTGGAGAAGGCGAACGCGACCGTGCCCCGGCTCGCCGACGACAACCCGTCCTTCGAGAAGGTCCTGGACGCCGAACCCGACTTCGTCACCGCCTCGTTCGTCTCCACCCTCGGCACGGGCGGGGTCGCCACCCGCGACCGGTTCGAGAAGCTGGGTGTGCCGGCCTACGTCTCCCCGTCCGACTGCTCGGCGGGCAAGGACAACGGCAGCGGGGGCGACGGATCGCGCAGCGAGCCGCTCACTCTCGACGTCGTCCACGGAGAGATACGCGACCTGGCCCGCGCGTTCGGCGTCCGCGAGCGCGGCGAGGAGCTCGTCGCCGACCTGCGCAGGAGGGTGAGCACAGCGACCGCGGGACTGCACGCCTCGGACGTCTCCCTCATGTACTGGTTCGCCAACTCCCAGTCGCCCTACCTGGCCGGCTGCTGCGGCGCGCCGGGCGCCATCACCCGCGCGGTCGGCGCGCGGAACGCCTTCGCCGACACCCATGACGAATGGCCCCAGATCAACTGGGAGACCGTCGCCGACCGCGACCCCGACGTCATGGTGATCGGCGACCTGACCCGCAAGCAGCAGACCGCCGAGACCGCCGAGGCGAAGATCGAGTTCCTGGAGAGCAACCCCGCCACACGCAACCTCACCGCGGTGAGGAAGAAGCGGTACGTCCTGCTCAGCGGGCAGGCGATGAACCCGTCCATCCGGACGGTCGAGGGGATCGAGAAGGTCGCGGCCGGGCTGCGCGACTTCGGGCTCGCCGAGTGAGCGCCCGTACCCTGCTGCAGACGGGCGGTGGCCTGGCGGCGCTGCTCGCGTCGATCGCCGCGGCCGTGACGATCGGGCCGGCCGACATCTCCGCCGGCGACGTGTGGGCCGCCGCCGCGGCCCACCTCGGACTCGGCGAAAGCACGCTGGCGCCGCTGCGGGACTCGATCGTGTGGAACCTGCGGATGCCGCGCACCCTCCTCGCCGCCGTGTGCGGGGCCGGACTCGCGGTGTGCGGGGCGGTCATGCAGTCGCTGCTGCGCAACCCGCTCGCCGACCCCTTCGTCCTCGGGGTCTCCTCCGGCGCGTCCACGGGAGCGGTCGCCGTGGTCGTGCTGGGAGTGGGCGGGGGAGCGGTGTCCCTGTCCGCGGGCGCCTTCCTCGGCGCCCTGATCTCCTTCGCCCTGGTGCTGCTGCTCAGCCACATCCTCGGCGGCACCAGCGACCGGGTCGTGCTGTCCGGCGTGGCGGCCATGCAGTTGTTCTCCGCGCTCACCTCGTTCGTCGTCCTCACCTCCGCGGACGCCGAGACCACCCGAGGCGTGCTGTTCTGGCTGCTCGGCTCGCTCACCGGCGCCGACTGGGGACAGGTACTGCTCTGCGCCACCGTCCTGGCCGTGGTCCTGGCCGTCTGCCTCGGGTACGCACGCACGCTCGACGCGTTCGCCTTCGGCGACGAGGCAGCCGCCGGGCTCGGGGTCCGCGTCACCCGCGTCCGCCCGGTCCTCCTCACCTCGACCGCGCTCCTCACCGCCGCTCTGGTGAGCTGCGCGGGCGCGATCGGCTTCGTCGGCCTGGTCCTCCCGCACGCCACCCGCGCCCTCACCGGCTCCGGGCACGCCCGCCTGCTGCCGGTCACGGTGCTGACCGGAGCGGTCTTCCTGGTCTGGGTGGACACCCTCGCCCGCACCGTCCTCGACCCTCAGGAGATCCCGGTGGGCGTCGTGACGTCCCTCATCGGCGTCCCGGCGTTCGTGGCCGTCCTCTACCGCGGACGGGGGCGAGCATGACCGGCCTGCACGCGGACCGCGTCGGACGCCGCATCGGCGACAAGGTCGTCGTCGACGACGTCACCCTCACCCTGCGCCCCGGCGAGACCGTCGGCCTGCTCGGCCCCAACGGCTGCGGAAAGACGACCCTGTTGAGGCTTCTGGCCGGCATCCTGGCCCCCACCGGCGGAGTCGTGACCCTGGACGGGCGCCCGCTGACCGAGGCCGGCCGCCGCGCCACCGCCCGCCGGATCGCCACCGTCGAGCAGCACGCCCAGACCGGGACCGAACTGACCGTCCGGGACGTCGTCGCCCTCGGCCGCATCCCGCACCGCCGCCCCTGGACCCCGCCGACGAAGGCCGACGCGCGAGCCGTCGCACAGGCCCTGCAGCGCGCCGGACTGACCGACCGGGCCGGGCAGTCCTGGCACACCCTCTCCGGCGGCGAACGCCAACGCGCCCAGATCGCCCGCGCGCTCGCCCAGGACCCGCGCGAACTCCTCCTCGACGAACCCACCAACCACCTCGACATCCAGCACCAGCTCGAGCTCATGGAACTGATCGCGAGCCTGCCCGTCACCACAGTGATCGCCCTGCACGACCTCAACCTCGCCGCGATGTACTGCGACCGTGTCCTCGTCCTGCGCGACGGCCGCGCGGTCACCGAGGGCACCCCGGCCGAGGTCCTCACCCCTGCCCTCATCGAGCACGTCTACGGCGTCCACGCCGAGGTCACCCACGATGCCGGGCACCCCGTGATCCGCTTCCGGCGCCCGGCCGCCCGGGACGCATCCCGTTCGAAAGGGAGTGTGACGAGCGATGCCTCGACGGCGCCCTGAAGCAGCCGGCACCGACCGCGCCTGGACCGCACCGGCACCGTGCCGCGTCGTCGTCTGCCGGGACTGCTGCTGCGGTACTCCGAAGGTCACCGGTACGGATCACGACCGGCAACTCGCACGCCTGGCCGAGGAGGTGCCCGTCCGTGTCTCCGACTGCCTCGACGTGTGCGAGCACGCCAATGTGATCGTCGTCCAGCCCTCCGCCGCGGCCCGGGCCGCGGGGGCCCGCCCGGTCTGGCTCGGCCTCGTCAACGACTCCGAGGCCACGGAGGACATCGCCGCCTGGGTCCGGGCCGGCGGTCCCGGCGTCGCGCCCTGTCCGGACATCCTCGACCTGTACGTCTTCACGCCACCCCGCGGGGCGCGACGCGGGTGAGGGCCGGCCCGGGCGACACCGCCGGCAGGAGGAGGCCGCACCCGGACGCCGGGCCGTGCGCGAGGCGCACGACGGGGCGGTGCACGTTTCGCGGGTGCGTCCGCACCTCCGGAGGACCGGGTTTGTCGCCGACCGGAGGAGTGGGCGGCCGGCCGGCTGCCGACACTGACCCCGGACGACGACGCGCAGGGGCGAAGGAATGACGCCCCCGTGCGGCGTCCTGCCCGCCCGGGCGTATTCGTAGTAAGACAGGATCACGCACGCGCGCGTGCCGAACGGAGGCATCCTGTGAAAGCAGCATTGCGCATGGCCATGGCCGTGGTTCTGTGTGGCGGGGTCGTGTCGGCCATGGCGCCGGGCACGGTGGCGTCGGCCGCCGACTCCCCGCGGTACGTCGCGCTGGGCGACTCCTACGCTTCCTCCCCGCTGGTGCCGCCGGCCGACCCGGCCGGGCCGGCGTGTCTGCGCTCCCTCGCCGACTATCCCCGGGTCGCGGCCGAGGCCCTGGACGCGACGCTCGTCGACGTCAGCTGCTCCGGGGCCACCGTCGACGACCTGAGCACCGCTCAGCACCCCGGAACCGCACCCCAGTACGCCGCGCTCACCCCGGACACCGACATCGTCAGCGTCACCATCGGCGGCAACGACAGCGACCTCTTCAGCGAAGCGCTGAACTGCATCAACGTCCTGCCGCAGCCCCACGGCACGAGCTGCGCGGAGAAGAACACCGCCGGCGGCACCGACAGGATCAGGGACCGCATCGACGCCTGGGCACCGTCCTTCGCCACCGTCCTGGACGAGATCGCCCGCAGGGCGCCGCGTGCCGGCATCTTCGTCGTCGGCTACGGCAACTACCTCCGCCCCGACGGCTGCCACCCCGAACAGCCCTACTGGAAGCAGGACGCCAACCACCTCCAGGGCGCGATCAACCACCTCAGCGCCGTGCTGAAGCGGACGGCCGAGCAGCACGGCGCCTCCTTCGTCGACACCTACACCCCGGGCATCGGACACGACATCTGTGCCGCCCCCGCCGACCGCTGGATCGAGGGAGTGCTTCCCGGCCGCCCGGCCGCGCCCCTGCACCCCAACGCGTCAGGGGCCCGGGCCATCGGCACCGTCCTGGCCGAGGCCGTCCGCGGCCGGCACCCGGCCGGTGCCCGTCAGGCGCGGACCTGACCGTTCTCGAAGTACGCCACCAGGTCCGCGTCCAGCGGCGGCACACGGCGTGGTGTCCCCCCGTCGCGGAGTGAATCCGTCGCCCGGACGCCCGCCGCCACCGCCATCCGGGCCGCGACCGGTGACGTGTCCGTACCGCCGCCCACCCGTACGAACCGCAGGAACTCGTCCACCAGCAGCGGATCGGCTCCGCCGTGCCCCGCGTCGTCCTCGGCGGCCGGGATGTCGTGCACCTCGTCCGCCTCGGGACGGTAGCCGGAGCGTCGGGTGTTCCAGACCCTGACGCTTCCGCCGGGGCCGTCACCGAAGTTCTCCAGCCGGCCGGAGTCGCCGATGACCGTGTAGTTGCGCCAGTAGTCGGGCGTGAAGTGGCACTGCTGGTAGGCGGCCAGCACTCCGTTGTCGAGGCGCATGTTCAGCAGCGAGACGTCCTCCACGTCGATGACGGGGTTGAGGGCCCGCTGGGTGTGCGGCGGCCAGTGGCCGTCCTTCGTGTACCAGTCCTCGGTTTTCGGTTCACCGGGCGCGCGGCGGTGCGGATTGCCGCCGTACACCATCAGGTCGCCCATCGCCTGGACGTCCCGCGCGTATCCGCCGGCCAGCCAGTGCAGGACGTCGATGTCGTGGGCGGCCTTCTGGAGCAGCAGCCCCGTGGTGTGCCGCCGGTCGGCGTGCCAGTCCTTGAAGTACCAGTCGCCGCCGTAGCCGACGAAGTGCCGGATCCACACGGTCTTGACCTCGCCGACCGCTCCCCGCCGCACCAGGTCCCGCATCAGCCGTACGACCGGCATGTGACGCATGTTGTGGCCGATGTAGAGCCGGGTCCCGGTCTCGTACGCCGTGCGCAGGATGGCGTCGCAGCGCTCGACGCTGATGTCGAGCGGCTTCTCGACGAGGACGGGTTTGCCCGCGCGGAGCGCCTCGCAGGCCAGGTCGGCATGGGTGTGGTCGGGCGTGAGGACCAGCACCGCGTCGACGCCGGGGTGATGGATCACCTCCCCGTGGTCAAGGGTCAGGAGTGCCTCGGGAAAGGCCTCGGCCGCCTTCGCACGGGCGCGGGCGTCCGGTTCCGCCAGCGCGGTGACCCGGGCGCCTGCGCCGGGCCGGTGGGCGGTGCGGGCGAGTGAGCCGCGCAGTCCGTAGCCGAGCACGCCCATACGGAGGTCGGTCATGGTCTTCCTTCGTTCGTCGGGCCGTGCGTTCGGCCCGGTCAGGGATGGACGAGTACCTGGGACAGGGCGACCCGTCCCGTTCCGGACACCGCGATCCGCACGGTGCGCGTGCTGCTGTCCAGGTCGACCACGGTCGGGCGCCGGGCCTTGCCACTGACGTGGACCGTCCTGTCGTCCGTGACGACGTCGAAGTCGGCGGTCGTCATCGAGGAGTTGTTCCAGACCTCGATCCGGCGGACCCGGTGGGTGCCACCGAGGTCCACCTGCCACCAGGCGCCCGGAGCGGACAGGGTGCGGGTGTCCGTGGTGATGTCGCCGTCCAGGGCCAGGTCCGCGGTCGCGGTTCCGTCGGTCGCGGACTGGCCCGCGGTGCCCGAGCGGGCCAGGTCGGTGCGCAGTCGCTCGACCGGGCCGCCGTGGGCGCCGGCCCGGGCGGCGACGGTGAGCGCCGCGGCCGGCAGCCGGTCCAGGCCGGTGAGGTTGTCCGTCATGACCGAGCCCCGGCCCGACAGCCCGGGCGCGTCGGTGTCCGTCCAGTTGGCCCGGGCCGTGTTGCCGACGCCGTAGTCCGCCCAGTTGGACACCCACTTGTAGCCGACGCGGGTGATGACGTTCCGCTCGACGAGGATGTGCGAGGACTGCTCGTCGAGGTAGATGCCGTTGCCGTCGCGCTCGGTGTTGCCGAACGCGGAGCGGTTGATGTAGTTCTCCGACAGGACCGTCCCGGGCTGGGCCCCCTGCGTGTAGATCGCGCCGCCGTCGTGCTGTTCGTGCGCCACCTCCATCACGTCGGTGATCCGGTTGGCCGTCACCTTGTTGTCGCGCAGTACGGAGACCTGCGCCTCGGGCTGGTTCCAGCCCCAGCCGACGGAGATCCCGGAGTAGGGGAGGTGGCTGAGGGTGTTGTGCTCGACGGCGAGCTCGGCCTCGTAGCCGGCCCAGATGCCCACGGAGTCGGTGTACTCGACGCCGGTGCGGCTGATGGTGTTGTACGCGACCGTGTTCCGCTCGCCGGCGAGGGCCTGCCCGGGCCGTGGCTCGGTGTCGCCGACGTAGACCGCGCCCGACGACAGGTCGGTGAACGACGAACGGGTCAGGGAGCTGTCCTTCGTGCCTGCCTCCAGGATCACCCCGGCACCGCCGAGCCGGCTGAACCCGGCCCGGTCGACACGGACGTGCCGGCCGCCGCGCACGGTGACGGCCGCCGTCGGTTTGGTGTAGTGGCGACCGGCGTGGTCGACGGGCCCGGTGCTGCCGGTCAGGGTGAGACCGGCCTGGGTGCCCGCGTAACCCTCGTCGGTGCCGGGCTGCCGGTAGGCGGCGTACGCGAAGCCGATTCCGCCGACCGTGAGGTCATGGACGCCGTCGAGGACGAGGAGCTGTTCCGTGTGCGGGGTGACGGTCCTGGCTCTGCGCATGTCCTCGCCCTCGCGCGGCAGGTAGGTCACGGTGCGATCCGCGGAGTCCCACACGAACTCGCCTGGCTGGTCGAGGAGTTCACGTGCGTTCTCGAAGAAGGCGACCCCGCTGTAGCGGGTGGAGTCGACCGTCGTGGAGTCCCAGGCCGGGCCCGTGCGGCCGGTGCCGCTGGAGGAGTTGGTCCAGCAGGGCCGGGCGAAGGTCAGGAGGTCGCCGCTGACGCCGGTGATGCGGCAGTGGTAGTTGCGCCAGCGGACACGGATGACGGCCTCGGCGTCCGTGG
This sequence comes from Streptomyces sp. NPDC048185, assembly GCF_043202495.1. NCBI lineage: Bacteria > Bacillati > Actinomycetota > Actinomycetes > Kitasatosporales > Streptomycetaceae > Streptomyces > Streptomyces sp. NPDC048185. The sequence continues at coordinate 39,798 of NZ_JBIDAN010000015.1, forward strand.
GACGCCGCCACCGCGCGACGCCCGTGGCGCCGGCCCCGGTCAGGCCGGTCGCGGTGGCGTCGCAGACGTCGGCGGCGCAGGACGCGCCGCGGGCGCGGACGGCGCGCCTGCCGTCGACGAAGAGCTGGCGCGGGGTGACCCCGGCCGGGACGGCGGCGGTCCAGGTTCCGTCGCCGTTCGGCGCCCAGCCGCTGACGGTCCGGCCGCCGGACAGCACGGGGCGGGCACCCGGTGCCGCCGTCCAGGTGACGGTGCGGCCCGGCCCACCGGAGTCGGCGGCACCGAGGCGGAGCGGCTCGGCGCGCTCGTACGTACCGTTCTCGAGCAGGACGCGGACGTCGCGGCCGGTCTCGGCGCGGGCCGTGTCCCGGGCGCCTTCCAGGGCACAGGGCCGGGCGGCGGTGCAGGCGGTGCCCGCGCCGTCCGGGGCCGCGTACAGGGTGCGCGGCGGTGGCGCGGCCTGGGCCGTGGGCGTGGTGAGCAGGGCGGCGAGGCCCGCGGCGCAGGCCGCGGCGGTCAGCCGCAGGGCGTTCGTCGGCACGTTCACGCGTCCGCCCTCCAGTCCGGGTGGCCGGGCATGGGCGGATTGACGGCTCCGAAGAGCCAGTCGCGCAGGAAACCGTCGACGGACCGGTCACCGGTGACGTCCACGGCGTGACCGATGAAGTCCTCACTGGTGACGTTGCGGTCCTTGAACCGCTCGGGCCAGACCCGCATCACGCGGTCGAAGGCACGGTCGCCGATCCGCCGGCGCAGCGCGTACAGGACGAGCGCGCCACCGTCGTAGATGTTGGTGCCGCCCAGGGCCTTGGGCCGTCCCGGCGGGCCGTCCGCGGCGCGGATCGCGTCGAGCCTGCCGTAGGTCGCCCTCATCCTGTCGGCGAGGACGGACCAGCCGCGCTCCTCGCCGTACAGGGCGGCGTAGTACACGGCGGGGCCTTCGTTGAGCCACGCCTGCTGCCAGTCGGCGGGGGTGACCGAGTCGCCGTACCACTGGTGGACCAGCTCGTGGACCATGGTGGTCTCGTACGTCGGACGGCCGTTCGTGTTCGGCCGGAACCAGGTGGTGGAGAAGAGGGACAGGGTCTGGTTCTCCAGGGCGTCGCTGTAGCCGTCGTAGATGTGGACGCCGTAGACGGAGAACGGGTAGCGGCCGAACTTCCCCTCCAGCCAGGCCAGATGGTCGGGCGTGCGGGCGACGACCGGGGCGAACTCGTCCTCCCTGCCCTGCGGTACGACGTGCCGCAGCGGCAGGCCCCGGTGGCTGGTCCCGTACAGGTACGTGCCCTTGACGACGGCGATGCCGATGAGCTCGGTCGCCATCCGCTCGCGCAGGGCGAAGTGCCAGACGGTGGATCCGTTCGCGCCGGGGGTCTTGTGAAGCAGTTCGCCGTTGGCGGTGGCGACGAAACCCTCGGGGGCGCTGATGTGGAAGGTCCAGGTCGCCTTGTCCGAGGGGGTGTCGTTGCAGGGCAGGAAGGTGTCGGCGCGGGAGGACTGGGCGGCGGAGGCGAAGCCGCCGTCACTGCCGAACCGCCAGCCCGTGAGGCCGAGTCGGGGCGCCTTGCCGTTGCCGTGGTAGTAGACGGCGATCGTGAAGGGCCGTCCGTCGCGCAGGGGCGACGCCGGTGTGACGGTGAGTTCCTGTCCGCTCTTGCCCGCTGTGACCGTCCACGTCGCGGGATCGCCGTTCACGGTGACGGAGTCGATGGCGTGGCCGTCGGTGTCCAGGTTGAACGCGGACAGGTCCTGGGTGGCCCTGGCGTTCATCCGGACCACGGCCGTGAAGTCGTACGTCACCGGGGTGAAGTCGAAGGTCAGGTCGTAGTGGACGACCTGGTAGCCGCCGTTGCCGAGGGTCGGGAAGAGCGGGTCGCCGACCCCGTCGGAGCCCGGGGACGGGTGGAAGCCGGAGGAACGGGCGGAGGCGGGCGCGGCCAAGGCGGGCACGGCCGCGACGGCGGCCGCGGCGCCGCCGAATCCGAGGACGGAGCGTCGCGTCGTCACTTCTTCCCCTTCTGGACGGCTTCCTCGAACTCTCCCCGGGCCTGCTCGCCGCCCTTGGCGAGGTAGTCCTTGACCAGCTGGTCGTAGGCCGACATGGGCTTGCGGCCGGCGATGATGTCCTTGAGCCCGTCCTGCTTGAGCGTGAGCAGGCTGCCGCTGCCTTTGGAGTCCCAGGTGGGGGAGGAGTACTGGAGGGTGGGGGACTGCTCCATCATCGGGACCATCCTGCTCAGCGTCTCGTGCACGTGGCGCACGCCCGCCTCGGAGTCGGCGCTGTAGACGGCCGGGACCGCGGACGCCAGGAACTTCCAGGGCACGGTGACGTCCTGGCTGCCCTGCTCGGTGAGCGCGGGGTTGCCCTTCGCGTCGCGCGTGAAGTCGGTGCCCTCGACGCCGTAGTTGATCAGCGTGTACTCCAGGCTGCCGAAGGGCGAGGCCGCGAAGTCCGCCAGCGCGAGCACCTGCCGCACGCGATCGGCGGACGCCTTCTTCAGGTGCGTGTTCTGGAGCTCGACGTTGTCCGTCCAGGCGACGGCGTCCTTGCCGAAGGGCACGAAGGGCCTCGGGTCGTACGACGCGTCGATCGCCTTCATCGCGGCGACGTAGCCGACGCCAGGCGCCAGGTAGGTGGGCAGCCCGTCGTAGACGTAGGCGCCCTTGCCGTTCTTGAACATGTCCGTGTACTGCGCCTTCTGGGCCCCGGACATCTGGAGCGTGCCGGGGTAGAAGCAGCCCGCCTTGTACAGGGAGCGGGCCGTCTCCACGGCCTGGCGGTACTCGGGTGTCTCCAGGTCGGTGGTGAACCGGCCGGTCTTCGCGTCGAGCCGCCAGAAGTACGGCGCGCCCGCCGACATGGCGAGCACGCCGGTGACCCCCGCGATGATCGCGTACTGGTCCCTCCCCGGCCGGGTCAGCTCCTTGCACGCCTCGACGAACCGGTCGAGGCCGGTGATCTGGTCGAGGCCGGTGATGCCGATCTCCTCGAACAGGTCGTGGCGGTAGAACCCGGCGCCGCCGGTGCCGGTGCGGGCGATCGGGATGCCGTAGAGCCTGCCGCCGAAGATCGCGGCCTGCCAGGCCGCCTTCGGTATGGCGGCGAGGTTCGGGAAGTCCTTGACGGCGTCGCCGGCGAGGAACGGGGTCAGGTCGGCGCACTTGGCCCGGAGGAAGGCGGCCATGTTGTCGACGCCGCCGGCCTCGGGGTACATGAACAGGTCGGGAAGGCTGTCGCCGGCCACCATCGTGGAGAACTTCGTGCCGTAGTCGTCGGCGGGCACCGCGGTGATGTCGACCTTGCCGCCGAGCAGCTTCTCGATCTCCCGCCAGGCGGCGTTGCGGGATCGGCCGGGCGGGGGAGGGGAGAAGGTCTCCAGGGTCGCTCTGATCCTGGACGCCCCCTTCAGCGGGGCTCCCTCGGTGGCCCGCAGCGGCTCGGCCGGATAGCGGAAGTAACCCTGCGGGACGCCCGCGGCGGTGCCGGGCAGGTCGGGGGTGAGACCGATGTCGCGCACCGTGGTGCGGGGCAGCAGCGAGGCGCTCTTGGCCTCCGCCTTCGCCTGGGTGCCGCCGTCGCCGCAGGCGGCGAGCAGGGGAGCGGCGGTCAGTGCGAGACCGGCGCCCGCACCCATGCGGAGCAGTGCTCTTCGATCGAGGGGAGTGGAGCTCGACACGGAAATCTCCTTGAGAGGTGGGACGGGGCCGCCGCGGCTCGCGCTCAGCCCTTGACGGCCCCGGTGAGCACGCCCTTGGTGAAGTAGCGCTGGAGGAAGGGATAGACGAGCAGGATCGGCACGACGGCGATCACCAGGACCGCCATCTGCACGGCCTGCTGCGGGGCGAGTGCCTCGCCGGCGGAGACGCTGTCGAGGCTCTGGCCCTGGAGGACGTAGGTGCGCAGCACCATCGGCAGCGGCCACTTGCCGGAGTCGTCGAGATACAGGAGCGCGTTGAAGAAGGCGTTCCAGTACGTCACGGCGTAGAAGAGGCTGATCACGGCGAGCACGGCCTTCGACAGGGGCAGCACGACGCGGACGAGGACGGTGAGGTCGCCCGCTCCGTCGACCTTCGCCGCGTCGTACAGCTCCTCGGGCAGGTTCATGAAGAAGGAGCGCAGGACGACCAGATTGAACGCGCTGACCAGGGTGGGCAGCACCAGGGCCGCGTAGGTGTCGTACAGGCCGAGGCCCTCGACGAGCAGGAAGTTGGGGATGATGCCCGCGTTGAACAGCATCGTGAACAGCGCCGTCATCAGGATGAAGCGGGAGCCCGTGACCTCCCGGCGCGACAGGCCGTAGGCCATGCCGATCGTGGCGAGCAGACTGGCGAGCGTGCCGACCACGGTGATGCCCACGCTGACCAGCAGCGCCCGGGTCACGACACCGCCGGTGAAGACGGTGCGGTAGGCGTCGAGCGTGGGGTGGTCGGGCCACAGGACGAGGCCCGTGGAGCGGATGATGTCGCTCTGCGAGGCGAAGCTGGTGCCGATGACGCCGAGCAGCGGATAGGCGACGGCGGCGACCACGGCCACGAGGGCCAGGCCCTTGGCCAGCCGGCCGGCGACGGTCGGCTTCTCCATCCACGGCGGCCGGCCGTCGGACGTCCGCACCGCGGGACGGCCGGCCCCCTTCGGCTGCCGCGTGGGTACGGAGCCGGGCTGTGTCTTCTCAGCGGTCAGCACCGCGGTACACCCCTTCGTGGCCGAGGCGGTGGGCGAGTTTGTTCGCGCCCAGGACGAGTGCGGTGCCGATGACGGCCTTGACCAGGCCGACGGCGGCGGCGACGCCCCAGTCGTTGTCCTTGATGCCGTGGTAGTAGACGTACGTGTCCAGGACCTCACCGGCGTCGGGGCCGACCGCGTCGCGCTGGAGCAGGATCTGCTCGAAGCCGACGGAGAGGATCTGCCCGAGGTTGAGGACGAGCAGCAGGATCAGGACGGGAGCGATACCCGGCAGGGTGACGTGCCAGAGCCTGCGCCCGGGGCCGGCGCCGTCGATCGCGGCGGCCTCGTACTGCTGTCTGTCGATGCCGAGCAGCGCGGCGAGGATGATGATCGTGCCCCAGCCCGCGTCCTTCCACGCCACCTGGAGGGTGAGGAGCCAGGGGAAGGCGTCGGGGTCGCTCATCATGTCGTAGCGCGGGAGACCGAGCCCCGCGAGGACGTCGGGCAGGAGGCCGGCGCCGCCGAGGAGTTGCTGGAAGATCGACACGATGATCACCCAGCCGATGAAGTGCGGCAGGTAGACCACGCTCTGCACGAAGCGCCGGACGCGCTCGCTGGTGATGCTGTTGAGCAGCAGGGCCAGGGCGATGGGGACCGGGAAGAAGAACACCAGCTGGATCAGGGCGATCTCCAGGGTGTTGGACGTCGCCGTCCAGAACGCCCTGTCACCGAACGCCGCGGTGAAGTTGGAGAAGCCCACCCAGACGCTGTGCATGTACCCGAGGTAGGGCTCGTAGTCCTGGAACGCGACGACGTAACCGAGCAGCGGAACATAGTGGAACACGATGAAGTAGAGCAGTCCGGGCAGTGTGAGCAGCAGCATCACCCGGTCCCGCTTGATCCGTTGCCACAGGGTCCGGTCCTTCGGCAGCGGGGGTGCTGATTCAGCCATGGCGCGTCCTGTTCGGCTGGTGGCGCTTGGTGACCTTCTGCGGCGGCAAGTTAGTAAGCGGTTAACCCCATCGTCAAGAGATGCGGGGTAACGGCTGTCTTGTGCATCGCCTCCTCGCACGGATTTCTGCAGGCTCTACCTGCAGAAGATAGACAGAACAGGTCAGTTGAGCGGTCTCGGTGCTTGACGGCCGACCCCGGTGCTCCCTAGCGTGCCGGTCATTCCATAGAACACGATTACTGTCCGGAGGCAGGGTGCGAACCACCGAAGAGGTGCCGGCTCGTTCCGGGGCCGCTGACACGTCACCGGCACCCAGGCGGCCGCGCACGGTGCTGGTCATGAGTCCCGGACTGCTCGACGCCGTCTTCCCGCCCCCTGTCCGGGCCAGGCTGGAGGACATCGCCGACCTGCACAGCCCGTGCGTCATCGGCGAGTTCGACTCGGCGGACGCGGCTGCCGCGCTGGCGGGAGCGGAGGTGCTGCTGACCGGCTGGGGGTGCCCGCCGGTCGACGCGGAACTGCTCGAACGCGCGCCCGCCGTACGGGCCGTGATCCACGCGGCGGGAACCGTCAAGACCTTCCTGTCCCCGGCCGCCTTCGACCGGGGCATCGTCGTCTCCTCCGCGGCCGCGGCCAACGCCGTGCCGGTCGCCGAGTACACCTTGGCCGCCATCATCATGGGCGCGAAGCGGGTGTTCCCGCTGGCCGAACTGTTCCGCTCCCGGCGCACCCACCGCACCGGCGCCGACCTGGACCGTCAGCACTGGCTCGGTACGCACGGCCTGACCGTCGGGGTCGTCGGCGCCTCGCGGATCGGCCGCCGGGTCGTCGAACTCCTGCGCGTCCTCGACGCCGACGTCCTGCTCCACGACCCCTACGTCACCCACGACGAGGCGCTCCGGCTCGGGGTCACCCCCACCGACCTGGACACCCTGGTCGCCAGGAGCGACGTGGTCACGGTCCACGCCCCCGAGACCCCCGAGACCCGCGGCATGATCGACGCCCGCCGCATCGGCCTGATGCGGCCGGGCACCCTGCTGGTCAACACGGCACGGGGTGCCCTGGTGGACACCGAGGCGCTGACGGAACACCTGGTCGCAGGGCGGCTGGACGCGGTGCTCGACGTGACCTCGCCGGAGCCGCTGCCCGAGGGACACCCCTTGTGGGACCTGCCGAACGTCTTCATCACCCCGCACCTGGCGGGCGCCCAGGGCAACGAGGTGGGCCGCCTCGGCGCGCTCGCCGTCGAGGAGCTGGGCCGGTACGCGCACGGCACGCCGTTCGCGCACCCGGTGCACCGGGGCGACCTGGGGCGGATCGCGTGAGCGCCGGGGCTCCGCAGGCTCTAGGCTCGACGTCGGACAACAGCCAGCAGGGGGTGCACCGGATGCGCAGGCAGAGCACGGCCGCGGACGGCCGGCGGCGGGCCACCGTCACCGACGTGGCACGCCTCGCCGGCGTCTCCACGGCGACCGTCTCGCGCGTACTGAACCGCAACTACCCGGTGGCGCAGGCCACCCGGGAACGGGTCGAGTCCGCGATGCGCGAACTGGGCTACGTGGTCAACGCCCACGCCCGCGCCCTCGCCGGCGTCTCCAACCGCACGGTCGGCATCATCGTCAACGAGGTCGTCGACCCGTTCTACGCCTACATCGCCCGCGGGGTGGAGCGGGAGGCCACGCTGGGCGGCCGGCTCTGCCTGGTGTGCTGCACCCAGGGCGACCCGCAGCGCGAGCTGGCCTTCGTCGAGCTGATGCACGAGCGGCGGGCCGACGCGGTCGTCGTCGTCGGCGGCAGCATCGCCGACCGGGCCTACACCTCCGAACTGGCGCGCAGGGCACGGGAGCTGGACGCGGACGGGTCGAAGCTGGTGCTGTGCGGCAGGCCACCGCTCGGCGAGCAGGTGCCGACCGTGTCGGTCGAGTACGACAACGAGGGCGGCGCCTTCGCCATCACCGACCACCTGCTGATGCAGGGCCACGAGCGCATCCTGTACCTGGGCGGCCCGCCCAGGCTCTCCACCACCCGGGACCGGCTCGCCGGACACCGGCGGGCGCTCGGACTGCGTGGAGTGACGCCCGACCCGGAGCTGATCCACCCCGGCGCGTTCAGCCGCGGCTTCGGCCAGCGGCGCATGGCCGAACTGCTGCGGGACGGACCGGAGTTCACCGCCGTGTTCGCCGCCAACGACATGGTCGCCGCCGGCGCCGCCCAGGCGCTGGAGGAGGCCGGACGGAGGGTGCCGAAGGACATCTCCCTGGTGGGCTACGACGACATCCCGGTCGCGCAGGAGATGCGGCCCAAGCTGACCACGGTGCACGTGCCGCTGGAGGAGATGGGCCGGCAGGCCGTGCGCCTGGCCGTGTCGGGCGGCGACGAGGACGACTGGCGCGAGCCGACGACCGGCGCGCTGCGGCTCGGCACGCACATCGTCGTACGCGATTCCGTGGCACCCCGGGCCACGAAGGGCGGCCGGGTGTGACCGATTACCGGGCTGTTCGGCCGTAGCCGACCCTTGCTGCCATAGAAAAACGCAGTAACTTCCCCGCCCCTCTTGCGGCCTCGTAGCAACCGCTTACATGCTGTCGCGGAGTCTTCACCCCCCCCCCACGCCTCCGTCCCGCGCCCTTCCACCGCAGGGAGAGTTCCGCATGCGTACTCCGACACCCTCCTCGTCCACCTCGTCGGCCTCGTCCGTCACGTCCCCGTCGTCCCCCGTGAGCCGCCGCGCCGTCCTCGCCTCGGCGGCGGGCGCCGGGGCCCTGGCAGCACTCGGTGCCACGGCCGGGCCGGCCTCGGCCCGGGACCGACGGCCCCAGGCCGCCGTCTTCGTCACCGCACGGCCCGGTGCCGAGACCGAACGGCTCCGCCTCGGACAGGCCCTGCGGGGAAGCGAGTTCCACCCCACGGGGCTGTACGCCGAGCCCGGCACCGCCCTCGCCCTCACGGTCCGGCCGCACGACGGCCTCGTCCCCACCCTCTGGGTCGGCGCCTGGGACTACTACGGCGAGATCACGGAGCCGCGCAGCTACCCCCTGGCCGCCGGCGCCAACACGGTCACCGACCCGCACGGCGGCCCGGTCTACCTGACGCTCACCGGCGACGGCGAGCAGGCGAGCGTCCTGTTCCGCTCGGGCGCCGTGCCGATGCCGGTGTTCACCCTCGGGGAGACCACGGAGGCCGTCTACCAGCAGCGTCTCGACACGCTGACCGACAGCCCGTACGTCGAGCTCCACGCCCCGAACACCATCATGACCCTCACCCGCGAGGGCGCGCTCCTGTACCGCGACGAGGACCACGCCGCGCTGCTGGAGCTGGTCGAGACGATCATCGACTCGCACGCCCGGATCAGCGGCCTGGACGGATCACGGCCGGTGCACCGGAGGAAGGCGGGGCCGTACCATTTCACCGAGGTCACCAAGGTGCCGGCCGGTGTCGGCGCCTACGCCACACACGGCTACAACGGCTTCCCGCGCGCCTACCTGGACCGAGCCACCACCGTCACCGGACTGCGGACCCGCGGCTGGGGCCTCTACCACGAGCTGGGCCACCTGCATCAGCAGTTCGCCTACAAGCCGGGCGGCCTCACGGAGGTCACCGTCAACATCTACTCACTGGCCGCGCAGCGCACCCTGGGACAGCCGTCCAACCTGCTCACGGTCGACGCCACGACGGGCCTGAACCACTTCCAGTCCGCGCGGCGCAAGTTCGGCACCGCCGGACTGGCCTACGAGAAGTCCTTCGACGCGTACGAGAAGCTCGTCCCCCTGCGCCAGCTGGAGCTGGCGTTCGGCGACGACTTCTGGCCCCGTCTGCACCAGCTGGTGCGCGAGGAGAACCCGCAGTCCGACTACACGGAGAACGCCAAGCGCTACCGGGCCCTGGCCACGTACTCCAGCCGGATCGCCGGACACGACCTCACCGACTTCTTCGTGCGCACCTGGGCGTTCCCGATCGACGAGACCGGCAGGGCGGAGCTGGCGGCGCTGCACCTGCCGCAGCCGCCCGTCGACCCCAGCACGCTCACCGACTGACCGGGACGAAAGGACCAGCCGTGCGACTCACCAGACGTGCCCTCCTGACGGCGACCGCGGCGACCGGGGCCACCGCCCTCGTCACCCCGGCGGGCCCGGCACACGCCGCGACACCCACCGGGACCGCGGCGGCCACCGGGACCGGCGCTGCCGCCGAGGCGGACGTTTCCGCGCTCCTCGAGCGGGCCGAGGCCCTGCTCACCGGCGGAGACCTCGACCCCGCGGACCCTGACCTCGCCGCGGCCGTCGCCGCGCTGGACACCACGGCGAAGGACCTGTGGGAAACCCTCGACCGCGGCCCCGCACGCACCGCCCTCTGGGCCGACCTCGCCCCCGTGGCCGACCCCGGCAACTTCGGCCAGAGCTACACCAGGCTGCGCACCATTGCCATCGCCTGGGCCACGCCCGGCACCTCGCTCACCGCGGACCCCGCCGTGACCGACGCGCTCGTGGCAGCGCTGCGCTTCGCCCACGACGCCGCCTACAACCCGGCCAGGCGCGAGACGGGCAACTGGTGGTTCTGGGAGATAGGCGCCCCCCGCGCCCTGATGGACAGCGCCGTCCTGCTGCGGCACCGGCTGCCGGCCGCCGACCTGACGGACTACCTGGCCGTCGTCGACCGGTTCTGTCCCGACGCGGACCGCCGCACCAACGCCCCCACCCTCGCCGAGACCGGCGCCAACCGCGCCGACAAGGCCGTGATCGTCGCGCTGCGCGGTCTGCTCGGCCAGGACGCCGCCAAGCTCGCCTCGGCCCGGGACGCCCTGTCCGACGTACGCGACGCCGGGCGCAACAGCCTGTTCCGGTACGTCACCTCGGGCGACGGCTTCTACGAGGACGGCTCGTTCGTCCAGCACGGCGCGGTCGCCTACACCGGCACCTACGGCGTGGTCCTCCTCGGCGGCATCGCCCACCTTCTCACGCTGCTGGCCGGCTCCCCGTGGCAGGTCGCGGACCCCGACGTCTCGGTGCTGTACGACGCCGTCGAGCGGAGCTTCACACCGGTGATCTTCGAGGGACTGATGATGGACGCCGTGCGCGGCCGCGCCGTCTCCCGGGAACGGGCCGGCGACCACCGCGACGGCGCGGCGGCCGTCGCGGCGATCCTGCTGCTGGCCACCGGGGCGCCCGCGGCGTACGCCGGCCGCTGGCGCTCGCTCGCCAAGGGCTGGCTGACACGCAACCGCACCACGCCCTTCGCCGAGCTCGCCGGCCTGCCCCAACTCGCGCTCGCCAAGGACGTCCTGGACGACGACGGCGTAGCCGCGCAGCAACGCACCGGCGGCCTCCACGTCTTCGCCGACATGGACCGCGTGGTGCACCACCGCCCGCGCTGGGCGTACGCCCTCTCGCTCTCCTCGCAACGCATCGCGGCGTACGAGGCGGGCAACGGGGAGAACCTGCACGGCTGGTACACCGGCGACGGCATGGCCTACCTCTACGACGTGGACGACCCGGCGCAGTACGACGACGCCTTCTGGCCGACCGTCGATCCGTACCGGCTCCCCGGCACGACGGTCGACACCCGGCGGCGCACCGACCTCGGCACGGGCGGAGGCACGTCCACCTACCGGCCGGCCAACGCCGTCGCGGGCGGCTCGGTGCTGCACGGCCGGTACGGTGCCGTCTCGATGGAACTGACCGGCGCGCCCGGCAGCACCCTGCGGGCGAAGAAGTCCTGGTTCCTCGTCGACGACGCGGTGATCTCCCTCGGCGCGGACATCACCGCCACCGACGGCCGCACCGTCGAGACGGTCGTCGAGAACCGCAACCTCGGGCGCGACGGCAGACCGCGCCTGGTGGTCGACGGCGCCCGGCAACCCGACGAGCAGGGCTGGTCACATCGGTTCGGCCGGGCCGGATGGGCGCACGTGGAAGGAGTGGGCGGCTACGTCTTCCCCGGGGCGAGCGCGCTGCACGCCCTGCGGGAGGAACGCACCGGCACCTGGCGCGACATCAACACCGGAGCGGACACGGCCGGCTCGACGACTCCGTTCACCCGGCGCTATCTCACCCTGTGGGTCGACCACGGGGTCTCGCCCACGGGGGCCCGGTACGCCCACGCACTGCTCCCCGGTGCGTCCGCCACCGCCACCGCCGTCTGGGCACGCTCCCGCCCGGTGCAGGTCGTCGCCAACGACGCGTCCGTCCAGGCCGTGGAGGCCCGCCGCCTCGGGCTCACCGCGGCGAACTTCTGGACCGCGGGGAGGGCGGCCGGGATCAGCTCCTCCGGCCCGGCCTCCGTGCTCGTCCTGCGGCGCGGCGACCGGATCTCGGTGGCCGTCTCCGACCCCGGCCGCACCCTGACCTCGGTCGGCGTCGAACTGCCGTTCCGCGTGCGTGCCGTGGCCGAGGCGGACGACACCGTCGTCGTCACCCCCGGCCGCAGGGGCCGCCTCACCGTCGCCGTGGGCGGGTCACGCGGCCACACCCACCACGCGGAACTCGTCCCGTAGACCGTCCCGAGGAGACCACGATGTCCGTCGCCCCGCATCTGCACCTGCCGCCGACCGACCGGGTCCTGTCCGCACGGACCGGCTGGACCCGTGCCCACTGGGAGGCGACGGCCGACCGGATGCTGGACGCGCTCGTGCCGTACGCGACACCCGGCTTCGCCCAGTACCGGCTGCCGGGCCGCACCAGCTGGTCTGGTGTCGTCTCGGACGGACTCGAGGGGTTCGCCCGTTCCTTCCTGCTCGCGGCCTTCCGGATCGCCGGCTCGGGCGGCGCCGCCGACCCGGCACTGACCGAGCGCTACGCCGCCGGCCTGGCGGCGGGCACGGACCCCGGTGGCAAGGAGGCCTGGCCCGCGCTGACGGACTGTTCGCAGCAGATGGTCGAGGCGGCCGCCGTCGCCGTCGCCCTGCACGAGAGCCGTCCGTGGATCTGGGACCGCCTCGACGCCGGGGTGCAGGAACGTGTCGTCGACTGGCTCTCCGGCTTCGTCGGCGCACGTACCTGGGACAACAACTGGCGCCTCTTCCAGGTGGTGTCCGAGGAGTTCCTGGCCTCGGTGGGCGCCCCGCACAGCCGCCGGGACATCCACTCCGGCCTCGACCGGATCGAGGACTGGTACCGGGGTGACGGCTGGTACACCGACGGGGACGGTCGGAACTTCGACTACTACAACGGCTGGGCGCTGCACCTGTACCCGCTCCTGTGGTCGCGGATCGCGCGGGACGACGGAGGCCGGACGGCGGTGTACCGGGAACGCCTGAGCAGGTTCCTCGAGGACTACCTCCACTTCTTCGGCGCGGACGGCGCACCCGTGCACCAAGGGCGTTCGCTCGCGTACCGCTTCGCCGCCCTGGCCCCGGTGTGGGCGGGCGTGCTGGCCGACTGCACGCCGCTCGCCCCCGGAGTGTCGCGGCGCCTCGCCTCCGGCACGCTGCGGCACTTCGTCGAGCGCGGCGCGCCGGACGAACGAGGGCTGCTGCCGCTCGGCTGGTACGGCACCTTCCTCCCCGCCACCCAGCCCTACTCCGGTCCGGCCTCCCCGTACTGGGCGAGCAAGGCCTTCCTCGGGCTGCTGCTCCCCGCGGACCACCCGGTCTGGACGGAACGGGAACTGCCCCTGCCCGTGGAGGAGTCCGACACCCGCAGGGCGCTCCCGGCGCCGGGCTGGCTGCTGCACGGCACCCGGGACGACGGCATCGTCAGGCTGATCAACCACGGCAGCGACCACCAGCCGCCCCAGGACGACGGCGCCGACCCGGCCGAAGGCGCCGAGGACCCGCACTACGCGCGGCTCGCCCACTCGACCGCCACGGCCCCGGAGACGGCACCGCACGCGGTGGCACGGGCCGTCGACAACCACCTGGCGCTGCTGTCACCGAGCGGCACACCGTCACGGCGCGCCCGGATCCATCCCCTGCGCTGCGAGGAGGGGGTCGCGGCGTCCTGGTACGCGGCACGGTTCCCGGGCGACGACCACCGGTACCGCGTCGAGACCACCAGCGTGCTGCACGGCCCGTGGGAGATCAGGGTCCACCGGATCGAGGCACCGCGAGGGGCGTCGGTGCGGGAGGGCGGGTACGCGGTGGCGCACGCGGAGAGTCCGGCCGCGCTGACCGGTCCTGGCTGGGCGCTGACCCGTACGGCCGACGGGCTGAGCAGTGCCGTGATCGCGCTGCACGGCTGGGGCGACGGGGCGCGGCGGGGCACCGCGGAGGTGGCCCGGGACGTCCAGTCCAACGCCTTCGGGCCCCGTTCCGCGATCCCGTACCTGCGTCTCGACCGTCACCCCGGGGGCCGGAGCACGCACGTCTCCCTGGTGGTCCTGTCCCGCGACAGCATCCATCCGCAGGCGCTGCGCGACGTGGTGTCCGTGCGGGCGGGGGCCGGGACCACGGTGTCGCTGGCGTTCCTGGACGGCACGACGATGGACGTCTGAAGGGCGCCGTCCTGGCGGGAGCCGGGCGGCTCGCGCGAGCCCGCCACAGGGACCGTTCGAGCAGCGGCGCCCCTGGCCGGGGCCCGAGGCGCATAGAATCCGGTCTCATGCCGAAGCCTGACGAGCTGATCGTTGACATCGCCGCCCTCGTGGAGTCCGGGCAGAGCAGTCAGATGTCCCTGACCGTGGTCGCCGGTGGTGCCGTCGTCACCGGCCGCCTGGCTCCCGAAGCCGTGTGGCGGCAGCGGGTGTCGGAGGTGCTGACGGACTCCGCCCAGCTGAGCGAGTTCTCCCCCGTCTTCGACGCTCCCGCGAAGAAGGACGGACCGCCCACCCATCTCCACTTCCACGTCGCCCGGATCCTGCAGGGCACGGTGGGGATCCCGGAGACGGGCGGGATGTACCGGGTCGCGATCGAGGACGTCAGCGCCTGGACCGTGGGCGACTTCAGCTACTCCGACGGCTGACCCGCGGCGGCGGCCGGGCCCCCCCCGCCCGCCCCCCCCCCCCCCGGGGGCGCCCCCCCCCCCGCCGGCCCCGGTGGCTGTGCCCCATCGAACCCGCGGGGGGGCAAACCCAAAGGTGGGGGGGGACGCCCC
>NZ_JBIDAN010000015.1:54450-64524 GCF_043202495.1 Streptomyces sp. NPDC048185
GGGCGGCGCGGGGGGGGGGGGGGGCCCCCTCCCGGGGGGGGGGGGGGCCCGGGGGGGCCGCGCCCGCCCCCCCCCCCCCCCCCCCCCCCCGCCCCGGGCGCGGAAGACGCCCCGGCGGCCACTGGTGATTTCACCGATGGCAACCGCTGTGCCTCCCAGGAATCTGGGTCGGGTCAACGCACCCCCGACCCCGCATCCAGGAGGGCTCCATGCGTCTGCGCTCCCCACGCCGGCTCCTCGGCGTACTCGCCGCCACCACCGTCGCCTTCAGCCTGTTCTCGTCCGCCCCGGCGGTCAGCGCGGCGGCCTCCCCGGCCGCCGCGACCGTCCCGGCCTCGTCGGCGAACGCGGCCGCTCAGCCGCTGTCGACCGGCACGCCGGTCGTCTTCGTCCACGGATACACCGGCAACGCGTCCAACTGGGTCACCGCCATGAGCGTCTTCCGGCTCAACGGCTGGTCCAGCTCGAACCTGTTCGCCTACGAGTACAACTCCTACGGCGACAACGTCACCAACGCCCGCGGCCTCGCCTCGTTCGTCGACAACGTCAAGGCGCGCACCGGTGCGAGCAAGGTGGCCATCGTCAACCACTCGATGGGCGGCCTCGTCAGCCAGTACTACCTGAAGGTGCTGGGCGGCAACACCAGCGTCAGCCACCTCGCCTCGATCGCCGGCGCGAACCACGGCACCACCTACGCCGGGGCCTGCCTGATCTACACCACCTGTCAGCAGATGTACCCGGGCTCCTCGTTCATCTCCCAGATCACCGCGGGCGACGAGACCCCGGGTGCCACCAAGTACGCCACCTGGTACTCGGCGTGCGACGGCATCATCATCCCGTACACCAGCACCCGGCTGAGCGGTGCGACGAACAACAACGTGGTCTGCCAGACCCACATCGGCTACCTGGCGGACACGGTGGTGCTCGGACAGATCGCCCGCTTCGTCGCGTCCTGACCCACACCCCGGACGGGCGCCGCAGCCCGCCTCCCCGGACGGCCCGGCTCCCGCGCAGCGACACGGGGGCCGGGCCGACCGGTACGACGGGACGTCAGCCCGCGGCGACGGCCGCCCGCGTGTCGCCCCCGGCCTCGGCGAGACGACGGGCCGCTTCCCCGGCGGTGCACCGCGCGAGCAGCATGACGACGGCGGTCTTGGCGTGTCCCCCCGCGGCACTCAGCGCCTCGGCGGCTGCCTCGGGGCCGGCACCGGTCGCCTGGACGACCATCCGGCGGGCCCGGTCGACGAGCTTGTCGTTGCTGGCCCGCACGTCGACCATGAGGTTGCCGTAGACCTTGCCCAGACGCACCATCGACGCCGTCGAGAGCATGTTGCAGACCATCTTCTCCGCCGTACCGGCCTTGAGCCGCGTCGAACCGGTGACGACCTCGGGGCCCGTGGGCACCTCGATCGGGAGGTCGGCGTAGCGGCTCACCACCGCGTCCGCGTTGCAGGCGACCGACACCGTGACGGCGCCCTTGGCGGCGGCGTGCTTCAACCCGCCGACGACGTACGGGGTACGGCCGCTGGCGGCGAGACCCACGACGGTGTCCCGTTCGTCCACTCCGATCGCGTCCAGGTCGGCGACGGCCCGTGCCGGCTCGTCCTCGGCTCCCTCGACCGCGACGGCGAAGGCGCCCGGGCCGCCCGAGAGCAGGCCGACGACCTGCTCGGGGGAGGTACCGAAGGTCGGGGGGCACTCCACGGCGTCGAGCAGGCCGATCCGCCCGCTGGTGCCGGCGCCGAGGTAGATCAGCCGCCCGCCCAGACGCAGCGACCGGGTGACCGCCTCGACGGCGGCGCCGATCTCCGGGAGGGCGTCGCGCACCGCCAGGGCGACGCTCTGGTCCTCGGCGTTCATGACGGAGAGCAGTTCGGTGACCGGCATGCGGTCCAGGTCGGTGGTCCGCTCGTTGCGGGTCTCGGTGCCGAGCGTGCTGAGGTCCACGGCGCGGTCGTCCTTTCGGTGCTGGGACATGCGGTCGGGGTCGGGGGCTGCGGTCAGCCGCCGGGGGAGCGGCGCTGGGCCTGCGGGCGCCTGCGGCGCTGGACGGCTCCGTAGGTCTTCTCCAGCGCCGCGGTCGTGGCGTCGAAGGACCGCTGCGCGACCCCCACGAAGAGACAGTCGATGAGCGCCAGTTGGGCGATGCGGCTGGCGGTCGCGCCGGAACGGAACGGTGTCTCCCGGGCACACGTGGCCAGCACGAGGTCCGCGCCCGCGGCGAGGGCGGAGCGCGGCGCGTTGGTGAGCGCGATCGTGGTCGCACCGCGCTCGGCGGCCACCTGGAGGGGTTCGACGGTGTCCTCGGTCTCCCCGGAGTGCGAGATGGCCAGGGCGACGTCGCCCGGTCCGAGCAGGGCGGTGGCCGTGAGAGCGGCATGCCGGTCGGTCCACACGAAGGCCGTGTGGCCGATGCGGTGCAGCTTCTGATGCAGGTCCTGACCGACGAAGGCGCTGGCGCCCACGCCGAAGATGTCGATCCGCCGGGCACCCGCCACGGCGTCCACGGCCCGGCCCAGGACCTCGACGTCCAGCCCCGCCCCGGTGTCCTCCAGGGCGTGCATCTCGTTGTAGACGATCTTCCGGACGATCTCGTCCAGCGTGTCGGTGGCGCTGATGTCGGTGCCCGGCGCCGGGCGGTCGCCCCCGCGCGCGTCCTCGCGGGCCGCGGCGGCGGCCAGCGCGAGACGCAGCTGCGGATAGTTGGCCATGCCTATCGCCCGGCAGAAGCGCATCACCGTCGCCACCGACGTGTCGGCCCGTTTGCCGAGCGCGCTGATGGACAGCTCCGACGCCTGCGCAGGGTCGGCCAGCACGGCCTCCGCCACCCGCCGTTCCGAGGGTGCCAGGGACGGCAGCGCCGCCCGGATGCCCGCCAGGGTCCCGGCCGGGGACGCGTCCTCGGCGGGCCGGTCCGTCGCGCGGCGTCGTTCCTGGTGGGGCATGGGCCGTTTCCCTCCCTGGGCTGGTGGCCGACACAGTAACCACGCCCCCGCGGTAAGTCAAAAAGTTACGCTGAAAATCGACCGACGTTACTTATTGACATACGGATGTCGGCGTTCCGATACTCGCTGGACCGTGATCCGCACCCGTCACCGGCCTCCCGGGCCGTACGGTGACCGACCGACGTGGCGGATCCCCGGACACGAAGGCGTGCCGTATGACATCAGCAGTGGCGGTGGACCTGGGCAAGACCGGCTGCCGAGCCGTGCTGTGGGACGACACCGGCTCCGTCCAGGAGACCCACGACGTACCCGGCGCCCCCGGGCTCGCCACCCGCGACGGAGTGGCGGCGGCCCGCGCCGCCGTGTGCGCCGCCGTTCTGCCGCTGCTGGAGCGGCGGCCCGCGCTCCGGCCCGCGACCCTCTGCGTGGGCGCCGCGGGAGCCGCCTCCGCACCGGAGGCCTCCCAGGCCCTCGCCGAGCGGCTCCTGGCGGACCTGCCCGTGCCCCGGGTGGCCGTCACCAGCGACGCCGTCACCGGTCATGCCGGCGCGCTGGACGGGCACCCCGGCGTGGTGCTCGCCATCGGTACGGGTTCCGTCGCCGTCGGCATCGGGGCGGACGGCGCCCTCGCCCGCGTGGACGGCTGGGGCCCGTGGCTCGGCGACGAGGGCAGCGGCGCCTGGATCGGCACCGCCGGACTGCGGGCCGCGCTGCGGGCCCACGACGGGCGCGGGCCGGCCACCGCACTCCTCGACGCCGCCGTGGAGCGTTTCGGCCCCCCCGACCGGCTGCCCGCCGCCGTCGACCGGGACGGCACCCCGGCGCGCACCGCCGCGTCCTTCGCTCCGGAGGTGGCACGCGCGGCCGCCGCGGGGGACGGCGCCGCCGCGGGCATCGTGCGCCGGGCCGCCGCCGCACTGGGCGAGACCGTCCTCACCGCGGCCCGCCGGACCGGCGGCGCCGACGCCCTGCCCGTCACCCTGACCGGTGGACTCACCGGCCTGGGCGAGGTGCTCCTCGGCCCGCTGCGGGCCTACCTCGCCGACGCCCCGGAGCCCCTGCGGCTCCAGGCCCCGCTCGGCGAACCACTGGACGGCGCGCGCCTGCTGGCAGTGAACTCCGGCCTCCCCCACGAACCCCACGTCGTCCGCGCCGGACGGCCGACGTCCGCCCGCACTGTCCCCACCGTCCCCACCCGGCCGGCTCCGCCGACCGTCGCTTAGGAGTCAGCGTGCGTCAACTCGACCTCGTGGTGATCGTCGTCTACCTCGTGGCGATCGCCTGGATCGGCCTGCGGCTGGCCGGCCGGCAGAAGACCTCCAAGGACTACTTCGTCGGTGAAGGCCACATGCCGTGGTGGACCGTGGCCTTCTCCGTGGTGGCCACCGAGACCAGCGTGCTCACCGTCATCAGCGTGCCCGGCGGCGCGTACAGCGGTCAGGCCTTCGGCAACGTCGAGCTCGCCCTCGGCTACGTCATCGGCCGCGTCGTCGTGGCCGCCGTGCTGATCCCCCTGTACAAGCGCGGCGGATTCGTCAGCGCCTACCAGTACCTCGGCAGCCGGTTCGGGCTGAGACTGCAGGGACTCGCCTCGGTGACCTTCGTCTTCACCCGGCTCCTCGCCGAGGGCGTACGGCTCTTCGCCTCCGCCATCCCCATCAAGCTGCTGCTCGACGAGTTCGGCGTCCACGCGAGCTACCGCGTCATCATCATCGCCGTCACCGCGGTCACCGTCCTCTACACCTACCTCGGCGGCATCAAGGCGGTCATCTGGACCGACACCATCCAGATGGTGCTGTACGTGGGCGGCGCCCTCCTCGCCATCGGCGTCCTGTCCGCCCACGTCGGCGGCGACGGCTTCGCGCAGGCCCTGCACGCGGGCAAGTTCCAGCTGTTCGACACCGACTTCGACCTGGCCCACATCCTCACCAGCCCGTTCGCCCTGCCCACCGCCATCATCGGCGGCGCCATCTTCGCCATGGCCAGCCACGGTTCCGACCAGCTGATGGTCCAGCGCGTCCTGTCCACCCGCTCGCTGCGCGACGGCCAGAAGGCCATGATCGCCTCCGGTGTCTTCGTCACCGTCCAGTTCGCCGCGTTCTCGCTCGTCGGAGCGCTCCTGTGGTCCTACAACAAGGGCCGCAGCTTCGAGGAACTCGGCCTGAGCAGCACCGACAACCTCTATCCGGAGTTCATCCTGCACGGGCTGCCCGTGGTCGTCTCCGGGCTCCTGGTGGCCGGCATCCTCGGCGCCGCCATGGGATCCCTGTCCTCGGCGCTCAACTCCATGTCCAACTCGACGGTCGCCGACATCATCCACAGCTTCTTCCGCAGCACGCCGTCCGAGGAGTTCCTGCTGAGGATCGCCCGCGTGATGACCCTCGTGTGGGCGGTGCTGATGGCCGTCTTCGCCTGCGCCTTCAGCACCAGCACCGGCAACGTCTACCTCACCGGCCTCACCATCGCCGGCTACACCTACGGCGCCCTGCTCGGCGCGTTCCTGCTCGGCCGTCTCGTCCGCCGGGCCAACGAGACCGACTCCGTCGTGGCGTTCCTCGTGACCATCGCCGTGATGACGTACCTCGTGCGCGGGGTGAAGATCGACGTCACCGTCGCGGGCGCCACCGTGCCGACGGGCATCGCCGCGCAGTGGCTGGTGCCGATCGGCGTCCTGGTCACCCTGGCCGTCGGCGCCCTGATGAGCCTCTTCCACCGGGCCCCGCAGGCCACGGAAGCCGTCGGCGGCACCGACCCCGATCGCAGCGAGACGGCCGCCGTCGGGAAGTAGCGGCGCGCACGCGCCGCAGCGCCGGGGCCTTTCCGGCCTTCGACAAGGCCCCGGCCCCCGTACCCTGCCGAGAACATTCCTGGAGCAGCCATGCCGCAGCCACAGCAGACCCCGGCCACGGGCCGCACCACGCACCGGGAGGCGTCGTGCGCGTGATCGGCCTGATGTCGGGCACCTCCTACGACGCCATCGAAGCCGCCGCCGCGGACCTCACCCTGGACGGCGACACCCTGCGCCTGCGGCCACTGGGACACCTCTCCGTCCCCTACCCGGACGAGCTGCGGGACCTGATCTCCGCCACCCTGCCGCCGGCCGCCACGACCACCCAGGCCGTGTGCGCCCTGGACACGGGGGTGGGACAGGCCTTCGCCGAAGCCGCCGGGCGCGCTCTCGGCGAACTGTGCGACGGCGCCGCCGACCTGGTCGTCTCGCACGGCCAGACCGTGCACCACTGGGTCGAGGACGGCACCGTCCGCGGCACCCTCCAACTCGGCGGGCCCGCCTGGATCGCCGAGGCCACCGGCCTCCCGGTCGTCTCCGACCTGCGCAGCCGGGACGTCGCCGCGGGCGGTCAGGGCGCTCCGCTGGTCGGCATGACCGACACCATGCTGCTGCGCGCGCTGCCCGGCACACCGGCGGCCCTCAATCTCGGCGGCATCGCCAACGTCACCGTCGTCGCGCCCGGCGCCGAGCCGCTCGCCTTCGACACCGGACCGGCGAACGCCCTCCTGGACGCGGCCGTACGGCACTTCACCGACGGCGCCGCAGCCTACGACGAGGACGGCCGCCGGGCGGCGGCGGGCCGCACCAGCCCCGCACTCCTCGGGGCACTGCTCGACGACCCGTACTACGCGAGGCCCGCCCCCAAGAGCACCGGCAAGGAACACTTCCACCTGCCCTACCTGCGGCGGGCACTGGAGAAGGCGCCCACACCCGAGGCCGACGACGTCCTCGCCACCCTGACCAGGCTCACCGCCGTCACCGTCGCCGGCGCCTGCCGCGACCTGGGCGTCACCGAACTCGTCGTCTCCGGCGGCGGCGTCCGCAACCCCGTCCTGATGCGCATGCTCGCCGACGAACTGCCCGGCGTGCCGCTGCGCCCCAGCGACGCCCTGGGGATTCCCTCCGACGCCAAGGAGGCCCTGGCCTTCGCGATCCTCGGCTTCCTCACCGTCCACGGCCTGCCCGGCACCCTCCCCTCGGGCACCGGCGCCCGCAGGGCCACCCTCCTGGGCAGCATCACCCCCGGGCGGTCCCCGCTGCGCCTGCCCGAACCCGCGGCCCGCGCGCCACGCCTGCTGCGGATCACCGATCCGGCCCGCCCGTCCGCCGACCAGCCGTAGCGAGGAGCCCATGCCCACCAGCCCCGCCCCGCCTCCCGCCGCCGGGCACCCCGCCGGCCTGGCCGAACTGCTGGCCGGCTGCGTCGACGACCCGTCCCGGGTGACCGTCGAGGTGCCCCGCCGCGTCGCCGCCGCCCACGACGCGTCGCCCTACCTGTTCACACCGCGGGCCGTCGTGCACGCCGCGACCGCCGCCGAGGTGGGCGCGCTGATGGCCGGGGCACGCGCCGCGGGCCTGCCCCTGACCCTCCGCTCGGGCGGCACCAGCCTGTCGGGACAGGCGGGCGGCGACGGCGTCCTCGTGGACGTGCGCAGCCACTGGCGTTCCGCCGAGGTCCTCGACGACGGCCTGCGCATCCGGCTGCAGCCCGGCCTGACGGTACGCCAGGCGAACGCGCGGCTCACCCGCTACGGACGCCGGCTCGGACCGGACCCGGCGAGCGAGTCGGCCTGCACGATCGGCGGTCTGGTCGCCAACAACTCCAGCGGCATGAACTGCGGCACCCGGGACAACGCCTACCGGACCATGGAGTCCCTGCAGGTCGTCCTGCCCTCCGGCACCGTCGTCGACACCGCGGCCGCCGACGCGGACCGGGCCCTGCGCGCCCGCGAACCCGAGCTGCACGCCGGGCTGCTGCGACTGCGCGACCGCGTACGGGACTCACCGGCCTCCCGCGCCACCGTCGAGCGGCTCTTCTCCCTGAAGAACACCATGGGGTACGGCCTCAACGCGTTCCTGGACCACACCGCACCGGCCGACATCCTCGCCCACCTGATGATCGGCAGCGAAGGCACCCTCGGCTTCGTCGGGGAGGCCGTCTTCCGCACCGTGCCCCTGCTGCCGCACACGGCGACCGGCCTGCTGGTGCTGCCCGGCCTCGCCGAGGCCACCGACGCACTGCCTGCGCTGCTGGCCGCCGGCGCCCGCACCGCCGAACTCCTCGACGCCGCGTCCCTGCGTGTGGCGCAGCGGTCCCCGGACCCGGTGGACGCCCTGCGCGGGCTGCGCGTGGAGCGGCACGCGGCGCTGCTTGTGGAGTTCGCCGAGGACAGCGCCGCGCTGCTGGAGGAGCGGACGGCGGCCGCGCAGCCGGTGCTGGACCGCCTGCCCGCCGTCGGCCCCACCACCCTCGTCCGCGACCCCGGAGTCCGCGCCCGGCTCTGGCACCTGCGCAAGGGCCTCTACACCGCCGTCGCCGGAGCACGCCGGCCCGGAACCACCGCGCTGCTGGAGGACATCGCGGTCCCCATGGAACGGCTCACCGGCACCTGCGAGGGACTGACCGGCCTCTTCGACCGGCACGGCTACCAGGACGCGGTGATCTTCGGCCACGCCCGCGACGGCAACCTCCACTTCATGCTCACCCAGGCCTTCGACACCCCGGCGGAGACCGAGCGCTACGCCCGCTTCACCGACGCCATGGTCGATCTCGTCCTCGACGCCGGCGGCACCCTGAAGGCCGAGCACGGCACCGGACGGGCCATGGCCCCCTTCGTCCGCCGCCAGTACGGCGACGAACTGTACGACGTCATGCGGGAACTGAAGCGGCTCTGCGACCCGCACGGGGTACTCAGCCCCGGCGTGCTCATCGAGGACGATCCGGCCGCCCACCTGCGCAACCTCAAGAGCGTCCCGGAGGTCGACCCGGCCGTCGACGCGTGCGTCGAGTGCGGTTACTGCGAACCGGTCTGCCCCACCGCGGACGCCACGACCACGCCCCGGCAGCGCATCGTCCTGCAGCGGGAGATCGCGCTGGCCGTCGCCGCCGGGGACGAGGAGCGCAGGCGTGCCCTGGAAGCCGACTACGCGTACGCCGCCGTCGACAGCTGCGCGGCCGACAGTCTCTGCGTCACCGCCTGCCCGGTCGTCATCGACACCGGAGCCGTGATGAAACGCCTGCGCGCCGAGCGCCACGGCGCCCTGTCCCAGCGCGCCGGGAACGCCGTCGCCCGGCGGTGGGGGAGTGCCGTGAAGGGCGTGCGGCTGGCCCTGGACACCGCCCACGCCGTGCCCGCGCCCGCCGTCCGAGCCGCCACGGACACGGTCCGGCGGCTCGGGGCGGCGGAACTGGTGCCCGCCTGGACCGACGACATCCCCCGCGGCGGCCCCGCCCGGCCCGCGCCACGGCGTCCCGCCGGCGCCCGGGCGGTGTTCTTCGCCGCCTGCATCGGCAGCGTCTTCGCCCCGGAGGCGGCCCCCGACGGCGCGGGCGGCGCGGGCGGCGCGGCGGCGGCCTTCCTGCGGCTGTGCGACCGGGCCGGCGTGCCCGTCACCGTGCCCGAAGGGCTGGCGGACCTGTGCTGCGGCACCCCCTGGCAGTCCAAGGGCTACACCGCCGGACACCGCACGATGGCCGCCCGCACCCTGCGGGCCCTGTGGCAGGCGAGCGACGAGGGCCGGCTGCCCGTGGTCTGCGACGCCTCCTCGTGCACCCACGGCCTGGAACAACTCCCGGCCGTCCTGGACGAGTCCGACCGTGCCCGCTTCGCGTCCCTGCGCTTCGTGGACAGCGTCGTCTTCACCGCCGAGCACCTGCTCCCCGCGCTGCCCGCGCCGCGCCGGCTCGGCAGCCTCGCCCTGCATCCCACCTGCTCCACCGTGCACCTGGGGATCGACGACGCCCTGCGCACCGTGGCCGCAGCCGTCAGCGACGAGGTCACCGTGCCCGACTCCTGGGGCTGCTGCGCGTTCGCCGGCGACCGGGGGCTGCTGCACCCGGAGATCACCGCCACGGCCACCGCCGCCCAGGCCGCCGAGATCACGGAACGGAGCCACGACGCCTACGCGTCCTGCAACCGCACCTGCGAGATGGGCATGAGCCGCGCCACCGGCCGCCCCTACCGGCATGTGCTGGAACTCCTCGACGCGGCCACCGAATGAACCGGCCGGGGGGGGGGGGGGGGGGGGGGGGGGGGGGCCCCCCCCCCCCCCCCCCCCCCCCGCCGCCGCGTTGGCGGCCGGCCGGACCGCCGGAGGTGCCGCCGGCCGCGGCCACCG
>NZ_JBIDAN010000015.1:64534-212071 GCF_043202495.1 Streptomyces sp. NPDC048185
GGGTGGGCCGGCCCCCCCCCCCCCCCCCCCCCCCCGCGGGGGGGGGGCCCCCCCCCCGCCCCCCCCCCCTCACCCCGCGGGGGGGCCCCCCGGGGGGGGGGGGGGGCCCCCCCCGGCCCCCGGCGGCAGCGCTCAGCAGCCGCCGCAGTTGTAGTACGTGACGTCCCAGTGGTTGCCCTCGTCGGCGTAGACGTTGCCGGAGCCGGACCGCCACTGCGGGGCGCCGTCGCCGCGCAGTCCGATGTAGGTGAAGCTGTTCTTGACGTAGTTGGTGACGCAGGTGGCCTTGCCGAAGTCGAGCTTGTAGCCGTTCCAGTGCGAGTAGGTGCCGGAGGCGTGCCCGGTCTCGGTGCCGCCCGTGATGTTCAGCGCGCACCCGCTGGCCCGCTTGAGGGTCTGGGCGCCCTGCGCGGTGGCCAGGTTGAGCTGGTCGAAGGACGTACACGTGGAGTTGTTGCGGTTGGAGCAGTTGCCCGAGGACGACCAGGTGATCCCGACCTCGCGGAACATCGACGTCGCGGTCGCGTGGCTGATCTTGGTGACCGCGAACGCGTCACCGGCGCTGCCGACGACGACGGCGCCCGGTGCGGCCACCAGGGCGAGAGCCGTGACCACCGACCGGATGCGGGTGCCTCTCGGAGACTTCATCAGGAACCTCCATGCAGTGCGTCATGCTGCCTGTGGGGTGGTTGAGCATGCGGTGCACGACGATGGTGCCCGAGGTCTACGCGCGTACGCCAGAGGGCGTCGGGCGTCGAGCAGAATGACCGCATGACCCGGACTCCCGTCACCCGTGCCCCCGTCGAGGGCGCCCCGGCACACGTCCGGCTCGCGGCGGGGGTGGCCGCCCTGGTGATCGTCGGCGCGGGGACCGGCCTCAGGGCCGTGTCGGAGGGAGTGGTGGCCAAGTACGGAGGCGACGCCCTCTACACCCTTCTGCTCCTCGCCCTGGTCGTCCTGGCGGCGCCGAGGGCGACACCGTGGAAGGCCGCCGCCGTGGCCCTGGCCGTGAGCTGGGGCGTCGAGTTCCTCCAGCTCACCGACCTGCCGGCCGCCCTCTCCCGGCACAGCACGGTGGCCCGTCTGGTCCTCGGTTCCACCTTCAACGCACCGGACCTGCTCTGGTACGCCGTCGGCGCGGCGGCTGGATGGCTCGTCGTGGCCCTGACGCGCGCCGCCCGGGACCCGGTCACAGCCAGCCCGAGCGCTGCGCCTGCAGGGCCAGCTGGAAGCGGTTCGCGGCGCCGAGCCGGGTCATGAGGATCTGCAGGCGCCGGAACAACGTGCGGCGGCTGATGCCCAGTTCACGGGCGATGACCTCGTCGGTAGCGCCACCGGCCAGCAGACGCAGCAGCCGGCGGTCGGCGGGCGGCAGCCCGGCGGGACGGGCGGCGAGGCCGTGGATGGGCAGGGCGTTCTGCCAGGCCTGCTCGAACAGGGCCGTCAGCGCGGACAGCAGGCCGCAGGGCTGCACCACCAGCATGGTGTTGTGCACGTCCGCCTCCCTGATCGACAACGACACCAGCGCGTACGCCTCGTCGATGATCAGGAGCTTCACCGGCACCGAAGGCAGCACCCTGGCCTGCTCGCCCGCCTCGATGCAGGGTTCGATGACGTCCTTCAGATGACCGGGGTGCTCCAGCGATTCCCGCGAGTAGACGACGCGCTGCCGCACCCCGCGGGCCAGCGTCGCCAGGGCGTCGTCGGTCGCCGTGGCCAGCGGCGCGTACGGAGGGGACTCGAACTGGCGGATCTGCTCGCGGGCGCTGGCCCACGCGTGGTGCATCCTCGGCCCGACGGCCTCCCCGGTCACGACCTCGACGAGATCGTCGTTGCGGGCGGCGAGCCGCCGGCGCCGGAACGACTCGAACGCGCCTCCGACGGCGATGCGCGACTCCTCGAGCTCGGCCGCCCGGTGCCGGGCGAGGATCTCCAGGCCCGCCGCGGGCGGTACCGGGGCCACCACGTCCCGGCCCCCGGCCGCGGCGCCGGCCAGGCCGGCGTCCGCCAGTTCGCCGTACGCCGCGCGGAGGTCGGCCCCGCCCAGCCCGGCCGCAGCGCCGACCGCCTCCAACGGAGCGGGAGCCAGCTCCAGCAGGGCCAGATAGACCCGGCACGTCGCGTCATCGAGCCCGAGCATCCGCAGGGCATCGCCGAGTTTCCCGTTCGCCATGGGGCGATTATCGCTGCTCCGGCCGGTCCCCTGGCCGATCAGTGCCACTGGCACACTCGGGCACCCAGGCCCGTCGCCGGACGGTACCGTCCGGATGCCGCCCCCGGACCGGCGGCGGTGACAACCCCCTGGCAGCCCCCAGGGAGCGCAACGGAAGGTGCATGACGTGGCGAACCGTCGCAAGAACAGCCTCTACCCGGGGATCTCCGCGGAGTTGTCCGCTCTGATGCGGACGGGCTGGGCGGACACGGAACGACACGACCTCGGGCCCGCCGAGCAGGCCCCCCACGCGGCCCGCCGCCGCGCCGCGCTCTCCGCACGGTTCCCCGGCGAGCGCCTCGTGGTCCCCTCGGGCAACCTCAAGGTCCGCTCGAACGACGACACCTACCCCTTCCGGCCGTACACGGGCTACGTGCACATGACCGGCGACCAGGCCCGGGACGGCGCCCTCGTCCTCGAACCCCGCGCGGACGGCGGCCACGACGCCTACTGCTACCAGCTGCCGCGGGACAGCAGGGACGACGACGAGTTCTGGACCGGCGCCCACGCCGAACTCTGGACCGGCCGGCGCCGCTCGCTCGCCGAATCGGAGCGCGTGCTCGGCCTGCCGTGCCGCGACGTCCGCACCGCCGTGGCCGACCTCGCGGCCGCCGTCGGCCCGCGGACCCGCATCGTCCGCGGGATCGACCCCGCCCTCGAGGCCGCCGTCACCACCGACGCCGAGCGCGACGCCGAACTGGAGGACGCGCTCAGCGACCTCCGTCTCGTCAAGGACGCCTGGGAACTCGGCGAACTGCGCAAGGCCGTCGACTCCACCGTGCGCGGCTTCACCGACGTCGTCGGAGAGCTCTCCCGGGCGATCGCGTCCTCGGAGCGCTGGATCGAGGGCACCTTCTTCCGCCGGGCGCGCCTGGAGGGCAACTCGGTCGGCTACGGCTCGATCTGTGCGGCCGGCGAGCACGCCACGATCATGCACTGGACGGACAACGACGGCCCGGTGCGCCCGGGAGACCTGCTCCTGCTCGACGCCGGCGTGGAGACGCGCTCCCTCTACACCGCCGACGTCACCCGCACGCTGCCCATCAGCGGAACCTTCACGTCCCTGCAGCGAGAGGTCTACGACGCGGTCTACGAGGCGCAGGAGGCCGGTATGGCGACGGTGAAGCCCGGTGCGCCGTACCGCGCCTTCCACGAGGCGGCGCAGCGGCACCTGACCGCACGGCTCGTCGACTGGGGCTTCATCGAGGGCCCCGTCGAGCGGGCCTACGAGCTGGGCCTGCAGCGCCGCTTCACCATGGCCGGCACCGGACACATGCTGGGCCTGGACGTCCACGACTGTGCTCGGGCCCGCACCGAGGACTACGTCGACGGCGTGCTGGAGCCGGGCATGTGCCTGACCGTCGAGCCCGGCCTGTACTTCCAGGCGGACGACCTGACCGTGCCGGAGGAGTGGCGGGGCATCGGCGTCCGGATCGAGGACGACCTGGTCGTCACCGACGGCGGCCACGAGAACCTGTCGGCGGGCCTGCCCCGGGCCGCGGACGAGATCGAGGCATGGATGGCCCGCCTGGTGGGCTGAGCGGCTCCGACTGCGGCTCCGGCTCCGGCGAGACGGTTCCGGGGCCGCCGTGTCGCGCGGCCCCGGAACCGTGCACCGGGCGGCCCGGGGCGGCGTGTCCGGCGGTTCAGGCCGAGCGTTCCCACTCCTCGGCGGACACCGGGTGCGCGAAGGGCCGGCCGTGCACGTACCTCTCCAGCTCGTCCGCCGCTGCCGCCGCCATGCGGTGGAGCTCGGTGCCCACGGAACCGGCGACGTGCGGGGTGAGGACCACGTTGGGCAGGTCGTATAGGGGGGAGCCGGCCGGCAGGACCTCCGGGACGGTGACGTCGAGCACGGCGTCGAGCCGCCCGGACACCAGTTCCTCGGTGAGTGCCCGCTGGTCGACCAGCGAGCCCCGGGACGTGTTGATCAGCGTCGCCCCGGTACGCATCGAGGCCAGCCGCTCGCGGCTCACCAGGTGGTGCGTCGCGGGAAGTTCGGGCGCGTGCACGCTCACGACGTCGCTCCGGACGCACAGTTCGTCGAGCCCGACGGCCGTCGCGCCCAGCCGTTCCGCCTCGCCCGGCAGCAGGTACGGGTCGTGCAGCAGCAGTTGCAGATCGTGCGGCCGCAGCAGTTCCAGGACACGGCGGCCGATCCGGGAGGCCCCCACGACGCCCACGGTCCGGCGGTAGTTGCCGGCTCCCGCGTAGGCCGCCTGCCAGTCGTGGTCGGCGCGGCGGCGACGGTAGTCGTCCCGCATGCGCAGCAGGTCCTTGCCCGCCAGGAGGACGAAGGCGACGGTGTACTCCGCGACGGGCACGGCGTTGGCCGAGGCCGCCGAGGTGACGGCGACACCCCGGTGCCAGCAGGCCGCGGTGACGTGGTGCTTGACGGACCCCGCGGCGTGGATGACAGCCCGCAACCGGGGCGCCCGGTCGAGGACCTCCTCCGTCAGCGGCGGGCAGCCCCAGCAGCTGATGAGGACCTCGGCGTCGCGCAGGGCCGCAGACGCCGCCTCGGTGCCGAAGTCGTCGGCGACCAGCGCCGGGTCGAGAGCGGAGAGCTCGGTCAGCCGGCGCATCGTCGGGGCGTCGATCAGCTTGGACACCAGATCGGTGTGCATGGCGAGCAGGGCCCGCGGCCGGTGGCCGGGCACCGGCGCCGGGGCGGCGTCGGAGACGGAAGCGGGGTTGTGCACGGGATTCTCCCGGGTGACGTGTGGCGTGGGCGGACGACGGTCGCGGGTGGCGGGCCTACTTGACGGCTCCGGCCGTCATACCCGCCTTCCAGAACCGCTGCAGTCCGACGAAGGCGACGACCAGGGGGACGACCGCGAGCAGCGAGCCGGTCACCACGAGGGGGTAGTACTCGGGGAACGAGCGCGTCTGGGTGTTCCAGGAGTAGAGCCCGAGGCTCACCGGGAAGAGCTTGGTGTCCGAGAGCATCACCAGCGGAAGGAAGAAGTTGTTCCAGATCGCGGTGAACTGGAACAGGAAGATGGTGACGAAGCCGGGCATGACCATCCGCAGCCCGATCGACCAGAAGGTGCGCAGCTCGCCGGCACCGTCCATCCGGGACGCCTCCAGGACCTCTCCGGGCACGTATCCGGCGCAGAAGACCCGGGCCAGGTACACGCCGAACGGGTTGACCAGCGACGGCAGGAAGACGGCCCAGAAGCTGTTGACGATCCCCACCTTGGAGGC
This sequence comes from Streptomyces sp. NPDC048185, assembly GCF_043202495.1. NCBI lineage: Bacteria > Bacillati > Actinomycetota > Actinomycetes > Kitasatosporales > Streptomycetaceae > Streptomyces > Streptomyces sp. NPDC048185. The sequence continues at coordinate 69,954 of NZ_JBIDAN010000015.1, forward strand.
GAGCAGGTACATCGGCAGCGCGAGCGCCGTCGTCGGCACCAGCACGCCCAGCAGGACCAGACCGAACAGCTTCTCCTTGGCGGGGAAGCGGTAGACGTGGAAGGCGTAGCCGGCGGCCACGCAGACGAGGGCGCACAGGGCGGCGCCGGCTCCGGCGTACAGCAGCGAGTTGAGGTACCAGCGGAAGTAGATCCCGTCACCGGCGGACGCCAGGCCGGAGAGGTTCTGGCCCAGGTGCCAGCGCTCGGGCGAGAGGGTGCGCCCGCCCAGCAGGTCACCGGTGTTCTTCGCCGCGGCCGTCAGCAGCCACAGCAGCGGGAGGAGCATGTAGAGCGCGGCCAGGACGAGGACGCCGTTCACGGCCGCCTTCGACATCGACCAGTGGCGCCGCCCGGTGTCCAGCGGCGGGGGAGCGGCGGGGCCTCGTCGCTGCCGCGGCCTCACGGGTGCGACGGTGCTCACGCCTCGGCTCCCTTCGTCCCGGCCGAGCGGCCGCCGGAGAACCGGGTGACCAGGAACGAGAGGGCGGCGGCCGCCAGTGCGAGCAGGACGGAGGCGGCGGCGGCCAGGCCGTAGTCGTTGCGTTCGAAGGCCGCGGTGTAGGCGTACATGTTGGGTGTCCAGGTGGTGACGACGCCGGGAGCCGCGCCGTGGAGGATCATCGGTTCGGTGAACAGCTGGAGCGAGCCGATCACGGTGAAGAGCCCGACCATGACCAACGACGGCCGGATGAGCGGGAGTTTGACGCTCAGGGCCGTGCGCAGCGGGCCGGCACCGTCGACGACGGACGCCTCCAGCACCTCGCGGGGGATCGCCTGCAGCGCGGCGAAGAAGATGATCAGGTTGTACCCGGTCCATTCCCACAGGGCGATGTTGACCACGGCCGGTACGGGACTGCCCAGGATGTCGGTCTGCAGACCGGCCGAGTCGAGGGCGCCGATCACCGGGCTCACGCCCGGTGTGTAGAGGTACATCCAGATCAGGGCCGCGATGATGCCCGGCACGGCGTGCGGCAGGAACAGGGCCAGCTGGAAGAACCGCTTCGCACGGGCGAGGGAGGAGTCGAGCAGCAGGGCGAGCAGCAGCGACAGGCCGATCATCAGCGGGATGTAGAGCAGGCAGTACAGCGCGAGGTTGACGAAACCGTCGCGGAACGCCGGGTCGTGCAGGGCCCCGGTGTAGTTGTCGAGGCCGCTGAAGACGCGTTCCACACCGCCGAAGCCGAGTCCGGAGCGCTTCTCGCCGTACAGGCTGAGGTAGAGGGCGTTCCCCATCGGGATCAGCGTGCAGGCGGTGAACAGGACGAAGAACGGGAGCAGGAGGAGGGCCGGGGCCCCCGGCCGCCACGGCCGCAGGGGGACGGGGCGGGCGGTGGGTGAGCCGGCTGTGCGCGGCGCGGGGCCGGCCATCAGCCCGTCACCTTGATCCCGCGCTTGTCCAGTTCCTTCTTCGTCGCCGTCTCGGCGCCCCGTACGGCGGTCATGATGTCGCTGCCGTCGTGGACCTCGGCGAAGGAGTCCTTGAGCGAGTTGTCGGTGGTGCCCATGACCGGGCCCCACGCCCAGTCGGTCCGGATGGACCTCGCGCCGTCCTGGAACAGGCCGTAGAGGTCCTGGCCGGCGAAGAGGGTGCTCTTGAAGGCGCTCTTGGCGACCGGGACGAGAGCGGGAGCGGCCGGGTAGGCGGAGGACGTACCGGTGGAGATGCGCGCCTTGATGCCGTCCTCGGTGGTGGTCGCCCACGCCGCGAACTTCACCGCCGCCTCGGCCTTTTCGCTGTCCTTGGACACGGCGAACGTGGTGCCGCCGAGCATGCCGCTCGCCGGCGCCCCGTCGAACGTCGGCATCGGGGCCGCGGCCCACTTGCCGCTCTGGTCGGGAAGGGTGCTGCCCAGCACCCCCGCGCCCCAGCTCGCGCCCAGGTAGCCGACGGTCCGGTTCTTCTGCAGGGAGGCCGTCCACTGCTGGGAGAAGGACGGGGCCACCTGCACCAGGTCGTCGTCGATCATTTTCTGCCAGTAGGCGGCGGTCCTGTTGGTGGCCCCGTCCTGGAAGCCGACCTTCCAGGACTCCGCCCCCGCCTTGAACCACTGTGCACCGGCCTGCCAGGCCATGGCCTCGAAGGTGCTCGGGTCGTCGGGGAAGAACGTGGCGATGCGCGCGTCGGGAACGGCCTTCCTGATCTTCTCCGCGTCCGTCCGGAACTCGTCCCAGGTCTTCGGCGGGGCCGTGATGCCCGCCTTCTCGAAGACGTCCCTGCGGTAGTAGAAGGTCTGCGGCGCCACGTCCAGCGGGAGGGCCCAGGTCGTGCCGCCCAGGGTGGCCATCTGCATCGCCTGCGGCAGGTACGTGGACTTCAGGCCGTCGGACACGTGCTCACCGATGTCCTGGACGGCGCCGCGGCTGACGAAGTCCGGCAGCTGCGGGTACTCGACGTTGAACACGTCGGGGGCGTTGCCCGCCTTCACGGCGTTGGAGATCTTGGCGTAGCCGCCCGCGTTGCCGGACGGGATCTCCTGGAAGTTCACGCGGACGTCCCGCTGCGAGGCGTTGAAGGCGTCCACGACCTCCTGAGTCCCCTTGGCCCAGCCCCAGAAGGTGATGGTGACGGGCCCCTTCCCCGCGGAGGTGTCGGTGTCGCCGCCCGAACCGCAGGCGGAGAGGGTGGCGAGGCACAGCGCGGTCGCGGCCGCGACGAGGCCCGAACGGTACGTTCTGCGGCGGGGGAGCGAGGAGGAGGAAGGCATGGCGCGGCTCCTTGGAGAGGTCACGAGCACCGGCGTCCGGCCGGGCGCTGCGGGGGGTCACGCTGAGGTGAGCGCCATCCTGAGATGCGGGGGCGATCGAAGTCAATACCTTTCGATCAAATGATCTGAATGATCGAAACTAGACCTGCCGCAACGGTGGTGACCGACCTCTTCTTGCCCAGCTGTGCCGCCCGCGCCCAGCCGGGACCGACCGAGGGTGGGCGGAGGGTGGGGCCGGGGACGGCTCAGGACGACCGAGCGATCATCCGATCAGAAAGCGGACGCGTGCCCATTCCGGACCGACGCGGCACGCCGGGAATCAGGGCCCGGTTCCCGGCCGGCACCGACTGTCTGCGCCGGCCCTCCGCACGACGTGCGCAGCTTGAGGGTGGGGAGCAGTTCCACCTGGTGCACGGGCATCGTGCCGCCCGCGTCGAGCCGTCGCAGCAGCAGGTCCAACGCGCCGGAGCCGACCGCCCGCTTCGGCGGCGCCACCGCCGTCAGCGGCGGCTCCGACAACGACGCGTACACGTCGTCGTACGCGATCATCGCGACGTCCTCCGGCACGGAGAGACCGTGCGTGCGCAACAGCGACGGCAGTTGCAGGGCGTCCTGGTCGTTGTGCACGACCACGGCCCGCACGCCGGTCCGGACGGCCTCGGCGATCCGGGCGGCCAGGTCCGAGTCGTCCCCGGGCGAACGGGAGCTCTCGGGACTGGACACGTCGATCACGGGCAGCGTCGGCAGCCCGAGCTGGGCGACCGCATCGGCATAGCCGGCGCGCACCTCGCGGGCGGTGCGGGTGTCGGCGCGGGCGGCGAGCAGCACCGAGTCGTGCCCGAGCGCGACGAAGCGGCGCAGCGCCAGCAGGACCCCGTGGCGGTGACCGGAGCAGACCGCGTCCAGGTGCGCCGCCGGGCTCAGCGGTGCCGCCCGGCGTTCCACCAGGACGGCCGGCACGGGCAGCTCGCCCAGCCAGTCGCCGCCCTCCAGCCCTCCGTCCGGGGTCCAGCCCGGCGTGAGCAGCAGGCCGTCGACGTCCGACTCAAGCAGCCGTTCCACCTGGGCCCGGTCACTGCCGGCCCCGTACGGCGCGATGCCCAGCACCAGCCGGGCCCCGGCGGCGGTCGCCGCGGCGCTGGCCCCGGCGATCACGTCGTCGAAGTACTGGCCGACGGTCGGCACCAGCATGCCGATCACCCGGCCGCGACCCGCGCCCTGCCCGCCGGAGGCGCCGACGGAGAGGGCCACCGAGCCGTGGGTCCGCTCGACCTTGCCCTCGTCGGCGAGCGCGGCGACGTCCCGCCGGACGGTGACTGCCGGGACGCCGAGGCGCTCGGCCAGCTCCACGATCCGGATGGAGCCGGTCTCGCGCACGACGTCGAGGATGCGAGAGCGACGTCGTTCGGCCGAAGCAGCCATCGACACTCCTCCTTGTGATGGGATCCGGCGTCCCGGAAGCCGGCCTGCGCGGTCTCCCGGAGACCTTATCCGATCACGCACGGGTCATCTGATCAGTTCTCCTGCTCCGGGTCCCCGGTCAGGGGCCGATCCCCGAAGGGCTTCCCCACGCCTCCGCGCTGTCTGTCCCGATGCCCTTGGAGATCGATCGGAATCTGATCGAACGATACGGAACCATTGACTCGATCGAGGGATCGGCCTAGTTTCTGGCGCACTCCAGCAGAGAGGCGCATCCATGAGGGCGGACGAAGCCGACGGTGGCGGACGACGGGCGTGGAGCGGTGCGCTCCTCGCCGCGGCGCTCGCCGGCGCGAGCGTGGTCGTACCGGCCGTACCGGCGTCGGCCGCCGGAACGACCACCTATGTCGACTGTTCGGCGTCGAAGGCCGGCACGGGCAGCCGGAACAGCCCGCTCAACAGCATCAGTCAGGCGAACGCGAGGGCCTACGGGCCGGGCGACACCCTGGCCTTCGCGACCTCGACCACCTGTACCGGCACCCTCGCCCCGGCGGGCAGTGGCACGGCCGCCGCCCCGGTCACCGTGACCAGCTACGGCACCGGTGCCCTGCCCGTCATCGACGGCAACGGCGCGGCCGACGTGCTGAGGCTGACCGACCAGGACCACTGGACCATCCGCAACCTCAGACTGACGAACCCGGCGGCGTCCCTTGCCCGACGGACGGGCGTGCGCATCTCCGCGACCGACGGCCGGTCGCACCGCGGGTTCGACGTCGGCAACCTGGTCGTCGACCGGGTGGCGGGACAGACGGACAAGGGCGGCACGACCACCGAGGACTACGTCCAGTCCGCCGGCATCGTCACAGGCGCGACCGGAGCCGGTTCGACCCTCGACGACGTGTACGTGCACCACAACCAGGTGAGCAACACCGGCGGCGGCGGACTCAAGATCCGCGTGGGCTCCATGGCCACCAAGGGATCGGGCGTGCTGATCGAGCACAACACCGTGCGGGACGTCGGCGGTGACGCCATCATCGGGAGCTACGCCGACGCACCTCTGATCCAGTACAACGTGGCCTCCGGCACCGGAAACGGCGTGTACCCCTTCTCCGGTGGCAACTTCGCCGGGATCTGGGTGCTCGGCGACCACGATCCGACGATCCAGAAGAACGCCGTCTACGGCATCACGAGGATGTCCGTCGCCGACAGCCAGGCCTTCGACTGCGACTGGGGCAACACCGGCCGCTGCACCGTCCAGTACAACTTCAGCCGGGACAACATCGAGGGCTTCTTCCTCGACTGCGACGGCTGCGGGACCGTCGGCGGGGCGAAGGAGGTCGTCCGCTACAACATCTCCGAGAACGACTGCCGCATGAGCAGCGGCGGCAGCGGCCGATCCGCCCTGCACATGTACAACAACGTCATGTACTGCACGGACAAGAGGTTCGACATCACGCTCCCCGACGAGAGCGTGCTCGAGAACAACATCTGGGTGGGCACCAGCGACTCACGGCTGCCCACCGGTACCGGGATCTCCTGGAAGTGGAACGTCTTCCAGGGCGTGCCACGGCCGACCGGCAACGGCATCACCGGCGACCCCGGGTTCGTGAACCCCGGCACGGGCGGCAACACCATCTACTCCGTGGACGGATACAAGCTGAAGGCCTCGTCGCCCGCGCTCGGCAACGGCGCGGTGGTGACGGACAACGGCGGCCGCGACTACTGGGGCGACCCCGTCTCCACCACCACGAAGCCCCACCGGGGCGCCTACAACGGCCCCGGGGTGCAGAGCTGGGCTCCGTGGCACCGGTGAGTACCGAGGAAGGCGTGCGCTGAGTACCCGTACTCAGGACCGGCCGCCGGGCGTCGGCGAAGGTGGGGAGCCTGCCCACCGACGTCAGGAGACCCCGTGCGCAAGAACAGCGGCACCAGCCGACCCGCCGTCCGCGTCGCCACTGCCGCCGCCCTCGGGTGCGCGACGGCGGCCCTGGCGCTGAGCGGATGCTCCCTCGAGTACCGGGAGGACGTCTGCAGCCACGGCGAGTACCCGGTCACGTCCATCGGCGGCACCGGCTCGGCGTGCGTCTCGGACGACGAGCGGCCGCCCGCGGGCTACACCCGTTACCCGGAGGGCGAGGTGCCGCGGCACGTCGACGACGAGTGGGACGTGTACTGGCGTACCCACATGATCGACGAGAGCGGTGCCGTCGTGGACGCTCCCGAGGCTGGTTGAGCGCGCGGTCGTCGGCCGCCCCGCGGAGGTCAGCGTTTGGCGGCACAGGGATCGACCGCGCGGTCCGCCCCGGAGCGGGTGGGACGTGCCGGGTGCGCGCCGCCTCCGCGCCGCACGATGACCACGGCCGCGAGGCCGACGGCCAGTCCGAGAGCGGTCTGCACACCGAAGGGCTCGCCGAACATCAGCGCACCCCACACGGCGGTGACCGGTGCCATGAGGAACATGAGGGTGTTCACCGCGGTGATGCCGGACCGGCGCAGGATCAGCCAGTACAGCCCGTACCCGCCGAAGGTGGGCAGCACCACGAGCCAGGCGGTCGCCGCCCAGAACGAGGCGTCGGCCGGCGGGGCCGCCGTCCCGGTGGCGACCGCGAGCCCGGAGAAGAGGACGGCACTGGTCGCGCAGTGGAGCGTCAGCGCCGCCCGGGGCGCGACCGGCACGCGTGTGCGGCCCTCCAGGAAGGTGGCCGCCACCAGTGACAGCATCCCGAGGAAGGGAACGAAGTACGCCCACCAGGCGACGTCCGCCCCCTTCGCCGCCGCGTCGGCCAGGGTGACCGTGGCGACGCCGGCCAGCCCCAGCCACAGGCCGGCCCACTGCCGGCGTGAGACGTACTGCCGCAGCAGGGGCCCGGCGAGCGCGCCGGCGACGAGGGGCTGGACGCCGTCGATCAGTGCGGTGGTGCCGCTGGAGACGCCGAGCTGGATGGCGTAGTAGACGCTGAGCAGATACCCGCTCTGCGACAACGCGCCGACGGCGACCTGCCGGCCCGCGTCCCGCGGCCTCAGACCCCGCCATGCCGCCCGGGAGGCGGGCGCGACGGCGACGAGGACCAGCGCGAGCGGCAGGAAACGCCACATCAGGAGCGTCGCCGCGTCCGCGGTCCCGGCGCCGAGTCTGGCGCCGATGAAGCCGGAACTCCAGCTCAATACGAAGGCGGCCGAGAGCAGGGCGTTCACGTGGACCACATCCCGTGGACGGATCGAGGTATACAGATCGGTTTACTGAGATCTCGGGTGCCCACTATACAGATCGGTATACTTGCCGTCATGGAGTCCTTGGAGGAGCCGCACCGCGTCCGCATGACCCCCGGGGCGCGCCGCGTGGTGGAAGCCGCCGAGCGGTTGTTCTACGAGCGCGGAATCAATGCCGTGGGCGTGGACCTCATCGCCGCCGAGGCAGGGGTGACCAAGAAGACGCTGTACGACCGGTTCGGCTCGAAGGAGCAGATCGTCGTGGAGTACCTCGCCGCGCGGGACGAGCGCTGGCGGGGACTCCTCGGCGGCTGTCTGGACGCGGTCGCGGAACGTGAGCCGGCCGCCCGGGTCCTGGCCGTCTTCGAGGCGTCGCGCGTGTGGGCGGTGGAACACGGGCCCAGGGGGTGCAGCATGGTCAACGCCCATGCGGAGATCGGCGATCCGGGCCACCCGGCGTACGCGGTCATCGTCGGGCAGAAGCGGTGGATGCTCGATCTGTTCACCCGCCTGGCCCGCGAGGTCGACGAGCCCGGCGCGGACCGGCTGGCGCGAGCGCTCATGCTGCTGCACGAGGGGGCACTGGTGGCGCACGGGCTGGGCGTCTTCCCCGACCCGTTCGGCGAGGCCGTCGACCGGGCACGGGAGTTGCTGGTGAACGGGGCGGCCACCGGGCCGGGCGCACCGCCACGGTGAGGCCGCGCCGTACCGCGCTCCTCGTCACGAACCCGGCCGGACCGAGCCGCCGGACCTCTCGCGCGCGGGGTCAGGCCACCAGCAGGCGGAGGCCGAGCTCCGCCGAGTCGAGGGAGACGAGCTCGCGGTTGCGTTCGGCCCACCGGCCCGAGGCGAGGTCCTCGCGGAGTCCGGCCACGGCCCGCCGCTCGGCCTCCGGCCCGACCCTGGTCCACACCGACACCGCGCGGCGTACGTGTTCCTCCAGGTAGGCCTCGGGCCGGCGCCAGTAGGCCTCGAGGAAGCCGTCGGCGCAGTCCCACGGGATGAGCACCGGTTCCATGCGGGCCCCGATCGCGTGAGCCAGCCGGTCCACCGACGGCCGGCCGGCGACGAGCCCGGCGACCTCGGGCAGGTAGTCGCGGGTCAGCCAGAACCGGTGACGCCAGCCGGTGTCACCGGCGTCGTGCGTGAACACCACCACGCGGCGGGCGACTCGGCGCATCTCGCGCAGCCCGGCGATCGGGTCGTGCCAGTGGTGAACGGTGCTGAAGGCCATCGCGGCGTCGAAGGACCGGTCCGCGAACGGAAGGCGTTCCGCGGCGGCGGCCACGCACGGTGCCGCGTCGGCGGGTCGCTGCGCCCGCATGACGGCCGACGGTTCCACGGCGGTCACCTCGCGGTCCGCAGGCTCGTACGAGCCGGTGCCGGCACCGACGTTCAGCACCGTCCGTGCGTCCCCGAGCGCGTCCCAGACCCTCGCGGCGATCCGCGGCTCGGTGCGCCGCGTCGCCGGATAAGCACTTCCGATCGCCTCGTACAACTGCGCGCCGAACATCTTCAGTTGCTCCTCGGGTGTCGTCCTGATCCCCATGGCCCGGGCCTCCAGCTCCCTGTCCATGGCCGTCACCATGGCAGCGGCGCGGTCGCGCTGTTCCAGCAGCAGGCCGCGCAGCCGGTGCAGGTGCGCGACCGCGTCGGTGGCCGGGTCGTCGACCAGATCGGCGATCTCGCGAAGCCCGAAGCCGAGCCGCCGGTAGGCGATCACCTCCCGCAGTCGCTCCACGTCGCGCGCAGAATAGGTCCGGTATCCGGCGGCGGTCCGCGCGGACGGCCGGACGAGGCCGATCTCGTCGTAGTGGTGCAGCGTGCGGACGCTCACGCCGGCCAGCTCGGCCACGCGTCCCACGGTCAGGTGTTCCTCCACACCACCGACCATGCGGCATCACGCCACGTGAGGGTCAAGCTTCACATCGGGCCGCGACCGACCGCGCGGAATGCCGGAGCGCTTCAGCACGTGCCCTCCGGGCCGCCACCGCGTGTCACCAGTCGACGTGTGCCTCGATCCAGCGGTCCAGTCCCGCCGTGTCGCCCGCGGGCGGCAACTCGGGGGCCAGGCCGAGGGGAGAAGCAGCGAGCTGCAGATGGGTCAGGTAGCCGTACGGGCCGTTGTCCGCGTGCGGGCCCACGATCACGGCCTGCGTCGCGGTGCGCCATATCCGGTGAGGCATCGGCGGCCCCGTCACCACGGCTGCGTCGCTGGTGACCACCCGTTCCGGAGCGGTTCCGAGATGGGCGGTGACGGCGTCCGCGGCCCGGTCGAGAACCTCTGTGCACGCTTCCACGGTGGACGGGCGTCGGACGGTCCAGCCCGGAGCCCGGCCCCAGTCGTCCACGAGGTCGCCCAGCCAGGGCATGTTGGTGAGGTGCTCGTCGTCCGGGTCGACGGGGTACAGCTCCCCGAACGCCAGGAAGCTTCGTGCCGTCGGATCCCCGAACGGGGAGTCGCCCTCGGTGCACAACACGTGCCCGAAGCCCGTCCGGTAGGAGTCCGTCACGCAGTCGTGTTCCCAACTCCAGCCCCGAGCACGCAGAACGGTGTCGAACGCGTCGAAGTCGTCCGCAGCGGCCGGTTGTTGCGGCAGGGCAAGGAACTCTGCCACGGCGGCCGGGGTCAGGGGGCGGTGGGCCAGCGCGTGCACGGGGGAGGGCATGGGGTCAGGTTAAGACCTGCGGCGTCTCGCCGGCGATCGCGGACCGGGACGCGACCTCGAACACGGCTGCTGCCCGGACGGGAGCAACCCACGCCTCAGGCCGCCTTCCCCCAGACCGTCATGCCCAGTTGCAGGAAGGCCTCCTCCGGCAGGGCTGTCTGCTTGACCTGGATGGCGAGGGCCGCGACGTCGCCCGCGTCGTTGCCGACGCAGATCCGGGTGCCGGCGTCGGCCGCCGCGAGCGACCACGTGCGGTAGGCGGAGCCGGTGGCGCCGGTCAGGAGGTGACGGCAGACGTCGGCGGAGGCGGCCTTCCCGTTGAACAGCTGCACGAAACGACTGGTATCGCTGCGCAGCGCACAGTCGGTGTCGTCCTCGCAGACGAGACGGATGTCGCCCCCGCGGTCGGTGCGCAGCATCGGGTCGCTGAGGCTCAGGGAGTTCGTCCGGTACAGCCACACAGGGGAGAGCGCAACGGCTCCCACAGCCGGAGAGGCGCTCGGGGCACCCTGCGAGGTCCGCGGGGATTCACCGGCGGCCGGCGTGGAGCGTGACGGCGATGCCGCGGACCGTGCGGACCTCGTCGGCGCGGCCGTCGGGGCGGGCGTGCCCGCGACCCGCTCGCCGGCGCCGGACCGATCGCCGCCCCACCACGTCAGGCCCGTCCACGCCAGAGCGCCCGCGGTCACGATCGCGCCTGTGACCAGCACGGTCCGTCGCCCGGGCACCCGGCGCCGGGTGGGCCTCAGGGACAGCGTCGCGGCCGCGGTCGACGGAGCCACAGGAGTGCGCGCGGGGCCCGGAACGGTCGCCTCGGGACCGGTGACGTCGCTCCAGACGGCCGGCCCCGCGCCCGCGGTGGCGTCCGTGCCCAGCAGCCCCCGGCACCACTGGACGACCTCCGCCGGTGTGGGCCGCTCCCGCGGATCGGACGCCAGGCACCGGGCGAGCAGCGGACGCAGCGGCTCCGGGAGCCGGGACAGGTCGGGTTCCTCGTGCACGATCCGGTACAGCACGACCGGCGCCATGCCGTCCCCGTACAGCGGTTCGCCCAGAGCCGCGAAGGCCGCCGTCTGGGCCAGTGCGAAGACGTCGGTGGCCGGGGAGACGTCGCCGGCGGTCGCCTGCTCGGGGGCCATGAAGTGTGGCGTGCCGACCGTGGAGCCGGTGGCGGTGTGCGAGGAGAGGCCGGCGGCGACCGAGATGCCGAAGTCGATCACCCGTGGCCCGTCCGCGGCCAGCAGAACGTTGGACGGCTTGAGGTCGCGGTGCACGACCCCCGCGCTGTGGATCGCCTGGAGCGCCTCGGCCACGCCGGCCATCAGCCACAGCACGGCGGACACCGGCAGCGGGCCACGCCGGGCGACGGCCGCCGTGAGAGACGGCCCGGGCACGTACAGCGTGGCGAGCCAGGGAGGTACGTCGTCGGTGTCGGCGTCGACGAGTTCCGCGGTGTAGGCGCCCTTGACCCGCCGGGCGGCCTCCACCTCCCTGCGGAACCGCCGTCGGAAGGCAGGATCGTCGGCCAGCTCCGGCCGCACCACCTTGATCGCCACCGGGCGGCCGCCGTGGGTGTGCGACAGGTACACCCGGCCCATGCCCCCCGCGCCGAGCCGGGCCACGAGCCGGTAGCCGGCCACGACCGGAGGGTCGCCCGCCTCGAGAGGCTGGAACACCTCGGTGCTGCCGCTGCTCATCGAACTGCCGTCCCCCTGATCCCCGACCGGCCGAAGATCCGACCCCGACAGAAGCCTAGACGTACGGAGCGGGGCCGGTCCGCCCGCCCGGGTGGAGGCTCAGTCGGTCTGCCCGGCGAACTGCGCCAGCTGGTCCTTCACCCAGGGGTCGTACACCGCGATCCGCTGGGCGGCCGCGGGATCGAACAGCCGCAGCTGGTCCATGACCCACGGGTCGACGCGACGGTGAGAGGCCGGCCTCTGCGCATGATGGTGCCGGGCCGTCGCCGCGGCAGGGCGATCGGGGTGCCTGCTGTGCTGCGGGGTCGCCGCCGTCGCCGGGCCCGCGCCGGCCAGCACCGCACCTCCGACCCCCATGGCTGCGATCCCCGTGGTCAGGGCGTGCCGCATCGGCTTGTTCATGAGTCTCACTCCCGCTTCACGCGACGCCGAATACAAACGGAATTCGGTGATCCGGTTGTGGCGCCTACCCGGCCCCACGCGCCGTACACGCGTGGTCGGGCCCGTGGTGTTGCGGAAGTGGTGGTGGCCGGCCGCCGTCGCGGGAGAGGATGAATGCCATGACGGGAGAGAGTTCCTCTATCGACAACACCCAGCCCAGCATCGCCCGCGTCTACGACTACCTCCTCGGCGGCAAGGACAACTACGCCGTGGACCGGGAGATCGGAGACGTGTTCAAGCGTGACCTTCCTGGTTCGGTGGCGATCGCGTTCGCCAACCGCGCCGCCCTGACGCGGGCGGTGCGGGAGATCGTGACGACCACCGGGATACGGCAGTTCATCGACCTCGGCAGCGGCCTTCCGACCGCCGACAACGTGCACCAGGTCGCGCAACGGCACGCCCCCGAGTCCCGGGTGGTGTACGTCGACACCGATCCCCAGGTGCTGGTGCACGGGCGGGCCCTGCTGGAGGAGAACGACCGGACGCGGGTCGTGCCGGTCGATGTGCGTGACCCCGAAGGTGTGCGTACCCATCCGGACACCGAGGCGTTGATCGACTTCGACCGTCCCGTCGCCGTCGTGTTCAGCGCCGTCCTCCACCACGTGAACGACGAGGAGGGCCCCGGCGACATCGTCCGCTACTGGCGCGACCTCCTGCCGTCCGGCAGTCACTTCTTCGTCAGCCACTTCCGTTCCGGCCACAATCCGGAGACCGTGGAGGCCGAGAAGGTGCTCCAGGGAACCTTCGGCCGTGGCCGGTGGCGGACGGACGAGGAGATCGCGTCCCTGCTGGAGGGCCTGGAGATCCTCGAGCCCGGGATAGTCCCGGCTTCCGCCTGGCGACCTGACGCGGGCGGCGGCCGGTGGAGCGGCACCGGCGAGCGGGAGCTCACCGTCTGGGAGCGTCTCATCGCCGCGGGACTGGCCCGCAAGCCGTAGCGCCGTACCGGGGCGCCGTGATCACGAGGTGAACCGCACCGGCAGACGTCGCGGGCCACGGATCATCAGCCCGGGGCGCCAGGCGATGGCCGCCGGGTGGATGTCCAGGTCGAGGGTCGCGCAGCGCTCCAGGAGCGTCCGTACGGCGATGCGCGCCTCCATACGGGCCAGAGGCGCCCCGAGGCAGTAGTGGATGCCGTGTCCGAAGGCCACGTGGCCACGGGCGTCGCGCGTGATGTCGAAGCGTCCGGGCCGGGGGAAGCGCGCCGGATCGCGGTCGGCGTCGGCCAGGGCCACGAGGACGAGCTCCCCACCCCCGGGGACGACCGTGTCACCGATGGTCAGCGGCTCGGTGGTGAACCGGTACGTGGGGGTCTCCACCGGACCGTCGTAGCGGAGCATCTCCTCGACGGCGGAGTCGATGAGCGTGAGATCGGCGCGCAGCGCGGCCAGTTGCTCGGGATGGGTGAGCAGGGCGAGTACGCCGTTGGAGATGAGGTTCACGGTGGTCTCGTGGCCTGCCACCAGCAACAGCCAGGCCATACCGAGGAGTTCCTCGGGTGACAGCCGGTCGCCGCCATCGCCGTCGCCGTCGCCGTCCGGACCGTGGATCAGCGCGCTCATGAGATCGTCGCCCGGCCGCTGCCGTTTGCTCGCGAGCAGGTCCTCCAGGTACCGCGCCATGGACGCCGCGGCTGCCGCGCGGGCTCGCGGGTCGGTCGCGCCGAGGGCGTCGTTCGACCAGGTGCGGAAGGAATCGCGGTCGAGGTCGGGGACCCCGAGGAGTTCGCAGATGACGGAGATGGGCAGCGGGAAGGACAGGGCCTCGACGAGGTCGGCGCGTCCGTCGGAGGCTGCGAGCATCCGGTCCAGGAGCGCGTCGGTGGTCTTCTGGACGCGCGGCGCGAGCTCCTCCACCCGGCGGGCGGTGAACTCGCGGGCGACCAGCCTGCGCAGCCGCGTGTGGTCGGGCGGGTCGGCCCTGAGCATGTGGGGTCCGGAGGAGACGGCACCGATGGGGAGCGAGGGGGACGCCTTGCCCCAGTCCTTCGACAGCGTCGGGTCCGCGAGCGCGGCGCGGCCGGCCTCGTAGCCGACGACGAGCCAGGCCTCCGCGTTCCCCTCCGGCATCCGGACGCGATGCACGGGGCCCTGCGCCCGTAAGCGGGCGTACACGGGGTACGGATCGCGGGTGAAGGAGTCACCGAGTGCGGCCAGGTCGACGATGCTCATGGGCTACCACCTCTACGACGGCTCACGGATCACGACGGTGACCCGACGGGTCATGGCGCACGACTCCCGGAAGACCCCGCCGTCCCGTCGGCGGGCGACCACTGCCCGCCGACTGTAACCCCCGCCGCCGCGGGAGCATCCCGGTTTCCGGCAAACCGGATCTCAGGCCAGGCCCGCTGGGGCTCCAGGCCCCCGCGGCCCGGCGGACATCGCACCGCCCGTCGCCACCGGTTTCGGGACAACCCCCTCCGCGGTGCGGCACGGGGCATGGGCGAGACTGAGGCCATGTTCGTACAGCTCCTCGCGGCCACGGGTGTGCTCGCCGTCCTGACCCTGGTTCCCGGCCCGGACATGGCGGTGGTGACGAAGCGAGCCATCGCCTCCGGCTGGCGGGACGGCCTGCGCACGGTCGGCGGCATCACGGCGGGACTGCTCGTCTGGGGTGTGCTCACCGTGGTCGGCCTGGCCGCCGTCCTGGCGGCGTCCGCCACCGCCTACACGGTCGTCAAGCTCGCCGGCGCGGCCTACCTCGTCCTGCTGGGCATCCAGTCCCTGCGGCAGAGCCGGCGCGACCGCGGGCTGCCCTCGGCCCCGGGCACCCCGGCCCCGTCCGGCAGCCCGTGGCGCACGGGACTGGTCAGCAACGTCTTCAATCCGAAGATCGCCGTCTTCTACACGGGCCTGCTCCCCACGCTCGCGCCGTCCGGCGTCCCGCCGCGCCTCGGGATGGCCACGCTGGTCCTCCTCCACGCGACCCTCACGCTCGTGTGGCTCAGCGGTTACGTGCTGGCCCTGGCCAAGGCCCGCGCCTTCTTCGAACGCTCCGCCGTGAGGCGCGCCCTGGACCGCATCCCAGGCGTCGTGCTCATCGGCTTCGGCATCAAGGTCGCCACGTCCCAGCCCTGAGGACGGATGCCGCCGGGGAATCCGCGCGAGGCCGCCGCGCTGCGGTTGAATGGGCCGGGTGAAGGAGACTGCTGTTCTGCGACTGCGTCGGGCCGTTCGCCGTATCGAGACCGCCACCCGTGAACGTGCCGCCACGGGGCGCGGGCCGGAGGAAGCCGACGACGTCGTCGGCACCTTCGCCACGGACGGCGCGCTCGGCTTCGATCCGTTCCCTTTCCTGCGGGCCCTGCACGAGGCCGGATCGCGCGCGGTGGTCATCGGCCAGGTCGCCGGCATCATGCACGGCTCGGAAGAACTCACGGGCGACCTCGACCTGTTGTGGGACGGCACTCCCGCACAGGCGCGCGCCCTGCGCGACGCTCTGGTGGCGACGGGCTGCACGGAGCTGCCCGACCTGAGCCGGCCCCAGGCCGACTACCGAGTGACCGGCGCCGGCGGCGACCTGTGCACACCCGCCCTGCCCTGGGGAGGCATGGACACCGAGCCCTGCCTCGCCCGGGCGGTCGGCGTCCGGGATCCGGAGGGCTTCGTCATCCGCTGTGCCGACCTGGACGACCTGATCCTGATGCGGCGTTCCCTCGGCCGTCCCAAGGACCACCGTCGCGCGGACGAGCTCGAGGCCCTGCGCCCCTGAGTTCCGCGGTCGGGCCGGCCGGCTGCGCACGACCGGGGGTTCAGACCGTGGCCTGGGGCTGATCCCGGGTGAGGTGGAGGATCCGGGTCTCGGTGGCGTGCGGGACGAGCAGCCCCCGCAGTTCCTCGGCTGCCGCCTCGACGAGACGGCCGTCCCGGCCGGCATGGAGGGTTTCGAGGACGAAGGCGACGTGAGTGGAGTCCTCGGTGACACGGGTGCGGTGGGCGTCGCGGTGGTTCCAGTGACGGGTGAGGATGCCGGCGGCGTCCGCGTAGACGATCTCGCCGGGTTTGGGATGCTCGACGGTGCCGGGTTCGCCGAGGGGAGTGAACTCCTCGGTGCCGTCCGCATGCCTGATGTCGACGTCCCCCGCGACGTGACCGAGATCGAAGGCTCCGGCGGGCAGGCCGTGGCGGACGGAGACGGCGTTGTAGGAGTCGACCGCCGGGTTGATCCGCGGCAGGCTGCCCTTCTTGGCCAGACGGCGGCCGAGGGCGTCGACGCTCGGGCGGATGCGGCGGGGATTGGTGCCGAAGGACCGGTAGGCGGTGTGCCAGGCCTCGATGCGGGGATCGGTCTCGTCGGCGGGCCGCCAGGTGCCGTCGGCGAGCCGCTGCTCCAGCGCCTCCAGGGCGGCGAGGGTGTCGGGCCAGGGTTCGCCGCCGCGCAGGCCGTCGGCGGTGACCAACGTGACGAGCGTGTCGGGGAAGGCGTCGGCGACGGCGGGGGAGATGCGGAAGTCGGTCATGGGAGGCTGGTGTTCCGTCCTTCGTGCGGGGTGGTCGGTCAGGCTTTCCAGGGGCCGATGCGGTCCAGGCGGCGGCGCTGCTGGGCGGCGGTGGGGAGGTCGAGGCCCCGGGCACGTTCGGTGAGGTGGTCGGCGACGGCCGTTCGGTGCTCGACGGGCTTGTGGTCGTCGTACTTGAACTTGGCCCGCACATCGGTCACTTCCAGGCGCAGACCGCGGATGCCGGACAGCATCCGGCCGTACGGGGGCCGGTCGACGGCGAGCGGGGCGTGGTCGCCGTCCGGCTGGAAGTGGGCCATCTGGCGTCGCAGCAGTTCGGCCTTCGCCTCGGGCTCGTCGACGACCGTGGCGCGGCAGGTGAACTGGACGGCGGTGTAGTAGCTGGTGGGGACGCCGTCGGTGGGCGGGGTGCCCGGCGCGGCGCGCCAGGGGCCGGGAACGAAGGCGTAGTCGCCGAAGACGGTGAACAGGACGTTCGGGTCGTTCTCGATCGCCTTCCAGACCGGGTTCGGCCGGGCGAGGTGGATGAGGAGGTGGCCGGGGCCGCCGGTGAAGTGCGTGGGGACGGCGAGGGGCGGCTCGCCCGACGCACCGTTGACGCTGAGGATGCCGAAGTCGTGTCCGTCGGCGATCCAGGTCCGCCACTCGGCTTCGTCCAGGCCGGCGTCCCAGGGCTGGATGAACATGCGGTACTCCTTGCACGGGGTGGTGAGGGGGAGCGGGTCAGGTGAGGGCGAGGAGGCTGACGGCGACGGCGGCGGTGCCCAGGCCGACCAGCTGGCCGCGGTGGACGCGTTCCGCGAGGACGCCGCGGGCGAGCAGGACGGTCCCGGCCGGGTAGAGCGCGGTGATCACCGCGACCACGGCGAGGTCCCCGCTGCGGGCGGCGAGCAGGAACAGCAGGTTCGCCACCGAGTCCAGCACGCCGGCGGCGGCCGACACGGCGTACGCGGGCTTCTCCGTCCCCAGCCTGCGGAACATCAGTCCGGCCGCGGCCAGGGTGACGG
Organism: Streptomyces sp. NPDC048185; assembly: GCF_043202495.1. Lineage (NCBI taxonomy): Bacteria > Bacillati > Actinomycetota > Actinomycetes > Kitasatosporales > Streptomycetaceae > Streptomyces > Streptomyces sp. NPDC048185. Next base: position 87,602 of record NZ_JBIDAN010000015.1, read on the forward strand.
CCGTGGAGACGGCACGGCCGACGACCAGCGGGGCGACGCCGCTGTCGGACGGCGCCTGGTGCAGGAAGACCAGTTGCAGCGCGATCGCGGCGCCCGCGCCGAAGGCCGACAGCAGCGCGGTGCGCGACGGCCGGGCCGCCCCGTCGCGCTGTCCGGCGCTGACCAGCACCACGGCGACCAGCGCCAGAGGCAGGCCCAGCAGGCCGGCGAGGCCGAGATGCTCGCCCTGCAGCAGGCCGACGGCGACCGGAAGCATGGCGGAGACGAGTGCGGTGACGGGCGAGAGGACGTTCATCGGCCCGATCGCCAGCGTGCGGTACAGCAGGGCGAAGGCGGCGGCCGATGCGACGCCGGACGCGGCGCCCCAGCCGAGTGCGCCGGCGCTGAACGTGGCACCGAGCAGTGGCCAGAGCAGCAGCTCGACCGCGAGGGACGCGGGCGCCGCCACGACGACGGTGCGCAGGACGTGGGCCTTGCGGGCGCCGAGACCGCCGAGGAAGTCGGCACAGCCGTAGGCGAGGGAGCTGCCCAGGGCCAGCAGCAGAGCGATCACGGAGGTACATCCCTTACTATCGCAACGGAACGACCAGACCGTACAATGAAACGACCGGCCGTTGTCAACCAAACGACCGGACGGTGCATTGAAGTGGTCCATTCACCAGGACAGGGATCGGATGACCGAAACAGAGGCAGCTCTGCGCACCCTCGCGCACAACGTCAGGGTCGCCCGCACCCGCGCCGGCCTGTCCCTGGACGAGCTGGGACGGCGCGCGAAGGTCAGCAAGGGGGCGCTGGTCGGCCTGGAGAAGGCCCAGGGGAATCCGAATTTCGCCACGCTGGTCCGGCTGGCCGACACTCTCGGCGTCTCGGTGTCCGCCCTGATGGAAGGGCCGGCCGAGGGCCGCGTCCGTGTGGTGTCCGCCGACGCCGTGATGCCGCTGTGGGCGGGCGAGCAGGGCAGCGAGGCCCGGCTGATGCTGACGACGTCGGGCCCCGCCCCGGTGGAGGTCTGGCGCTGGCGGCTCCGGCCGGGCGAGGAGTACCCCAGCCACCCCCACCAGGCCGGGGTCGTCGAAACGGTCAGTGTGACGTCAGGGCGCATGACCCTCGTCGTCGACGGCGTCGAGCACTCCGTGCACGCCGGACAGACCGCCGCCTTCGACGGTGACGCCCCCCACACCTACCGCGGCGCGGGCGACGAGACCTGCCACCTGATCATGACCGTCCACCTCCCGCCCGGGCCCGTCCCGGCCGGCTGACCTGCGCGGCGGCGCCCGCGGCCGATGACGCTCTTGGAGGTCGTTTTCGCCCGATGTTTCTCCCGAGACGAGGGGTTTGTTGGCTTCTTTCGGGTCGCGCCAGGAGATCGTGTTCTCGCCAGTGAGGCGGCGGGCCATGAGGTCGGTCATGGCGATGTGGACCACCGCTTCGGACCGGTTGGGCAGGGTTTCGTAGTCGCGGGCCAGGCGCCGGTGGAGCATGAGCCAGCCGTAGGTCCGCTCGACGGCCCAGCGTTTCGGGATCGGGGTGAAGCCTGGTCCCGGGCTTGCGGGCGGTGAGCTCCATGTCGATGCCGAGGGTCGCGGCGTGCTCGACGAGGTGCTGCCGGTAGCCACCGTCGACCCATACCTTGCGGATGCCGGGGTGCTCGGCGGCGACCCGGTCGAGCAGCGCGGTGCCGGCGACGGAGTCCTGCACGCTCGCTGCGGTGACCAGCACTGCGAGGAGGAGTCCGAGCGTGTCGGTGACGATGCTCCGCTTCCGGCCGACAAGCTTCTTCCCGGCGTCGACGCCCTGGCCGGCGGCGGGGACGCTGGTGGAGGTCTTGACGCTCTGAGCGTCGATCACGCAGGCCGACGGCTCGCCGTCCCGGCCCTCCTTCTCCCGTAAGAGCTGTTGGAGAATGCCGTTCGAGCTGGGCGAACACGCCCTCATCGGCCCATTTGGCGAAGTAGCCGTAGACCGTGTTCCAGTGCGGGAAGTCGTGCGGGAGGTAGCGCCACTGGACCCCGGTCCGGTCGACGTACAAGATCGCGACCTTGCACTCCGAGAGTCGGCATATATCCGGGTGACATAGATGAGAACGACCTCTCAGTACCTGTTTCAATCCGGGGGAGTTCCTCGGTAGCCACCGGTGTCTTGAGAGCATGCATGGATGACGATTGCTGCTGTGCTCTTCGACGTGGATGGTGTTCTGTTGGACTCCACCGCCGCTCATCGCCGGGTATGGAACTCCTGGTCGGTGATGCGGGGCCTCGATCCCAACCTGGTCTGGCAGCTCACGTTTGGGCGTCGTCCGGAGGACACCGTTAGGGACGTGGCTCCCCACTTGGACCCCAGCGCCGAACGGCGCGTTCTGGATCATCTTCTGTCTCAGGAGGAGAATGGCTTTCCTCCGGTTGTGGGGGCTGCCGCACTCTTGGCGACCTTGCCGGGCGAGGGATGGGCGATCGTGACCTCGGGTGACCTCAAGTCTGTACATCAGCGGTTCGTCGCAGCTGGTCTGCCATTGCCCGATGTGCAGGTATTTGCCGCTGATGTCGAACAGGCAAAACCCGCGCCCGACTGTTTCATTCTGGCCGCGTCGCGCCTGGGCGTCGATCCGTCCAAGTGTCTGGTGGTCGAGGACGCCCCTGCCGGGGTCCGAGCGGGCAAGGCGGCTGGCTGCACCGTTGTGGGGCTCACGACCACTCACTCAGAAAGTGCCCTTCATGAGGCGGACCTCTGTGTGGCAACGCTGAGAGATGTCGGCAAGCTACTCGCTTCGCACGGACTCTTGATCGAGGCCGCAGCCGCAACCGACTAGATCAGATTGCTTGCGCGACCGACGGGGTGACGGAGAGGCGGGCCAGGCTCTTTTCTGCCCTGGGCCATCAGTGTGATCGCTGCCCAGGTGATGAGCGTTTCGGAGTGCTGGACGAGCCGTTCGTAGGCGCATGCCGACGTGCGGGGCAGCGCGACGAAACCTGAGGAGTCCTTGGGGCGGCTCACAGTCTTGATCGTGAGGCTCAGGTGCTGTTTTCCCGTAGCTCACGAGCTTTCCGGCATGGGCGGAGTCGGCCCAGACGATGATGATCTCGGAATGCATCAGCCAGCGCCCTCGGCCGTGCCGTCGTGCTCCTGGCTGTTCGTACTGGGTGCGGGATTCGGTCATGGCGCGTTGCCAGTTGCGTTCAGCGCCTCCGTGTTCGCAGGCCAGGCGGGCGGCCATGCCACGCCGGTATCCGCCGGCCTGCTGCAGTTCGGCGAGAACGATGGCGACACCGCGCTCCGGTACGGCCGCCCGTCCCATCGCCACCCGTCCCGCCTTCCCGCCCTGCCGCAGTAGATCCGGCATTCACTGCGGCGGCTGCCGTGTTGTCCCATGGCCGTGGATTAAACTGTCAGCTGCCTCCACGAAGGCGCGGACGCGCGCGGTGTGACGGTCAGTCGGCCAGACCAGGACCCATTCCAGGGCAGGGGCGTCGCTGACGGGGACGTAGGCGATGTCGGGGCGCGCGTAGTAGCGGCGGGCGTGGGCGCCGGCGGGGAGGGCGCCCTGTCCGGCGCCGACGAGGGTGAGTGCCTCCTGCAACGTCCCGGCCGTCGGATCTGCGGTGTTGGGAGGTGCGTCGGCCTGCCGGTGCAGGATTGCCGTGTGCCCCGGAAGCCGTACCAGGGGGACGCGCGTCAAGTCGGCGGCCAGGACGCTTCCACGGCGGGCGAAGGGGTGGCCGACGGGAACCGCGAGCACTTGGGCCTCACGTACCAGGACCGAACCGCGGGTCAGGTCGGGGTCGTCGATGGGCAGGGTCGTCAGCCCGAGGTCTGCCTCTCCCGAGCGGATCCGTCGCAGCATCTGGTCGGCCTGCACTTCTTGGATGCGCACCTCGCAGTCGGGCGCCTGCTCGCGGAAGACCTGCGTCACACCGGCCAGGAGCTGCGCGGCGGCGGCGCTGACGAAGGCGACATGCAGGGCGCCGGACAGGCCGCGCCCCCTCTCGATCGCGCGCTGTACCGCTGCCGTCAAACCGCCCCAGGCAGGGAGGAGCTCGTCGCGCAGCTGCTGTCCCACCGTGGTGAGCGAGACGCGACGGCTGGTGCGGTGGAACAGCGGTACGCCCACCCTCCGCTCCAGCTTCCGGATGGTCTGGCTGACGCGTGCGGTCGACACGTGCAACTTCGCGGCGGTGCGGCCGAAGTGCAGCTCCTCCGCGAGCGCCAGGAACGCTTCCACCTCGTGCCGCTCGATCACGCCCGCCCCCATCATTAAGTCTGATTTCACGATCATTGCGCAGGTGGACGTTGGTCGCCAGCTGATGCGGCAGCAGAGTGGGTGACGTCGAACACGACGCCACCGGCAACCGGAGGATGACATGGACGCCGAGACCCCCTTCACCCTGGCCGCACAACCTGGCGACACCGCCGCGGTTGTCGCCGAGCTGCGCGACCGCGCCGAGATCGCTGATGCTCTCCACCGGTTCGCTCTGGGGCAGGACCTGAAGGACGGAGACCTGTTCGCCTCGGCGTTCACCGCCGATGCGGAGCTGGACTTCCGCCCGGCCGCCGCACGTTGGGGCGGCGAGCCTCCCGTGATGAGCGGCCGGGACACCATCGTCAGCACCATCCTGGCCATGTTCACGGGCAGGGTGGACACCACTCACCAGGTCGCCAACGTGCGCATCGGCATCGATGGGGACACCGCCCGCCTCACCGCGCTGGTCGAGGCCCAGCACGTGCTCATCGACGCCCCGGACACACACGCGCTGCTGAAGAACCCTTACACCGTCGACCTGATCCGCGACGGCAGCCGCTGGCTCATCCGCCGGATACACATCGAGAACACCTGGCTCACCGGCGATCCGCTCGCGATCTTCGGCGTCTGACCGCACCAGGTCACTGCGTCCCGACCCACGCGAAACACGGCCGTAGCAACAGCACACTGACACCGGTACCACAACACCACGAAAGAAGGACGCGACATGAAGTACTCCGACATCGGCGGGACAGGCCGGCCACCGACGGCGGCCGGGCACCAGACGCAGCCGCATGCCCGCCCCACCGGCGTGGACCCGCGCACCGGCCATGGCCCGTCCGAAGCGATAGCCGGTGCGTCCGAGTCCGCCACCGTCGACGTGCACGTCGACCACATGCCTGCCGAGGCGCTGCCCGCCGCGCCGTTCCCGCCGATACTGACGCGCCACGCGGAAGCCGAGACCAGTGCCGACCCCAGCAGTGTGATGACACTGCTCGCCGACTCGGACGACACGGCCGACGGCTTCACCAGCTACCGGTCCACTTTCGCCAAGGGAGCCGTGGGGGCACCCGCGCACTTGCACACCAAGGCGACGGAGCTGTTCTTCGTCATCAGCGGATCTCTTCAGGTACTGGTGGACGAGGAGGTCACCGTCCTGGAGACGGGTGACTTCCTCGCAGTGCCGCCGCACACCCCACACGCCTTCGCCGCAGCACCCGGCTGTGAAGCCGACGTCCTGTTCGTCTTCACTCCGGGCATGGGCCGGTTCGACTACCTGCGCCTGCTCGGCCGGGTGATGCGCGGGGAGTCGGACGCGAAGGAGATCGCCGAATCGGCGGAGCGGTTCGACAACCACTATGTCGACAGCCCCGTCTGGCGCTCTGCCCTGGAAGCGTCGGCATGATCGACCACCCCGTCCGTGTCCGGCTTGCCCGGCCCTCGCGGGACCTCGCCGCCGCCGAACGCTTCTACGTCGAGGGGCTCGGCCTGGCCATCCTGGAGCGCACCGCCAAGCGTGTCCCGGGCGAGCACGACCTGTTGATGGTCGGCTGGCCGGAGGCGACCTGGCACTTCGAGCTGACGCATGACCCGGAACACCCACTGGAGCCGACCCCGACAGTGGACGATCTGTTCGTGGTCTACCTGGGCAAACCGGCCGACGGATCCCTGACCGACCGTTTGGTGGCGGCCGGCGGTACCCGTGTTCTGGCCCACAACCCGTACTGGGAGAAGCACGGCATGACGATCGCCGACCCGGACGGCTATCGCCTGGTCCTGTGCTCCCGCGCCTGGAGGTGACCAACGTCCGGCAGATCACGAGCGGACCCGGAGCCGCACCGGGACAGTGGTGACGCTGTCTCCGGGCGGCCACCGCGTGACTTCGTTGACTGCCAGTGAGCGTTTTCAGAATGGCCACTGGTCGGGTGACGGGCTGCTCTTCCGCAACGTACGAGGCTCCTGTGCCGTTGAGAGAGGTGTTCGACGTCTCAACTCATCAGCGCAGGAGCCTCGTTGGTTCCCTACCCTGCCGCACTCGACCTGCCTCCGCTGCAAGCTCCCGCCCCACCAGCGTGCTCTCGTCGGTCTGGTCTACCTTCGTCGGCACGACACCCTCGCGCAGATCGCCGCCGGGTTCCACGACCCACCACAAGATCAATTAACAGACAGGTCCTAGGCTTCACCGCACACGGAGGTCTTCGTGTCCCACCGTAATGCCCGGCTGGCCGTTCACGGCAGACGGATCCTGGTCGAACGCGTCCTGGCGGGCCGTCGCGTCGCGCACGTCGCGGCGGATATGGGGTATCCCGGCCCACGGCCCACAAATGGGTCCGCCGCTGGCGAACCGAGGGCGGTGCGGAATCAATCGTCTCAAGAGGCACCGTGCAGTAGCCACGAGGATATGACAAGCCCTCCGTCCGCTACGAGGCAACCGTGCTGGTCGCGGCGATCAACGAGTGGCTGTGACAGGCCCGATGGCGGCCCCCCGCGAACGGCATCGCGTGCCGATTCGCTTGGATGTCGTCGACGGCCTCGCACGATGCGGGGACGCCATAACCTCGGAGGAGTGCTGAGCTCGGTGAACGGTTTGAACAACGTACTGGCGGACAACCACTACCCCGGACGCGGGGTGCTGTGGTGCCGAACCGGCGACGGGGACTCGCTTGGGGGGTACTTCCTCACAGGACGAAGCCCTGCCTCCAAGGCCCGTGCTCTGCACCGCACTCCGGAGGGAGCGCTGCTTGTCGCTCCGTCGGAATCGAGCGCACACGATCACCTGCGTCACTACGTCGCCGCCCGCCAGAGCGGCCAGTGGCTGGTCTTCGGCAACGGTGAACAGGTCGCCACAGTCGCCGACCGGCTCGACTCTGGTGAGCTTCCCGCCCTGGCCCTGGACGGTTTGGACTACGAACCAGACCCGCCGATATTCACCCCGCGGCTGACCGTCGTCGCTGACGGCCAGGTCGGCGGGCGAGCCTGGTTCGGCGCCGCGCGACACAGCAGCGGGGGACGCACGGCTACAAACCGGCTGACTCTCGAGGTCAGTTACCTGGAGCCCGGTGAGGGGGTGCTCATGACTACATACCGCTCGGACGGGCATGAGATCGCGACCGGCGACCCGTTCACTGAGGTCCGCATCACCGCCGGAAACCGCCGCGGTCTTCTCGATGAGCTGTGGGCCTCTCTGCCGCCTCAGCTTCGGATCGCCGCCGCGGTCTTCTCGCCCGGTGGTCTCGCGGAGGCAGACGTTCGACAAGCCGCGCCGGCCCAGAGCTGACATTGGCCGGGCCATCGACTCTGCCTTGGCGGCGGAGATGCCGACCGACAGGGGCAGGCCCTGGCGATCGACGATGAGGTGGATTTTCGATCCCCTCTTGCCGCGGTCGGTCGGATTCGATCTCCTGGCGCGACCCGAAAGAAGCCAACAAACCCCTCATCTCGGGATGAAACATCGGGCGAAAACGACCTCTTAGGCCGCCGACCTGATCGCGGAGATGTCGAACTGGAGCCGGACCTTCTCGCTCACCATCGCGCCGCCCGCCTCCAGGCGCTGGTTGTAGACCAGACCCCACTCGGTGCGGTCGATGGTGGTGGTGCCGTCGAAGCCGGCTCGTTCGAAGCCGAATGGGTCCACGACCGAACCGAGGTAGTCGAGTTGGAGGTCGACGGACCGGGTGACGTCACGGATGGTCAGGTCGCCCGTCATCCGGAAGGTCTCGCCGCCCTCGTGGGTGGTGGTGGTGCTGCGGAACACCATCTCCGGGTAACGGCGTACGTCGAAGAAGTCCCGGCCGACGAGGTGCGCGTCCCGCTGTTCCACGCCCGTGTCGACGCTGCCGACCCGGATGACGAGTTCTGCCCGTGACTCGGAGGGCCGGGCACCGTCGAAGTACAGGGTGCTGTCGTAGTCGGCGAACGCCCCGCGCACCGTCGTGACCATGGCGTGCCGCACCGAGAAGCCGATGCGGCTGTGCGGGCGGTCGATGGTCCAGCGGCCGGTCAGGGACCGCAGCGCCGGGTCGAGCGCGGCACCGTCGGCGTCGGCCACCGCGACGTGCGCATGGGAGCGGACAGTCGACGTGGGCTCGGCCAGGGTGGACGGGCGGCGGCTGAAGATACCCATGAGATCGTAGGCCCCTCTCGGAAGTGATCACTTCGTGTTATCACGGAGGCGCTGGAGATCACGTGGCGAGATGTGAGGCCTTGTCCGGCTTCCATGGCGTCGGCTGCAAAGGTGCACAAGATCGACATGAACGGGCCACACGTGCCGCACCGAGGGGCGGACGCTCACGCCGGACTCCCCGTGGCCGGCGTCAGGAGGCGTGTGCCGTGCCGCCGAGGATCTGCTCGCGCAGGATGTCCGCGTGGCCGCAGTGCTGGGCCAGCTCGCGCAGCGTGTGCAGGTAGACCCAGCGCAGCGGCAGCGGACCCCGGCGGTTGCCCCGCACGAGGTCGTCCAGTGACAGGTCCGCCGTGGCACGGCGGGACGCGGCACAGGTCTGCCGGTAGGCGTGCTGGACCGAGGCGACCGTGTCGTCGTCGTGGAGTTCGAACGACTCGTCGGGCGTGCCCGGGATACCGATCTCGCTGCGCGGCCGGCACGTGACGGCCTCGTCGAACCAGACCTTCTCGACGAACGTGGCGTGCTTGACGAGCCCCAGCAAGGTGGTCCTCGACGCGACCAGGGACCGGCGCGCCTGCTCCTCCGTCAGTCCGTCGAGGCTGTCGTGCAGCGCGGTCCGGTGCTCGTCGAGGAACGTCTCGAACTGCTCCCGGAGCGCTGCGCGGAAGACGGAGGGCTCCGTCGTCGGGTGGAAGGCCATGACCCCAACGATAGGCGTCTCAGTCGGACTTCCGGGCACCCTTGCCCACCGGCCCCGCCGTCCACCGGTGGCGGATGCGGCAGGGCCGGCGTGCCCGGAAGAGTCGGCGCGGAACGGATGGTCAGTCGCAGATGCGGGCGGTCGTGACCGCACCCCCGGCGTTCTCGTCGTCCGTGCCGAGGACCGCGACGCCGGAGCCGGGCACGCAGTCCACCGCTTCGACCTTGTGGCCCTGGAACGTCCGCAGCACCTCGGGACGGCCGGCCGCCCTCAGCCGCACCCGGCCCGAGCGGTCGAGCCGGACCGAACCCGCGTCGCTCACCGCCGAGTCGAACGGGCCGTCGTCCCCCTCGTCCGACGCCGAGGCGATCAGCAGGCGGCCCGAGTCGGTGACGGCGATGTCGGAGGCGTGCCGGACGTGGCCTGTGGGATACGGCGCACGGTAGACGGCCTTCGTCACGGCGCCGAACGCCGACCCCCCGTATGCGTCGAACGACAGCGGTGCCGCGTAGAGCGTCGCCGGCCGGTCGGTGCCCTCGCCCCGGTCGGCCCAGACGGCCGCCAGTCTGCCGTGCTGCGCAACGAGCGTGAAGCTCTCGAAGTTGTCGGCCTGGCCGATCGCCGGGAGCGGTGAGAGATCGCGGACCTCGACCGTCTTGCCGTCACCGGTGCTCCGGAGGTGGTAGACGAGGCCCCGGCTCGCCACGGCGAGGTACTCGTCGGAGGTGCCCGGCACGGCTTCGAGTGCCTCGAGGTCGATCGGCTCGGCGCCGCCCTGCCACTCGAGCGGCCGCACGCCCGTCGCGGATCCGGACTCGCCGGGCCCGTAGGTGAGCCGGGCGATGCGGGTCTCGCCGGGCCGCTTGTTGTCGAGGGCGACCAGGGCGCGGTAGGTGCCGCCCGACCGGGAGATGACGGTGAGCCCGCTCACGCCGCTTCTGATGTCGGATCCGACCTGCTGCCATCCGTCGGCCGCGGCGGCAGGATGCGTCGTACCACCCGTCGTACCACCCGTCGTACCAGCCGTCGTGCCACTCGTCGTGGCACCGGTCCGGGCCGCGGTCACGCCCGTGGAGGCGGCGACGGAGAGTCCCGCGCCGAGCAGAGCGATCGTGGACAGGACGGCCTTGCGTATGTGCATGGAGCTCCCCCTGAGGAGTGACGCGCGTAGATGAACGGGCTCGCCGGGAACGTAACGGCCCGGTCGCCCCCTCGGCAAGGGGTGCGGCCGTACGGCCGGTCCGCACTCTTGAACAATGCTCAGCTTTCCTGATGTGATCTGCCGCACTGCCGACCGACCGTGCCGGAGGTCTCATGTACCGCCGTCTGTTCGCCGCGCTCGTCTGCACCGTCCTGCTGTCCACCGCAACCGCCCACGCACGGCCCGCCGTCGAGGAGCACCGCGATCCGCTCCCGGGCGTTCCGCGACTCACCGACGACCGGGGCCGCGTCCTGACGCTGCGCGGCTGGAACGTCGAGGACAAGTCCCACCGCGGTGAGGCCGCCCTGTCCGCGATCGGCGAGCGGCACTTCCGGGACCTGCGGGCCCGGGGGTTCGGCTTCGCGCGGCTGCTGGTCTTCTGGGACGACCTCGAACCCGAACGAGGCCGTTACAGCGAGAGGTACCTCCAAAGGATCGAACGCATCCTGGACTGGGCGCACACGTACCGCATCCAGGTGCTGATCGACGCGCACCAGGACGTTTTCGGGCCCGCCTTCGGACACCGCGGCATCCCCGAGTGGGCGACGAGGACCGACGGACTGGCGTTCACCCCGCACCCCGGAGACTGGTTCTCCGAGTACTTCGAACCGGCCGTGCAGCGTGCGTTCACCCACCTCTACGAGGACCCGGACCTGCGGCGCGCCCAGGGGGACATGTGGCGGGTGCTGGCCACACGCCTCGGGAACCATCCCGCCGTCCTCGGCTACGACCTGATGAACGAGCCCATGGGCGAGATCGCACCGGGCGAGGATGTGCCGACGGCCGCCAGGCGCATCGAGCGCGACCACCTGACCCCCCTGTACAACCGCCTCGCCGACGCCGTCCGCTCCGTCGACGACGACTCCTGGCTCTTCTTCGAACCGACTCCCGCCGTGGGGGAGGGCGTCCCCACCGGTCTGGGCCGTGTCGACGACCCCAGGGCCGTCTACGCGCCCCACTTCTACAACACGGCGATGGAGGCGGGCGCCGACTACGACCCCTCGGCCGGCTGGGTCGAGGCGTACGAGGCCGCGGTGACCGACTACCCGCGCCGGTACCGCGTCCCCGTGGTGGTGGGGGAGTGGGGTCCGCTCAACAACTCCCTGCCGAACATGGGGCGTTTCTACCGTGACGCCCTGTCGTCCCTGAACCGCTACAGCTCCGGCTGGGCGGGCTACGTCTGGTGCTACGGCGACGGGTACTGCGCCGTCGACGCCCAGGGGCGCTTCCGCACCAACAAGGAGCAGACCATGGCGCCGTACGCCCCGGCGGTCGCCGGCCGGATCACCGCCGAGACGTACACGCCGGGCAGCGGCGCCTTCCGGCTCTCGTACCGGGCCGGACGCTGCGTCACCGAGATCTCCGTGCCGCCCCGGGCGGGCGGCTGGCGGATCGGCCTGACCGGGGCCGCCCGGACCGCCACCCCCGTGCTGCGGGGGGACCGCGCGGCGATCGCGCGCGTCGGAGCACGGCCCGGCGCACACGTCACCGTCGTCGTCACTCCGCGCACGAGGTGAACTGCCTGCCGCCGGTACAACTCTGGTGCCCTCACCAACAGAGGTGCGCTGAGGGGCACACGGCACGGACACCACCGGCGGTCAGCTCCGGCCCCGCTCCGCTACAGCGGCGCGAGGCGGGTCTTGAGCAGGCAGAACTCATTGCCCTCGGGGTCGGCGAGGACGTGCCACTGTTCCTCGCCCGTCTGGCCGATGTCGGCCGGGCGCGCACCCAGTTCCAGGAGGCGCTCCAGCTCGGCGTCCTGGTCGCGGTCGGTCGCGTTGACGTCGATGTGCAGCCGGGACTTGCCCTTCTCCGGCTCGTCCCGGCGGCTCAGAATGATCGTCGGCTGCGGACCGCCGAACCCCTCACGCGGCCCGATCTCCAGGGTGCCGTCGTCCTCGCGGTCCAGCACGACGAAGTCCAGGACCTCGCACCAGAACCGCGCCAGCAACTCCGGGTCACGGCAGCCGAGTACGAGTTCACTGATCCGACACGCCATGAGAGACCTGCTTTCAGCCGGGTGACTGCCGGAGGGACCACACGCGAAGCCCATGGTCCCCGGCGGTGAGAACGACTCGGCGACCGTACCGGACGGTCGAGCGCGGGTGAATCGATTTCCCGGTTCCCTTCACTCGCGCGGGCCGGCCAGGTTCCGCGCCTCCTCCCTGCGCCGGCGCTGCGCGGCGACGTTCGCCACGGGGGCGGAGTACATCAGCGCCCGGGTGTAGGCGTGCCGGGGAGCCCCGGTGACGTCGGCGGCGTCACCCGTCTCCACGATCTCCCCGCGGTGGATCACCGCCACCCGATGGCTCATGAACCGCACCACGGACAGGTCGTGCGTCACGAAGAGGTACGCCGTGCCGGTCTCTTCCTGGATGTCCAGCAGCAGGTCGAGCACCGCCCGCCGTGTCGTCAGGTCCAGTGCGGAGACCGGCTCGTCGCAGATGACGAGCCGGGGACGCAGGGCCAGCGCACGCGCGATGGCGACACGCTGCCGCTGGCCACCGGAGAACTCGCGGGGCAGGCGGTGGGCGGCGTCCGCGGGCAGCTGGACCCGGTCGAGCAGGTCACGGACCCGCTCCCGGGCCTCACGCGGACCCGTGCCGTGCGCGATCAGGGGCTCGGCGAGGGTGTCCCCGACGGTGAGCGAGGGGTTCAGGGAGGTGTACGGGTCCTGGAAGACGACCTGGAGGTCCCGGCTCAGAGCGCGACGGCGGTTGCGGCCGGCCGCGTGGACGGGCTCCCCGTCGAAGGTGATCGTGCCGGACCGCACCGGCACCAGACCCAGCACGGCGCGTCCGATGGTGGTCTTGCCCGACCCGGACTCCCCGACCAGACCGAGGGTCTCGCCCGGCCGGACGTCGAGGGACACCCCCTTGAGCACCTCCGTCCGCGGGGCGCGCCGGCCGCGGCCGGGAAAGGACACCCTCAGGTCCCGCACCTTGAGCAGGGGGACCTGCGGGACGGCGGGACCGGCGGTCCCGGTGACGTGGGCGGCGGTCATACGGTGGTGCTCCTCGCCTCTCGGGGCTGCCAGGGGCCACGTGCCGGAGCCTCGTCGAGGACGGCATCGAGCAGAGTGCGGGTGTAGGGATCCCCGGGGGAGTGCAGGACCTGTTCGGCGGTGCCGGTCTCCACGATCCGGCCGCCGTTCATCACCGCGACGCGGTCGCACAGGTCCGCGACCACCCCGAGGTCGTGGGTGACCAGGAGGACGCCGAGCCCGCGCTCCCGCTGAAGGCGGCGCAGCAGGTCGAGGACCTCCGCCTGGACCCGTACGTCGAGTGCCGTGGTGGGTTCGTCGGCGATGAGGAGTTCGGGGTCGCAGGACATCGCGCCGGCGATGAGGACCCGCTGGGCCATGCCGCCGGAGATCTGGTGCGGGTACAGCCGCAGTGCGTGTTCGGGCCGCGGGACCTCCACCAGGCGCAGCAGCTCGGCCGCGCGCCGGGCCGCCTCCCGCCGGGAGAGGCCGAGGGTGTGCCGCATGGGCTCCATGAGCTGGCTGCCGACGGTGAACGCGGGGTCGAGATTGTTCATCGGCTCCTGCGGGACGTAGGCGACGGTGCGGCCCCGCAGTTCCCGGCGGTCGCGCTCGCGCAGCCCGGTCACCTCCCGTCCGCCGACGAGGACGCTGCCGCCGCCGATCCGCCCGCCGTCGGGCAGGAGCCCGAGCACGGCGAAGGCGGTCTGGGTCTTGCCGGAGCCGGACTCGCCGACGAGTCCCACGATCTCCCCGGCGCGCACATCGAGGTCGACCCCGTGCACGACCTGCTTCTCGGTGCCGTCCGGCTGTGCGTAGGTCACGGTGAGCCCGCGCACGGACAGCAGCTCGGCCCGGTCGTCCGACGCACCCCCGGCTGTGCTGCGGTCCTTGTCGCCCGGCACCGGCGCCGTGCGGCGGCGCGCACTCCGCGGGCGGGCGGCGGCCGGCCGTCCGGCACGGTCCTCCAGGCCGTCGCGCAGGGCCGAGGCGAACAGGACGAGAGCGCCGTTGGTCAGGCCCAGGGCGAGGCCCGGCCACAGCATCAGCAGGGGCGCGCGCTGGATGTTCTGGAACGCCTCGTTGAGCATCGCGCCCCAGGTCGCCGTCGACCCGCTGCCGACGCCGAGGAACTCCAGGCCGGCCTGCAGGCCGATCGCGACGCCGGCGACGAGGGCCACCTGGATGATGACCGGTCCGCGCACGACGATCAGGACGTGCCGGGCCACGATGCGGGCGTCGGACAGGCCGGAGACCTTGGCGGCGTCGATGTACAGCTCGTTGCGCACGCCGGCGACGACGCCCCGCACCAGGCGGTGGAAGCTCGGTGCGGCGAGCACGCCCAGCACGACCATCAGGGCCCACACGCGGGGACCGAGAATGGCGCGGGAGGCGAGCAGCACCACCATCGCGGGCAGGGCCATGACGAGGTCGACCGTCCAGTTGGCGGCGGAGTCGAACCGGCCGCCGCGGTAGCCGGCGTACAGCCCGGCCGGCACGCCGAGGAACAGGGCGATGCCGAGGGCGATCAGCGCTCCGGCGAGGGTGTTGCGCCCGCCGTACAGGATGCGGGAGAGGATGTCGCGGCCCGCGGAGTCCATGCCCAGCGGGTGCCCGCCGCCCGGGTCGGCGAAGGCCTGGCCGAGCGAGGCGGCCGAGGGATCCTGCGGCGCCAGCCAGGGGGCCAGCAGCACCGCGGCGACGAGCAGCAGGAGCACGGCGGCGGACCCCGCGCCGAGGGGGTTGCGCAGCAGGCGCCGCAGCACGCGGCGACCGGGAACCGCCCCCCTCCCTCCGGCGCTCGCCGCGCTGTTGGAAGGACCCGCGGCAGGGGCGGGTACGTCGGCCGGAAGGTTCTCGCTCATGCGGCCCTCGCCTTCGGGTCGAGCCAGCCGATCATGATGTCGACCAGGAGGTTGATCAGGACGACACCGACGACGCTGAGCATGACCAGCGCCATGATCACGGGTATGTCGCCCCGGGTCGTGTAGGTGACGGTCATGCTGCCGATGCCGGGCAGCCCGAAGATCTGCTCCACGACGACCGCACCGCCCAGCAGGCCCACGAACTGCATGCCGAGTACCGACAGCGCGGGCGCGGAGGCGTTGCGCAGCACGTGCCGGAAGACGACCCGGGAGGCCGGCAGACCTCGGGCGCGCAGCGTACGGACGTAGTCCTGACGCAGGACGTCGATCACCGCGCCGCGCACCTGCTGGGAGACGCCGGCCACGGAGGCGACCGACAGGGACAGCACCGGCAGCGTGACCGTGGACAGCCAGCCGCCGGGTGATGCGGTGAAGGGGGTGTAGCCGATGGCCGGGAACCAGTTCAGCCGGACCGCGAAGACCAGCACGAGGACGAGCGTCACCAGGAAGCCGGGCAGCGCGTAGCCCACGACCCCCAGCACCTGGACGAACCGGTCGACGGCGCCGCGCCGCACCCCCGCCAGGACGCCGAGCAGGAAGGAGACCACCGTGGTGACCAGCGTGACGCCGGCCATCAGGCTGAGGGTGACCGGCAGTCGGCCCGTCACCGCCCGGGTGACGTCCTCGCTGGTGAACCACGAGGTGCCGAGGTCGCCGCGCAGGGCGTGGGCCAGCCAGTCGGCGTACTGCCGCAGCACCGGCCGGTCCAGGCCGAGGGCGGCGTTCTTCGCGTCGACGGCGGCCTGGTCGGCGCCCTGGCCGAGGAGCTGCCGTCCGACGTCGGTGCCGGGAACCGACAGCAGGACGTAACTGAGCAGGGAGATGACGACCAGGAGCAGGATGCCGGAGGCGATCCGGCGGGCGATGAAGTTCAGCATGGCACTCGGTATCCGTGACGGGCCGTCCGGGGCGGTGCGGGCGTCGGCGGCCCGTTCCGCCCCGGCAGCTCCCGGGTCACTTGGCGGGGGAGTAGTTGTAGATCGACGGGACGGCCATGCCGGACTGCGGGCGGATGGTCACCGACCCGTCGGAGACGTGCAGGTAGCTCATCCGGTAGAAGGGCACGAACCACGCTTCCTCCACCAGGTGCTCGCCCAGCGTCCGGACCGCCGCTCCGGCCTCTTCGGCCGTTCCGGACTGGATCCGCGGGACCAGGTCCCGCACGGTCGCGTCGGTGGTGCCGAACATGTTGAAGGCGCCGGGGTTGACCAGTTCGTCGACCACGACCCAGTCCGACGAGGACTGGCCCATGTTCATCACCATCCCGGAGTACGCGCGGTCGGTGAACACCTTCTGCACGGCCGAGGCACCGTCGAGGTCGTCCCAGACCAGCTTCACCCCGACGGCCTCGAAGTCGCCGGCCAGTGACGCGGCGAGCGCGTCGTTGACGATGGCGGCGATGCGGGGGAGCCTGAGCGTGAATCCGTCGCCGTACCCGGCCGCCCGCAGCAACTCCCTGGCCCGGTCCGGGGCGTGGGGGTAGTAGGTGTCCAGCTTCTCGTCGTAGCCGTGCGTGTCGGGGCCGAAGACCTGCGAGGTGATCTCACCGCGGTTCTGCCGGATGGCCTCGAGCATCGTCTTCCGGTCGATGGCGAGGTTGAGTGCCTGGCGGACGCGGGGGTCCTTCAGCGCCGGGGTGAGCTTCCCGCCCCGGTCGAAGAGGAGCAGGCCCTGGAAGTCGAACTCCTGCTTCGTCGTCTTCATCCGGGGGTCGGACTCGATGCTGATCTGCTGATCGGCGCTCTGCAGGAGGGCGGCGTTCACCTGACCGGTCTTCAGGCCGTTGACGATGGCCGTCTCGTTGTCGAAGAAGCTCATCGTGAGCGTCTCGTACGGCAGGGGCTCGCCCCAGTAGTCGGGATTGCGCTGGTAGACCCACTTGGTGCCGACCGTCGTCCTCGCCTTGTCGAGACGGTAGGGGCCGGTGCCGTCGGGGGTCGTCTTCAGAGCGTCGCCCTTGGCGAAGGCCGCCGGGTTGGCCATCAGGCCGGCCGCGTCGCTCAGGTAGAAGAGCATCGCGGGGTTGGGCTGCTTCAGCTTCAGCGTCGCGTGCGAGGCGTCCCGGACCTCCACCGACTCCAGGTCCTTCAGCCACTTGGCGTCGGCGCCGCCGCCCTTGGCGAAGCGCTCCATGTTCGCCTTCACCGCCGCCGCGTCGAAGGCCGAGCCGTCCGCGAATTTCACGTCCGTGCGCAGGGTGAGAGCGAGTTCCGTGCGATCGGCGTTGTACTTCCACGCGGTGGCGAGCATGGGGCGGAACACGCCGTCGGGCTCGCGCTCGACCAGGGTGTCGTACGTGGCCTGGAAGAACGGCAGGGCACTGCCGACCGCCTGGGCGGGGTCGAGGCTCTGCGGAAAGGTCATGGTCGCGATGTTCAGTGCCGACGAGCCGGTGGCGGTGGTGCCGGAGCCGGTGCATCCCGCGAGGGCGAGCGACGCCGCGGCACAGGCGGCCACGGCCCCGGTTCGGACGGTTCTGGTCATGAGGATCACTCCGTGTGGAGGGCCGGGGGAGGGTCGTCCCGGACGAGATGGGCGGTGAGCTTAACCGCAGAACTAACCACTCGGTAGGTTTTTCTCGCGGTCAGGTCGGCCGACTGGTAATTTCCTGGGGTCCTGGCGGGGCCGTGACGGCGCCGTCCTGCGATCCACCGGTGACGACGGCAGGAGAGTGCCGAAGTGAGCGCACGACCCGAGGACGCCGCGCGCCGCCCCTCCAAGGGCGAGCGGACGCGGGCCCGCATCCTCGACTCCGCGACCGAGTTGTTCTCCCGTGCAGGCTTCAACGCCGTGTCGCTGCGGGACATCGCCGCGCACGCGGGGCTGACCCACGCCGGTGTGCTGCACCACTTCGCCGGCAAGGAGGCCCTGCTGGCCGCGGTGCTGAGCCACCGGGACCGCTTGGACGCCCAGTCGGTGTTCCCCGGCATCACGCATCCGGGTGCGCCCGAGCCGGTGCCGGCCGAGCGGCTGCGGATGCTGGTCGGCGTGGTCGCCCGCAACAGCGCGACCCCGGGTCTGGTCGCCCTCTACACCAAGCTGTCGGCCGAGGCCACCGACCCGGGGCACCCAGCCCACCACTACTTCAAGGAGCGGTACCGCGTCCTGCGGGAGGAGCTGACCGTTCTCGTCGAGGCGCTGCGGGCGGCGGCGGATCCGCCGCCGGCGGTCGAACCGGCGGTCGTCGCACGGCAGTTGCTGGCGCTGATGGACGGGCTCCAGACCCAGTGGCTGCTGGAGCCGGAAGCCGTGGCGATGGAGGACCTGGTGCGCGACTACCTGGTCCGGCTGGGTCTCGGTCCGGACGGCGGTGAGCCGGAGACGGGCGTCAGCGGGTGAGCGCGGCGAGCACCGCATCGGCCGTGCTCCGGTGCCCGGCGGCGTTGGGATGGAAACCGGCCGCCGCGGCCGTGTCCTCGGGCTCGATCCAGCGCACACCCTCCGGCCGGCACACGTCGTGACCGACGGAGGGGCCGTAGGCGTCGACGTAGGCGGCCCCGTGCGCCCCGGCCTGCTGTGCGAGCGTGGTGTCGAGCTGCTTGGCCTTGTCCCGCAGCCACGGGAAGTCGCCCTCGGCGAGCGCGACCGTCTCCCGGCAGGCCGTGCCGTCGTCGGGGAAGATCGCCGGATACCCGACCACCAGCACCCTGGCGTGCGGGGAGCGGGCGTGGATCTCGTCCACGACGGCCGCCACGCGCGGTGCCGTGGCCGTGATGCGGGAACCGATCTCGTCGGTGCCGAACAGCGTGTAACTCCCCTTGCACGGCGCTCCGTGCGGGGCGAGGTACCCGAGGAGCACGCAGCGCGTGATGACGCCGGTCAGGTCGAGGTCGTTGCCGCCGATGCCCAGCGTCACCAGGGTGGTGTCGGGCCGCAGGGCGTCGAGCTGCGGCGGGACCGCGTCCTGCGGCTCCGTCATGTGACGGGTCTCGGCGCCCGCACAGGTCACGTCGGTGAACGAGGCGGCGCCCACCGCCCGGGCCACCAGCGAGGGGTAGTCCGCCGAGGAGCGCCCGCAGACCGGGTCGGTCTGCTCGGGGATGCCGAGCCCCGAACTGAAGGAGTCGCCGAGCGCGACGTAACGCACCTCGGCGGCGCTCCGCCCGGCCGCGTGCGCCGGCACCGGGGCCGCGGCGGCGGCCGTCGCGGCGCCGGACAGGGCGGCGACGGCCACCACGGCGGTGGCCGCGTGCCGTGCCGCGCGCCGCGTCGCGCGTCTTGCGGGTGGTGCACCGGACGGCTGACTGGACCGGGACATGGCGGTTCCTCGATTCGTCGGTGGGGAGATGCGAAAACCGTACGGTGATCGGTTTCTGGTCGTCAATAGGCCGTGCGGTCAAGGCCGGGCCATGTCGGCCGCCGTGGCTACCGGCTGGTAGAGATCCCTTGACAGTAAAAACCGATCACTTTACGGTTTTTGTACTTTCCCCGCCTGTGCTCCCCTCCACCCCGTACTCATCTGCCTCACCGGAACCAAAGAGGTGCGCGTA
The DNA here is from genome assembly GCF_043202495.1 of Streptomyces sp. NPDC048185. NCBI lineage: Bacteria > Bacillati > Actinomycetota > Actinomycetes > Kitasatosporales > Streptomycetaceae > Streptomyces > Streptomyces sp. NPDC048185. The sequence goes on from NZ_JBIDAN010000015.1 coordinate 107,258, forward strand.
TGCCCCAGCAGCCCCCGACAGGTGCGCCGACGACCCACCCGGACCCGTCGACGCCGTCTCTCGGCCTCGCCGACAAGGCCTCACTGACCAGCGGAGCGGGCGACTTCGTCACGGTCGGCCTCACCGCGGCCGGGATTCCCGCCGTCTCCCTGTCCGACGGCCCGCACGGTCTGCGGCTGCCGAAGGAGAGCGGCGACGGCGGTCAGCTCGACCTGCACAGCGCCGCACCGGCCACCTGCTTCCCGCCCGCCGTGGCGCTGGGCAGCTGCTGGGACCCGGACGTCGCCCGCCGCGTCGCGGGCGCTGTCGCGGCGGAGGCGTCGGCCCACGGCGTGCACGTGGTGCTCGGACCGGGCATCAACATCAAGCGGTCACCGCTGTGCGGGCGCAACTTCGAGTACTTCTCGGAAGACCCCCTGCTCACGGCGGAGATGGGCGGTGCCGTGGTCCGCGGCCTGCAGGAGGCGGGCGTCGGCGCGGCGCTCAAGCACTACGCCGCCAACAACCAGGAGACCGACCGCATGCGCGTCAGCGCCGACGTGGACGAGCGCCCGCTGCGCGAGATCTACCTGCGGGCCTTCGAACGCATCGTCCGCCGCGACCGCCCCTGGTCGGTCATGGCCTCCTACAACGCGCTCAACGGCGTACCGCTGTCGCAGAACACACGGCTGCTCACCGGCATCCTGCGCACCGAATGGGGCTTCGACGGCGTCGTCATGTCCGACTGGGGCGCGGTACGCGACCGGGTCGCCGCACTGCGTGCCGGTCTGGACCTCCAGATGCCCGGCACGGGCGGGCGCACCGACCGCGAGGTCGTCGACGCCGTGAACCGCGGCGACCTCGACGAGGCGGTGCTCGACACCGCGGTCGAACGTCTCGCCCGCTTCGCCCGGCGCGCGACGCGAGGCGCCCGGTCCGGCCCCGGGTTCTCCGCCGAAGAGCACCACCGCCTGGCCGGCGAGGCGGCGGACCGGTGCGTCGTGCTCCTCAAGAACGACGCCGGCATCCTGCCCCTGGACGCGTCCTCCGGCACCGTCGCGGTCATCGGCGAACTGGCCCGCACTCCCCGCTACCAGGGCGCGGGCAGCTCCCAGGTGACACCGACCCGCCTCGACACGCCACTGGAGTGCCTGCGACGTCTCGCCGACGGTGCGCGCGTGGAGTTCGCCCCGGGCTACGCCCTCGCCGGAGCCGGGGGCGCCGGCCCGGCCGCGTCCGACGAGGACGAAGCGGTGCGTCTCGCCGCCGGGAGCGACACCGTCGTCCTCTTCCTCGGCCTGGCCGCGCTGGACGAGTCGGAGGGCTTCGACCGCACCCACATCGACCTGCCCGCCGACCAGTTGCGCCTGCTGGAGCGCGTCCGTGCCGTCAACGACCGGGTGTGCGTGGTGCTGTCCAACGGCGGTGCCGTGCGCACCTCGCCCTGGCACGACACGGTCCCCGCCGTGGTGGAGGGCTGGCTGCTCGGCCAGGCGGGCGGCGGCGCCCTGGCCCGGGTCCTGTTCGGCGTGGTCAACCCCTCGGGCAAGCTGGCCGAGACGATCCCGCTGCGTCTGGAGGACAGCCCCAGCCACCTGTCCTTCCCCGGCGAGGAGGGCCGGGTCCGCTACGGCGAGGGAGTGTTCGTCGGCTACCGCGGATACGACGCGGCTCGCCGCGAAGTCGCCTTCCCGTTCGGTCACGGGCTCTCCTACACCACGTTCGCCTACTCCGGCCTGCGCGTGGACGCGACGGAGGACGGCGAGTCGTTCACCGTGTGGGTGACCGTCACCAACACCGGTGACCGCGCGGGCCGCGAAGTGGTCCAGTTCTACAGCGCCGCACCCGCCGCCTCCGTGGTCGCCCGCCCGCCGAGGGAACTGCGCGCCTTCGCCTCGCTGTTCCTGGCTCCCGGGGAGAGCCGGGAGGCGGTCGTGGAGCTGGCCCGCGCCGACCTGGCCCACTACAGCGAACGCGAGGGCGGCTGGCGGGTCGAGGGCGGTGCGTACCGCATCGAGGTGGGCGCCTCGTCGCGGGACATCCGGCTGTCGGCCGAGCTGACCGTCGACGGCGATCCCTCGCGGCTGCGCCTGACCGGCCGCAACACGCTCGCGGAGTGGCTGCGGCATCCGGTGGGCGGACCGCTCCTGGCCGAGCGGTTCGCCCGCGCCCGGGCGGACGCGGCCGGGCCCGGCGCCATGGACGATCCGGTGATGCGGCGGTTCCTCGCCGGCATTCCGCTCGACGTGATCTCCGAGTTCCCGCAGAGCCCGGTGTCGCCCGAGGCCGTACGGGAACTGGCCGATGCCGTCGAGACCGGTGCCGCGACCGCCGACGGCGACGCCCCGCGCGCCGCGCCCCGGTGAGCGCCGGGGACGACGCACCCCGCGCGCCGGCCGGGGAGCACGGAGGGCGGGACCCGCACCGGGTCCCGCCCTCCGTCTCCCGGCCGTCCCGGGTCAGTCGTCCTGCCGCGGAGCGAGCAGCCGCATGACGTCGTCGACGGGCTGCTCCATGTCCGTCGATCGGTCGATGAGCCACTGCAGCTGGATGCCGTCGGCCACCGCCAGCAGCAGCACCGCCAGCCGCTCGGGCGGGACGACCGTCGTCATGCGGCCCTCGTCCATCGCCTTGCGCACGTACGCGGCCACCCGCTCGCGCAGCACCGGGTAGCGCTCGGCGAAGTGCGCGTGCGCGGGGTGCCCGGTGTCACTGGCGGCCGCCGCCATGGACACGAACAACTCCACCAGACCGGGTGTTCTGGCACCCTCCCGGATGATCTCGCGGTAGCTCTCGGGGCTGGTGCGCTCGTCCTGCCGCATCCGGGCGGTCTCGTCGCGCATGCGCAGCACCTGGGTGAGCAGGTCCTCCTTGGAGTCGAAGTAGTGCATCAGCCCCGGGAGGCTGAGATTGCACCGGGCGGCGACCTTGCGCAGCGAGGTCCCCCGGTAGCCCTCGGCCGCGAAGATCTCCAGAGCCGCGTGCAGGATCTCGCCGCGCTTCGCCTCGCCCTTCTCGTACGGGCCCCGTTTCGCCATGCCGGTCAGCCTAACCCGCACCGACGACGCCGGCCGCCGTGGCGGCGGGGGCGTCCGGCAGGCGCCCGGAGCGGGCCACGGAGCCCAGCCAGCGGGCCGACTCCCTGGGGTGCCGGGCGAAGGAGTGCGGATCGACCGCGATGAGCCCGAAGGTCGGCCGGTAGGAACCCCACTCGTAGTTGTCCAGCGCGCTCCAGTGCAGGTAGCCGCGCACGTCCACGCCGTCGCGCAGGGCGGCGGCCAGGCTCGCCAGCGCCCTGGTGGTGTAGGAGACGCGGAGCGCGTCGTCGTCGGTGGCGATGCCGTTCTCCGTGACCAGGAGGGGGACGCCCGGGCCGACCACGGCGGCGGTGTGCCGTACCGCCTCGCCCAGCGCCTCGGGGTACACCTCCCAGCCCGTCAGCGTGGTCGCGGCACCCGGCGGCACGGGCAGGGGGCCGTCCGGGCCGATCCGGTGCCGTGTGTAGGCCTGGACGCCGATCCAGTCGTCCTCGCGGGCGGCCTCCAGGAAGACGTCCTCGCGGGGCCCCGCGTACGCGGCGGCGACCTCCTCGGCGCCCGGCTCGGCCTGGTAGACCTGGTTGGCGACGGTCCAGCCCACCCGCAGCCCGGGGTCGGCGGCCTTCAGCACGCCGAACGCCGCCCGGTGCGCCCGGATCAGCGCCCTCGTCACGTCGGCGTCCGGTTCCAGGGAACCCGGGTCGAAGGCCGCCGCGCCCGAGCGGTCACCGAGGCGGACCGGCGTGCGGGCGGCCTCGCGCTTCAGGGCGTGCATCAGCGCCACCATGTTGGGTTCGTTGATCGTGGCCACGTGACGGGCACCGGCCGCGAGCACCTCTGCGGCCACGGCCGCGTAGGCCGCGAACAGGTCGGCCGACTCGGGCGAGGACCATCCTCCGAGCTCGCTGAACCAGCGCGGTGAGGTGAAGTGGTGCAGCGTCACCACCGGCTCCAGCCCGCGTTCCAGGGCCCCGCGGACCATGTCCCGGTAGTGGGCGACGGCGGCCCGCGAGATCCGCCCGCGCTCGGGCTCCACACGGGCCCATTCGATGCCGAAACGGTAGGCGTTGAAACCCAGTTCGCTCAGCAGGTCCATGTCCTGCGGCCAGCGGTGGAAGCTGTCGGCCGCGTCCCCGCTGGGCTCGGCGACGAAGCTGCCCGGCCGGTTCTCGATGGCCCACCAGTCGCTGGAGACGTTGTTCCCCTCGACCTGGTGGGCGGAGGTGGAGGCTCCCATGAGGAAGCCGTGCGGCAGCACGAGACCGGGCCCGGTCGGGGGTGTCATACGGGGGCTCCTTCCGCCTCGAGCCCGGCCGGCGTGGGGCCGGAACCGGACTCCGTGAAAAGCGTTCATTGATCGGTTTTCGTGTTAGCGTACAGGCCGAGCCGCTCCGGCAGGAAGGCGCGCAGGCCCCCGGTCCTCCGGAACGGCCCACCGCCCCGGGGCCCGCGCTCACCTGACGAGGCGTCGGGCCCCGGGTCGGCGGCACCGCGCCGCACCCGGGTCGGCAGGCGGCACCGACAAGGCACCAGTCGCGTGGAGGAGAACCATGGACGTCGTCATTCCGGGCCTCGCGGGGCACACGGCAGCGACCGCCGGCGGGGTGCTGAGCCTCGGCGGAGCGTGGAGGGTCGTCTCCACGGACCCTCGGCTCACCGCGGTCGGCCGGACGGTCCGCGCACTGCTCGCCCCTCACCTGGGCGACCGTCTGTCGCCCCCGGAGGCGGCCGGCGCCGCCGTGCGCGGTCTCGAACTCGCCCTCGACGCGGCCCCGTCGGACCGGCCCGGTCCGCCCGTCGGCGTGTCACCGCGCGGGGCCGCGGAACCCGGCGACGAGTCGTACCGCCTCACGGTCACCGAACGAGGCATCAGCTGCCGGTCCGCCACGCCGGAGGGCGTGTTCCGCGCCGCCACCACCGCACTCCAGGCGATCGCCACGGGCACGGACCACATCCCGTGCGGGGAGGCGGCGGACGCACCGCACTACGCATGGCGCGGGCTCATGGTCGACCCGGCACGCGGCTACCTCACGCCCGGCGAGCTGCGCCGCGTCATCGACCTCGCGGCCCTGTACAAACTGAACGTCCTGCACCTGCACCTCACCGACAACGAAGGCTGGCGCCTGCCGCTGCCCGCCGGGCACACGGACGGCACCCCCCGGCCGCACTACACGCTGGAGGACTACCGGGCGCTCCAGGACTACGCGGCGGAACGCTTCGTCACGGTCGTCCCCGAGATCGACCTCCCCGGCCACTGTGCCGCCCTCCGCGAGGCCGTGCCCGGGCTGCCCGCCGCGCCCGCGCCGGAAGGGCTGGCCGGCCGGTACCCGTACGTCCCGCCGCTCGACCTCGCCGACCCCGCGACCCGGTCCCTGGTGGCCTCCGTCCTCACCGAGGTGTGCGACGCGACGGACGGGCCCTACGTGCACATCGGCGGTGACGAGGCCCTCGGGATGACCGCGGACAGTTTCGCCCTGGCCGTACGCGAACTGCGCGCCCTGGTGCGCGGCGCCGGCAAGCGCCCGCTGGCCTGGCAGGAGGCGTCACGGGCAGGGGTGGGCCCGGACGACATCGCCCAGTTCTGGGTGGACGTGCCGATGATGGACCTGCCCGACACCGAGGAGGAACTCGCCCGCCGCCCCGAACTGCTCGCGGCCGGGTACACCGTCGACCTCGTCAAGGCCCTCAAGCGGTTCTTCGCCCCCACCGATCACGACCTCGCGCGCGTCCTGGACGGCGGTGCCCGCGTGCTGCTCTCCCCGCAGTCCCACCTCTACCTCGACCGCCCCTACGCGTCCGACGTCACCCCGCCCGAGCAGGCCGAGACCGCCGCCCGCCTCGGATTCGCCGCGTACCGGCCCCGCGGGGTGCGGCACACCGCCGCCTGGGACCCGGCCGCGCACGGGATCCCCGACGAGAGCACCGCGGGGATCTCGGCGACGGTGTTCGGGGAGTCGGTCGAGACGTTCGACGACCTGACGACGCTGCTGCTGCCGCGCCTCGCCTCGGTCGCGCACACCGCGTGGACCGGCCGGGCACCGGACTGGAACACCCACCGCGACCGCCTCGCCCGCCACGGCCGACTGTGGCGCGATCGCGGACTCCGCTATCTGGCCTCCACCGAGATCCCGTGGCACTGACCGGGCCTTCTCGGCCTGGCCCGGCGCCTCCTGGCCGAGCGAGCGATCGGGTACGGCTCGACACCGACAAGGCGCGCCCTGGAGGTGGCCACCCGCCTCTGCCGCGACAGCGGCTGCACCGAGGTCCCGGCCTTCAACGACGAGCCCTACGCCCACCACTGGTTCGAGAAACGTCCGACCCCGACAGCGCGGCGGACACCACGCCGGTGAGGACGGGGACCGCGGGGGAGTCCGGCTCGTCGGCCGGCGTGGAGCGTGGCGCGGGCACCGGGTCGTCCGCGTGCCGCTCCGGATCCAGCCGGAGCATGTTCGCCTCGTCCGGTGTTCCGGGGACCGCCTGGTAGACCACCATCCGCTGGCCGCCCGTCCGGGCGAGCTGCATGACCTCGTAGGTCAGGGTCATCGCCCCCGCCTGCGGATGCCGGAACGACTTCTGCCCGCCCCCGCGTTCGCAGACGTCGTACCGTTCCCAGAGCCTCGCGAACTCGGGTGACTTCAGTACCAGTTCACCGACCAGCGCGGTGAGCTCGGAGTCGTCAGGGGCGGCGCCGGCCACTGCCCTCAGGTGGGCGACCGAGCTGGCGACGGTGTCCTCCCACGGCTCGTAGAGGGTCCGGCCCACCGGGTGGAGGAAGAGGTACCGCGTCAGATTGCGCCGCTCCTCCGGCCAGTCCCACAGCCCCGGCAGCAGCCGCCGCCCGGGCGGATTCGCCGCCAGCACCCGGTTGAAGCGGCTCACCACGTAGGCGGGCAGGGGGCGCACCGATTCCAGCATGCGCAGCACCGAGTCACGGACACCGTGGTCGGAGGACGCGGGCAGCTCGGAGGGCCGGCCGGACGCCAGCTCCGCCAGCTCGTGCAGACGCTCGTAACCGTCACCGCGCAGCCTCAGCGCGCGTCCGAGGGCGTCCACCACCGCGGGGGAGGGGTTGGTCTCCCGGCCGCGCTCCAGGCGGATGTAGTAGTCGACGCTCACCCCTGCCAGCGTGGCGAGTTCCTCGCGACGCAGCCCTGGGGTACGGCGAAGCCCCGCGCCGGCCGGCAACCCGACGTCCTCCGGCCGTACCTGAGCCCTGCGCGCCTTCAGATACCGGCCGAGTTCGGTGCCGCGCGTGTCCCCTGTTGCAGCCATCCGGCCATTGTGACAGGCGGTCGCGGGACGTGAGGGGCCGTGTCAGGACCTGGAACGCGCCACCCCGGTACAGCGCGGTCTGCCGGGCCGGGCCGTACCCGGGCAGAGTCGGTACCGGAGCGGGCGGCCAGGCCGCCGGGGCCCAGGGGGTGCACGACACCGGACCGCGGCCCGGCGAACGGGACCGCCCGCCCACCCGCTCCCGAGGAGCGGGTCCGTCGCCTGATCCGGGAGATCGCCGTGCCTGCAACCTCGTCGCCGTCCGCCGCCTCGTCCGAGGACATCGCATCCGGGGGCGCCGGCGAGCCGCCGCTGCGCGCGCTCCGGCGGTGGCAGCCCGCCAGGAGCCGGCCTGCCGAAGCCCCCGCGGACGACGCCGTCGCGCCGAGGCGGAACACGACGGCGCTCGTCGCGGCCCTGCTCGGCTTCACGGTGATCACCGTCGACGTCTCCGCCGTCAACATCGCGCTGCCCGCGATCCAGCACTCCCTCAGCGGCGGAATGGCCGGCCTGCAGTGGGTGGTCGACGCGTACACCCTGATGTTCGCGGCCCTGATGCTCTCCGCCGGTGCCTTCGCCGACCGGGTCGGCGCCCGGCGCGCCTACGCTTCGGGCGTCGCCCTCTTCACCCTCGCCTCCCTCGGCTGCGCCCTCGCGCCCGGCATCGGGGTGCTGATCGGTGCGCGCGTCGTCCAGGGAATCGCCGCCGCGGTGGTGATGCCGGCCTCGCTGGCACTGATCCGCCACGCCTACGAGGACGCCAGGGCGCGCGCCCGCGCCATCGCGCTGTGGACGGTCGGCGGGTCGGTGGCGATGGCCGCGGGCCCGGTGCTGGGCGGGCTGCTCACCGACGGCGCCGGCTGGCGGTCGGTGTTCCTGCTGAACCTGCCGGTGGGCGCGGTGATCCTCGGCCTGCTGGTGCGGGTGGAACGCTCCCCGCGACGGCCCACCGCGCTGGACGGCGCCGGCCAGCTCACCGCCGTACTGGCGCTGGCCGCCCTGGTCTTCGCCGCGATCGAGGGCGGCCACCTGGGCTGGACCAGCCAGCCCGTACTGGCCGCCGCCGTGCTCGCCGTCGTCTCCGCGTACGCCTTGCACCGGGTGGAGGCCCGGCACGACAGTCCGATGGTCCCGCTGAGCATGCTGCGCGATCGCCGGGTGGCGCCCGCCCTGGCCGTCGGCTTCACCCTCAACGCCGCCTTCTACGGCGGGATCTTCGTCCTGGGGCTGTACTACCAGCAGCTGCGCGGGATGTCGGGGATCGCGGCCGGACTCATGTTCGTCCCGATGTCGGCGCTGGTGACGACCACCAACCTCGTCTCACCGCGGCTGGCGGAGCGGATCGGCCGGCGTGCGGTGATCGTCACCGGCCAGACGGTGTTCGGCGCGGCCATGGTCGCCATGCTGCCGCTGGCCGCGCACACCCCCCTGTGGCTCGTGATCGTCCTGCTGGTGCCGCTGAGCGTGGGCGGGGCACTCGCGGTGCCGGCGCTGACCGCGCTGCTGATGGAGGCCGTGCCGGCCGGGCGTGCGGGGATCGCCTCGGGCTTGCTCAACGCCTCCCGGCAGACCGGCGGCGCGCTCGCCGTCGCCCTGTTCGGCAGCATGCTCGCCGATTCCCACGGGGGCTTCTCGCTGCCGGGCATGCGGCTGGGCCTCCTGGTCGTCGCCGCCCTGCTCCTCGCCACTGCCGTCCTCGCCCGCTTCCTGCTCCCGCGCGGCTGACACCTCCGAGCGTGGCCCGGCCCTTCCCGGGGGCCGGGGCCGAGGACCGGGGCCGCTACTCGTCCCGTTCCGTGACGAAGATGCAGAACGGATGGCCCTCGGGGTCCCGGTAGACGCGGAAGCGTTCCTCGTCGTCGGGGTCCGGCCGGTCCCGGTCGCTGAGCAGGCTGCCGCCGAGGGCGATCACGCGCTCGTGCTGGTCGCGCAGCTCCTGCGGCGAGCCGACGCTCATGTCGAGGTGCAGCTGCTGAGGCACCGGGCCGTCGGGCCAGTCCGGTCGGCGCAGACGGGGCACCTGCTGGAAGGCGAGCTGATGGTCACCGTCGGGCGCACGCAGGACGAGCCAGTCCCGGCCGCGCTCGTCCGGCTGTCCGGCCGGGGGCGGCTCGTCGCCCTCGGCGTAGCGGAGACCCAGCAGGGAGCGGTAGAACTCGGCGAGCCGGCGGGCATCGGTGCTGTCGAGCACGGTCTGCACCAGGCGGAGGCGGCGTGGGTCAGTGGTCATGCGGTCCGGGTGCCCGACACGGCCCCGCACGAACGGGGTCCCGCTCGGCGGAACGAGGCCCGCGCCTCCTTCCACCCCTGTTCCGGAGGCCGCCTCCACGCGACACTGGTGACACGGCGTCCGCGCGCCCTGGCGCAGCGCGTGTTCCGGCCCGCACCGACGGCGGGAACGGGGCGTCACCTGCCGGGCGTGCGGGAGCCGGGGACCGGTGAGGGACGCACAAAGGTGTGCCCGCCGACGACTTGCCGGCGGGCACACCTCCTGCTGACCTGACTCAGGCGTGCCGTCGGGCCCAGAACGGGGTGATGAGGGCGATGAGCAGGGCGGCCACACCGATCTGCAGAACGTGGCGTATCCAGTCGATGCCGCCGGTGTCGCGTACGCCGAAGGCGGTGGCGAGTGCGTTGCCGGCGACGGCCCCGAGGATGCCGAGGATGGTCGTCAGCCACAGCGGGATGGGCTGGCGCCCGGGGACGACCAGCTTGGCCAGCAGGCCGATGACGAGCCCCGCGATGATGGCCCAGAGAAACGACACGACTCTCCTCCTAGCGGTGATGCGTGAGTTCGTTCGCCCTCCGCGTGCCCCTGGCGCGCGGTCATATGCCTGGCCGCGCCCGGCCGCTGACCGGGACCCGTGAAGACGGAGCTCACCGCGCGTCGCGAAGCCGGAGGAGGTACGTCGCCGTCAGCGCCACGGCCGGGTCCGCGTCGTGGGTCAGCTCACCGAGGGCACGCGATGCCTGCGTCCCCGGGATGTCCGCCAGCGCCTGGGTCAGCCGTCCGCGTGCCGGCGCCCGAGTGGAGCCGTGCGCGAGGCGGTCGACGAGCCCGGTCGCGATCCGGTCCGCCGTCGTGGCGTCGCTCGCCAGCACACTCAGCGCATCCGCCGCGTCGGTGTCGTTCCTGCCGTCCACGATCATGTCGATGAGCGTCGGGACCGCGTCGGCCCCGCCGCGTGACCCGAGCGCGAGGGCCGCGTGTCCACGGACCACGAGGTCGGGATGAGCGAGGGCCTTGCGCAGCTGTGCGGCGGCCTCGTCACCGGGCAGCTCCGCGAGGGAGCGGACGGCACGTTCCCGTACCGCGGCGGTGGGTGAGTCGAGGGCCCGCGCGAGCAGTGCCGGGCCGCCGTCGCCCGACCGTGCCAGCGCCCATCGAAGAGCCCCGGCGACATTCGGTTCCGCCTCGCGCAGTGCCGCCTCGACCAGGGCCTCCACCGGCATCGCGGCGGCCGGGGAGAGGGCCGCACGCTGGCGCGCGTCGGCGCTCTTCGAGCCCAGTGCCTGGAGGAGCGCGACGACCTGGAGGACGTCCTCCCAGCCGCCGGGGTCCGTGGCGTGGATCCGGCACAGGCGCGTCAGCAACTCGTTCTCCGCCGCGATGCGTTCACGCGTCCGGCGGATGAGGTCGTCGACGAGCGCCGAGGGGGCGAAGCCGGGCTCGTCGAGCGCGCGACCGATCTCACGCAGCGACAGACCCAGTGACCGCAGGCTCTCGATCTGGAAGATCCGCTGGATGTCCTCCCCGGAGTACTCCCGGTACCCGGAGCCGGTCCGCGCGGAGGGGCGCACCAGACCGAGCGACTCGTAGTGCCTGAGCATGCGGGAACTGACCCCGGACCGTCGCGCCACCTCACCGATCAACACGTCCTATCCTCCCCCATGGCCGGGCCCGCCGACAGCCACGATGCGCTTCGCCTCCTCGATCAGGAACGGGAACGCGGCGTCCGGGTCGCGCAGCAGCCGCTGCGTGGCGAGCGCGTGCGCGCGCACCGGCGGCTCGGGGGCCGACTCCGCGGCGATCAGAAGCGGCACGGCCGCATCGCCCAGCTCGACCAGCGCCCGGCTGAGACTCCGCTGCGTCTCCTGCCCTCCGCGCCCGAGCTGCGTCACCAGTTGCGCGGCCAGCGCCGGCTCCTCGCCCTCCGGCACGAGCACGACCGCTGCCCGCCAGGCGCTGCGCGCCACCTCGTCCTCGGCGTCGCACAGGAGTGCCGGTGTGATCGCCGGCCACGCCTGCCGGTCCCCGATCTTGGAGAGCGTGTGCAGCGCCTGGCTCCGTGCCTGCGCGTGCGCCGAGCGGACCTCGCGGAGCAGCCGGGGGAGCGTCATGGACAGCGGCTGGCGGGTGAGCGCCCAGGTCAGCATGTCGCGGACGAAGAACTCGGGCTCGACCGCGCATCGCTCGACGAGTGTGCCGACGAAGCGCGGGTCCGGTGTCGTGCCGGCCGCCAGCGCGGCCCGCAGCCGCACGGACGAACGCCCGTCCGCCAACGCCCGGAGCACGCGCGCCGAATCCGTGTCCTGACCAGTGTCCTGTCCCGTCTTCTGTCCCGTGTCCGTCATCGAGACCACCTCCTCGGCACGCAGTGAAGACCTTGTCACCGTGTCAAGGTCAACAACGCCCCCGGCCGAGCACCCGGCGGCCGGGGGAACGTGCCCGCTACAGGTGCACTTCCAGGTTCGCCCTGGAGCCCGCCCACGGTCTCGACCGGCTCCCGCACGCCGACACCGTGATCGTCCCCGGCTGGGCCGACGTCGACGAGGACCCTCCCGCGGACCTGGTCGAGGCGGTGCGCGCCGCCCACGTGTCGGGCGCGCGCGTGGCCTCCCTGTGCACGGGTGCGTTCGTGCCGGCCGCCGCCGGCCTGCTGGACGGGCTCCGGGCGACCACCCACTGGGCCCACACCGATGTCCTGGCCGCACGCTACCCCCGCGTGACGGTGGACCCGGACGTCCTCTACGTGGACAACGGCAGCGTGCTCACGTCCGCCGGCAAGGCCGCCGCCATGGACCTGTGCCTGCACCTCGTCCGTCTCGACCACGGGTCGTCCGTCGCCGACACCGCCGCCCGCCGCCTGGTCGTGCCGCCCCAACGCGACGGCGGACAGGCCCAGTTCGTCACCACCCCGGCGCCCGCCCCGGACAATCATCCCCTCGAGGAACTGTTCGACTCCGCTGCAGTGGCTGCTGACCCGGCGGATCCGCCACGCGCAGGCACTGCTGGAGACCACCGACGACAATGTCGACGCCATCGCGGTGGCCACCGGCATGGGCACCGCCACGACCTTGCGCCGCCATGTCAACCGCACCGGCGGGGTTCCTCCGGACACCTGCCGCCGCACCTTCCGTTCGAGGTGCGGCGGGCATCACCGCCGCACCTGACCTCACCGGCTTCCGCCGGCGACCTCGGGGGCTCTGGACAGGTTCCACGCGACGGCTCCGACGTCGGGCCCGTCGGAGGCGATCTCGTACGACACCTCACCGCGTGGCCGCTTGACGGCCACCAGTTCGCTGCCCGTGTTGCAGGGCAGTCGGTGTGTGGTGTCCGTCCCGTCGACGGTGAGCCGGACCGTGACGGCCGCACCGCGGCCGGAGCAGGCCACGGCGAGGAAGTAGTCGGTGCCGGGATCGAGTGCGGGGACGCTCCGGCGGCTCCGGCCGGGCAGGTCTCCGGTGCCTTCGTCGGCGGGCCGGTCCGCCTTCCGGTCCAGGTCGAGGTCCGTGTACAGACCGCTCAACGCCGTGCGCCGGTAGACGTTCCGCGGTGAGGTGACCTCCAGCAGCCGCTGGACGTCGCGCAGCGTCCGGCGGTTGTAGGTCTCGCCGGCGGCGAAGCCGGCGACCGCGTCGTCGGGCAGAGTCCGGACCGCCCTGCGGTACGCGTCGGGGACGACGGCGTGGCCTTCGAGCTCCCCGAGGCCGAGCGTCCCGTCGTCGTAGGGCAGTGCGGCGTCGTCGCCGATCAGCTCCGCCGCGCTTCTGTCGCCGCTTCGGCCGCCGATGAGACCCACGACGTAGGTGTGGCCGGGCTCGAGCCGGGGAGCTCCCTCCCGTGCGGCCTCCTCCCTGCCGCCCCAGAAGGTGGTGTACCAGCCGTGCGCCCGCAGGGTGACCTCCCCGGGCAGGCGCGGCGCCCCGGGCCTCGACCAGATGACCTGTGTGACGGTCGCGGTGACGGTGCGGGGAACGTAATCGCCGTCCTTCGGATCGGCCGGGGCCGCCGATTCCCGTACGACCCGGACGACCGCGGCGTGATCGCCGTAGGCGACCCATTCCTGTGCGGCGGCCGACCCGCGGAACGGATCGTAGGAGGCGCGGGGGAGCAGCCGCCGGCCGTCGTCGGCCGCGATGGCCACCGCGCTTCCGGCGGCCGTCAGTACGGCCACGCCGACGGCGACCGCGATCCGCACTCGTCTTCTCGACGCCACTGTGCTCCCGTTCAAGTCTGGGGTCCGGTCGGACATCGGTGTAGGACGACCGGGGCAACTGTTCGGTTGCGCGGCAGGCGAGTGCGCATCACCAACGCGGGCAGCGGCGCGGTGTGCGCGTATGCCCCCCGTTCCGTGAAAGGAACGCGCCGATTCCGTGTTTGTAGGGGCGAGATAAGAGCAGACGTCGGCCAGGAGGTTGATGACAATGGTTCCCCTGCTTCTGGTTCTTCTTCTGGCCCTGGTCCTCTTCGGTGCGGGTTTCGCGCTCAAGGCCCTGTGGTGGGTCGCGGTGATCGTCCTGGTGGTGTGGCTGCTGGGCTTCGTCGTCCGCCCGGCGGCCGGTGGCGGCCGCAAGGGCCGTTGGTACCGGTGGTGACGCCCGCCGCGCGATGAACGCGGCGCGGTCACGCCACCTCGAACGGTGGCTGGGGAAGGGTGGGTTCGGCCGGACAGGCCGAACCCACCCTTCTGTCGTCGTCCCTCCACGGTTCGGTCCCCGCGGGGCGGAAAACGGACTCGGAAGAACGCATCCGGCATACCGGGTGGACCGATGGGTACTGGACGCCCCGTCGGCCCCGCGGGCGCAGCAGTGGGAACCCTGCGCCTCCACGCCCGCGGGACCGACGTCTCCCCCGAGGACGGCCGGTCGGCGCCGCGGACGCCAGCCCTCTCCCTAACGTGTGAACGTGCGCCGAACCACGCCTGGTTCACCGGACGGATCCCCCACACTGCCGTTGTGCCGCCCAGGTCGTGCGGTGCGGAGAGCATGGGGCGACTAAGGGGGACGGGTGGCGCAGCGGCGCACTCCGCTCGGCGACAGGGCGCGTTACTGGTTCGACTCCACGCTGAGCCGTGGCGCCTCCGCCCTCGTCGGCTGGCTGGTACTGCTGTGCCTGACGTTCGTCGTTCCGGCCAGCGCCGTCATGGTCTGGACGGACCCGAAGGCGCCGGAGTCCCTCGGGGCCAGGCTCGTCGCGGTCTGGCGCCTCACCGGTGAGACCCTACGGCTCGGCGGCGCGACGGGAACGCCCGTGCGCGTGCTGCTGTCGGTGCTGCTGGCACTGGTCGCGCTGCTCTACGTCTCCACCCTCGTCGGCCTGGTCACGACGGCGTTCACGGAGCGGCTGACCGCCCTGCGGCGGGGCCGCTCCACCGTCCTGGAGGAGGGCCATGCCGTGGTGCTGGGCTGGTCCGAGCAGGTCTTCACCGTGGTCGGCGAACTGGTGGCCGCGAACGCCAATCAACGGCGTGGCGCGGTGGTCGTGCTGGCCGACCAGGACAAGACGGCGATGGAGGAAGAACTCTGCGCGAGGCTCGGGCCGTTGGGCAGTACGCGGCTGATCTGCCGCAGCGGCCCGACCACCGACCCCGCGGTCCTCGCCCTGACCAACCCCGCCGCAGCCGGCTCGGTCCTGGTCCTGCCCAGGAGCGAACCCGACGCCGATCCCGAGGTGGTCAGGACACTGCTGGCCCTGAGAGCCGCCCTCCCGCAGGGCCGGCCGACCGGCCCGGTCGTGGTCGCCGCCGTGCGGCACGACCGGTTCCGGCAAGCGGCGGCCCTGGCGGCGGGACGTCACGGCATCGTCCTGGAGAGCGACACCGTCACCGCCCGCCTGATCGTCCAGGCCGCGCGCAGCCCCGGGCTCTCCCTCGTCCACCGTGAGCTCCTCGACTTCGCCGGTGACGAGTTCTACCTGACCACGGAACCCGCCTGGGTGGGACGCCCCTTCGGGGAGACGCTCCTGGCCTACTCGACGTCGAGCGTGGTCGGCCTGATGAGGGGCGACGTGCCTCTGCTGAGCCCGGCACCGCAGACACCGATCCGCGCCGGCGACCAGCTCGTCGTCATCAGCTGCGACGACGACACCGCCGCACCGGAGGACTGCTCCGAGGCGGTCGACAAGCACGTGATGGCGTCCGGACGGACGGCGTCCACGGGCCGCGAACGCGTGCTCCTGCTGGGCTGGAACCGGCGGGCACCGCTCATGGTCGACCAGTTCCGGCGCAGCGTGCGCCCCGGCTCGACCGTCGACGTGATCGCGGACGGCGACGAGGCCCCCGCCCGGCAGGTGCTCGACGCCGGTGACCCGGGGGACACCGGACTCACCGTGCGACTGCACCAGGGGGACGTGATGTGCCTCGAGACGCTGCGACGCCTGGACATCGCTTCGTACGACAGCGTGATCGTCCTCGGCCGGGACGCCGCCGCGGGACAGCCGCCGGAAGAACCCGACAACCGGACACTCGCCGGCCTTCTTCTGCTGCGTCACATCGAGGAGGAGACCGGGCGCGAGCTGCCGGTGGTCACCGAGCTGATCGACGACCGCAACCGGGCACTGGCCCCCGTCGACCCCGGCGCCGACGTCATCATCAGCGGAAAGCTCATCGGACTGCTGATGGCACAGATCTCACAGAACCGGCACCTTGCCGCGGTCTTCGAGGCGCTGTTCGCCGGCGGAGGCCCCGGAATCCACCTGAGGCCCGCGACGGACTACGTCCTGCCGGACCACGAGACGTCCTTCGCCACCCTCGTGGCCGCGGCACGCGAGCGCGGCGAATGCGCCATCGGTTACCGGGACCACCGGGCTGTGTCCACCGGCCCCGGGTACGGCCTGCGGATCAACCCGCCCAAGACCGAGCGACGCCACTGGGTCACCGGCGACGAGATCGTCGTCATCGGCGAGACCTGACCGCACGGCCGCCGCCGGCACGTGCGGCCCCGGTGCATCCGGCCGCCGTGGGGTGGTCGTCGGTGCGACGACGCGGACCGCCAGGACAGAAGCCGCGTGCTGTACACGAAGGCCCGTTCGAGTGCGCGGGCCTTCGTCGCCGTGTCCGCCTGCCCCGGGTGACTTCGAAAGATTGCGGGGAAGACGTGACGGCACTGGACAGGAGGTTGCCGTGGACGGTGCAGATCTGGAACTGGGAGAGCTCCTGGCCGCAGCGGAGGCGGCGCCGCCCGGACGATCCGTCGACGTGGTCGCGCGGGACCTGCAGAAGCGGTTCGGAGCCGAGCGCGTGTCCTTCCTCTTCGTCGACCTCATCGGCCGGCGGCTGGTGCGGTTGCCCGCGGCCGTGGACGGCGACGACGTCGCCGCCCGGTCCCGGACGATCGACCTGGAAGGCAGCGTCTACGACAGCGTCCTGCGCAGCCAGCGCAGGCGTGTGGAACCGGACGGCCAGGGAGGACAGCGCGTCATCGCACCCGTCACCAACCGCGGCGACTGCATCGGCGTGCTGGAGGTGACCCTGCAACACGCCGACGACACCGTCCTCCGACAGGTCGGCGAGGCGGCGCACGCGCTGGCCTACATCATCGTCACCGACCGCCGTTTCACCGACCTCTACCACATGGGCCAGCGCACCACCACGACCAGCATGGCCGCCGAGATCCAGCACCAGTTGCTGCCCTCGGCCCCGTGCTGCGAGGCCGACCGGTTCACCCTCGCCGCGGGGCTGGTCCCGGCCGACGACATCGGCGGCGACACCTACGACTACAGCCTCGACAGCGACACCCTGCACCTGTCCATCACGGACGCCATGGGGCACGACACCGACTCGGCCCTGCTGGCCACCTTGCTGGTCGGTGCGCTGCGCCGGGCCCGCCGCAGCGGCTGCGACGCCCTGAAACAGGCCAGCCACGCCCATGACGCGCTGCTGGCCTACGGCCGCGGTCTGGCCACCGGACAACTGTTTTGCATCGACCTGGAGACAGGCGTCGGAGAACTCGTCAACGCCGGGCACCCCTGGCCCTGGCGGGTGCGCGGCGAGACCGTGGAAGAGGTCAGGCTCGCCGTGAACCTGCCGTTCGGCGTGGTCTCTCCGGTTCCCTACCGGCTGCAGGAGCTGCGCCTGCGCTCCGGCGACCGGCTGGTCCTGCTCACCGACGGCATGCAGGACCGCGGCGCCGCCGCGGTCGGCCTGGCCGGGCTCCTGCGTGACACCCGCTCCCTGCACCCCCGGGAGACCGTCCGCGCACTCACGGCCGCCGTCCGGGACGCCTGCCACGGCGACCTCCAGGACGACGCGACCGTCATGGTCCTGGACTGGCACGAGACCCGCCCCGCCGATCGGTAGGCGCCGCGAGCGCAAGGCCGCTGCAGGACGGCGGTACGAGCGAAGACTCTCGCCGTGATCCCGCTCCTGATCCTCGTGACCCTGGTGATCTAAGTCACGGTTTCCTGTCGCGGATCGGGAGCATCCGCTTGATGAGCGCGCGCTTTTCGCTGCCCCGGGCGCGATGTCGCCCATGCCGCCCGGAACGGGCGTGTGCGGGAACGGTGGGCGCGGCCTGAGAGAGTGATGTCGTGGATATCGAGCGCAGGAACCATGTCACGGTGACGGGCAACCCCCGGGGCCGCACGGTAGTGCTGGCGCACGGGTTCGGGTGCGACCAGAACATGTGGCGGCTGACGGTGCCCGCCCTCGTGGAGGAGTACCGGGTCGTGCTGTTCGACTACGTGGGCTCCGGTCGTGCCGACCCGGCCGCGTTCTCGCCGGACCGTTACGCCTCGCTGGAGGGCTACGCCCAGGACGCCGTGGAGGTGTGCGAGGCCCTCGATCTGCGCGATGCCGTGTTCGTCGGGCACTCGGTGAGCGCGATGATCGGAGTGCTGGCCGCCCGGAAGGCTCCGGAACGGATCGGGGCGCTGGTGATGGTCGCCCCGTCCCCGCGCTACATCGACGACGACGGCTACCGGGGCGGCTTCAGTGCCGACGACATCGACGAGCTGCTGGCCTCCCTGGAGGCCAACTACCTGGGCTGGTCGGCGGCCATGGCACCGGTCATCATGGGCAACGCGGACCGGCCCGAGCTCGGCGACGAACTGAAGAACAGCTTCTGCGCCACGGACCCCGACATGGCGCGGGTCTTCGCGCGCACCACGTTCCTGTCGGACTCACGGGACGATCTGAAGGGCGTGACGGTGCCGACGCTGGTGCTGGAGTGCACCCAGGACGTCATCGCCCCCCGGGAGGTCGGCGCCTTCGTCCACCGGACGATCCCCGGCTCCCGGCTGGTCACGCTCGACGCCACCGGGCACTGCCCGCACCTGTCCGCGCCGGAGGCCACCAACGACGCGATCACCGACTTCCTGGCGCGCCTCCAGTGATGTGCCGCACAGGGCAGCAGCCCGACCCGCACGAGCCGGAGAGCGAGAAGGCGTCCGACGCGGCGTTCGCCGCGCTGCTGGAGGACAGCGCCGAGGAACTCTACGAGAGCGCGCCGTGCGGGTACCTGTCCACGCTGATGGACGGCACCATCGCCAAGATCAACGCCACCCTGCTGGACTGGCTCGGCATGGAGCGGGAGGCAGTGGTGGGCCGGATGCGGTTCACCGACCTGCTGACCGTGGGCGGCAAGCTCTACCACGAGACGCACTTCGCGCCCCTGCTGCGGATGCAGGGCGAGATCAACGGCATCGCCCTCGAGGTCAAACGGGCCGACGGCGGTCGCGTACCCGTGCTGATCTCCTCCGTCGTCAAGCGCGGCAGCACCGGCGAGCCCCTGCTGATCCGGACCACCCTCTTCGACGCACGGGACCGCCGCGCCTACGAGGAGGAACTCCTGCGAGCCCGGAAGGCGGCGGAGGAGGCGCGCAAGGAGGCGGAGGCCGACCGGGCACGGCTCCAGGACGCGCTGGCCGTCCTCCAGCAGTCCCTCCTCCCGGCCACGCTGACTCCCGTGCCGGGCATGGAGGCGGCGGTGCACTACCGCGCCGCGTCCCCCGACCGGCTCGGCGGCGACTTCTACGACCTCTTCCGGATCGACGGCGACCGGTTCGCCTTCTTCCTCGGTGACGTGTGCGGCAAGGGCCCGCAGGCCGCCGCGGTCACCTCGCTGACCCGCTACACCCTGCGCGCCGCGGCCCTGCATGACCCGGACCCCGTCTCCGCCCTGACGACCCTCAACAAGGTCCTGCACGAGCGCTACACGCGCGGCGACCCGCGCTACTGCACCGTCATCTTCGGCGTTCTCGAGCCCGACCCCGCCACCGGAAGGGTCACCGTCCGCATCGCCTCGGGCGGGCACCCTCCGGCCGTCGTCCTGCGCGCGGACGGCACAGCCGGCTTCCTGCCCACCCCCGGTGGTCTCCTCGTCGGCGTCCTGCCCGACGCGGCCTTCGCCACCGCCACGACCGTCCTCGGCCACGGCGACACCCTGCTGCTCTACACCGACGGCCTCACCGAGGCCCGCACCGGCGACGACCGCGGCACGCTCTTCGGGGACGACGCCCTGCTCACCTTCGTCGGGGGCCACGCCGGCGCGTCCCCCCAGGCCGTGATCCAGGCTCTCTCGGGCCTCCTCGACGACTTCGGCGACGGACTCGACGACGACACCGCCCTGCTCGCCCTCGGCGTCCCCGCCTCCGACCCCCGGACGAGAACCACCGCATGAGCCCGTTGAAGATCACCACCCGAGACGCCTCCACCGGCCCGGTGCTCGAGGTCGTCGGAGACCTCGACTACGACACCGCCGGACGGCTGCGCGACCTGCTCCCCGGGCTGACCCTCCGGCCGGGCCAGCGCCTCGTCCTGGACCTGGCCGGCCTGGCGTTCTGCGACTCCAGCGGCATCACCGCCCTGATCGTGGTCCGCAACCACGCCCAGGCCGCACAGGCCGATGTGGCGCTCGCCGCAGTCCCCGACCACACTCTGCGCGTGCTGCGCATCGTCGGCCTCGACCAGGTCTTCTCGCTGCTGCCCGAGAGCCCGGCCGCATAGCCCCGACGAAAGTGGAATGAGGCCGCTCCGGGCGGGTAGTCACGCGCAGGCGGGGAAGGGCAGCGACACCTGGGGAGGTCGAAGCGGCCCTTCCCCCTCCGCCGGCGTGGCCGGGGCGCAGCGGGCGTGGCACTGGCGGACACGGAGGCGCACGACGCCCGTCCGGTCCGCCGCTACCGACCCCCGCCGGAATCGACCAGGCGGGACGACTGGACACCGGGCTTCCGTCCGCGGTCGGACTCGTCCTGGACGAGCAGGGAGAGCAGCGCGGCCACCGTCAGGCCGGCTTCCGCCGGGTGGCGCAAAACCTTCTCCGGCTCGATGCGGTAGGTGTTCGTGCGCCCGTCCCTGGTGTGGGACAGGTATCCGTCCTGTTCGAGGTCGGCGATGATCCGCTGAACCGCGCGCTCCGTGAGGCGGCAGTGGGCGGCGATGTCGCGGATCCGGACGTTCGGATTGTCGGCGATGGCCGCAAGCACGCGCGCGTGGTTCGTGACGAACGTCCATCCGGTGTGAGATCCAGGCACTTCAACCATGCACAGCATTTTAGGGACCGTCTTTGCCTGACGCCTAATGCATGACATACTTTTCGCGCAATGGATGACAGTATTTCGTCGGGGGAGACACAGGAGGGTCCCGCAGGTGTCTACGGATGAAGCGGTCACGATGCGCTCGAGCGACACCCCCGGGAGTCGGCTGCAGGCCATGGACGACACCATGGTGGTGCAGTACGAGAGGTGTGGCGCCTGGGTCGTCGCCGCACGAGGCGCGTACGACCTGAACTCGATCACGGCCCTGGGCGCCGCGCTGGAGAGCGCGGCCAAGGAGCATCCCAAGGTGGTCCTGGATGCCTCCGGCATCACCTTCGCGGACTCGACCCTGCTCAATCTGCTGATCCTCACCCGCCAGGCGGCCGACTTCCGCGTGGCCGCGCCGACCCAGCAGCTGACCCGTCTCCTCGAACTCACCGCAGTCGACACCGTCCTGAAGGTACGGGCGACGGTGGAAGAGGCCGCGACCTGCTGAGACGTCTTCGACAAGGGCGCCGCAGCAGTGGCGGGACCCGGACGAGCGGTGCACCAGGTGATCGAACGTTCACGGCATCTGCTGCGTCCTCCTCATGAGGCCGGACATGACGGCGCGCCGAAGGCACGCCGGTGAGGAGGGTGTGATGAGCTGGATCGTGCGATCCGCGACGCTGGCGGTCGTGATGGTGTCGGCGGCCGCGTGCACGGCGGACAGCCGTGGCGACGGTGAGGCGCAGGGGTCCTGCGCGTTCCGGATCCTGTACCAGGACCGGACCTATCGGGACGTCGCGGACGTGGAGTTCACGGTCGGGGGACGGATCGGTGTCGCCACCGAGCCGCCCTGCGACGACACCGGCGGCCAGGGCGAAGCCGAGGAGCGGGGGACGACGGAGACCGCCTACGCAGTCGACGGCATCTCCCCCCAGGTGGCCATCGCCGTCGGCGACACACCTGGCGAAGCCGCTCTCGTCGCCGCCTACTCCGGCTCGGAGGTTCCACCCGAGGTGAAGAAGCTGATCGACGGCTCATGAAGTGTGGTGCGCCGGCGACGGTACGGCGCACCGGCGCAGGACCATGAGCGAGCCTTCCGAGGCCGCCACCATGGCGAAGCGGAACCGGTCGAGCTCGAGACAGAGTGCGACGTCGTCGGGGTGGGCTCCCCGGCGCACACCCTGCTCGAGCTCGGCGGCGGCTCGTGACCGGCCGGCGCGGCGGAGGAACTCGGCTGCGTCCGTTTCGACACCGGCGGCCCTTCGGGCGATGTACTGCGCACACGCCAGGTCTTCGTCGGCCCGCCCGTCCTCGCCCGTGACCACGAACGTGACACGGCCGCTCCCGCGGGCCCGCAGGAGCTGGGCCGTTGCCTCCGCCACCACGAAGCCGGCGCACAGCACGAGCGACGCCTCCTTGACGGCGAGGGCGCCGACCGTGCCTGCCGTGGTCTTCTGCACCACGGTCCGTCCGCCGAGGTCGGCAGACCGCAGCAGGCCCGGCGAGTTGACGGCGTCGAACCCGGGCGCGGGGGCCCCGTCCTTGATCGCCACCCACTCCGGATGGCGGGCCTTGAGCCTCAGGGCCTCGTCCAGCGACTCGGCGAGAACGATCTTCTCGGCTCCGCGGGCGAAGGCCCAGGCCGCGACCGTGCAAGCGCGCATGACGTCGACCACGACCGCCACGGACGGGGTTTCGACCAGCTCGGGAATACCGAGGTAACGAGCGTCCATCCGGACAGGATCACGCAGGCCCGGCCGAAAAACCCACGCAGTGACGGACATCACGCCCAGGGACAACCCGCGGTGCTCGACGGCTCCGTGGCGAGCGAACGACGTCGCACGCCACGGCCGCGATGGTCACCGTACCGGCGCAACCGGTGTCGTTTCCTCCGCCTCGGTGGGCGGGCGGAAGCAGGCGATGACCGTCTTGCCGTCCTGGCACGGACGGGCCTCCCACTCGTCCGCCAACGCCTCGACGAGGAACATGCCCCGCCCGCCCAGGCGTTGACTGCTCGGCGGGCGTGTTCTCGGCAGCTCACTGGAGCCGTCACGCACCGCGACGTGCAGACACCGGCCGTCCCACGTCATCACCAACTGCGCATGGGACTGCGCGTGGACGTGGGCGTTCGTGACCAGTTCAGAGACGGTGATCAGCACGGCGTCCACCGTCTGCGGAGCGCCGGCGGTCCAGTCGAGCGTCTTCAAGTGCCCGAGAGCCCAGTCACGTGCCGCCTTCGGAGTGCTCTGCATGGGCAGCGAACGCGCCCAGCCCACTGCCCGTAGTGACGATTCCTCCACTGCAATTCCCCCAAGCTGGATGACACTGCCCTACGTGTATCCCCGAAGCGCCGGGTGAAGCGCGCTCTCCGAACCCCACGGCCGGAGTGTCAGGCGTCCGCGATCCAGCTGCCGTGGAAGCCCAGCGGCACGCGGCCGGGCAGATGGACGCGGGCCAGCGGGTGGCCACCGAAGTCCTGGGCGGACAGGATGCACAGGTCGGTCGCGCCGCGCTCGGGGTCGTTCACGTACGACAGCACGTAGCCGTCGTCCTCGTCCCGCGCGCCGTGCCGCGGAACGAAGACCGGCTCGCTGACCGCGGCGTCCCCGGGGAAGCGGTGGAGCTGGCTGCCGCCCCGCAGCATGTCGTGCTTCACCAGGTAGTTGGTGAACTTCTCGTCCGGCCACGTCGCGTCGACGGCCTCGTACGCACGCCACATCTCGGCCGTGCTCGCGGTGTAGGCGTAGCGGTGGCGGCGTGAGACCAGGGCTTCGTCGATACGGGGGAACTCCTGCGGACGGTCGTCCAGCCGGCTGCTGTGCACCCGTCCCGCCCGCAGGTCGATCACCCAGCGGTCGAGCGTCGGCGCCCCGGTCGCGGAGGGACCGCCCCTGCCGCGCCCTGCGGCGTGGAACGGGGCGGGGAACGCGGTGTAGTCCACCACGACGGTGTCGCCCTGGTCGTAGGCGTTGAGGGTGTGCGAGTAGTACACCGGGTCGATGTCGAACCAGCGCGTGGTGCCGCCGGCGCGCGGCAACAGCCCCACGCGCATGGGGTGGTCGTCGTTCCAGACGTACGGCACCGTGGCGCCCGCCTCCGCGGCGGCACCGTCGAAGGTGATCGGCACGTCTGCGATCACCACGTACTTCTCGGTGAGCGCGAAGTCGTGCATCATCGGCGCGTCCGCGACGGGGATGCGCGTGGCCCGCGCCACCCGGCCCGTCCCGTCGATCATGATGTGCCGCACGTGATCCCACGCGGGGTAGTACGCGATCGCGTGCAACTCGTCGGCCGCGGCGTCGTACTTGGTGTGCGCGGTGAAGGCGCCCTCGAGCGTCGACCGGAAGTCGTACGGGCGGACGGTGCCGAGGTCGCCGTCCAGCTCGTACGGCAGCGGCCCGCCTTCCTGCATCGCCAGGATGCGGCCCTTGTAGGGGATCACGTGCGTGTTGCAGGCGAAGTCGTCCGGCGGTGCCTGGCCCGGACCGGACTCGCCCAGCTTCGCCCTCACCTGTGAGGAGCGCACCCAGCGGTTGCGGTACCACTCTGCCCGTCCGCCGCGCAGCCGGACTCCGTGCACCATGCCGTCGCCGAGCATCCAGTGGTGGGCGCGGACGTCCTCGAGGCCGAGCGCGTTCGGGCCGTTGCGCAGGTAGCGGCCGTCCAGGTCGCGCGGGATGCGGCCGGTGACCTCGAGATCGAAGGCGGTCAGCTCCTCGGTGACCGGTGCGAAGGCACCCGTCAGGAACGGGCGCTCCTCGCTCGCGACGCCCTTTCCGGCCGACGGGCCCGCCTGCGCCGCGGCCGCGCGGGCGCCGGGCACCGGAGCGCCCCCCACGACACTGCCCGCGGCCACGGCCGCGGCGCCCCCGAGGATCTTCCGCCGTGTATGACTGGCCATCATGCGTCCCCGTTCCGCTGTCGGTGCCCGGCTCCCGTGCCGGACTCCTCGTGACGCGGCCAACTCTCCTCCGCGCGGGCCCGCGAGGCAGTGGGCCCAGCACCCCGATCACGGGGTGGTGTCCGCCCCACCCCGCACGCCGGGGCGTGCCGCGGCCTGTGCGCCTCGATAGTCTGAGCGACGTGACCGACGCACACGCGAGTTCCGACGATGCTGCAGTGGCGACAGCCGGGGCGACGGCCGGTGCCGACGTGGTCCGCACCTTGTACGGCCGGCCGCTCGAACGCATCGACAAGGGTGCGGGGGACTTCGCCACCGCCGCTGACCTGGAGGCCGAGAAGGCGATCCTCGGTGTCATCCGTGCCGCGCGGCCCGATGACGCGGTGCTCGGTGAGGAAGGCGGGCAGCAGGGCGCGGCCGACAGCGTGCGCCAGTGGTTGGTGGATCCCCTGTGCGGCACGCTGAACTACGCCGTCGGCACCATGGCGGTGGCCGTCAACGTGGCGCTGCGCGACGGAGCGGCGGCGGTGGCCGACCCGTTCAGCGGCGAGGTCTTCTTCACCGACGGGGAGAGTGCCTGGATTCGTCGTGACGGGGCTGACGACGCGCGGCTGACGCCCTCGTCCGCCACTGGACTGGTGGACGTCAACCTGGATCCGCCGTTCCCGAGTGCGCCCGGATTCCGGGCCGTGGACCTGCTGGGCCACCCCGCGTTCGTCGAACGCTTCCGGCCGCGTGTCGTCTCGACGAGCCTGGCCCTGGCGTGGGTCGCGGCCGGCAGGCGCGCCGGGTACGTCACCGATGGCGGCGACCTGTCCACGAGCGTGCACTTCGCGGCCGGCATCGCTCTGTGCCGGGCTGCCGGCTGCACCGTCACCGGCGTCGACGGCGCCCCGGTCGGTGCGGCAGGCCGTGGCCTCGTGGCCGCCGCCGACGACGAGACCCACGGCCTGCTGATGTCGATGATGCCCGGCCCGAACCAGGCGGAACGGACCACCACCTGAGGAGCTCGCTACTGGCGGGACCGCCTTTTCAGCCCGTTCTACGTCAGCCGCACCGCAGCGCGTCGAGGTCGATCGCGGCGGCCATGGCGGCGTTGCCGGCGTCGTTGGGGTGCAGTCCGTCGCCGTCGTGGAAGTCGGGGCGGAGCCGATCGGGCCGGTCCGGGTCGCGGGTCGCCGCGTCGAAGTCCACCACGTCGTCGAACGCGTCGCTGTTCCGGATGAAGTCGTTGACGGCCTGTCGCACCGTCTCGCCTTCCGGGTCGACGTACACCGAACCGCCGAACGGCGTGACGGTCGCAGCGACGATGCAGACGCCGGCGTCATGGGACTGGGAGATCAGCCGGCGATAGCCTCCGATGATCTCCTCCGCCGACGCTCCGGCGCCGATGTCGTTGACGCCCTCGAACAGGAGGACGGTCTCGACGCCGGGTTTCGTGAGGACGTCGCCGGTCAGGCGGACCAGGGCGGCATCGCCGGCACCACCCGGCCGGGAGACGCCGCTGAGGACACGGTTACCCGATATCCCTTCGTTCGCGACGCCCATCTGACGAACCGGCGGGAGGGCTGCGAAGCGATCGGCCAGGATGTCGGGCCAGCGGCGATTGGCATCGATGGTCGTGCCGACGCCGGCCGTGATGGAGTCTCCGAGTACCGCCACCGTCCCGGTCTGCTTGGGAGCGTCGACGACGAGAGCGTCCAGCCAGACCCATGCGGCCGTCTCCGTGAGGAACTCGGTCCCGTCTTCGTCGGCGGCGTGGTCGCCGCTCGTCGACTTGAAGCTGTGTTGCATCGAGCGGTTGTGCGCGGTGAGGGGGCCGCTGTCCCCCGACACGTGGATGCTGACCGCCAGATTCTGCTGGGCGGGCACCGTGCCCGGGAGCGGGTCACTCAGCACCGTCGCGCCAGGGGGGATCGTGGCCGTGGTGCCGCCGCCGAACTCGACTCGCTGGTTGGTACCCGGGACCAGGGCGGCTCCGTCCTTCTGCACGCCCAGGTAGACGCTGTCGAGGCGCAACGTCGAGGTTCCCTTGGCGTTGGAGAGACGGATCCGCAACCCGGCTCCACCGATGCTGGTGTGCACGATGTTGCGAATGGTCCGGTCCGAGATCGTTCCTCCGGCCATGTCGTCGCTCGCGGCCCACGTGGTCACCTGGCGGGTCGGGATCGGCGGTGGGGCCGTGGGACTGGCCCAGGCCGGACCGGCGGCGCAGACGCCGAGCAGCAGCGCGGTGGCCGCTCCGACGGCGGAGATGGCGCGTGATCGCTTCATGGGCTTCCTCTGCGGTTGTGGGAGCGCGCGGGCCATCACCTCGGGGGGCGGGGACCGACGGGCTCGAGGAGTGGTGGGGACGGGTGGTGCGAGAAGGAAGTGAATCGAATCAATCAGCGCTCGCCGATCGGGTCAACATCACGACGCGGTCTCAGCGACGAACGGTCGGCCTGCTGCGACGAGTGGTCCCGCCGTCGAACGGCACCGACTCGGCCCGGACCCCCGTGCAGCCGGTCGGTTCCGGCGTGCACGCGGACGGTGCGCGGCGAGCCGGGCCGGCTCACGGGCACACGCCTCGGCGCCGGACCGGCTCACGGGCACACGCCTCGGCGCCGGGCAGGCGTGTGCCCGACGCCGTCCGCTCGCGCGCGTGCTCCCCGGGTCAGCCGTACATCGCCAGGCGGTAAAGAGCCGCCAGCGCGTCGTCGATCGCATGGGGCAGTGGCCTGCCGGCAGAGTCCAGCCTGTTCCACCGCTGCAGGTTCACCGCGACCGACATCTGCCGCCGGCCGTCGGCACGGGTCATGGTCAGCGCTCCACCACCCCACACGGTGCCGCCGTGGCCCCAGAAGGTGACCCGGCCGGGTTCACTCATCGGGTGCAGGCCGAGACCGTAGTCGATCGTCCTGCCCTCCTGGGAGACGACCGGGACGGTGCGTCGCATCTCCGCGAGGGACGACGGACGGACGATCTCCCCGGTCAGCAGCATGCCGAAGAACCGGTTGAGGTCCGTGACGGTCGATATCAGCGAGGCCGACGGCCCGACCCAGGACATGTCGTACACGCTGTAGTCGCGCGGCGGGTCGATCATGCCGAACCACGCCTCGTAGAGCCGGGAATGCGGACCGTCGACGTACGGCCCGGTGGGGAGTTCGGTGTCCCGGAGGCCGGCACGCTCGATGACGTTCCGGGTGATGTACTGCTCGGCCGTCGTCGCGGTCACCAGTTCCAGGAGCTCGACGAGGAGCAGGTAATTGGTGTTGGAGTACACCCCCGGAGTGCCGCCCGGGGCGCCGACGGGAGGCGCCGCGACCCCCAGCCGGATCAGTTCGACGGGGTCGAACCGCGTGAGCCGGTGGTCGTCCAGGCTCTCGGGCCCGGTGTCCGCGAGGGAGGGGTACGCCTTGAGGGAGGGATAGGCGTAGGGGAGGTACTCGGCCAGGCCGCTGGTGTGGTTCATCAGCATCCGGACCGTGATCGCGTCACCGCGCTCTCCTGGAACCAGCTTCGGGAGGTACCGGCCGACAGGTGAGTCGAGGCCCACCTGACCGCTCTCGACCTGCTGCAGGACCGCGGCGGCGGTGAACGTCTTGGTGACGCTGCCGACGCGGTGCCGCATGTCGGCGGTGACGGGACGGCCGGTGACCAGGTCGGCGACCCCGGCGGCGCCGCGCCAGACCTCGTCGCCGTCCCGTACCTCGGCGAACAGCCCCGGCATGCCGGCGCGGTGGACCTCCTCGATCGCCGAGTCCAGTGCTGCGCGATCCAAAGGCTTCTTCATCTCATGCGTCCCTTCGTGTTCCCCGGTGATGAACACCGGGTCGGTCGTCCGGCCCGGACGACAGGGCATGAACGGCGTGCCGACTATCGGGCACCCCCATGTCCCCATTATGCACGCGGTGCGTGCAACACCAAGTGCATGCGTTAGGCTGACGGCGGAGAGAGGAGCAAGATGGCAGGCCGAAGGCGTTGGTCGACCGACGAGATTTTGGACGCGGCGGCGGAACTGCTGCGCACGAGCGACGCGGAATCGTTCAGCGTGCGCAAGCTGGCCGCGGTCCTCGGGACGGATTCGTCCAGCCTCTACCGCCACTTCCGCAGCAAGACGGAGCTGCTGCGCGCGGTCGCCGACCGGATTCTCCTGGCCGCGATGGAGGGCTACCGCCCCGAGGGCGACTGGAAGCGGCGCATCACGTCCCTGGCACTGCACGCGCGCGAGGCCTTCGGGCGGCAGCCCCAGCTCGCCGCCGTGTGGGGACGCTACGCGTCGAGCGGCACCGGTTCGCGGATGGTCATGGAAGAGGTGCTGCAGGCCCTGCGCGCATCGGGGCTGCCCGACGAGCAGATCCCGGCGCACTACCACCGGATCGCGGTCCTCATCGCGGCGTTGATCGCCTCCGAGGCCGGCGTCAGCACCGTCACGCCCGACGAGTTCGAGCAGGGCATGGAGCTGTTCCGTGTCGCGGTGCTGGGCGCCGACCCCGAACGCTTCCCGGCCCTCGCCCACTTCGCCCGCGACGTACGCCCCCTCGGGGTGGATCGTCGCGCCGCGTTCGAAGAGATCCTCGCGGCCCACCTCGCCCACATCGAGGCCGGGGTGGGCCGGGACTAGTCGGCCCGTTCGCGGGCGGCAGGCGGGCGCCCCGGGCGAGGGTGGTCCCTTGTGGGAAACAGCCGATCGCGGCCCCGCGTACACGCGCCCGCGACCACGGGACTGAAAGGTTTCAGCGAGATCTCGTGGCGCTCAGCGCGGAGGCCCTCACAGTCGGGGGCGTGGTACGCACGTCACGGCCGGGTCGGCGTCACCCCTGCCGATGGGCGCGGACCGGCTCGAGCCGGATCTCACGGCCCTGCCAGCGGCGGCGCAGCCACCGATCGTGGCTGGCGACCACGATCGCCCCCGGCCCGGTGCCCAGCGCGTCCTCCAACTCGTCGCAGAGGCGGGGGGAGAGGTGGTTGGTCGGCTCGTCGAGCAGCAGCACCTGAGGCGGGCGGGCCACCAGCAGCGCCAGCGCCAATCGGCGGCGCTGCCCCACGGAGAGGTCGCCCACCGGTCTGTCCAGGTCCGCTTCGTGCATCAGCCCGAGTGAGCCGAGCGGTACCCGCTCAGCCCTCGCCACGCCGAGCGACCGCCGGTAGGTGTCGCGGACGGTGCGCTCGGGACGACCGAACACGGTGTCCTGGGTGAGCAGCCCCACCGTCAGCCCGCGCTGCCTGCGCACCTCTCCGTCCGCGGGGAGGTGTCCGGCGAGCACGCCGAGCAGCGTCGACTTTCCCGCCCCGTTCCCGCCCGTCACCAGCAAGCGGTCGGCCGCCGTCACGTCCAGGACGTCCAGCACGAGCCGGCCGGGAACCCGCACGTCGCGCAGGGCCACCAGCGGCTGTGCGCCGTCCTCGGCTCGGGCCGTCAGGTCACCGGCGGCGAACCGCAGAGGGCGCGGCGGCTCGGGGACCCGGGCGCGCTCCAGTTCCTCCAGTCGCCGGGTGGCGTTGCGCACCCGGCGGGAGATCTGCTTCTGCACCCTGCCCGCCCGAAGGCCGTAGCCCATCTTCTCGTTGTCTACGCGGCCCCGGTCCGGGGCGACCCGGTGTGCGGTCACTCCAACCGACCGGCGCAACTCCTCCAGTTGCTGTCCTTCTTCGGCGTACCGCCGTTCCCAGCGCCGGCGTTCGGCGTGCTTCTCGGACAGGTAGGCGCTGTAGTTGCCGCCGTAGCGGACCGGGCCGTCGAGCGCCGGGTCGAGGTCGATCAGGTCGGTGCAGACGGCGTCGAGGAACGCCCGGTCGTGGCTGGCGACCACCACCGTCCCGGGCAGGGTGCGGACCTGCTCCTCCAGGAAGGCGGCGGCCCCGTCGTCGAGGTGGTTGGTCGGCTCGTCGAGGAGCAGCGCGGAGGGGCGCCGCACGAGCAGTGCGGCCAGGGCGAGCCGGCCGCGCTGCCCGCCGGACAGCGAGTCGAGCGGACGGTCGTGCGGGACCGTACCGAGGCCGAGGCCGTCCAGTACCAGGGCGGCACGGCGGTCGGCGTCCCAGGACTCCCGGTCCTGGGCCTGTTCCAGCCGCTTGCCGTAGGCGTCGAGGAGTGCGCGATGGCAGGGGTCGTCCTCCGGGAGCCGGGCGAGCTCCTCGCCGAGCCGGTCCAGCTCGGCGAGGTCCTCGCGGGCCTCGCGGAGCGCCGTCTCCAGCACCGAGGCGATGGTCGAGGCGGCGTCGAACGGCATCTCCTGGTGGAGGAAGCCGAGATCGGCGGGGCGGCTGACGCTCCCTCCGTCGGGTTCGTCCACGCCGGCGAGCACCCGCAGGAGGGTGGACTTGCCGACTCCGTTCTCCCCGATCAGGCCGACGCGGCGGCCGGGGGAGGCAGTCAGGGAGACGCCGTCGAGCACACGTCGTCCGCCCAGGTCGCGGACGAGGTCGTGGGCGAGCAGTGCGGGTCGGGGCACGGGTGTCCTTCCGGAATGCGGGTGGTCGCCCGCCGGGCGTCGAGCCTCGGTGCGGGCCAGGTCACACGTCGCCGCTCACACCACGAGGGATCCGGCCTCCTCCAGCACCCCGTCGGCCGGCCGCAGCCGGCGGCTGTTCCCGATCCCGGTGAGGAACCGCTCGCCGTGACTGACCACCAGGGAGGCGCCCTGGCAGGAGCCGGGCGCACTCTCCGACTGGCGCGCGCCGACCAGGTCGAGGTTGTCGGTGGGCTCGTCGAGCAGCAGGCCGTCGGGACGTCTGAGCACCTGGGCGGCCAGGCCGAGGGAGACGCCCCGGCCCTCGCTGAGGGTGCCCGGGCCGCGGTCCGGGGGGAGGCCGGCCAGGCCGCTGGTCAGGGGCAGGCTCTGCGGGACGTGGCCGCGCGTGCCGCTGACGGAGACCGAGCCGGTGGCGGGCTCCGGCTCACCGGCGATCAGCTTGAGCAGGGTGGACTTGCCGGAACCGTCGGGGGCGACCAGGCCGGTCCGGCCATGGGGAACGCAGAACGACAGGTCGTGGAGGACCGGGGTGCCGTCGGGCCAGGAGAAGGGAAGATGCGAGCAGACGATCGCTGCGTCGGACATGAGACGACCTCAGAGGCGCTGAGGGCAGAGCGTGTACCTCTGCCCTGGGCAGACGGTGGGAATGGGGTACGACGAAACGGACCACCTCGGCAGCGCTCCTGAGCGCCGGCCGGTGGCCGTCATGTCCGGATCTCATCCGGAGATGTCGTCTTCACCCACCACGTCTGTGACTCCTCGTCGGCTACCTGTGACCCGTCGAGCCTAGCAGTGCGCCCCGCCCGACCGACCGGAGGGCGCGTCCGGAGCGGAGGAACCCGCGAGGGTGCGCGCCCCGCACCGAAGGCGCGAGACGCACACCCCGGGCACTCCCCAGTCACGCCCGTCCCGAAGCGCTCCTACTCGTGCGGGTGAAGGACGACCTTGGTGTAGCCCTCGACGCGCTTGTCGAACTTCTCGTACGCCGACGGCGCCTGGTCGAGGGGCAGCTCGTGGGAGACGACGAAGCTGGGCCGCGCCCGTCCCGAGATGATCAGATCACGCAGGTGCCGGTTGTAGCGCTTGACGTTGCACTGGCCGGTGCCCATGCGGAGCCCCTTCTCGAACATGCGGCCGACGGAGACCATCAGCATGCCCTGCTTGGCCTGCTCGTCCGGCCCGCCCGGATCACTGGGGACATACAGTCCCGGCACACCCAGGGCACCCGTCGGCCGGACCGTCTCGACCAGCGAGTTCAGGACGATCGCCGGCTCCTCACGGCCCTCGCCACCCGCCTGGGCCTGATAGCCGACCGCGTCGATGCCCTTGTCCGTGCCCTGCCCGTCGGTCTGTTCCTTGATCTGCTCCACCGGGTTGCCCTCGGCGAAGTTGACCGGGATGGCTCCGATCTCCTCGGCCTTCTGCAGTCGCTCGGTCACCCGGTCGACCACGAAGACCTTGCTCGCCCCGCGCAGCAGCGCCGAGTAGGCGGCCATCAGTCCGACGGGGCCACCGCCGTAGACGGCGACGGTGTCACCGGGGCGCACGTCGGCCAGTTCGTTGCCGTGGTAGCCGGTGGGGAAGATGTCGGCGAGCAGGATGAAGTCGGTCTCCTTCTCGGTGCCTTCGGGGAGCTTCAGGCAGTTGAAGTCCGCGTAGGGCACCTTCACGTACTCGGCCTGGCCCCCCACGTACGGGCCCATGGCCACGTAGCCGTACGCGCCACCGGCGAACCCCGGGTTCACCGTCAGGCAGAAGCCCGTGAAGCCGGCCGTACAGTTCTTGCAGAAGCCGCACGCCACGTTGAAGGGCATGACGACCCGGTCGCCGCGGCTGAGCGACGTCACCCCCTCACCGGCCTCCTCGATGACGCCGAGGTTCTCGTGGCCGAAGACGATCCCCGGCTCCGCTGCGGTCCGACCCTCGTACATGTGCAGGTCCGAACCGCAGATGGCGGTGGACGTGACGCGTACGATCACGTCGTTCGGGTGCTGGATCCGGGGATCCTCCACCTGCTCGACAGCTACCTCGAACGGTCCCTTGTACACGACGGCCTGCATCGTCGAGCACCTCCACTCAGTGCACTCGCTCGATCACGTACAGCTCGTTCAAGTCCTTTTGTGGGTTCCCTCACTGTCCAGACTGGTCCACGATGCAATGCTTTGCACCCAGGGAAGGCAAATCAGCCTTTTGCGGCACTGAAAGGATCAGGAATCGTGACACGACGTCTCGGCGTACTGCTCGTCCCGGTCTGCGGGCTGTCCGGCACCAGCTATCCGGCGGGGACGCGGGTCGCCATCCGGGGCACCGGGGCCTCCGTCGACGGCTTCGTGGACGGTGACTGGCTGCCGCTCGCGTGGTGGGAGTTCTCGGACACCCGGCCGGACGACACGCCTCTCGTCTGAGCCCGCCACCGGGCTTCCGCCGGCCCGTGGCCTCCACACTGTCCGGTATCACCCGGCACGGGTGAGCGCGGCCGCCTTCACCGGTGCCCGGTCCGGAAGCGCGACGCTTGTACGCGGCGGCGCAGTGGGGTGGTCGTGGTGCAGCAGGGCCGGGCTCACCCGTCAGGGGTGATCCGGCGCTGCTGCTCGGGGCGGTGAGGTGGGATTCATTGTTCTACCGGGGCTGGACCGACAGCGCCGGGAGCCGGCGGCTCCGCGGCACCTCGGTACGGCGCCCATGGAAGAGCCGGGGACCGGACCATGACCACACCCAGTGCCTTCACCGCCTCCCTGTCGCCGGCGGAGCGAGCCGAGCATGGCAGGAAGGCCCGTAAAAGGGCCTCGCGGTCGTGCCACGGATGGTACGAGACGGGGCAACGGCGGATCGACCCGATCGACCTGCTGGAGCAGCAGTCCGCAGAGCGCGTCCCGGCCCTGGTGCCGATCCGCTACAGCCGCATGCTGGAATCGCCGTTCCGCTTCTACCGCGGCGCCGCAGCGATCATGGCGGCGGATCTGGCACCGCTGCCCAGCAGCGGACTCCAGGTGCAGCTGTGCGGGGACGCGCACCCGCTGAACTTCAGGCTCCTGGCCTCACCCGAGCGCCGCCTGGTCTTCGACATCAACGACTTCGACGAGACCTTGCCCGGCCCCTTCGAGTGGGACGTCAAACGGCTGGCGGCCGGATTCGTGATCGCGGCCCGGGCGAACGGCTTCTCGCTCAAGGAGCAGAACCGCACCGTCCGGGCCTGTGTGCGGGCCTACCGGGAGCGCATGCGGGAGTTCGCCGGCATGCCGACCCTGGACATCTGGTACGCCCAGGACGACGTGGACCACGTACGGCGACTGCTGGCGACGGAGGCCGCGGAGGAAGCGGAGCACCGGCTCGGGGACGCGGCCGCGAAAGCCCGCACACGGACACACATGAGGGCGTTCGCGAAGCTCACCCGCCGCACGGCCGAGGGCCGGCGCATCACCCCCGACCCACCCCTGATCACCCCGCTCGGCGACCTGCTCGCCGACCCGGCCGAGGCGGGCCGGGAGGAGGAACTGCGGTCCGTCGTGAACGGCTACGCACGGACCCTGTCGCCCGAGCGTCGGCACCTGCTGCGCCACTACCGGCTCGTGGACATGGCCCGCAAGGTGGTCGGCGTCGGCAGCGTCGGCACCCGCTGCTGGGTACTGCTCCTGCTCGGCAGGGACGACGACGACCCCCTGCTGCTCCAGGCCAAGGAAGCCTCGGAATCGGTGCTGGCCGCCCACACGGGCGGCGAACGCTTCGACAACCAGGGCCGCAGGGTCGTGACCGGCCAGCGTCTGATCCAGACCACCAGCGACATCTTCCTGGGCTGGACGCACGTCGCCGGCCTGGACGGACAGGGCCGGGACTTCTACGTGCGCCAGCTGTGGGACTGGAAGGGCATCGTGCGGCCGGAGACCATGGGCCCCGGCCTGCTCTCCCTCTTCGCCCGGCTGTGCGGGGCCTGCCTGGCGAGGTCCCACGCCCGCTCCGGAGACCCCGTCGCGCTCGCCGCCTACCTCGGCGGCAGCGACCGCTTCGACCGTGCGCTCACCGAGTTCGCCCAGTCCTACGCCGACCAGAACCAACGCGACCACGAGGCCCTCGGTGCGGCCTGCCGCTCCGGCCGGATCACGGCCGCCCCGTCGTGAGGCCGGCCCGGTCGCAGCGAGCGGGCCGGCGCACACCGTCCGTCCTGGCGTCCACGCGGTCGGCGAGGGCCCAGTAAGCGGGGCTGCTCCGGCCGGTCGGACGTGCGGATCAGCGGAGTCCGGCGAAGAGATCGTTCTCGGGCAGGGCCGCGCCGGTCGTGTCCTGGACGCGTACGAACGTCTCCGTGCCCATCAGTTCGCCGAACCTCTCCTTGCCCATCCTGAGGAAGAAGATGTTCTCGCCCTGGCTGGCGTGCGCGGCCAGCGCGTCGAACTTCTGGCCGCTGAACGCGGCGGTGTCCACCCACGTGGTGATCTCGTCGTCCGGAAGGCCGATCTCGGCCATCGCGGCCGCTTCGGCGGGGTCCGGCTCCGGCATGTCCGGATGGAACTCGCGCATGATCTCGCCGAACCGCTGCATCCCCGACCGGGGCATCGTGGTCCAGTACACCTTCGGTGTCAGCGCGGTCATCTCCAGCGCGGCCATCGTGATGCGGTGGGCCTGGATGTGGTCGGGGTGGCCGTAGAAGCCGTTCTCGTCGTAGGTGACGACCACATCAGGCCGGTAGTGCCGCATGAGTTCCGCTAGTCGGGCCGCGCCTTCCTGTACGGGGGTCTGCCAGAAGGCCCCCGGGGCGTCGTTGCTCGGCCAGCCCATCATCCCGGAGTCGGCGTAGTCCAGCATCTCCAGGTCGCTGACCTTCAGGACGTCACAGCTCGCCTTGAGTTCCTGACGGCGCATCAACGCGACGGCCGCCGGATCGTGCCCGGGATCGCCGGGCTTGACACCCCCCGGTCCGTCACCGCATCCGCCGTCGGTACACGTCACGAGCACCGTGCGGATGCCTTCCGCCGCGTACCGCGCGAGGACTCCTCCGGTTCCGGTGGCCTCGTCGTCGGGGTGGGCGTGTACGGCCATGAGCGTCAAGGGTCGGTCAGTCATCAACAGCCTCCTGTGGAAAGACGTTTCGGTCCGGGGGTGCGGCGGTCGTGCCGCGATCCCGGGGGCCCGTGCGGCGCCGGTGCCTCGGTCGATGCAACCATGCCGACCGGACCGCCTGTTCCCGGCGCAGCCGCTTCGGGATCCGCCCGTGCGCAGCAGCGTCAGTCCTGCGGCCGGTCCGGGCTCGGGTCCGGGTGGTCGTTCGTGGGGGACGGGCGGGCGCGTCGTTCCAGGGAGAAGCGGCCGACGACCGCGCCGAGGTGGATGACCACGCCGACCGCCACCAGCCAGGACAGAATGATCATGACGACACCGATGGAGCCGTACTCCTGCTCGTTCGCCACGATCGCCGAGGAGAAGTAGCGGGAGGAGAAGACGCCGAGGCCCGTCCAGCAGACACCGGTGGCCACCGCAGCCGGGCGAAGGGCGCGCCATCCGACGGCCCCGGCCAGCAGTACGTGCATACTCCACCACCAGAAGAGCGTCGCCACGACGAGCCCGGTCAGGGTCTGGAACACCAGCCCGCCGGGCGCTGCGCCGAGCGCTCCGGCGAGTGCAGCCTGAGCCACGCCGTAAGCGAGCAGGGAAACGAGCCAGTAGAGCCGTGGCACGTTGTCCCGCCATCCCCGAGTGGGGACGTCGAACACCGTCTGGTACCAGTTCTGCAGTACGCCGGCGGTGGCCCCCGCCCCCAGGACCAGCAGGAAGGCGCTGGTCACCGTGAGCGCGCCCGTGTCCTGGCGAGGTGAGAAGAGGGATGCCACAGACTGCGCAGCCTTCTGGTCCAGACCCAGCCAATCGGCGAGCGACGTGGCGGCGTCACGGCCGACCGCTGCCGTGACGACGATGAGGAAGGGGAAGAAGCACAGCATGGCCAGGGCGGCGAGCTGGAACGAGTGGCCGAAGAAGTCGACGGCGGTGAGCCGGTTCCAGAGCTGGCCCGCTGCCTTTCCCGCTCCATGACGACGGACCACCTTCGACCGCCTCCGCCTCAGACGCATCGCCCGCGTGAACCGGTGCCGGAGCCTCCGGTCGGAGGCGCGGCCGGCCTGCTGCGTTCTGTCATGCGTCGAAGTGAACCGGCTCTGCGCTGCAGCCGGAGCACTCGACGCACGGGGCACCCGAGTAACTGCCTACAGCGGCCCCATACCCACGTCGAGAGAGGGAGAACAGAACCGAGCGGGCGGGCTGCGCGGTATTTCCCCCTTGCGGGGAGTCGTGGGTCGGGGTCGGAGTGTGGGACGGTGGACGGACAACGAGACCGGCCGGCACCTCCGGGTGGCGGTCTTTCGGAAAGCCGGGCGTTGCCCCCACCCAGGGCACCGGGCTTTCCGCCATCGTCGTCCACCTCTCGCCGGGGTGGTTCGTCCTTGGGCTCATCAACCCCCGGAGAGGGGGCGTGCCCAGCATGAACACCACCACGACCATCGACGGCACCTCTGCCCGCATCACCCCGTGCGGGGACATCGACTACGACACCCTGCCCCCGCTGCGCGCCGCCGCCGACGCGCTGCCGCCGCAGGTGACCGACCTGCTGTGGGACCTGACGCACACCGCCTTCATGGACGTCGCCGGCCTCCACCTGCTCTTCACCCCGACTCCGCCCGGACACGGCCCCCACCGCCGGACGACCGTGACCGGACTGCGACCCCAGCCGCTGCGACTGCTGCGCCTCGCCGTCGACCTGAACCCCGACGTCTTCGAGGTCACCCGCCTGCTCCTCGACACCCCGCCCGCCGACGTTCATCAGGAGGCCTCTGAGCGGCCATGAAGCCGGCGTCGGGCAGCGTCCTCCCTGGAGGCACCGGTACCTCGTGTCAGTGTGCGCCGATGCCGTTCAGCAGGGTGTCGACGACGACGTCCGCCGCCCGGGCGGGGCTCAGGTCGGGCAGCTGCCGGGAGACCAGATGCATGAGCTGGGGCAACAGGGCGCTCGCCCATCCCTCGGGGAGGCCGGGGCGCAGAAAGACTTCGGCGGTGGCGCGGTCCAGGAAGTCGTCGACCTCGTGGGCGGAGGCGTCGCGGCGTGCGCGTACCTCCTCGTCGGCGAGCATGCGGGTGAGGTCGACCGGCCAGGTGCGGTTCACGGCGATGATGTTCTCGACGTAGCGGTGCAGGGCGACGGCGACGGGGGCCTCGCGCAGCCTGGCGTCCTCGATGGCCCGTTCGACGGCCGCCAGGCGTGATGCGTAGATCGCGGCGAGGAGGTCCTCGCGAGAGGCGAAGCGCCGGTAGACGGTGCGCCGGTCCACGCCGGCCTCGGCCGCGATGCTCGCGATGGACGCGCCGGGGTCGGCGGCGAGCATGCGCGCTCCGGTGGTCAGAACGGCTTCCAGATTGCGTGCTGCGTCGGCTCTCACGCCCTTGAGTGTAGGCCCGCGATGTGACCTCTGTGGCTACCTAATGTCTCTCCCGTGAGAAGCAATCTGAAGTAAGTGCTACAGTCAAGTGACAGTTATGGGGTCCGGTCCAAGTCGGCCGAGAGCACCGAAGGCGGAGGAGAGAAGCGCATGATCACCTACGACCGGCTGTTCATCGGTGGTTCCTGGGTCGAGCCCAGTGACCCGGGGCTGCTCGGCATCACCTCCCCGCACGACCGGTCGGTGATCGCCCGAGCCGCCCAGGCGCGCCCCGCCGACATCGACCGCGCGGTCGCGGCGGCGCGTACGTCGTTCGACGAGGGCGGATGGCGGCGGACCCCGCCGGCCGAACGGATCGCGATCCTGCGCCGGTTCAACGCGCTGCGCGAGGAGAACGCGGAAAGGATCGCCGCCCTGATCACCCTGGAGAACGGTTCGGCCGCCTGGTTCACCCGCGCCGGGCAAGCCGGCCTGACCCGGCAGGCCAACGCCTATCTGAAGGCCGCGGAGGAGTTCGGCTGGGAGGAGACGTTCGCCTCGTCCGACCCGGCCTCCCCGGTGCGCAGCGTGGTGCGCCGTGAGGCGGTCGGCGTGGTGGCCGCGGTCATCCCCTGGAACTCGCCCTTCTCCTCCGCCACCTCCAAGATCATCCCGGCACTGGTCGCCGGCAACTCCGTGGTGCTGAAGGTCTCCCCGGAGAACTCCCCGAGCATGGGCTTCCTGGCCGAACTGCTGGAGCAGGTGGGCCTGCCCGAGGGGGTCGTCAGCGTGCTGCCCGCCGACCGGGAGACCAGCGAGTACCTGGTCAGGCACCCGGACGTCGACAAGATCGCCTTCACCGGGTCCACGCGCGCCGGACGCCGCATCGCCTCCCTCGCGGGCGAGCAGCTCAAGCGGGTCAGTCTGGAGCTGGGCGGCAAGTCCGCCGCGATCATCCTCCCCGACGCCGACATCGAGAAGGCCGTCGCGGGCGTCAAGTTCGGCTCCCTGCTCAACAACGCGGAGTCGTGCATCGCCCAGACCCGCATCCTCGCCCCGCGCAGCCGGTACGAGGAGGTCGTCGCCGGACTCAAGGGGCTGATCGAGTCGCTGAAGGTCGGCGACCCCGACGACCCCGACACCTTCATCGGTCCGATGATCCGCCCCGACCAGCAGGCGCGCGTGCGCGACTACATCCGGCTCGGCGTCGAGGAGGGCGCCCGCCTGGTCACCGGTGGGCCACAGATCCCCGAGGGCCTCGAAGAGGGCAACTACGTCACGCCCACCCTCTTCGCCGACGTCGACAACTCGATGCGGATCGCGCAGGAGGAGATCTTCGGCCCGGTCCTGGTCGTCATCGCCTACGACGACGAGGACGACGCCGTCCGGATCGCCAACGACACGGAGTACGGCCTGTCCGGCGGCGTGTGGTCGGCCGACG
This sequence comes from Streptomyces sp. NPDC048185, assembly GCF_043202495.1. Lineage (NCBI taxonomy): Bacteria > Bacillati > Actinomycetota > Actinomycetes > Kitasatosporales > Streptomycetaceae > Streptomyces > Streptomyces sp. NPDC048185. The sequence goes on from NZ_JBIDAN010000015.1 coordinate 147,428, forward strand.
AGGAGCACGCGCTCGCCGTTGCCCGCCGCATCCGCACCGGTACCGTCACCGTCAACGGTGCCTCGGTCGCCTTCGACGGCCCGTTCGGCGGCTTCAAGGCCAGTGGCATCGGCCGTGAGTACGGGGCCGTCGGACTCGGCACCTACACCGAGTACAAGACGATCACCGTCTGAACCCGTCGGCCGCGGGCCCTGGGCAACGAATGGCCGGCGTACGGCACGCACCGCCTTCCGGGGCGGCCGCGGTCGGGCCGGCGATCACCGTCACCTCGTCGCCGCAGAAGCGCTCCGTTTCCGGCGTGTGCCGCGTCGTCCCAGCTCACGGGATACCTACAGTGGGTCGTCGGCGCGGACGTCGTGCCTGAACCGTCGCTTTCGACCACGGCCGCACGACGCCACGGCTGCTTCCGGGCGTGTCGGAAAAAGGTCGTGAGCCGTTGTCGATCCGGCCGCGTTCCGTTCGACGTCATGGTGTGCGGCGCCTCGCCGTACGACCACGCAACGGGACCTGACGAGGAAGAAACGTGGATCAACTGCTGAGAGTGATGAACTTCAACGTCTCGAGTGACGGGATCGGTGCCGGTGAGCACCAGACACTCGAGCTTCCGTTCGGCCTGGACCGCCCCGAGCGGCTGTTCGCCTGGGCCGGCGCCACGGCCAGCTGGCCCATGCGCACGGATCCCGGAGGGAGCCGAGGCCTCGACGACTACTTCACGCGCGACTTCGCGCACAACATCGGTGCCGAGATCATGGGCCGCAACAAGTTCGGGCCCCAGCGCGGGCCGTGGCAGGACCACGAGTGGCGCGGCTGGTGGGGGGAGGAGCCTCCGTTCCACACGCCGGTGTTCGTCATGACCCACCACGAACGGCCGTCGTTCCCGCTCTCGGACACCACGTTCCACTTCGTCGGCGGCGACCCGGCGGCGGTCCTCGCACAGGCGCGGGAAGCGGCGCAGGGCAAGGACGTCCGGCTCGGCGGCGGGGTCACCACCGTCCGGCAGTTCCTTGCCGCCGACCTCGTCGACGCCCTGCACGTGGCCGTCTCGCCGCTGAGGCTCGGGTCCGGCCTGCGGCTCTGGGAATCTCCCGACGAACTGCTGGACCGGTTCCACCTGGAGGTCGTGCCCAGCCCGAGCGGGGTGACGCACCACCTGTTCTGGCGCCGGTGACACGAGAGTCCCGGCACTGCGGCGCCTCCCATGCGGATGCCCTGTCGTCGAACGGCCGATCCGGCGACCGGGCACGTCCGGGACCCGCCCGGCGGAGGCCCGGTCCTTAGCGGCGACGGCCCGGCGCCCTTCGGCGTGCATGCCTTGTTTACATCGATGTACATACGGCTCTAGCCTGGCGCGGATCTGGCTCACCCGAAGGCTCACGGAAGCTCACGGGAGCTCACGGGAGCTTGCAGGAAAGGGGAACGTGTTGATGCTCGGACTGTTCCACGCCCTCAGACGCCGCCACCACGCCGTCCCGCTCTGCCTGGCCGCGATGCTGAGCGCGGTGCTCGCCGTACCGGCCGTCGCGGCCACCCCCGCGTCCACCGCCCCGTCCACGACGGACGCCGTCTCCGCCGCGGCCACCGGCACCCCGCTGCGCGACGGTACGGGCCTGTACCCGCGCGCCGTCCGGCTCGCCCACAGCGGCGCCGGCAACGGCCGGATCCTGGCCAGTGTCGTCACCTTCGACGGCGACAACGGCATCGGCGCCATCCACGAGAGCACGGACGACGGCGCCACCTTCCACGAGGTGGGCCGGGTCTCCGACCCCGAGTCCGCCTCCGGCCAGGGACTCTGCTGCACCACCCTGTTCGAACTGCCCCGGCAGGTCGGCGCCTTGCCGGCCGGCACCCTGCTCTGGGCCTCGTCGGCCGGCCAGGACGAGTCCGACCGGCGCATGGCACTGCGGATCTGGCGCAGCAACGACATGGGCCGCACCTGGACCTACCTCTCCGCGTGCGCCACGGCCACCGGTACCGGCGGCCTGTGGGAACCGGAGTTCTCCGTCGCCTCGGACGGTGCTCTGGTCTGCCACTACTCGGACGAGACGGACACCGCGCACAGCCAGAAACTCGTCGCCGTGCGCAGCTACGACGGCGTCACCTGGCAGGGACGCCACGACACCGTCGCCAGCTCCCTGCGGACCGACCGGCCCGGCATGCCGGTCGTGCGCAAGCTCCCCAACGGCACCTACGTCATGGCCTACGAGATCTGCACCCCCGGCGGGCAGTACCAGTGCGTGGTGCACTACCGCACCTCCGCCGACGGCTGGAACTGGGGCAGCGCCACCCACCTCGGCTTCCGGCCCGAGACGGTCGACGGCACGTACTTCCGCGCCACCCCGACCATCGCCTGGGCCCCGGACCCCGGCGGCGGTGTCAACGGACGGCTGCTGCTGGTCGGACAGCGCCTGCTCGCGAAGGACGGCAGCGTCGCCGCCGGGAGCGGCCGGACGATCCTCGCCAACACCGAGAACGGCAGCGGCCCGTGGTACGAGATCGAGGCACCGGTGAACGTGCCGGACCCGCAGATCAACTACTGCCAGAACTACAGTTCCCCGTTGCTGCCCTCGGCCGACGGCCGTACGGTCCTGCAGATCGCCACCGACTTCGACGGCACGGTCTGCAAGCCGTACTACGCCACCGGCTCCGTGACCGGGACCGGTGACGCCACCGGCCTCGCCGGAGGCGCGGACTACCGGCTGGTGAACGCCAACAGCGGGCAGTGCCTCGACGTGGCCGCCGACTCCCGGACGGCCGGCGGCAACGTGCAGCAGTGGACGTGCAACGGCCTCGGCCCGCAGGTCTTCCGCCTCACCGCCCGCGGCGACAGCCGCTTCACGCTCACCGGCCGCAACAGCGGCTACTGCCTCGACGTGGAGAACGGCTCCGGTGCGGCCGGTGCCAACGTCCGTCAGTGGTACTGCAACGGGGCCGCCGCCCAGGACTGGCGGCTGGAGAACGTGGGCCGGGGCTACTACCGGCTCGTCGTCCGCTCCAGCGGACAGTGCCTGGACGTGGCCCAGGGGTCGCGAACGGCCGGCGCCAACGTCCAGCAGTGGACGTGCAACGGTCTCCAGCCGCAGATCTGGCGACTGGAGCGCGCCTGAGACGGGCGGGGGCCCGCGGTGCCGGCGGCCGGCCGCGGGCCCCCGGCCCTCCCTCACTCTTGCTGCTCGATCGCCGCCGGCCGGAGCTGCGCGGCGCGCACCCGCGCCACGTCGAGCTTGGTGCCGCGGTCGAAGCGGTAGATGCCGTTCTGCTCCTGGAACACGTCGGTCAGCTGCGTGTAGCAGTAGCCGAACATGTGCGGATCGCTCAGCAGCACCTCGGTGAGACCGCTGAAACGGGTGTGGAACTCCTCCTCGTCCCGGACGCGTTCCCCGTACCCCCAGGAGTGCTCACGGTCCTCGCCGGACAGGCCGGCGGCCGCCTCGGGATCCCACCAGATGCCGCCGAACTCGCTGACGAAGTACGGCTGTCCGGCGTAGGGCAGCGAGTAGGCGGCGCCGTTCTCGTAGGCGTTGACGAACGGCTCGTCCTTGGCCAGACCGCACATCGACTGCCGGAAGGCGGACGGGTCCTGCTCGTAGTTGTGGGCGTCGTAGACGTCGGTCTCCGCGACCCGGTGGGCGTAACCGGAGGCGTCGATCACCGGCCGGGTGGTGTCCATGGCCTTGGTGGCGAGGAACATCGCGCGGGTGACGTCGTCGAGCTGCGTGATCCGGTCGTGCAGCTTCTGGTAGGTCTCGTTCAGCGGGCACCAGCCGATGATCGAGGGGTGGGAATAGTCCCTCTCCAGGGCCTCCAGCCACTGGGCGACATAGGAGGCGTCGGGCCTCTGGTTGTCGCCCGAGGAGCCCCCGGTCTCGCATCCCCAGTCGCCGAACTCGCCCCACACCACGTAACCGAGGCGGTCGGCGTGGTGGAGGAACCGCTCCTCGAAGACCTTCTGGTGCAGCCGGGCGCCGTTGAAGCCGGCCTCCATGGCCAGTTCGATGTCGCGGACCAGCGCCTCGTCGGTAGGCGCGGTCATCAGGCCGTCCGGGTACCAGCCCTGGTCGAGGACGAGCCGCTGGAAGACGGGCTGCCCGTTGAGGAGGACGGCCTTCCCGCGCAGGGCCACGGAGCGCAGGCCCGCGTAGCTCTCGGCGTCGTCGACGATCTCCCCTTCCGCGTCGAGGAGTTCGAGCCGGAGGCCGTACAGGTGGGGGTCGTCCGGTCCCCACGCGCGGCGCCGGCCCTCGGGCACCGGCAGGTGCAGGCGCGGGGCGAGGTCCAGGTCGGCGCGCGCCTCGGCGCGGCTCACCTCGCCGTCACCGTCGCTCAGCACCGCCCGGACCCGGTGGCCGGGCCGGTTGCCGGACAGCGGCAGTTCCAGGTGGAAGGCGCTTCCCGCCAGGTCCGGGGTGATCCGGGGGCGCCGTAGATGGGCCTCGGGGACGGGCTCCAGCCACACGGTCTGCCAGATGCCGGTCACCCTGGTGTAGTTGCAGTCGTGGTTGGCGTACCGGACCGCCTGCTTGCCGCGGGCCTGCGGACCGGACCTGCTGTCCCGGGCGCGGACGGTGACGACGACGTCCTCGCCGGTGCCGGCGATGTCACCGAGGTCGGCCGTGAACGGGGTGAAGCCGCCGCGGTGCCGGGCGACCTCCTCGCCGTTCACCCAGACCGTGGTGTCGTGGTCGACCGCGCCGAAGTGCAGCAGCACCCGGCGCCCGGCCCATGCGGCGGGCAGGGTCAGGGTCCGCCGGTACCAGACGGCGTGCAGGAAGTCGGTGTCGCCGATGCCCGACAGCTCGGACTCGGGCGGGAAGGGCACGAGGATCTCGCCCCGCAGTTCCCGGCCGAGGAGACCGCGTTCCAGGCCGCTGTCGCCCCGGTCGGTCTCGAACTGCCAGGCGCCGTTGAGGTTGAGCCAGTCGCGGCGCACGAACTGCGGACGCGGGTACTCGGGGCGCGGGACGGAGGGGGTGGGCACACATGCTCCAGTGGTAGATCGTTGGGTACGCACGGCTTCGGAAACGGGGTCAGGAACCGCCGAGGCCGGTGGTCGCGACGGAGTCGACAATGCGGCGCTGGAACAGCAGGAACACCGCGATCAGCGGCAGCGCCGCCAGCAGCGCGGACGCCATGGCCTGCGCGTACTGGATGCCGTAGGCGTCCTTCACGGTGGCCAGGCCGACCGGGAGGGTCATCAGGTCGGGATCGTTGGTGACGACGAACGGCCACATGAAGTTGTTCCACGCACCGATGAAGACGAAGATCGACACCGCGGCAACGATCGGCCGCGACAGCGGCAGCACCACGGACCGGAAGACCCGGAACTCGGAGGCACCGTCGATCCGGGCCGCCTCCTCCAGCTCCCGGGGGATGCCGTCGAAGAAGCGCTTCAGGACGAAGACCATCATCGGCGCGACCGCCTGGGGCAGGATCACGGCAGCGTAGGTGTCCACCAGGTCGAAGAGCAGCATCTGGCGGAACAGCGGTACGACCAGCAGCTGCGGCGGCACCATGACGGCGGCCACCGTCACGGCCAGCAGGGCCTTGCGCCCGCGGAAGGTGCCGCGCGAGAAGCCGTACGCCGCGAGCGTCGAGACGGCCATCGTGATCGCGGTGACCAGCGCGGCGATCAGGAAGCTGTTGAACGCCCAGACGGGTACGTTCCCGCGTTCCAGAATCTCCCGGTACGCCGCGAGCGTGAAGGCGCCCTTGAACGGAGAGAGGCCGGGTTTCGACAGGTCCTGTTCGCTCTGCACGGACGTGGCGATCGCCCAGACGAACGGCAGCAGCCACACGGCGGCCAGGACGACGAGGGCGGTCCCGGCCAGGACGCGCGGCAGCCGGCCGTGGCCGAGCAGCAGCGGGGAGCCGGCCGTGTCCCGGGGCCCACGGCGTGGCGGACGGAGGGTCGTAGCGGTGGCGGACACGGTCAGTCCTCCTGGCGGAAGAGGCGGAGCTGCACGAGCGAGACGACGATGACCAGCGCGAAGAACAGGTAGGAGACCGCCGAGGCGTAACCGAGCCGGTATCCGGTGAAGCCGACGTCGTAGACGTACTCCAGAACAGGCCGGGTGGAGGCGTTCGGGCCGCCCTTGGTGAGGATGTAGATCTGGTCGAACACCTTCAGCGAGGCCAGGACCTGGAGCATGGCCACCAGCGCCGTGGTGCGGCGCAGCTGCGGCAGGGTGATGGACCACAGGCGCCGCCACGCCCCGGCACCGTCCAGGGCGGCCGCCTCGTCGAAGGTCGAGGGCAGCGACTGGAGCGCGGAGAGGTAGAGCAGGAAGTTGAAGCCGACCGTCCACCAGACGGTGAGGGCGGCGATCGACCACATGGCGACGGACTCGTCGGACAGCCAGCCGACCGGGCTCATGCCGAGGGCGTCCAGGAACTGGTTGGCGAAGCCGAGTTCCGGCTGGTACAGCCAGGTGAAGATCAGCGTCACCACGGTCACGGGCAGCAGGTACGGCGCGAAGAAGGCCAGCCGCCACGCCCACTGTCCGGCCAGGCCGCTGTGCACCAGCAGTGCCATGGCGAGGGGTATCAGCACCAGCGGCACGCTGGAGACGACGGTGAAGAACACCGTGTTGCCGAGGCTGCTCCACACGTCCGGGTCGCCGAACGCCTCGGCGTAGTTGTCGAAACCGACGAACGCGGTGTCGCGTATCGCCAGCGAGGAGTCGGTGAAGCTCATCCACAGGCCCTGCACGACGGGCCACACCAGGAACAGGACGAACAGCACCAGGAACGGCAGGACGAACAGCAGGCCGGAGCCGCGGCCGAACGGCCTGCCGCCGCGCTCGGGGACGTCCGTCCGGGTGGCGACAGGGCCGGGCAGTGGGCCGGAGTCGGGAGGTGCGGTGGTGGTCACGGGGGTCACTCCTTCTGCTCGTCAGGCCACCGGGTTGGGCTGCCGGAGCAGCGCGTCCGCCTCGCGGACCATCTGACGCACCGCCTTCTCGGCGGTCGTGTTGCCCAGCAGCGCCGACTGCAGCGGCTGGCACATGCGGTTCTGGAAGTTGGAGGCGGCCCCCGTGAACCAGTTCGGCGGGTCGAGCACCGCCACCTTCCCGGCGTCCGCGTACGAGGACTGCGGCTTCAGCGCGGCGTACTCGGGCGTGGCCAGTACGGGCTGGTAGGCGGGGATGTGACCGGCGCTCGCCCAGGTCAGGCTCTGCTTGATCATCTCGGCGACGTACCGGTGGGCCTCGCGCCGCCGGGCCGGATCGGGGTCGTCCTGATGAGGGAGGACGAAGCTGTGGCTGTCGGTGTACACGGCCGGCCGTCCGAAGACCTGAGGGAAGGGCGCGGCGCCCAGCGGGATGCCGGACTTCCGCAGCGTGGGCAGCTCCCACTCGCCGAGCATGGCCATGCCGCCGCGGCCGGAGGTGAACGCCGCGAGCGCCCCGTTGTAGTCCAGGTTGTTGGGGTTGGTTCGGCCGTCGAAGAGCCGCTGCATGAACGAGACGACCCGGATCGCCGCGTCGACGTCGATCCGCGGCGGACCGCCGTCGGGCAGGGCGAACTCGGCGCCGGTCTGGGCGTAGAAGGCCGCGAACTGCCGCCAGTTCTGCGCGGTGTCGGTGACGTGCCCGAACAGGATGCCGGCCCCTCCGGAAGCCTTCGCGAGACCGCGGCCCGCGTCCAGCAGGGCCTCCGGGGACCCCATGGGGGCGAGTTCACCCGAGGAGTCCAGCAGCCCGGCGGTGCCGGCGGCCTCCTTGTCGTAGAAGACGATGAAGGGGTGCACGTCCAGCGGGACGGCGAAGACGGTGCCGTCGTGCTGCGTCCGCGCCCAGACCGCCGGCGTGAAGTCCTTCTCCGTGACGCCGAACTCGGCGAGCACGTCCAGGTCGAAGGGGTCGAGCAGACCACCGGGGGCGTACCCGGCCAGCCGGGACAGGTGCAGGACGGCCACGTCGGAGGCCCTCCCGCCGGCGGCCGACATGGCCAGTTTCGTGTAGTACGACGGTCCCCAGTCCAGGATCGTCCGGTCCACGTCGAAGCCCCGCCCGCCCCGGGAGACGGCCTTGATCATGTCGTCCATCAACATGCCGTCGCCGCCCTGGAACAGGTCCCAGACGCTCAGCGCGGAGGCGCCGGAGGCCGAGGCCGGGGAGGCGCAGCCGGACAGCGAGCCGGCGGCGAGCAGCGCGCCGGCCCCGGCCAGGCCGGTGCCCAGGAGGCGGCGGCGGGTCGGACCGCGGCGCGTGACGGGCTCCGGGGGCGGTGGTGGGGCAGAGGATCGCGCAGTCATCGTTGACCTTTCGACGGCCGGACGTGCCGGACCGGTGGCGCACCACGGCCCGGGTGGTCCCCGCGGCGTTCGGCGACAGGGGCCCGCACCGGCCGACCCGGTGCGGTGGCTTGTTTTTACATCGATGTACATGGGCTGTAAAGAGGCCGCGGCGGGGTGATCCGTTCCCTGCAACAGGCCGGACGGGCAAGGCCACCCGCCCACCCCGGACCTTCCGCGATCTACACTCGGGGCCGGTACGGGGCAGGGAGGCAGCGGTGGCACGGCCAAGGATCAAGGACGTCGCGCGGCACGCGGGAGTGTCGGAGAAGACGGTCTCCAACGTGATCAACGACTACGTCCACGTCTCCGAGCGGACCCGGCGCGTGGTCCAGGAAGCCATCGACCACCTCGGCTACAAGGTCAACCTGGCCGGCCGCCACCTGCGCAAGGGCCGCACCGGCATCATCGCCCTGGTCGTCCCCGAGCTCGACGTCCCCTACTTCGCGGAACTCGCCCGGCACGTCATCCGCGAGGCCGAACGGTGCTCCCTGACCGTCCTCATCCACCAGACCGGTGCCGACCGCGACCACGAACTGGCGGCGCTGGCCGGCTTCGGCTCCACCTTCGTCGACGGGGTGATCCTCAGCCCGCTCGCCCTGACCGCCGAGGACCTCCGTGCCCGCGCGGGTGCCCCGCCCACGGTGCTGCTCGGGGAGCTCCTGGAGGAGGGCGCGGACCACGTGGCCATCGACAACGAGCGGGCCGCGCGGGAGGCGACCGAGCACCTCATCGGCCTCGGGCGTCGCGTCGTCTGGGCCGTCGGCGGCCGGGACGACGCGGGCCTGGGCACCGCCGAGGCCCGTACCCGCGGTTACCGCGCCGCCCTCGCCGCGGCGGGACTCGCCTTCGACCCGGCGGCGCTGCTGCCCGTGGCCTCCTTCCGGATGCCCGACGGGGCCGATGCCGTGGACCGGGCGCTGCGCGCCGGCGGGCGGCCCGACGCGCTGCTCTGCCTCAACGACCAGCTGGCTCTGGGCGCGCTGCGCACCCTCCACGACCACGGGCTGAGAGTGCCCGAGGACGTCGCCGTCATAGGCTTCGACGACGTGGAGGGCGGACGCTTCAGCGTGCCGACGCTGAGCACGGTCGCCCCCGACAAGGCCGCGGTGGCCAGGATCGCCGTCGACCTGCTGCGGCGCCGGATGGACGAGGCCGCCGAGGCCCCGGACGCCACAGCCGACCCGTCGGCCGGCGTCCGCTCGCCTCAGGACCTCGTCGTCGCCCACCGGCTGGTGCTCCGCGAGAGCACGGAAGGAGCGGAGGCGCGGGCGAGGTAAGGGCGCCGACCCCGGAATGGCCGGGGAAGTCTCCGCCGATGAGTTCCCGGCGGTCGTGCGGTCTACCCGTCGACGAAGGGAGCGCACCATGCGCGAGATCATCGTTTGCACGTTCCTGACGCTGGACGGCGTCATGCAGGCGCCGGGCGGCCCGGACGAGGACCAGGAGAGCAGCTTCGAGCACGGCGGCTGGCAGAAGCCGGTGGACGACGACGAGGTCGGCGCGGCCATCGCCGGCTGGTACGAGGGGCCCGACGCGATGCTGCTCGGCCGGAAGACGTACGAGATCTTCGCCTCGTACTGGCCGACCGCCGATCCTGACAACCCGTTCACCCATCGGCTGAACAGCATGCACAAGTACGTGGCGTCCCGGACCCTGACGTCCGTCGAGTGGCAGAACTCCACGCTGCTGGAGGGCGACGTCGTTGACGCCGTACGCGAGCTGAAGGCTTCCGACGGGGGCGACATCAATGTCGTCGGCAGCGGCGACCTCGCCCAGACCCTCATGCGGCACGGCCTCGTCGACGAGTACCGGCTGACCATCCATCCGGTGATCATCGGCACCGGCAAGCGGCTGTTCGCCGACGGAACAATCCCCACCGCGCTGGAGCCGGTCAGCGTCTCGACGACCAAGGGCGGCACCGTCGTCGGCGTCTACCGGCCGAACGGCAAGCCCAGCTACGACAGTTACTGACCGGCCCGGACGGATCGCACGCCACCAGGGACCGCGGATACTCCTCGCGGAGGGGGTAGACGACAGTCATGGACGGCACACGATCCAGGCAGGACGAACAGAAGTCCCAGGAGGCCCGTGCCCGGGGGACCATGCGGATCTGGCGGTGGGCCAGATGGGCGGCGCTCGCGCTTGCCTTCGGCTGGGCGGTGAACTGGGTCGGCGGCCTCGTCCAGGGTGAGCAGGGCTGGGATCTGTGGTGGCCCTTGGTGAGCACCGTCATCTGGGCAGGACTGACCGTGAACGGCTTCGCCACCTACCGCCGGATCAGGACGACGACTCTGCCGGCCCTCACCGGACGGCCACCCGCCTGACCGTCCGACGCCGGTGATCCGCGAGCCGCGCCGCGGCGCCCGCACCCGTCGACGGGCATGTGGCCGAGGGCGGCAACCTCCCGCCGCCCGGCTGCGACCAGTGGGTGTCATGTACGCACCCCCACTGATCGGAAGCAGCTGATGAGCCACCCCCACAGCAGGGCACATCGCCATCACGTGAGAAGTCTCCTGGCGTCGGGTCTCCCCCTGGCGCTGGTCGCCGCCGCGGCCTTCACTCACGCCACGGACACCGAGGCCGGCCGCGCGGAAGCCGTGGGCAGCGCCGTGGCCGCTCCCGCCTGGGCCACCGCCGGCGCCGACGGTTTCGCCTCCGTCGACGCGCTCGGCCAGAACGGCACGTACGGCGGCCGGAACGGCGCGACGGTCACCGTGCGCACCCAGGCCGAGCTGGAGAAGTACGCCACTGCCGCCGAGCCCTATGTCATCGTCGTCGCCGCGGCGATCAGCATGTCCCCGGTCGGCAAGGAGATCAAGGTCGCCTCGGACAAGACGATCGTCGGCTCCGGGACGGCCGGGCAGATCGTCGGCGGGGGCTTCTTCCTCGGCACCGGCGTCCACAACGTGATCATCCGGAACCTCACGATTCGGGACACCTACCAGGGCACCTGGAACGACAAGGACCATGACTACGACGCGATCCAGATGGACGGCGCCCATCACGTCTGGATCGACCACAACGACTTCCGGAACATGGCCGACGGCCTGATCGACGTCCGCAAGGACTCCACGGACGTCACCGTCTCCTGGAACGAACTGAGCAACAACAACAAGGCCTTCGGCATCGGTTGGACCGAGAACGTCACCACCGACATCACGATCCACCACAACTGGATCCGCGAGACCGAGCAGCGCAACCCGTCGGCCGACAACTGCGCCCACGCGCACCTCTACAACAACTACCTCGAGGACACGGCCGGCACGGACATCTCCTCGTCGTACGGGAACTACGCGCGCGGCGGCACCGCGATGGTCCTGGAGAACAGCTACTTCCAGGGCTTCCACAACCCGGTGATCAAGGACGGCACGGCCTCGCTCGTGCAGAAGGGCAACATCTTCACCGGCACCTCGGGACGCAACGAGTCCGGCGGCACGGCCTTCGACCCGAAGGCGTTCTACTCCTACTCCCTTGACGCCGCCTCGAGCGTCCCGTCCGTCGTCAAGTCGGGCGCGGGCCCCAGGTCCTCGATCGGTACGACAGCCACCGCTACCGCGAAGGGCGCCGCGGCGACGACGCTGACGGTCGCCAAGGACGGCACCGGCCAGTACAGGACGGTCCAGGCCGCCGTGAACGCCGTCCCCGCGAACAACCCCGCCCGCGTCGTCATCGCCGTCAGGCCGGGCACGTACCGCGAGACGGTCAAGGTCCCGTCCGACAAGCCGCACGTCACGATCCAGGGCACCGGTGGCAGCCGCAAGGACACCGTGATCGTCTACAACAACGCGGCGGGCACACCGAAGCCCGACGGCTCGGGCACCTACGGCACCAGCGGCAGCGCCACGGTCGCCGTCGAGGCCGACGACTTCCAGGCTCGCAACCTCTCCGTCACCAACGACTTCGACGAGGGCGCCAACCAGTCCCTCTCCGGCCATCAGGCCGTCGCCCTGCGCACCGCCGCGGACAAGGTCTTCCTCGACGGCGTCATCGTCACCGGCGACCAGGACACCCTGCTCCTGGACACGGCCGCCAAGGACAGGCTCGGCCGGGTCTACGTCTCCAACTCCTACGTCCTCGGCAACGTCGACTTCGTCTTCGGCCGTGCCACAGCGGTGCTCGACCACTCCGTCATCACCCTGCGCAAGCGCTGGGACGGCTCCTCCGCCGGTTACGTCACCGCCCCCAGTACGCCCGCCGGACGCAAGGGCCTTCTCCTCGCGAACTCGACGGTCAACGGCGATGTGTCCAACGGCTCCTTCTACCTGGGGCGCCCGTGGCACGCGGGCGGCGACACGACCCTGGACCCGCAGACGACCGTCCGCAACACCGCCCTCAGCGCGGCGATCAAGTCGACGCCGTGGACCGACATGAGTGGCTTCTCATGGAAGGACGACCGTTTCGCCGAGTACAGGAACACAGGCGCGGGCGCGGGCTCGGCGAGCACGAACCGCCCCTTCCTGACCGACGCCCAGGCAGCCGACCAGGAGGTCGCCGACTGGCTGGGGGAGTGGACGCCCACGGCCTCCTGAGCGCGGATCGTCAGGTGAGGGGCGGGCGCGGCTCCAGGAGACGGTGGGTCAGTTCTCTCAGGCGCTGCCGGGCCACGGGGTCGTACGCCTGCTCGTGGGCGCGCGTGTCGGTGAACTGGTCGAAGTAGCGCCCGGTGACGCCCTCCAGGTCCCGGTCGAGCACCAGCCGCACGGTGGGGCGCACGCCCTCCTCGATGCCGGTGACCGGGGTCAGGCCGTACTCGCGCACTCCCGCGGTGTCCATCAGATGTGCGGGGTGGAGGGTGTTGACCGTGACTCCGGTGCCTTCCAGTTCGGCGGCCAGGTCGAACGTCGCCATGATCATCGCCAGCTTGCTGCGGCAGTACGCGCGCAGGCCCTCGTAGTCCCGCTCCAGCATCACGTCGTCGAAGTCGACGGCTTCCTGCCCGATCGAGGCCACATTGACCACGCGGGCGGGCGCGGAAGCGGTGAGCAGGGGCAGCAGGCCGCGGGTGAGGGCGTACGGGGCGAGGTGGTTGACGGCGAACCGCAGCTCGTGTCCCTGCCGGCTCAGTTCCCGGCGGAGCGGCTGGGCACCGCCGCCGGCGACGGCGTTGTTGACCAGTGCGTCGAGGCGGGGTTCGGCCGTACGGATCCGGGCGGCCATGTCGCGCACCTGGTCGAGGTCGGACAGGTCCGCGAGGTAGGTGCGGACGGAGGCACCTGCGACGGTGTCCCTCAGCTCGGAGGCCGCCCCCTCGACGCGTGCGCGGTCGCGGCCGTGCAGCAGGACGGTGTGGCCCCGCTCGGCGAGTCGGAAGGCGATGCCACGGCCCAGGCCCTGGCTCGCGCCGGTGATCAGAATGGTGCGTCGGCTCATGCCGGTCATCGTGGCCGGGAGGCCGGTGACCCGGGGAGCGTGTGACGAGCCTGGTGTCAGCACCACCAGGCAGCAGGCGGGAAGTGGGGGACCAGGACGCGACGCCGCTCGCCGGCCTCACGCCGCACGAGGCTGCCGAAGCCCCTGGAGGAGGGTGCGAGCTCCTGCTGTGGTGCGCGCGCCGCCGAGCGCCGTACGTGCGCATCGAACGGTCCTCACCCCCGCCGGGCCCCGTTGATCTTGCTCATGTCCGACGGGGCGGGGCCTCGGGGGCGTCGGACGTACCCTGCGCTTGCCGACGGGTGTGGAGGGCCTGCTCGACGTTCTCCAGTCGCCGCCGTTGGCGACGCATGGTGAGGGGGTTGACCAGGAACATGCCGGCGACGAGCAGCTGGAAGCAGGCGTCTCCGTAGTCGTGGTCGAGCAACTGTGCCACGGCGCTCACCAGCCACAGCAGCGCGGCGACCACTGTGAGCCAGAGCCACCACCGGCGCTGCAGGGGATCCAGCGCACGGCGCTGACGTGTGACGATGTCGACCGCGGCCGGCAGCTCGGCGGGGTCCTCCGGCAGCTCGCCGCGCCGTATGCCGCGGCCCACCCGCATGTACCGGCTCGCGCTCAGCCCGAACTGCGCCGCCCGGCGCCGAGTCCACCACCACGTCCCGGCGGCCGCGCCCAGGCCCAGCACCAGGAAGGCCGCGGCGAACAGCAGGCCCTGGTGCACGTCGACTTCGTCCTCGCCGACGACCGCTCCCAGCAGAAAGCCCGCGAAGGCCGTTGCCAGCAGTACGGCCATGAGGATCCCCACCGCGCTCGCGCGTCCCGTACCCGTGCGCGTTCTGTCGGCCGACCCGGACATGCCCATCCCCCTTCACCCGTACCGTGCATGACCGGCTACCCCCGTCGGCAGCCGGCACCCCCGCCGATGCGCAGGGACGGAGGAGCCAGGCGCCGCGGCCGTTGCGGGGGTGGGCGCGCGTGAGGTCAGTGGGGTGGGCGGGTCGGTTCCGTGACCGAGGTCTGCGGTGCCGTCCAACTGGCGAGGAGTCTGAGGCGGTCCTCCGAGGGGGTGCCCGGCTCGGCCGTGTAGATGATCAGGTCGTGTACGGCCCGTTGTGGCAGGGGCAGGTCCAGGGAGCGGAAGGTCATCTCCACCGTGCCGACTTCCGGATGGTTCAGCCGCTTGATGCCTTCGTGGCGGATGCGGACGTCGTGACTGGCCCACATCGTGCGGAAGTCGGGGTTGAGCGTGGACAGTTCGCCGACGAGCTCACGCAGGGCCCGGTCGTGGGGTTCACGTCCGGCTTCGGCGCGGAGCACCGCGACCGTGGCCCTCGCGCCTTCTTCCCAGTCGACGAAGAAGTCGCGGGAGCCGGCGTCGAGGAAGAAGTAGCGGGAAAAATTGGCGCGGCCACGGTCGCCGGTGGTGTCGCTGTCGGAATTTCGACGTCCTTGCGACGCTGTGACCTTCGGCGGCTGGGGCGAGCCGCTCTCGCCAGCTCGAACAGATAGGTGCGCTCGTGCTCGTCGAGCAGCAATGCCCGCGCGACCGCTTCCAGCACGTCCTCGGAGACTCCGCCGATGTGGCCCTTCTCCAGCCGCGTGTACCACTCGGTGCTCACGTCGGCGAGGGCCGCGACCTCCTCGCGCCGCAGTCCCGGAACTCGGCGGCGTCGCCCGGTGGGCAGTCCGACCCGCTCCGGGGCGAGCTTGGCGCGTCGGCTGACGAGGAAGTCGAGGATCTCCGAGCGGTTGCCGGGGGAATCACCAGTGCTGTGGTCGGACGGACGCTCCATCCCTCCACGATACGCACGGCCCTGCCGGTAGCGAGGTTGTGTCTGTACCCCCCATGAACGCGACCTTGCCCGCCTCTGACGGCGCCGGTTCTCTGAGGCCGGCGCACGCGAACGGCACTCCTTCGGCGCGGGCCGCCGCCCGCCGCCCTCCATCCACACCTGAGGAGCTTGACCATGAACAGCAAGACCGTACTGATCACCGGCGCGACCAGCGGCATCGGCGCCCACACCGCGCGGATGCTTCTCGACCGCGGCCACCGTGTGGCGGTCACCGGCCGCAACGAGACCAGAATGAAGACCTTCCTCGACGACGCCGGCCACCCCGACCGGCTGCTGGGTCTGGTCGCGGACGCGGCGGACTGGCAGGCCACCGAGTCGGCGGTGACCCGAACCGTGGAGCAGTTCGGCGCCCTTGACGCGGCGGTGGCCAACGCCGGATTCATGTCCGGTGACTCCATCGGGACAGGCGACCCGACTCTGTGGTCGCCCATGGTCCTCACCAACGTCCTCGGCCCCGCCCTGCTGGCCCATGCCGCCCTGCCCCACCTGGAGGCCACCGGCGGACGGCTCGTGCTCATGGGCAGCGTCGCCGGGCTGAAGAACTCTCCCGCCAATCTCTACTCGGCCACCAAGTGGGCTACGACCGGACTCGCCGAGAACCTGCGTCTGCACGCCACGGCCCGCGGCGTCGGTGTCACCCTCGTCAACCCCGGCATGATCGACACACCCTTCTGGCAAGGCGCCGGCGTTCCCCCCTTCGCCCTGCCTCCCCAGCCCGTCGCCGAGGCCGTCTGCTTCGCCCTCGGCCAACCGGCAGGCGTCGATCTCAACACGCTGACCATCCGGCCCATGGGCCAGCCCGTCTGACTCCTCTCGGTTTCCGCACCGCGCCGCTCACCCCCCAACTGACGAAACATTCAGCCCTTTTCAGAACAGAGTTGACACGGAGTGGCTCAGTAACGTTTCCGCGGTGAATGTGTTGAGCCGACGGGGTGAGTAAAGAGTTCGTGATGGTGGCGTTTCGCGTCGCATTCGAAATCCTCTCGTCTTGGCAAAGGCCGACGTGTCGCGTACTCGTCGGCGCCCGCTGGTTCGTTCCGCGGCGTGCGTGCCGGCCCGATGCCCCGGTGGCCGGCCGGAACCGCGCGCCTCGTTCCCCACCCGAGGAGTCATGCCTTGACGTACGGAAAGAAGCTGCGCGAGCAGATCGCCGGAGCGGGAACCACCCCGCTGATCGGTGTGTACGACATGTACTCGGCGTCCATCGCGGCCGGGCACTACGACGGGATGTTCGTCTCCGGATTCGGTTTCGCGGCCTCGTACTACGGGCTGCCGGACATCGGCTTCATCGCCTGGCCGGACATGGTGGCCTTCGTCCAGCGGCTGCGGGGCGCTTTCCCCGCCCACCACCTGCTGGTGGACATCGACGACGGTTACGTCGACCCGGAGGTCGCCTGTCACGTGGTGGAACAGCTGGAGCGCATCGGAGCCTCCGGCGTGATCCTCGAGGACCAGAAGCGACCCCGCCGGTGCGGGCACGCCGACGGCAAGCAGGTGCTCCCGCTGGAGGAGTACCTCACCAAACTGGAGCAGGTGCTGGCGACCCGACAGGACCTGGTCGTGGTGGCCCGCACCGACGCCACCGACGAGGCCGACATCCTGAACCGGGCCAAGGCCCTCGCCGCGACCGGCGCCGACGTCATCCTGGTCGACGGCATCCGCAGCGTGGAGTGGATCCGCCGGGTGCGCGACGTGGTCGGCGACAAGCCGCTGCTGTTCAACCAGATCGCCGGCGGCAAGTCCCCGCGCCTGTCGTTGCCCGAACTGTCCGCGCTCGGCGTGGACGTGGCGATCTACAGCACCCCGTGCCTCTTCGCCGCGCACGAGGCGATGGACCGTGCGCTCACCGGACTCAAGGAGGCCGACGGCCGCCTGCCCGTCGTCGACACGGAGAACGGCATCGGCGTGAAGGCGGCGACCAGCCTGCTCGAGCGGAACATGGCGCACCGGCGGCCCGAGCGCGCGGGCGCGGGCGTATGAGCCGATCCGTGCTCCTGCCGCGTACGGCGACCGTCTTCGCGGTGGTCATGCTGGGCGCCGCTGCCGCTCCGGCGGCCGCGGACGACAGCCCCGGCACCGGCCGAGGGGACGGCAGTGTGGTGACCGTCATCGACAACTCCCACGCCGACTCCATCATCGAGGTCGACCGCACGGCCAACGCACAGACCGGCAGCGGTACCGCCGGCAGCGACCACGACGGCAGCGCCGTGGACGCCATCGAAGCCCTCAAGGGCGCACCCACCGACGACGAGGACTGAACGGAAGGAGGGGGGCCGTGCGCCCGTTCGGCCGGGAACCCCACGGTCCCCCCGCACCGACACGCGCGCACCGCCCCGCCTGCCGAGCGCTTGCGCTACAGCGCACTCCAAGCCGTAGCGTCGTGGAGACGGAGACAGGTACGGGCTGGGCGCCGGTACGGTCGCGGCCGTGCGACGGCAGCGGCCGTACGACGCGCCGGCCACGCGGTACCGGCTCGGGATGCCGGTCAGCGCCATCTGTCGCCAGATGGACGAGTGGCTCTCGCGCCGCTGGACGACGAACGAACATGCAGGGAAGGACTGGCACACATCATGCAGAAGCGCAGCCTGAGGGACCTCGAGGTGTCGGCCATCGGCCTGGGATGCATGGGCATGTCCGCGTTCTACGGCTCCACCGACGAGGACGAGGGCATCGCCACCATCCGGCGCGCCCTCGACCTCGGCATCACCTTCCTCGACACGGCCCAGATGTACGGCCCCCTCACCAACGAGTCACTGGTCGGCGAGGCGATCCGGGGCCGGCGCGACGCGTACGTGATCGCTACCAAGTTCAACTACCGGATGGACGACGCCGTGCCCGGTGACATCAGCACCGTCGGCCCGCAGGACGGCTCGGCCGAGCACGTGCGCAGCTCGGTGCACGGCTCCCTGCAGCGCCTGGGTACGGACCACATCGACCTGTACTACCAGCACCGGGTCGACCCGAAGGTGCCCATCGAGGAGACGGTCGGCGCGCTGGGCGAGCTGGTGGCCGAGGGCAAGGTGCGGTACATCGGGCTGAGCGAGGCGAGCGCGGAGACCATCCGGCGGGCCCACGCCGTGCACCCGGTCACCGCCGTGCAGAGCGAGTACTCACTGTGGTCGCGGGACGTGGAGGCCGAGGTGCTGCCCGCCTGCAAGGAGCTGGGGATCGGTTTCGTGCCGTACTCGCCGCTCGGACGAGGCTTCCTCGCCGGGCGGTTCACCACGCCGGACGAGCTGGACACCAACGACTGGCGGCGTGAGAACCCCCGCTTCCAGGACGCCAACCTGGAGGCGAACCTGCGCCTGGCGGCCAAGGTGAAGGAGATCGCCGCGGAGAAGGACGTGACCCCCGCCCAGCTGGCCATCGCCTGGGTACTGGCCCAGGGCGAGCACCTGGTGCCGATCCCGGGCACCAAGCGCCGCACCTACCTCGAGCAGAACGCCGGAGCGGTCGACGTCGAGCTCACCGAGGACGACCTGGCGCGCATCGCCGCGGAGCTGCCGGAGGCGTCGGGGGAGCGGTACGACGAGGCGGGGATGCGGTCGGTCAACCGGTAGTCGCGCGTCCGCGGCATCTGCCGTCGCCTGGAGCGGTGAGGACGGCCTGGGGAGGTGGTACCGGTCGTCCTCTGCCGCCGCTCCGTTCTGCTCCTCACTCCGTCGGCGGACTCCCCTCCGGGCGCGTGCGCCCGGAGGCGCACGCGCTCCCGCCGCGGGGCGGATGAAGAGGCGAGCGTTTGCGTCCTGAGGACGGATGCCGCCGCCCGGGGGCGCGTGACAGCCTCCGGGATGTCGCCATCAGTCCCCGAACAGGGAGCCGTCCTCATGACCGCCGGCACGCTGCCACCCACTCCCGCCCATCTCGTCACTGCCGCACCTGTCCCCCTGTGGGCCCGGCGCGTGGCGGCCGCGGTCTTGTGGACGTCCATGCCGTCGGCGCTGTGGCGGTTCGCCGTCGTGCTCGGTGTACCGCTGGGGCTCGCCGACTCCGAGTACGACGCGATGCTCATTCCCGGCTGGGGATACCTCATCGTGCCGTTGCTGTCCGTGTTCCAGGAGGCCCTGGCCTTCCTGACGTTGGGGCTGGTGCGGCCGTGGGGCGAAGTATGGCCCCGGTGGGTGCCGCGCCTCCGCGGACGCCGCATCCCCGTACTCGCCGCGGCCGTACCCGCGGCGCTGGGCGCACTCGCCTGCACGGTCTACGGTGTGCTCTTCGTGTGGACGACGTTGCACGCCGACATGGCGATCACGCCGTGGGGGGAGTGGGTGATGACGGTCTGTTACGTGCCGATCGTGGCGTGGGGGCCGCTGTTGGCTGTCGTCACCACGCACTACTACCGGCGTCGAGCACACTCTTGAGGTGCGCGTTCCTCAGCAGAGCCCGGTGCCGCGGCGCCGCGTTCATGGAGGAAGATGGGTGTATTGAGCATGCACACTGAGAGGCCCCCTCATGCCCCATATAAGCGTTGACTACTCTGCCCAGTTGGTCGGCGTCCTCGACCGACGGGAGTTGGTGCGGGAACTGCATCCGATGGTGCTCGAGGAAACCGGTTCACTCGGTGTGTGCAAGACCTTCTTCCGGCCGGCAGCGGAAACGTATGTCGGGCAGGGAGGGGCCGGGCAGGTCGCGTTCGTGCACGTGGAGATCGGGCTGTTGCCCGGTCGTCCGCACGAGGCCAAAGCCCGGCTCTCGGAAGGTGTGCTGCTGCTGGTCCGCAAGCACCTGCGTGCGGAGGACCTGCACGAGGTGGTGGTGTCCGCGGAGGTGCGGGACTTGGCCGACTCGTACCGCCTGAGCCGCTCGCTGGGGTAGAGCGGGTGGACCGGCACCGGATCGGACGCCGTCCCGCAGCAGCCGGCCGAAGGCGTCCGCCTCAACACCCCAACCGCACAGTGGGGATGCCCGGTCGGGAGGCGCCGTCCTTGCGGATGGCGCCGGATCTCAGTCGATCCCGATGCTCGTGCCCGGTGCCAATCGGCGGTAGCGGGCCGGGATTCCAGGGCCCCGCTCTCCGAGGAAGCCCTCGACCATGGTCGTACCGACGTCGTTGAGGGCGCCGTCGTGCACGGCGACGGCTTCGCGAGGGGCGACCTCGCGCACGTGTCGATCAGATCGCCGACGTCGGACCAGGGGGCGTGTACGGGCAGCAGCAGCGTGCTGACCGGCGTACCGGGGACGGTCAGGGCGTCGCCGGGGTGGAAGAGGGACTCGTCCACCAGGAAGCCGATGTTGGGAATGCGCGGGACATCCGGGTGGATGAGCGCGTGCCAGGTCCCGTGCACCTGGACGTCGAAGCCAGCGACACCGAAGGCGTCCCCGTCCCCGACGACGGTCACCTGCGTGCCGAGGCCGTCCAGTTGCTTCGCCACGGAAGAGTTCGTCCAGATGCTCAGTCCCGGACGCGCCGCGGCCGCCCGACGCAGCACCTCCTCCGAGAAGTGGTCGAAATGCTCGTGCGTGACGAGGATGGCGTCGGCGCCCTCCAATGCCACCGGGTCAGTCAGACCGCCGGGGTCGATGACCAGGCGACGCCCATCTTTCTCGAGCCGCACACACGCATGACCGAACTTGGTGAGTTCCATGGTCCACAGGTCCTTCCGTCTTCGCCGACCGACCGAGAATGTACAACACGACTGTACAACTAGGTTGCGGAGCTGTGGGTAAGATGTCCCCATGGACGAAGACGCGCTGGCCGAGGATCTGCGGCGAGAGGTAGGAGAGCTGGTACGGGCGGTGCGCACCGTGGACACCATGTCGACCGGCGAGGCCGCCATCCTCGGGTTTCTCGACCGCCGTGGCCCCCTCACCACGGCCGACCTTGCCCGGCTGCGTGGCGTCACCCACCAGTCGGCCGCCAAGTCGGTCAAAGCGCTCTCCGGCGACGGCCTGGTCCGGGCGGAGCCGCACCACGACGACGGCCGTAAGCTCTTGCTGCACCTCACCGAAGCCGGCCGCTCCCGCCTCCGACGGGAACGCGCACTCCGCGCGGGTGCCCTCGGAGCGGCCATCCGTGAGACCTTCGACCCCGACGAGAAGCAGCTGCTCAGCGAGTCCCTCACCCTGCTGTCCCGCCTGACGGCCCGCCTCACCGGACACTGACCGAGCGTGGGGTGAGCACGGCGTCGAAGCCTTCCGCCCGACGCCGGTGGGTGTCCGCTCCGCCTCGGCTGTCAGCCGGGCAGGTCCAGGTCGTCCAGAGAGGTCCCGGAGGCCCACTGCTGCAGCCGCCGGCCGTCGATCACGCGGACTCCGCTTCGGGAGGCCCAGAGCACATCTGTACGGCCGTACGAGACCTGGCTGACCACCACGCGGATCGGGCCGTCGGCCCCGGGGCGTCCCGCGTCCGTCAGGGCGGGAGGAGGGCCGACCAGTGTGTCCTCCTCGACCGACCCCTCGTCGGCCGGACGGAAGCCCACGTCGAGTCGGCGGCCGCCGCGGTCGCGTGCGTACAGCCGAGGGCGGCCCGCGTCCGGCATGGAGATGACGTGCCAGCCGTCGCGCTGCAGCATCCGTTCGGCCGCCACCGCCAGGCCGTGCTCGTCCAACGCCGTCAGTTCCGCCGGAGTGTAGATGCCGCCGCGCCGGCGAACCGCCACACGGCGCCAGCGCCACCCCACCACCGTGACGGCCGCAAGCAGGATCACGCCCAGCATCAGGCCCCCCACGCCGAGCGCGCGGTACAGCCAGGCGAGGGCCACCACAAGGCCGGCGGCGGCGAGAGCGAGTCCGGTGAACGCGGGCAGCACGTCGCGCAGTTCGGGGCCGTAGCGCCCCTGCGCCCTCAACTCGGCGACCGCCTGCTGTCGTTGGGAGCGGCGTGACTCGGGCATGCGAGAGGGCCTCCACCGGCCGGGCATCGCCGAGCGGCGCCGCCACGAGACGCGTACCGCCGTTGTGCGCAACAACCCTTTCCCCCTCCGTGCTGCGTATGGACACCCGCTCGCGCGAGCCTGCCGCCGGCCGGGGCAGGGACCGGACACGGCCCGGCCGGACGCCATCGGGTGAACAGCTCGCCGACCCAGTGCGCCCGGAAGATCGCGGCCGTCGAAGGCGGCGCCGGCCATGTCGGTGTCGTCGCGCTGGTGGACACCGGGACCGCACCCCGCGACAGGTGTCGCGGCCGGCCTGATGCGTCAGACCAGGGTCTGTGTCAGTTCGCTCCGGCTCGGTGTGTGGACGATGCGGCCGTACGCTCCGTTGACGATCGGCATGTAGGGCGGGACATGGCCGCACTCGACGTCGGCGATGATCGGCACGTCGAGACAACCGAGTGCGTCGAGGACGGCCTCGTGCTGGCTGAGGGAGCGGTTGCCGGGTGCGTTGGTCCGGCCGACGAGAATGGCGTTCGCCCGGTCGAAGAACCCGGCGAGCCTCATGCCGTGCAGGTTCCGGCAGATGGTGAAAGCGTCGTCGCCTGCCGCCTCCACGTACACGAGGAGCCCGTCGGGTGACTCGTTGCGAGCGAAGGCCGAGACGTCGAGGTAGGCCGTCCCCGCGAGGTTGCACAGAGTTTCGATGCAGCCGCCGATGAGTCGTCCCTCGGCCTCGACGTCGCCGCTCCCGTCGAGTCGGGTCCAGGCGCCCGCGGAGTCGAGCGTGTACTCGCGGATGTCGGGGCACGCGGCGAAGTCGTCGAAGCCGGTGGTCCGGTGGCGGCCGGGCGGGGTCTGGGTGAACCGGTGACCAGGTGGCGCTGCGACGATGTCGAGCCACGACCGGAGCCCCTCGGGCACTCGGTAGGGCGTGTCCATGAGGTTGTTGCCGTGGACCGTCGCTGTCCCGGTGAGCAGAGTCATCGGCGTGATCAGGGTCGACATGTCGGAATATCCGACGAGCCAGGTGGGCTCCGCCTCCCGCAACCTGTCCCAGTCGATCAGTGGGAGCAGGTCGATCGCCGTCTCTCCGCCCCACGGCGGCACGATGGCCTTGACGGTGGAGTCGGTCAGCATCGACATGAGCTCGCCCGCGCGGTCGGCGGCCGAGGCACTGACGTGCCCGGAGCCGTCCATGCACCGGCCGATGACGACCTCGTATCCGCGGTCCTGGACGTCACGAACGGCGACATCGAGCCGCTCACGCAGTTCCTTCGCGACACCGCTGGACGGAGAGGTGACACCCACACGGTCACCGGGACGCAGGGGGGCCGGGTATCGAACAGTCATACGTTGGATCTTGGCACAGTGCCGGACTCGAAGGACACCGAGTACTGCGTGCTGCCAGACGGATGTCATCGACCGCGGGGCCGGCGACGGTGCGGGGTGGCGGTTCGCCACGAGGCGAGCGTTCTTTACCGGATCATCGCGCCCGACCTGCGCGGGTTCGGCGCGAGCAGCCGGGCAGCCACCGGGTACGACGCGGGCACCCTGGCCGAGGACGCCGCGGCGCTTCTCGCCGCGCTGGGCGTGTCGTCGGCCGCGGTGGTGGGCATCGACGCGGGCACCCCGCCGGCCGTCCTCCTCGCCCTGAGCCACCCCGGCCTCGTCCGGCGCCTGGTCGTCATGGAGTCCCTCCTGGGCAGGCTGCCCGGCGCCGAGCACTTCCTCGCCGACGGGCCGCCATGGTGGTTCGGTTTTCACTCCGCCGCGCACGGCCTCGCCGAGACCGTGGTGGAAGGCCACGAAGCCGCCTACGTCGACTGGTTCCTGCGCGCCGGCACGCTCGGCGACGGGGTGCCTCCTGCCCTCCGGGACGCCTTCGTCCGCGCGTACACCGGACGCGAGGCGTTGAGCAGCGCGTTCTCGTACTACCGGGCGCTGCCCGAGAGCGCGGCACAGATCGAGCAGGTGGTCGCCACCACCCGCCTGACCGTGCCGACGATGGCGCTGGGCGCCCTGCCCGTCGGTGCCGCGCTGGAACGCCAACTCCGCCCGTTCACCGACGACCTCACCGGACACGTCATCGAAGGCTGCGGCCACATCATCCCGCTGCACCGGCCGCGCGCCCTGCTCACGCTGCTGCGTCCGTTCCTGGCCGGTGAGGACGCGAAAGCAGCGTGACCGGGGGGCCGGAGGCCAGGGCCCGACTTTCGGCACACGTCCTGTGGGAGGGCAGGGGAGGATCGGCCCGGGCGGGCCCGGGCAGTCTCCCGGGAACGACGGTTGCGCCACCAGCGTGCGCTGCGCACCGAACGGGCCGGGCGGAGGCGCTCACGCGGTTTGACCGGCCGGACGCCGGGCTACTCGAGCCGCAGCGCTGGTGCCACGGGGGCGGGGCATCGGTGCGCACGGTGCGGAGGCTGGTGCAGGTGATCGATCGCGAGCGCACGTCCCGGGTGATGATGGACCTGATCCAAGTTTCCCACACCGCCAACCTCGAGGCGCTGCCGCAGATGGTGGCCGAGCACGCCCGGTCGGTGGGTCTGGACGACTGCGCCATGTTCCTGGTGGATCTTCAGGACCGGATGATGCGGCAGGTCACGGGCCGAGGGCTGGACGCGGGGGAGGGCGGCGAGGAAGTGCGGGTGGACGGCACGCTTCCGGGCCGGGCCTGGCAGCGGGTGGACAGCGTCGCGGAACCCGACAGCCGGCAGGGGCGGCGCCGGTGGTGGACCCCGATCACGGACGGCGTGGAGCGTCTGGGTGTGCTGCGCACGGACGTGGCCGAGGACGAGCAGCCGGAGCAGGTGTTGAGCGACGTCGCCTCGGTCCTCGCGCTGCTGCTGCTGAGCAAGCGGTCCTTCAGCGACTCCTACGCGCGGCTGGTGCGCAGCGCGCCGATGAACGTCGCGGCGGAGATGCAGATGGACCTGATGCCGCCCCCGGCGTACGCCGGCCACAACGTCACCGTCGGTGCGGTGCTGGAGCCCGCCTACGACCTGGGCGGCGACGCCTTCGACTTCGCGCTGGCCGGTGCGACCCTGCATCTGGCGGTCTTCGACGCGATGGGCCACGACACAGCCGCCGGGATCACCGCCAATCTCGCCGTCGCCGCCTGCCGAAATGCCCGTCGGCAGGGTGCGACGCTGCCCGAGGCGAGCCGGGCGGTGGAGCAGACACTGCTGGATCAGTTCGGCACCAAGCGCTACGTCACGGGCATCCTTGGCGACCTGGACATCCTCAGCGGGGAGCTGACCTGGATCAACCGCGGCCACCACCTGCCCATCCTGATCCGCGACCAGCGCGTAGGCACGACCCTGACCTGCCCGCCTTCCGGTCCCATGGGCACCGACTTCGGGATCCCGGTCATCGTGTGCCGCGAACAGCTGCAACCCGGCGACCGGCTCGTGCTCTACACCGACGGCGTCATCGAAGCGCGTGACGCGGACGGCAACGAATTCGGCAGGGACCGCTTCATCGACTTCGTGCTTCGCCACCACTCCGGCCACTTCACCCTCCATGAGACCCTGCGTCGGCTCATGCACGCCGTACTGGACCACCACCCCGGACGGATGGACGACGACGCCACCGTCCTGCTGGCGGAGTGGCGCGGCGGGCACCAGGACGAACTCACCCCCTGACCTCAGGCATCACCGCGCCCGTCCGGCACGACACCGAGCTGGACCGCCCGGCGGCACCACCCGCACCAGCACCCGGAGCCGTCGAACCGGGAGTCGGAAACCGCCCGCTACATCGCCGGCCGCCTGCGCTCCTCGCATCTGGACGAGGTCTGCACCCGGATCGCCGGGCACGGCGTGGTCGGCGTCCTGCGCGGCGCGAAGCCGGGCGGGCGCTTGATCGCACCGCGCGCTCGGTGCCCATGCCCAGGACGTCGGCCTCGACGACCGGAACGACCCCACGCCCACGTCGCCCACGACCACCTGGACGGAACGGTCCTGCCGGAAGAGGACGCCCAGCCCCGCGGCCGGCTCTTTCGTTTTCCGGACAGGCGTCGCGAAAGGTTTTCGTTCCGCGGCCCCCGTGTGGTGCTCGGCCCGGGCACACGCGGTTGAGAGCCACCCGTCGCGTCAGGAAGCAGCGCCACCATGCCCGAGATCGAGGATGCCGACCGTACGATGTGCGCCCTCCAGGAAGAGATCCGACATCTGAAGCGGGCGGTCCTCTCGCATGCCGTCGTCGACCAGGCCATCGGAGTCGTCGTCGCCCACGGCAGGCTGACGCCCGAGACTGCCTGGACGGTCCTGAAGGAGGTGTCCCAGCACACGAACACCAAGCTGCGGGAGGTCGCGGAGCACCTCGTGCGGTGGCCGCACTCCGGCCGGCTGCCCCCACGGATCGACCACGCGCTGCGCAGCTCGCTGGAACGCCACACGCACACCGGCCCCGCGCGGGAACGGGCCGTGACGACCGCGGTCCGGACGAGCGTCGTGGCTCAGCCGCGCAGGGTGTTCGACGGGCTGGTGCCGTAGGCGTCGCGGTAGAGCGTGGCGAACCTGCCGGGGTGGGCGAACCCCCAGCGCGCGGCGATGTCCCGGACTCTCGCGTCGGCCGGGTCGGCGGCTCGCAGGTCCCGGTGGACCTGCGCGAGCCGCACACGGCGCAGGTGGCCGAGCGGCGTGGTGCCGAGGTGACGGCGGAAGGCGTACTGCAGGGCCCGGACGGTGACGTGCGCCGCGGCGGCGATGTCGGCGACGGTCAGGGGCTCGTGGGCGTGATCCTCGATGTGGGCGACGGCCCGCCGGAGCGTCGCGGAGTGGGCGTCGGTGCGGTCCTGCGCGGTCGGATCGGTCCGGGCGGTGTTCGGGAAGGCGGAGAGGACGGCGGCCGCCAGGAGCTGGCCACTGGTCGAGGTGATCAGTGGCTCGGCGACGGCGGCCGGGTCGGCGAGAACGCCATCGCGCAGGTGGACGATCGTGCTCTTGAGCCGGCGTGCCGCAGCCGGGGAGTACGGCCGGTGGCCGGTCAGCCGGACGGGCTGCGTCACTCGTGCGGGGCCGGTGGCCGCGACCTGGTCCAGCAGCGAGCTGTCCAGCATCGTGATGTTGTAGCGGGCGGTGCAGATACGGCCGGCGTACGGCAGGTCCGGCGGCGCGAAGAGCACCGTGTCGCCGGGGCCGAAGTCGTCCCGCACCCCCTGGAAGACGTGGTCCCGGACCGTGCCCTCATGGACCGTGCACAGGCAGATCCTCCCGAGCGGAGTCACGGCGTAGCTCATCTCGAAACCGAGGTCGAGCTCGTCGACGCTGACCGAGGGCATGGCGTCGCGGCGTATACGAGCCCTGCTGTCCTTCGGCGTGCTGCTGCCGATGCTCATACGGGCATAGGCCTGGCACAGAAAGTCCTCCGTCTCCGCCAGGTCCTGGCTGTCGAACACCAGCGAAGCCACCGCGTCACCACCCCCACTGGGTAAGAAGTCCCTGGTCACACGGCTGTGGAGCACACGTGCCACAGCCGGGCACATCCTGGTCTGCTACCCCGATGACGAGCGGTGATGCATCCGGTGTTTCCCTCCTGCGCCGTCCTGCCGCCGTCGTGCGGGGAGCCGCGCCGGGCGGGCGGTGGCGAGGCGCCGCGGGACGTACTCCCCGCCCAGTCCGATGCAGGGGTTGATGTTCGTCACTCCACGGCGCGGCCGATGAGTTTGCGCCTCCCGGCCGGTCCAAGATTCTGACACCCTCAGGAAAGGACAACGCCATGTCGGAGCTTCTCGTCGACTTCATCACCTCTCTCGACGGTTGCGCATCGGGAGAGGGATGGCCCGGGTTCTGGGGCCTGGAGGGACCGGAGTACCTCGCATGGCTCGGCGAACAGCCCGGGGTCACCTA
Organism: Streptomyces sp. NPDC048185; assembly: GCF_043202495.1. Classification (NCBI taxonomy): domain Bacteria; kingdom Bacillati; phylum Actinomycetota; class Actinomycetes; order Kitasatosporales; family Streptomycetaceae; genus Streptomyces; species Streptomyces sp. NPDC048185. The sequence goes on from NZ_JBIDAN010000015.1 coordinate 175,614, forward strand.
CCTGATGGGAGCCAACACCTACCGCCTGATGTCGGGCTTCGCCGCCGGTGAGGTCCCCAGTGGTCAGGACGAGTTCAGGCCCGAAGAAGAGGCGTCCGTCGACGAGCTCACGCAGGCGTCCAAGGTGGTGTTCTCCTCCACGCTCCAGGAGCCACTGACCTGGGCCAACTCCACACTCGTCCGCGACGACGCCGTCGAAACGGTCCGTGCCATGAAGTCCAGTGGCTCGGGGCTGCTCAGCACGATCGGCAGCCTCAGCCTGTGCCGGTCCCTGCTACGAGCCGGACTCGTCGACCGCTTCCGGGTCGTGATGTTCCCCGTGATCACCGGGGCCACAGGCGAAGAACGCATCTACGACGGCTATCCGGACGTCGCCCTCGAGATGACCGAGCACCGCACCTTCGACGGCCGCATCCAACTGGTCGAGTACAAGCCCCGCGTACTCGACCACCCGCCACTCGGGGCCCCCGCATGACCGGGCGTCTGAGTTCGTGCTGAGCGGGGCTACCGGCTTCCGGGAATCGGTCTCGACGAAGTCATCGATGTCAATCTTCCAGGCTCGCGGGGCCGGTGGACCCGGCCCGCGCGGCGACCGCTGCCTCCAACAGGGACCAGCCGTCGATCTCCACTCCCCGCTGCATCCCCGGCTGCCACCCGCGAGCCGACGCCACGTCGAGCAGAGCCCGGACGGCGCCGGGTTCGTGCAGGTTCAGGGAGGCACCCCGGACGTGTCCCACGTCTCCGGAGCCCAGGGGAGCTCCGCCCGGCACGTACCGGCCCGGGCCTTGGGTGAAGACGATGCGCAGCGGGCCACCAGTGCCGGAAGGCTGCGGGTACAGCGAGAGGGTCTCGCGGCAGTACCGACCGCTGTCCACCACGCTGTGGCTGTGGCGGAGCGTCCACAGATACGTGCGCCCGTCGGCGACCAGCTGACGAGGCCTCTTCGGATTGCGGGGCACGGAGCCCAGGGTACGCGGCGAGGTGGTCGACGGGCAGGGCGCCCGGCGATCGCCGTGAGAGCCGTGTGCGGGGCGCCCGCCGCCGGTGATGCCTGGAGAGCTTGCGGATTACTTCTGCTTCGCGGTGAGGTACAGCAGGCCGGAGCCGACGACGACGTCGAAGAACGTCGTCAGGTTCCGGACTCGGTCCGGTCGGTGGTGAGGGGTGGTCGTCCCCGATCGAGGGCTTCCCACACGGTGTCGGGTCGCAGGGGCAGGGTGGTGAAGCGGACGCCGGTGGCGTCGCGGACGGCGTTGGCCAGGGCCGCGGCGACCGGGGTGAAGGGCAGTTCGCTCATGGGCTTGGGCACGGCCGCCGCCGCGTCGCCCGGCTTGGTCAGGTGCACCTCGGTTTCGGGTGTTTCGCCGAAGTGGGGGAGCAGGTAGCTGCGCAGGTCGGCAGTGGTGCTGTGGCCGCTCGGGCCGATGGTCAGGTCTTCGCGCAGGGTGGTGCCGATGCCCTGGACGACGGCGCCCACGATCTGCGCCCGGCAGTGGTCGGGGCCCATGACGGCTCCGGCGTCGGCGACGTGGGCCAGGGGTGTGTGCTCACCCTGCGCACCGCACAGGGCCCGGCCAGAGCCTTGGCAGGCAGGAACACCGAACACAACGGCTCACCCGGCCCCAGCACGGTGGCCCCCGGGCCCGTCACGACCTCACCCGCGGGCACGGTGCGTTCCGAGCCGTCCAGGCCGCGCACCCGACACGCGCCGTGCAACGCGACAGCCATGGCGATCAGAGGACCGGCCGGGTGCGGTCGCCTGTTCAGTCCTCGACGATCGCCTGAAGAGCGCGGCCGTAGTAGCGGACCACCGTGTCGGTGTCGGCCGAGGAGAGGGGTTCGAGAAGCGCGACGTAACGCATCATGGCGAGCCCGATGAGCTGCGTGGCGACCATGCTCGTCCGGAGCGCCGGGTCTTCGCCCGTGATCACCCCGCTGAGCGCCCGCGCCAGGATGCCGGTCGCGGTCTCACGGAGCCGGGCGGCAGCGGCACGGTGAATGGCGGCCGAGCGCACCATGGTCATGAGCGCCGGCCGCGACGAAACGTCGTCCCACACCGAGAGGTGGGCGCGCACCATGCGCTCGCCGATCCCGTCGCGTTCGCCCCGTGCCGCGGCGGTGATGGCCTCCTCGATCCTTCCCGGCAGTTCCAGCGCCTGCAGGAACAGGTTCTCCTTCGTGCCGTAGAAGTGGTGCACCAGCGCCTGGTCCACCCCCGCCGTCTCCGCGATACGGCGCAGGCTCGTCCCGTCGAAACCACGCTCGGCGAAGCAGACCCGTGCGGCGCCGAGGATCGCCTCCCGCGTGCGGGTCTCCCCGGGCCGCCGGCCCCCGGCATGCTTCCCCGCCGGGCCGGTCGCCGCGGCCGTCTCCGTCGTGGCCCCGGTCTGCTCGGGCCCGGGACCAGTCACCTCACGCATGTCGCTGACGCTCTCCATCGCCCCATCATGCCCGTTCCGATTGCGGCATCCATAACTCATCACCTGATGAACTCATTGCATGATGAGTTATATAGTGAGGCCGCCGGCGTCGCCGAGCGTGCCCGGCCACCTGTGTCCGCTGCCTGTTGCCCACCCACGGGCCGAACCGGATGCTTGCCGCAATTCGCCCGCCGCTCCGCCCACTTGCCAGGGCGGAACGCCTCTACGGAACGGTTGCCATGTCCCCCGACCTCGCCACTTCCACCACCCCACAGCCGAACGGCAACGCCTCGCACACCGCGCCGCCACCCGGCGGCCGCAAGCTCGCGGCGAAACTCACCGCCATCGTTCTCGGCCTGACCGCTGCGATCACCCTCATGCTCTGCGCCTTCGGTCTGCCGTCCGCCAACGGCGGGCCTCACCACGCACCGCTCGGCGTCACGGGCCCGGAGTCCGCGGTGGCCGCCGTGCAGAAGCAGCTCGCCGGCGACGACTGGGAGGTCACGGCGTACGGCAGTCCCGATGCCCTGACCCGTGCCGTCGAGGACCGCGACGCCGTGGGCGGCCTCGCCTTCGGCGACGACGGCGTGACCGTCTACACCGCGACGGCGGGCGGCCAGATGATCAGCAACGCGATCAGCGGACTCGGCACCGCACTCGCCGACCGGCAGCACGTCCCGGCGACCGTCCACGACATAGTGCCCTTCCCCGAGGACGACCCGCGGGGCACCGGACTCGCCTCCGCGGCACTGCCGATGGTCTTCGGCGGCATGCTGCCCGCCATCGCCCTGCTCCAGTTCTTCCCCGGCCACACCAATCTGCGCACCCGCCTCGTCGGGGTCATCGCCTTCGCACTGGCCGGGGGAGCCGCCGTGACGGCCGTCCTCCAGTTCGGCATCGGCACCCTCGACGGCAACTACGGGGTCACCTCCCTCGGCCTCGGGCTGGGCATGGCCGCGCTCGCCATCCCGCTCCTCGGTCTGGAGTCGCTGCTCGGATACGCCGGGTTCGGTGCGGGCTCCGTCGTGATGATGTTCCTCGGCAACCCGCTCTCCGGCCTCACCACCGGCCCGTACTGGCTGCCCGACGGCTGGTCCACGGTCGGCCAGCTCCTGCCTCCCGGCGCCTCGGGCAGCCTGCTGCGCGCCGACGCCTTCTACGCGGGGACCGGCGCAGGTGGTCCGGCACTCGTCCTGGGTGTGTGGGTCCTCGCCGGTTTCGCCCTCATGTTCGCCGCGGACCGTCGCAGCAGGAAGGCCGGCGACACTCCGGCGGTGTGAGGGGCATGCCTCCATGCTGGGCAAGAGTCGCTGAGCCGCTGCGCGCTCCCGCCGCACCGTGACACCCGGACCGATGCCGGACGACGGGGGCGTGTACCCGGTCCGCGTGCGCTCTCACACGGCGATCGAGATGACCGGCCCCGTTGGACCGGCGTGATGCTGCGGGCACTCTTCTGCCCGGACCCGCAGCCTTGACGGCTCCCGGGTGCGCCACACGGCGAGCGGTGGCCCGTGCCCGGAACCCGGCGTTCCCCCTCCGCCGGAAAGGCGCGGGTGCCGGTGCCGCGACATGATGGGTTTACCGGCCCATCGGGAGGCGGTGACGACGACCATGAACGCAGGCGACGCGGCCGACGATGCCTCGCCGGTCCAGGCGGCGTCCGCGCTGGTCGACCGTCGAGGCGTCGTCATCGGCTGGTCCCGTGCCGCTGAACATCTTGTGGAGCGGCCGGCCGCGGAGATCCTGCGTCGTTCCGTCCTCCGGCTGCTGGCCGACCCCGGCGCCGCCTCGGCGGGGGGCCTGCCGGACAGGGGGACGACCAGGGTGCGGTGCGGCTCGGGGAAGATCCTCACGGTGTGCTACCGCATCGACGGGCTGGCGAATCCAGCACTCTCGTTGATCCTGGCCGTCGCCGCCGACCGGGCGTCCGAGTCCGCGTGGGACTCGGCCCTGTCGCGGGCCCTGCTCGCGCAGGACAGCGTCGGTTTCGCCCTGCGGGACACCGATCTCGCGGTCGTGCGGAGCAACCTGGCGCGTGGCGCGTCCGCCGGACCGCCACGTCCCCTGGGCAGCCGGCTCTCCGACGTGATGCACGCTGCCGACGCCGCCGGCGTGGAAGCGAGGCTGCGCCGCGTACTGGAGACAGGCGAGCCCCTCGTCGCATGCGAACAGCGGGTCAGGTCCGCGGGGCCACCGTACGGAGAGTGGTCCTTGTCCGTGTCCGCGGTGCGGACGGAGGACGCGGGTGGCCGGCCGTCGGGCGTCGCGGTCCTGTTCACCGACGCCACGGAGCATTGGCAGGACGAGCGCAGACGCGACCTGCGGCATCGCGCGTCGGCGGGGATCGGGGGCACGCTCGACATCAGCACGACGGCCCAGGAGATCGTCGACACGCTGGTTCCGGACTTCGCCGACATGGCGTGGGTCGATCTGGCGGACGCCGTCTCCACCGGAGACGAACCGCCGAAGACCTTCGGTGGAGGTGACCTCCACCTGCGCAGGGCGGCGGTGCGCTCGGCGCACGGACCATGGCCTCCCGGGATGCTCCGGCCCGGTGCACCCGTCCCGGCCTTCCCTGATCTGCCCATGGTGCGTGAACTGCAGGAAGGCCGCACGATCGTGACCGACCGGAAAACCCTGGAGCGGGGCTTGGCGGACCCGGCCCACCTGCGACTCGCGGCGCCCGAGGACGGTCACTCGATGGCGGTGGCGCCACTCTTCGCCCGCGGCCTGGTACTGGGACTGGTGGCCGCCTGGCGCACCGACCGACCCGAGCCGTTCGGCGAGGAGGACGCGGCGCTGCTCACCGAGATCGCGGCTCATGCGGCCCTCGGCGTGGACAATGCCCGCAGGTACACGCGTGAGCACCGCTCAGCCGTGACCTTGCAGAGGCGTCTGCTTCCACAGGCGGTCACCTCCACCCGAGTCATGGAGGCCGCGGGTGCGTACGTGCCCGCGTCGGGTGGCGCCGAGATCGGCGGGGACTGGTTCGACGCGATCGAACTCCCCTCTTTGCGAACCGCCCTCGTCGTCGGAGACGTGACCGGCCACGGTCTGCACGCCACCGCCACCATGGGACGACTGCGCACCGCCGTGCAGACACTGGCGGACCTGGAACTGACGCCCGACGAACTGCTCACCCATCTCGACGACTTGGTGTCCAGGCTGGCCGTCGAGGCCGAGCCCGCACAGCGTGACGTGGTCGGCGCGACCTGCTTGGTGGCCGTGCACGATCCCGTGGCCGGATGTTGCACGATGGCAGCGGCGGGACATCCGCCGCCGCTGCTGGCCCTGCCGGACGGCCGCGTCGCTCCGGTGACCATGCAGCCGGGTCCTCCCCTCGGTGTGGGCGGCCTGCCGTTCGAGGTGACAACCGTCGACGTGCCGCCGGACAGTGCCCTCGCCCTCTACACCGACGGCCTGCTCCAGCGCTACGGCACCGACGTCGACCGTTCCGTCCGTGAACTGGCGGACCGGCTGGCTCGGCTCCGGTCGTCCGGCACCAACGCCGTCGCGATCGCCCAGTCGCTCATGGCCGGCTTCGAGGCGCGTGCTCCGCGCGACGACGCGGCCGTCCTGGTCGCGCGCATCTCCGCACTGGAGGCGGACTCCGTCGCCGACTGGGCGTTCCCGGCCGACCCCCGGGCGGTTGCCTCGGCCAGAGAGGCGGCGACGGCCAAGCTCACCGAATGGGGTCTCGAGGGCAATGCCTTCGTGACCGAACTGATCGTCAGCGAACTCGTCACCAACGCCGTGCGCTACGCGGGCGGTCCCGTGGGCCTGCGCCTGATCCGCGACGAGGTCCTCTTCTGCGAGGTCACGGATCCCAGCAACACCCAGCCTCGCATGCGCCGCGCCCGCACCAGCGACGAAGGAGGCCGAGGTCTGTTCCTGGTGGCTCAGCTGAGTCGCCGGTGGGGGAGCAGGTACGGGCAGACGGGCAAGACCATCTGGGTGGAGCAGGAGCTGTCCGAATGATCCGGCCGCAGCATTGGTGCCTGACGGCACAGATCTCGCGGGTGCAGCCGTAGCAGCCGAGCAGCTGGACGGCGTCCGTGGTGACCTCCATCGCCACGTCGGGAGCGAAACACTCGGCGGCGGCACCCTGGAAGGTGAACGGGGGAACGGAGCGCCGCACACCGGCCGGGACCGAGCGGGCCGGAGGCGAGGGACGAGCGGGCCGGGCACACCGTCGAGTGCCCAGCCGGCGAAGTGTGCGGTTCCGCGATGCTCCGTCTGCCTGCCGTACCGCGGCCCACCGCGGTTTGCGAGCGGTTTCCGTGAGGCGCAAGCTGGAATGGAGGAGATCGTGACGGTAGGCGGCTCATCGCCGGTGGAACGTCTACGGCTTTCAGGCCGGTGCCCTGCCGTGCCAACCAGCACGCCCTTGTCTTCAGTTCTCGAGGGAGGCGTCATGGTTGCTCTCTCCAACGTACGGTCCGGCAAAAGCAACGACGACGTCAAGGCCACTCAAGTGGCTCTGATGGCAGCCGGGATGGACATCCCCGCCGGTGCCACCGGGTTCTTCGGCGAGCAGACGAGATCGGCCTACGCGGCATGGCAGCGCATGCTGGGATTCACCGGCTCGGCTGCCGACGGTTTTCCCGGCTGCTCTTCACTGGCCAAGCTCGGCGCCGGCTCCGGGTTCACTGTGGACTGTCGGCATCCCGGGGCCATCGCCAAGAGTTCTGTGCGTTTCTCGAAGAATTCGGGAGTGGCCGTCAATGACGGTACGGCTCGCGTGTTCGCCGAGCAGGCGTGCGACAGGACCGGTGCGCCGAAGAGTTGGGTCACGGGGGTCGGCAACGGGGCGAACCTGCTCACTCTCATGTTTCGGGAGTCGTCCTTCCAATCGAACGCCGTGAACGAGGACGACGCAAACGCGACAGGTCCGGTGCAGTCGGACGGCGCCAAGCTCAACTGCTCACGCGGTTACGCCCAGGTGATCCCCGGTACGTTCGCCGAGAACCACCAACTGGGCACGTCCGACCGAATCTATGACCCGGTGGCCAACGTCGCGGCATCCATCAACTACATCTGGCGCCGGTACGGCGACATCGCGCGTGTACAACAGGCGAATCCGCACCTCGATCCGGCCCCTTACTGAAAGGAGACAGGCTCCATGGCGACGCAAGTACCGTTCCCCGGGACGGCGTTCTTCCACAAGGGACAGAGGAGTCCGGTGATCACCGCCATGGGCCGGCGCCTGGTGGCGGAAGGGTGCGGGAAGTACCAGACAGGCCCCGGCCCCGAGTGGACCGATGTCGACCGACAGTCGTTCGCCGCGTGGCAGCGAAAGCTCAAGTTCACAGGCGCCGACGCCGACGGTATTCCCGGCAAGACCTCTTGGGACAAGTTGCACGTTCCCACCACCACGACCGTGTCCCCCGGCAGAAGAATCGCCTCTCCCGTCCCCGGACACGGTGTCACCACGCCGTATCGCAAGAAGGGACCCCGTTCGCGTTGGAGCCTCGGGTACCACACCGGCGCGGACTACGCCGCCCCGCAGGGTGAGCCGTGCGTTGCCGTACTCAGCGGCACAGTCCGCATCGGACGCGACGAGAGCTTCGGTGACTTCCTCGTGCTGCGTGCCGGAGGATTCGACTACTACTACTGCCACCTTTCGAAGCGGACCGTGACCGGGGGATCGGTCAAGGCCGGCCAGAAGGTCGGAGAAGTCGGCTCCACCGGGAACGCCGACGGCCCTCATCTCCACTTCGAGAAGCGCCCCGCCGGTGGTGGCTTTGGATCCGACGTGACCCCCGATTGGTAGCCGGGCCGCACCGGTGTGGGAAAGGATCGTCAACGGCATGGAGTCCGGTGCAAGCGGCGCCGTGTGCGGCTCACGAGGTCGCTGACCCCCCCAACCACTCCAGGAGGAGACAACGAGGACGGGTCGGGTGGCGACGCCGGATGCCGCGAAGCGGATCGCCGGGCTCGGGCCGGCCTACGACGATCTTGCGGGGGAGGGCGGCGCCCTGTGACCGTGGTGAGATACGGGCGCTGCCCGACGGCCGCCACGTCCTGCTGATCAGCCTGAGCCCGGAAGAGCCCGCGGCGCCCCCCTCGACGTCGGATTCCGCGGTGTTCGATCCCGGCCCGGCCCATCGCGACGCAGCCACCGTGTGGCGGACACCGCCGTCGCCGGCCGACCGGGCACGGTTGCTGCGGCCGGGTGAACACGCAGGGGACGAGAATGAAGTGCCCGACCGGCGGGCATCGCCCCGCGGCGGGTATGGAAATGCAGTGAGGTGAAGCTGCGCACGCACCCCTCCTCCCGGCTCGCGCACCAGGGCCACGACCGGGCCCGCACGTGGCGGGTGCGCAAGAGCCGCTGGTACTTCCCGCTGCTGGTCCTCACCTTCCTCGGCGCCTGTGCCGAGGTGTTCCTGATCGCCATGGCACTGGCCAGGATGGTGGGGCCGTCGCCCCTCCATGCTCCGCTCCGGTGGATCGAGGGCCAGTGCAGCGGTGAGCGGCGCTTCGCCTGCTCCCTGCTGCAGGGCATCGTGATGCCGTTCCTCACGCTCGCTCTGGCCACCGTCGCGTACCTCTTCTTCCGGTTCACCCGGGTGAGCCGGTCCTACCTCCGCAAGGCTCGGGAGACGCCGCGGGACATGGTGCCGACGGCCGGCGGCATCTTCGGTCGGGTGGTGGGACGCGACGAGCTGTGCGAGGTCCTCATGGAGGACCTGCGCGACAGCCGATTCCGGCGCACGCACGTGGTGGTCGGTGGCATCGGGACGGGCAAGACCGCTCTGCTCGTGCTGCTCACCGAGCGACTCGCCCGGCGGGGTGCGGTGCCCGTGCCCCTGCGGCTGCGTGGTGCGTCGAGGGACCTGGACTTCCGGCAGCTGGCGTTCGAGCGGTTCAGACTGGAGGTGCAGGGCCACATCCGTTCCGGCAACGAGGCGGAGAAGGTGTGGCGCCGCCTCAGTCAGCAGGGCCGCATCGTGGTCCTGGCGGACGGTCTGGAGGACGCGCTCGCCGGGGACACCCTGGCGGAGGAGCGCGACACCCTCATCCGGCTGGCCGTCCGCCGGGCCAACGAGGAACGGCTTCCGCTCGTCATCGCCTCGCGTCCGCACGACGCGCTGCGAGGGCTGGACGCCTCGCTGACCGACCTGGAGCCGCTGAGCGAGGAGGCCGCACTCGCGTACATCTCCTCCGGCGCCGTCTGGGAGGACCGGCAGCGGCTCGACTGGATCGTGCAGAAGGCAGCGATCGCCGAGGCTCCGACGTACCTCCAGGTGGCGCGGGAACTGCACGACGAAGGGCTGCTGGAACGGGCGCTCAGCGGCCGGTTCGAGGAAGGGGTGGAGACACGCGGCGGCGACCGGGCGGCGCTGCGCCTGCACCTGGTGGACACCTGGCTCGGCGCCCTCGTCACCGGCCGGCTGAGCCCGTACCTGCCGCTAGGCCAAGACGAACGCCGGATGGCGCTGGAGTACCTGTCCGCCCTCGCGTGCGCGGGTCTGGCGGACGACTCAGCCGAGATCCGCATCGGCGACGTCGTCGACGAACGCGACCCGACCCGGTCCCGCTTCCCGGAGATCGTGACGGAGCTCGCGCGGCGTGTCCAGGGGAGTCGGCTGGACATCCGGCTGGCCGCGGACTGGGGTGCCGGCATGGGGCTGGTGGAGCTCGCCGGGGACCGGGTCCGCTTCCAGCACAGCGTGATCCAGGCCCATCTCGGCGCCCGCTTCATGAACGCGGTGATCCACCCCCGGACACCCCGGGAGACCACGGCGGACCGTTACTTCCCCGCGGCGCTGGAGAACCCCGGACGGGAACTGCTCATCGCCATGGTCCTGTACTCCCGCTCACCCGAAGGCTCCTGCACGCACACGGCAGCGCGGGACGGCCACGACCGCTGGTGCCCGGTCGCCGCAGCCCGTGACCTGGTCATGAACGCGGCCTGCCGGGCACAGCGGTACGGCGACCACCGCCGGGACGGGGACCGGCGGCTCGTCGGCTGCGGTCCGGACGGGACACCGCGCGACCCGGCCGGCCCAGCCGACCCCGCCGACCCGCGGCAGGTCTTCCGCCGCACCCTGCACACCAAGGCGCTTCAGCTATACGCGGCGGCCCTGCAGATCGACAGCGTCGACGCGGCATCGGAGCAGCACCGCATCGCGATGGAGCTGACGACCGCGTGGCCCGACCTCCAGGCCCGCGATCCGCACTCGCTGGGCGTGGCCAAGGAACTGCTCGTCTCCCGCTTCGGTGAGGCCCTGCGCAGCCTCGACCGCCGGGACGGCGTGCACCCGGCGTACGCGGAGCTGATGCAGATCGGGTGCCTGGAGCCGTCCTACGGTGTGCGGGTCGCCATCGCGCAGGAGATCGGCGCGGGCGGCGACAGCGCCTTCGCCCTGCTGCAGGCACGGCTGCTCGCCCCTCGGACGGAGCCGGAGCAGCCGATGGAACGCAGACCGGAGTGGATGCTGGACATGTGGGAGAGCCAGCAGCCGCCGGCCGCCCGCGCGGACGAGGACACCGGACTCCCGCAAGGGCCGCGCGACCTCGCGCCGCTGCGCCTGCTCGAGGAACAGGAACGGGAGGAGGAGGAACGCGCCTGGCGGCACGACACGATGTGCGCCTGGCTCATCCCGCTGCTGGTGGGCTCCGTCACCGTGCGCCGCCACCACGACACGCCGTACGAGATCCTGGCGGGCTGGGTGGAGCGCATCGGCGTGCCGGACGGCCCCGACCGCAGACCGCTGGACCTCCCCCTGGAGATCGCCCTGGCCCAGGGGTTCAAGTACGCCGCCAACCGCAGGGCCCGGCACCCGCACGCCCGGCCGCAGGCCCGTGAGTACCTCGTCGAGCAGGCCTGGGACATGCTCAAACGCTCCCGGTTCTGGTTCACCCAGGTCACACTGCTGCACGCGCTGACGCTGTGGGAACTGCCCGACGACGGCACGGCGGCCGGCCGCCGGTCAGGGCACGGCGCCGACCCGGCTGCGCAGGTCCGCCAATGGCTCGGCCTGCGGGACGGCGCCCCACAGCACCCGTTCGTCAAGGCCACGGCGGAGCTGTGCGTCCAGGCCCTGGAGACCGGCCGGCCCGAGCGCTATCTGTGGATCGACGAGTGCGGAGTGACCGCGCAGGTCGGCTCCAGGTCGACCGACCGGGAAGCGCGCAAGCACCGCCTGTGGATTCCGCCGTCCACGGGCTGGAGCACGTTGCACCCCTTGGCCCGGCAACTCCTCGCGGACATCCTGCTGTTGCTCAATCTCGCCGAGCGCGGTGACTGGCCCAAGGACCGGCAGCAGCGCCTGCACCGGACCGATCGCCCGGACCTGCCGCCGTGCCTGACGAAGGATCGCCGCCCCCTGGATCCGGGCGGGAGCCTCATGCGCACGGCCGCCGCCCACGCCGGCTCCAACTGCCGTGACGACTGCGCCTTCGAACTCTGTCCGTACCCGCCTCTGGGGGCGAGCGGTCACCGTCCGGCTCTGTCCGAGGCGTTCTGCCGCGCCCAGTTCACCCTGCTGTCGCGCTCCTGGTCCCTGCTGCGCCCTGCGGCTCCCTGGCAGCAGGAGACGGGCCTGCCGCAACTGCGCCTGTTCTGGGAGCGGATGAGCAAACGCTCCCGCGGCAGCGAGAGTGGTCGCTGAGCGCGGCCGTTCTCGCGATGGTCTGTGAACTCGTTGAGTTCGCCCGGCACGGTTGGCGTCGGTGAACGCGCCCCACCTCGCCGCCCGGGCCAGGGCCGTGCCCGCTTCGAGCGCGGCATACTCGTCGAACGTTCCGACCAGGAGGCTGCGTGACCACCCTGAAGCCCGAAACCATCCACACCGACCGCCTCCTCCTACTTCCCCTGCAGGTCGAGCACGCCGACGAGATGGCCGTGGTGCTGTCCGACCCTGCCCTGCACACCTTCACCGGCGGCACTCCAGATACGGTCCAGGACCTGCACGCCCGCTACGAACGCTGGGCGGCCGGCTCACCCCGCCCCGGCGAATCCTGGTGCAACTGGGTCATCCAGCTCCGCGACGCCGCCTGCCTGACCGGTTATGTGCAAGCCACGGTCACCGCCGACGACCGCGGAGCCGCCGCGGAGATTGCCTGGGTGGTCGGGGCCCCTTGGCAGCGGCGCGGCATCGCCACCGAAGCCACTCGAGGAGTCGTCGCCTGGCTCCGGAAGCGTCCGGTGCACACGGTCAGCGCCCACATCCGTCCGGACCACGAGGCATCCGCAGCCGTCGCCACGGCAGTCGGCCTCGCCCCCACCGACCAGTGGCAGGACGGAGAGATCGGATGGCAGCTGACGATCAGCTGATCCCACACCTCGACAGAGGCTGAGGATGACTCGCAGTCTGTCCCCGTGGACGCTCTCATCGGTACCCAGAATCCTCAGCGACGACTGACTGATCCGGCCTCGGCGGTCGGGGCCCTGGAACGAGCCGCACCAGGCCTGTCGGCATTGAGGCGTACCGCTCCCGCAGGCATCGACTGGGCCCAGGCGGAGGCCGGCCTGGGCACGGGCCTGCCCTCGGACTACAAGTTGCTCGCCGAGACCTACCCGCCCTTGGTCTTCGCCGACTTCCTGGCGGTCGGCTTCCCACCCGCCGGGCGGGAAAAGGCATGGGCCGAAGACCCGGACGATCTCGAGATCATCGCCGAGTGGTGCGAAGACGCCGAGACGGCCACCCCTCTGTACCCGTTTCCCGCTCCCGGAGGTCTGCTGCCCTGGGCCACATCGTTCCAGGGCGACTACTTCCTCTGGACCACCAACGAGACCGGCCCCGACACGTGGACCGTCACCGTGGCCTCCCGCAATGGCGTCTGGTGGCACTACACGGCAGGTGCCGTCCAGTTCATGGCAGACCTGGTCAGCGGATCCCTGCAACCGTGGGCCCTACCGCCGGTAGGGCCCACCGTCCGAGCCGTCGAACCGAACTGAGACGGGCCACGTCTGACAGGGTTTGGCTGTAGCGCATGCGAAGCAGCATGAGCCGGCCCGGGTGATCTCGTGTACGTCCGAGGAGTACCTGCGGACCGGGAAACCCGACTTCATGCTCATGGGGAACGGGCCGTACTTGGTTGACCGTCTCGACGGCAGCCTTCACCAGATAGGGGTCGTCTCCGCGGTAACTGAGGCCTGGGTGGTCGACTACCGGGTTCGCACGCTCTCAGGGACGGCGATCCTCCGATACGTCTTGTGGAAGTCGCAAACAGAGAACTGGTACCCCCTGTCGATCCGGTTCTGTCAGTGAAGACCATCCGTGGGCCTGCAGATCGCTGAACAATCGGCCTGGCAGCTTCTCTTCGCAGGCCAGGGCGAGACGAGTTGGCCCTGGCGTTGTTCAGCGATTCCCGGCATGATGCCTTCCATCGGCCCGAGTGGGGGGTGTCCACCGCCTTGGCGGCCCAGGCCGACGGCCTGATCAGTATGGTCGTAGCCCTATGAAGGCTTTGATCGTGTTGTCCGCTGCGTTCGTCTTCCTCGTCACGCCAACCTCCCTGATCTGGCTGCTGGGGCGGCGAGCGAAGGTCCCTCACTGGATGCTGATCGTGTTCCTACTGGCCGGGTGGCTGACAGTGTTCGCCGGCTGGTTCCTCTCGCAGCGTGCGCAGCCGGCCCTGTTTCCCGAAACGTCTCCCTGCCACGGCATCAGCTCCCCCCTGTCTCGCAGTACTTCCCGCCCGACTCCTTCTGCCGTCACGCTGACGGGGAACTGCGGACGGTGAACGGGCCAGACTCCAGGTTCGTGTTCTGGACCGCTGCCGGCACCACCTTGGCGATGCCGATCGCCGCCGTCCTTGCACGGCGTCGGCAACAAGTCTGATCGCGCCCGGGTGTAGCGGTGACCCCTCCGGCCGGCTCGAACCTCCACGGGAACCAGCCCTGTCAGGTCTTCGCCGTCCAGCGGCTCCTCGGGGTGAAATGCCTCGCCCCACGGGAAGACGGCCGCCTACAGTTCCCGACTGTTCGACGGGCCGTAGAGGGCGGCCAGGACGCGCTCGGCGCGTAGCTCCGCCACACGTGGAACGGCCCAGTCACATGATCGGCCGGACAGCCTCAGGCAGCCGAGGTGCGCCGGGCTTCGCACTGCTTGCTCGCTGACCTGCAAGGGTCGGTCAGCGTGCCGGAGCGTGCGCGAGCGGGGCCGGCCGGTGGCGGGGGCGAGACTGAGCGGCCTAGCGTCCCCCCGATCGACAGGACGCCGAGACGGCCAGGTGCTCCACGGCGGGCGTCGTGGAGCACCTGGCCGACGGGCCGCGGGCGTCACGCGCCGTTGTCGGTGCTGTCGTCGGTGGCGCCCGGGCGGCTGCCGCGGTGGCGGGTGCCGGGCAGCATCTCCTGGACCTTCGCCTTGAGGCCCTGCTTGACCACCGAGCCGCGGTCGCTGTCCCCCTTGAGGATCGCGGTGGCCGCGGCCTCGATCTGGTCGAGGGAGGCGTGCGGCGGGATCGGCGGCACCGCGGGGTCGGTGCGGAAGTCGATGACGAACGGCCGGTCGGCGGCGAGCGCGCGGTCCCAGGCGGACTCCACGTGCTTGGGTTTCTCCACCCGCACCCCGTCCAGGCCGATGCGCTGGGCGATGTCGGCGTAGGGCAGGTCCGGGATGTGCTGCGACTCCTCGAACTGCGGGGCGCCGGACATCGCCCGCATCTCCCAGGTGACCTGGTTCAGGTCGCCGTTGTTCAGCACGGCCACGATCAGCCGCGGGTCGGACCACTCGCGGTAGTACTTGGCCGCCGTGACCATCTCCATCATGCCGTTCATCTGCATCGCGCCGTCACCGACCAGGGCGATCGCCGGCCGGTCGGGGTGGGCGAACTTGGCGCCGATGGCATAGGGCACGCCGGGGCCCATGGTGGCCAGAGTGCCGGACAGGGAACCTCGCATCCGGCCGCGGAAGCGCAGGTGGCGGGCGTACCAGTTGGCGGCGGAGCCGGAGTCGGCGGCGAGGATCGCGTCGTCGGGGAGCTTGCCGTCCAGGGCGTGGACGACGTACTCGGGGTTCACCGGGTCGGCGTCCACGGCGGCGCGGCGCTGCATGACCTCCCACCAGCGGGCGACGTTCTTCTCGACCTTCTCCCGCCAGGTACGGTCCTCCTTTCGGTGGAGCCTGGGCAGCAGCCGGCGCAGAGTCTCGCGGGCGTCGCCGACGAGGTTGACCTCGTTGGGGTAACGCAGGCCGATCATGTGCGGGTCGATGTCGATCTGCACCGCCCGTGCCTGGTCCAGCTCCGGCATGAACTGCGTGTACGGGAAGCTGGAGCCGATCATCAGGAGGGTGTCGCACTCCTGCATCAGCTCGTAGGAGGGCCGGGTGCCGAGCAGCCCGATGGCACCGGTCACGTACGGCAGATCGTCCGGCAGGACGTCCTTGCCGAGCAGGGCCTTGGCCACTCCGGCGCCGAGGACGTCCGCCAGCCGCTCGACCTCGTCACGGGCGCCGCGTGCTCCCTGCCCGATCAGGACGGCGACCTTCTCGCCGTCGTTGAGGACATCGGCGGCACGCTGCAGGTCCTCGTCCGCGGGCACCGGCGCGTATCGCCCCAGGCCAAGGCTGGAGGGCACCATCTTGAAGGCGTGACCGGGCGGGCTGTAGTCCAGCTCCTGCACGTCGCCGGGCAGGATGATGGCGGTGACGGTACGGCGGGCGTACGCCGTCCGGAAGGCCCGGTCGATCAGGTTCGGCAGCTGCTCCGGCACGGTCGCCGTCTCGCAGAAGTCGGAGGCGACGTCCTTGTACAGGCTCGCCAGGTCCACTTCCTGCTGGTAGGAGCCACCCATGGCGCTGCGGTTGGTCTGGCCGACCAGCGCCACCACGGGTACGTGGTCGAGCTTGGCGTCGTAGAGGCCGTTGAGCAGGTGGATCGCGCCGGGCCCCGAGGTGGCCGCGCACACGCCAACCTTTCCGGAGAACTTCGCGTACCCCACCGCCTCGAAGGCGGCCATCTCCTCGTGACGGGCCTGCACGAACTTCGGAACGTTGTCGGCCCGGCCCCAGGCCGCCAGCAGGCCGTTGATGCCGTCACCGGCGTAGGCGAAGACATGGTCGACGTCCCAGTCACGCAGCCGCTGCAAAATGTAGTCGGACACCTTGGTGCTGGCCATGCAAGCTCCGTTTCTCTCCCGTCGGTGAACTACTGGCCCCGGCGTCCGGGCGTGGCACGCAGGCGCGCGAGGGTACGACTCTTCAGGGGTAACCGTGCGAGTACGGGCCAAACGCCGCCCCGGCGGAGTACGCCCAGTCGCCCGGGCGTCAGCCGGTCGCGGCACGCTTGCTCACAGCGGCGGCAGGCTGCGGGGCAGACGGGGCAGGCAGTCCAGACGGTGGCACACGCTTGGAGAACGGCGCGGTGATGCTGCGGCGTGACCCATATGGGGGAGAGGACCGCGGCGGCCGTGTAGACGAGGACCGGTGTGCACGGCCCCGGTCAGGACCAGGCCGGTCGAACGGACGTCGACGCGGGAGCCGCCGGGGCCGAAGTGCTGTGGGGCGGCGGGCACGACGCGGAGGGGCGTACGCCGTACGGACCATTGGCGGAGGCCCTGGACGGCTGCCTGGCTGGCCGACCGGATCACAACTCGCGGAGCTGCTCCGAACAGCTCTCCGACTCGCAGCCCTCGGCCGCGATCCCCGTGGCGTCCGGGGCGACACCCACGCCGGCCACCGGGCCGAGGCCGACGGTGTACAAGTCCTCGCAGCGGTGACAGTGGACGGATGGAACAGCGCATCCACTCCGGTCTCTTCACCCGCGTCCTCGGCCCTCCGCCGTGCGCCGGCGCGCCGACGCTGGTGCTGGTGCACGGGCTCGGACTCTCGGGCCGCTACTTCGTACCGTTGGCGCGGCGGCTGGCGGCGAGGGGATTCACCGTGCTCGTGCCGGACCTGCCGGGCAACGCGCGGTCACGGGCCGCCGTACGCCGGATGCCTGACGTGGTGCAGACCGCCGACACCCTTGCCCGCTGGCACCGCCGGCTCGTGCCGAAGCCGAGTCTGTTGGTGGCCAACTCGGTCGGCTGCCAGGTGGCCGCGGCCCTCGCGGCCCGCCATCCGAGTCTGGCCCATCGGCTCGTCCTGCTCGGCCCGGCGCTCACCCCGGGGGCGTCCGCCTGGCGCCAGGCAGGTCGGCTGCTCGCGGACGCGCCGCGAGAGCCACTCTCCCTGATCGGGGTGGCCGCGGCGGACTACCTGGTCACCGGCCCTCTGCGTTTCGCCGCGTCCCTGCGCCACGCGCTGCGGGACGCCGCCGCGGCATTCGAGGGGCACCTGTCCCGGATCGCCGTGCCGACCCTCGTCGTACGAGGGGCCGGTGACACCATCGCATCCGAGGCCTGGACCCGGCGCGTGACACGGCTGATCGCCGACGGGCGTGCGAGCGAGGTAGCGGGCGCCGCGCACGCGGCGCACTACAGCACTCCGGATGCCGTGGCCGAGCTGATCGAGACATTCGCGGCAGGGGAAAACCCATGACGTCACCGGCCCCGTCCGACCCGCCCGATCGTCCCCCGCCCACCCGTCCCCCCGTTCCCGCACGGGGCGCGCGCCGCCAGCCGTCCACCCGCCCGGCGCACCGGTCGCCGTGGGTGCGGCTGCTGCCCGGCATCTCCTCCGAACGCCGCGGCTTCGTCCTCGCCTGGTGGGGATTCGCCCTCGCCTTCGGCGGCATGCGCCTGCTCACCTGGCTGATCCACATCGACGTGGCCGGCGTCGGAGACGTCCAGGCCGGCGGCGTGCACATCCACCACTACGTGTGGGGCATCCTGCTGCTCGCGGTCGTGGGCGCGGCGGGCCTCGTCAAACGCTCGGCACGCGCGCAGGCTTGGATGGGGCTCGCCTACGGCGTCGGCATGGCTCTGATCGTCGACGAGGCGGCGCTGCTGATCAGCCTGGAGGACGTGTACTGGGACACCGAGGGCTGGGTCAGCATTGCGCTGGCCATCGCACTGATCGCCGTGGTGGGAGGCGTGCTCGCGGTGACACGCGGACGACGCCCTCCGGCACGGGACCGGGACGGCGGGGCGGCCGGTGAACGAGAGCCGTAGAGCTGACGCTCCTGTCGTGCGCCTCTGAGATGCACAGCGGCAGGGGGCCGGCCGCCACTGGTCGGCCTCGGAATGCCGGTCTTCACCGACCCGGCGCTGCCACCTCCGCCGGAAACGGGAGCGCCCGGGCTCCGGGGCCGACTCTCCCGCACCGGACAACCACTGGCTCCGCCCGATGCGGGGCCGCCGTCGCCGTCGCGCTCGCCCGTCAGGAAGCCGCCTGTCGTCAACGCTCACGCCGGGAAGGCTGCGCCGCAGTCCCTTCTTGCCGAGTTCCGCCCACATCGCCTGGGGAGTCCACGCGCTCCAGCCTGGTCCAGCCGGTCCAGCCGCGCTCTTCGAGCAGCTCGATCAGTCGCCGGGCCGGCGGCACCGTGTTGAACGCCAGGATGTCCATCAGTTCGACGAGGGGTGGCTCGATGTCGGTGTCGTCGATGTGTTCCTCGCCCTGCTCGTCGGCCATGTGCGTGAGGTAGGCAGCCAGTTCGTCGGCCAACTCGACCAGCCGGGGATCGCTGTCGGTGCGGTCGAGTGCCTGGCCCAGCGTGAGGTAGAAACCGATGAGCTGCGGATCGGCGATCTGCTCCCGCTTGCGTGCCATCCACTCCGGGACTCGCCCGGGTGAGTGCGCGAACAGCGGAATCCAACCGTCGCGTTCGACCTGGACGATCCGCTCGTCGACCCCGAGCGCCCGCAGCCGGTCGAGATACTCGACCACCTCCGGGGGCAGCGCCAGGTGGTCACCGGAGCCAAGGCAGGCGATCCGTTCCCGGTGCCGCTGCCGCTCCCTGATCTCCGCTCGCAGCCGCTTGTCGATGTCCGCGACCGCTGCAGCGAACTCCGCCTGGTCGGCCTGGAGCAGCTCCCGTACGCGTGCCAGCGGAACTCCGGCTTCGGCAAGGGTCCGGATCTTTATCAGTTCGACCACAGCGCCGGCGTCGTACCTCCGGTACCCGGAGTGGTCCCGCTCCGGCTCCGGCAGCAGTCCCTTGGCGTGATAGTGCCTCACCGCGCGGACTGTCACTCCGGCGTACGAAGCCAACTCGCCGATGGTCAGCATCGGACCAGTCTCCCAGCACCGCTCAACAAGCGGACTTGTCAGCAGGGTGATGTGCGCCCCGGATGATCCTCGCGACCTCCGCGGCGTGGGTGAAGACCAGCCTGTGGTCGGTGTCGAGCCAGTACGCCAAGACGTGCGGACGCTCGTGGACGAGTCGCTCGATGCCGGCACGCCAGAGTTGGTTGTGCCGCGGCGCACGCCCTTCGGTGCTGTCACCGGCGATCGAGGCCGACATGATCATGCGGATGGGGTGGTCGATCTTCCGGTACTGGTCGAGGATCGCGGAGCGAACCACATCGATTTCGAGGTTCAGGTCGAGGATGTCCTGCGCGGTGAGCAACACCTGGTGCGCGGTGCCCTGGGCCGGCGCGGACTCTCGGCGTGTCGCCAGGTCGTTCGCCATTGCGCGGAACTCCGCCAAGTCGGCCTCCGTGATGAAGGGTTCGGGCAGCGGGTTCGCCCCGTCGATGAGAACAAGCTCGGCGACAGCGTCAGGGAACTCGGCCGCGTAGTGCACTGCCAGGTCCGCGCCCAGCGAGTAGCCCACGAGCACCGGCGCCGAGGGCAGGTCGAGCTCCGCCAGCACGGCGACGAGATCGCCCAGAAACGCGTCGAAAGAGTACCGGTCAGCGGCCGAGGCGAGGCCATGACCCCTGAGGTCGAAGGTCACCACGTCGTGGTCGCGTCGAAGGAGCTCGGTCAGCTCGTCCAGGTCGGCCCTCGTCGAGTTCAGCCCGGGACAGAGGACCAGTGGTCGTCCCCGGCCACCGCGGGACACCGGGATCCTGACGCCTTCGTGGTGGACCGTGAAGTGCCGCATCGTCGTGTCGCCTTCCTCGCTGCCGCCGTCGGTTGGCAGGCCGGTGACGTGCCCTTGCCGCAGTCAGGCGACCCTGACGGCGTCGGTTCTGCGGCCACGCCAAACATGCTGAGGGGTTGCCCCTGCGTCAGGGTCAACCGCTGCGGCGATACGACTTCCGAACACCCGCTCACCCGCGTGCGCGTCACCTGCTGCGACAGGTCGCCAACTGCCCAGGGTGGTCGACGGGCCCTCATGCGGCGTGTCAGTAGCCCAGGTCGTCCGGGTAGCGCAGTGCTCCCGAAGAGCTGGCGACGTCATCCGTCTCGTACCGCATGACGAGATAGTGCCAGTCATGGTTTCCTCGGATGATCTTCTCCATATTTCGCACAAATGCCTCGGTGGCGGTCCGTACCGCGAGATCTGGGGAACTGGCGAGGTCTACCTGCACATCGCCGGGCGCCTCATCACCGACCAGAAGGATCTCGGCTATCAGGGCAGTCCTCCTGCGGCGGCCCTGTAGCGGGCGACGAGGCCGCGTTGCCGCGTGAGCTTGTTCGTCTCCCGCCGCACACCACAAGGGCCCGCACGACCGGTCGTGCGGGCCCTGCTCGTTGCCGACGTCGGCCCGCGAGCGTTTTCACAGCCCATGTTCCTGCCAGGTTTCCACCAATGCCGCCTGGCTACATGCGGGTCAGAGCCAGGGTCCCAGCGAGGGGACGGTCAAGAAGACGCACAGCGTCAGCTGCACCGCCCCGATGACTCGGTGCCCGATCCGTAACAGCACGAGGGCCGTTACGCCGACCACCAGGGCCAGGGAGCCGAAGCCCAGCACTGACGCCCAGTCGAGGGGTGGTTCGCCGGTCGCTGTCTGTCCGGAGCTGGGATGCCGGGCGGCGTCCATCCGGCCCAGCCCTCGGACGGCGAGCACGATGACGACCAACATCGCGGCTGCCACGTCCGCCACCAGCACGAGAAGCAGGAGGCAGCCTCCACTGAAGGCGCTCTCTCCGCCGGAGGGCTGCTTGCCGGCACATTCAGGCACAGCTCAACGATCGCCCGTCGTCCATCCGTCCGAACGGCTCGTCGCCGTCTCGCAACTCAGGCGTACTTCGATCGTCATGAGCCGATCCGGCCCGAGGCAGGTCTCGAGGCTGGTCGCGTAGGAGGCGCCGCCGGCCTGCCGCTCGCGGACGACGGCCTTGAGTGCCGCGACGTCGAGCGTCGCACCGGAATGCCGTGCCTCTTGTGTTCTCCAAAAGGCATCTGTGTGGGTGGCGGTGTTCAGCGCTGGGCTGCCACGGCTGCCGCGGTCGTGGTGAGGATGCGGTGCAAGACGGACACCGGAACGGCGGCTCGGTGACCGCCGCACATGCCGTCCCGGGGTCGTGCAGCACCCCGGTCAGGACGCGGCCGGCAGCCGGGGACCAGAGGGTGGGACGACCGCAGTTCTGGGCATCGCCGGGACGGCGAGCACGGACGAGAATGACCGTGTGGACATCGCTGCATCCTGCTAACGTCTGCGGCATGAAGCGCGCTGCTGTGACGACGACGCCGGAGAGTGTCCCGGCGCGCTGACAGACGACCTGATCCGAAGCCCCGGGGCAAGTGCCCCGGGGCTTCGGCGTACGCCCGGTCACTTGCTCCGCCACCAGCAAGGGAGACCGCGATGACCTCCGTGCATGACCACCGCAAGCTCGGCCGTGAACTGGGCCTGTTCGACACCGACCCGCTGATCGGTGCCGGCCTGCCGTACTGGCTGCCCGACGGCGCAGCCGTGAGGTACACCCTGGAGGAGTACATCCGTACCGCCGAGCGGCGGGCGGGCTACCAGCACGTGTACTCGCCGGTCCTCGGCAAGCGGGAGCTGTACGAGATCTCGGGCCACTGGGCGCACTACAGCGACGACATGTTCCCCCCGATGGACCTCGGCGGTGAGCAGGTCGTCCTGCGGCCGAGCCTGTGCCCTCATCACGCGGTGATCTACCGCTCCCGCTCGCACAGCTACCGCGAACTGCCCCTGCGCATGGCCGAACTGGGAGGCATGTACCGCTCCGAGCTCTCCGGTGTGCTCGGCGGGCTGACTCGGGTTCGGGCGATCCAGCTCAATGACGCGCACATCTTCTGCACCCTGGACCAGGTCGCCGAGGAGGCGCAGGCGGCGCTGGAGATGATCCGCCGGGCCTACGAGGCACTCGGTATCACCCCGACCCGTTACCGGCTCTCCCTCCCGGGCCCTGGCGGCAAGTACGTCGCCGCCCCCGAGAAGTGGCGGCGGTCCACCGCCCTGCTGACCGACGTCCTCGACCGCTCCGGTCTGCCCTACGAGGCAGCCGACGGAGAGGCCGCCTTCTACGGTCCCAAGATCGACGTCCAGGTCACCGACGGCGCCGGCCGGGAATCCACCCTGTCCACCGTCCAGGTCGACTTCCATCAGCCCGAGCAGTTCGACCTGCACTACATCGGCGCGGACGGCGCCAAACACCGCCCGGTCATGGTCCACCGCAGCGTCATCGGCAGCGTGGAGCGAGCCGTCGCCCATCTCATCGAACAGCACGGCGGTGCTTTCCCCGCCTGGCTCGCCCCCACTCAGCTGGTCATTCTCCCGATCTCCGACACCGAACTGCCGAACGCCGCAGCCCTCGCCCAACGCTGCACCCGCCTGGGACTCCGCGCCCAGATCGCGGGCGCGGACCGCGGCAGCCTGGGCGCCCGTATCCGAGAGGCCCGCCTGGTTCCCTACCAAGCCGTCATCGGGGCCAAGGAGGCCGCTGACGATCACGTCGCACTGCGCTTGCGGGACGGACGCCGGCTCGACCCACGGCCGGTCAGCGACGTACTCACCCACATCAGCGCTCTCATCGGGGCCCACAGCACCGACCTGTGGGCCGACGCCACCTCATAGCAGGCGTCGCGATCAGTGCCTGCTGCCGCCCACCTCACCGCTGCGCCGGCACTCCGCGCCCGAGCGCAGCCAGCCGGCCAACGCCTGCCGACCGCTGAACACGTCGCGGGCGGGTCGCCCACGGCTGTTGGGTACCAGGCAGGCACCGTCTTCGCTGTCGTCGCCACGTAGGTCAGCAGCACCCGGAGACGCGGCTCTGAGTCCTCCTTCACCGCGCCGGCGGCCGCCGGTCGTGTCCGTCACCCAGCCGGAGCGATCCCACGTCGGTGTCGGAAAGGGGGCCCCGCCGGGGGCCGGGTGACAGGGCTCGAACGACATGGGGGAGGATGCGGGGCGGGAGGGATTTTGAATGCGTTCAAAAATGCGGGAGCCGGTGCAGTCGCAGGCGCGCGTGCGGGATCGGTTCGGGGCGGTGCTGACGGCCTCGATGTCGATGCTGTCCGTCGAGGCAGTTCTCGGAGGGATCGCGCTCTTCGTGTGGGGGCAGACGAAGGAGAGCCCAGGTCTTCCCCCCAGCGCGCCGGGAGTCATCCTTCTGATCCTGGTGGCGCCGGTCATGGCGGTGATCGGAGCTGTTGTCGCCGCACTGCTCTCGATCGGCGTGGTGATGCCGCTAGTGAGCGTGGCCGGATGGTTCGGCCGTCGGTTCTCCGGGCGTGAGGCGTGGTGGTGGCTTCCGGTGCTGGCGGCCGTTTCCACCTCCCCACTGGCCTTGGCCGCGGTGATGCTCAATGGGGCTGAAGCCCTCGCATGCCTCGGGGTATGGCTCGTGGCGGCGGCCGCGCTCGCTGCCACGGCGCTGGTCGCCCGCAGGTTGCTGCTTGCGGGCCGCCCGCATCTGTCCGGGGGCGTGATGTTCCGGCGGGTGGCGCTGTACGGAACGCTCGCTGCCGTCACCAGCGGCACGCTGGCCGCGATCAGCCTCTACGCCGGACTCGGATACGAGCCTCCACGTCTGGGTGCGGAGGGAGTCGTCGGGACCTGGTCCGACGGAAGGGGAGGAACACTCACCCTCACGGCGGAGGGACAGGCCACGGCGATCCGCGTAAAGACGTTCGACCTCGATGACTCTTTCGAAACCGTGGTGCACACGTGCACCGGCACTGGGACATGGAAGTACGACCCAGGCACCGGACCGTGGTCCCAGGAGGTGGCTGTGTCCGTCGACGACTGCCCGTTGGACACGTGGGAGGTGTTCGGCTCCTCCGAGCATCCGAAGCTGTTCGTCTACATCGGCGACCCCGACAGCTGGGACCTGTACGTTCTGGAACGCGCAGGTGATCCGTGGCGCCAGCAGCGGCCGTGATGCCGTGACGCAGAGAGTGTCGTCATGGCTGACGGGGTTGCGGTGACCGCAGTGTGGTTCCTGGCCTTCGCCGGAATCGCCGCTGCCGGGACTCCACCGCTGTCTTTCAGGGCGGCGCCTCGGTCCGGCGGCTGGGCGCGACCGTCGGACACCGGGCCGAGGCTCACGAGTGTGGTCGTTGTGCCGCTTCCTGAATGGCGAGTTCTTCCGAGGTGCCCTGGAAGGCGGGGCCGCATCCTGGTGGGAGACGCCGGACGACCATGGCGATGGCTTCCTGTGCTGTCGCTGCGGGGCCCGACTGTCTGGCTTCGCAGAGGACCGGAGACCCAGTAGGTACCCCCTGCAGCGGGTTGAATGTAGGGGATGTCCCAGGTCCAGGGCCGTTCGGTGCACCGGCTGAAGTGGAGTTCCCCCATCCCGGTCCAGACGAACAGCTGTCGCAGGCGTGGCTCGGCGTTTTCCGCTTCCAGCAGCTCCTCTCGTACACGCCCGTCCTCTCGTGCTGCCCGCCAGCCTCCTTCGACGACCGCGGCGCGCGTTGCATCTGTGTTCATGTCACCAGCGTGCAGGACGGACGCGGCATCACCGCCCAACATGGGGGAACAGCCGGACGCGAGAAGGCCTCTGGCGCCGTGCCTCAAGCACTGACCGCGCTGTCGAGGCAACTTCACGGCGGGTCCCAGCGCGACGAGGCCGGGTGGCGACGACCAGCAGCCTGGGGAGCGGTGCCAGCTGATGAGGGTCAGAATCGCTCCTGCTCTCCAGAGTCTGGGCTGGCGCACTCGTTGCCGGAGCCACGCGCGCGGGCATCCGGCCGAGGAACAGGCCGTGCACGCCGACGACGGCCGGCATGAAGGACGGGGCGTTGAGGGGTATGGCCGGTGCTGCTTGCTCGGGCAGCGGAGGCTGAACCTGTGACGCCGCCGGCGGCCGCCCATCCGTCGTTCCCCCGGCCCTTTGCGGGTCCGGCGTAGGGACGGCACCGGCTTCTCCGGCGCCCCACGATCCCCTGGCTCCGCGTCGACCGGGGCCTGCCCGGCTCGAGTCGTGCCAGGGGCCGCCTCAACCGGCCACCGCCAAAGGCGCGTCCCACCGGTTGGGCTCCGTACGGAGTGAATCGGGGGAGGCCGATGCACCAGCAGTGGCCTGAGGGGCCCGTCGCTGACCCAAGGCGGCGCGGGAACGCTTCTCATCCCACTCGTCGGGTGGTTGCAGTCCCGCCCGATTGCTGCCCTGCGGTGTTGTAAGGACTGATCGGCTCTGACCTGGGCACAGGCTCGATGCTGTCGCCGAATGCGACGGGGGAGGAAAGACGATGACGAACATGACGTACTGGCAGGAGGACGCCGCCTGCCGCGGTACCGACGCGGAGGAACTCTTCGCGGAAAGTCCTCGGCAGAAGCGGGCCAAGGTTGTCTGCGAGAGCTGCCCCGTGCGCATCGACTGCTTGGTGGAGGCACTCGACAACCGCATCGAATGGGGTGTGTGGGGAGGCATGACCGAACGCGAACGCCGCTCACTGCTACGCCGCAGACCGGGTGTCGCCTCCTGGCGGCACCTCCTGGACGGTGCCCGGATGGAACAACGGCAGCCGCAGGCCTGCTGACCGGATGCTGTCGCGGACGGCTGCCTCAGAGACCGTCTGCACTGGTTCGCTGATCAGGCTGACCGACCCGATGGCCGTGGTGGAGCGGCTGGTGGGCGGTTCCGGCGGCAGTGGTTGCTCCTCGAGCTGGGATGATTCTGCTACGACAACGACACAGCAGCGAGGAGCGTCATGACCGACTACCTGCCCGCGGTCATGGCGATGCTCGGCCAGGCCCCCAACCGCTACGCGGACCCGTCCGCGTGGGACTGCCTCCACGCAGCACTCGGTATCCAGCTGCCGACCGACTATCGGACCATCGTGGACGCTTACGCTCCTGTCCAGCTCAACGGCCACCTGTCCTTGTCCCACCCGGCGACCGCACGCTGGAATCTTGGCGAGTGGATACGGGACACGGCCCGGGCCTGGTCCGACATCGTCTGGCACGATCTGGACCCGGACGAGGATCCTCGCATGCTGTTCGGACTTGCGGAGTTGAGCTTCGCCACCCGCAACGGACTGTGGCCGATCGCCAGTACCGACCGAGGCGAAACCTTGTTCTTCGTGGCTACGGACGGCACGCTCTCCAGGATCTTGGTCGAAGACGGCGAGGGCGGCTGGGCGCAGTACGAGATGAGCTTCGCCGAATGGCTCTACCGCTACCTCGTCGGCGAAGACATGGCCGGCCCCAACACCTCAGCCTTCTATCCCGGCCCGGTACACCTGCGCCGTCTCCCGATGACCGCCGACGAACGGCCCGAGCCCTGGAACGGGCCTGAGCGTGGCATGTGACCCTGCGACGACGGACAACCCGGCACGTCGCGTGGAAGGACAGACGTACGGCCCCTCATGGCCATGGCCCAGCACGAGGCCAGGCGAAGTCGGTACTCAGCGGTGTCTTGATTGCAGGAGAACGGTGTCTCGACGCCGCGCTTGCTGGAGCGGGGCGCCGATGGCCAGGCCCTGATCGAGCTTGGTCACCACGCGGGTAGCAAGGACCGGGTCGTAGGGGGGTCGTCCACTGCTTGACGGCAGCCCGGAAGCCGGCGAGCTGGCCCCGCACTGCTTCCAGCAGGCCCGGTAGCTGGACCAGAGGCAGCACGATGCAGTCCCCTAGCTGATGGTCCCCGTCGGGCCACAGCCGGACACTGGCGCCGCGGTGGTCGATGCGCGGCGTCGGATCGTGACCGAGCCACGGCTCCTCACCGTTCACCAGGTCAAGCCAGTCGCGCCAGTCCTCCAGCCCCGAGCAACACCCAGGCGACACCGTGACTCCGGTCGTCGTGTCTCGGATACGCAGCCCGCCGGGAGCGACGACCCGTTCCGTCGTCACCAAGCGGCCGATCCAGCCCGCCTGGTCCTCAGAGACGGGCTCCTCCAGCTCGTTGTCGGCGTTGCAGCTGGCCAGCACCGCCATGGCGGTGCCCAGCTCAGTCGCGGACATCCCGCCCGACAGAGCCAGAAGGTGATCAGCGGAGGGGCCCGCAACCGGCCACAAGGAGAAACCTGCGGCCTCATAGGTTTCCAGCACGGCATCCATGATCAGCACCCCCTTAGTGTCATGCACTGGACCGGGCGTCGCCTCTCGATTGCGGCCCGCGTTCGGCCTCCGGCTTCACCACCACGGTGCGCGTGGCCCTGCCCGCCTGGCGCACGCCCGGCCCGAAAACGCGCCGTCGACCGACGGGCGCCGACGGGCGGTGGGGGAGGCGGCGACGAGCCCACCGTCGCCTTCTAAGGATTCCGCGCCCTGTGCGAGGCGCCCGATGTCCAGCAGACGCCCGTAGAGACCTGAGCCGCCGTCCGGCCGTGCAGCGAGCTGGCCGCGACAGCCTTGGCCATACCCCTCGTTCAGGGCCCGGCACCATCTCGTGGCGGCCGGCCGGGTTGCTCCGGCACCGCACACCCACGGCCGGCAGAGGCCGACGGCCTCCGCCGCCCCGTCGTCGGGTCTGCGCCGGTGGGGTCTGCCACGCGCGAACGCCCGTGCCGCGCTGCCTCGTTCCCCGTAGTGAGGGTCGGCCGCTCGAGACTGACCGTTCCGGCCGTCCTGCCGCTGACGGGCGGTTGCGGAGCGATCACCGTTCAGCGCGTGCTGGTGACCGTGTCGGCGTCGTGTGATCGGATCGGCCTGTATCAGCGGGTAGCGCTCGGGGAGGGCCGCGCAGGAGGGGAAAAAGAGACGTGAAGCCGGCTATCGCCGAAGAGACCACACAGCCGTGTCCGGACTGCGGCACGCAGATCCGCGGTGACAGCCGGTTCACCCTCTGGTGCGCCGCCTGCGACTGGAACGTCGACCCCGGCAGGCCGCAGCCGGACACGGGACGGCTGGAGCGGGCAGCCCGTGCCCTGGCCCGGCGGCACGGCGAGCAGCTGCTCACCGAAATGCTGAGCGGGCTCGATGCGCGTCCGCGGCGTGACGCCTCGGCGGTGGCGGCCACCATGCTTGCTCTCAGCGTGCACGGGATCACCCTGGCGCTCGCGATCAGCGGCATCTGGTGCCTGGTGGCGGGCTGGGGCGGCATCGGCATGGTGGCGGGCCTGGTCCTCGTGGCGCTGGCCTGGCTCCTCGCCCCGAGGGTCGGCCGCATGCCCGACGACCGGCCCGTGCTGCTGCGCGTCGACGCGCCCGAACTCTTCGCGCTCGTCGACGAGGTGGCCGGGGCGGTCGGCACCCGAAGCGTGGACGCGATCACTGTGGACGGCAGCATCAACGCCGCCGTCACCACGTACGGGTTGCGCGGCCGCAGGCTGCTGATGCTGGGCATGCCCCTGTGGGAAGTCCTCACGCCCGAGGAGCGGATCGCACTGCTGGGCCACGAACTGGCCCACTACGCCAACGGCGACATGCGCAACGGTCTGGTGGTCGGCACGGCGGTACGGACCTTGTCCGTGTGGCACCACATCCTCCAGCCGCTGCCGCACCCGACCGGGCTCGAGATCATCGTCAATGCCCTCTACGTCCTGCCCCGCCTGCTGATCGCAGGGCTGTTGGTGCTGCTCGTCCGCCTGACATCACGCGCCAGTGTACGGGCCGAGTACCTCGCCGACCGGCTGGCCGCCCGCACCGCCTCCACCCCCGCGGCGGTCGGCCTCATGGACCGCCTGCTCATCACCGACTCGCTCGACGTCCGGCTGCGTACCGAGGCCAACCGTGCCGCCCTCGGAGGACCCGGCTCCACCCGGAAGGCAACGGACCGGGCCGACGAACTGTGGGGGATGCTCACCGCCTACGCGGCCTCCATCCCGGAACACGAGTACGAACGCCAGCGACGCGCCGGAGCCCGGCGCGGCCACCAGGTCGACACCACCCACCCTCCGACCCACCTGCGCCGAGCCTGCCTGCTCGCCGGCCAGCCCCATACAGCCACGGTGACGCCGCAGGCCCACCAGAGCGAGCTGATCGCCACGGAACTCGCCGCCGCCCGCACCCAGGTGGCACGACGCCTGCTGCGCGGCGGCTTCGACGACTGAAACCAGGCGCCGCCGCCACTGCCACGCCCGCACGGTGCGGCAGCATCCCGCGTCGGCCGGCTGGGCGGACCCGGTACTGCACTCCACACCCGACAGGGCGGGACGGGGCAGTCGTGAGCCCGTCTGGCTCGCACGCCGGAATGGTGCGGGCACGCAGCCTCGCGCTGCAAGCACCTTTCCGGGCGCGGATGCCTCGCACGCTGTGTGCCGGGGCTGGTGGGGGCCCGGTCATGGTGTGGCCGCCGCTCGGGACAGGGCTGCTGCGGCGGTTTCGATGTCGCCCGGGGTGGTCCAGCGGCCCAGGGTCAGTCGCAGTGCGCCGAGTGCGCGGTCGGGGTGCTGGCCCATGGCGGTCAGCACGGGGGAGGGGGTGTGGGTGCCGCTGTGGCAGGCTGATCCGGTCGAGGCTGCGATCTGGTCGGCGGCGGTGAGGAGTTCGTGGCCGGGGATGCCGTCGATGCTGATGTTCAGGGTGTTGGGCAGTCGTTGTTTGTCGGGGCCGTTGAGGTGGACACGGCCGGGCAGGGCTGCCGTCAGTCGCTGGTGGAGGTCGTCGCGGAGGTCCGCGATGCGGGCGGGGGCGTCGGAGTCCAGTTCGTCGGCCGCGATGCGGGCGGCGGTGCCGAGTGCCACGACCAGGGCGACGTTTTCCGTGCCGGCTCGGAGGCCGCGCTCCTGCCCGCCCCCGGCAATGACCGGCTCGAGCTGCACTCCGTCACGCACGAAGAGGGCGGCGGTGCCTTTCGGCGCGTACATCTTGTGCCCCACCATCGTGAGCAGGTCGGTTCCCAGCTCGCCGACGTCGAGCGGGATCTTCCCCGCGGCCTGGGCGGCGTCGCAGTGGAACAGGGACCCGTTCTCGTGGGCGAGCGCTGCGAGTTCCGTGATCGGCTGGAGCGCGCCGGTCTCGTTGTTCGCCGCCATCACCGACACCAGCACGGTGTCCTCGGTGAGGGCGGCGGCCAGAGCGGCCGGTTCGACGAGGCCTTCACTGTCGACCGGCAGTACGGTCAGCCGCGTGCCGTGCAGCCGCTCAAGAGAACGACACGTCTCCAGGACGGCCGGGTGCTCGGTGGCCTGGGTGATCACATGCGGGTGCGGGCGGGCGGAGGCGAGGACCGCGCCGCGCAGGGCGAGCAGATCCGCTTCGGATCCGGAGCCGGTGAAGACGATCTCGCCGGGCCCGGCGCCGATCAGGTCGGCGACCTGGGCCCGGGCCTTGGCGAGCGCCCGGCGGGGCGTCTGGGCGTAGGAATGGCTGCTGGAGGGGTTGCCGAAGTAGTCCGTCAGGTAGGGCCACGCCGCCTCGGCGACGCGCGGGTCGACCGGAGTGGTGGCGTTGTAGTCCAGGTAGACCGGTCCGCCCGCCAGCCCCGGATGCGTGGGCAGGTCGCCGCCGGGGCCCCTCACGTCAGGACCGGGGCGTCGACGGGCAGCTCGGACGGGCGCCATTCCCACCTGCCGTCGTCGAGCCGGATCGCCCGGTGTGGGTGGTCGGTCGGACGCCGCACGGCGTCGTAGGCCACGACCCGCTGCTCGCCGCGGGCCGGCGCCTTGCCGCTGGCCGCGAACGCGTCGTACGGTCGGGTCTTCGTCGCGCTTCTCGTGTTCTCCGGCATGGCATCCTCCATGAATCCACGGATTATTGCAGTCGAGTCTGGAGGGTGCGACCGCACGCTCCCGTTCACCGTTCACCGTTCCCCGCTCCGGGTTCCTCGAGAACGCGTGGGTTTCGCGGGTCCTCAACCTCGTCCGCCGACGAAGGAACGCCCAACAGCGCCTACTGCTCGACGTCGCAGACGGACGCGCCCTGGCCGTGGATGCCGGCCGTGAGCTGCGGGGGCGGGGTATCGCGGCCCCCGCGGTCTCGCGTCTGTATGCCGGCGTCCAGGATGCCTTGGTGTCGGGTTCGGACGTTGATGGACGATCAGATCAGGAGGCAGATGCCCGTCGCCAGCATCACCGCCGATGTCGCGGCGTGAACTCCGTAGGCGGTGGCCTTCGGCCCGCCGCTGCGCAGCACGACCAGCGCGTCTCCAGCGGGTACGGCGGCGAACACCAGCAGATACCAGCCCAGCACCGACGAGCCGGCGGCGCATCAGAGCGAAGACGAAGGTTCCGGGCGCCATCTCCCGTAAACCTTTCCCGCGCAGCCAGGGCCGGAGCCAGGGTTCATCGACCGGCGCATCGGGGATGCCGAAGCCGACGAGGCGCTGAGGCCTCGCGATGGCGCTTCCTCCCATGAAGAGGAGACCCGCGCCGAGGAGGTCGGCGACAACGGTGGCGATGGTGGTGAGCATCAGCTGTCCTGTCCTTCGGGAGAACAGCTGCTGGCGAAGCGGTCGTCGTGCGTCTGTGCCGTGCTGTCAGGGGACGAGGACGATCCGGCCGCGGACGCCGCCCGTCGACATCGTCTGGTAGGCGTCGGCCGCCTCGTCGAGGGGAACGACGGCGTGGACGCGAGCCGGTAGCTGCCCGGCCGCCACCCGCTGGAGCAAGCCGGCGAGCAGCGGGCCGTCGGGACGGGCGACAACGACCCCGACGGTGATACCCCGTTCCTCGGGAAGCCTCGCGGCGGGCTGCACGCCGACAAAACGGCCGCCGTCGCGCACTGCCTGGAGTGCAGGCTCCTGCAGGGCTCCGGCGTCGGCGACGGCGTCCCAACTTCCGCCGAGGTCGGTGGCGAAGTCGGCGCCCAGCCCCCGGACGAACTGTTCGTCGGCCGCTCGGGCCAGCCCGGTCACCTGCCAGCCGCGGTCCTGGGCGAGCACGGCGACGTGCGCGCCCACCGCACCGGCCGCGCCGGTCACCAGCAGGCGCCGGGCCCGGCTCGGCGCGTCGCCGAGAAGGTCGACGATCTGCGCCGCGGCGGTGGCGTTGAGCGGCACCGTCGCCGCCGCGACCAGGTTGAGGCCGTCCGGAACGACGGCGACGTCCGCGGCGAGGACGAGGAGGTGCTCGGCGTGGGACCCGTGGTCGCGGTCGAAACCGTCGAGGAATCCGGCGACCCGGGTGCCGGCCGGCAGCCCGACGCCGGGCCCGGCGGCCTCGACGGTGCCGGCGAAGTCCCAGCCGAGACCGGTCCAGTCCGGCTGGTGGACCATGCCGAGCCGGTGGAAGACACCCCCGGCCACGCCCAGGTCGACCGGGTTGATCGCGGCCGCGGCGACTCGGACGCGGATCTCTCCCGGCCCCGGCTCGGCCACCGGCACGGCGACGATGTCGATCGACTCGGGCCCGGACGGAACGCGGACCACGGCTCGCCGAGAGGTCGGCTCGTTCATGACGTCTACTCCTTCGAGGAGGAATCCTGCGGGGGCTTGCGATCCCCGCGCTGCAGTACCAGCATGGAAGAAGCCGGTTTCCAGAAGGAAGTAGGCACCTCAAAGTAAGTAAGTCACCGATCTGAGGAGATGGCTGACTGATGGCGACCAGGACCGCGTCCGAGCGGCGTGCCGTGGCCAAGCGGGAGTACGACGCGTTCCTCGCGATGTGTCCCAGCCGCCAGCTCCTGGAGCGGATCTCCGACAAGTGGGTCGCCCTTGTGCTCGCCGCGCTCGGCGGGGACGGCCCGCGTCCCGGGCAGAGCACCACCGACGGACCGCGGCCCATGCGTTTCTCCGAGCTGTCACGCCGGATCTCGGGCGTGAGCCAGAAGATGCTGACGCAGACGCTGCGCGCACTCGAGCGCGACGGGATGGTGACCAGGACCGTGACCCCCACGGTGCCCGTCACCGTCAACTACGAACTGACCGACCTCGGCCACTCGCTCCAGTCGGTCATGCGGGGGATCAAGGACTGGGCGGAGAGCCACATGGAGGAGGTCCTCATCCATCGCGACGACTACGACCGCGGGCAACGCGACGCCGCCGGCTGAGTCGAAGGCGTCGATCCCGCGAGCGTGGTGTCGGTCGAGTCCGGGCCTGGCAGCTGTCGGGCCGCTCGGTCCACGAGCGCAGGACAGCTCCCGGTCCACCGTTGCCTGGAGGTGCTCGTCCGCGTGGACCGGGCCGGCGGTGACCACCGTGACCTCAACGGGAGGGCGTGGCCGGGGGTCTCAGGCCGAGCCACTGCTCGGCGTTCCAGGCCTGGAACCGTTCCGCCTCGGTGAACCCCAGCTTCGCCGCGAGGCGCATCGAGCCGGCGTTGGCGGTCTGGGTGGTGAGCACCACCGGCTCGCCGGGAAGGACGTAGTCGAACCAGTCGAGTGCTGCCACGCACGACTCGGCGGCGTATCCGTGGCCCCAGGCTCGCGGCAGGAACAGATAGCCGAGATCGACGTGCCCGTCGGCAGCCGGGCGACGGTGCGCCGGTGCTCTCCTGAGCAGGATCTGGCCGATCATCACCCCGCCGAGATCGACGACGAAGCTGCCGGGCCACCGTTCGGGAACCGCGGGCAACTCGCGCTCGAGCTCACCGCGCGGGCGGGGGCCGCCGAGGTAGGTGTGCACCTCCGGTGACGCGAGCAACTCGATGAATGCCGCACGGTCCCGGGCCTCGGGCTCACGGAGCACGAGCCGGTCGGTCCTGATCGGGGCAGGCGGCCATGCGACGGGTCCGAGATCGGTCATGCCGGCCAGCCAATCAGCAGGCTCGACAGCGATCAAGACGTGTGAGGCAAGCCGCCTGCGGGCGGTCGGGGCCGGCGAACGGTCACCCAACAAGCCGAGACGTATCGTCTTGCCATCTCGGATGTGGTGGCGTATGGTCCTTCGCATGGGTTCCCTGTGAGATCACCGGCGCCGACCGCGTAGAGCAGTGCTCCGCCGTCGCCGCGCCTCGCCGTGCAGCCATCCACCCCCCGTCCCGCACGGGTTGAAACCCGTGCGGCCAGAAGGGACCCCGATCTTGCACACCTCACAACTCACCCTTTGCCATGTCACCAAGCGCTACCCCGGCCGCACCGTCCTCGACCAGGTCTCCTTCACGCTGAAACCGGGCGAGAAGGCCGGGCTGATCGGTGACAACAGCGCCGGCAAGTCCACCCTCCTCAGGCTTGCCGCGGGTCAGGAGCGCCCGGACAGCGGCGAGGTGACCGTGTCCGCGTCCGGTGGCATCGGCTATCTGCCGCAGACCATCCCCCTGCCCCTGACCGCCACAGTGCAGGACGCTGTCGACCTGGCCCTTGCGGACCTGCGTGGTCTGGAGGCGGAGTTGGGCCGGGCCGAGCAGGCGCTCGGTGACGGCGGGGACCCGGCGGCACTCGCCGCTTACGGTGACCTCCTCGGACGGTATGAGGCCCGGGGCGGCTACGACGCCGACCACCGGGTGGACGTCGCGATGCACCACCTCGGCCTGCCGTCTCTGTGCCGTGAGCGCCGGCTCGGCACCCTCTCGGGTGGAGAGCGGTCCCGTCTCGCCCTGGCGGGGGTCCTCGCCGGCCGTCCGGAGCTGCTGCTCCTGGACGAGCCGACGAACGACCTGGACGATCAGGCCCTGGAGTGGCTGGAGGCGCAACTGCGGGCGCACCGCGGCACAGTGCTCGCGGTCACCCACGACCGCGTGTTCCTGGAGCGTCTGACAGCCACGGTCCTCGAGGCAGAGGCGGGACAGGTCACCCGTTACGGCGACGGCTACACCGGCTACCGTGTGGCGAAGGCCGCGGAGCGCCGCCGCCGGCTGCAGGACTACGAGGAGTGGCGCTCCGAACTGGCCCGCAACGAGCGGCTGGCCGCCGGCCACGCCGCCCGTCTCGATGCCATTCCGCGCAAGGCGTCACTGGCCAACTTCGGACACGGCGGCTTTCGGGCCCGCGGCCGGGCTCATGGTGCGATGGCCCGCATCCGCAACGCCCGGGAGCGCCTCGAGCGGCTGGCCGCGAACCCGGTGGCACCGCCGCCGGACCCACTGGCCTTCACGGCGGGCATGAGGACGGCAGGGGCCGTCGTTGAAGGGGCCGGGAGTGCCTCTGCGCAGTCGCCCGCCGTCCGGCTGTCGGGCGTGCGTGTGGGGGATCGTCTGAACCTGGGCTCCCTCACCGTCGGCCGCCGCGGCCGGCTTGTCGTCACCGGCCCCAACGGCGCCGGCAAGACGACGCTGTTGAGGCTGCTCGCCGGTGACCTCCGCCCCGACGAGGGCTCGGTGCAGGTGCCGGGCCGCGTGGGCCATCTCCGCCAGGACGAGACCCCGTGGCCGCAGGACCTGACGGTGGTGCAGGCGTTCGGGCGGGGCCGCGTCGGTTCTGCCGACGAGCACGCCGATGCCCTGCTCGCCCTTGGCCTCTTCCACCCGGAACAACTGGGCTTGCGCATAGGAGAGTTGTCGTACGGCCAGCGTCGCCGCGTGGATCTGGCTCGACTGGTCTCGAAGCCCGCCGATCTCCTCCTGCTCGACGAGCCGACGAACCACCTGTCACCGGCGCTGGTCGAGGAACTGGAAGAGGCGCTGACCGGGTTCTCGGGGGCGATCGTGCTGGTCACACACGATCGCTCCCTACGGACGCGGTTCCGGGGCGCGCATCTGGAACTGCCGGAGACAGCGAAGACCCGGGCTGGGTGACGGTCGGTCCGGCACCTTCACTGCGCCAGCTTCAGGGCCACAGGGCCGAAAAGTCGGCCTTGGCCCAGAAATTCCGGCCAGGGGCGGTGGACCTGTCGTCGGTGTCGGTCTCGGTGAAGAGCAGGCCGCTGTAGAGGGCGGGTGTTCTGTTGGCCCGCCGTTTGTGCTGGGGACCACCGCCTTGTTGTGTGTTGTGGGGCGGTGGTCTTGTGGTGTGTTGTCGCTGCCTGTGCCTGTGCCTGTGCCTGTGCCTGTGCCTGTGCCTGTGCCTGTGCCTGTGGCTTGTGGTTGTGCTGGTGGGTCAGGTGGTGGGTTAGGTGGTGGGTGTGGTGGGGGCGGTGGTGGTGGTGGTGAAGATGGTTTTGTGGTTTTGGTGGCCGGTGATGTGGAGGGTGGTGT
>NZ_JBIDAN010000016.1:0-40331 GCF_043202495.1 Streptomyces sp. NPDC048185
ACATTCCGAACCCGGAAGCTAAGCCTTACAGCGCCGATGGTACTGCAGGGGGGACCCTGTGGGAGAGTAGGACGCCGCCGAACAATCTTTGGGAAGGACCCCTGGTCCCCAGCGTTCAGCTGGGACCAGGGGTCCTTTCGTTTTTCCAGGGCGCACCGGGTACCCGGCGCGTGAGAATGACTTGCAGTACCGAAGACAGGAGTCACCGATGTCCACCAACTCTCCCGACGATCGACCGGAGCGCGACCAGCGGCGACGGGACAGTGGGGACCGCGGTGAACGCGGTGGTCAGCGCGGGGACCGTGGCGGCTTCCGTCGCGACGACCGCGGTGGCTACGGCCGTCGTGAGGGCGGCGACCGCGACCGTGGCGGTTTCCGTCGTGACGACCGTCGTGACGACCGCGGTGACCGTGGCGGTTTCCGCCGTGACGACAATCGTGGTGGCGGGTACGGGCAGCGAGATGACCGTGGTCCGCGCCGCGACGACCGTGGCGACCGTCCGTCCTTCCGGCGTGATGACCGCGGTGACCGTCCCTCCTTCCGCCGTGACGAGCGGCGCGACGACCGCGGTGGCTTCGGCCGGCGTGACGACCGGCGTACCGATGACCGCGGGGACCGCGGTGGTTTCCGGCGCGATGACCGCCGTGACGACCGCGGTGACCGCGGTGGCTTCCGCCGTGACGACAATCGTGGTGGCGGGTACGGGCAGCGAGATGACCGTGGTCCGCGCCGCGACGATCGTGGCGACCGTCCGTCCTTCCGGCGTGATGACCGCGGTGACCGTCCCTCCTTCCGCCGCGATGACCGCGGCGACCGTCCGTCCTTCCGGCGTGATGACCGCGGTGACCGTCCCTCCTTCCGCCGCGATGACCGCGGCGACCGTCCGTCCTTCCGGCGCGACGAGCGGCGTGATGACCGCGGCGACCGTGGTGATCGTCCGTCGTTCCGGCGTGACGACCGCGGCGACCGTCCGTCCTTCCGCCGCGATGACCGCGGCGACCGCGGTGGCTTCCGCCGCGATGACCGTGGCGACCGTCCGTCCTTCCGGCGCGACGAGCGGCGTGATGACCGCGGGGATCGCGGTGATCGTCCGTCGTTCCGGCGTGATGACCGCGGCGACCGTGGTGACCGTCCGTCCTTCCGCCGCGACGACCGCGGCGACCGTGGTGACCGTCCGTCCTTCCGCCGCGATGACCGCGGCGACCGTGGCGACCGTCCCTCCTTCCGCCGTGACGAGCGGCGCGACGACCGGGGCGACCGCGGTGGCTTCCGTCGGGACGACAGCCGGGGCGACCGCGGTGGCTTCGGGCGGCGGGACGACAGCCGCGGGGGCGACCGTGGCGGGTTCCGGGGCCGGGACGACCGTGGCGGACGCGGACCGCGTCGCGACGACCGTGGTGGACGGCCGGGCGGCTTCCGTGGGCGCGACGACCGGCAGGGCGGCGGTGGCCGCTTCCGCGAGGAGCGGGACCGCGACCGGGAGCCGATCAAGCGGCTGCCGATCCCGGACGACGTCACCGGCGAGGAGATCGACAAGGACGTACGGCAGGAGCTGCAGAGCCTGCCCAAGACGCTCGCGGACGACGTCGCCAGGAACCTGGTGATGGTGGCCAGGCTCCTCGACGAGGACCCCGAGGCCGCGTACGGCTACTCCAAGGTGGCGCTGCGACTGGCGTCCCGTGTGGCCGCCGTGCGCGAGGCGGGCGGTTTCGCCGCGTACGCCAACCAGAAGTACGGCGAGGCGCTGGCCGAGTTCCGGGCCGCCCGGCGGATGACCGGCTCCGTGGAGCTGTGGCCGGTCATGGCCGACTGCGAGCGCGGCCTCGGCCGGCCGGAGAAGGCGCTGGACATGGCCGGTGCTCCCGAGGTGCAGAAGCTGGACAAGGCCGGGCAGGTCGAGATGCGGCTCGTGGCGGCCGGCGCCCGGCGCGACATGGGGCAGCTGGACGCGGCCATCGTGACGCTGCAGAGCCCCGAGCTGGCCTCCAACTCCGTACAGCCGTGGACCGCGCGGCTGCGGTACGCCTACGCCGACGCGCTGCTGGCCGCCGGCCGGGAGCGGGAGGCGCGGGAGTGGTTCGCCAAGGCCGTGGAGTCCGACCGGGACGGCAGCACGGACGCCTCCGACCGCCTCGCCGAGCTGGACGGGGTGGAGTTCATGGACGCCCTTGACGAAGGCGGGCACGAGGACGACGCACCGCGCGAGAGCGGCGGCGACGACGTAGTGGACGCCGAGGACGGCGACAAGGACTGACGTCCGTGCAGCACGACGAAGGGGCGGGGCCGGTACACGGTCCCGCCCCTTCGTCGTACCGGTCACAGATCCAGCGCGCGCAGCACCAGGCCCGAGGCCGGCTTCGGGCCGAAGGACGTCGACTTGCGGGGCATGGTGACGCCCTGCCGGGCCAGGTCGCGGACGACCTCCTCGCGCACGGGATGCATCAGCACGGCCGTGCCCCGGTCGCGTTCCGCCTTCTCGACCGTGGCCGCCGTGTCGTGGATGTAGGAGATGTGCGCCGCGGAGTCCTCGGGGATGTGCCAGACATGGGCGAGGAGCGTGGCGTGCAGCACGGTGGCGTCCAGGGTGCGCCAGGCCTCGGGGAAGCCGGTCGGTACCGTGCGGGCCAGCAGGCCGCTGTCCGGGCGGTCGACGAGGTGGAAGGCGCCGTCGCCGGCGAGCAGGAACGCGTTGCCGGCGTCGGCCGCCCGGCCCAGGGCGTCCAGGGCCTGGGCCAGGGACGTCTCCAGGCGCCGGACGCGGAAGCGGCCGTCCAGGGCCGCCACCGCGTCGCTCACCGGGAGGCCGTGCAGCAGGCGGTGGATGGCGCGGACCCGGAGCGGATAGCGGGCCGTGTCGACCAGGAGGACGAGGCCGTGGTCCCAGGGGCTGGGGGAGGGGTGCTCCGCACGGAGCACCCGGTAGGTCGCCCAGCGGTGGTGGCCGTCGGCGATCAGGGCCTGGTGCTGCGCGAGCTCGGTACGGACGCGGGCCACGTCGTCCGGGTCGGTGACCGACCACAGACGGTGGCAGAACCCGTCCTCCGTGGTCGTCGACAGGAGCGGTGGCTGTTCGGCGGTGCGTTCCACGACGGTGGTCGTCGCGGCCGTCGCGCCGTTGCCGCGGTAGGTCAGCAGGAGCGGCTCGAGATTGGCCGACGTGGCCCGCATCAGCGCCGCGCGGTCGGCGACGATGTGCGGCATGACGTCCTCGTGCGGCAGTACCACCCGGTCCGACGGTTCGGACACCCGCAGGGCGCCGATGAGGCCGCGTTGCAGCAGGCCGGCGCCGTCGCGCTGCTCGTACACGTACAGGCCCGGTTCCGCGTCGGCGGCGAGGACGCCCTCGGACCGCCAGCGGCGCAGCGTGTCCGCGGCCTGCCGGTTGCGGGCTTCCGGGGTGGTGGCCTGGGGCAGGATCAGGCGGACGATGTTGTACGGGTCGGCGGACTCGAGGTGGAGCAGCCCGTCGGGTCGGACCACGACGTCGTACGGAGGGGACGTCACGGCGGCCAGGCTGCCGACCCGGTCGGGGTCGTAGCGGAGGCCTCGGAACGGGGTGAGTTCCAGGCCCCGGCGCGCCGTTGCATCCGGGTGACCGGCAGTATCCATCCCGGCATCGTACGACTGTCGGTGGCATGGGGGATGATCGGGGGAAAGGCGTCTGATGAGGAGCGATGTGCAATGAGCCGGAGCGTCAGGACGAGGCCCGACGGCAGTGGGCGGGGCCTGAGCGAGGCATACGACACGGCGCTGCTGGACCTGGACGGCGTGGTCTACGCCGGGGGGAACGCCATCGCGCACGCGGTGGAGTCCCTCGCGACGGCCAGGTCGGGCGGGATGCACCTGGCGTACGTCACGAACAACGCGCTCCGGACCCCCGACGCGGTCGCCGCGCACCTGACCGAGCTGGGCATACCGACGGACGCGGACGACGTCATCACCTCGGCGCAGGCGGTGGCGCGGCTGATCGCCGAGCAGGTGCCGTCGGGCTCGCGGGTGCTGGTGATCGGCGGGGAGGGACTGCGCGTCGCGCTGCGCGAGCGCGGGCTCGTGCCCGTCGAGTCGGCGGAGGACGACCCGGCGGCCGTGGTGCAGGGCTTCGGCGGGCCCGAGCTGCCGTGGGGGCGTTTCGCGGAGGCGTGCTACGCGATCGCGCGGGGCGTGCCGTGGTACGCCTCCAACACCGACCTGACGATCCCGGGCGCCCGGGGCATCGCGCCGGGCAACGGCGCGGCGGTCGAGGTCGTGCGGATCGCCACCGGGGCCGATCCGCAGGTCGCGGGGAAGCCGTTGCCCCCCATGCACCGGGAGACGATCCTGAGGACCGGCGCCGAGCGGCCCCTGGTGGTCGGGGACCGGCTGGACACGGACATCGAGGGCGCGTTCAACGGGGACGTCGACTCGCTGCTCGTCCTGACCGGGGTGACCGACGGCGCCCAGTTGCTGGCCGCGCCCCCGCAGCACCGGCCGACCTACGTCGACGCGGATCTGCGCGGGCTGCTCACGGGGCAGCCGGAGGTCACCGGAGACGAGGGCGGCGGGTTCCGCTGCGGCGGCTGGACGGCGGCCGCGGGTGACGAGCGGCTGGAGCTGGAGGGCGACGGCGAGGCGCTGGACGGGCTGCGCGCGCTGTGCGCGGCGGCCTGGACGGCGGGCGGGGAGAGCGCGTGCGCGCTGGACACGGACAAGGCGCTGGCGCGGCTGGGGTTGTGAGCGGGACGGCGGCCGGGGTCGGGCGCCGGCGGAGGGGAAGGAGCCCCGGTCCGGTGGGCGGTGCCCGGGCGGCGTCCCGGGGATCGTGATCGATTGGGAGGGTAGGCTAACCTAACTGCGTGTTGGTCGACAGTCCCCCCGAACAGCGCGCGGAGACCGCTCCCGCGCCTCCGAAGCGTCGTGCGCTCCGTGCCGTCGGGTTGCCCGTCTCCGCGGCGATCCTGGTGCTGATCGCGATGGCGAGCATCGCGGTCGGCGCGAAGGACCTGTCGCTGGCTCAGGTCTGGCACGGCCTGTTCCACGACTCGGGTACCTACGGCGACGTCGTGGTGAGCGAGCGTCTGTCGCGGACCGTGCTCGGTCTGCTGGCGGGTGCCGCGCTCGGCCTCGCCGGGGCCGTGCTCCAGGCGCTCACCCGCAATCCGCTGGCCGACCCCGGCCTGCTCGGCATCAACGCGGGCGCCTCGGCGGCCGTCGTCACGGCCATCACCTTCTTCGGCGTCAGCTCGCTGGGCGGTTACGTCTGGTTCGCCTTCGCCGGTGCGGCGGGGGTCGGCGCGCTGGTCTGGTTCCTGGGCGGCAGCCGCGGGGCGACGCCGGTGCGGCTGGTGCTCGCCGGCACCGCGATCAGCGCCGCCCTCTTCGGTTATCTCCAGGCCGTCATGATCATGGATGACGCGGCGCTGGGCCGGATGCGGTTCTGGACGGTCGGTTCGCTGTCCTCGGCGACGACCGGGACCATCAGGGAAGTGCTGCCGTTCTTCGTGACCGGCACGGTCCTCGCGCTCGCGCTGGCCAAGCCGCTCAACGCCATGGAGATGGGCGACGACACCGCCAGGGCCCTCGGCGCCCACCTGAACCGCACGCGGGCGCTGTCCATGCTCGCCGCCACCGTGCTGTGCGGGGCCGCGACCGCGGCCTGCGGGCCGATCGTGTTCGTCGGCCTGATGGTCCCGCACATCGTGCGCTCCTTCACCGGGCCCGACATGCGCTGGATCATGCCGTACGCCGCGATCCTGTCGCCCGTGCTGCTGCTCGGCGCGGACGTCCTCGGCCGGATCGTCGCACGGCCCTCGGAACTCCAGGTCGGCATCGTCACCGCGATCCTCGGCGGACCGGTCTTCATCTTTCTCGTACGACGGCGGAGGACGGCCCAGCTGTGAAGACGCATCGTGCTGTACGGAGTCCGGGTGGGCTCTCGCTGCGCCTCGACGTCCGGGCCCTGGTCGTCGTGGCCCTGCTGGTGGTCGTCGCGCTCGCCGCGAGCGTGCTGCTGATCGGCACCGGCGACTTCGCGATGTCCGCCGGGGACGTGCTGAGGACCCTGGCCGGCGACGGAAATCCCAGCCAGGAGTTCATCGTCAACGAACTGCGGCTGCCGCGGGTCCTGGTCGGGCTGCTGGTCGGTGCCGCGCTCGGGCTGGGCGGCGCGCTGTTCCAGGCCATCTCGCGCAATCCGCTGGGCAGTCCGGACGTGCTCGGCCTCGGCCAGGGGGCGACGGCCGGCGCGCTCGTGATGATCGTGCTGTTCTCGGGGACCGCGACCCAGGTCACCCTCGGCGCGCTCGCGGGCGGCCTGGTGACCGGCATCGGCATCTATGTGCTCGCCTGGAAGCGGGGGGTGCACGGCTATCGACTGGTCCTGGTCGGTATCGGCATGTCCGCGATCGTCACGGCGGTCAACGGATATCTGATGACCCGGGCCGACATCGTCGACGCCGCCCGTGCCGTCGTCTGGATGACCGGATCCCTCGACGGCCGTGACTGGGCCCAGGTGTGGCCCCTGCTGACCCTGTGCGCGGTGCTCGTGCCGCTCGTCCTCGCCAACGGCCGGGCGCTCAGGCTGATGGAGATGGGCGACGACGTCTCGTACGCGCTCGGCGTGCGCGTCGAACGCGTGCGGATGCTGCTGATGGTGGCCGCCGTGCTGCTCACCGCCGCCGCGACGGCCGCCGCCGGGCCGGTGAGCTTCGTCGCGCTCACCGCGCCGCAGCTCGCCCGGCGCCTGACCCGCTCGCCCGGCCCCAACCTGCTGCCGTCGCTGTGCATGGGCGCCGCCCTGCTGGTCGGGGCCGACTGGGTCTCGCAGCGGGCCTTCGGGGCCGACCAGCTGCCCGTGGGCGTGGTCACCGGCATCCTCGGCGGCGTCTACCTGCTGTGGCTGCTGGTCACCGAGCGCAAGGCGGGCCGGATATGAGCGCCGGTGCCGCCGCGGCCGGCGGGCTGAACAACCAAAGGAGCATCGTGAACCGTCTGTCCGCCGAGAACGTCACCCTCGCCTACGACCAGCGGGTCATCGCCGAACAGCTGTCGGTGGAGATACCCGACAACTCCTTCACGGTGATCGTCGGCCCCAACGCCTGTGGCAAGTCGACCCTGCTGCGCGCCCTGTCGCGGATGCTGAAGCCCACCCGGGGCCGGGTCCTGCTCGACGGTTCGGTCATCCAGTCGATGCCCGCCAAGCAGGTCGCGCGGACCCTCGGCCTGCTGCCGCAGTCGTCCATCGCGCCCGACGGCATCACCGTCGGCGACCTGGTCGGCCGGGGCCGCTACCCGCACCAGGGCCTGCTGCGCCAGTGGTCGGCCGAGGACGAGCGGGTCGTCCAGGAGTCGATGGCCCAGACCGGCATCGCCGAACTCGCCGACCGCTACGTCGACGAACTCTCCGGCGGCCAGCGCCAGCGCGTGTGGATCGCCATGGCGCTCGCCCAGCAGACCCCCCTGCTGCTGCTCGACGAGCCGACGACGTACCTGGACATCCAGCACCAGATCGACGTCCTGGACCTGTGCGCGGAGCTCCACGAGACGCAGGGCCGCACCCTGGTGGCGGTCCTGCACGACCTCAACCACGCCGCCCGGTACGCGACCCACCTCATCGCCCTGCGCGGGGGGAAGGTCATCGCGGAGGGCGCGCCGAACGACATCGTCACGGCCGAACTGGTCGAGGAGGTCTTCGGACTGCGCTGCCAGATCATCGACGACCCGGAGACCGGCACGCCACTGGTGGTGCCGGCCGCGCGCAAGGCACGCGCCACCGGAGCCGTCGAGCGCGAGAAGGTGTCGGCGACCAAAGCCTCCTGAGGGCGGCTGCAGAGCGGCTACAGGAGCTTCCTGAGACGGAACAGGTCGCGCAGCCCCGCCTCCAGCCTCACCCGGCCGGAGCCCCAGGCCTTGGCGAAGTTCAGCTCGCCGTCGACCAGGGCCACCAGGTCGTCGCCGGTCATCGCCAGCCTGATCTCGGCCTTCTCG
Source organism: Streptomyces sp. NPDC048185 (assembly GCF_043202495.1). Classification (NCBI taxonomy): domain Bacteria; kingdom Bacillati; phylum Actinomycetota; class Actinomycetes; order Kitasatosporales; family Streptomycetaceae; genus Streptomyces; species Streptomyces sp. NPDC048185. Next base: position 7,963 of record NZ_JBIDAN010000016.1, read on the forward strand.
CGGGGCGGTCCGTCGAGGGTCTCGCGCACGTCGATCCGGCCGTCCGCCATGCGGCCAGCGAAGGTGACGTCCAGGTCGGTGATGTGGCAGCTCACCGAGCGGTCCAGCGCGGTCGCCGACCGCACGTCCCCTTCGGCGCCGCGCATGTTGTCCGAGAGCTTGTCGAGTGCGGCACGGCACTCCTCAGTCGTCGCCATCGGGACAGACCGTACCGCAGCGGTTCGCGGTAGCGTCGGGGCATGAGCGACGCAGTACCGCAGGCCGGGGGCCAGGAGCCGGAGGCCGGGGCGGGGCCCCACGAGGCGCACGACGAGTACGCCCCCGCCGGCCCCGCCCCCCTCGGCGTCCCCCGCACGCCCACCGGCGACGCCGGGGTGGACGCCGGACTGCGGCGCCTGGCCGACGCCGACCACCTCGCCACGGACGGGCACGTCGAGGTGTACGAGGATGTACACAGGGGGCTGCGCGACGCGCTCACCGCGCTCGACGCCCGCCCGGGACCTCCGGCGCCCCCATCCCCGTACGACCGCAGGAGCTGAACCGAACGTGGCAGGAGTCGCACGCCGCCGTCTCGACGCGGAGCTGGTCCGCCGCAAGCTGGCGCGCTCGCGCGAGCACGCCAGCCAGCTGATCGCCGCCGGCCGGGTCTCCGTCGGCAAGACCGTCGCGACCAAGCCCGCCACCCAGGTGGAGACCGCCGCGGCCATCGTCGTCACCCAGGACGACAGCGACCCCGACTACGTCTCGCGCGGCGGCCACAAGCTCGCCGGCGCTCTGTCGGCGTTCGTGCCGCAGGGCCTCGTCGTCGGGGGACGGCGCGCGCTCGACGCCGGCGCCTCCACCGGCGGCTTCACCGACGTCCTGCTGCGGGCGGGCGCCGCACACGTCGTCGCCGTGGACGTCGGATACGGACAACTCGCGTGGTCCCTCCAGCAGGATGAACGCGTCACCGTCAAGGACCGTACGAACGTGCGTGAGTTGACGCTGGACGCGATCGATGGGGAGCCCGTGGACCTGGTCGTGGGGGATCTGTCCTTCATCCCGCTCGGACTGGTGCTGCCCGCCCTGGTGCGGTGCACGCGGCCGGACGCCGACCTGGTGATGATGGTGAAGCCGCAGTTCGAGGTGGGCAAGGAGCGGCTGGGCAGCGGGGGAGTGGTACGCAGTGCGCAGCTGCGGGCCGAGGCCGTGCGGGGCGTCGCCCGCAGGGCCTGGGACCTGGGGCTCGGTGTGAAGGGGGTCACCGCCAGTCCGCTGCCCGGTCCCTCCGGGAACGTCGAGTACTTTCTGTGGCTGCGGGCCGGGGCCGGCGAACTGGACCCGGCCGACGTTGACCGTGCAGTGGCGGAGGGGCCGCGTTGACACAGAACCGAGCTCGTACTGTTTTCCTGCTCGCCCACACCGGGCGGCCCGCGGCCGTCCGCAGCGCCGAGCTCGTGGTCAAGGGGCTGCTGCTGGCCGGCATCGGTGTGCGGGTCCTGGAGGCCGAGGCGCGCGACCTGCCGCTGTCGGACGAGGTGGAGCTGGTCGGCGAGGCCACCCCGCAGTGCCTCGACGGGTGCGAGCTGCTCATCGTGCTGGGCGGTGACGGGACGCTGCTGCGCGGCGCCGAGTTCGCCCGCGCCTCCGGGGTGCCGATGCTCGGCGTCAACCTCGGCCGGGTCGGGTTCCTGGCCGAGGCCGAGCGGGACGACCTCGACAAGGTCGTCGACCGGGTCGTGAGCCGGGCGTACGAGGTCGAGGAGCGCATGACGGTCGACGTCGTCGTGCACCGCAACGGCGACATCGTGCACACCGACTGGGCGCTGAACGAGGCAGCCGTGCAGAAGGCCGGCGCCGAGAAGCTGCTCGAGGTCGTGCTGGAGATCGACGGGCGGCCGGTGACCGGGTTCGGCTGCGACGGCATCGTGCTGTCGACGCCGACCGGGTCGACGGCGTACGCCTTCTCGGCCGGGGGGCCGGTGGTGTGGCCCGAGGTCGAGGCGCTCCTGATGGTGCCGATCAGCGCGCACGCGCTGTTCGCGAAGCCGCTGGTGACCTCGCCGGACTCGGTGCTCGCGGTGGAGGTGCTGCCGCACATCCCGCCGGGCGTGCTGTGGTGCGACGGGCGGCGGACGGTGGAGCTGCCGCCCGGGGCGCGGGTGGAGGTCCGGCGGGGAGCGGTGCCCGTGCGGCTGGCCCGGCTGCACCACGCGTCGTTCACGGACCGGCTGGTGGCGAAGTTCGCGCTGCCCGTCTCCGGGTGGCGGGGCGCGCCGCACTAGCGGCCACGAAGGGGTGGTTCTGCCGGGCCCCCGGCCGCGGGCCGTCCGCGGCCGGTCGCGCAGCTCCCCGCGCCCCGAGGGCGGTGTCCCGCCCCGCGCGGCGAGGGCGGGCCGGTCGCACTCGACGCCTCGGACCTCGTAAGGTCGTGTCCGTGCTTGAGGAGATGCGGATACGGTCACTCGGGGTCATCGACGACGCCGTTGTCGAGCTGTCGCCCGGGTTCACCGCTGTCACCGGTGAGACGGGTGCGGGCAAGACCATGGTGGTCACCAGTCTCGGGCTGCTCCTGGGCGGGCGCGCGGACGCGGCGCTGGTGCGGATCGGGGCGAAGAACGCCGTCGTCGAGGGGCGGATCGCCGTGCCCGGTGACGCCGCGGCGGCCGTGCGGGCCGAGGAGGCCGGTGCCGAGCTGGACGACGGGGCCCTGCTGATCAGCCGTACCGTCTCCGCCGAGGGGCGTTCGCGGGCGCACCTGGGCGGGCGGTCCGTGCCCGTGGGGATGCTCGCCGAGCTCGCCGACGAGCTGGTGGCCGTGCACGGGCAGACCGACCAGCAGGGGCTGCTGAAACAGTCCCGGCAGCGGCAGGCGCTGGACCGGTACGCCGGTGACGCGGTCGCCGGGCCGCTCGCCAAGTACGCCGCGGCCTACCGTCGGCTGCGCGCCGTCGCGTCGGAGCTGGACGAGATCACCACGCGGGCGCGTGAGCGCGCCCAGGAGGCCGATCTGCTGCGCTACGGCCTCGACGAGGTGGCGGCCGTCGAGCCGCGCGCCGGCGAGGACGTGGAGCTGGCCGAGGAGGCCGAGCGGCTCGGGCACGCCGAGGCCCTGGCATCGGCCGCGACGGCCGCCCACGCCGCGCTGGCCGGCAACCCGGAGGACCCCGAGGGCGTGGACGCGGCGACGCTCGTCGCGGGCGCGCAGCGGGCCCTGGACGCCGTGCGGTCGCACGACCCGGCGCTGGCCGCGCTCGCCGAGCGGATCGGCGAGGTCGGGATCCTGCTGCGGGACGTGGCCGGGGAGCTGGCGGGATACGCCGACGACCTGGACGCCGACCCGCTGCGGCTGGCGGCGGTCGAGGAACGGCGGGCCGCGCTCACCGCACTGACCAGGAAGTACGGCGAGGACGTCACGGCCGTGCTGACCTGGGCCGAGCAGAGCGCCGCGCGGCTGACCGAGCTGGACGGCGACGACGAGCGGATCGGCGAGCTGACCGTCGAGCGGGACGCGCTGCGGGCGGAACTGGGCGGACTGGCGCAGGCGCTGACCGACGCGCGCACGGAGGCCGCCGACCGGTTCGCCGCCGCGGTGACCGCCGAGCTGGCCTCGCTCGCCATGCCCCACGCGCGCGTGTCGTTCGCCGTCCGGCAGACCGAGGACCCCGAAGGCGTGGAGGTCGGCGGACGTACGGTCGCGTACGGGCCGTCGGGCGCCGACGAGGTGGAGCTCCTGCTCGCCCCGCACCCGGGCGCGCCGCCGCGGCCCATCGCCAAGGGGGCCTCCGGCGGTGAGCTGTCGCGGGTGATGCTGGCCGTGGAGGTCGTGTTCGCGGGGACCGACCCGGTGCCGACGTACCTCTTCGACGAGGTCGACGCCGGGGTCGGCGGCAAGGCGGCCGTGGAGATCGGGCGGCGCCTGGCGCGGCTCGCGAAGACCGCGCAGGTCGTCGTGGTCACCCATCTTCCGCAGGTGGCCGCGTTCGCCGACCGGCAGCTGCTGGTGGAGAAGACGAACGACGGCTCGGTGACCCGCTCCGGGGTGAAGGTCCTGGAGGGCGAGGAGCGGATCCGGGAGCTGTCCCGGATGCTCGCGGGCCAGGAGGACTCGGAGACGGCCCGCGCCCACGCGGAGGAACTGCTCGCGACGGCCAGGGACGACGACTAGGGACGCGGACCGGCGAAGCCCGGTGCGATGGGCGCCACCGCGGTAGCCGGGACCGCCCGCCGCGGCGACCGCCGCAGTGCCTCCCGCTCCCGCGGGGGTGCTGGGGGAGCGGACGCCGTGTCGGCGGGTTGTGGGGCGTGGGTGGCCGTCGGGCGCGCGTGCTTCGCGGGTTGTCGGGCGCGTGCTAGCGGGCGTGCGTTTTCGCGGGTGCCGCGGGTGCCGCGGATGCGGGCGTCGTGTCGGCGGGTTGTCGGGTTGTCGGGCGGAGCAGCCGTCGGGCGCGCGTGCTTCGTGGGTTGTCGGGTGCGTGCTGTCGTGCGTGTGTTTCAGCAGGCGTGCCGTAGGCGTCGGTGCCATGGCGGCGGGTTGTCGGGCGGAGTGGTCTCCGGGGTGCGGGATGCTCCCAGGGGATGCCGCGCGGGCGGTGGTGCGAGCGCGGTGTCAGGCGGGGCGGCGCTTCCGCGGGGCGTTCGGTGCCTGCCGGGGTGAGCCGGAAATGTCCGGCTCCGGGTCCCGTAGGGTGGCCGGATGATCAAGCGCAGCCGCCGGACCGGTGCCTCCTTCGCCCTCGCCGCCGTCCTGGCCCGGACCGGCTCGGCCGTGCTGCGGGTCACGGCTCCGGGCGGCCGGGACCGCTGGGAGCGCGGGAACCACGCCGGCCGGAGCGTCGGGCTGTACGCCGGGCCCGCGTCCGCCGTGGCGGTGGCGGTCGGGGCGGGGCGGGTGCGGCCCGCCGCCGGGTTCGCCGTGCTGGCCGCCGGGGTCTGCGGGGCCTACGACGACGTGGCGGGGGCCCGGGACCCCCGGCGTGGGTTCCGGGCACACCTGGCGGCGCTGCGGGACGGCGAGGTCACCAGCGGTGCGGTGAAGCTGTTCGGCATCTGCGGTGCCGGGCTCGTCGCGGGCGCCGTGATGAAGGAACGCCCGCTGGACAAGGTGCTCGCGGGTGTGGTCATCGCCGGCGCCGCGCACCTGGTCAACCTCGTGGACGTACGCCCCGGCAGGGCCGCGGCGGTGGTCCTCGCGCTCGGGGCGCCGGGGCTGCGGAAGCAGGGGCCCGGAGGAGAGACGGCCGCCGCCGCGATGGGAGCCGCCGCGGCCGTGCTTCCCGGCGACGTCGCCGAGCGGACGATGCTCGGCGACACCGGCGCGCACGCGCTGGGCGCGGCCCTGGGCGCCGCCGTCGTGGAGGGAAACGGCAGGGCGGGCCTCGCCGTTCACGCCGTCGCGCTGGTGACCGCGGCGATGTGCGGGGACCGGGTGAGCGCGCTGGCACGTCACTCGTGTGAGTGAACTGGTCCTGTTCCGTTGCCCCGTGGTCGCGTGCGCGCGGCGATCGTCGTTCCCGGAACACCCGTACGTGCTGGCATCCTTGACGGAGTGACGCGCAGGAGACCGTGCGACGCGCACCGGCCGCACCATCCTTCTGTACGTTCTTCGTGACCGTCCCCCGCCGAACCAGGAGTCCCGGTCCACGTGACCCCCGTGAGCAGCCACTCACCGCTCGGCCAGGCGCCGCTGCGCACCGTGCAGGTGCTGGGCGGAGGCAACGCCGGCAGCAGCGCGCATGTGCGCTCGCTGGCCGCGGGGCTCGTCGCACGGGGCGTGAAGGTCACGGTGTGCGCCCCCGCCGATGCGGAACGCACCTACGACTTCACCGGCACCGGCGCCGACCACGTGCACGTGCCCCGCAGCAGCGACCCCGTCTCCGTGGCGGCGCTGCGGGCGGTGTGCGGCGACGCCGACCTGGTGCACGCGCACGGGCTGCACGCCTCCGTCCGCGCCGCGCTGGCCCTCGGCGGGCGTCGGATCCGTACCCCGCTCGTCGTCACCTGGCACGACCGGGCCCACGCCGAAGGGGCACGCGCCCATCTGCTGCGGGTACTGGAACGGCGGGTGATGCGGGCCGCCACCGTGGTGCTCGGCGCCACGTCGGACCTGGTCGACCGGGCTCGGCTGACCGGCGCCCGGGACGCGCGCCTCGGTCCGGTCGCGCTCCCGGGCCGTCCCGGCCGGACCGCCGGACAGGAGGACCCCGACCGGTCGCGTCCGAAGATCCGGGCGGAACTCGGGGCCGTCGGCCGCCCGTTGCTGATCGCGGTCGGCTCCCTCGAACCGTACCGGGGCTACGACGTCCTGCTCGACGCCGCGCGCGCGTGGCGCCGTCTCGACCCCGTGCCCCTGGTCGTCGTCGCCGGGGAGGGCCCGCTGCGCGGGGAGTTGCAGCGGCGGATCGAGGACGAGGGACTGCCGGTGGTGCTCATCGGCCGCCGCGACGACGTCACCGACCTGCTGGCGGCGGCCGACCTCGCGCTGCTGCCGAACCACCGCGGGGCGGGACGCTCCGTGCTCGCCCAGGAGGCCCTGCACGCGCGGCTGCCGCTCGTCGCCGGCGACACCCGCGGCATCCCCGAACTCGTCGGCGACGCCGCCGAACTCGTCCCGCCGGGGGACGCCGGGGCACTCGCCGAAGCCGTCGTCGGGCTGCTCGGCGACGCCGCGCGCCGGGAGGAGCTGCGCGACCGGGGCCTGCGGCAGGCGGCCACCTGGCCGACCGAGGACGAGACGGTCGCCCAGGTCCTCAGCGTCTACGACGAGCTGACGCAGCCCGCGCCGCTGCGCTAGACGGTGTCCGCGCGTGTCCCTCCCTCAGGGCACGTGCCGGCGCGCCCGCAGTGCCAGGCTCAACGCCAGTACGGTCTGCGGGTCGTCGAGGTCCGTGCCCAGCAACTCGCCGATCCGCGCCAGCCGGTTGTAGAGCGTCTGCCGGTTCAGGTGGAGTTCGCGCGCCGTCTCCGCCTTGCGGCCCGCGTGCGCCAAGTACGTCTGCAGCGTGGGCAGCAGAGGCGGCTTGGAACGGTTGTCGTGGTCCTGGAGGGGGCCGATCGCCCGGCCGACGAACGCCGCCAGGTCCGGATGGTCGCGCAGCCGCCACAGCAGCAGGTCGATGTCGAGGCGCCGGGCGTCGTACCACGGCCGGTCGTCGAGTCCCTGGGCCGCGGTCGCCGTCTCCGCCGCGTGCCGCAGACCGGCCGACGCCGCCGCCCAGCCGCCGGCCACCCCGACGACCACGACCGGCGGGTGCGCTCCCGGGCGCTGCATCCCGGCCCGCTCGACGCCGGCCCGCAGTGCCGCCGCGACCCGGTCGGCGACCGCGGCCCGCTCCGACTCCGCGCGCAGGCCCAGCAGGAGCGGCACCCGCCCCTCCACCGGCCGCACGCCCAGCAGCACCGGCACCCCGACCGACGCCAGCTCCTCGGCGACCGCGCGGGCCAGTACCGCCCAGCCGCCGCCGGCGGGGGCGAGGGTGTCGCCGAGCCGCATCACCACCGGCAGCAGCGGGCTGCCACCCGGCTTGAAGCCGAGGACGCGGGCCTGCGCCGGGGCGTCCTCCGCCGTGATCCGGCCCTCGGCGAGGTCGGTGAGGAAGTCGCCGCGTCCGCGCGCCGCCAGCTCCTCCTCCTGCCGTGCCTGCATCAGCACCACGGCGAGGATGCCGGCCGCCCGCTCCGCCGCCATCCGGTGCACCGGCGCCAGCGGGGACCGCACGGGCAGCAGGACCAGCCGGGCACGCACCGACCCGGCGCCGGGGCCGCCGCCGGGCACGTCCACCAGGACCGAGCCCGCCGGGGGCGGGGTCTCCTTGTGCTGGCCCCGCAGCCCCTCCCACACCTGGAGCGGATCGGCGCCCTCGGGTCCGGAACCGGCGGCGTACAGCAGGCGGCCGTCGGGCGTCTCCAGGAAGACCGGGTTGTCGCCGAACTCGGCCAGGATGCCGAGCACCTGGGGCACCCCGCCGCCGCTCAACAGGGCCTCGGTGCAGCGGCGGTGCACCTCCTCGGCCCGCTGGAGCAGCGCGTAGTGGCCGTTGACGATCTCGGTGTGGATCTCCTCGGTGACCGTCACGAACGGCACCTCGCGGTGCAGCTGGACCAGCGGCAGCCCGGCCGCGCGGGCGGTGTCCACCAGGGTCGCGGGCAGCCGGGCGAAGCGCGGGCCCAGTTCCACGACCAGGGCCGCGATGCCGCGCTCGGCGAGCGTGCGGACGAACGCCCGCTGCTCCCCGGGCCGGGTGCCGAGGCCGTAGCCCGTGGTCAGCAGGAGCTCGCCGCCCTTGAGGAGGGAGGCGATGTTGGGCACCTCACCGGCGTGCACCCAGCGCACCGTGCGGTGCAGGCGGTCGGCGCCGGCCAGGACCTCGGGCAGGCCGCTGCGCAGCCCGGGGAGTTCCAGGGCGCGCTGCACGGTGATGCCGGCCCCCCGTGGTCCGTACCCGCCGTCCCTGAAGCCGTCGCCGCTGTTGACTTTGCCGCTGTCCATGAGCCGGACGCTACCCGCGGGGGACGCTGCCGGGCACATCGCGCCGGGGCGCCACGCGCCGGTGCGTCATGAGGTGCGTCATGCGGGGCGGATGTTGTGGTTGAACCGGAACACGTTGTCCGGGTCGTACCGCCGCTTCAGCTCCGCGAGCCTGCGGGTGTTCTCGCTGCCCAGCCCGGCCACGACGCGGTCCGCGCCCTCGTCACCGATGAAGTTGAGGTACACCGCCCCGGTGCTCCACGGCCGGACGTCGGCGCGGACGTCCCGCACCCACTGGACGCCGCGTTCGTCGTCGGCCGGGTCCTCCCACACCCCGAAGGGGTGCACCGCCCACGGGGCGTCCCGGTAGGGCACCGGGTACTCGGGGGGCCCGGCGGCGATCGCGCCGCCCTGCGGGAACAGGGCGTGCTGAGTGCCGCTCGGCACGGGCATGGAGGCCGCGCGGGCGCAGTACGCGTCCACGGCCTCGTCGGGGAGCCCCGTCAGGTACTCGGCCGACCAGTAGTTCCGCAGCCCGGGCGGATCGTCGATCATGCACTGCAGGTCGGCGTAGGGGATCGCGCCGACGACCTCCGCCTCGTGCGGCAGCGCCAGCAGCGGCTCGGCGAGCTCGCGCAGGTCCGCCTCCGGGCCGGCGTAGGTGAGGAGCACCCCGCACAGCATGGTGCCCACCAGGTGCGGTGGCACGAACTCCGCGGGCGGGCCGGTGAGGTATATGACGCCGCCGCCCGCCGCGTCGGGACCCGACGCGATGACGTCGCGGTACGTCCGCACCACCTCACCGCCGGACTCGGGCGGGTACAGCAGCAGGGCCACGGAGAACTCCGGCAGCTCGTGCACTTTCAGGGTGAGCGCGGTCGCGACGCCGAAGTTGCCGCCGCCGCCGTGCAGTCCCCAGAAGAGGTCGGGGTTCTCGCTGCTGTCGGCCCGGACCGTTCGGGCGTCGGCGGTGACCAGTTCCACGCCGAGCAGATTGTCCACGGCCAGTCCGCACCAGCGGTCCAGCCAGCCGGTGCCGCCGCCCAGCACGAAACCGCCGACGCCGGTGGTGGAGACGCGACCGCCGGTGGTGGCGAGGCCGTAGGGCTGGGTGCCGCGGTCGAGATGGCTCATCGTGGCCCCGCCGCCCACCCGGACCGCCCCGGCCGCGGGGTGGACCGTCACCTCGTTCATCAGACGCAGGTCGATCACCAGGCCGCCGTCGTTGAGGGCCTGTCCGGACACGCTGTGACCGCCGCCGCGTACCGCGATGGGCAGGTCCAGCTCTCTGCCGAAGCGCACGGCGCGCACCACGTCGTCCTCGTGCGCGCACCGCGCGATCACGGCGGGCCGCCGGTCGATCATCACGTTGTGGACGGTCCGGGCCTCGTCGTAACCCGGGTCACCGGGGACGAACACCTCGCCGGTGAGTTCTCCGCGCAGCGCGGCCGTCGCCGCGTCCGCCGTCGAGAGGGAAGTCATGGCCGCCCCCTTCCGGAAAGGGGTTGGAGTTTGTCTCCAGCCTAGGCGGGTACGGCCACGTCTTCCTCCCGAGTGTCCTCAGCCCCCGTACGCCCCGCTCGCCGTCAGGCGCAGCGCCGTGTCGATCAGGGGCACGTGGCTGAACGCCTGGGGGAAGTTGCCGACCTGGCGCTGGAGGCGCGGGTCCCACTCCTCGGCGAGCAGGCCCAGGTCGTTGCGCAGGGACAGCAGCTTCTCGAAGAGCTTGCGCGCCTCGTCGACCCGCCCGATCATCGCCAGGTCGTCGGCCATCCAGAACGAGCAGGCGAGGAAGGCCCCTTCGTCACCGGGCAGGCCGTCGACACCCTCGTCCTTGCCGTCCGTCGGGTAGCGCAGGATGAAACCGTCCGACGTGGACAGCTCCCGCTGGATGGCCTCGATGGTGCCGATGACCCGCTTGTCGTCCGGCGGCAGGAAGCCCATCTGCGGGATCAGCAGCAGCGAGGCGTCCAGCTCCTGGGAGCCGTAGGACTGCGTGAAGGTGTTGCGCTCCTTGTCGTAGCCCTTCTCGCAGACGTCCCGGTGGATGTCGTCGCGCAGCTGCTTCCAGCGCTCCAGCGGGCCGTCCGCGTCCCCGGACTCGATCAGCTTGATGGTGCGGTCGACGGCGACCCAGGCCATCACCTTGGAGTGCACGAAGTGGCGGCGCGGGCCGCGCACCTCCCAGATGCCCTCGTCCGGCTCCTGCCAGTGGTCCTCCAGGTACCGGATCAGCTTCAGCTGGAGCACCGAGGCGTAGTCGTTGCGGGCGAGGCCGGTCATGTGGGCCAGGTGCAGGGCCTCGGTGACCTCGCCGTACACGTCCAGCTGGAGCTGGTGGGCCGCGCCGTTGCCGACCCGGACCGGCGTGGAGCCCTCGTAGCCCGGCAGCCAGTCCAGCTCCGCCTCGCCGAGCTCGCGCTCGCCCGCGATGCCGTACATGATCTGCAGGTTCTCCGGGTCGCCGGCGACCGCGCGCAGCAGCCACTCGCGCCAGGCGCGGGCCTCCTCGCGGTAGCCGGTGCGCAGCAGCGAGGACAGGGTGATCGCCGCGTCCCGCAGCCAGGTGTAGCGGTAGTCCCAGTTGCGGACGCCGCCGATCTCCTCCGGCAGGGAGGTGGTCGGAGCGGCCACGATGCCGCCGGTGGGGGCGTACGTCAGCGCCTTCAGCGTGATCAGGGAGCGGACCACGGCCTCGCGGTAGGGACCGTGGTACGTACAGTGCTCGACCCACTCGCGCCAGAAGTCCTCCGTCGCCACCAGCGACTGCTCGGGCTCCGGCAGCGCCGGCGGCTCCTTGTGCGAGGGCTCCCAGGAGATGGTGAACGCGATCCGGTCACCCGGAGCGACCGTGAAGTCCGCGTACGTGGTGAGCGCCTTGCCGTAGGTCTCGGCCTCCGTGTCGAACCACACGGAGTCGGGGCCCGCGACGGCCACCGTGCGCCCCTCGTGCTTGTGCACCCACGGCACGACCCGGCCGTAGCTGAAGCGCATCCGCAGCTCCGAACGCATCGGCACCCGGCCGGACACGCCCTCCACGATCCGGATGAGCTGCGGGGCGCCGTCACGCGGCGGCATGAAATCGGTCACCCGGACCGTGCCGCGGGGGGTGTCCCACTCGGATTCGAGGATGAGCGAGTCGCCGCGGTAGCCGCGCCGGGCGGCGGTCGGCGGCTCGGCGCCGGGCGCGTAGGCGGGCCCGAGCCGCCAGAAGCCGTGTTCCCCGGTGCCCAGCAGACCGGCGAAGATGGCATGCGAGTCGAAGCGGGGCAGGCACAGCCAGTCGACTGTGCCGTCCCGGCAGACCAGGGCAGCGGTCTGCATGTCTCCGATGAGTGCGTAGTCTTCGATGCGCCCGGCCACGTGCAACTCCAGTCGAACGGCCACGTCACCCCGCGTGGGGGCGGTCGCTAGTGCGGTCAAGGGGGGTGTCATGCGTTGTTGAGCCATGAAGCAAAGCAGCCGTCCGGCCGTGAAGCCAAACGCTGTGCCGCAAAGGACAATTGTTGCTCAACGCACTGACGAGCTCTCGTTGTTTCCGGTGCCGACGGGCGTGGGGTGGTGCCGTGTCGCCGGGCGGGCTCGGCAGCGAACGTCCGAGCAGGATACGACGCACGTAGATGATCTGTGTGCCCCTCCGGGCAACGCGGGTCCGCCGAACGAGTGACCACCGGGTGAGAATCCGGTGAGCCGCGCGCGTCCGTGTCCGGGTGTGCGCGGAGCGTGGCCGGAAGCCTTCGCTCTCCGGCGCTGATACGCTGGTAGCCCGTGGACCGGTGGGAGACAAACCCCGGAACCGCAGCGACGGCGCCGCCGACGACAACCCGGGACGACCGGGCCGTACGACGGACGCACCGCACCCCAGACCGCGACCACGGGAGCCCCCTCTTGGCCATGCCGCCCACTGTTTTTCGAAACAGCACAGCCTCGACGACCAAGCACATCTTCGTCACCGGGGGTGTCGCCTCCTCGCTCGGCAAGGGGCTGACGGCCTCCAGCCTCGGCATGCTGCTCAAGGCCCGCGGTCTGCGCGTCGTGATGCAGAAGCTCGACCCGTACCTCAATGTCGACCCTGGCACGATGAACCCCTTCCAGCACGGTGAGGTCTTCGTCACCAACGACGGCGCCGAGACCGACCTGGACATCGGACACTACGAGCGCTTCCTCGACCGAGACCTGGACGGCTCCGCCAATGTCACTACAGGCCAGGTCTACTCGACGGTGATCGCCAAGGAGCGGCGCGGCGAGTACCTGGGCGACACGGTGCAGGTCATCCCGCACATCACCAACGAGATCAAGCACCGCATCCGCCGCATGGCGACGGACGAGGTGGACGTCGTGATCACCGAGGTCGGCGGCACGGTCGGCGACATCGAGTCGCTGCCGTTCCTGGAGACCGTCCGCCAGGTCCGCCACGAGGTCGGCCGCGACAACGTCTTCGTGGTCCACATCTCGCTGCTGCCGTACATCGGCCCCTCGGGCGAGCTGAAGACCAAGCCGACCCAGCACTCGGTCGCGGCGCTGCGCAACATCGGTATCCAGCCGGACGCCATCGTGCTGCGCTGCGACCGCGAGGTGCCGACCGCGATCAAGCGCAAGATCTCCCTGATGTGCGACGTCGACGAGGCGGCCGTGGTGGCCTGCCCCGACGCCCGCTCGATCTACGACATCCCCAAGGTGGTCCACACCGAGGGCCTGGACGCCTACGTCGTCCGCAAGCTGGACCTTCCGTTCCGCGACGTGGACTGGACGACCTGGGACGACCTGCTCGACCGCGTCCACAACCCCGAGCACGAGATCGTCATGGCCCTGGTCGGCAAGTACATCGACCTGCCCGACGCCTACCTCTCGGTCACCGAGGCGCTGCGTGCGGGCGGCTTCGCCAACCGGGCCCGGGTGAAGATCAAGTGGGTCACGTCCGACGACTGCAAGACCCCGGCCGGCGCCGAGGCGCAGCTCGGTGACGTGGACGCGATCTGCATCCCGGGCGGCTTCGGCGAGCGCGGCGTGAACGGCAAGGTCGGCGCGATCAAGTACGCCCGCGAGAACAAGGTCCCGCTGCTCGGTCTCTGCCTGGGCCTGCAGTGCATCGTGGTCGAGGCCGCGCGCAACCTGGCGGACATCGCGGACGCCAACTCCACCGAGTTCGACCCCGCCACCGCCCACCCGGTCATCTCCACGATGGCCGAGCAGATGGACATCGTGGCCGGCGAGGGCGACCTGGGCGGCACGATGCGGCTCGGCATGTACCCGGCCAAGCTGGCCGAGGGTTCCATCGCGCGCGAGGTGTACGACGGCAAGGAGTACGTCGAGGAGCGGCACCGTCACCGCTACGAGGTGAACAACGCCTACCGCGCGGAGCTGGAGAAGAAGGCCGGCATCGTCTTCTCGGGCACCTCCCCGGACGGCAAGCTCGTCGAGTACGTCGAGTACCCGCGCGAGGTCCACCCCTACCTGGTCGCCACGCAGGCGCACCCGGAGCTGCGCTCGCGCCCGACCCGCCCGCACCCGCTGTTCGCCGGGCTGGTCAAGGCCGCGGTCGAGCGGAAGACGTCGAAGTAGCACACCAGTTGTACGGTGGCCGGGACGCGTCCATTCAACGGACGCGTCCCGGCCTCTTCGCGTACGTCTGGAAGGACAGGGCATGACGGGCACGACCATCAAGGACACCCCCGAGGAGTGGGAGGTCCGGGCGACGGAGACCCCCTTCCGGGGCAAGAAGACCTCCGTCCGCACGGACGAGGTGGTCATGCCCGACGGCTCCGTCGCGAGCCGTGACTACCAGGTCCACCCCGGCTCGGTGGCCGTCCTCGCCCTGGACGACGAGGGCCGGGTGCTGGTCATCCGCCAGTACCGGCACCCGGTGCGCGAGAAGCTCTGGGAGATCCCGGCCGGACTGCTCGACGTGCCCGGCGAGAACCCCCTGCACGCCGCCCGGCGCGAGCTGTACGAGGAGGCGCACGTCAAGGCCGAGGACTGGCGGGTGCTGACCGACGTCTACACCACCCCGGGCGGCTGCGACGAGGCCGTGCGGATCTTCCTCGCGCGGGACCTGTCCGAGGCCGACGGCGAGCGCTTCGAGGTCGAGGACGAAGAGGCCGACATGGAGCTGGAGCGGGTGCCCGTCGCGGACCTGGTCCGGGGCGTGCTCGCCGGCGACCTGCACAACAACTGCCTCGTCGTGGGCGTGCTCTCACTGGTCGCGGCGGAGCACGGCGACGGGCTGGACGCCCTGCGCCCGGCCGAGGCGCCGTGGCCGGCCCGCCCCTTCGAGTCCTGAGGCCGCCCTCCGACCCGCACAACGCCTCCGGCGCCGGGACAGTGCGAGACCCACGCCCCGGGCCGCGCCGGGCTTCCGCGTCCCGGGCCGCGCCGGAGTTGTGCCGTCGAGGGCGCCCCGGGCCTGCGTGCCCTCGGGCCGTGCCGGGCTTCCGCGCCCCGGCCGCACCGGGCTGCGTGCCTCGGTTTCGCCGTCCGGGCCGCACCGGGCTACGTGCTCCCGGGCCGCCCCGGGCCTGCGTGCCCCGGCCGCACCGGGCCTCCGCGCACCGGGCCGCACCGGGCTCGGCCGTCCGGGCCACACCGGCCTGCGCCCCCCGGGCCGCACGTCGTTCCGCCGTCCGGGCCACATCGGGCTACGTACCCCCGAGCCGCAACGGGCTCCGTCTCCCCGCCGCGCCGGGCTTCGCGCCGGGGCCGTGCCTGCGGCGTGAGCCCGACCAGGGACGTCCGCCCCTCCGCTCCCCGGCGGGCCGGGTCGGGCCCGTGCGGATGGCATCCCGTACCCGGCCGGTACGTGCCCGGCCCCCGCACGTCCGTGACCCGGCCCCTGCGGTGTGACCATCGGTTGATCCGATCGGGGGATGCGCCCGTCGCGCTCCGCACGGTCCGTAGCACAGCGTGAACTAGGCTCGGTGAACGCCCGAACCGGAGTTCCGGCGGGCGCCGGCGTGCGGTGGGATCGGGAGTGTGGCCCGTGACGGATCAGGCGGTGGACACGGACGGCGTGGGGCTGTCGGGCGGCCCTGCCGAGGAGACTCGGTTCCTGGGCCGCACCCGCGAGCTGAAACAGCTGCGCGCCGACATCGAGCGCGCCGGGCTCGACACCATCTCCGGCCGCAAGGCCCCCCGCGCACGGGTGCTGCTCATCGCGGGCCGGCCCGGCTCCGGCCGCACCGCGCTCGCCGAGGAGCTCGCCGCCCAGGTCGCCGACCGCTACCCCGACGGGGTGCTGCGGGTCCGGCTGAGCGAACCGGACGGCCGGCGCGTGCCCGTCGGGCGGCTCGCCCGCGACCTGCTCACCGAGCTGGACCGCGCCGTCCCGCCCGGCGCCCACGAGGACGACCTCACCGCCGCCCTGCGCGAGGCGCTCGCCGGCCGCCGGGTCCTGCTGCTGCTCGACGACGCGGCCGACGCCGAGCAGGTCGACGCGCTGCTCCCGGACGCCCCGGACTGCCTGGCCGTCGCCGTCTCCGAGGGCCCGCTGACCGGCCTCGCGGACGTCCGCCCGTGCACGCTGGGGGGCCTGGACACCAAGTCCGCCGTGGAGCTGCTGTCCCGGTTCACGGGCTCGGTGCGCATCACGGTCGACCCCCGGGCCGCCGAGCAGCTGGCCGAGGTCTGCCAGGCGCAGCCCGCCGCCCTCACCCTGGCCGGCGGCTGGCTCGCCGCCCGCCCCAAGGCGGCCGTCGCCGACCTCGCCAGGCAGGTGCACGCCGAGGACGACCAGGGGACCCCGCTCAGCCGCGTCTTCCGCCTCGCCTACGCGTCGCTGCCCGGCTCCGCCGCCCGGACCCTGCGCCTGCTCTCCCTCGCCCCGGCCGGCCTGGTCGACCCGCACACCGCGTCCGCTCTCGCCGGCTGCTCCGTGGGCGACGCGCGCACCACCCTGGACGGATTCGTCGCCCTCGGCCTGCTGCACCCGGTCGGCTCGGCGTTGCCGCAGTACGAGGTCCCCGGCTGCCTGCACCCCCTGCTGGAGGCCCTCGCCGCGCGGCACGACCGGCCCGCCGAGCTCCAGCTGGCCCGCGCCCGGATGCTGGAGCGGACGGTGCGGCTGCTGCAGTCGTGCCGGGCCATCACCGAGACCGACAGCGACCGGGCCCGCGAGAAGCTCGACGGCATGCCGCGGGCCCTGCGCTTCCCCACCCCGAGGGCCGCCGCCGACTGGCTGCGCGTCCGCCGGCCCGCCCTGCTGGCCGCGGCCCGCCTCGCGGTCGCCGACGGGGAGCTGGACACCCTCGCCCGCAGGCTGATGTCCCAGCTGGTGCGAGCCATGGTGGCCCACTTCGGCACCCACGCGGCGGCGCCCGACCTCTACGACGTCCACCGGCTCGTCCTGGACGTGGCCGAGCGCCAGGACCTGCCCAGGGAGAAGGCGGCCGCCCTGCTGAACCTGGGCGACCTGGACGCCCGCACCGGCCGTACCGCCGATGCGCTGGCGCGCTACCGGGCCGCGCTGGACGCCGGACGCGCGGCGGACGACCCGTACGCGACCGGCCGTGCGATGGAATCCGTAGGCGGCGCCCACCTGGAGCTCGGGGACTACGACCGGGCCGCCGACTGGTTCGGCCGGGCCCTCGCCCAGCGGCTCGCCCGGGACGAGCGCGCCGACGCCGCCCGGATCTACGGCCGCATCGCCACCGCCCACACCTACGCCGGCCGCTACGGCGAGGCGGTGCGCTCCTGGCGCGCGGCGGTCGCCGGGTACCGCAGGACCGGCGATCTCCCGGCGCACGCGCGGGCGTTGAGCGAGCTGGCCCGGGTCCAGGAGTACGCCGGGCGGCCCGAGGAGTCGCTGCGCACCTGCCAGGAGGCCGTCGAGTGGGCGAGCCGGGCGGAGGACGACCGGCTGCAGGCCGCCCTGCACCTCAGGCTCGCCGACACGCTCGACCACCTCGGCGACCCCACGGCGGCCGCCCTGCACCGGAGCACCGCCGAGCGTATGTTGAGGGAAGAAGCCGATGATGCCTGCGAAATCCGCAGCACATCCGATGAAGATTGATGCTTTGAAAGGCTAGACACCGGGAACGCCTTCATTAGACTGGCTCTGCCGCACGTTCTCCTGCGGTCTACCCCGGTGTGCCCGAGCCTGAGCGGGTATGCCTTGTAATAGCCCCATTCTCTGAGCCAAGGACCGTGATCCACGTGAAGGTCGGCATTCCCCGCGAGGTCAAGAACAACGAGTTCCGGGTGGCCATCACCCCCGCCGGCGTGCACGAGCTGGTGCGCCACGGTCACCAGGTCGTCGTCGAGCGCGACGCCGGTGTCGGCTCCTCGATCCCCAACGAGGAGTACATCGCCGCCGGTGCGCGGATACTGGACACCGCCGACGAGGTCTGGGCCACCGCCGACCTGCTGCTGAAGGTCAAGGAGCCCATCGCGGAGGAGTACCACCGCCTCCGCAAGGACCAGACGCTCTTCACCTACCTGCACCTGGCGGCCTCCAAGGAGTGCACGGACGCGCTCATCGAGTCCGGCACCACGGCGATCGCCTACGAGACGGTCGAGCTCCCGAACCGCGCGCTGCCGCTGCTCGCCCCCATGTCCGAGGTCGCGGGCCGCCTGGCCCCGCAGGTCGGCGCCTACCAGCTGATGGCCGCCAACGGCGGCCGCGGCGTGCTGCCGGGCGGCGTCCCCGGCGTGCTGGCCGGCAAGGCCGTCGTCATCGGCGGCGGTGTCTCCGGCTGGAACGCCGCGCAGATCGCCATCGGCATGGGCTTCCACGTGACCCTGCTCGACAAGGACATCAACAAGCTCAAGGAAGCCGACAAGATCTTCGGCACGAAGATCCAGACCGTCGTCTCCAACGCCTTCGAGCTGGAGAAGGCCTGCCTGGAGGCCGACCTCGTGATCGGCGCCGTGCTGATCCCGGGCGCCAAGGCCCCGAAGCTGGTCACCAACGAGCTGGTGTCGCGGATGAAGCCCGGAAGTGTCCTTGTCGACATCGCGATCGACCAGGGCGGCTGCTTCGAGGACTCCCACCCGACCACGCACGCCGAGCCGACGTTCCCGGTGCATGGGTCGGTGTTCTACTGCGTCGCCAACATGCCCGGCGCGGTGCCGAACACCTCCACCTACGCGCTGACCAACGCCACGCTGCCGTACATCGTCGAGCTGGCCAACCGTGGCTGGGCCGAGGCGCTGCGCCGCGACCCGGCGCTGGCCAAGGGCCTCAACACCCATGACGGCAAGGTCGTCTACAAGGAGGTCGCCGAGGCGCACGGTCTCGAGCACGTCGAGCTGGCCTCGCTGCTCGCCTGACCCCCCGCGGCCGGCGGACCGGCCAAGTCAGCAACCGGGAAAGGCGATACGTCAACAGTCGTCGTCAACCCCGCACACCCGGCCGGACCTTGCCCGACAAGGTCCGGCCGGGTGTGTGTATGGTCACTTTGCGATTCTCGGCCAACTCGCCTCGAACGTAACGCTTCAACCGATTCGCGCACCGGTGAAACCTGCTGTGCGACGGCCGTACGCCCTTGACAGAGGGATGTTTCATTGCCGACACATCGGGCCGGGTCCGGCGGATTGTGTTGCTGCGGACGGCCGACACGCCATAGAGTCGCCGAACGTCGGCATGGTGTCACGCTGACCTGTCGAGAAGTTTCCTGGTCACCAAGGAGGTAAGACGACTTGTGAATGAGTCGACATTTACTCCCGGGGGTGGTCAACCAGGAATGCCTGCACGGGCCCACGGCCCCGGGCGTCTCGAGGCTGTCGGCTCCGTCGCTGTACGTACCTTCGCAGCCGCCCACCAGAGTCCGCAGGCAACTCAGACAGCACACATGAGTATGGATGGCCAACACGTGAACGCCATGGCCGGCGACGGAAGTGGCGCGCCCCGCAACCACTTCGCCGACTACGACGAACTGCCCGAGGGGCACTTCTACGATCCGGACGCGGAGTACGAGCCCGATCCCGAGTACGCGGCCACGCTCGCGCCCGACGCGGCCCGTCAGCGCCGCGAGCGCATCGGCCCGACGGGACGTCCGCTGCCCTACTTCCCGATCCCGGGACCGCTGACCGATCACGGACCCGCGAAGATCATCGCGATGTGCAACCAGAAGGGCGGCGTCGGCAAGACCACGTCGACCATCAACCTGGGTGCCGCGCTCGCCGAGTACGGGCGCCGGGTGCTGCTCGTCGACTTCGACCCGCAGGGCGCGCTGTCGGTCGGCCTCGGCGTCAACCCGATGGAGCTCGACCTCACCGTCTACAACCTGCTCATGGAGCGGGGCATGGCGGCCGACGAGGTGCTGCTGAAGACGGCGGTCCCCAACATGGACCTGCTGCCCAGCAACATCGACCTGTCGGCGGCCGAGGTGCAGCTCGTGAGCGAGGTCGCGCGCGAGTCCACGCTCCAGCGGGCGCTCAAGCCGCTGATGGACGACTACGACTACATCGTCATCGACTGCCAGCCCTCGCTCGGCCTGCTCACGGTGAACGCGCTGACCGCCGCGCACAAGGTGATCGTGCCGCTGGAGTGCGAGTTCTTCGCGCTGCGCGGTGTGGCACTGCTGACCGAGACCATCGAGAAGGTCCAGGAGCGGCTCAACCCCGACCTGGAGCTCGACGGCATCCTCGCCACCATGTACGACTCGCGCACGGTGCACAGCCGTGAGGTGCTCGCGCGGGTCGTCGAGGCGTTCGACGACCACGTCTACCACACGGTCATCGGGCGCACGGTCCGCTTCCCGGAGACCACGGTCGCCGGTGAGCCGATCACCACGTACGCCTCCAACTCCGTCGGTGCCGCCGCCTACCGCCAGCTCGCCAGGGAGGTGCTCGCCCGGTGTCACGCCGAGTGAGTCTGCCGGGGGCCGACGAACTCTTCCGTACGACAGGGGGAACGGCGCTCCAGGCGTCCACCCCGCGGCGACCGGCGGGCGGCGAAGCCCGGGTACCGGCTCCGGCGGGGGAGAGCGACCAGGCGGCCGCCGAGGACGCGCCGCAGTCGGTGCCCGCACAGGGCGGCGACGGCGAGGGCGCGGAGCACGCGGCGGCG
Organism: Streptomyces sp. NPDC048185; assembly: GCF_043202495.1. Taxonomy (NCBI): domain Bacteria; kingdom Bacillati; phylum Actinomycetota; class Actinomycetes; order Kitasatosporales; family Streptomycetaceae; genus Streptomyces; species Streptomyces sp. NPDC048185. The sequence goes on from NZ_JBIDAN010000016.1 coordinate 28,413, forward strand.
GACGCGGAAGGGGCCGCCGCCGGTGAGTCGCGCAGCCGGGGCGCGGAGCGCACGGCGCGGCGCCCGGACCCCGGGACGGACGCGCAGGAAGGTTCTGCCGCCGCCCAGCCCCGCAAGCGCGGCCGGGCCGCCTCGCGGCGTCCCAGCGGCCGCGAGCGGCACGACGAGAAGATCACCGTGTACGTCTCCGCCGAGGAGCTCATGGATCTGGAGCACGCCCGGCTCGTCCTCCGGGGCGAGCACGGGCTGGCCGTCGACCGCGGCCGGATCGTCCGCGAAGCGGTCGCCGTGGTCCTCGCCGACCTGGAGAGCCGTGGGGACGCCAGCATCCTCGTACGGCGGCTGCGCGGGCGGTAGCGGTAGCCTGCGGGGGCCATGACCTCGAACGACGCTCCCCGCCCCGGCGCCCCCGCCGGCCGTCGGCGCGCCCTGGGGAGGGGCCCGGGGATGCCGCAGGTTGCTCCGCCGCCCGAGGAGGAGCCGCCCGCCCCGGCGCCGGCCCCGGAGGCCCCCGGCACGGCAGCGGGGCCCGCCGTCCGGGAGACCTCCGCACAGGACGCGGAATCCCCCGGAAGCACCCGGCCCGAGACGGCCGGACCGAGGCACGGGCCCACGGATCGCGGGCAGCCGCCGCAGGACGCGGAAGCGGCCCGGAGCACCCGGCCCGAGGCGGCCCTTCCGGAGCACGGGACCATCGATCGCGCCCGTCCGCCCCTGGACGCCCCGGAGGCCTCGCCGGAGGGATCCGCGCCGGGGCGCGGTGCCGAGGGGCACCCGAGCCCGCCGCGGGACGCCCCGGAGCCCGTCCGCGTGGACGCGGTCGCCCCGTCGCGGGGCGAGGCCGCGACGGCCGTGCCCGAAGCGGCGCGTCACGGCCTGCCCGACCACGCGCCCGAGGGGGCGGGGGACGGGGTCTTCAAGGTCCGGCTCGCCAACTTCGAGGGGCCCTTCGACCTGCTCCTCCAGCTCATCTCCAAGCACAGGATGGACGTCACCGAGGTCGCGCTCTCCAAGGTGACCGACGAGTTCATGGCGCACATCCGCGCCATGGGCCCGGACTGGGACCTCGACGAGACCACCGAGTTCCTGGTCGTCGCGGCCACCCTGCTCGATCTGAAGGCGGCCCGGCTGCTGCCGGCCGCCGAGGTGGAGGACGAGGCCGACCTGGCGCTGCTGGAGGCCCGCGACCTGCTCTTCGCCCGGCTGCTGCAGTACCGCGCGTACAAGCAGATCGCGGAGATGTTCAACGGGCGTCTGGAGGCCGAGGCCCGCCGCTACCCCCGTACGGTCGGCCTGGAACCCCACCACGCCGAGCTGCTGCCCGAGGTCGTCATCAGCATCGGCCCGGAGGGCTTCGCCAAGCTCGCCGTGAAGGCGATGCAGCCCAGGCCCAAGCCGCAGGTGTACGTCGAGCACATCCACGCGCCCCTGGTCAGCGTGCAGGAGCAGGCCCAGGTCGTCGTGGCCCGGCTGCGGGAGCTGGGCGAGGCCAGCTTCCGCGTCCTGGTCGACGACACGGAGGACACCCTGACCGTCGTGGCCCGCTTCCTCGCCCTGCTGGAGCTGTACCGGGAGAAGGCCGTGGCGCTCGACCAGGAGACCGCGCTCGGCGACCTGCTGGTGCGCTGGACCGGCGGGGACGGGGACACCGGGCCGGTGGTGACCGACGAGTTCGACCGGGCGCCCGCGGAGAACGAGAAGACCGAGGAGGAGCAGCCGGCGTGAGCGACGAGACCACGAACTCCCCGGACGGGCCGCGTGACGTCGCCGCCCTCGACCTCAGGCCCGCCCTCGAAGCCGTCCTCATGGTCGTCGACGAGCCCGCGACCGAGGAGCACCTCGCGAAGGTCCTCCAGCGGCCCCGGCGGCAGATCGCGGACGCCCTGCGCGAGCTGGCCGACGAGTACACCGTCCAGGGCCGCGGATTCGAGCTCAGGCTCGTCGCGGGCGGCTGGCGCTTCTACACCCGCCCCGAGTACGCGGCGGCCGTCGAGGGCTTCGTCCTGGACGGCCAGCACGCCCGCCTCACCCAGGCCGCGCTGGAGACCCTCGCGGTGGTCGCCTACCGCCAGCCGGTCAGCCGCAGCCGCGTCTCCGCGGTGCGCGGCGTGAACTGCGACGGCGTGATGCGCACCCTCCTCCAGCGGGGCCTGGTCGAGGAGGCGGGCACGGAACCCGAAACAGGTGCGATCCTGTACGTGACGACGAACTACTTCCTGGAGCGGATGGGCCTGCGCGGCCTGGACGAGCTCCCGGAGCTCGCGCCCTTCCTCCCGGAGGCGGCGGCGATCGAGGCCGAGACGCTGGAAGGGGTCCCGTCGTTCGATCCGGACGCCCCGGATTCCGAGGACGCAGACGACAAGACGGAACTTTGATGCGAAGCAGCAGCGGCAGGAACAGCAGCGGAAACAACGGCGGGAGCCGTGGTGGCAACAGCGGCGGCCGCGGCGGGAGCGGCGGTGGCCGCGGTAACCACCGCGGCGCCGGCAACAACCGCGACGACAGGCAGGGCGGCCGTCCCAAGAAGCCGCGCCCGGAGGAGCGGCGCTACGACGTGGGCCCCGGCGCCACCCAGGACGGTCCGAAGTCGGGCCGCGGCCCCTCGGCCCGCGGCGGCGCCAAGGGCGGGCCGAAGAAGCCCCTGCAGCGGGGCCGCTCGGTCCCGGCCACGTCCCGCGAGTACGAGGCACGGGCCGAGGAGCGCAACCGGGAGCGCTACGCGGGCAAGAAGGACGTCAGGCTGCCCAAGACCTTCCCGGGCGCCGAGCAGGAGGGCGAGCGGCTGCAGAAGGTCCTCGCGCGCGCGGGCTACGGCTCCCGGCGGTCCTGCGAGGAGCTGATCGAGCAGGCGCGCGTCGAGGTCAACGGCGAGATCGTCCTCGAGCAGGGCAAGCGGGTCGACCCGGAGAAGGACGAGGTCAAGGTCGACGGCCTGACCGTCGCGACGCAGTCGTACCAGTTCTTCTCGCTGAACAAGCCCGCCGGTGTCGTCTCCACCATGGAGGACCCCGACGGCCGGCAGTGCCTCGGTGACTACGTCACCAACCGCGAGACGCGTCTCTTCCACGTCGGCCGGCTCGACACCGAGACCGAGGGCGTCATCCTGCTCACCAACCACGGCGAGCTGGCGCACCGCCTGACCCACCCGAAGTACGGCGTGAAGAAGACCTACCTCGCGCACATCGTGGGCCCGATCCCGCGCGACCTCGGCAAGCGCCTGAAGGACGGCATCCAGCTCGAGGACGGGTACGCGCGCGCGGACCACTTCCGGGTCGTGGAGCAGACCGGCAAGAACTACCTGGTCGAGGTCACCCTCCACGAGGGCCGCAAGCACATCGTCCGCCGGATGCTGGCGGAGGCCGGCTTCCCCGTCGACAAGCTGGTGCGCACCGCCTTCGGCCCGATCACCCTGGGCGACCAGAAGTCGGGCTGGCTGCGCCGGCTGTCCAACACGGAGGTCGGGATGCTGATGCAGGAGGTCGACCTCTAGGAACCGCGGGCCTCCGCAGGGTTGTGACGGGCGGCCGCCCCCTTTTATAGTCTGATTGACTATTAAGGGGGTGGCCGCCCGTGCTCGGCTACGACAAGCACGCCTTCGAGCCCTTCGCCGTCACCGTCGACCTCGCCGTCCTCACGCTCCGCGCGGGCGCGCTGCACGTGCTGCTCGTCGAGCGGGGGCAGGAGCCGTACGCCGGCCGCTGGGCGTTGCCCGGCGGCTTTCTGCTGCCCGAGGAGTCGGCGGAGCGGGCGGCCCGCCGGGAGCTGGCCGAGGAGACCGGCCTGGCGGACGTGACCGGGCTGCACCTGGAGCAGCTGCGGACCTACAGCGAGCCCGGCCGGGACCCCCGGATGCGGGTCGTCTCCGTCGCGTACACGGCACTGCTGCCCGACCCGCCCGAGCCGCACGCGGGCACCGACGCCGCCGAGGCCCGCTGGGTCCCGTACGACGAGGCCCGCGGCCTCGCCTTCGACCACGACCGGATCCTGGCCGACGCCCGGGAACGCGTCGGCGCCAAGCTCGAGTACACCTGCCTGGCCACCGCCTTCTGCCCGGCCGAGTTCACCCTCGGCGAGCTCCAGCAGGTCTACGAGACGGTGTGGGGGACCCCGCTGGACCGGCCCAACTTCCGCCGCAAGGTCCTCGCCACCCCCGGCTTCGTCGAAGCGGTCCCCGGCGCCGCCCGGCTGACCGGGGGCCGCGGCAAACCGGCCGCCCTCTACCGCGCCGGCCCGGCCACCGCCCTGCACCCGCCCCTGCTCCGCACCCCTCGGGAAGGACGCCCCGCATGACCACGACCACCGTCACCAAGCGCGCCGCCACCGGGGCGCTCACCGGACTCGCCCTCGGGGACGCGCTGGGATTCCCGACCGAGTTCGACGACGTCCCGTCGATCCTCGCCAAGTCCGGTCCGTGGCGGGGGACGGAGCTGCCCCGGCCCGCGATCGTCACCGACGACACCCAGATGACGCTCGCTCTGGGACGCGGGCTGCGCACGGCCATGGACGGCGGGAGCCTGACGCCCGAGGGGATGGCCGAGCCCGTACGGCGGGAGTTCATCGCCTGGAACCGGTCGCCCGAGAACAACCGGGCCCCGGGCAACACCTGCCTCAGGGCCTGCGACCTGCTGGAGCGGGCCGACCGCCCCTGGCAGGACGCCAGCCAGATCCACTCCAAGGGCTGCGGCGCCAACATGCGCGTCGCGCCGGTCGGCCTCGTCCCCGGACTGAGCGACGAACAGCGCGCGGGTGCCGCCCAGTTGCAGTCCGCGCTCACCCACGGGCACCCGACCGCGCTCGCCGCCTCCGACCTCACCGCACACGCCGTACGGCTGCTCGCCGAGGGCGCCGAGCCGACCGGGCTCGTCGGCCTGCTGCGCTCCTACGCCTACGACAACCGCACCCGCTACCACGAGCGCTGGCTCGGCGACCTGTGGACCCGCGCCCAGGACCCCGGCCCCGAGCACTTCATCGCCCGGGGCTGGGACGAGTGCCTGGCGATGCTCGACCGGCTCCAGCACGCGGTGCGCACCGTCTCCCCGGAGACCGACCCGTGCCTCGCGGTCGGCGAGGGCTGGATCGCCGAGGAGGCCATGGCGGCCGGACTGCTCTGCTTCCTGCTCTTCGTCGACGAGCCGTTGACGGCCCTGCGCCGCGGCGCCTGCACCTCCGGCGACTCCGACTCCATCGCCTGCCTCGCGGGCGCCTTCGCGGGCGCCCACCTGGGCGCCGGCGCCTGGCCGGGCGCATGGGCGGACCGCATCGAGTACCGGGGTGACCTGCTGGCCCTCGGGGCGCTCTGGGACGCTTGAGCGCATGATCGACGCCCTCGACATCGACCTGGCCCCGGTGGTGGCCGAGCAGCCCTTCCCGGTGCTGTTCGCCACCGTCTCCGGCGCCCACCTCTACGGCTTCCCCTCCCGCGACTCCGACGTCGACCTGCGCGGCGTCCACCTGCTGCCCGCCGCCGACCTGGTCGGGCTGCGCGAGCCGGAGGAGACCCGGTCGCGCATGTGGGACCGGGACGGCGTCGAGATGGACCTGGTCACGCACGACCTGCGCAAGTTCGTCCGGCTGATGCTCCGGCGCAACGGCTACGTGCTGGAGCAGCTGCTGTCGCCGCTGGTCGTGCACACCACCGACGCCCACCGCGAACTGGCCGCGCTCGCGCCGGGCGTGCTCACCAGCCACCACGCCCACCACTACCGGGGGTTCGCGCAGACCCAGTGGCGGCTGTTCGAGAGGAGCGGTGAGCTCAAGCCGCTGCTGTACACCTTCCGGGTCCTGCTCACCGGCATCCACCTGATGCGCGCCGGCGAGGTGCAGCCCCACCTGCCCACGCTCGCCGAGGAGGTCGACGCCGCCCCGGCCCACCTCCCGGAGCTGATCGCCGCCAAGGCCGAGCGCGAGCACGGCGCCGCCGCCGTCGACCACGCGCGCGTGCGGGCCGACGTGGAGCGGCTGCACGCGGTGCTGGACGAGGCGCAGACGGCGTCAGCGCTGCCCGGCGCCCCGACCGCGTACGACGCCCTGCACGACTTCGTCGTCCGGACCCGCCTGGAGGGCTGAGGCGCGGCGCACGCGCACGAGGAAGTCCTCCACGCGGCGTCGGTCCGGCTCGTCCGGGAGCGGGCTGCGGTGGACGGCCCGCTCGCTCTCCTCCACCAGGCGGGCCATCCGGGCGTCCACCTCCGGCCAGGGCACCTCGCCGCGCTTCACGGCCAGCAGCCCCTCGCGCCGGTCGCCGACGCCGACGGTGAGCGTGCCCGTGCGCAACAGGTCGCGGGCGGACGTCAGCAGCCGCAGCAGGTGCATCGCGTGCTTCCAGCGCGGGGCGCCGTGCGTGCGCACGTCGGCGTCCAGCTTGCGGCGCTGGCCGTGGGCATAGCGGGTGAACGTCCCGTGGGCCCGTCGGGAGAGGAACGCCTCGCGCAGCGCGAGCAGTTCGCGGCCCGTGTCGTCCACGTGCTCCACGAGCGGCGAGTGCAGGCACTCCAGGATGTTCGGGTTCGCGCGCAGCGCCAGCTCGCAGAAGCGCTCCAGCTCCCAGCTGAACTGCTCCTCGGCCGGCCCCTCGACGTGCGTCGGCGGCTTCTCGAAGCGCCAGAACAGCGGGGTCGGGGCGAGGAAGACGCCCCGGCGGTCCGTGTCGCTGTCGTCCGTCGCCAGACCGAAGGCACGCGAACCCATGACACAGGCGTAGATCGTGTGGTCGCGTACCAGGGTCTCGGGGTGCATGCCCGGGAGCGTACGTCCGACCCTCACGCCAGGTGGACCGAATTTCCCTCCACGGTGATCCGCTTCTCCGGCAGCGGCTTCGTCGCCGGGCCCCGCTCCACCGCGCCGTCCGTGATGGCGAACCTGCTGCCGTGGCAGGCGCAGTCGATGGTGCCGTCGCGCACCTCCGCCACGATGCAGCCCTGGTGGGTGCAGACCGCGGAGAAGGCCTTGAAGTCGCCCTGCTGCGGCTGGGTCACCACGATCTTCTCGGCGTCGAAGATCTTGCCGCCGCCGACCGGGATGTCACTCGTCGCCGCCAGCTCCCGCCCCGGCGAGGCGGACGAGGAGCCGCTGTCGTCGCCCCCGCCTCCGCAGCTCACGACGAGCGTCGCCGCGCCCGTGCAGAGAAGGACCGTACGGCGGTTCGGGCTGTGCGTCATGGCATCGCTCCGGGAGTGAGGGGGTGGCGGGTCGGGGCCGGGACCAGCGTCTCAGGAGGCGGGCGCCGCGCACGGACCCGGCGCGGGCTGACTACGCTGGACGGACCAAGAGCCGAACGCACGTCAGCAAGGAGCATCGCCGTGGCGGTACGAGCGGTCCGGGGCGCCGTCCAACTGGAACGGGACGAAGCCGGGCACATGGACGAGCGGGTCGCGGCCCTGCTGACCGCCGTCCTGGAACGCAACGGGCTCACCGGCGACGACCTGATCAGCATCTGGTTCACGGCCACGCCCGACCTGCACAGCGACTTCCCGGCCGCCGCCGCCCGCAAGCTCGGCATCACCGACGTCCCGCTGATCTGCGCCCAGGAACTGGACATCGAGGGCGCCATGCCGCGCGTCGTCCGGGTCCTCGCCCACATCGAGTCCGACCGGCCCCGCGCCGACATCGCCCACGTCTACCTGGGCGCCGCCGCGGCCCTGCGCAAGGACATCGCCCAGTGAGAACCGCACTCGTCATCGGCACCGGCCTCATCGGCACCTCCGCCGCCCTCGCCCTGACCGGCCGGGGCGTCGTCGTGCACCTCGCCGACCACGACCCCGAGCAGGCCCGCACCGCCGCCGCCCTCGGCGCCGGCACCGACCAGGCCCCCGAGGGGCCCGTCGACCTCGCCGTCGTCGCCGCCCCGCCGGCCCTGGTCGCCGACGTGCTCGCCGACGCCATGGAGCGCGGGCTCGCCCGCGGCTACATCGACGTGGCCAGCGTCAAGGGCGGCCCCCGGCGCGAACTGGAGGCGCGCGGGCTCGACCTGTCCGGCTACATCGGCACCCACCCCATGTCCGGCCGCGAGAAGTCCGGACCGCTGGCCGCCACCGCCGACCTCTTCGAGGGCCGCCCCTGGGTGCTGACCCCGACCCGGGACACCGACACCGAGGTGCTCAACCTCGCCCTCGAACTGGTCTCGCACTGCCGTGCCGTGCCGGTCGTGATGGACGCCGACGCCCACGACCGCGCCGTGGCGCTCGTCTCCCACATGCCCCACCTCGTCTCCAGTCTGGTCGCCGCCCGCCTGGAGCACGCCGAGGAGGCGGCCGTACGGCTGTGCGGCCAGGGCATCCGCGACGTCACCCGGATCGCCGCCTCCGACCCCCGGATGTGGATCGACATCCTCTCCGCGAACCCGGGGCCGGTCGCCGACCTGCTCGGCGACGTCGCCGCCGACCTGGAGGAGACGGTGCGGGCCCTGCGCTCCCTGCAGTCCTCCGACGACGACAAGCGCCGCGAGGGCAGCGCCGGAATCGAGACCGTCCTGCGGCGTGGCAACGCCGGCCAGGTCCGGGTCCCCGGCAAGCACGGCTCCGCGCCGCGCGCCTACGAGACCGTGGCCGTCCTCATCGACGACCAGCCGGGACAGCTCGCCCGCATCTTCGCGGACGCGGGACGGGCCGGCGTCAACATCGAGGACGTCCGCATCGAGCACGCCACCGGGCAGCAGGCCGGTCTGGTGCAGCTGATGGTGGAGCCCAAGGCCGCCGCCGTGCTGACGGCCGCGCTGAAGGAACGGGGCTGGGCGATCCGGCAGTGAGGCCGGGACCGCGCGGGGTCATGCGCCTGTCGGAGGGCCCCCGCGGACCCAGTAACCTTGTGCGGGACGCGCTCGCGTCCCGCACACCACTCACCGCACCGCACCAGGAAGGTGTCCCCCCGTGGAAAACGGCGCCGCCCCGACCGCCCCGGCCGTGATTGTCGCCATCGACGGCCCCTCCGGCACGGGCAAGTCGAGCACGTCGAAGGCCGTCGCCTCGCAGCTCGGCCTGAGCTACCTGGACACCGGCGCCCAGTACCGGGCGATCACGTGGTGGATGGTGACCAACGGCATCGACATAGCCGACCCGCACGCCGTCGCGGCCGCGGCCGGCAAGCCCGAGATCGTCTCCGGCACCGACCCCGCGAGCCCGTCCATCGCGGTCGACGGGGTGGACGTGGCCGGCCCGATCCGCACCCAGGAGGTCACCTCCAGGGTGAGCGCGGTCAGCGCCGTCCCCGAGGTGCGGGCCCGGATCACCGAGCTGCAGCGCACCATCGCCGCCGCCGCCGAGCGGGGCATCGTCGTCGAGGGCCGCGACATCGGGACGACCGTGCTGCCCGACGCCGACCTGAAGATCTTCCTGACCGCCTCGCCGGAGGCCCGCGCCGCCCGTCGCAGCGGCGAGCTCAAGAACGCCGACGTCCACGCCACCCGCGAGGCCCTGATCAAGCGCGACGCGGCCGACTCCAGCCGCAAGACCTCGCCGCTGGCCAAGGCCGACGACGCGGTCGAGGTGGACACCACCGACCTCACGCTGTCGCAGGTCATCGAGTGCGTCGTCACCCTCGTCGAGGAGAAGCGGGCGGGTAAGTGACCTCAGCCCCCGTTCCCTCCGAGAAGGGCGCCGAGACCGGGCGGCGCATCGGCGTCGGCCTGATGTACGGCCTGTGGAAGCCGCGCGTGCTCGGCGCCTGGCGGGTGCCCACGACGGGCCCGCTGATCTTCGCCGTCAACCACGCGCACAACATCGACGGCCCGATGGTCATGGGCGTGGCGCCCCGGCCGACGCACTTCCTGATCAAGAAGGAGGCGTTCGTCGGACCGCTCGGCCGGTTCCTGACCGGGATCGGCCAGCTCAGTGTGGACCGCCACTCCGCCGACCGCGCGGCCATCGGGCAGGCGCTCGGCGTCCTGGAGAGCGGCGGCGTGCTGGGCATCTTCCCGGAGGGGACCCGTGGCGAGGGCGACTTCGCCTCGTTGCGTGCCGGCCTCGCCTACTTCGCCGTCCGCGGCGGCGCCCCGATCGTCCCGGTCGCCGTCCTGGGAAGTTCCGACAGACCCGGACGGTTGATAAAGGCGCTGCCGCCCCTGCGCTCCCGCGTCGACGTCGTCTTCGGCGACCCCTTCGACGCCGGCGACGGCAGTGGACGGCGCACCCGCAAGGCGCTGGACGAGGCCACCGAACGCATCCAGAAGCAGCTCACCGCGCACCTGGAAAACGCCAGGCGGCTCACCGGCCGCCGGGCGACACTTCAGTAGTGGGCCACCGGTACAGGGCCGGTCCACCGATCACCACGATGAACGAGGTACGGACTTCATGAACGACGACATCCACTCCGAGGGTTCGGGCGAGGAGCACGGCCACGGGGCGCTTGGCGACGCCGAATACGCGCAGTTCATGGAGCTCGCCGCGGAAGAGGGCTTCGACCTGGAGGAGGTCGAGGGCGCGATCGAGGAGGCCGGGCACGGCCCGCTGCCGGTCCTCGCCGTCGTCGGCCGCCCCAATGTCGGCAAGTCGACCCTGGTGAACCGCATCATCGGCCGCCGCGAGGCGGTCGTCGAGGACAAGCCCGGCGTCACCCGCGACCGCGTCACCTACGAGGCCGAATGGGCCGGCCGCCGCTTCAAGGTCGTCGACACCGGCGGCTGGGAGCAGGACGTCCTCGGCATCGACGCCTCCGTCGCCGCCCAGGCCGAGTACGCCATCGAGGCCGCCGACGCGGTCGTCTTCGTCGTGGACGCCAAGGTCGGCGCCACCGACACCGACGAGGCCGTGGTACGGCTGCTGCGCAAGGCCGGCAAGCCGGTGGTGCTGTGCGCCAACAAGGTGGACGGCCCGAGCGGCGAGGCCGACGCGGCCTACCTGTGGTCGCTGGGCCTTGGGGAGCCCCACCCGGTGTCCGCGCTGCACGGCCGCGGCACCGGCGACATGCTGGACCAGGTCCTCGAGGCCCTGCCCGAGGCTCCGGCGCAGACCTTCGGCACCGCCGTCGGCGGCCCGCGCCGCGTGGCCCTGATCGGCCGGCCCAACGTCGGCAAGTCCTCCCTGCTGAACAAGGTGGCGGGCGAGGAGCGCGTCGTCGTCAACGAGCTCGCCGGCACCACCCGCGACCCGGTCGACGAGCTGATCGAGCTCGGCGGCAAGACCTGGAAGTTCGTCGACACGGCGGGCATTCGCAAGCGCGTCCACCTCCAGCAGGGCGCCGACTACTACGCCTCGCTGCGCACCGCCGCCGCCGTCGAGAAGGCGGAGGTCGCCGTCGTCCTCATCGACGCCGCCGACTCCATCTCGGTGCAGGACCAGCGGATCGTCACCATGGCCGTCGAGGCCGGACGTGCGATCGTCGTCGCCTACAACAAGTGGGACACCCTCGACGAGGAGCGCCGCTACTACCTGGAGCGGGAGATCGAGACCGAGCTCGGCCAGGTGGCGTGGGCGCCCCGGGTGAACGTCTCGGCGCAGACCGGGCGGCACATGGAGAAGCTCGTCCCGGCGATCGAGACGGCCCTGGCAGGCTGGGAGACCCGCGTTCCGACGGGCCGGCTGAACGCCTTCCTCGGTGAGCTGATCGCCGCCCACCCGCACCCGGTGCGGGGCGGCAAGCAGCCGCGCATCCTGTTCGGCACGCAGGCCGGCACCAAGCCGCCGCGGTTCGTGCTCTTCGCCTCCGGCTTCATCGAGGCGGGCTACCGGCGTTTCATCGAGCGCCGGCTGCGCGAGGAGTTCGGTTTCGAGGGCACGCCGATCCACATCTCGGTGCGGGTGCGCGAGAAGCGCGGCGCGAAGAAGAAGTAGCCGTGGGGGGGGGGGGGGGGGGGGGGGGGGGGCGCGGCCCCCCCCCCCCCCCCCCCCCCCCCCCCCCCGACCCCCACCCCCCCCCCCCCCCCCCCCCCCACGCCCCCCCCCCCCCCCCCCAAAAACCCCCCCCCCACCCCCCCCCCCCCCCCCCCCA
>NZ_JBIDAN010000016.1:40341-199581 GCF_043202495.1 Streptomyces sp. NPDC048185
GCTCCGGGGGGGCGCCCAATTTTGGGGGGGGGGGGGGGGGGGGGGGGGGGGGGCGGGGCGGCCCCCCCCCCCCCCCGCCGCTCCACCCGCGCTCAGGCGCCCCGACGCGGGGCCGGCGGCAGTGCGGCCGGGACGTGGCGCATCGTCCCGGTGCCGTGCGGGCCGAGCTGGCCGACGCGCTGCCACGGCGACTGCTGACCGAGCCGGGTGCTGTGTGCGCCCAGGCTGTAGGCGCCGTAGCCCCGGCCGCGGGACATGTCCCCGAACCCGGTGAACTCCAGCTCCTCCTCGCCGCTGCGATCCCCCGGCAGCGAGCGGAAGGACCTGACGTACTCGGCGTAGAGCGCGTCGTAGATCGGCGTGGCCGAGGGGCCACCGTGGCGGTGGGAGGAGTCGTATGCGTGCACGTATGTCCAAACGACCCCGGGCCGGAAGGGATGCGGGCGGGACGGCGGTCACCCGCGCCCGGTGATCAGGTCCCGGCCAGGGGCAACGCGGCGGCGACCAGCTGTCCGCCGGCCGCCGCCTTGTCCAGGGCGTCGCGGAGCAGGTCCTCCCGGGGCTGCCGGCCGATCGTCCCGACCGGCGCCGCGAACATCAGCACCTGCTGCTGCTTGTTGGCCGCCGCGCGCCAGCCCTCGGTGACCTGGAGGGGCTGGTGCGCCTGCCACCAGGCCACCGGCCGGCCGCCGTTCGTCCCCGGCTGGAGCACCGCGTGCAGCTGGCCCATGGCGATCAGCACCGACCAGCCGTGCAGCACGGTGGGGGCGGTGGACAGCTCGACGACCGGCGTGAAGCCCTGTTCGATGAGCAGCGGCAGGAAGTCGTCGCCGGCGCCGGTGGTGCCGGGCCGCACGATGGGGGCGGTCGGCTCGACCACGAGGGCCGGGTGCAGCTCGTCGGCGATCAGCACGAGTCCGCTGGTGACGCCCAGCACAGCCTGCTCGGGCGCGGCCGTCTCCGGCTGCGGGCGGGCTGAGCCGCCGTTGATGGACCTCACGGCCCCCTGGAGCTGCTCCTCGGTGACCTTGACGACCTGTGAGGGAAGGCAGCCGGCGTGGGCGAAGGCGAGAACGGCGGTCTCGTCCCCGACGAAGAGAACGGTGCTGGTGCGCTCCTGCTCGCAGTCGCCCGGAGTGCGGCAGGACGTGCAGTCGTAGCTGCCCGGGGCGGATTCCCCGGCGAGCAGGCGGTCGGCTTCTTCGTCGCCGATCTCGGCGCGTACGTCGTCGCTGACGTCGAGCATGCGCGGCACGGGTGGCTCCCTCGGGATGCGGTGCGTGGCCGGGCCGGGTGGCTCCCGGCCCGCGGTCCGGGTGGGTCCCCGGCTCATGCTGAAGACAACGGGCGATCCGCGGCGGGAGTCACGCCCCCGGGGCGAACGGAATCGAACCGCCCGGCACCGGGCCGGGACGGCCGAGGCGCCGAACAGCGGTCGTCAAGTGCCGTGTCATGAAACGGAGTTGGCGAGGAAGGGGCAGTCGAACGTCGCTGGATCGGTAGGTCGACAAATCAGGAAATCAGCGAATGAACCGGGTGGCGGAAAACTGTCTGTACGGCGCGTGTGCCGGGCCCGCGACCGGCCCGCCACCGCCGGCCGTGACCGCATCGCAATCGGACACGGACAACCGGAAGAGTGGGTCGCGGGTCTGACCGGACGAGGAGAGGCACGAGGAGAGACCCAGGGAGGGACCGCACCGCATGACGTCGCAGCCCCCGTCGGCCGCCCCGCTGTGCGCCGACTGCATCGCCGACTCCGCGGGCGGCCTCACCTTCGACGTCGCCGCGTACGGCCGCACCGGGGCGGCCCACCTGCTGCTGCGCCGCCGCACCGCCGACGCCTCCGAGGACACCGTCGGCCTGCCGCTCGCCCCGGCCGCCGAGGGACGGCTGCGCGCCGCGCTGCCCAGCAGCGTCGCCCTGCCCGAGGGGCGCTGGGACGCCTACGCGCACATGTCCGGCGGCGTTCCCCGGCGACTGGTCCCCGGCGTCACCGACCTGCGTTCCCTCGCCGACCGGACCCCGAGCGGTCTGCTCGGCCACGTCGCCGTCCGCATCCCGTACGCCACCCGGCAGGGCAACCTCACCGTCCGCAGCTGGCTGCGCGCGCCCCACGCCGAGGCGACCGAGCTGCGCCTCCAGGACGACGGGCTGACCGTACGGGGGCGGGTCTACGGCACCCTGCTCGCCGCCGGGGCCCACGCCGAGCTGCGCGCCCGCCCCGGTACGGGCGCGGAAGGCGTGCACCGGCTCGGCCTGACGGCCGACCGGGCGGAGTTCCGGCTCCGCATCGCCTATGGCGCCCTCGCGCCGGGCCGGTGGGACCTGTGGCTGCGGACCGCGGGGGAGCGGGGGCCCGCCGTGCGCGTCGCCCGGCTGCTCGACGACATCGCCGACAAGGAGCCCGTCCTCGTCTTCCCGCGCGTGCGCGTGGACACGCGGCACGGCCCCGTGGAGGCCGGCCCCTGCTACACGCGGGACAACGACCTGTCGGTGCACGTCACCGTGCCGGCCGGCTGACGGACCGGGACGTCCGCACCGGGCACGGAGAACTTGTGAGCGAAAAGTGTGTCTCCTGTGGCGGTATCCGATCGCCGCGCGATCGCCCGGGTTCGTCCGAGGGAAAGCGAACGGAGTCGTCGGGCAACTTCGGCGCCTTTTTCCGCTCGCTTATTCGAGGGGTCGGCGCGACATCCCGGAATTGCCCCGACGTCTTCGCGGAAGAAGTCCGGAAGCGTCCATCCGGGTGACGGAGTTCGGTCAAAACGCATGCCGTGATCCTGTGACAGAAATGTGACCGTCGGGCGTCCGCGCCGCCCGATACGGGCCCGGGCTTCCCCGCCCGTGGGGCAGGGCATAGCGTGGTGACATGCCACCGATTCCCACACCCCCCGCCGAACCCCAGGACAGCCCGGACACCTACGTGGGCCTCGATTCCGGTGCGGCCGAACGGCTCGCGCGCGAGCGGGGCTGGTCGACGGTGCGGTCGCTGGCGCCGGGGACGGTCATCACCATGGAGTACCGCGTGGGCCGGCTCAACTTCGAGGTGAAGGACGGCCGCGTGGCGCGCGCCTGGAAGGGCTGACACGCGCCGACGGCCCCGGCCCTCCTGTGCGGAGGGCCGGGGCCGTCGTGCTGCGGGGGAGAGGCTGTGCGTACCGGCCCCCGCGCGCCCGTGGGGGCGGTCAGCCGCCGGACAGGGGCCGTGCCGCCGGGGCCGTGCTGCGCGGATGACGGTCGGAGTGCGGCGGGCGGCGGCTGCCCGCCGGGGTGACCGGCGTGCGGTCCGAGCGGGCCGTGTGCGGGCCCGGGGCCAGGTACACCGGCGCCCGGGTGGCGCGGGGTGCGGCCACCGGCTCGCGCGCCGGGGTCTCCTCCCGGCCGGGAACGGGGTGCGCGAGCACCACGGGAGCGGCGACCGGCTCCTTCGCCGGCCGCGTACGGCCGCGCCGGGCGGACCACCGGTCCCGCAGGCCGAGGATCCAGACCTCGGTGCGGGCGATCAGCGGCTCGAACCACGGCAGCGCCAGCAGGATCAGCAGTCCCGCCGTCCAGCCGAGGACGACATCGCTGAGCCAGTGCGTACCGAGGTAGACGGTGGACATCCCGACCCCGAGGGACGTGACCGCCGACAGCGCCGACAGCCAGCGGCGCGCCCGGGGCGTCGATGCCAGGTAGGCCAGGATTCCCCAGGTGACCACGGCGTTCGCGGTGTGACCGCTCGGAAATATATCTCCGCCGAGCCACATCTCGTTCGCCCCGACCGTGGTCGCGTAGTGCGGCCCCAGCCGCCCCATGCCGATCTTGGCGGCGCCGACGGTGACGTTCAGCAGCAGCAGGGAGGTGCCGAGCGCGAGCAGGGGCCGCAGGGTGTGCTGGCGCCAGGACCGCCAGCCGAGCCAGGCCGCGACCATCACCGCCGTGGGGCCGCGCTGGCCGAGGACCACGTAGTAGTCGACGAACGCGTGGATCTCCGGCCACTGCTGGTAGGGCCGGAAGAACATGACCTGCCAGTCGAGCCGGACCAGCCACGAGGTGATCAGCACGGCCCACACGATCGCGATATAGAACGCGAGGGTCCCGGAGAACAGCGCAATGCGGTGCCGGCTCATCACCGGCACATCTAGGTGGGCCGGCCGTTCCGGCTCCCGGTCGAGTCTCGCGAACACCCGGTCCAGACGGGTGAGGTTCCGTTCGGTACGCACCCAATCGACGTTACAGCGAGTGAGGAGTGATCCTTGCCGAAACAACGGCTTTGTGATGACGATGTGATGTGGGATTCCTCTCAGGAGTGGTCTTTTCCCGGAGAATCCGCAATCAGGCCCTGCTGTGGGCTTCAATTCCTTTGATCGGCCCGGTCGGCGGTTTTATCGTGCTTATGAATTCGTTAACCGAATGCTGGTGCGCCATTCTCCCGGCGCTCACCGGGCGAACGGGACCGGTCAGGGCGGACCCGAGCCGTTCAGCCAGAACGCGCCGTAACCGGCGGAGACGACGGCGACACCCGTCACCACCAGCACCGACCTGGACGTGCGCAGCCTGGACAGGGCCAGGGCGAGCGGCAGCAGCAGCGGGAAGGCGGGCAGCAGCAGCCGGGGCTTCGAGCCGAAGTAGCTCGACGCGCACAGGGCGAGAGCCGTGACGATCCCCGAGTACACCAGCAGCGCGAGCGGCTGGCGCTGCCGTACGCAGACCACGTACAGCCACAGCAGCAGGGCGACACCGGCGACGAGGCCGACGCCCGCCAGGGCCGACGGGAACGACGTGAGCTTCCCGCCGACGAACCGGGCGAAGGACACACCGCCGTCGAAGCCGTTGCGCCAGCCCGCCTGGACGTCGAGATAGCCGAACGGGCCCCGGCCGGTCCGGTGGCCGACCCACAGCACGTATCCGGCGGCGCCCAGGGGCGCGAGCAGCATGCCGAGTGCACGCCGCACGCCCTCGGCGGGGGCGCGCTCCGGCGAAAGGGCGCCGCGCGCGGCGGTGCCGCTCCGGGTTCGCCCGAATGCCGCGATCGCGGCCACCCACACCGCCGCCGTCACCGCGAGCCCCACCGGCCGGGTCAGCCCGGCCAGCGCGGCCAGCGCTCCCGCCGTCACCCAGCGCCCGGTCAGCACCGCGTACAGCGACCAGGCGGCGAGCGCGGTGAACAGTGACTCGCTGTACGCCATCGACTGCACGATCCCCACCGGCAGCACGGCCCACAGCAGCACCGCGCACACCCCGAGCCGGCGGTCGTACACGTGCTCCGCCACCGCGAAGATCCCCCAGGCGGCCGCGAGCGAGGCGAGCAGGCTCACCACGAAGCCCGTGTCGGCGTACGACAGCGGGCTCACGGCCGCGCCCAGCCGCTCCAGCCAGGGCAGCAGGGGGAAGAAGGCCAGGTCGGAATGGACGTCGCCGTTCGGCAGCCGCACCTCGTAGCCGTAACCCAGCTCGGCGACCCTGGTGTACCAGAGGGAGTCCCAGCGGGCGGTCAGCAGGGTGTACGCGCTCTTGTCGCGCGCGGCGCTCCACAGGGCCAGCGCGAGCAGGCCCAGGGCGCGGACGGCCGCGTAGCCGAGGAGCGCCGGGGCGGCCCGGCGCAGGGCTCCGGGGCGGCGGCCCGCCACCACGCGCGTTTCAAGATCGGTCACGGGCCCGATTATCCGCCGGGCACCCGGCGCCGCGGCCGGCCGGGGTCGGCGGCCGGGCCGGTGCGGTGGCGGACACCACACAGGTCATGCGGGATGTGTGAGCTCGAACACGCGAGTGTGCGACGGACTCGCGTACGCTGGCGAGTCACTCGCGATCCGTTGCACGGCCAGGGGACCCCGCTCCCTCCGGCCGCCGCCGGGGAGTCCCCACCCCGCACGGCCCGCCGGACGCGAGGGAACATCTTGGAGGTACGTGCATGTCCGGGACGACCACGGCTGCCGCCACGCCGCGCCGCCGGGCTGCCGGGGCCGGCGCCAACCGCTGGGTGGTCCTCGTCGTCCTCTGCGTCAGCCTGCTGCTCGTCGCCGTCGACGCCACCGTCCTGCACGTGGCGGTCCCCGCCGTCACGGAGGACCTGAGGCCCGGCGCGATCGAACTGCTCTGGATCGTCGACGTCTACCCCCTGGTCTGCGCCTCGCTGCTGATTCTCTTCGGCACGCTGGGTGACCGGGTCGGACGCAGACGGATCCTGCTCCTCGGCTACGCGCTCTTCGGCGTCGCCTCCGCGCTGGCGGCCCTCGCCGACGGCGCCCAGGTCCTGATCGCGGCCCGCGCGCTGCTCGGGGTCGGCGGGGCGATGATCATGCCGGCGACGCTGTCGATCCTGCGCGAGGTCTTCCCCGACCGGCGGGAGCGGGCGCTGGCCATCGGCATCTGGAGCGCCGTGGCCGCGGTGGGCGCGGCGGTCGGGCCGCTGCTCGGCGGCTTCCTGCTGGAGCACTTCTGGTGGGGCTCGGTGTTCCTCGTCAACATCCCGCTGATGCTGGTCAGCCTGCCGGTGGGGCGGCTGCTGCTGCCCGAGTCGAAGGGCGACGGCACCGGGCCCTGGGACGTCGTCGGCGCGCTGATGGCGGCGGCCGGGCTGTTCGGGGTCGTCCTCGGCGTGAAGCGGCTCGGCGGCGGGGAGCCGGTGGTGAGCGCGCTCACCGTGCTGCCGCTGGTGGCGGGCGCGGTCCTGCTGGCCGGCTTCGTACGGCGGCAGCGGCGCCGGACGCATCCGCTGGTGGACCTGCGGATGTTCCGGCGGCCGGCGTTCAGTACGTCGGTGGGCTGCATCGTGCTGGCCATGCTGGCGCTGGTGGGGCTGGAGCTGATCGCGGCGCAGTACCTGCAGCTGGTGCTCGGGCTGTCCCCGCTGGAGACCGGGCTGCGGCTGCTGCCGCTGACCTTCGCGGCGATGGCGGCGGGCCTGGCGGGCGCGCGCCTGCTGCGGCGGTTCGGGCCGCGCCGGACGGTGTGCGCCGGGTTCTGTCTGACGGCGGCGGCGGTCGTGCTGCTGACGGCGATGGGCCGGGCGGACAACTGCGCGCTGCTGCTGTCCGGGTTCGTGCTGCTCGGCTTCGGCCTGGAGACGACGCTGTTCGGGGCGTACGAGTCGATGCTGAGCGAGGCGCCGCAGGAGCAGTCCGGCGGGGCGGCGGCGATCGGCGAGACGTCGTACCAGCTGGGCGCCGGGATCGGGATCGCGCTGCTGGGCAGCGTGATGAACGCGGCGTACGCGCCCGGGCTGACGGGGGGCGTGCCCGGGGTGCCGGCCTCGGCGTCGGTGGCGGCGGGGCATTCGCTGGGGGAGGCGTACGAGGTCGCCGCGCAGCTCGGGGGGCCTGCGGGGGGTGCGTTGCGGCGGGCCGCGGGCGATGCGTTCGTGCACGGACTGCATGTGACGTTGCTGGTGAGTGCGGGGCTGTTGTTGCTGGGGGCGGTGATGGCGTTGCGGTTGCCGCGGGTCATGCAGTGCGAGGAGGAGTCGGAAGCGGTGGCGGTGCCTGCGCCTCGGGACGCCGTGGAGTCACGCGTCTCGGTGTGACCGTGCTCGTCTCCCACCCGCACATCCCCGTTCACCGCCGGCCGAGAGGCTGACGTCGCCCGTGGGGCCCGAGCGCCGCCGGCGGCCGCGGTTGGTGCCCCCCCGGCCGCGCCGCTTCCCGTCGCCCGGCGCCGTCGGTGGCTGCGGGCGGGTGCCCCCGGGGCCGCGCTCCTCTGGGTCGGCGGTGACGGCGCACCCTCCTTGCCCGGCGTGTCGGTGGCTGCGGGCGGTGGACCCGGTGGCGCGCCGCTTCCGGTCGCCCGGCGTGGTGGTCGGGTGCGGGCGGTGGCCCAGGGCCGCGCTGCGTTTCGTTCGGCGGTGGACGGGTGGCGCGTGGGTGGGGGACGGGCATGGTGGACGTGGGCGGCCTCGCATCGTAACGTCGGCATGAGAATTCATAACTAGCACCGCTAGTTTTCATTCGTCCCGGAGGGTGTCCCATGGCCTCGTCCCCCAAGTTGCCCGCGTTCGACCCCGTCGATCCCCTCGGCATCGACGACCTGCTGGAGCCGGAGGACCTGGCGATCCGGGACACCGTGCGGGGCTGGGCCGCCGACCGCGTGCTGCCGCACATCGCGGAGTGGTACGAGAAGGGCGAGCTGCCCGGCGTCCGGGACCTCGCCCGCGAGCTCGGCTCCCTCGGCGCGCTCGGCATGTCGCTGGAGGGCTACGGCTGCGCCGGCGCGACCGCCGTCCAGTACGGGCTGGCCTGTCTGGAGCTGGAGGCGGCCGACTCCGGCATCCGCTCGCTGGTCTCCGTGCAGGGCTCCCTCGCCATGTACGCCATCCACCGCTTCGGCAGCGAGGAGCAGAAGGAGACGTGGCTGCCGCGCATGGCCGCCGGTGAGGTCATCGGCTGCTTCGGGCTGACCGAGCCCGACCACGGGTCCGACCCGGCCGGCATGCGGACCCGGGCCAAGCGCGACGCGGGCGGCGACTGGGTGCTCGACGGCCGCAAGATGTGGATCACCAACGGGTCCGTGGCCGGCGTCGCCGTGGTGTGGGCGCAGACGGAGGACGGCATCCGCGGGTTCGTGGTGCCCACCGACAGCCCCGGTTTCTCCGCGCCCGAGATCAAGCACAAGTGGTCCCTGCGGGCCAGCGTCACCAGCGAGCTCGTCCTCGACGGCGTACGGCTGCCCGCCGACGCGGTGCTGCCGGAGGTCACCGGCCTGCGCGGACCGCTCAGCTGCCTGTCCCACGCCCGCTACGGCATCGTCTGGGGTGCGATGGGCGCGGCCCGCAGTTCCTTCGAGGCGGCCCTGGAGTACGCGAAGTCGCGGGAGCAGTTCGGGCGGCCCATCGGCGGCTTCCAGCTGACCCAGGCCAAGCTCGCCGACATGGCGGTCGAACTGCACAAGGGGATCCTGCTCGCCCACCACCTCGGGCGGCGCATGGACGCCGGCCGCCTGCGTCCCGAGCAGGTCAGCTTCGGCAAGCTCAACAACGTACGCGAGGCCATCGACATCTGCCGCACGGCCCGCACGATCCTCGGCGCCAACGGGATCTCCCTCGAATACCCCGTGATGCGGCATGCGACGAACCTGGAATCGGTGCTCACCTACGAGGGCACCGTCGAGATGCACCAGCTGGTGCTGGGCAAGGCGCTCACCGGACTCGACGCCTTCCGGTGAGGCACGGGCGGGGGCGGGGCCGTGGTGCGCGGCCCCGCCTCAGCTCTGGTTGAAGAATCCGTCCGACCGGTGCGCGGCCGGATCGCCGCTGATCACCTGCGTGTCGGCCGGGCTCAGCAGGAACACCCGGGTGGACACGCGCTCGATCGAACCGCGCAGGCCGAAGATCAGACCGGCCGCGAAGTCCACCACGCGCTTGGCGTCGCCGGCCTCCATCGCCGTCAGGTTCATGATGACCGGGACCCCCTCCCGGAACAGCTCGCCGATGGCCCGTGCGTCCCGGAAGCTGTCCGGGGTGACCGTGCCGATCCGCCGGCCCCTCTCCTCGGCGACGTCCGAGGCCACCTTCACCCGGGGGTCCGTGACCCAGGCGTCCGGGGACTCGGTGCCCTCGGAGTAGTCGTCGTCGTAGTAGCGCTCGTCATCGTTGTCGTCGACGAGGCCGAGCCACGCACTCGCCTTGCGTACCGATCCCATGGACGCCTCCTCTCACAGCGGTCTTTCGTGCCTTCCGCATCCCTATGGTCATCCATGATGCGGACGTCGCGCCAAGTGGATAGACGCCGCGCGGGGGGTTTGTGACGGTACTGGTGCACAGCGAATCCGTCGAGAGTCCTTGTGTCCCAAGGGCCGATTCCCAAACGGATGCTGACCGTGAGTGAAATATGATTCTTCCCGGCGGACGGGTGAGGGACGGTGCGTACGGGTGAAAGCGGCTGTCGGTACGATGCCGCAGCTCAGCGTCGTACGAACCCACGGGGGAGTGTCGTGTTCGGAATCGTCAGGCCATGCAGGCACCGGCTCGGAGAGAGCCTCACCAGCCAGTGGATGGCGCATCTGTGTGGGTTGTGCCTCGCGCTGCGCAAGGATCACGGCCAGTTCGCGCGCATCGTGACGAACTATGACGGGCTGCTCATATCGGTGTTGACGGAGGCTCAGGCCGAACGGGGCGGCGCGGGTGCCGGCCGGCGCACGGCGGGGCCCTGCCCGTTGCGCGGGATGCGCACCGCTTCCGTCGCGCACGGTGAGGGTGCCCGGCTCGCGGCGGCCGTCTCCCTGGTGCTGGCCTCGGCGAAGGTGCGCGACCATGTCGCGGACGGGGACGGACTGCTGGCCCGGCGGCCGGTGGCCCGCGCCGCCCGCCGGGTCGCCGCCGGCTGGGACGCGGCCGGCCGACGCGGCGGCGGTGCCGTCGGCTTCGACACGGCGGTCCTCGTCGACGCCGTGGACCGGCAGGCCGGCATCGAGGTGCTCGCCGGGCCCGGGACACCGCTCCTCCGCGTCACCGAGCCGACCGAGACCGCGACCGCCGCCGCGTTCGCCCACACCGCCCACCTCGCCGGACGGCCGGACAACGCCGGGCCGCTCGCCGAGGCGGGGCGCCTGTTCGGCCGGCTCGCCCACCTCCTGGACGCCGTGGAGGACCAGGAGGCCGACGCCGCGGCCGGCGCCTGGAACCCGCTCACCGCCACCGGCACCCCGCGCACGGAGGCCCGCCGGCTGGCCGACGACGCCGTGCACGGGATACGGCTGGCGCTGCGCGAGGCCGAGTTCACCGACCGCCGGCTGGTGCACCGGCTGCTGGTGCACGAGTTGGGCACCTCCGTCGACCGCGCCTTCGGCACCCCCTCCTGTGCGCACGGCAGCCACCCGTACGCGCCGCCCGGCGCCCCGGGCGGCCCCGGTGCGCCGATGCCCCCGGAGCCTCCGCACCGCGACCGGCGGGGCCTGCTCGCGGGGTGCGCCGTGTGGCTGGGGCTGGCCTGCACGTGCCAGATGTGCTGCGGCACGTTCGAGGACCCCTGGAGCCGGCAGCGCCGGGACGGGCTGTGCTCCCAGTGCGACTGCGGTGACTGCTGCGACTGTTGTGACTGCTGCAGCAACTGCAGCAGTTGCAGTGACGGGTGCTGCTGCGACGGCTGCGACTGCGGGTGCGACTGCTGAGCGGCCGTCAGTCCTTCAGCTCTGGGGGCGAGATCTCGGACCGGGCGATCGCCGACTCCGTCGTCCCCCACTTCTTCAGGATGCTGGCGTACGTGCCGTCCGCGATGAGCCCGTTCACCGCGGCCTGGAGGGCGGGCGCCAGCTTCGATCCCTTCTTCAGGGCGAAACCGACGTCCAGGCGGTGGAACTCGTTCAGGAACGTCAGACCCTCCTGCTGGGCGACGGCGTAGCGCAGGCCGTCGATCGTGGACATCACGACGTCGCTGCGGCCCTGCTGGAGCGAGGACCACAGCGCGCCCTGCTCGCTGTAGGTCTGCACCTCGTAGGCCTTCTTCCCGGCGTCCGTGCACAGGTGCCCGTTCTCCTCCAGCGTGGCCTCGAAGGTGGTGCCGGCGCCGGTGGCGACCTTGAGCCCGCACAGCTGCGCGAGGTCGGTGACCTTCGACAAGCCGCTGTCCTCGCGGGCGGCGAAGCCCTGTCCGTCGTTGATGTACGTCACGAAGTCGATCGTCTTGCGCCGCTCCTCGGTCACGCCGAAGTTGGCGGCGCCGACGTCGTACTTGCCGCTGTCCAGGGCGGGCAGGATCGCCTCGAAGGACGCCTGTTCGGTCGTGAGTCCGATGCCGAGCGCCTTGGCGACGGCGTTCGCGAAGTCGACGTCCTGGCCGGTCAGCGTCCTGCCGTCGGACAGGTAGGTGGTGCCGGGCGGCGTGCCGCCGACGCTGACGGCGAGGGTGAGGCCGTCGGTGCCGGGGGGCAGCAGCTTCACGGCTGCCGGGTTCTCCTCGACGCCGGAGACGACGTCCGTGGTGGGGATCGCGTCGGAGCCGCCCGCCGCGCCCGCGACGTCCGCGGCGGGGTCGCCGGAACCGCAGGCGGTGAGGAGAAGGGCCGCCGAGGCGATCAGGGCGAAAGGCGTGAAGAGCCTTTTTCGGGCACGCGTGGGCGTACGCATGTCAGTGGTCTCCTGGGAACGGAAGAAGGCAGGGGGCGGCACGAGGGGAGGGGTGCGCGTGAAGGCGTGAAGGCGTGAAGGCGTGCAGGCGTGCAGGCGTGCAGAAGAGGCGGGAATACCCGCGGAGCCCCTACGGGGTCAGGTGATCAGGGCAGGCAGGGGGGCGGCTCAACAGGAAGAGGACCACACTCGACCGAAGTCGATGTGGGAGCGCGTGACCAGCCACTGCTGCGGATGCATGGGCCAAGTGGAACAGGCATCCGGTTCCGCGTCAACGACTTGAGATGTGCGGCTCACAGTGTGGACAGCCTTGACAGCGCACCGAAACCGCCCCGTACTCTCGGCGCACGGCTCTGCTGAGGGGCTCGGCCGTGTGAAGGCACCACCCACCGTGTCCGACTGACTCGATGTCACGGAGCCTTCGCATGTCCTCCGACACCCTCGACCGACCCGCCGCCGTACCGGACGCCCCGGACAAGGCGGACCTCCCGCGGATCGTCCCGCAACGCCGCCTCGGCCAGTGGACGGCCGCCGTCGCCGTCCTCGTGCTTCTCGGACTGGCCGTCAACTCCGTCCTGCGCAACGACGCCTTCCAGTGGGACGTCGTCGCCGACTGGTTCACCTCCGACTCCGTCCTGCGCGGCCTGTGGCTCACCCTCTGGCTGACCGCCGTCGTCATGGTCCTCGGCTTCGCGCTCGGCACCCTGCTCGCCGCGTTCCGGCTCTCCGCCAACCCCGTGCTGCGGGCCGTGAGCTGGGGCTACGTGTGGCTGTTCCGGTCGATACCGATCCTGGTGCAGCTCCTGCTGTGGTTCAACATCGGCGCCCTGTACCCGCAGGTCCTCGGCGTGAAGACCGTCGACCTGCTCGGCCCGGTCACCGTCGCGATCATCGGCCTGACCCTGCACGAGGCCGCGTACGCCGCCGAGGTGGTGCGCGGCGGCATCCTCTCCGTGGACCGCGGCCAGATCGAGGCCGCCCAGGCCCTCGGCCTCGGCCGGTGGCGCCGATGGCGGCGGATCGTGCTCCCGCAGGCCATGCGTTCCATCGTGCCGCCGGCCGGCAACATGCTGATCGGCACCCTCAAGGGCACCTCCATCGTCAGCGTCATCGCGGTACAGGACCTGCTCTACTCGGTCCAGCTCGTCTACCACCGCACCTACCAGGTCATCCCGCTGCTGATGGTGGCCACCGTCTGGTACACCGTCGTCACCTCGGTGCTCGGCGTCGGCCAGTACTACGTCGAGAAGCACTACGCGCGCGGCACGGAGCACACCCGATGACCCGGCCCGCGCTGGTCGTCGTCGGTGCCGGACCGCGCGGCACCGGCCTGCTGGAGCGCATCGCCGCCAACGCGCCCGAGCTGTACGGCGATTCCGGCCTCGACATCCACCTCGTGGACCCGCACCCGCCCGGCGCCGGCCGTATCTGGCGCGAGCGGCAGTCCCCGCTGCTGTGGATGAACTCGCACGCCGAGGACGTCACCATGTTCACCGACGAGACGGTGGAGATGGCCGGCCCCGTACGGCCGGGCCCCACCCTGCACGAATGGGCGGGCCTCGACGGCCGCACCTTCGCCGGCCGCCGGGTGCAGGGCGCCTACCTGCGCTGGGCGTACGAGCGTGCCGTGGCCGCCCTGCCCCCGGGCTTCGTGGTGTACCACCACGCCCGGCGCGCGCTGCGGGTCGACGGCCCGCGCGAGGGACGCCAGCGCGTGTGGCTCCAGGGCCGCACCCTCCCGCTCCTCGCCGACCTCGTCGTCCTCACCCTCGGCCACCTCGACGCCGAACCCGACGACGAGCAGCGGGACCTGGCCGCGTACGCCCGCACCCACGGCCTGGTCCACCTCCCGCCGGACTTCACCGCCGACAGCGACCTGTCCGCGCTGCGCCCCGGCGAACCCGTCCTCGTCCGCGGCTTCGGGCTGGCCTTCGTCGACCTGATGGTGCTGCTGACCGAGGGCAGGGGCGGACGGTACGACGGCGACACGTACGTGCCGTCCGGGCGGGAGCCGGTGCTGCACGTCGGCTCCCGGCGCGGGGTGCCCTACCACGCCAAGATCGGCTACGACTGGACCGGCGACCGGCCCCCGCTGCCGCGGTTCCTCGGACCCGCCGAGGTCGACGCGCTGCTGGCCCGGCCGGAGGGCTTCGACTTCCGGCGGGACGTGTGGCCGCTGGTCGAGAAGGAACTAGGCTTCGCCCACTACCACCGGCTGTTCACCGCCCACCCCGAGCGGGTGACCCTCGCCCGGGCCGCCTTCGAGACCCGGTACGCCGCCGCCGACACCGCCGAGCGCGCCGCTCTCGTCGCCGCCGCCGTGCCCGACCCCGCCGACCGGCTCGACCTCTCCGCCCTCGACCGGCCCCTCGACAAGGTGACCTACGGCTCGCACGACGAGCTCCAGGAGGGGCTGCGGCGGTACGTCGAGGACGACCTGCGACGCCGTCACGACCCGGAGCACAGCCCCGACCTGGCCGTCTTCCTCGCTCTGCTCTCCGTCTACGGGCAACTGGTCCGGCTCGGCGACATCGGCGGCTGGTGGCACGGCTTCTTCAGCTACCTCGCCTCCGGCCCGCCCGCCCCCCGGCTGCGCCACCTGCTCGCGCTGTCCCGGGCGGGCGTGGTCCGCTTCCTTGGCGCCGGCATGACCGTCACCGCCGAGGACGGCGTCTTCCGGGCCTCCGGTGCGAGCGTGCCCGGCTCCGTCGTCGAGGCCCGGGCCCTGGTCGAGGCACGGCTGCCGCACCCCACCGTCGAGCGGGCCCGCGACCCGCTGCTGCGCGCGCTGCACGCCGACGGCGCCGCCGCCACCCCCGACGGACTGCTGGCCGTGGACCGCACCGACGGGCGGGTCCTGGACCGGTCGGGCCGGCCCCACCCGCGGCGGTTCGCGCTCGGCCCGCACACCGACGCGCGCGGTTCCGGCGCCTTCACCCGGCCCCGCACCGGCGGAGTGGCGTTCCGGCAGAACGACGCCACCGCACGGGCCGCGCTGGCCTTCCTGCACACCTCCGCCGGTCCCGCGGCCGGCCCCCACCCCCTGCTCGAGGAGTCCGCACGATGAGCGTCATGGTCGACATCAGGTCCGTCCACAAGAGCTTCGGCACCCTGGAGGTCCTCAAGGGCATCGACCTCACCGTCCGCACCGGCGAGGTCACCGTCGTCCTCGGCCCCTCCGGATCCGGCAAGTCCACCCTGCTGCGCACCGTCAACCACCTGGAGAAGGTCGACCGGGGCGCGGTCACCGTGGACGGCACGCTGATCGGCTACCGGCGCACCGGCGACCGGCTGCGCGAGCTGCCCGAGCGGGAGGTGCTCAGGCAGCGCACCCGGATCGGCTTCGTCTTCCAGAACTTCCACCTCTTCCCGCACCTGACCGTCCTGGAGAACATCACCGAGGCGCCGGTCTCCGCGCTGAAACGGCCCCGCCGCGAGGCCGTCGAGGGCGCGCGCCTGCTGCTGGACCGGGTGGGCCTCGCCGACAAGGCGGACGCCTACCCGCGGCACCTGTCGGGCGGCCAGCAGCAGCGGGTGGCCATCGCGCGGGCGCTGGCCCTGGAGCCGAAGCTGCTCCTGTTCGACGAACCGACGTCGGCGCTCGACCCCGAACTGGTCGGTGAGGTCCTCGACGTCATCAAGGACCTGGCCCGCCAGGGCACCACCATGATCGTCGTCACGCACGAGATCGGCTTCGCCCGCGAGGTCGCCGACACCGTGGTGTTCATGGACCACGGCCGCATCGTCGAGCAGGGCACGCCCGGTGACGTACTGGACCGCCCGCGCCACGCACGCACCCGGGCGTTCCTCTCCAAGGTGCTCTGACCGGCGCTCTCCGCTCGGTCCCGGACCCCCCACTGACATCCGCTTGCCGGAAAGGGCTCTTCCGCATGACCTCATCCCACGGCCGGCGCCGGCTGCACCTGGCCGCCGCCCTGGACCAGCGGTCGGTGTACGACGCCGGCTCCTACGCGGACGCGGCGCGGCTCGCCGAACGCGGCGCGCTCGACTTCGTGACCCTGCACGACGGCTTCGGCCGCCCGGGTCCCGACGCGCTCGCCGTCCTGTCCCGGGTCGCACCCGCCACGCGGCGGGTCGGCCTGGTCCCCACCGTCACCACCACGCACACCGAGCCCTTCCAGGTCCAGGCCGCCGTGGCCACCCTCGACTGGGTCAGCCGCGGCCGGGCCGGCTGGCGGATCGGGGTGTCGGCCACCGAGGGCGAGGCCCGCCTCTTCGGCCGCCGCCACGCCGCACCCGCCGAGGCCCTGTGGCAGGAGGCCGGCGAGGCCGCCGACGCGGCGGCGCGGCTGTGGGACAGCTGGGAGGACGACGCCGAGATCCGGGACGCGGCCACCGGCCGCTTCGTGGACCGGGACAAGCTGCACCACGTCGACTTCACCGGTGCCCACTTCTCGGTCAAGGGCCCCTCCATCGTGCCGCGGCCCCCGCAGGGCCACCCCGTCCGGGTCGTCGACGCCACCGAGGCGCCCGCCCGCGCGGTCGCCGCCCGGTACGCCGACGTGGCCCTCGTCCGCACCGCGCATCCCGCCGAGGCCGCCGCCGCGCGGGCCGGACTGCGGGCCTCGGCGGCCACCCACGGCCGCGATCCGGACGCCCTGCGCGTCCTCGCCGCCCTGGACGTCGACCTCGGGGACGGCGAGTACGCGGCCGAGCCCGGCCACGGCGAGGGCGGCCCCCGGCCCACCCCGCGCGGCCCGCTCTACCGCGGCGGCCCCGTCGACCTCGCGGAACTCATCGCCGCCTGGCACCGGGACGGCACCGTCGACGGCTTCCACCTCACCCCGGCCGAGCCGCGCCGCGACCTGGAACGGCTCGTCAACGGCACCGTGCCGCTGCTCCAGCACCGGGGCCTGTTCCGCACCTTCTACCCGGGCAGCACGCTCCGGGAGCACCTGGGCCTGAAGCGGCCCGCCAACCGGTACGCCGTCGCGGCCGCGGGAGGAGCGTCATGAGCGCACGGAGGACGATGCACCTCGCCGCCCACTTCCCCGGCGTCGACAACACCACCGTCCGGGCCGATCCCCGCTCGGCCTCGCAGATCGAGTTCGCCTCCTTCGAGCACCTCGCCCGCACGGCCGAACGCGGCCTGTTCGACTTCTTCTTCCTCGCCGAGGGGCTGCGGCTGCGCGAGGACAAGGGCCGCATCCACGACCTGGACGTGGTCGGCCGCCCCGAGTCGCTGACCGTGCTGAACGCGCTCGCCGCCGTCACCGAGCACCTCGGGCTGGCCGCCACGGTCGACACCACCTTCAACGAGCCCTACGAACTCGCCCGCCGGCTCGCCACCCTGGACCACCTCAGCGGCGGCCGGGCGGCCTGGAACGTGGTCACCTCCTCCGGCGCCTTCACCGGCGAGAACTTCCGGCGCGGCGGCTTCCTGGACCGCTCCGAGAGATACACCCGCGCCGCCGAGTTCGTGGCGACCGCCCGGGAACTGTGGGACTCCTGGACCCCGGACGGCACACCCCGCCCCTTCGCCCACCACGGGCGGCACTTCGACATCGCGGGCGAGTTCACCGTGCCCCGCTCCCCGCAGGGCCACCCCGTGGTGATCCAGGCGGGCGACTCCGACGAGGGCCGGGAGTTCGCCGCGTCCTCGGCCGACGTGATCTTCAGCCGGCACGGCACCCTGGAGGCGGGCCGCGCCTTCTACGCCGACGTCAAACGGCGCCTGGCGCGGTACGGCCGGAGCCCGGACGACCTCAGGATCATGCCCGGTGTCACCGTCGTCCTCGGGGACACCGCCGCCGAGGCACGGGAGCGGGCCGCGGAGATACGCCGGCAGCAGGTCTCCCCGCAGACCGCCGTCCTGACGCTGGAGCGGGTCTGGGGCGTCGACCTGTCCGCGTACGACCCCGACGGGCCGCTGCCCGACATCGAACCGGTGCCGGACCCGCAGCTCAGCCAGAGACGCACCCGGCACGGCGACAGCACGGCGATCGCCGAGAAGTGGCGGGCCCTGGCGCAGGAGAAGGGGCTGTCCATCCGGCAGACCGTGATCGAGGCGGGCGCGCGGCAGTCCTTCGTCGGCACCCCCGGGGCGGTCGCCGCCGAACTGGAGGCGTTCGTGGCGCGGGACGCCGCCGACGGCTTCGTCCTCGTACCGCAGCCGACCCCCGGCGGACTCGACGAGTTCGTGGACCGGGTGGTGCCGCTGCTCCAGGAGCGCGGCGTGTTCCGTACGGAGTACGAGGGCGGCACCCTGCGCTCGCACCTCGGTCTCGCCGAGCCGGTGTGGAAGGGTTGATCCCATGACGACGGACGCATCCGACGAGTGGAAGCGCTGGCACGAGCAGCGCGCGGCGACGGTGTCGGCGCCCTACGGGCCGCTCGCGCTGACCGGCACGCACTGGCTGGAGGACTTTCCGGACGGGCGGCTTCCGGGCATCCCGGGCACCTGGGCGGCGGACGGCGACGCCGTGCTGCTGAGCGCCGCCGGGGCGGACGGACTGACCGTGGACGGGCGGCCCCTCGACGGCGCGGTGCGGCTCACGGCCGACCCGGGGCCGGCGAGCGCGGCCCGGGTGGCCCACGGCGAACGGCGCCTGGTCGTCCTGCTCCGCGAGGGCGCCTGGGGCGTGCGCGACTTCGACCCGGCCGCCGAGGCACGGCGCGCGTTCCGCGGCATCGCGGCCACCCCCTACGATCCGCGCTGGTCGGTGCCGGGGCGCTTCACGCCGTACGAGACGGGGCGGCGCAGTGTGCGGGTGCCGAACGCGGACGGGCGGGAGCGCGGGCTCGGCCTCGGCGGGGAGCTGGCCTTCGCCCTGGGCGACCGGCGGCACACGCTCCAGGTGACCGTCGAGGAGGACGGCTCGCTGTGGGCCGTGTTCGCCGACGCCACCAGCGGGAGCACCAGTTACCGCTTCCGGTTCCTGCGCCCGGCCGCCCCGGACGCCGAGGGGCGCACGACGGTCGACTTCAACCGGGCGCTGCTGCCGCCGTGCGCGTTCGCCGACCACTTCATCTGCCCCTTCCCGCCGCCGGGGAACACGCTGGAGGCCGGGATCGAGGCGGGGGAGCGCGAACTGCGCTGATCTCTCGCGGGGGTCGGCGGCGACGGCCGGTCGATGGTTGAAGTCCGAAAGGCACTCTTGCGCCGACCGGCCGTTCGGCCGAATACTCCAACCTCAGCGCTTGTCAGGGGCACGGCGTGTCCGGAACCCGGACGTCCGTCCTCTGGCTGCGCCTCACGGGCCCCAACCCCACGAGAGGGCCCCCGACTTCCCCTGTGGAGGAACGACAAGTGAGGATCAAGCGCACCAACCCCCGCAGCGGCATCTCGAGACGGACCCGGCTGATCGCCGTATCCACCGGTCTCGTGGCCGCGGCCGCGATCGCGATCCCCAGCGCGACCGCGGCGCCCGCCCCCACCCCGGCCACCTTCAGCGCCGCCGAGCTGAACAGCGCCGGCAGCGCCGTGCTCCAGGCCGACGTCCCGGGCACCGCCTGGGCCGTCGACAGCGCGACCGGCCGGCTGGTCGTCACCGCCGACAGCACGGTCACCCAGGCCGAGATCGCGAAGATCAAGGAACGGGCCGGCGACAAGGCCGGCGCGCTCACCATCAAGCGCACCCCCGGCACGTTCAACAAGCTCATCCAGGGCGGTGACGCCATCTACGCGAGCAGCTGGCGCTGCTCCCTCGGCTTCAACGTCCGTGCGAGCAACGGCACCGAGTACTTCCTGACCGCCGGTCACTGCACCGACGGCGCGGGCACCTGGTGGTCCAACTCCGGGCACAGCACGGTCCTCGGCACCACGGCCGGCTCCAGCTTCCCGGGCAACGACTACGGCATCGTCCGGTACACCAACACGTCCGTCAGCAAGCCCGGTACCGCGAACGGCGTGGACATCACCCGCGCGGCCACCCCGAGCGTGGGCACCACCGTCATCCGTGACGGCTCCACGAGCGGCACCCACAGCGGGCGCGTCACCGCCCTGAACGCCACCGTCAACTACGGCGGCGGCGACATCGTCTCCGGGCTGATCCAGACCACGGTCTGCGCCGAGCCCGGCGACTCCGGCGGCCCGCTCTACGGCAGCAACGGCGTCGCGTACGGCCTGACCTCCGGCGGCAGCGGCAACTGCTCCTCCGGCGGCACGACGTTCTTCCAGCCGGTCACGGAGGCCCTGAGCGCGTACGGCGTCAGCGTCTACTGAGGCCGTCCCGCAGCGCGGCCGGCAGCACGACGAGCCCCCGCACGCAGCCTGCGTGCGGGGGCTCCCCCGCGCCCGGTCACGCGCTCGCGGGGCTCGCGGTGCGGTGCGCTCCGCGAATCCTCCTGGAAGGGACATGATTGGTGAAGGCCGTGTGACCGCGCTGGAGTTGTCGTGCGCACGTCCTGGAGTCGACCTTGTGTGCCACCTGTGGAGTGGGAAGAGTTGGCGCTCGTCAACCAGCCTTCCGGTCCGTGAGATCCCCACGACCTCCCGGACCGACCCCCCACAGGAGGACATGAGTTGAAGCACCGACGCATACCCAGGCGGCGGGCGGCCGTGGCAGGTGCGGGCATCGCCGCACTGGTCGCCGCGGGAGTCACCCTCCAGAGTGCGAACGCCAGCGAGTCCCCGGAGGCCTCCGCGCCCGAGACCCTGTCGGTCACGGCGGCCGGGAAGCTCGCCTCCACGCTGCTCGGCGACCTCGGCGCCGACGCGGCGGGTACGTACTACGACGCACAGGCGAAGAGCCTCGTCGTCAACGTGCTCGACGAGGCCGCCGCCCGGACCGTCGAGGAGGCCGGCGCCGAGGCGAGAGTCGTCGAGAACTCGCTCGCCGAGCTGAAGAGCGCGCGCACCACCCTCGCCGAGGACGCGACCATCCCGGGCACCTCCTGGGCCACCGACCCGACCACCAACAAGGTCGTCGTCACCGCCGACCGCACGGTCTCCGGGGCCGAGTGGGCCAAGCTGACCGAGGTGGTCGACGGGCTCGGCGCCAAGGCCGAACTCAAGCGGACCGAGGGCGAGTACAAGCCCTTCGTCGCGGGCGGTGACGCCATCACCGGAGGCGGCGGGCGCTGCTCGCTCGGCTTCAACGTGACCAAGGGCGGCGCGCCGTACTTCCTCACCGCCGGGCACTGCACCGAGGCCATCTCCAGCTGGTCGGACTCCTCCGGCGCCGTGATCGGCCAGAACGAGGCCTCCAGCTTCCCGGACAACGACTACGGCCTGGTCAAGTACAGCGCCGGCGTGGACCACCCGAGCGAGGTGAACCTCTACAACGGCTCCTCCCAGGCCATCTCGGGCGCCGCCGAGGCCACCGTCGGCATGCGGGTGACCCGCAGCGGTTCCACCACCCAGGTGCACGACGGCACGGTCACCGGCCTGGACGCCACCGTGAACTACGGCAACGGCGACATCGTCAACGGCCTGATCCAGACCGACGTCTGCGCCGAGCCCGGCGACAGCGGCGGCTCGCTCTTCTCGGGCGACAAGGCCATCGGCCTGACCTCCGGCGGCAGCGGCGACTGCACCTCGGGCGGGGAGACCTTCTTCCAGCCGGTGACGGAGGCCCTGTCGGCCACCGGTACGCAGATCGGCTGAGCAGCGGCACCGCACGTGAAGTCCCGTCCCGCGCGCGAGGGGCGGGACTTCCGCGCGCTCGCGCGGCGTACGGCGGTCAGCCGGCCTGCGTGGGCAGTTCCGTCTCCTGCCGCCGGCGCCGCAGCACGGCCGCCAGCAGCGTGATCACCGTCCCCGCGACCGCCCAGGCCCACAGCACCAGCAGGGACACGGTCTCGGCGTTGCCCTTGAAGTAGGCGATCGAGCGGGCCGCCCAGGTGCCCGCGCCCGGCGGCAGCCACGGGCCGATCGCCTGCCAGAACGGCGGCAGCATCGGCAGCGGGAAGGCGCCGCCCGCGCTCGGATTGCCCGCGATCACCACCAGCAGGATCGCCAGCCCGATGCCGACGATCCCGAAGACGCCCTGGAGGGCGAGCGTGGCGGCGCCCACCGCGAAGGTGATCAGGGCGCCCAGCCCCCACAGGTCCACCACGCTGCCGGGCAGCGCGCCCAGGATCGGCCCGACGATCACCGCGCCGCCCAGCCCGCCGACGATCGCGACCAGCGCCATCACGATCAGCCGGATCGCCGCGCGGCGCGGGTCGGCCGGCCGGGCGCCGGTGCTGATCGCCAGGATCGACGCGCACAGGTAGCCGCCCACGCACCAGCCGACGACCAGGTAGAAGGACGACAGCCCGTCGAAGTCCTGGGCCGAGGCCGGGGCCACGTCGACGGTGCGCACCGGGCGCCCCTCGGCTGCCTCCAGCTCGCCGACGATGCCCTCCAGGGTGGTGGCGAGGACGGTGCCGCCGCCGGAGGCGACCAGCAGGGTGTCCGTGCCGCCCTCCGGGTCCAGGATCAGGGCGCCGTCGATCTCCCGGTCCAGGATCTGCTGCCGTGCGCTCGCCGCGTCGGCCACCGTGCGCGGGTCCAGCGGCGACCCGGGCAGCCGCTCCAGCCGGGCCACCGCCCGCTCGGCCGCGCCCTGGGGGGCGGCGACGCCGAAGGGCACGTCCCTGGGCCTCGGGTCGTGCAGCGCTCCCACGTAGGAGGCGATGAACAGCAACTGGAGCGCGATCACCCCGAGCACGAGCAGGGTGGCCCGCGGGGTGACGGCGTCCTTCACCTCCCCGAGGAAGGAGCCGCTCCGCGTGCCGGTGCCTGGGGTGTGGGACATGTCCCCACGGTCCGGGGCGGCGGGTGTTTGCGCAGGTGGGAAGGGGCCGAACGGATGTCGCACACACATTCGAAAATTGGTCTATGGTGGGGGTGAGGTAGTTGGGAACAGACGTTCGATAAGGCGTCGGGTCCATGAGATCGGAGGTGCGTGTGCCGGGTTTCACGCATCTGCACACCGTCTCCGGGTTCTCCCTGCGCTACGGCGCCTCCCACCCGGAGCGGCTGGCCGAGCGTGCCGTCGAGCGGGGCATGGACGCCCTCGCCCTCACCGACCGCGACACCCTCGCGGGCACCGTCCGCTTCGCCAAGGCCTGCGCGAAGGCGGGCGTCCGCCCCCTGTTCGGCGCGGAGCTGGCGGTCGCGGCTCCCGAGCCCGAAGCCGACCGCACGGACACCTCCGTACGCCGGGACCGGCGCCGCACCCCCGTGCGCGGGGGCGCCTTCGTCGACGAGTCGGCCCCCCGGGTCACCTTCCTCGCCCGGGACGGCGCCCGCGGCTGGGCCGACCTGTGCCGCCTGGTCTCCGCCGCCCACACGGCCGAGGGCACCCCGCTGCTGTCCTGGCCCGACAACCACGCCGACGGCCTGACCGTCCTGCTCGGCCCCGGCTCCGACGTCGGCCGCGCCCTCGCCGCCGGGCGTCCCGACCGCGCCGCGAAGCTCCTCGCCCCCTGGCGGGAGGTCCACGGCGACGCCCTGCGCCTGGAGGCCGTCTGGCACGGCCGCACGGGGACCGGCCCCGGCTCGCTGCGCCTGGCCGCCCGCACCGTCGGCTTCGCCGCCGAGCAGGGCATCCGGCCGGTGCTCACCAACGCCGTCCGCTACGCCGACCCCGGCCAGGGCCCCGTCGCCGACGTCCTGGACGCCGCCCGCCGCCTGGTCCCCATCGACGCCACCAGGGAACTGGACTCCGGCGAGGCCTGGCTCAAGGACGCCGGTGCCATGCGGCAGGCCGCCGAGCGGATCGTCGAGGCCGCGGGCTTCCGGCGCGAGGCCGCCCACCGCCTGCTGGAGCAGACCCGGGCCACGGCCGCCGAGTGCCTGGTCGACCCCGAGGAGGACCTCGGCATGGGCGCCGTCCACTTCCCCGAACCGCACCTCGTCGGCGCCGGCCGCCGCACCGCCCAGCGCGCGCTCGCCTCCCGGGCGGCGGCCGGCATGGTGCTGCGCGGACACGCCGGCCGCCGGGAGTACTGGGAGCGGATGCACCGCGAGCTGGACATCATCGCCCACCACGGCTTCGCCTCCTACTTCCTCACCGTCGCCCAGGTCGTCGACGACGTACGGGACATGGGCATCCGGGTCGCCGCGCGCGGCTCCGGCGCGGGCTCGCTCGTCAACCACCTCCTCGGCATCGCCCACGCCGACCCGGTCGAGCACGGGCTGCTGATGGAGCGGTTCCTGTCCAAGGAGCGGGTCGTGCTGCCCGACATCGACATCGACGTGGAGTCCGCGCGCCGCCTGGAGGTCTACCGCGCGATCATCGGCCGGTTCGGCACCGAGCGGGTCGCCACGGTCGCCATGCCGGAGACGTACCGGGTGCGCCACGCCATCCGCGACGTCGGCGCCGCCCTGTCCATGGACCCGGCCGAGATCGACCGCGTCGCCAAGTCCTTCCCGCACATCCGCGCCCGCGACGCCCGCGCGGCGCTGGAGGAGCTGCCCGAGCTGAGGGAGCTGGCGGGGGAGTCCCGGCGGGACGGAGGAGGGCGCTACGGCAGGCTCTGGGAACTGGTCGAGGGCCTCGACGCCCTCCCGCGCGGCATCGCCATGCACCCCTGCGGAGTGCTGCTGTCGGACGCCTCCCTGCTCTCCCGCACGCCGGTCATGCCGACCAGCGGCGAGGGCTTCCCCATGGCCCAGTTCGACAAGGACGACGTGGAGGACCTCGGGCTGCTCAAGCTGGACGTGCTCGGCGTCAGGATGCAGTCGGCGATGGCGCACGCGGTCGCCGAGGTGAAGCGGGCCACGGGCACCGAGGTCGACCTGGACGCCGTACCGGAGGGCGACCCGGCGACGTACCGGCTGATCCGCTCCGCCGAGACGCTCGGCTGCTTCCAGATCGAGTCGCCGGGGCAGCGGGACCTGGTCGGCAGGCTCCAGCCGTCCACCTTCCACGACCTCGTCGTCGACATCTCGCTCTTCCGGCCCGGTCCGGTCGCCGCCGACATGGTGCGGCCGTTCATCGAGGCCCGGCACGGGCGGGCACCGGTGCGCTATCCGCACGAGGACCTGGCGGAGCCGCTGGAGGGCACCTACGGGGTCGTCGTCTTCCACGAGCAGATCATCGACATCGTGGCGATCATGACCGGCTGCGGACGCGGCGAGGCGGACCGGGTGCGGCGCGGTCTGTCCGACCCGGAGTCGCAGGGACGGATCAAGGTGTGGTTCGCCCAGCACGCGACGGCGAACGGCTACGACGCGGAAACGATCCAGCGGACCTGGGAGATCGTCGAGGCCTTCGGCAGCTACGGCTTCTGCAAGGCGCACGCGGTCGCCTTCGCCGTGCCGACGTACCAGTCGGCGTGGCTGAAGGCCCACCACCCGGCCGCCTTCTACGCCGGCCTGCTCACCCACGACCCCGGCATGTACCCCAAGCGGCTGCTGCTGGCGGACGCGCGGCGGCGCGGGGTGCCGATCCTGCC
The DNA here is from genome assembly GCF_043202495.1 of Streptomyces sp. NPDC048185. Classification (NCBI taxonomy): domain Bacteria; kingdom Bacillati; phylum Actinomycetota; class Actinomycetes; order Kitasatosporales; family Streptomycetaceae; genus Streptomyces; species Streptomyces sp. NPDC048185. The sequence continues at coordinate 65,729 of NZ_JBIDAN010000016.1, forward strand.
GCTGGACGTGAACAAGTCCGGGGCCGCACACAGGATCGAACTGGTGTCTGAATCAAGGAGGCCGGGGAAGTGGGGGCTCCGCCTCGCCCTCTCCGACGTGCACGGCATCAGCGAGGCCGAGGCGGAGCGGATCGCCGAGGGGCAGCCCTACGCCTCCCTGCTCGACTTCTGGGAACGGGCCCGCCCCAGCAGGCCGCTTGCCGGGCGGCTCGCCCAGGTCGGCGCGCTGGACGCGTTCGGCGCCAACCGCCGCGACCTGCAACTGCACCTGACCGAACTGCACCGCGGCGCCCGCGGCGGACGCGGCGACCAGCTCCCGCTGTCCGGCGGACGGAAGACCGCGTCGGCCGGGCTGCCCGACCTCACCTCGGCGGAGAAGCTCAGCGCCGAACTCGGCGTGCTCTCCATGGACGCCTCGCGCAACCTGATGGACGACCACCGCACCTTCCTGCGCGAGCTGGGCGTCAGGTCGGCCAAGCGGCTGCGTGAGGCCCGGCACGGGGAGACGGTGCTGGTCGCGGGCGCCAAGGCGGCCACCCAGACCCCGCCGATCCGCTCCGGACGCCGGGTCATCTTCTCCACCCTGGACGACGGTACCGGCCTGGTCGACCTCGCCTTCTTCGACGACTCCCACGACACCTGCGCGCACACCGTCTTCCACTCCTGGCTGCTGCTGGTGCGCGGGGTGGTGCAGCGGCGCGGTCCGCGCAGCCTCAGCGTGGTGGGCTCAGCCGCCTGGAACCTCGCCGACCTGCTGGAAGTGCGCCGGGAGGAAGGGCTGGAGGGCGTGGCGGCCCGGCTGGCCGGAGCGGGCGGAAGCCGGGACGACGACCCCGAGGGCGCCCCCGCGCGCCGCCGCCTCGCCGGTTCGGACGGGCGGCCCGCGCCGGCCGGCTCCGCGGCCCAGGACCCGATGGAGCAGCGGAAGATCCGCATGTCCACGGGGTACGAGATGCACCCCTGGGCCGATCTGCGCCCCGCGGGCGAAGGGCCCGCGGTGGGAAGGAAGTTGTGGCACCAGAGTCCGGGGAGTGCGGGATGACGATTCTCTGCGTACGTTTCCAGCTGCCGCCGATGTACGAGGCGGCTCTGCCTCAGCTGCTGGGGCTGTTGGAGGAGTTCACGCCGGTCGTCGAGGCGCTGCCGCCGGACGGCGCGCTGGCCGACCTGCGCGGCGCCGAGCGGTACTTCGGGCGCTCCGCCGTGGAACTCGCCTCGGTGATCAGGGTCCGCGCCCTCGCCCTGTACGGCGTCGACTGCGCGATCGGCGCCGGACCCGGCCCCATGACGGCCCGCATGGCCCTGCGCGACGCCCGGCCGGGGCTGACCCGCGCGGTGCCCGGCGGCGAGGAGCGGGACTTCCTCGCCGGCAAGCCCGTCGCCGCGCTGCCCGGCGTCGGCACCGCGACCGCCCGCACCCTGTGCGAGTACGGCCTCGACACCCTCGGCCGGGTCGCCGCCGCGCCCCTGTCCACGCTCCAGCGCCTGGTCGGCGCGAGGGCCGGCCGCGAGCTGCACGAGAAGGCGCAGGGCGTCGACCGCGGCCGGGTCGTCCCCAACGGGATCTCGCGCTCCCTGGCCGCCGAACGCCCCTTCACCCGCGACGAACTGGACCCCGGCCGGCACCGCCGCGCCCTGCTCTCGGCCGCCGAGGAACTGGGCGCCCGGCTGCGCGCCGTGGACAAGGTGTGCCGCACCCTCACCCTGACCGTGCGCTACGCCGACCGCTCGGCCACCACCCGCAGCCGCACCCTGAAGGAGCCGACCGCGCACTCGGCGGCCCTGACCCGGGCCGCGTACGGCATGTACGAGGCGCTCGGCCTCCAGCGCGCCCGGGTCCGCTCGGTCGCCCTGCGCGCCGAGGGCCTCACCCCCGCCGAGCAGGCCTCCCACCAGCTCACCTTCGACCCCGTGGACGAGAAGGTCCGCCGGATCGAGGAGGTCGCGGACCGCGCACGGGCGAAGTTCGGCCCCCGGGCGGTGATGCCGGGGTCCCTGGCGGCGTGATTTCCCCGTACGGGCCTAGGGTGTCGTTCGAATCAGGCCGGCTCCGGACCACGGTGCCGTGCCGCGACCCCGGCAAGATCCAAACGACGCCCCCTAGTTGGCCCACGGGGGCGTGAGGCGGGTGCCGTCCGCGAGCTCGGCCTCCAGGCCGGCGGAGGTGGTGACCCAGGACGTCGCGGTCCGGTCGGTGGGATTCTCCACGGCGAGGGTCGCCCCCGCGTTGATGATCACCGTGTCGCCCGCGGTGACGCGCTCGGTGCGGCCGTCGAGGGTGACCAGCAGCTCGCCGGTGAGCAGGTGGAAGATCTCCTCCCGGTTGACGGTGTGCGCGGGAGCCTTCATCCCCGCGGGGATCTCGCCCCGCCAGGCGCACAGCTCCTCGCTGCCGCTGCGGGGGGTGGCGTACGAGACGAAGCGGGCGCCGTGGATCTCGTGGGTGACACCTTCGGAGGCGCGGACGACGGGCATGACGGACTCCCCGGGGTAGTGGTCAAGAAGCTTGACTATCTCTCGTCCTCATGGTCAAGCTGCTTGACCATTTCGTCAAGGGTGTTTCAATGCCCCCGTGCAGAACTCCGAAGCCATGGCCCTGTCCGTCGCCCTGCTCGCCGCCGCCGGCGGACTCACGCAGCGCATCCACGAGGGTGTCGTCGCCCGCGGCTTCGAAGGGCTGCGGCCCGCCCACGGCTTCGCCTTCGCCCGGCTCGCCCCGGACGGCGCGACGGCCACCGACCTCGCCGCGCACCTCGGGGTGACCAAGCAGGCCGCGAGCCAGCTCGTCGACGAGCTGGTCCGCAAGGGGTACGCCGAGCGCCGGCCGCACCCCGCCGACGCGCGGGCCCGGCTGGTCGTGCTGACCGAGCGGGGGTGGGCGTGCACGCGGGCGGCCGAGGAGGCGGCGGCCGAGGCCGTGCACGCGTGGACCGACGTGATCGGGGAGGGCGGGGTCCTCACGCTGCACGGCCTGCTGGCCCGCGTCGCCCCCGACGGGCCCGTGCGGCCCAGCTGGTGACCCTTTATCACCCGTGGCCCGGCCGCCGCCGGTTGTCCCGGGGATTTTTTACTGACGCGTAACTTCACACGTGCGCTACTCACCCGTAACTTGACGGGTGAACAGCATCCCGTGATCCGGATCACAGGGCGTCATTCCGTCGCACCTCCCTCGGTCCGCAAGGAGATCACCCGATGCTGCCCTGGAAGCGAGTGCTCAGACCCCTGGCCGCGCTGCTGCTGACCGCCGCGGCCGCCCTGGTCCCCGCCACCACCGCCCACGCCGCCGACGCGCGCCCCAGCACCGGCTGGAACGACTACACCTGCAAGCCGTCCGCCGCCCACCCCCGCCCCGTCGTCCTGGTCCACGGCACCTTCGGGAACTCCGTCGACAACTGGCTGGGCCTCGCGCCCTACCTGACGAACCGCGGCTACTGCGTCTTCTCCCTCGACTACGGGCAACTGCCCGGCGTCCCGCTCTTCCACGGCCTGGGGCCGGTCGAGAAGTCGGCCGAGCAGCTCTCCGCCCACGTCGACAAGGTGCTCGCCGCGACCGGCGCGGCGAAGGCCGACATCGTCGGCCACTCGCAGGGCGGCATGATGCCCCGCTACTACCTCAAGTTCCTCGGCGGAGCCGGCAAGGTGAACGCCCTCGTCGGCATCGCGCCCAGCAACCACGGCACCACCCTGTCCGGCCTCACACACCTGCTGCCGTACTTCCCGGGGGCCGAGGACCTGCTGAACGAGCACACCCCCGCCCTCGCCGACCAGATCGCCGGCTCCGACGTCCTCACCGAGCTCAACGAGGGCGGCGACACCGTCCCCGGCGTCCGCTACACCGTCCTCGCCACGCGGTACGACGAGGTGGTCACGCCGTACCGCGGCCAGTACCTGAGCGGGCCCGGCGTGCGCAACGTCCTGCTCCAGGACCTGTGTCCGCTCGACCTGTCCGAGCACCTGGCGATCGGGCTGTTCGACCGGATCGCCTTCCACGAGGTGGCCAACGCGCTCGACCCGGCGCACGCCGCCCCCACCACCTGCGCCTCGGTCTTCGGCTGACCCCGGCACCGGCACACCACGCGGGGCTCGCCCGGCCTGAGCCGCCGGACGAGCCCCGCGTCCCCCTGTGGTCCGGGTCAGCGGCCGTGCCGGCCGCCGCCCAGCGCCCGCCGGCGCACCGACGCGAACAGCACCGCCGCGCCGAGCGCCAGGGCGGCGGCACCCCCGACGGCGAGGTAGGAGGTGCTGCCGTCGCCGCCGGTCTCGGCGAGGTTCCCGGTACCGGCGCCGGCGGCCCTGACCTCGTTGGGCTCACCGGCCGCGGCGCTCCCGGGGGTCTCCCGCGGAGCCGCCGGAGCCGTCGGCGCGGTCGGGGCCGCGGCCGGGGCGGTCGGGTCCGTCGTCGTCGCGGCGTCCTGGTCGCCGTGCCCGTGGTGCTCGACCGTCGACTTGCCGGCCGCCGCCGCGAGCTGCTCCTCGGAGGGTGCGGAGGCCGACGGCGCCGGGGCGGCGCCGCCCCCCGCGTCACCGTCCGCACCGCCGGCACCGCCTCCACCGCCTCCGCCGAAGGACACGTCCGAGCAGGAGTAGAACGCCTCGGGGCTGTCCGAGCGCTGCCAGACCGCGTACAGCAGGTGCTTCCCGGTGCGCTCGGGGAGCGTGCCGGAGAAGGTGTAGTAGCCGCCCGAGGCCACCGGGTCGGTGACCGTCGCCACCGGGGCGGACAGATCCAGATCACCCCAGCCGAGCGGCTTCGCGGGGTCGTACCCGGGCTTGGTGATGTAGACCTTGAACGTGCCCTTGTGCGGGGCGGTCACACGGTACTTGAAGGTGTACGAGCCGCTGTTCACGCCGGTCGCGGGCCAGTCGGCGCGGGCCAGGTCGAGGCCCTTGAACTCCTCGCTGTTCGCGCTGCACAGCCTGCCGTCCGGGATCAGCTCCTGGTGCCGCCCGCCGGCGTCGCCGATGCGGATGCCGTTCCAGTCGTAGAGCGCCTGGGTGCCGCCCGCCGCGACCGCGGCCTCGCACGCGGCCGACTTCGGGCTCTCGGGGCCCTCGGCGTAGCACTGCGACACCCGGCTGACCGGGTCGCCCATCGAGCCGTGGGCCGACGCGGGCGCGGCGGCCAGCGCGGTCAGGGCGAGCGGGGCGAGGCCGGCGGCGACGGCGGCGGCCCTGCGGGATGCGGGCATGGGGAACTCCTCGACGGTCACTGGGACTTGGGCCGGAACCCGTGGGGTGATCAGCAAGCTAGCCCCTGGAAACCGTGAAATCCCCTGCTGGGAGCGCGTCCCGGAGATCCTTATGGTCGCGTTAAGGGAGTGCTCAGACTGCGCTCAGGTACGTACCGTTCGCCGTATGAGCGACAAGGAGACCGGGTCGGCCGAGACCGGGCCGGCGGAGATCAGGCCAGCGACCGAGGCGGACGTGCCCGCGGTGGCGGCCGTCACTGACGCGGCGTACCGCCCGTACATCGAGCGCATCGGGGTGGTGCCGAAGCCGATGGAGGCGGACCACGCGGCGGACGTGGCCGCGGGGAAGGTGTTCGTCACGGAAGAGGCCCCGGGCGGTCCCGTCGTGGGCCTCGTGGTGCTGGAGGCGTTCGAGGACCATCTGTTCCTCGACAGCATCGCCGTCCACCCCGACGCGCACGGCACGGGCGTGGGGCGGCGGCTGCTGCGGTTCGTGGACGCCCGCGCGCGTGCGCTGGGCCTGCCCGAGATCAGGCTCTACACGAACGCGTTGATGTGGGAGAACCAGCAGATCTACCCGAAGTACGGGTACGAGGTCGTGGAGCGCCGGGTGGACGGGCCCTACGACCGCGTCCACTACCGCAAGCGGCTGCCCTGACGCGTCCGAGGCGTCTCATGGCCGGGCGCCCGGTCAGTTGTCCGGCCACCACGTGCGTGCGATGTCCTTGCGGACCTCCGGACGCCCCGCGGGGCGTTCGTCGGCCTCCTCGCGGACTCGGCGGGCGTCGGTCTTCTTCAGGGGCTTCTGCACGGTCAGACGGCGCATGGCTGCCTCCTCACGGATCCACCGGGTTCCGCGTTGTCACGGAGGTAGACCCTTTCCCCGAGAGTTCCTCATCGATGCATCGCTGTCAGTGGCGGATGTCACTCTTGAGCACATGACGAGCGACAGTGACACGACGACTCCAGCGGGTATCGACTGGGACTCGAGGGCCGCCGCCTTCGACGAGGAGCCCGACCACGGGCTGCGCGACCCAGGCGTGCGCCGGACCTGGGCCGCCCGGCTGCGTTCCTGGCTGCCCGGCCGGCCCGCGGACGTCCTCGACCTGGGCTGCGGCACCGGCAGCCTGTCGCTCCTGGCGGCCGAGCAGGGACACCGGGTGACCGGCGTCGACCGCTCCCCGGCCATGGTGGAGCTGGCCCGGACCAAACTCGCCGGTCGTGACGCGGCGTTCCTGGTCGGTGACGCCGGGGCACCGCCGGTGGGGGAGCGGAGCTTCGACGCCGTCCTCGTCCGGCACGTGCTGTGGACGCTGCCCGACCCCGGCCGCGTCCTGGCGCACTGGCGTGAGCTGCTGCGGCCGGGAGGGCGGCTGGTCCTCGTCGAGGGCGTGTGGGGGAGCGTCAGCCCGGTCGGCATACCCGCCGGCCGGCTCACCGGGCTCCTCGCCCCGCTCGGCGGGCAGGTCCGGGTGGAACGGCTGTCGGACGACCCGTCGTTGTGGGGCAAGGAGGTCGACGACGAGCGGTACGCGGTGGTCGCGCTGCCCGGACCCTCCCCGGTGCCTACGCCAGCAGGCCCCTGAAGCCCTCCCCGCGGGCCAGCCGCTCCAGCGCGTCCAGCGCGGCCACGGCGGCAGCGGCGGCCTCCGGATCCCGCTCCGCCAGGCCGCTCGCGGCGAACTCGTCCTCGTCCAGCCGCCGTACGTCCGTGCCGTCCGCGGAGCGCCACAGGTCCAGGTCGAGGTCCTCGACGACCAGTTCCGACCCCGTCAGCACGGCGGGGCGGGTGATGTCGCAGTACCAGCCCTTCACCGCGCCCGTGGCGGCACGGACCTCCTTCACGGAGTACCAGCGGTCGCGCCAGTAGTACTCGGTGAAGACGTCACCCGCCTCGAAGCGCACGAAGCCGAAGTCGCGGACACCGTCGCCGGCCCAGGGGGCGCGGACCACGACCCGCGTGCCGTCGTCGTGCAGCAGCTCGCTCGGGTAACGGATCTTCGTCCGGCCCGCCTTGACCAGGACGACCTCCACCTGGGCCGGTGAGTCAGCCGAGTTCGCGGACATACCGCACCTCCGTCGCGCAGACCTCGTACCCGAGCCCCTTGTTGAGGGCGAGCATCGGGCCGTTGCCGGTGTCGTTGCCCGTGAAGGCCTCCGTGCACCCCGCCGCGCGGGCGCGGCGCAGGGAGTCGGTCTTGACGAGCGTGGCCAGGCCCCTGCCGCGGTGGGCGGCGGCCGTGCCGGTCATGGCGGAGTGATAGCGGGTGCCGCAGGTGTGGGCGAGGCTGAAGGCGGCGGGGCGGCCGTCGACGAGCGCCACCGTGGTCAGCTCCCGGTCCAGCAGAGGGTGCTGCCAGGTGTCGGCGAGCCAGGCGCGGTAGTCCGTGAACGCGTGGTCCACGTCGCTCGGTTCGTCCGCGGCCGTCTCCGCGTCCAGCTCGAACAGCGGGCGCGGGTCGTCCGCGAAGTCGGCCGCGGTGCGCAGTTCGACACCGGGAGGAGGGGACGACGGCGGCGGAAGCGCGCCACCGGCCAGGTCCAGCCGCAGGAAGTGGGCCGAGCGCCGCCGTTCGTAGCCGTACCGCTCGGCGAAGGCCAGGTTGGCGGGCTCGTCCAGCACCCAGGCGAACAGCTTCGTCGCCCCCTCGCCGGCCAGGTACTCCTCGGCGGTGCGCGTCAGCAGCCCCCCGGCGCCGTGCCGGGCCCTGTCCGGGTGGACGTAGATGTTGAGGAAAGCCTGCCCGGGTTCCGGGCTGTCGTGGACCAGCCCGACCTGGGCCGTGCCGATGATCTCGCCGCCCTCCTCCGCGACCAGGGAGCGGAACCGCGCCCCGGGGTGGGACCGGGTGAGGGCGTGGACGATCGAGTCCGGGGTGAACAGGATGTACGGCAGGGCCGCGTGCCGGACCCGGGCGAAGCCCTCCAGGTCGGCCCGCACCCCGGGGCGCAGATCGCGCACGATGACGGTCATGGGGCCGCACGCTACGCGGGGCCGTGGGCGCGATGCCTCCGAATTTCCGGCGCGTGCGGGACAATCGCCGGATGACCTTGAACATCCACATCGGCGACGGCGCCCCGCCCTACGAGCAGGTGCGCGCGCAGATCTCCGAACAGGCGCGGTCGGGCGCGCTGCCGGTCGGGTACCGGCTGCCGACGGTGCGGGGACTCGCCGAGTCCCTGGGGCTCGCCGCCAACACGGTCGCCAAGGCGTACCGGGCCCTGGAGGCGGACGGGGTGATCGAGACGCGGGGGCGCAACGGAACGTTCGTCGCCGCGGCGGGCTCCGCGGCGGAGCGGGAACTGGCGTCGGCGGCGCGGGTCTATGCCGAGCGGGCTCGGCGGCTCGGGCTCGCGGAGCCGGATGCGCTGGCGGCCGTGCGGGATGCCTTGCGGGCGGCTTATGGGGACTGAGCGCCGTTGTGCCGGACGTCCGATGCCGACTGCGGGTCCGGTGTGGCTGGTCGCGCAGTTTCCCGCGCCCCTGACGGCGTGCGGGTGACCGTCAGGTTCGTGGTGCGGGCCAGTCGGGCGAACAGGGCCGCGTCCCGGACCGCCGCTCCTTTCTGGTCGTTGTTGAAGAAGGTGTACACCTCCGCCGTGTCCGGCCAGGTCGTCGCGATGCGGTCGAGCCACGTCGCCAGCGACCGGCGGCCGTAGTGCGGCCAGGCGGCGGCCCGGCCCTGGTGGAAGCGGACGTAACCCCAGTCGGTCGTGCGCCACAGCGGGGTGACCGGGCGGGCCAGGACGTCCGCCCAGCACAGCGCCGCACCCCGCGACTCCAGCACCCCGCGCACCTCGGGCGTCCACCAGGAGGCGTGCCGGGGTTCCACCGCGACCCGGGTGCCGGGCGGGAAGCAGGCCAGGCAGGCGTCCAGCAGCCCGGCGTCGCCGCGCAGCGTCGGCGGCAGTTGCAGCAGCACCGGGCCCAAGCGGTCGCCCAGCCCGGCCGCGTGGGTCATCAGGCGCCCGACCGGCTCCTCGGGGTCCCGCAGGCGCTTGACGTGGGTGAGATAACGGCTCGCCTTGACCGCGACCACGAAGTCCGCCGGCACCCGCTCGCGCCAGCCCTCGAAGGTCTCCCGCGCGGGCAGCCGGTAGAACGCGTTGTTGATCTCCACGGTCGCGAACGCGGCCGTGTACCGCTCCAGCCACAGCCGCACGGGCAGGCCGGGCGGGTACAGGACGTCCCGCCAGTCCCGGTACTGCCAGCCCGACGTGCCGACGAACAGGGTCATACCCCCATCAAAGCGCTACAGGTACAGCCCCGCCTCCGCGCCGTCCCGCGGCTCCGGCAGCGTGGTCGGCGAGGTGCCCCGGCGCAGCGCGAACAGCTCCGCCAGCGTCGCGCCCTCCCGGCCGACGCCCTCCTCGGTGCCGAGCCAGTCCACCGCCTCCCGGCGGGTGAGCGGGCCCACCTCGATGCGGGCCAGGCAGCGGCCGGGGCGGACGACGGCGGGGTGCAGCCGCTCCAGGTCCTCGTTGGTCGTCACCCCGACCAGGACGTTGCGGCCCTGGCCCAGCAGCCCGTCCGTGAGGTTCAGCAGCCGCGAGAGGGCCTGGCCCGCGGTGTGCTTGGCCTCGCCGCGGATCAGCTCGTCGCAGTCCTCCAGCAGCAGCAGCCGCCAGCGGTCCCTGCCCGCCGCGTCCTCCTCGCCGATGGCGATGTCCATCAGATAGCCGACGTCGGAGAAGAGGCGCTCGGGGTCCAGCACGCAGTCCACCTGGCACCAGTCCCGCCAGGACCGGGCGAGCGTCCGCAGCGCCGACGTCTTGCCGGTGCCCGGCGGCCCGTGCAGGAGCAGCAGCCGGCCCGCGATGTCCTCCGGGGTCGTCTTCATCAGGCCGTCCATCGCCTGTGCGACCGGAGCGGTGTAGTTGGCCCGGACCTCGTCCCAGGTGCCGGCCGAGATCTGCCGGGTGGTGCGGTGCGGGCCGCGCCGCGGGGAGACGTACCAGAAGCCCATGGTGACGTTCTCCGGCTGCGGCTCCGGCTCGTCCGTGGCGCCGTCCGTCGCGTCGCCGAGGACCTTCTCTGCCAGGTCGGCGCTGGTCGCCGTCACCGTGACGTCGGCTCCCCGGCTCCAGCGCGAGACGAGCAGCGTCCAGCCGTCGCCCTCCGCCAGGGTCGCGCTGCGGTCGTCGTCGCGGGCGACGCGCAGCACGCGCGCGCCGGGCGGCAGCAGTGTTGCCCCGGACCGCACGCGGTCGATGTTCGCGGCGTGCGCGAACGGCTGCTCGCCGGTGGCGAAGCGGCCGAGGAACAGCGCGTCGACCACGTCGGAGGGGGAGTCGCTGTCGTCGACGTTGAGCCGGATCGGCAGCGCGTCGTGCGGGTTCACGGACATGCCGCCATGATCGGGCACGCGGACGCCGCGTGCACCCGTTTTCCCGGGCACACGCGGCATACGCGGCATCCGGCGGCCGGTGGTTCAGGCACCGGCCCCCGGCAGGCGCGCCCGGGCCCGGCGCGTCCGGCGGAGCACGGCGTACCCCTTGGTGAGCGCGCGGTCGCGGGCGAACGTGCGGGCGATCGCGCGCCCCTCGACCAGCCGGGCGAACTCCTCGGGCCCCGTGCCGCGGCGCACGGTGACCCGCCGCAGGGCGTACGGCCCCTGCCGCCGGCGGGCCAGGCCGTTGCCCACGGCGAGCGCCTGGGCGTACCCCGTCTCGCGCACCGCCCGCCGCACCCGGCGGTCCGAGTAGCCGTACGGGTAGGCGAACGAGGCCGGAGCGGTGCCCAGTTGGTCGGTGAGGATCTCCCGGCAGTGGATCAGCTCGTACCGCAGCCGGTCCTCGCCGAGCTGGTCGAGCTGCGGATGGCTGTGACTGTGCCCGCCGATCTCCACGCCCGCGGCGGCCAGTTCGCGCACCTGGTCCCAGTCGAGCATGGTGTCCAAGGCGCCGCCGGTGTCGTACGGGCCGCGCAGCCAGCCGGTCGAGACGAACAGCGTCGCCGGGAACCCGTGCTCGGCGAGCACGGGCAGCGCGTGCCGGTGCACCCCCTCGTAGCCGTCGTCGAAGGTGACGAGGACCGGCCGCTTCGGCAACGGGCGGCCGGAGCGCCAGGCGGCGGCCAGCTCCGCGGTGCCGACCGGGGTGAGCCCGCGCTCGGCGATGGCCGCCATCTGCCCGGCGAAGGCCTCCGGGGTCACGGACAGGGCGCGCGTCGCCCTGTCCGGGTCGGTCGCGACCGCGTGGTACATGAGGATCGGCACCCGCGCGTCGGCCCCGGCCACCTCAGCCATGCGCGCCCCCCTCGGCCGGTCCGACGGGAGCCACCGAGAAGGTGGTCCCGCCGCGCCGCGCCCGTACGCTGCCCACCACGTAGCCGCCCGCCGCCGTGAGGACCCCGGCCACGATCGCCCCCGCCCGGCGCGCGCCGCCCGGCCGGGCCAGCGCGGCGTCGCGCAGGCCGCGCACCACCCCGGCCGGCAGGACCCGGGTGGCGTACCGGCGTTCCGACTCCAGGCCCTTGCCCGCCCCGACGCTCCGGGCCACCAGCGCCTTGGACAGGCCCTCGGCGTAGGTACGGGTGCGGAAGTAGCCGAAGTGCTCGCGCGCCCCGGGCACCCGGTGGTGGATCACCGCCCGGTCGTCGATCAGCAGCACCGCGTCGGGCCGGGCGCGGGAGAGCCGGATGCACAGCTCCGTCTCCTCGCAGCCCAGCGGGCGCTTGTCGCCGTCGCGTCCGATGCCGGTGGCGAAGCCGCCCGCCGCGTCGAACGCCTCGCGCCGGAAGGAGGCGTTGCCGCCGAGCACGTTGCGCACCCGGACCCGGCCGGGCGGCAGGCCGCGGTACGTGCAGCCCACCACCCAGTCGAACTCCTCCGGGAACCAGTCCGGCCGGCGCCCCGACGCCCAGACGGGCTCCGTGCGCCCGCCCACGGCCATGACCGCCGGATCGGCGTACCCGGCGGCGAAGTGCCGCAGCCAGTCGCGCTCGGCCACGGCGTCGTCGTCGAGGAAGGCGACGACCTCGCCGCGCGAGGCCGCGATGCCGGTGTTGCGGCCGGCCGACAGCCCGCGGGGGCCCGCGTTCGCGAGCACCCGCACGTCACCGGCCTCCTTGTACTCCTTCAGCAGCCGGTCCCGGAGCCCCTCGTTGTGGTCGACGACCAGCAGGGTCTCCAGGGCCGGGCGGGACTGCGCCCGCACCGAGGAGACCGCCGCGAGGATGTCCTCCCAGCGCTCCTCGGTGTAGACGCAGACCACCACCGAGATCGTGGGGGGAGTGCCGGCAGCGCTCAAGACACCTTCCCCCGCGCCGAGCCGACCGACACGAGCGTCGGCGAGTGCGTACGACTGCGCAGGGCACGCCGGTTGGAGCGCTCGTCGAGGATCACTCTGAGCACCCGCAGCCCGTCCCGCACGGCGCGCAGGTTGCTCACGCCGTGGATGCGCAGGTACTCGTGGCTGGGTATCTCCTGCACCTTCAGACCGGCCTTGACGACCCGGATGTTCATCAGGGTCTCGACCTCGAAACCGGTGCAATCGAGGTCGATCTTGTCCAGGCAGTGCCGCCAGAACGCGTTGTAGCCGTAGCAGAGGTCGGTGTAGCGGGCGCCGAACTTCCGGTTGACGACCGCGCACAGGGCGCGGTTGCCGAGCTTGCGGATGAAGGTCATGTCGTCGGTGCCGCCGCCGTTGGCGAAGCGGGACCCCTTGGCGAAGTCGGCGCCCGAGACGAGGGCGGAGACGTACGACACGATCTCCTGGCCGTCGGCCGAGCCGTCGGCGTCGACCATCACGATGATGTCCCCGGTGCACGCCTCGAAGCCGGTGATCAGCGCGTCGCCCTTGCCCTTGCCGCGCTGCTCGACGACCTTGACGTCCGGCCACAGCGCCCGGGCGACCTCGACGGTGTCGTCCGTGGAGTTGCCGTCCACGAGGACGACCTCGTGGATCCAGTCGGGCAGCGTCTTGAAGACGTAGGGAAGGTTCTCCGCCTCGTTCATCGCGGGGATGACCACGCTCACCGGCGGAGCGATGGCCAGGTGCGAGGAGACGGGCCGGTACTTGCCGTCGGGTGACGGACCGTTGTCCGTGACCGCCGGCTGCAGAACTGAGCTCATGAGTCTGGTCCCTCTCGTCCGGCGGACCGCCCGCCCCAGGGGCGGTCCGGCTCTGAATCCGGTTCGAAAGGGGGGTTCTCACCCACGGCGCGACGGCATGGACCCCCGTGCGTGCCAGGTGAGCTGGCAAAGCCTGTCGACGCCGACAAGAAAAACGGCAGCCGACCGCGCGGCACGGCCCGGCCACCGATGTGGTCACCGAGCACGGCACCCCCCTACCGCGCCCCGCCCCGGTCCGCCGCGGCCTCGAGCCCTCCCCTGAGCCGCTTGCCGACGTACCGATGCGGGAGATGTATGACGGTATTGACGATTGAACCTCTATGGCAAGACCTGAAACGAGGTCTCACGTTTTTGTTGTTTTGCCGTCATCCGTTCTTCTTGAGAGGCCTTCTCCCGCGGGTGTGGGTCCCCGGACCGTTCCGCTTTGCCCCCTGAAGCCCAAGATGCCGGGCCTCAATGTGGCCCAGTCCGCCGGAGAGCGCAAGACGGCACTGGTGTTCCCACCGGCTTTCGTCCGATTTTGAATCATCGTCAGCCATTTCTTGGCATGGACACTTCCTGTCAACACGCGTAGCTGCTACCACGGTTGAAGCAGAGATCCTGCTAAAGGGAGGTTCCATGAGACGTTCCCGACTTGTCGGCTTCCTGACTTCAGTCCTCCTGGCCGCCGGCGCCGCCCTCACCGGGGCCGCGACGGCCCAGGCGTCCCCGGCCGCGGTCACCGGCGGCTACGTGGCCCTCGGCGACTCCTACTCCTCCGGCGTCGGCTCGGGCAGCTACATCGGCTCCAGCGGCGACTGCAAGCGCAGCACCAAGGCCTACCCGTACCTCTGGGCGGCCGCCCACTCACCCTCGTCGTTCGACTTCACCGCCTGCTCCGGCGCCCGTACGGGTGATGTTCTCGCCGGACAGCTCGGCCCGCTCGGCTCCTCCACGGGCCTCGTGTCGATCAGCATCGGCGGCAACGACGCCGGTTTCGCCGACGTCATGACGACCTGTGTGCTCCAGTCCGAGAGCTCCTGCCTGGCGCGGATCAACACCGCGCGGGCGTACGTCGGCCAGACCCTGCCCGGCAACCTCGACAGCGTCTACTCGGCGATCCGCACCAAGGCCCCGAACGCCCGTGTCGTCGTCATCGGCTACCCGCGCTTCTACAAGCTCGGCACCTCCTGCATCGGCCTGTCCGAGACCAAGCGGAAGGCGATCAACGACGCGTCCGATCTGCTCAACACCACCATCGCCAAGCGCGCCGCCGACCACGGCTTCACCTTCGGCGACGTGCGTTCCCCCTTCACCGGGCACGAGATCTGCTCCGGCAGTGCCTGGCTGCACAGCGTGAACTGGCTCAACATCGGTGAGTCGTACCACCCGACCGCGGCCGGCCAGTCGGGCGGCTACCTGCCGGTCCTCAACAGCGCCGCCTGACCCGAAGCGGAAGGAGAAGCGGAAGAGCTGGAGGAGGGGGAGGCCCCGCCCGTCGGGGTCTCCCCCTCCGTCGCGCAGGTCACCGAGAACGTCACCGCGTCCGACGTCGCCTCCACCGGCTCCCGTACCTCCACGCGGACGGCGCTCTCCGACGCGCCGCCGTCGTCGTTCGTCGTCACGACGACGGTGTCCTGCCGCGAACGGCCACCGCCCGCCGGGAACGACAGCGTCCTCCAGCCCGGGTCGGAGACCTTCCCGTCCTCCGTCACCCACCGGTAGCCGACCCGCGCCGGCAGCCGCCCCACCGTGAACGTCGCCGTGAAGACGGGCGCCCGGTCGTGCGGCGGGGGACAGCTCCCCGAGTAGTGGGTGCGCGAGCCCGTCAGGGACACCTTCACCGACTGCGGCGGGGGGCTGCTCCCGGGGCCGCGGCTCTCGGAACCGGCCGACGGACTCGGCTCCTCGCTCTCCTCGGTACGGCTCGGTGCCGCCGAACTCGCCTCCGGCGGACGGCTCCCGCCCGAGCCCGCCGTGCCGCCACCGCCGTCCGAGCGGTCCAGCAGCGCGTACGTCAGCCCGGCCAGCGCCAGCGCGAGCACGGCCAGCCCCACGACCAGCACGGTCCGCGCGCGGCCCTCCCGATCCCCGGGGGCGGCGGGCCCGGGCCCCGCCGGCGTCGCGGGCACGGGCAGCGGCGGCGTCGGCGACAGCGGTCCGGGGCGGGCGGCGTCCGCCGGGGCGTACGCGGCGGCCGGCGCCGTGTCCGCGAGCGGCGGGCCTTCCCCGGCGGGCGTGCCGCCGGCCGCGACGATCCGCAGGTCCCGCTCGGCCCGCCCGGCCGGCAGCCGCTCCGCCGGGTCCTTGCGCAGCAGGCCCTCGACGACGGGCGCGAGCGCACCGGCCCGGTGCGGCGGCGGCAGCTCCTCGTCGACGACCGCCCGCAGGGTGCTCAGCGGAGTGTCCTGACGGAACGGCGAGGAGCCCTCGACGGCCGCGTACAGCAGGACACCCAGCGACCACAGGTCGGACTCCGGGCCGGGCGTGCGGCCCAGTGCCCGTTCCGGCGCGAGGTACTCGGGGGAGCCGACGACCTCGCCGGTCATGGTCAGCGCGGAGCTGCCCTCGAGCCTGGCGATCCCGAAGTCGGTGAGCACCACCCGGCCGTCGTTGGCCAGCAGCACGTTGGCCGGTTTCACGTCCCGGTGCAGCACGCCCGCCGCGTGCGCGGCCCGCAGTGCGGCCAGCACCTCGGCGCCGATGCGGGCGGCCCGCCGCGGCTCCAGCCGGCCCTCCCCGTCCAGCAGGTCGGCCAGGGACAGGCCGCGCACCAGCTCCATCACGATCCAGGGCCGGCCGTCGTCGGAGGCCACGTCGTACACCGTGACGACGTTGCGGTGGGCGACGCGGGCGGCGGACCGGGCCTCCCGCTCCAGCCGGGCGTACATCCGCCGCACCTCGGCGTCCGGGAGCCCGGCGGGCGCGCGGACCTCCTTGACGGCGACCTCGCGGTGCAGCACCTCGTCGCGGGCCCGCCACACCGTGCCCATGCCGCCCTCGCCGAGAGGGGACAGGAGACGGTAGCGGCCGGCGACCACACGCTCACTGCCGGGGTCTTCGAACACCGGCGCCCCCTATGACGTCGCGCGCGGATCGCCCGCACTGATCCCGGAGATTCTTCCCAAAGTAGCTCAGCCCAGTGCGGATGCCGCCCCCCTGAACACCAATCCGGCACCGACGGCCACGACGGCGCAGGCCGACGCGAGGGGCACGGCCCGGCGCACCAGCGCGGCCCGCCGGCCCGCCGTCCAGCGGGGGCGCCGGGTCAGCACGTGGCGCACACCGTCGCCGAGCCGGACCACCGCGACTCCGGCCGCGGTGAGGGTCAGGGCGAGCCCGGCGCCGTACGCGACGACCAGCAGCAGCCCGAACCAGGCGTGCCCGAGCGCCGCCGCACCGACGAGCACCACCACGGCGGACGGACTGGGCACGAGCCCGCCGGCGAAGCCGAGGAGGACGGTGCCGCGCAGGGTGGGGTGATGGTGCTCCCTGTGGCTGTGGTTGTGGCTGTGGGAGTGGGGATGCGGGTGGGAGTGGGAGTGGTGGGTGCCGGAGGGGGAGTGGGGGCGGGTCCGGTCGCGCAGGGCCCGGCGCAGGAGGTTCGCGCCCGCCAGGGTCACCAGGACGCCGCCCGCCACGCCCAGCCAGGCGACGACCGAGGGCCCGGCCGCCGACCCCGCGGTGACGAGGAGGCCGAGGGCGACCACGCCGAGGGTGTGCGTGACCGTCACCGAGGCGGCCAGCGGCAGGACGTCCGCCAGCCGGGCCCCGCCGCCCCGGGCGGCCGCCGCCGCGGCCATCAGGGTCTTGCCGTGGCCCGGCGCGAGCGCGTGCAGGGCGCCGAGGGCCAGCGCGAGGGCGAGGGCCAGACCGGCGAAGCCGAGGGTGAGGTCGCGGCGGGCGGCGAGCGAGCCGAGGGCGCGCGTCCAGCGGTCGGCGCCCCGTGGCAGGACGGAGGCGGCCGGAGCGTCCTGCCGTGCCCGGTCCAGGGCGGGTCCGCCGGGCCGGACCCGCAGAGAGGCGGTCGCGGTGTCCGCCGGGGAGGAGAGCAGCTCGTCGGGGTAGCGCGTCAGTTCCTGCGAGACCGACGCCCCGGGCACGTCCGTCGCGGTGAGCGTCGTTCCGTCGCCGCGCGCGGTGATCTCCCGCCAGCCGGGTCCGGAGGAGGAACCGGCGGCGCGGAAGGTCACGCCGACCGAGGCCGACGCGGGAAGCGGCGCCGTGAGCCGGCACTCGACGCGCAGGGTGTCGAGCCCGGCCTGGCCCGGCCGCACGCGCGCGTGGCTGTGCCGCGCGGTGAGGGCGACGGCGCGGCCGGCGACGGTGAGTCGGCTGTCCCGTGCCGCCGCCTCGCAGCGCCGGCGGGCCCACTCGGCCGTACCGAGCCGCTCGCGGTCCGGCGCGGCCTGGGTCGCCGGAATCTCGGCGAGGTCCTCGACGTGGTCGACGCGCAGCTCGCCCGGGGCGGCGACCAGGCCGTCGTAGCGGTTGACCGTGAAGTTGCCGAGCGGATGCGCGGCCGCGGGGTGGACGGGCACCAGGGTCAGCGCGGCTGCGGCCAGCAGGACGGCCGCGCCGCGTGCCGGGAGCCGGCGCGGTGGAGGCACGCGGCTCACCGGTCCGCCTCCCGGCCGTCGAGGAGTGCACGCGCCTCGCGGGCACCGAGCGGCGAGAAGCCGGGGTTGAGGTCCAGGGCCGCCCGCAGATACCGGCGCGCTTCCCGGTCGTGCCCCACGGCGGACTCGATCACGCCGAGGTGGTGGAGGAAGGAGGCGTCGCGGTAGCCGGGGGCGGCGGCCCGGCGGGCGTACGGCAGGGCCTCGGCGTCACGGCCGTTCACGTGCAGCGCCCACGCCAGCGCGTCCGCCGTGTGCACGGTGCGGCGGCGGTCCCACTCGGCGCGGGCCGCGCGCAGCGCCGCCGCCCGGTCACCGTGGTCGGCCGCGGCGAGGGCGGTGTCCAGGTCCGCGTCGACACCGCGCGCGCGGGCGAGTGCCGTCCAGGCACCGACGAGGGAGTACTGCGCGCGGGCCCGGGCCGTGTCCCCCCGGGCCTCGTACAGCTCGCCGAGCGCGACGAGCGGACCGGGCAGCGGGGCGCGGGCCACGACGGCCTCCAAATCCTCGACGGCACCGTCCGCGTCACCGCTCGCGGCCCGGGCGCGGGCGCGGCCCTCCAGGGCGGGCAGGTAGGTGTCGTCGGCGGCGAGGGCCCGGGCGAAGTGGCGCAGGGCCGCCGGATACTCGCCCTGGCTCCAGGCGAGCCGGCCCAGCTGGGTGGCGACGTAGGCGACGTCCCCGGGCGAGGAGGCCACGGCGAGGGCCTGACCCAGCACCCGGCGTGCGGTGCGCACGTCGCCGCGCAGCTCCCGCACGTACGCGTACCGGGTGAAGACGGGGACGCCCGGCCGCCGTGCGTCGGCGGTGTCGGCGGCCCGGGCCGCGTCGTCGTAGCGGCCGAGCTCGACGAGGGCGTCGACGCGGGAGCACAGGGCGCGTTCGCTGTAGGGGTTCGCCTTCAGCGCACGGTCGGCGTACGTCAGCGCGTCGGCGAACCGGTGCCGGGCGGCGGCGAGGGCGGCACGGCCGGCGAGGGCCCGGTCGTTGCCGGGACGCAGCTCCAGCGAGCGTTCCAGGGCCCGCTCGGCCCGTGGGTAGCGTGAGGGGTCGCCGTCGGTGCGGGCCTGTTCGACGTGGGCCAGCCCGAGAGCCGCCCAGGCGACGGCGTCCCGGGGCCGGTCCCGCAGGCGGCGCTGCAGCGCGCCGATGTCCGCCGCGGGTTCCGCGCCGGCCGGCACCGCGAGCGCCGCCCTCCCGCGGGCACCGGCCGGCGGTGCGCCCCGCCCCTCCCGCGCGCCCCCGACCGCGGCGGCCCCCGCGGTCAGCGCCACGGCCAGCAGCGCGGCACACCCGGCGAGCCGCAGCGACCGCACCGCGGCACGCCGACGGTCGGGTACGGCCGTGTCGCGGGCGGCAGTTCCGGGATCCCGGGCTCCGGTGCCGGCCGGATCCGTCTCCAGAGAGCTGTTCTTGCTGTGCGGGGACATGCCTCTCCTAGGGCGAACAGGCGAACAGGCGAACAGGTGCGACGGGACGGGAGGCGGCGCGGCCCGCCGCGGGGAGGGCGGGGAGCGGGCCGCGCCGGTCCGAGGGGGCCGGTCACCAGGCGCGGCCCCGGGAGCGGCGCCACCACACCAGGGCGCCGCCGGCCAGCAGGACGCCCACCGCGCCCGCGCCCGCCGAGGCGGTGATCAGCGTCGTGTCGGAACCGGCGGGCCGCAGCGCGTCGCCCGGCCGGCTGCGCACGTCGTTGCCCTCTCCCGACCCGCCCGCCAGCGGGCCGCGCGAGCCCTCCGTCGGGTGCGCGAGGTACGGGAAGGCGTGCCCGAACTCCTTGTCGTTGGCGTCCACCGCGTCGCCCAGGTCGTTCTTCGCACCGACCAGCTCGCCCTCGACGACCTGGAGCGCGGCGTCGACCACGTCGTCGGTGAGCCGGCGCCCGTTGGGGAAGCCCGCGGTGTCGCCGTCCAGGACGCCGAGCCGCTTCGGTTCGGCGGCCGGGGCGACCGAGGTGTTCAGGCGCAGCTGTTCCGACGGCGTCACGTGGGGCGGCTGGTTGAGGTCCGGCACGCCCTTGAGGAACACGTCGACGAGGTCGTCGCGCGGCTCGGCGGGCGCCTTGATCCGGTAGATCGCCTCGACGAGCTTCGGCAGCTCGGGTCCGGTGACGTTCGGCAGGAACCGCGCGTCGTCGGCCGGCGCGGACGCGTTGAACGGGTCCTTGTCCGCCAGCGGGTTGACCACCTCGTTCACCAACGGGTTGCCCAGGCGCGACACCTGCGTGAAGTGCCCGTGCGCGTTCTTGCGTCGGGTCGTCGACCAGATACCGACGACCGGCTGCCCCGCCGACTCCACGATCATGTCGGTGGGGACCTGGAGGGCGATCGAGTTGACGTTGTACCCCTTGAGGGTGTCGTTCCCGACCTCGGACAGGTCCCCGCCGTACAGCAGGTCGAAGACGCGCAGGTCCAGGAAGAACGGGTCGTCGGCCTGCCCGGCGAACGTCTGCCCGCCGCCGGCCAGCGGGTGGACCGCCTGGTCGCGCAGCGCGCCGTAGTCCGGCATCGACGCCCGGCCGACGTCGGACGGGGCCGCCGGAACGTCGTCGGCCACGGTGGTGCGGGACATCTCCTTGCCGCCGTGCAGCCTGATCAGGTCGACGTCGTAGGTCTGCGTGATGTTGAGGTCCGGGTCGTCGAGGCTGGTGACGGGGCCCGTGTTGTAGAGGAACGACCGGTCGTTTTTTGTGTGCGTGGTGAACGTGTACCGGAACACCAGATCGCCCTGCGCGTCACCGTCGTTGTCGATGTGCAGGTCGTACTGGGCGTCCTCGGCGAACGTGAAGAAGTTCGGCCCGCCCGCCGGCTCCTCGAACGGGATCCAGTTCGCGACGAGCGTCGTGGTGTCCGGCCGGTCCGGGCTCACGAAGGCGTAGAGGTCCGTGTTGTCGTACTGCGGGGTCCCCGACACCAGCGGCGCCTCCCGGTGGCTGGAGGCGGACGCCGCCCCCGGTCCCAGCGCGGTCGCCCCGGCGGCCGCGAGCCCTCCGGCGGCCAGCGCGCCGCAGATCAGCGCGGCGACGCCCCCGCGCCCGGTGCGTCCGCGCCCCGTACCACCGCTTCTGGAGATAGGTGTCATGCCGTCCGTCCTCGGTGCCGACTTCCCTGACGCACCGGCATTCGGAGCGGTCCCGCACCCGGATTGGTCCCGCCCCCGGATTCCGTGCCGGAATCGATCGAGCGCCCGCGGACCCGCGTTTTCCGCCCGGCGATCCGTAACTCCTCCGGAAGGGCGCGGCCGTCGCGTGCTTCCCAGGTGACATGGACGGGCCGGGCGCGGCTCGCGGAGAGGGGGAGCGCGTGGAGGCGGACGCGCTGCTGACGCTCGTGGCGGACGGCGACCAGAAGGCTTTCGAAGAGCTCTACGGACTGGTGTCCGGCCCCGTGTTCGGACTCGTCCGGCGCGTGGTGCGTGATCCCGCCCAGTCGGAGGAGGTGGCCCAGGAGGTGCTGCTCGAACTCTGGCGGTCCGCCGCGCGGTACGACCCGCGCCGGGGCAGTGCCCTGTCCTGGGTCCTCACCCTCGCCCACCGCCGCGCCGTCGACCGGGTGCGCAGCGCCCGCGCGGCCGGCGAACGCGAGCAGCGCGAGGCCCGGCGGGCCCACCTCCCGGCCTTCGACCAGGTCCTGGAGGAGGTCGAGGCCGGTCTGGAACGCGAGTGGGTGCGCCGCTGCCTGGACCGGCTGACCGCCCTCCAGCGCCAGTCGGTCACCCTCGCCTACTACGACGGCTACACCTACCGGGAAGTGGCCGAGCGGCTCTCCGTCCCCCTGGGCACGGTGAAGACACGGATGAGAGACGGACTCACCCGCCTGCGCGACTGCCTGGGAGGTGCCGCATGAGCCTCTTCGGGCCGGGCTTCGCGCGGCGCGGCGACCTCCACTCGCTCGCCGCGCCGTACGCGCTCGACGCCCTGGAGGGCGCCGAGCGGATCCGCTTCGAGAAGCACCTCGGGACCTGCGACCGCTGCGCGGGCGAGGTACGGGACCTGGCGGAGGACGCCGTGCGTCTGGCCTGGTCCGCGGCCGCCCCCGCGCCCGCCGCCCTGCGCGACCGCGTCCTGGCCGCCGTGCGCGCCACCCCGCAGGACCCCCCGCCCCGGCGCGGGCCCGCGCGCCGGTCGCCGCCGCGCGTCCGGGGCGCCCATCCGTCCCCGGGACGCACCCGCGCCGCCCGTCCGCGCCCCCTCCTGGTTCCGTTCGCCACGGTGACCGCCGCCGCGGCCCTCGTGGTCGCCGCGCTCTTCGCCGTGCAGGCCGGCCGGACCCAGGACGAGCTGGACGCCGCGCGCGACCGGGCGCGTGAGATCGCCCACGTCCTGTCCGCTCCGGACGCCCGCACCACGAGCGGCGTGGACGGCCGGGGCCGCGGTGTCGCGGTGGTCGCCTCCGCCTCCGAGGGGCGCGCGGTCGTCACCCTGCGCGGATACGGCGAGCCGCCCGGCGGCCGCGTGCACCAGCTGTGGCTCATGCGCCCCGGCGCCGCCCCGCGCTCCCTGGGGCTCTTCGACGGCGACACGCCCCTGCTCGCGTCGGACCTGGACCGGTCCGCGACGTCACTGGCCGTGACCGTCGAGCCCGGCGGGGGCTCGGACCGGCCGACGAGCAGGCCCGTTGTCCAACTCGCCCTGGAATCTGTTGGATTCGGAGAGTAATCGTCAACACCCTTACGGGGAAGGTGAATCCTGTGACCGCGATACACGGCTGCCTCACCGGGGCGATAGGGTTACCCTGCCCGGGCCGGGTGGACTCGTACGGGTGGGGAGTGACATGGAACAGATAACAGTGCGCAGCAGGGCAAGGGTGCCCGCGATCACCTGCGGGAGCAGCGCGACCAGTTCGCGTCTCGACCGTCATCTCGCGGTGCTCGGAGGCCCCGCCCTTCCGCAGCGGGAGACGGTGGAGGCGACGTCGCTGATGCGCGAGCTGACCGCGCGTGAGCCCGCGCACCGGCACAGCAGCAGGGGCGCCCGGGTCCGCCGGGTCTCGCTCTTCGCGCCACTGCGCCGGCTGCGCCGCTCGCTGTTCGGCGGCAACTGAGGCCCGCGCCACGGCGGTCACACCGTCCCGGCGCGGCGCCACGCACCCGTCCGTCACCCCCACGGCACGCGGTGGCGCCCCCGGTGTGATCCCCGGCGCGGGCACGTCCCCGTCCCGCCGCGTCCCCGCCCGGCGGTGACGACGGTCCGGCCCGCTCAGCGCTCGCCGTGCGCGTACCGGCGCACGGCGAGCGGTACGAACACCGCCAGCAGTACCGCACACCAGGCCAGCGACCCGGCGACGGGGTGCGCCACCGGCCAGGCGGCCCCCTCCGGCACGGGCGCGTTGCCGAAGAGATCGCGCAGCGCCGTGGTCACCGCGCTGATCGGATTCCACTCGGCGACCGTGCGCAGCCACCCCGGCAGCCCCTCGGCCGGGATGTAGGCGTTGGACAGCAGGGGCAGGACGAAGGTGGCCCCGCCCAGCTGGCCCGCGGCCTCCTCGTTCCGGGTGAGCAGCCCCAGGAAGATGCCGATCCACGTCGTCGCGAACCGGAACAGCAGCAGCAGCCCCACGGCCGCCGCCGCACCGGGCGCGCTGCCCTCCACCCGCCACCCCACGGCGAGTCCGACCAGCAGGAAGGGCACCGTCCCGGCGGCCGTGACGAGCACGTCCGCGACCGACTGCCCGAGCGGCACCGCCGCCCTGCTCACCGGGAGGGTGCGCAGCCGGTCCGTCACGCCCCGGTGGGTGTCCTGGGCGGCCTGGAACATGCCCGTCATGATCCCGTTCGCCGCCGTCGCCACCAGCAGGCCCGGCACCAGGTAGGACCGGTACTCCGCGCCCGGCATCGCCAGCGCGCTGCCGAAGACGTAGCCGAAGAACAGCAGCATCGTCACCGGCATCGTCTGGGTGAGGATCAGCAGCCCCGGATTGTTCCGGACCCGCCGCAGCTGTCGGCCCAGCATCGCGGCGCCGTCGTACGCCAGGTCGTACGGCGTGGCCGTCCCGGTCGTCGGTCCCGTCGTCGTGCTCATGCCGCGAGCTCCTTGCTGCCGGTCAGGCGGAGGAAGACGTCGTCGAGGGTCGGCGGGCGCAGGCTCGCGTCCACCAGGGGCACGCCCGCCGCGTCGAGCTCGCGCACCAGGCGGGGGAGTGTGAGGGTCGCATCGGTGCTCACCGCGACGACCGCCCGGCGCTCGTGGTCGAGCACCGGCTCGGCACCGGTGAGCCGGTCGAGGACGGCCGCCGCCCGCCCCATGGCGTCCGCGTCCGCGACCACGGCCTCGGCGTGCGCCCCGACCAGCGCCTTGAGTTCGGAAGGCGACCCGGTGTGCGCCACCCGGCCCCGGTCCACCAGGGCGATGTCGTCGGCGAGACGGTCGGCCTCCTCCAGGTACTGCGTGGTCAGCACCACGGTCGTGCCGTCGTCCTTCAGGGCGCGGACGGCGTCCCAGATCTGGTTCCGGCTGGCCGGGTCCAGCCCGGTCGTCGGTTCGTCCAGGAAGAGCACCTCGGGCCGGCGGATCAGGCTCGCCGCCAGGTCGAGGCGGCGCCGCATGCCGCCCGACAGGGTCGAGGCGGGCCGGTCGGCGGCCTCCGCCAGGCCGAACCGGTCCAGCAGCTCGGCGGCCCGCGCGGAGGCGTCCCGCAGCCGGTGCAGCCGGGCGAACAGCCGCAGGTTCTGGCGTCCGGTGAGGTCCCCGTCGACCGAGGCGTACTGCCCGGTCACGCCGATCCGGCGCCGGACGGCGGCGGCCTCCCGCACGAGGTCGTGCCCCGCGATCCGCGCCGAGCCCGCGTCCGGCCGCAGCAGCGTGGTCAGCAGCCGCACCGCCGTGGTCTTGCCGGCGCCGTTCGGCCCGAGCAGCCCGCACACCGTGCCCTCGGCCACCGCGAGATCCAGCCCGCGCAGGGCGCGCACGTCACCGAAGCGCTTCTGGAGACCCTCACTAAGTACAGCGTACGTAGTAGTCATGGGGCGACCATAGCGCACTACGTACGGTGTACGTAACTAGGATGGTGGCCGAGGTGATGAACCATGGCGGGCCGAGCGGCCGTACCCGAAGTGATCTGGGCGCGCCCCGAGCGCACCGGCCGGGGGCCGAGACCGGCGTACACCCGCGCCGACATCGCCGCCGCCTCGGTGCGGATCGCCGACGCCGAGGGCCTGGACGCGGTCTCGATGCGCCGCGTCGCCGCCGAACTGGGCTGCGGCACCATGTCGCTGTACAACTACGTCCCCCGCAAGGAGGACCTGCACGAGCTGATGATGGACGCGGTCAGCGCCGAGCACGAGCTGTGGGAACCGAGCGGCGACTGGCGCGCCGACATGATCCGGGTCGCCCACCAGACCCGCGCGCTGATGCACCGCCACACCTGGGTCCCGCGCCTGATGTCCCCGGTCCACGGCTTCAGCCCCAACGCCCTGCGCTACCTGGAGCACTGCCTGGCCTGCCTAGACCCCTTCGACGCGCCCTACGGCACGAAGATGGAGCTGGTGGCGATGGTCAACGGCGTGGTGACGACCTACGTCGGCAACGAACTCGCCACCGTCGAGCGCACCCGCTCGCTGCCCTGGTCCGAGGAGCAGGAGAGCGCCGCGCGGATCGCCTACCTCGGCCGGCAGCTCGCGAGCGGCGCCTACCCACGACTGGCCGCGTCCTTCACGCAGGACGCCGGACCGATCGACATGGAAGCGGTGTTCGAGCGGGCACTGGAGCGGGTGCTGGACGGCTTCGCGTAGTGTCCCTCCGGGCCGGCCGGGACCCGGCGGAGAAGCTCTCCGCGGCCTGCCTACAGCAACGCCAGTTGACCCTCCGGGCCCTCCTCACGGCCGTCCAGGACCGAGGCCGGCCGGCGGGAGGTCTCGGGGGCCGGCAGGACGCCCGCCGTGCGCAGCTCCGTGGCCGTGACCGGGTCCGTCACCGTCAACTCCGCCAGGCGCGGGCGCAGTTCGGCCAGCAGGGCGAGGACCGTGATCAGCTCCAGCAGCTCCGACGTCCAGGCCTGCGGCCAGCCGGCCGGGCGGATCGCCGCCAGCGTGCCCGGCTCGCCCTCGGCCGTGCGGGCCGCGAACCACTGCTCCAGGACCCGTACCCCGCCCGCCTCGAAGTCCCAGGCGCCGGGCGGCACCGGCGAGACGCGGCCCTCGTCGAGGTGCAGGGTCTCCTCGTCCCGGTCGTAGCGCAGGGTCAGCGGGCGCGCGGGCAGCGGGGCGCGGACGTAGGGGCGGCGCCCGCCGGGCAGCTTGGGGCGCTCCCCGTCGCGGCGCATCAGCCACAGCGCGCGGCGGCCCAGCGAGACGCCGTGCTCCCACAGCGCGGGGTCGGCGGTCAGCGGGACCACGGGGCCGGGACGGACGGCCGCCACCATCCACGCCAGCACGTCCAGCGGGCCGGGGCGCAGGCCGAGCCGGCCGGCCAGGTGGTCCAGCAGCCCGGGGGCCAGGTTCGGCTCCTTTCCACCGGGACGCCGGTGCAGCGGGCGCACGCGGGCCGGACCGAACAGGGGCAGGCGCGAGGTCGCGAGCAGGAGGGGACCGGCGGCGTCGGACGCCTCCACGACGAAGACCTGCCGCTCGTCGGCCACCCGCCACAGCTCGGGACGGGCCGCGTCGATCAGCCGGTGGTCGGGAATCAGCCACTGCTCGTCGAAGGGCGCGCGCAGCACGCGGACCGGCTCCGGACAGGGCCCGGCGGCGCGCAGCAGCCGGTCCGTGCCGCCGGACGTGCCCGGCAGCTGGCCGACCGCCGTGTGCAGGGTGCGCGAGCGCGTCGGCTCGAACAGGGCCTGGCGGTCGGGCCCCTCCGCCTTCACCAGGGCGTCCCAGCGGGCCTTCAGGGACGCCGGGTCGGGGGCCGCCGGCCAGCCCCGGCCGAGCCGCGGCGGTGCGACGGACCACGGCATGAGGTCCGCCGGCCGCGGAGCGTCGTCGTGCGTCACGCCCGGCATCGTACGACGGGGCGCCACGGCCTCAGGTGGCGTCCAGGGTGACCGTGAAGGAGAAACGGTCCCCCCGGTAGTGGATGACGGCCACGTCCAGCACCCGTCCCGCCGTGTCGTAGGTGATGCCCGTGTAGTGCAGGATCGGGCTGAGCAGCGGCACCTCGAGCAGCCGCGCCGTCTCCGGGTCCGCGAGCCGGGCCTCGACGGTGTCCGTGATCCGGCTGATGTCCATGCCCACCACGTCCCGCAGCACCTTGGTCATCGGCCAGCGGGCCAGGTCGTCGGGGTCGATGCGGGCGGCGACCTCGGTACGGACCCAGTTGCGGGCGTGGTTGGTGGGCTCGCCGGTCTTATCGTCGCAGCGCAGCCGGTGGTACGTCGCGGCCTCGGCCAGGTCCGGGAAGTGCTCGGCGAGTCCGGGCGGCACCGGAGCGGTGCCGTGGCTCAGCAGCTCGGCCTTCATGCCGGACTGCTGGGCCACGATGGCGTCCACCGAGCCCAGCAGCCGCACGGGCGCGCCCCGCCGGGCGTGCGGCTCGATGAACGTGCCGCGCCGGCGGTGGCGGGTGATCAGGCCCTCGTCCTCCAGCTCCTTCAGCGCCTGCCGCATGGTCAGCACGCTCACCCCGTAGTGGCCGGCCAGCTGCTCCTCCGTGGGCAGGCGCAGCGGGTCCCGGGGCGAGCGGCCGAGTATCGAGGCGCGCAGCGACTGCGACACCTGGTACCAGAGCGGCAGCTTGCGGTTCAGGACGATGGAGTCCGGGGCGAAGGAGGTCACGGGCCATCCGTACCGGTAGGGGAATCCTCAGTGCAAGGGGCGGAAGTGGCGCTCCAGGCCCTGCCAGACGTCGTCGTAGCGCTGTTGCAGGTGCTCGGCGCGGGCCGCCTGCGGCGTGAGGCTCACCGGCCACCGGGTCTCGAACATGAACGCCAGCCCGTCGTCGACCTTCTGCGGCCGCAGCTCGGCGGCGCTCGCCCGGTCGAAGGTGTCCCGGTCCGGGCCGTGCGCCGACATCATGTTGTGCAGCGAACCGCCGCCCGGCACGAAGCCCTCGGCCTTCGCGTCGTAGGCGCCCTCGATCAGGCCCATGTACTCGCTCATCACGTTCCGGTGGAAGTACGGCGGCCGGAAGGTGTCCTCGCCCACCAGCCAGCGCGGCGCGAACACCACGAAGTCGACGCCCGCGAGACCCGGGGTGTCCGACGGGGAGGTGAGCACCGTGAAGATCGACGGGTCGGGGTGGTCGTACGAGATGGTGCCGATCACGTTGAAGCGGCGCAGGTCGTAGACGTACGGCACGTGGTTGCCGTGCCAGGCGACCACGTCGAGCGGGGAGTGGTCGTAGTCGGCCGTCCAGAGGTTGCCGCAGAACTTGTTGACCACCTGCACCGGGCCCGCCGCGCTCTCGTCGTCCTCGTACGCGGCGACCGGTGCCCGGAAGTCCCGGGCGTTCGCGAGGCCGTTGGCGCCGATCGGGCCGAGATCGGGCAGGCGGAACGGTGCGCCGTAGTTCTCGCAGACGTAGCCCCGGGCCTCGTCGTCGAGCAGCTCCACGCGGAAGCGCACCCCGCGCGGGATCAGGGCCACGTGGCCCGGTTCGGCGTGCAGCAGGCCGAACTCGGTGCGCAGCAGCAGGCCGCCGTGCTCCGGGACGATCAGCAGCTCGCCGTCGGCGTCGCTGAAGACCCGGTCCATGGAGGTGTTGGCGCGGTACAGGTGCACGGCCATGCCGGTGCGCTGGGTCGCGTCGCCGTTGCCGCCGAGGGTCCACAGGCCCGCGAGGAAGTCCGTCCCGGCCCCGGGCTCCGGCAGCGGGTTCCACCGCAGCCGGTTGGGGTCCGGCACGCACTGGGTGAACGGCGCGGTGCGGATCGCGCCGTTGCCGGTCCGGGTGAACGCGGGGTGCGCGGCCGAGGGGCGGATGCGGTACAGCCACGAGCGGCGGTTGTGCCCCCGCGGCTCGGTGAAGGCCGAACCGCTGAGCTGCTCGGCGTACAGCCCGAGGGGTGCTCGCTGCGGCGAGTTCCGGCCCTCGGGCAGGGCGCCCGGGACGGCCTGCGAACTGTGCTCGTTGCCGAAACCGGACAGGTAGGTCAGGCCCTCCGCGGTCTTCCGCGCGTCCCCGCTCATTGATCGCTCCCTCGCCCTCTGATTCCTATGCCTCACCGTAGGATTGCGGTTTCCCGGGCGCAAGAGGGAGTGCGGGCCTCCGCCTCCTCCCGGGGGACGATGACCGGAACCGGACCCCAGGGGGATCCGGACTGTCGGACCGGTGTTCTACTCTCCCGGCATGTCGTGGACGCGGGGAGCAGCCGCCGCGCTCGCGGTCTGTGTCCTGTTGCTGACCGGATCCGCGGGCTGCGGCTCCAGTGACGGGGAAGAGCCGGGGACCGGGGCGTCGCCGACGTCGGCGGGCAGACTCCTCGGCGACACCGACGAGGACGGCCGGCGCTTCCGGGAGGCGGACTCCGGGCACGCGCCCGAGATCGGCATCGAGGTGCAGCCCAACGCCGACGACGCCTGGGACGTGCGCCTGACCGTCCGCAACTTCCGGTTCTCGCCGGCCGGTACGGAGGCGACGGCGGTGGCCGGCCGCGGGGTGGCCCACCTCTACGTCGACGGGGACCTCGTCACCCCCCTGCGCGGCCCGCGGTACCGCCTCGCCGCCGGGCTCCCGCGCGGCACCCACCAGGTCACCGCGCGCCTGTACGCCGACGACGGCACCGTCTGGGCGGTCGACGGCCGGCCCGTGGAGAGCACGGCGGACATCACGGCCTCGGACGCGGAGCCGACCGGGGCCACGCAGCCGACGCTCCGCGAGGACGCGTCCGGCGCCGCCGCCCGGCCGCGTACCGGAGGTCACAGTTCCCCGGGCCCCGGCGGAAAGGCATCATGATGCGCGTGCCCCACGCGACCCCGCTCCGTCGTGCCCCCGTGCAGCGGCGCAGCGCCGAACGGCTGACCAGGATCCTCGACGCCTGCGCCGCCCTCCTCGACGAGGTCGGCTACGACGCGCTGAGCACCCGCGCCGTGGCCCAGCGTGCCGGCGTCCCCATCGGTTCGGTGTACCGCTTCTTCGGCAACAAGCGGCAGATGGCCGACGCGCTGGCCCAGCGCAACCTCGAGCGCTACGCCGAGCGGGTGACCGAACGGCTGACGGAGACCGGCGACGGAGGCTGGCGGGACGCCCTCGACGCCGTGCTCGACGAGTACCTGGCGATGAAGCGGACCGCGCCCGGCTTCTCCCTCGTCGACTTCGGCAACCAGATACCCGTGGGCGGCCGCCACGCCGAGCCCAACCACCGCGTCGCCGACCGGGTCACCGAACTGCTCTCCGGCTACCTCGGCCGCCGCCCCGACGACGCCGTGCGCCGGGCCTTCCTGGTCGCCGTGGAGACCGCCGACACCCTCGTCCAGCTCGCCTTCCGGGTGGCGCCGGACGGCGACGAGGCGATCATCGACGAGGCCCGGGAGCTGCTGGCGGCGTACCTGGGGCGGGTGCTCGACTGACGCGGGGGAAGGCCGTCGTCCCCGGTTCTCCGAAGGCCTCCCCAACATGCCTACCGGTCGGTATGCTCGCCGCGAGGCTTCACGTCCGCGCGCCACCGTCACGTCGCCGCCGCCCCCGGGAGGACCCGTGTCCCGCACCGCCCTGCGTATCTGTCCCCTGTGCGAGGCCACCTGCGGCCTGACCCTGAGCATCGACGGCACCAGGGTCACCGCCGCCCGCGGCGACCGCGACGACGTCTTCAGCCGCGGGTTCGTCTGCCCCAAGGGCGCCTCCTTCGGTGCCCTCGACTCCGACCCCGACCGGCTGCGCGCGCCCCTCGTGCGCCGGGACGGCGAGCTGAGCGAGGCCACCTGGGAGGAGGCGTTCGACGCGGTCGCCGCGGGCATCCGCCCCGTCGTCGAACGGCACGGACCGCACGCCGCCGGCCTGGTCCTCGGCAACCCCAACGTGCACACCGTGGCCGGGGCCCTCTACCCGCCCGTCCTGCTCGGCGCGCTCGGCACCCGGAGCCTGTTCACCGCGTCCACGCTGGACCAGATGCCCAAGCACGTCTCCAGCGGCCTGCTCTTCGGCGACGCGAACGCCATCCCGGTGCCCGACCTCGACCGCACCGACCACCTGCTCCTCATCGGCGCCAACCCGCTGGAGTCCAACGGCAGTCTGTGCACCGCACCGGACTTCCCCGGCCGGCTGAAGGCGCTCAGGGCCCGCGGCGGCACCCTCACCGTCGTCGACCCCCGCCGCACCCGCACCGCGAAGCTCGCCGACCGGCACGTGGCGATCCGCCCCGGCACGGACGCGCTGCTCCTCGCCGCGATGGCCCACGTCCTGTTCGAGGAGGGCCTGGCCGAGCTCGGCGCCCTCGCCCCGCACGTCCAGGGAGCCGGGGAACTCGCCGACGCCCTGAGGGACTTCACGCCGGAGGCCGTCGCCGCCGCCTGCGACGTCGACGCCGGGACGACGCGTGCCCTCGCCCGCGAACTCGCCGCCGCCCCCACCGCCGCCGTCTACGGCCGCATCGGCAGCTGCACCGTCCCGCACGGCACCCTCGCCAGCTGGCTCGTGGACGTCCTCAACATCCTCACCGGCAACCTCGACCGGCCCGGTGGCGCCCTCTTCCCGCAGGCCGCCACCGACCGCACCCCGCGCCCCGCCGGACCCGGCCGCGGCTTCGCCCTGGGCCGCTGGCACTCGCGGGTGAGCGCACACCCCGAGGCCAAGGGCGAACTGCCGCTGTCCGCCCTCGCCGAGGAGATCGACACCGCCACCGACGAGGGCGAGCCGGTCCGCGCACTGATCACGATCGCCGCCAACCCCGTCCTCTCCGCCCCCGACGGCGCCCGGCTCGACAAGGCGCTGGCCTCGCTCGACTTCATGGTGAGCGTCGACCCGTACCTGAACGAGACCTCGCGCCACGCCCACGTCGTCCTGCCGCCGCCCCCGCCGGCCCAGAGCCCGCACCACGACTTCGCCTTCAACACCCTCGCCGTGCGCAACCAGGTCCGCTACACGCGCCCCGCCGTCCCGCTCGAACCCGGCCGCATGGCCGAGACCGAGATCCTGTCCCGGCTGATCCTGGCCGCCACCGACAGTCACGGCACCGACCCGGCCGCCGTGGACGCCATGGTGATCGACCAGACCCTCGGCAAGGCCGTACGGGACCCGCACTCACCCGTGCACGGCCGCGATCCGCGCGAGATCGCCGCACGTCTCACCGGCATCGACGGCCCCGAGCGGCGGCTCGACATGATGCTGCGCCTCGGCCCCTACGGCGACGGCTTCGGCGCCCGCCCCGGCGGGCTGTCGCTGGAGCGGCTGCTCGCCCGCCCGCACGGCATCGACCTCGGACCGCTGCGCCCGCGCCTGCCGCAGCCGCTGAAGACCCGCAGCGGGAAGGTGGAGCTGCTGCCCGCGCCCATCGCCGCCGACCTGCCGCGCCTGAAGCGCTCCCTGGCCGAGCGCCCCGACGGGCTCGTCCTGGTCGGCCGCCGCCACCTGCGGTCCAACAACAGCTGGATGCACAACGTCCCCGCCCTGACCGGCGGGTCCAACCGGTGCACGCTGCACCTGAACCCGGAGGACGCCGGCCGGCTCGGCGTGCGGGACGGGGAGCCGGTGCGCGTCAAGGGCGGCGGGGGAGAGGTGACCGCCCCCGCGGAGGTCACCGACAGCGTCCGGCCGGGCGTGGTCAGCCTCCCGCACGGCTGGGGCCACGACCGGCCCGGCACCCGCCTCACCCACGCCGCCGGCGACCCCGGCGTCAACGTGAACCAGCTGCTCGACGGCAGCCTGCTGGACCCCCTCTCGGGCAACGCGGTCCTCAACGGCGTCCCCGTCGAGATCGCCCCCGTGACCCGGCAGTGACCCCCACGCTGACCTGAGCAAAGCTGTGACCTGCAGTTTTGCGCTTATTGCTCATATGTCAACGTCTTGTTAACGCGGCTTCGCGCCCCCTAACGTCGCTCGCACCGCCTGCCCCGGTGGGATGTTCAAGGGCGAACGTTAGGTATCCACTCATGCTGACCATCCTCGGCTTCGCCATGATCGCGACCTTCCTGGTCCTGATCATGATGAAGAAGATGTCGCCGATCGCGGCGCTCGTGCTGATTCCCGCGCTGTTCTGCGTGTTCGTCGGCAAGGGCGCCCAGCTCGGCGACTACGTCATCGACGGCGTGTCCAGCCTCGCCCCCACCGCGGCGATGCTCATGTTCGCGATCGTCTACTTCGGTGTGATGATCGACGTCGGACTGTTCGACCCGATCGTCCGCGCGATCCTGAAGTTCTGCAAGGCCGATCCGATGCGGATCGTCGTCGGTACGGCGCTGCTGGCCGCGATCGTCTCCCTGGACGGCGACGGCTCGACCACCTTCATGATCACGGTCTCGGCGATGTACCCGCTGTACAAGCGCCTCAAGATGAGCCTGGTCGTGATGACGGGTGTCGCCGCCATGGCCAACGGCGTGATGAACACCCTGCCCTGGGGCGGCCCCACCGCCCGCGCCGCCACCGCGCTGAAGGTCGACGCCACCGACATCTTCGTGCCCATGATCCCGGCCCTGGCCACCGGCCTGGTCGCGGTCCTCGTCCTGGCCTACGTCCTCGGTCTGCGCGAGCGCCGGCGGCTCGGCACCCTGACGCTGGACCAGGCGCTGGTCCGGGAGGACGAGACCGAGACGGTGCTGGTCGGCGCCGGTGCGGCGGCCGGCACGGGGCGGGGCGGTGCCTCCGGCACCTCCGTCGGCAAGGGCTCCGGCCCCGGCGAGGCGACCACGCCCGCCGCGCGCCCCGACGGCCCGGCCGGCCGGGACGGTGCCGCGGACGACGAGTTCCAGGGGCTCGACCCGCACCGGGCCACCCTGCGCCCCGGGCTGTACTGGTTCAACGCGCTGCTCACGGTCGCCCTGCTCACCTCCATGATCATGGAACTGCTGCCGATCCCGGTGCTGTTCCTGATCGGCGCCGCGCTCGCCCTCACCGTCAACTTCCCGCACATCCCCGACCAGAAGGCCCGCATCGCGGCCCACGCGGACAACGTCCTCAACGTGTCCGGCATGGTCTTCGCCGCCGCCGTCTTCACCGGCGTGCTCACCGGCACCGGCATGGTCGACCACATGGCCAACTGGCTGGTGGACACCATCCCCGACGGCATGGGCCCGCACATGGGCCTCGTCACCGGCCTGCTGAGCCTGCCGCTGACCTACTTCATGTCGAACGACGGCTTCTACTTCGGCGTCCTGCCGGTGCTCGCCGAGGCCGGCCACGCGCACGGCGTGTCCACGCTGGAGGTCGCCCGCGCCTCGATCGTCGGCCAGCCGCTGCACATGTCCAGCCCGCTCGTCCCCGCCGTGTACGTCCTGGTCGGCATGGCCAAGGTCGAGTTCGGCGACCACACCAGGTTCGTCGTGAAGTGGGCCGTCCTGACGAGCCTGGTGATCCTCGCGGCGGGCATCCTGTTCGGCATCATCTGATCATCGGAAAGGACACCGTCATGGCGCCCGGTGGGAACCGCGGCTGGCTGCTCCGCCTCGTCATCGCCTTCGGCTTCGCCCAGGGGGCGGTGTCGATGGCCCGGCCCGCCGTCTCCTACCGGGCCCTCGCGCTGGGCGCGGACGAGCGGGCGGTCGGTGTCATCGCCGGTGTGTACGCGCTGCTGCCGCTGTTCGCCGCCGTGCCGCTGGGCCGCCGCACCGACCACGGCCGCTGCGCGCCGCTGCTGCCCGTCGGCGTGGTGCTCATCGCCGGCGGCTGCGCGCTGAGCGGCGTCGCCGGGTCCCTGTGGGCGATGGCCCTGTGGAGCGGCGTCATGGGCCTCGGGCACCTCTGCTTCGTCATCGGCGCCCAGTCACTGGTCGCCCGCCAGTCCGCGCCGCACGAACAGGACCGCAATTTCGGCCACTTCACCATCGGCGCCTCGCTCGGCCAGCTCATCGGCCCCATCGCCGCGGGCGGGCTGATCGGCGGCCCCGACATGGCCGGCAGCAGCGCGCTCGCCCTGGTCGTCGCGGGCGCGGGCGCGGCGGTCGCCTTCACGTCGCTGTGGCGCATCGAGCACCCGGCGCCGGCCGCGGGGCGCGCGGCACCGGGGCCGCGCGTGCCGGTGGGAGGCATCCTGCGGGCCCGGGGCGTGCCCGCGGGCATCCTGATCAGCCTCTCCGTGCTGTCCGCGACCGACATCCTCACCGCCTACCTACCGGTGGTCGGCGAGCACCGGGGCATCTCCCCGGCCGTCATCGGCGCCCTGCTCAGCCTGCGCGCGGCGGCCACGATCGCCTGCCGGCTGGTGCTGACGCCCCTGCTGCGGTGGCTCGGGCGCACCGTCCTGCTCACGGTCACCTGTCTGCTGGCGGCCGTGCTGTGCGCCGGCGTCGCGCTGCCGGTGCCGGTGTGGGCGCTGGGCGTGATGCTGGTCGTCCTCGGCTTCTGCCTGGGCGTCGGCCAGCCGCTGTCCATGACGACCGTCGTCCAGGCGGCCCCCGACGATGCCCGCTCCACCGCCCTCGCCCTGCGCCTGACCGGCAACCGCCTCGGCCAGGTCGCCGCGCCCGCGGCGGCCGGTCTGATCGCCGGGGTCGCGGGCGTGGCCGCGCCCTTCGTGATGCTGGGCGCCCTGCTCCTGCTGTCCTCCGGCGTCGCCCTGCGCTCCCCGTCCTCCGGGCCGGCGCCCGACCGCCCGTCCGCCGGCAGACCCGGCCGGGCCCGGCCGGATCGTCGCACGGCGCGTCAGGGCGGTGGCCGCGGCGAGGACGGGAGCTGACGGGCGGACACCAGCAGGGCACGGGGTGAACGGCATCGGCCGCACCCGTCCTGACCGGCATCGCGCCGCCGGCCGCCGGAGGCGCGCGAGTCACCGGGATCGGCCCCGTCGGCTGCCGCCGCGACGCCGGGTGACCACCGGCATCGTGCCCCCGGCCGCCGGAGGGCGCGCACCCGTGCCGCCGCCCGCCGCCGCCCGCTGGCCGTCGGTGGGCGCGCACCCGTCGGGGTCGGCCCCGCAGCTCCGGGCGGCTGCCGCCACGACGCGGGGCCCGGCATCGTGCCGCCGACCGCCGACCGCCGACCGCCGACCGCCGACCGCCGACCGCCGACCGCCGGAGGGCGCGCGGACGTCGGGGTCGGCCCCGTCCGCGCCGGACGGCTGCCGCCGCGGTGCCGGATGGCCGGTGCGCGTGTCGTGATCGGCTCGTGAGACGCCCCCGCACTGAATCCGGCCGTCCGCTTTCTCACCATACGGACGCTCCCGCGAGTTGTGGTCCGGCGTCTTCCCCGGCCGCGCACAGTCCGTTAACTTCCGTGACTCACGCGCCCCGTGCGTCCCGTACGAGGCGTCCGTCCGCGAAGTCCCAGCGCCAGTGAGCCCCCGGGGGCATGCATGACACGCGCCATCTCCCTGCACGACGTGAGCAAGACCTACGCGCGAGGCGTCCGCGTGGTGGACCGGCTGTCGCTGGACATCGCGCCCGGCGAGTTCCTCGTCCTGCTCGGCCCCTCCGGCTGCGGCAAGTCCACCCTCCTGCGCATGATCGCGGGGCTGGAGGAGATCACCGAGGGCAGACTCCTGCTGGACGGCGAGTACGCCAACGACCTGCTCCCCGCCGAGCGGCGCATGTCCATGGTCTTCCAGAACTTCGCCCTGTACCCCAACATGACGACCCGCGGGAACATCGGCTTCCCGCTGCGCGTCGAGGCGCCCCAGGCCGACCACGGCCCCCGCGTGGACGCCACCGCCCGCATGCTGGGCATCGAGGACCTGCTCGACCGCTTCCCCGCCCAGCTCTCCGGCGGCGAACGCCAGCGTGTCGCCATGGGCCGGGCCATCTCCCGCCGGCCCACCGCCTTCCTGATGGACGAGCCGCTGTCCAACCTCGACGCCAAGCTCCGCAACCACCTGCGCGCCGAGATCACCAGGCTGACCCGCGAACTGGGCGTCACCACCGTCTACGTCACGCACGACCAGTCGGAGGCCATGTCCCTCGGCGACCGGGTCGCCGTCCTGCGCGGCGGCGTGCTCCAGCAGGTGGACACCCCGCGCACCGTCTACGCCCTGCCGCGCAACGTCTTCGTCGCCGCCTTCATCGGCACCCCGCGCATCAACCTGCTGCGCGGCCTCGTACGCGCCCCGCTCGACGGCGCGATGACCGTCAGCCTGGGCAAGCAGTACCTGCGGCTGCCCGAACCGCTCTCCCTGGACCACCAGTTGCTCCGCGTCCAGCAGGGCCGCGAGGTCATCGTGGGCCTGCGGTCCGAGGCCGTCCGGATCGCGGACCCCTCCTCCGCCCGCCCCGGCGAGGTGCTGCTCACCGGCCTGGTGGAGCACGTCGAGTTCCAGGGCCACGAGGTTCTCGTCCACTTCAACACCGGTTCGCGCCCCGCCGTCGTGCCCGACCTGGAGGCACCGCGGCCGACCGCCCGCCCCGCCGGGCGCCGCCGCCGCGACGGCACGGTCCTCGACCGGCTGAAGGAGCGGGCGGGCGCCCTGCGCGCCGGCCCGGTGGTGGTCATGGACGACCCCGTCGACGCCGACCCCGCCGTCGCCGCCCCCGACGGCCGGCTGCCCGGCGACCTGATCGTCCGCACCACCCCGGACATGCACCTCCGCCACGGCATGCAGGTGCCCCTCCTCGTCGACCTCGCCCACATGTTCGTCTTCGACCAGCACGGCGAACGGATCTGCCCCGCCCCGGCGCGGCTGCCGGACCTGGAGGAGTGATCCCACGGGCGTCCCGTCCTCCGGGAGGGTGAGCCGCGCCACCATGCCGGCCGGCCCTGGTGCCGTAAAACTATCGGCGCTAGTTTGGGGGCGGACGACGAGGCCCGCCCGGAAGGAACGCGATGAAGGCACACGACGGCATGTACATCGACGGGGCCTGGCGCCCCGCCGACGGCCGGGACACGATCGACGTGGTGAACCCGGCCGACGAGCAGGTGATCGGCAAGGTCCCCGCCGGCACCGCCCTGGACGTGGACACCGCCGTACGGGCCGCCCGCGCCGCCCTGCCGGGCTGGGCCGCCACCCCGCCCGCCGAACGCGCCGCGCGCCTGGCCGCCCTGCGGGACGTGCTGGTGTCCCGCAAGGACGAGATCGCCGAGACCGTCACCGCCGAGCTCGGCTCACCGCTGAAGTTCTCGCAGGCCGTGCACGCGGGCGCCCCGATCGCGGTGGCCGGTTCCTACGCCGAGCTGGCGGCGACGTACGCCTTCGAGGAGAAGGTCGGCAACTCCGTCGTCCACCACGAGCCGATCGGCGTGGTCGGCGCCATCACCCCCTGGAACTACCCGCTCCACCAGATCGTCGCCAAGGTCGCCCCGGCGCTCGCGGCCGGCTGCACGGTCGTCCTCAAGCCCGCCGAGGACACCCCGCTCACCGCCCAGCTCTTCGCCGAGGCGGTGCACGAGGCCGGCGTCCCGGCGGGTGTCTTCAACCTGGTCACCGGCCTCGGCCCGGTCGCCGGCCAGGCCCTCGCCGAGCACGCGGACGTCGACCTGGTCTCCTTCACCGGCTCCACCGCCGTCGGCCGCCGCATCGGCGCGATCGCCGGCGCGGCCGTCAAGAAGGTCGCCCTGGAACTCGGCGGCAAGTCCGCCAACGTGATCCTGCCGAGCGCCGACCTGGCCAGGGCCGTCAACGTCGGCGTCGCCAACGTCATGTCCAACTCCGGCCAGACGTGCAGCGCGTGGACCCGCATGCTGGTCCACCGCGACCGGTACGACGAGGCCGTGGAGCTGGCCGCCGAGGCCGCCGCGAAGTACGGCGACCGAATCGGCCCGGTCGTCAACGCCAAGCAGCAGGAGCGGGTGCGCGGCTACATCGAGAAGGGCGTCGCCGAGGGCGCGCGGCTCGTCGCGGGCGGCCTCGAAGCCCCGCGCGAACAGGGCTACTTCGTCAGCCCCACCGTCCTCGCCGACGTGACCGAGAACATGACCGTCGCCCAGGAGGAGATCTTCGGGCCCGTCCTGTCCGTCCTGGCCTACGAGGACGAGGAGGACGCCCTGCGGATCGCCAACGGCACCGTGTACGGCCTCGCGGGTGCCGTCTGGGCCGGGGACGAGGCCGAGGCGGTCGCCTTCGCCCGCCGCATGGACACCGGCCAGGTCGACATCAACGGCGGACGCTTCAACCCACTGGCCCCCT
This sequence comes from Streptomyces sp. NPDC048185, assembly GCF_043202495.1. Lineage (NCBI taxonomy): Bacteria > Bacillati > Actinomycetota > Actinomycetes > Kitasatosporales > Streptomycetaceae > Streptomyces > Streptomyces sp. NPDC048185. Next base: position 104,662 of record NZ_JBIDAN010000016.1, read on the forward strand.
TCGGCGGCTACAAGCAGTCCGGCGTCGGCCGCGAACTCGGCTCGCACGGCCTCGCCGAGTACCTCCAGACCAAGTCCCTCCAGTTCTGATCCCAGGGGAGTTGCCCACGTCATGGCCGTCCGAGATGTCGTCCGCGCCGCTGTCGTACCCGCAGTCGGCTCCCCGCTGGAGGTCACCGGGATCGAGCTGCCCGAGCCCGGCCCCGGCCAGGTCCGGGTGAGGCTCGCCGCCGCCGGGGTCTGCCACTCCGACCTGTCCCTGTCCAACGGCACCATGCGCGTGCCCCTCCCCGCCGTCCTCGGCCACGAGGGCGCCGGCACGGTCGTCGCGGTCGGTGAGGGCGTCGCCCACGTCGCACCCGGCGACGGCGTCGTCCTCAACTGGGCCCCGTCCTGCGGCGCCTGCCACCCCTGCTCGCTCGGCGAGGTCTGGCTGTGCGCCGACGCCCTGTCCGGCGCGGCGAACACGCACGCCCGCCGCGCCGACGACGGCACCGTCCTGCACCCCGGTCTGAACGTCGCCGCGTTCGCCGAGGAGACGGTCGTGTCCGCGTCCTGCGTCCTGCCCTGCCCGGACGGCATCCCGCTCACCGACGCCGCCCTGCTCGGCTGCGCCGTCCTCACCGGCTACGGCGCCGTCCACCACTCGGCGAAGGTCCGGGAGGGCGAGACGGTCGCCGTGTTCGGCGCCGGGGGAGTGGGCCTCGCCACCCTCCAGGCGGCGCGTATCGCGGGCGCGTCGAAGATCGTCGCGGTCGACGTCTCCCCGGAGAAGGAGGAGCTGGCCCGCGCGGCCGGAGCCACCGACTACCTCGTCGCCTCCGACACCACCGCCCGCGAGATCCGCGCCCTCACCGGAAAACAGGGCGTCGACGTGGCCGTCGAGTGCGTCGGCCGCGCGGTCACCATCCGCACCGCCTGGGACTCCACCCGGCGCGGCGGACGCACCACGGTCGTCGGCATCGGCGGCAAGGACCAGCAGGTCACCTTCAACGCCCTGGAGATCTTCCACTGGGGCCGCACCCTGGCCGGCTGCGTCTACGGCAACGCCGACCCGGCCCGGGACCTCCCGGTCCTGGCCGAACACGTCCGCACCGGCCGCCTCGACCTGGGCGCCCTGGTGACGGAACACATCGCCCTGGACGGCATCCCGGCGGCCTTCGACAACATGCTGGCGGGCAAGGGCGGCCGGGCGCTGGTGGTCTTCTAGGCCCCGCCGGGCCGTGACCGTCGTCCGCCCGAAGGGGCTGCCCCGCGGCGAGCGTGCGCGCCAGGCGCCGCGGGGCAGGCGCGCACGGCCGGGCGGGCCCTACCGCCGGCCCACGTCCTCGCGGCGCGGCTCCGGGGCCCCCTCCGGCTCCGGAGCCGTCGCCGCGCGCCTCCTGGACCGCGACACGGCCACGCCCGCCAGGCACAGCGCCCCGCCCGCCAGCGTGAGCAGCCCGGGCACCTCGCCCAGCGCCAGCCACGACATCAGGACGACGAGCGCGGGCACCGCGTACGTCGTCGCGCCCATCCGGCCGGCGGTCGTCCGGGCCAGCGCGTACGCCCACGTCGTGAACGCCAGGGCGGTCGGGAACACGCCCAGGTAGACCATGTTGAGCGTCGCGGAGGCGGGTGCCGTCGCCGCCTCCCGCACGAGCTGCCCGGCGAACGGCAGGCACACCACCGCCCCGACCAGGCACCCGAACGTCGTCACCTGCAGCGCGCTCGCGTGGGCCAGCGCGGGCTTCTGCGCGACCACCCCGCCCGCGTACGCCACGGCGGCCAGCAGGCACAGCACCACCCCGAACAGCGAGGAGCCGCCCTCGCCGGACATCGACAGGCCCACGGTCACCGCGCCCGCGAACGACACCGCCATCCCCGTCACCAGCCGCGGCGGCAGCGCGTCCCCGAGGAGCCGGGCGCCGAGCAGCGCGATGAGGATCGGCCCGACGTTCACCACCAGGGCGGCCGTACCGGCGTCCACCTGCTGCTCGCCCCAGTTCAGGACGACCATGTAGAAGCCGAACCACAGCAGCCCGGATATCGCGATCCCCCGCCAGGCCGCCCGGGGCGGCAGCCCTGCCCGGCGCACCAGGCAGATCACCCCCAGTGTCAGCGCGCCCGACAGCAGCCGCCCGAGCGCCAGCGCGCCCGGTGAGTACGCCTCGCCCGCGCTGCGGATGGAGACGAAGGCGGAGGCCCACAGGACGACGGTGACGGTGGCGGCGCCGGCGGCGAGAAGTTCGGCACGGCGGGACGGGGCGGTGCTCATCATGCTCCAGAGGCTAGGCAGGAAGGGGGGTCTCGGGGCCGGCCGTTTCCGGACGCGGCACCCGCGCGCTCAGCGCAGCACCGCCGGGTCGATGCCCAGCAGCCCGGACAGCGCCTCCTCGCCGGCCGGCGTCACCTTCACCGCCCGCTCCGAGCCGATGCGCACGCACCAGCCCGAGTCCAGCGCGTGCCGGCACAGGGCCGCGCCCGCGACGCCCGCGAGGTGGGGACGGCGTTCGGTCCAGTCCAGGCAGGCGCGGGCCAGTGGACGGCGGTTCGTCCGGTCGAGGCGGATCCCGGCGGCGTCGAACCAGCCGAGTCCCGCGTCGGTGAGCGCGAAGCCGGTGTCCTGGCGCAGCAGCCCGCGCCCGGTCAGCGCATCGGTGACCGTGATCCCGAGCCGCCCGGCGAGATGGTCGTAGCAGGTGCGCCCGCGCGCCATCGCCGACCCGGCGCTCGACGCGCGCAGGGTGCGCGGACGCCGTGCCGCCGCCCCGGGCGCGACCTGGGCGGCCAGGTCCTCCACGAGGTGCGCGATCCGTTCGTCGGCCAGCCGCACGTACCGGTGCCGCCCCTGGCGCTCCTCGGCGAGCAGGCCGCCGGCGACGAGCTTGCCGAGGTGTTCGCTCAGTGTCGACGCGGCGACGCCCGCGTGCCGGGCCAGCTCACCGGCGGTCCACGCCCGCCCGTCCAGCAGCGCCAGCAGGCAGGCGGCCCTGGTCTCGTCGGCGATGAGCCCGGCCAGCCGCGCCAGCCCGGGCGCCTCGGCGTCCTTGTCCGTCATGTCTCCAGCATGGGGCACGGACACTTCGGCAGGCGCCGAAGTGTCCTCAGGCGTTCCGTCCCGCCTGCTCGTACTGCTGCGCGAGCCCGTCCAGCAGCGCCGTCAGCCCGGTCTCGAAGGCCCGCTCGTCGATCTTCTCCTGCTGCTCCGCCAGGAGGTGCGCCTTGCCGAGGTGGGGGTAGTCGGCGGGGTCGTAGGCGTCGGCGTCGTCCGGGAAACCCCGCGCGAAGGAGCCGAGCGCGGAGCCCATGACGAAGTACCGCATCAGCGCGCCGATGGACGTCGCCTGCGCCGGCGGCCAGCCGGCCGCGACCATCGCGCCGTAGACGGCGTCGGCGAGGTGCAGCGCGGCCGGGCGGCGTCCGGGCCCGTGGGCCAGGACCGGGACGATGTTGGGGTGGTCGCGCAGAGCCGCCCGGTAGGAGACGGCCCAGTCGTGCAGCGCGGTCCGCCAGTCCCGGCCGTCCTCGAACATCGACAGGTCGACCTGCGCGCTGACCGAGTCGGCCACGGCCTCCAGGATCTCGTCCTTGGTGCGGAAGTGGTTGTAGAGCGAGGGCCCGCTGACCCCCAGTTCCGCCGCGAGCCGGCGCGTGGAGACGGCCGCGAGGCCCTCCGCGTCCACCAGCGCGCGGGCCGTCTCGACGATCCGGTCGGTGCTGAGCAGGGGCTTGCGCGGTCGGGCCATGGCGCACATAGTAGGGCTGCGGCGTTAAACTAGCAGTGCTAATTTAAATGTCCGGATTTCAAGGGACGCTTGTCCGATCCGTCTACTGTGGGGTGACCCGTCATGAACCTGGAGCTCAGCGAGGAGCAGACCGCCGTACGGCAGCTCGCCCGGGACTTCGTGGAGCGCGAGATCGCACCCCACGTCGTCGCCTGGGACCGTGCCGAGGAGGTGGACCGGTCCATCGTCAAGAAGCTCGGCGAGGTCGGCTTCCTCGGTCTCACCGTCGACGAGGAGTACGGCGGCTCCGGCGGCGACCACCTCGCGTACTGCCTGGTGACGGAGGAACTGGGGCGCGGCGACAGCTCCGTGCGCGGCATCGTGTCCGTCTCCCTCGGCCTGGTCGCCAAGACCATCGCCGCCTGGGGGGACGAGGAGCAGAAGCGGCGCTGGCTGCCGGGGCTGACCTCCGGCGAGTACGTCGGCTGCTTCGGCCTGACCGAGCCCGGCACGGGATCGGACGCCGGGAACCTCTCCACGCGCGCGGTCCGCGACGGCGACGACTACGTCATCAACGGCACCAAGATGTTCATCACCAACGGCACCTGGGCCGACGTCGTCCTGCTCTTCGCCCGCTCCACCGACGCCCCCGGCCACAAGGGCGTCTCCGCCTTCCTGGTGCCCACCGACACCCCCGGCCTGTCCCGCCGTACGGTCCACGGCAAGCTCGGACTGCGCGGCCAGGCCACCGCCGAGCTGGTCCTGGAGGACGTCCGCGTCCCCGCCTCCGCGATGCTGGCCCCCGAGGGCAAGGGCTTCTCGGTCGCGATGTCGGCGCTCGCCAAGGGCCGCATGTCGGTCGCGGCCGGCTGCGTCGGCATCGCCCAGGCCGCCCTGGACGCGGCCGTGCGGTACGCGGGGGAGCGAGAGCAGTTCGGGAAGACCATCGCCCACCACCAGCTGGTGCAGGAGCTGATCAGCGACATCGCCCTCGACGTGGACGCGGCCCGCCTGCTGACCTGGCGGGTCGCCGACCTGATCGACCGCGGGCAGCCCTTCACCGTCGAGTCCTCGAAGGCCAAGCTGTTCGCCTCGGAGGCCGCCGTCCGCGCCGCCAACAACGCCCTCCAGGTCTTCGGCGGCTACGGCTACATCGACGAGTACCCGGCCGGCAAGCTGCTGCGCGACGCCCGCGTGATGACCCTCTACGAGGGCACCAGCCAGATCCAGAAGCTGGTCATCGGGCGGGCGCTGACGGGCGTCTCGGCCTTCTGAGTAGCCGGACTGAGTACGACGGCGGATGTGGCGGCGGCCGCATCCGCCGACGCTTGTCCCCATGAGTGACACACCGGTCAAGCAGCAGAGCACCGCCGCCTTCTACGGGCAGGCCGTCGCATCGTTCGCCGTCGCCATGATCGCCACCTCCATCGGCATCTACCGGCTCCAGGCCGACGCCTGGGTGCGCGCCTTCCTCGCCATCGCCGTCCTGTACCTCGTCACGTCCGCCTTCACCCTGGCCAAGATCATCCGAGACCGGCAGGAGGCCGGGCAGATCGTCAGCCGCGTCGACCAGGCCCGGCTGGAGAAACTCCTCGCCGAGCACGACCCCTTCGAGAAACTGGGGTGACCTGTGCGCGGGGCTCCTCTAAGCGCCCGCTCAGCTTCGGCGGTATGGTGGAGCTCCTGTCACCGAGAGGGGCGAACGAGCGATGAGTACGGCGGCCGAGACGGCGGGCGGCGACATCGAGCCGTGGGAAGAGGTCACGCCCGACGCGGCCCGGCGACTGCTGGTCGCCGCCGTGGAGGCCTTCGCCGAGCGCGGGTACCACGCGACCACGACCCGCGACATCGCCGGGCGGGCCGGCATGAGTCCGGCCGCGCTCTACATCCACTACAAGACCAAGGAAGAGCTGCTCCACCGCATCAGCCGGATCGGCCACGACCGGGCGCTCGGCATCCTGCGCACGGCGGCCGAGGGCGAGGGCAGTGCCACGGAGCGGCTCGCCGACGCCGTGAGCTCCTTCGTGCGCTGGCACGCGGGGCGGCGCACCACCGCACGGGTGGTGCAGTACGAGCTGGACGCGCTCGGGCCGGACGCCCGCGCCGAGATCGTCGCGCTGCGCCGCCAGGTCGACGCCGAGGTGCGCGGCATCATCGAGGAGGGCGTCGCCTCGGGCGAGTTCGAGGTGGCGGACGTGCAGGGCACGACGCTCGCCGTGCTCTCCCTCTGCATCGACGTCGCCCGCTGGTTCAACGTGAACGGACCCCGGACGCCCGACGAGGTCGGCGCGCTCTACGCCGACCTCGTGCTGCGGATGGTGCGGGCCAAGGAGCCCGGCGCCGCTCAGGGGCGCTAGCGGCTCACAGGTAGTAGCGCGCGACGGACTCGGCGACGCACACCGGCTTGTCGCCGCCCTCGCGCTCCACGGTGAAGGCGACGGCCACCTGGATCCCTCCCGGGACGTCCTCGACGCCGGTGATCGTCGCCGTGGCGCGCACCCGCGAGCCGACCGGTACGGGGGCGGGGAAACGGACCTTGTTGGTGCCGTAGTTGACGCCCATCTTCACGCCCTCGACCTGGAGCAGCTGCGGTCCGAAGAGCGGGAGCAGCGACAGGGTCAGGTACCCGTGCGCGATGGTGGTGCCGAACGGGCCCGCGGCGGCCTTCTCCGGGTCCACGTGGATCCACTGGTGGTCGCCGGTGGCCTCCGCGAACAGGTCGATGCGCTTCTGGTCGACCTCCAGCCAGTCGGTGTACCCCAGCTGCTCACCCACCGCCGCCTTCACGTCGTCGGCGGATGTGAAGATCCTCGGCTCTGCCATGTCCCGGCCTCCCGCGTCAAAGGTTTCGTGGCTCCGCCCGGCCGGCGCCTGCCGACCATGCTAAGCAACTGCTTAGCATGGTCGCCCGTGAGGCCCATGTCAACGGACCGCAGGGGTGAGCGGGTGGGTAGGGTTCGGGGAGTGCCTCAGATTCCCGAGAAGATCCACGAGCTCACGGTCGGCCAGCTCGCCGCGCGCAGCGGCGCCGCCGTCTCCGCCCTGCACTTCTACGAGTCCAAGGGCCTGATCAGCAGTCGCCGCACCTCGGGCAACCAACGCCGCTTCAGCCGTGACGCGCTGCGCCGGGTCGCCTTCGTGCGGGCCGCCCAGCGCGTCGGCATCCCGCTCGCCACGATCCGGGAGGCGCTCGCCGAGCTGCCGGAGGGGCGTACGCCCACCGAGGACGACTGGGCCAGGCTCTCCGCGGCCTGGCGCTCCGAACTGGACGAGCGGATCAAGCAGCTGAACCGGCTGCGCGACCACCTCACCGACTGCATCGGCTGCGGCTGCCTGTCCCTGGAAACGTGCGTGCTGTCCAACCCCGACGACGCCTTCGGAGAGAGCCGCGCGGGCTCCCGCCTGCTGGTGGAACGCAAGACCGGCCCGAAGCCGTCCCGCACGCGCGCACCGGCTCCCGCCGACCCGGCGTGCTGCGACTGACCGGCGCACGTCGGACACGCGTCCGGGGCGGGACGCGGGCCGGCGGGCCCGGTTCACGCCCCGCGGCGCCGGGCCGCCCGCCACTCGGTCAGGCCCGCCGCCACCAGCTCGGTGTTCGACCGGGCGGGCCGGCCGTCCGGAAGGAACAGGGTGTCCTCCAGGCCGACGCGGGTCACGAGGCCCAGCCGGCCGGCCAGGCGCAGCACCGGCCAGGTGCCGCCGTCCTCGCCGTGCAGCAGCACCGGGCGGCCGTGCGCCGTGCCCAGGCCGGCCAGCAGGGCCCGCGCGGACGCCTCCGCGGTCTGCGCGTCGGGGTCCGTGACCTCCGCCAGCACGCGCAGCACCCTCGGGCCCAGCGGCGAGCGCGCGAACCGTTCCGCCCCGTCCGTGCCGGACCAGATGCCCGCCTCGACACCCACCCCCCGCTCGATCAGCGCGGCGGCGACCGCCTCGGCGCCCGGCTCGTGCCAGTTGACCGAGGCGTGGTCGGGCAGCGGCCCCCAGCTCCGGACGCGCGCCACCCTGGCGTCCGGGCCGCGTTCGGCCCAGGCCCCGGTGGTCACCCCGACCGGCACCGGCACGCGCGCCCGTATCGCCGCGAGGGTCACCGCGAGCACCCGCGGCGACAACGTGTCCTGCCCGCACGGGGTCTTGGGATGGACATGGACGTCCGTGGCCCCGGCGGCCACCGCCTCGGACACGGCGTCCGCCATCGCCTCCGGCGTCAGCGGCACCGCCGCGCCGTCGGCGCCCCCGCGGGCACCGTTCACACACACCTGCACCGTTCCCCCGTCGTCCGGCGCCACCGACGACACCCGTCGGGGGTGCGGCATCCCCGGCGCACCCCCGCGGCCACTACGCCGACATCAGCAGCCGTTCACGCCGGGCGTCCGCCAGGGCGTCCGGGGTCAGCACCGGCCGCGGCACCAGGATCCCGCAGTCCGTGCAGACCGGCCCCGTCGACGGCTCGTGGTCCAGGTCGTACTTCCAGACCAGTCGGTCCCCGTCGCACACCGGGCACACCGCGCCCGGGTCGCGCTCCAGCGCCGAGATCAGCCGGCGCAGCACCTCCGCCAGCGGTCCGTCGGGGTGGACCTCCGGGTCGTCGCACCAGGCCACCCCGAAACCGCCCCAGGTCAGCCGGTGCCAGTCGTCCACACTGCCCGGCCTGCGCAGGCCGTCGTGCTTCTCCTTCCTGCGCCGCTCGGCGAACTCCACCTCGTAGGTCAGCCACACGGAACGCGCCTCCTCCAGCTCCTCCAGTGCGGCCACGAGCCGCGCCGGGTCGGGGGAGCGGTCCTCGGGGCCGAAACCGGCCCGCGAACACAGATGGTCCCAGGTCGCCCTGTGCCCATAAGGAGCGAACCGCTCAAGGCACTTGCGCAGCGAATAGCGCCGTAGCGCCAGGTCGCACCGTGGATCGCGGACCTGTCTCGCCAGACTCCGGAAACCGGCCATCGCCCTGCACCTCCGTCACACCTGCACCTGCACTTCGGTCACTTCGGCGTCGTCGTGGGGAGTCGTCCTCCCGACGTCGCCGAGTAGACGTATCGACACGCGATTCGGCTCCATCCGATTTCCGATGCCTCCCATAAGCCGATCGCATCCGCTTCCAAAACTGACGCATGTTCACCTTCCAACTCGGGGATACCGGCGGTAACGTCCGGGCCCACCCTCGTCGGGAGGAGCTGCCATGCAACGGCGCACCCCACGCAACGCCCTTGACAGACTGAGAACTCCCCGTCGCTTCCACGGGTTCCTGAAGAGCGCATCGGTATGCGCCCTCATTGCCGGACTTTTGTCACCGCTTTCCCCCGCGATGGCCGCCGGCACCAGCACCACCGCCCCCACGACCCCGCGGGCGACGGCCGGCGACCACTGCGGCGGCCGGTGTTCCGACATCCTGCCGCCCGGCCAGAACGGCAACGCCACCCTCGCCCAGATCCTCCTCAACCAGGCCTTCGGCACCCAGCCCGCGCACGCCGAGGACCAGCTCGGCCCCTACGCCGACCTCGCCACCGGCTACCAGGGCCTCACCAACGACAAGATCAACACGTTCTTCTCCGACGCCTCCTTCGGCGTCCCCGACGGCCAGGCCGCCTCCACCGTCCGCCCCGCGGGGCGCGGCGACGTGACCATCGTCCGCGACAAGAAGACCGGCGTGCCGCACATCACCGGCACCACCCGCTACGGCACCGAGTTCGGCGCCGGCTACGCCGCGGCCCAGGACCGGCTGTGGCTCATGGACCTCTTCCGGCACGTCGGACGGGGCCAGTTGACCCCCTTCGCCGGCGGCGCCCCCGCCAACCAGGGCCTGGAACAGCAGTTCTGGCGCAGCGCCCCCTACACCGAGGCCGACCTGGAGGCGCAGATCGAGAGCGCCGCCGCCAAGGCCGGCGAGCGCGGCGAGCTGGCCCTCGCCGACGTGGACGCCTACGTCGCCGGCGTCAACGCCTACATCGACGCCTCCGACAAGGGCCGCTACTTCCCCGGCGAGTACGTCCTGACCGGCCACAAGGACGCCATCACCAACGCCGGCACCATCGAGCACTTCAAGCGCAGCGACCTGATCGCGCTGGCCTCCGTCATCGGCTCCCTCTTCGGCGCCGGAGGCGGCGGCGAGGTGAACAACGCGCTCTCGCTGCTCGCCGCCCAGGAGAAGTACGGCGTCGCCGAGGGCACGAAGGTCTGGGAGTCCTTCCGCCAGCGCAACGACCCGGAGGCCGTTCTCACCCAGCGGGACGGCAGCTTCCCGTACCTGCCCACCCCGGACGACCCGCAGGGCCGTGCCCTGCCCGACGCCGGGTCTGTCCAGGCGGAGCCGCTGGTGTACGACCGCACCGGCAGCGCCGGCGCGGCGGGCGCGACCGGTGCCTCCGCGAAGGCGGCGGACACCGCCGTCACCTCGGCGCGGCGCGGCATGTCCAACGCCCTCGTCGTCAGCGGGAAGCACACCGACAGCGGCCACCCGGTCGCCGTCTTCGGCCCGCAGACCGGCTACTTCGCCCCGCAGCTGCTGATGCTCCAGGAGATCCAGGGCCCCGGCATCAGCGCCCGCGGCGCCTCCTTCGCCGGCCTGAGCATGTACGTCGAGCTCGGCCGCGGCCAGGACTACGCCTGGAGCGCGACGACATCGGGCCAGGACATCATCGACACCTACGCCGTCGAGCTGTGCCAGGACGACCACCACTACCTCTACCGCGGCACCTGCACCGCCATGGAGAAGGTCGAGCGGCGCAACGCCTGGAAGCCGACCGTCGCCGACTCCACCGCGGCCGGCTCCTACACGATGCGCGTCTGGCGCACCAAGTACGGCCCGGTCGAGTCCCGCGCCACGGTCGGCGGCAAGAAGGTCGCCTACACGACCCTGCGCTCCTCCTACCTCCACGAGGCCGACTCGATCATCGGCTTCCAGATGCTGAACGACCCGGACTACCTCGACAGTCCCGAGCGCTTCCAGGGCGCCGTCCAGCACATCAACTACACCTTCAACTGGTTCTACGCCGACTCCGAGCACACCGCGTACTACAACAGCGGCGACAACCCGGTGCGCGCGAACGGCGTCGACGCCGAGTTCCCGGTCTGGGCGCGTGACGCGTACGAGTGGCGGGACTGGGACCCGGCCGCCAACACCGCCCGGTACACGCCCGCGTCGGCCCACCCCCGCTCCGTCGACCAGGACTACTACATCTCCTGGAACAACAAGCAGGCCGAGGACTACCCCGCCGCCTCCTGGGGCAACGGCTCCGTCCACCGCGGCAACCTGCTCGACGACCGGGTGCGGAAACTGGTCGCGCAGGGGGGCGTCACCCGGGCCGCGCTGGTGAAGGCCATGGCCGAGGCGGGCCTCGCCGACCTGCGGGCCGAGGACGTCGTGCCCGGCCTGCTGAAGGTGATCGAGTCCGCGCCGGTGACCGACCCGGCGGCGAAGACGGCCGTGGACCGGCTCAAGGCCTGGCTGTCCGCGGGCGGCCTGCGCACGGAGACCTCGGCCGGCTCGAAGAAGTACGCCCACGCCGACGCGATCCGCACCCTGGACGCGTGGTGGCCGCTGCTGGTGAAGGCCGAGTTCGAACCCGGCCTCGGCAGCGACCTGTACACCGCCTTCACCCGCAACCTGCCCGTCGACGAGTCACCGTCCGCCGCCCACGGCCCGACCGGCGCCCACGCCGGCAGCGCCTTCCAGTACGGCTGGTGGAGCTTCGTCGACAAGGACGTCCGGTCGGTGCTCGGCGAGTCCGTCAAGGGCCCGCTCGCGCGGGAGTACTGCGGCGGAGGCGACCTCGCCGCCTGCCGGGGCACCCTGGTCTCCACCCTGAAGGAGGCCGCGGGCCGCACCCCCGCCCAGGTCTACCCGGGCGACGACAACTGCTCCGCGGGCGACCAGTGGTGCGCCGACTCGGTGATCCACCGCACCCTCGGCGGCATCAAGCACGGCGGCATCAGCTGGCAGAACCGGCCGACCTACCAGCAGGTCGTGGAGTTCACGTCCCACCGGTGACCGGCCGGCACCGTGATCAGCGGTAGTGCTCAGCGGTAGAGGAGGTACTGGCGGCGCGTCCTGCGGAACGCCGCCAGTTCGCTCTCCCAACCGTGCACCACCTCGTCGGTGTCCGCGCCCGCGTCGATCATCGTGCGCACCTGTGTGGAGCCGGTGAGCTTGTCGATCCAGTTGTCCGGCCGCCAGGCGAAGCCGTCCCAGCTCCGCTTGGCGGTCACCAGCAGCGCGATCCCGGTGCGCACCGGGTCGAACGCGGCCCGGTCGTGCACATGGAGCTGCACACCCCCGACCGTCTTCCCCTGGAACTTGGAGAAGGTGGGCGCGAAGTACGCCTCCCGGAACCGCACGCCCGGCAGGCCGACGTCGTTCGCGGCGGCGGCCCAGGCGCCGTCGATCCCCTCCGCGCCCAGCAGCTCGAACGGGCGGGTGGTGCCGCGGCCCTCGGAGAGGTTCGTGCCCTCGAACAGACACGTGCCCGAGTACACCAGCGCGCACTCCGGGGTCGGCATGTTCGGGCTCGGCGGCACCCAGGGCAGCCCAGAGGCGTCGTAGAACTCCGACCGCTTCCAGCCCGTCATCGTCACCGTCTCCAGCGGCACCGGCGACGGCAGGAACTCGCCGTTGAAGAGCAGTGCCAGCTCGGCGACCGTCATGCCGTGCGCCTGGGCGATCGGCTGCCGCCCGACGAAGGTGGCGAACTCTTTGTGCAGCACGGGCCCCAGCGCCGCCCGCCCGGTCACCGGGTTCGGCCGGTCCAGCACCACGAACCGCTTGCCCGCGAGCCGGGCCGCCTCCATGCAGTCGTATAGCGTCCAGATGTACGTGTAGAAGCGCGCGCCCACGTCCTGGATGTCGAAGACGACGGTGTCCACGCCGGACGCCGTGAAGACGTCCGCCAGCGGCTGCCCGCTCTTCAGGTACGTGTCGTAGACGGGCAGCCCGGTCGCCGGGTCGTCGTAACGGCCCTCGGAGCCGCCGGCCTGCGCGGTGCCGCGGAAGCCGTGCTCGGGACCGAAAACGGCCGTCAGGTTCACCCTGCCGTCGGCGTGCATCACGTCCACGATGTGCCGCACGTCCCGGGTGATCCCGGTCGGGTTGGTGACGATCCCGACCCGCTCGCCCTCGAGCAGGGCGTAGCCGTCGTCGGCCAGCCGCTCGAACCCGGTGCGCAGCCGGCGGCCACCGCCCGAGGGGGCCGCCTGGGCCGGGCCGGCGGCGGCCGAGGCGGTGACCGCCACCGCGGCCGTGGTGGCGAGCAGATTCCGTCTGGACAGCGTCATGCGGTGACCTCCGTGATCGCGGCGGGTGTCATGCGCACGCACGCTAACCCGCGCCCCCGGTCCCACGGAACGACCGGAACCGCGGTTCACCTCTTCCGTCGCGCATACCGACTGGTTAGTCTGTCGTCCGGCAGCGCCCGAGCCGTGTCGAAGGAGACCGATGGTGGAAGCCGTGCAGGATGCCGGAGTCGTCGTCACCGGGGCAGGAGGCGGCATCGGCGCCGCGCTGGCCCGCCGCTTCGCGGCCGAGGGCGCCCGGGTGGTCGTCAACGACCTGGACGCCGGGCGGGCGAAGGCCGTCGCCGAGGAGATCGGCGGCGTCGCGGTCCCCGGGGACGCCTCCGCGATCGTCACCGAGGCCCGTGACGCGCTCGGCGGCACGGTGGACGTCTACTGCGCCAACGCCGGTGTCGCCTCCGGCGGTTCCGAGGCGGCGGACGAAGGGGTCTGGGCGCTCGCCTGGGACGTCAACGTGATGGCCCACGTACGCGCGGCCCACGAACTGATCCCCGACTGGTTGGAGCGCGGCAGCGGACGCTTCGTCTCGACCGTCTCGGCGGCCGGACTGCTCACCATGATCGGCGCCGCCCCCTACAGCGTCACCAAGCACGGCGCCTACGCCTTCGCCGAGTGGCTCTCCCTCACCTACCGCCACCGCGGCATCAAGGTGCACGCCGTCTGCCCCCAGGGCGTGCGCACCGACATGCTGACCGCCAGTGGCAGCGCGGGCGAGCTGGTGCTCGCGCCGACCGCGATCGAGCCCCAGGACGTGGCCGACGCCCTCTTCGAGGGCATCGAGAAGGACCGCTTCCTGATCCTTCCGCACCCCGAGGTGGGCGGGTACTACCAGGCCCGTGCCGCCGAACCCGAACGCTGGCTGCGCGGGATGAACCGCCTGCAGCGGCAGTGGGAGGGGGCGGCCCGATGACCGGCTCCCGTTACGCGGCCAAGCCCTGGCTGGGCCTCCTCACCGACGCCCAGAAGGCCCCGCTCGCCCCGGACGCCTCCCTGGTGCACGCCCTGCGCCGGGCGGCCGCCGAGGCACCCGACCGCGACTTCCTCGCCTACTTCGACGGCCGGCTCACCTACCGCGAGACCGACGAGCTGAGCGACTCCGTCGCCGGGCACCTCGCCGCCCGCGGCCTGCGGCGCGGCGACCGGGTCGCGGTCCTGCTGCAGAACTCCCCGCACTTCGTGCTCGCCGTCCTCGGCGCCTGGAAGGCGGGCGCGGTCGTCGTGCCCGTCAACCCGATGTACAAGTCGGGGGAGGTCGGCCACGTCCTGCGCGACGGCGAGGTGGCCGCGCTGATCTGCTCCGACCGGGCCTGGGAGGGGTACCTGCGCGAGACGGCAGCCGACTCGCCGGTGCGGACCGTGCTCACGGCCTGCGAACTGGACTTCCAGACCCGGGGCGACGCCCGTGTGCTGACCTTCGAGCGGCTGCCGCGCACCGAAGACGCCGACGACCTCACCGAGGTGGCCCGCGCCGGCCACAAGGCACCCGAGGGCCGCGACCCCGAGCCCGCCGGCACCGCGCTCATCAGCTACACCTCGGGCACCAGCGGCACGCCCAAGGGCGCCACCAACACGCACCGCAACATCATGTACAACGCCGAGCGGCAGCGCACCGGCCTCGGCCTGCCCGAGGCGCCGGTCTACTTCGCCCTGGCGCCGCTGTTCCACATCACCGGCATGGTCTGCCAGCTCGGCGCCTGCCTGAACAGCGTGGGCACGCTCGTCCTGGCGTACCGCTTCGAGGCGGGCGTCGTCCTGGACGCCTTCGCCGAGCACCGGCCGCACTACACCGTCGGCCCCTCCACCGCCTTCATGGCGCTGGCCGCCCATCCGTCCGTCACCCGCGAGCACTTCGCGTCCTTCGCCAACATCTCCTCCGGCGGCGCCCCGCTGCCGCCCGCCCTGGTGGAGAAGTTCCGCGCGGGCTTCGGCCCGTACATCCGCAACGGCTACGGGCTCACCGAGTGCACCGCGCCCTGCGCCTCCGTACCGCCCCACCTGGAGGCGCCCGTCGACCCGGTCTCCGGGACCCTCGCCGTGGGCGTGCCCGGCCCCGAGACGGTCGTCCGGATCCTCGACGACCGGGGCGAGGAGGCGCCCTTCGGCGAGCAGGGCGAGATCGTCGTCAGCGGCCCGCAGGTCGTCCCCGGCTACTGGCACCGCCCCGACGCCACCGCCGAGACCTTCCCCGGCGGCGAGCTGCGCACCGGCGACATCGGCTTCATGGACGAACGGGGCTGGCTCTACGTCGTCGACCGCAAGAAGGACATGATCAACGCCTCCGGCTTCAAGGTCTGGCCCCGCGAGGTCGAGGACGTCCTCTACACCCACCCGGCGGTGCGCGAGGCGGCCGTCGTCGGCGTGCCCGACGGGTACCGCGGGGAGACCGTCAAGGCGTACATCAGCCTCCGCCCGGGCGCCGACACCGACCCGGATGCGCTGGCCGCGTACTGCAAGGAGAGACTGGCCGCCTACAAATACCCGCGTCAGGTGGAGATCCTCACCGACTTGCCGAAGACGGCGAGTGGGAAGATCCTCCGTCGGGAACTGCGTTCCCGCACCCACGACGACGGACAGTGAGACAACGGAAAGGCAGGTGACGGCAGTGCCCAGGACCACGGAAGGGGACGGCACTCCGGTGCCGCAGCGGCTCCTGGCCGCCGCCACCCGGCTCTTCGCGGAGCAGGGCTACGACCGCACCTCGGTGCAGGAGATCGTGGAAGCGGCCGGTGTCACCAAGGGCGCGCTGTACCACTACTTCGGCTCCAAGGACGACCTCCTGCACGAGGTGTACGCGCGCGTGCTGCGCCTCCAGCAGGAACGCCTGGACGCCTACGCGGACTCCGACGAGCCGGTCGAGGAGCGGGTGCGCGCCGCGGCGGCCGACGTGGTCGTCACCACCATCGACAACCTCGACGACGCGTCGATCTTCTTCCGCTCGATGCACCAGTTGAGCCCCGAGAAGAACAAGCAGGTGCGCGCCGAGCGCCGGCGCTACCACGAGCGCTTCCGGGCGCTCATCGAGGAGGGCCAGCGGGCCGGCGTCTTCACCAAGGAGGTCCCGGCCGACCTCGTCGTGGACTACCACTTCGGCTCCGTGCACCACCTGTCGACCTGGTACCGCCCGGACGGCCCGCTCAGCCCGCAGGAAGTGGCCGACCACCTGGCCGACCTGCTGCTGCGCGCGCTGCGTCCGTGAGCCGGCCCGTGAGGTGATCGGCCAGGGCCGCCGCCGCCGGATTGCGCGGCAGCGGCCCCCGTCCGGCCAGCACGACCGTGCGTCCGGGCTCCGGCTGCCGGATCCGCACGCACGGCAGCCCGGCCCGCTCGCCGATCCGCCGCGGCACGAACGCCACCCCGATGCCGGCCCGCACCAGGTCGACCAGCAGCCCGATCTGGGTGACGTCACAGGTGATCCGGCGCTCCAGACCGCAGTGCGCCGCCAGCCGCCGCACCGCCGTCTCCAGTCCGGTGCCCGCGCGGAAGTCGACGAACGGCTCCTCGGCGAGGTCCTTGATCAGCGTCCGCCCGGCCTCGGCGAGGGGATGGCCCGGGGCGGTGATCAGGACCAGCTCCTCCTGCCACGACGCGTAGGGCGTGAGCCCCTCGGGCAGCGTCCCCGCGTCCGGCACCAGGTAGGCGAGGTCCAGTTCGCCCGCGCGCAGCGCCTCGGTCAGCTCACCGACCGGCGCGTCCCGCACCGACACCTGGACGCCGGGGAACCGGCGGTGGAACGTGGCCAGCTCGGCGGGCAGGTCCACGCACGTCAGCGTCTGGATCGTGCCGATGGCCACCCGGCCGGCGGCCAGCCCCGTCACCGCCGCGACCGACTGCCGGGCCTCCTCGGCGCCGGCCAGCAGCGCGCGGGCCCGCGGCAGCAGGGCGCGGCCCGCCTCCGTCAGCACGGCCCGGCGGCCGGTGCGGTCGAACAGGGCGGCGCCCAGCTCCCGTTCGAGGTTGCGGACCGAGGTGCTGAGCGCCGACTGCACGATCAGCTCGCGGCGCGCCGCGGCGGTGAAGCTGCCCTCGCTGACGACCGCCAAGAAGTGGCGGAGCTGGCGGATCTCCATCCATCTATTCTAGAGATGGGCCGCAGCGAAACGATCTGTTGGACCGACGGCCGGTCCGCGAGCCAGCCTGAGGGCATGACACGCAGACCTTCACCGTGGACCCGTTTCGCCGCGTTCGTCCGTGCTCTGCTGCACACGGACCACCACTACTCCGGCGGCTACTAGAGGTACTTCTTGATCTCCCGGCGGGCCAGCGAGCGCTGGTGCACCTCGTCCGGGCCGTCGGCCAGCATCAGCGTGCGGGCACCGGCGTACAGCTCGGCCAGCGGGAAGTCCTGGCTCACGCCGCCCGCGCCGTGCAGCTGGATCGCCCGGTCGAGGATGCCGACCACCGCACGCGGAGTGGCGATCTTGATGGCCTGGATCTCGGTGTGGGCGCCCCGGTTGCCGACGGTGTCCATCAGCCAGGCGGTCTTCAGCACCAGCAGCCTCAGCTGCTCGACGGTGACCCGCGCGTCCGCGATCCAGTTCTGCACGACGCCCTGCTGGGCCAGCGCCTTGCCGAAGGCCGTGCGGGAGGTGGCCCGCCGGCACATCAGCTCGATCGCCCGCTCGGCCATGCCGATCAGCCGCATGCAGTGGTGGATCCGGCCGGGACCGAGCCGGGCCTGGGCGATGGCGAAGCCGCCGCCCTCCTCGCCGACCAGGTTCGACACCGGCACGCGCGCGTGGTCGAAGGTCACCTCGGCGTGGCCGCCGTGGTAGTGGTCCTCGTAGCCGAAGACCTGCATCGCCCGGTTCACGGTCACGCCGGGTGTGTCGCGGGGCACCAGGACCATCGACTGCTGACGGCGGATGTCCTCGCCGTCCGGGTCCGTCTTGCCCATCACGATGAAGATCCGGCAGTCCGGGTTCATCGCCCCGGAGATGTACCACTTGCGGCCCGTGATGACGTACTCGTCGCCGTCGCGCTCGATGTGCGTGGTGATGTTCGTGGCGTCCGAGGAGGCCACGTCCGGCTCGGTCATCGCGAACGCCGAGCGGATCTCACCGGCGAGCAGCGGCTGCAGCCACTGCTTCTTCTGCGCCTCGTCGCCGAACTGGGCGAGTACCTCCATGTTCCCGGTGTCGGGCGCCGCGCAGTTCGTCGCCGTGGGCGCGAGCTGGGGGCTGCGGCCGGTGATCTCGGCGAGCGGCGCGTACTGCAGGTTGGTGAGACCGGCGCCGTACTCGGCGTCGGGCAGGAAGAGGTTCCACAGCCCCTGGCGGCGGGCCTCGGCCTTGAGGTCCTCCACGACCTGCGGGGTGTCCCAGGGGGAGGCGAGGAGGGCGCGCTGCTCGTGGGCGGCCTGCTCGGCCGGGTAGACGTACTCGTCCATGAAGGCGAGCAGCCTGGCGCGGAGTTCCTCGGTGCGTGCGTCGAACGCGAAGTCCATGACGGTTCAGCCTTCCTGAAGGGTGGTCAGGCCGTGCTCGATGAAGACGGGGACGAGTTCGCCGATGCGGTCGAAACCGCGGCCGACCGTCTGGCCCAGCGTGTAGCGGTAGTGGATGCCCTCCAGGATCACGGCGAGCTTGAACCAGGCGAACGCCGTGTACCAGGAGACCGAGGACACGTCGCGCCCCGAGCGCTCGGCGTACCGCTCGATCAGTTCGGCAGGGGCGGGGTGGCCGGGCGCCTGCGCCGTGGTGGAGACGGGGGAGTCGGGCATGCCGAGCGGCTGGCTGTACATGACGAGGAGCCCGAGGTCGGTGAGCGGGTCGCCGAGCGTGGACATCTCCCAGTCGAGGATCGCCCGGATCGCGTCGTCCTCGCCGCCGATCAGGACGTTGTCGAGCCGGTAGTCGCCGTGCACGACGGTCGGCGCGGGGGAGCGGGGCAGCTCCCGGCCGAGCGTGGCGTGCAGTTCGTCGATGCCGGCCAGGTCCCGGTTGCGGGAGGCGTCGAGCTGCTTGGCCCAGCGGCGCAGCTGCCGGTCCAGGAAGCCGTCGGGCCGGCCGAAGTCCCCGAGGCCCACCTCGGCGGGGTCGACCGCGTGCAGTCCGACGAGCGTGTCGACCAGGTTCAGCACGGCGGCCCGGGTGCGCTCGGGGCCGAGCGGCGCGAGCTGGGCGGCCGTGCGGTACGGGGTGCCCTCGACGAATTCCATCACGTAGAAGGGAGCTCCGAGCACCTCCTCGTCCTCGCACAGCAGCACCGGGCGCGGCACCGGCACGTCCGTCGGGTGCAGGGCGCTGATCACCCGGTGCTCGCGCTTCATGTCGTGCGCGGTGGCCAGCACGTGGCCGAGCGGGGGGCGCCGCACGACCCACGTCGAGGTGCCGTCCGAGACCTTGTAGGTGAGGTTCGACCGTCCGCCCTCGATCAGCCGGCCGGACAGCGGGCCGGCCACCAGGCCGGGCCGCTCGCGGTCGAGCAGGGTGCGCAACCGGTCGAGATCGAGTCCGGGCGGGTGGTCGGGGCTCATGGGCGCTCCTCGGGCTGGTGAACAGTACCCGACTCATGATGCCGACCGGTCGGTATGGCGTCCAGTGGGTGAGCGGAACGTGATCGGGGCCACGATAACGGCGGCCGTCGCGGGCGGCGTGCAAGGGGGACCGCCGGCCGGCGACGCCGGGCAGGCTGCCGTGCGGACGTCGTACGAAGGGTGGATATCGGGCCGTTCCGCTTGCGCGGCGTGCGGGCGCCCCGGAGGGTCGGAGCCATGAAGGCGATCAGCTACGCACGGTACGGCGGCCCCGAGGTGCTGGAGTACGGCGACGTCCGCGATCCGAGGGTGGGCCCCGACTCCGTGCTGGTGAAGGTACGGGCCGCCGCCGTCAACCCCGTGGACTGGAAGTGCCGCGAGGGGCACCTCGACGCGATCCTCGAGCCGGTGTTCCCGGTGGTCACGGGATGGGACGTGTCGGGGGTCGTCGTCCAGCCCGGCGCGTCCGTCACGGAGTTCGCCGTCGGGGACGAGGTCATCGGCTACGTCCGCGAGGACTTCCTCTCCCGCGGGACTTTCGCCGAGTACGTGGCGGCACCCGTGCGCACCCTCGCGCGCAAGCCGCGCAACCTCACCTACGAGGAGGCGGCCGGGCTGCCGCTGACCGGGCTGACCGCCTACCAGGTCCTGGTGAAGGCGCTGCGCGTCAGGCGCGGCGAGACCCTCCTCGTGCACGCCGCCGCGGGCGGGGTCGGCTCGGTCGCCGTCCAGCTGGGCCGGCACCTGGGCGCGCGGGTCATCGGTACGGCCAGTGAGCGCAACCACGACTACGTGCGCAGGCTCGGCGGGGAACCGGTGACGTACGGGGAGGGCCTGGCCGAACGGGTGCGGGGGCTGGCGCCCGAGGGGGTGGACGCGGTGTTCGACACGGTCGGCGGGGAGACGCTGAGGATCTCGGCGAACCTGCTGGCCACCGAGGGCCGTCTGGTGTCGATCACCGATCCGGACGTCATCGACTACGGCGGGCGGTACGTCTTCGTGCGCCCCGACGCCGAGGACCTGCTGAGGCTGACCGAGCTGGCGGAGCAGGGGGCGGTCGCCGTGCACGTGTCGGAGACGTTCCCGCTGGAGCGGGCGGCGGACGCGTACCGGCGGAACGAGGAGGGGCGGACGCGGGGGAAGATCGTGGTGACGGTGGACTGGGAGGCGGGCGGGTCCTAGAGGGCTCCGCCCCCGGCTCCTAGAGGACCAGGACCGCGCCGCACACCGCCAGCCCCACCGTGCACAGAGCGGCCGCCGTGGCGTTGCCGGGGGCGACGACCGGGGGCCGGTTCGTCGAGGCGAGGGTGCGGATGCGGCGGTGGGCGAGGTACAGGAAGCCCAGCCAGAGGGCGCAGCACAGTGCGGTGGCGACGAGCGCGGAGGGCGTCGGGCCGGCGTGCAGCGCGGCCTTCACGGCGAGCACGGCGGCGACGGTGCAGGACAGGGTCGTGCGGCGCCAGGCGAGCCGGGTGCGCTCGGGCTGGAGGCCGGGGTCCCGGCTCATCCCTCCCACCCGACGAGGACGACGACGACCATGACGAGGGCGACGACCGCGACCACGAGGCTGAGCAGGGCCGGGAAACGGGAGACGGGGAGGTCCTCGCCGCGGCGCATCGCGCGCTCGCAGCGCACCCAGTGGTTGACGGCGCGCAGGGAGCACAGCACGCCGGCCGCGAGGAGCGCGAGGGCGAGTCCGACCCGCCAGCCCCAGCGCAGGTCGGGCAGGAACTGGTCCACCGCGAATCCGCCGCCGATGAGGGCGAGGGCGGTGCGCAGCCAGGCCAGGAAGGTGCGCTCGTTGGCGAGCGAGAACCGGTAGTCGGGCGTGCCGCCCTCCTGCCGCACCTCCTCGGGCACGAACCAGAGCCGCAAGTTCCGCACGAATTCGATCACGCGGGGACCCTATCGGGAGGGTGCCTGCGGGTGCCTCCGGCGGTGGTGCGCGTAGCGCGCGGCACGGGCCGGAGCCGTCGTGCCGCCCCAGCTGCGGACAGCCACCGCCGGACGACGCCGGTCGTAGCTGCGGGCAGCCACCGCTGGACGACGCCGGGCGTAGCTGTGGGCAGCCACCGCTGGACGACGCCGGTCGTAGCTGTGGGCAGCCACCGCTGGACGACGCCGGTCGTAGCTGTGGGCAGCCACCGCTGGACGACGCCGGTCGTAGCTGCGGGCAGTCGTGCCGCTGGGGCGGCACGGGTGGGCGCAGCGGCACCCCGGCAGCGCCGGGCCGCGTCGCCCGCCCCCGGCCCGCATCCGCGCCGGGCACCCCGGCAGCGCCGGGCCACGTCGCCCGCCCCCGGCCCGCATCCGTGCCGGGCACCCCGGCAGCACCGGACCGCGTCACCCACCCCCGGGCCTACCTCAACGCCTGGCACCCCGGCAGCGCCGGGCCGCGTCACCCGCCCCCGGCCCGCACCCGCGCCGGGCACCCCGTGGAGGCCACGTGGTCCACCCGCCCGCCACAGGGAGCGGTCACGTCACGCCCCCTCGCCCCGCCAGGCCCGCAGCCGCGCATACGCCGCCAGCCCGTCCGGCACCCACTCCCACTCCCCGAGCCGCCGTTCCACCTCCGCCTCCTCCAGGAACCCCCACCACGCCACTTCCTCCACCTGCGGAGCCACCGGCGCCTCGCAGCGCACGTCGTACACCGCCGACCACCACGTCCGCCCGTCCCCGTCGTCGTACAGGAACTTGAACAGGAACTCCGGTCGCGCCAGCCCCCGCACCCCCAGCTCCTCCTCCGCCTCCCGCACCGCCGCGTCGTCGTAGGACTCGCCCGCACCCACCACCCCGCCCACGAACATGTCGTACAGCGAAGGGAAGACCAGCTTCGTCGGCGTGCGGCGGTGGACGAAGACGCGGCCCCGCGCGTCCCGGGCCCGCACGAACACGCAGCGGTGCCGCAGCCCCCGCGCGTACGCGTCGGCCCGCCGGGCCTGCCCGGTCACCCGGTCGTTCTCGTCGACGATGTCGAGGATCTCGTCAGCAGCGCTCATGCCCCCATCCAAGCAGCGGCCGGCGGGCCGGCGTCAGCGCCGTTGGAGGTCCCGCGCCGGCCCCCGCTCGCCCGTGCCCTGCGGCATCGCCGGATGCATGCCGAGCAGCACGATGCCCGTCACCACCGCCGCGAGACCGCCCGCCTCCCACGCCAGTGCCCCGGCGTCGGTCCGCAGCCGGTCGCCGAGGAAGCCGACCCCGCAGGCGATGCCCGCGAGCGGCTGAGCCGCCGTCAGGGCGGGCAACGACCGCCGCAGCGGCGCCGTCTCGAACGCGCTCTGCACCAGGACCAGACCGGTGACGCCGAGCACCACCACCGCGTACGGCTGCCAGCCGGTCAGCAGTGCCGCCGCTCCACCCGTCGAGAAGCGCTCCCCGCTGACCCGCGTCAGCGCGTCCTGCACCCCGTACACCAGCCCCGCGGCCAGTGCCAGCAGCGCCGGACCCCAGGTCAGCCGCGCCCGCCCGGCACACGCCGTCAGCAGCAGGGCGAGGCCCAGCACCACCCCGAAGATCACCCAGTGGCGCACCGGATCGGTCACCGCGCTGCCGCCGCGCGGCTCGCCCGCCACGATGAACGCGCTGACCCCGCCGGCCAGCAGCGCGAGCCCCGCCCAGCCCTGACGGCCCAGCGGCTGCCGGGTCTGTGCGCGGGAGAGCGCCAGGGCGAAGAGCAGGTTCGTCGCGAGGAGCGGCTCGACCAGGGTGATCTCGCCGCCGGCCAGCGCGATCGCGCCCATCACCATTCCGGCCACCATGAGCCCCGTGCCGCCCAGCCAGCGCGGCACCCGCACCAGGTCGAGCAGCAGCCGCGGGGAGAGGAAGTCACCCAGCGGGGCGCGCTGGGCGGCGTTCTGCTGGAGGACGAAACCGAAGCCCAGGCAGCACGCGGCACTCACGGCGAGAACCAGAACCAGAACCGACACGCTGCGTACCTCGATCGTCAGGCCGGGCCACGGGGTGCGTGAGAGACCGACTCTAGTGCGGGCGGGTCCGGCGTGCCGGACAAGTGCCCGCATCCGGGTGGCCGACGCTGCCGGGAGACGGCGGTGCGCATCACAAGTGGCCCACGAGAAACGCCAGTTGACGCGTGTAACGGTCCGACGGGCCTTGACGCCAAGCCTTGGCTGCCGGTTTGCTGTGCGTGATCAGCTCATGGCAAACCGGCTACGACGACCCCCCGGGTCGCGTGAGGAAGTTCCCGCGGTGCCCCCACCCCCGCCTCCCCTCGGCCGCGGCCGCAGACGCGCGGCCCAGGCCTTCGACGAGGCCCTCGACGACGCCGAACTCGTCACCGCACGGACCGCGTTGGCCCAGGGGCGCTGGCAGTCCGCCCGTTCCCTGCTCGTCCACACGGGTGACGACTGGGACCGCCGCGGCCACCGGGTCACCGTCCTCGCCAAGGAGCCCTACTGCGCCGCCTGGGCCCGCGAGTGGCTGCTCGCCGAGCCCGACTCCGCCGACGCCCGCGTCCTGCTCGCCCTGGCCCTCGTCCACCGCGCCCTGCACGGGAAGGAGAGGCCCGCCGGGGCACGGGAGGCCTGCCGGGACGCCGCCGCACTGGTGCCCGCCGATCCCACGCCCTGGCTCGGGCTGCTCCTGCTGGAGCGCACGCTCGGCCCGGACGAGGAGGTCGTCCGCGCCTTCGAGCAGGTGCGCGGCCGGTACGCCGACCACCACCACGCCCACCACCTGATGGTGGCCCGGCTCGCCGAACGCCGCGGCGACGACGGTCCGGACCCGCTCCACGAGGTCTACGACTTCGCCAACTGGGCCGCCGAACAGGCACCCGCCGACTCCCCGCTGGCCGTCCTCCCGGTGGTCGCGCACGCCGAGCGCTACCGGGTGCTCGCCGCCGCCGGGCACCGGTCCGCGGACCCGAAGGCGTCCGGCCACTGGGTCGGCCGCCGGGCCAGGCTCGTGATGAAGGCGGCCTTCGACTGGTGGCTGGAGTGGGAGCAGGACGACCACCCGCGCCGCCTGGTCGACCTCAACTTCCTCGCGCACGCCAAGTCCAGCGAGGGCCGCGGCGCCGAGGCCGCCGCCCTGTTCCACCGCATCGGCGAGCACCCCACGCCCGCTCCGTGGTCGTACCCGGACCGCGACCCGTACCCCGCCTTCCGCGCCGCCCGCGCCGGCGCGCTGGGCACGACCTGACACCCCGACACCCACAGTGAGGACGGTCCCCCCATGGCCACGGGCAGTTCACGCACGAGCGGAGCCACGAGCGCCGCAGGCATCAGCACCTTCAAGGGGGAGGAGCGGGCGCTGCGCGCGGACCGGCTGGGCACCGGGGGACTGCTCCTGTCCGTC
Organism: Streptomyces sp. NPDC048185; assembly: GCF_043202495.1. Classification (NCBI taxonomy): domain Bacteria; kingdom Bacillati; phylum Actinomycetota; class Actinomycetes; order Kitasatosporales; family Streptomycetaceae; genus Streptomyces; species Streptomyces sp. NPDC048185. The sequence continues at coordinate 129,438 of NZ_JBIDAN010000016.1, forward strand.
CTCGCCGCCACCGCGCCCCTCATGGTGGTCGCAGGTGTCATGCCCACGACGTTCGCGGTCATGGGCATCGTCGGCCAGCCGCTGCTCTTCGTGATCCTGGGCGTGGTGCTGATCCTGTTCAGCGTCGGGTACGCCGAGATGAGCCGCCACGTCCACAACGCGGGCGCCTTCTACGCGTACATCTCCCGCGGCCTCGGCGGCACCGCCGGCGCGGGGGCCGCCCTCGTCGCCCTGGTCGCCTACAACGCGCTCCAGGTCGGCATCTACGGCATCTTCGGCTTCGAGGTCTCCGGCCTGCTGTCCACCTACGCCGACCTCGACATCGCCTGGTGGATCCCCGCGCTGCTGGCCGTGCTCGCGGTCGGCACCCTGGGGTGGCTGAAGATCGACGTCAACGCGCGCGTGCTGGGTGTGCTCCTGCTCATCGAGGTCGTCCTCGTCGTGGTGTTCGACATCGCCGCCGTCGCCGACCCGGGCGCCCAGGGCCTGTCGCTGCACGCCTTCGATCCCGGCACACTGACCGGGGCGGGGGTCGGGACCGCGCTGTGCTTCTGCATCGCCGCCTTCCTCGGCTTCGAGCAGGCCCCCGTCTACGCCGAGGAGACCAGCCGGCCCCACGTCCTGGTGCCGCGCGTGATGTTCCTCGCCGTCGGGGGTGTCGCCGTCTTCTTCGCGCTCAGCAGCTGGGCCCTGACCGTCGCCACCGGCCCCGACCGGATCGTCGGCACCGCGCAGGAGCAGAGCGCGGGACTGCTCTTCTTCCTCACCGAGTCCCGGCTCGGCGGCACCTTCACCGACGTCCTGCACGTGCTCTTCGTCACCGGCATGTTCGCCGCGCTGCTCAGCTTCCACAACGTCGTCGCCCGGTACGCCTTCGCCATGGGCCGGGAGGGCCTGCTGCCCGCCGCCTTCGGACGCACCAGCGGCACCAGCGGCGCGCCCGGCACCGGCTCGCTGCTCCAGACCGCCGTGTCCGCCGTCGTGGTCACCGGCTTCGCGATCGCCGACGACAAGCCGGCCGGCGACCCGACCGGGCCGGTGCTGCACCTGTTCACCTGGGGCGGCAACGTCGGCGCCCTCGGGGTGATCGTGCTGATGGCCGCGGCATCGTTCTCCGTGGTCGCCTTCTTCGTCCGCCGCGGCGCCGCCGGCGCCCAGGGCGTCCGCCTGGTGACCTCCGCCGTCGCGGGGGTCGCCCTGCTGGTGATCGCCGGGTACACGGTGAAGGACTTCGACGTCCTCGTCGGCGCCGGCCCCGGTTCGGCCCTGAGCTGGGCCCTGCCCGGCATCATCGGCCTCGCCGCGGCCGGCGGCCTGGTGCAGGGCCTGGTCCTGCGGGCCCGCGCCCCCGAGCGGCACGCCCGCATCGGCCTGGGCAACGAGGCCTTCCAGCTGGACAAGGCGGCTGCCGGGAAGACGCCCTGAGCCGCGTGCGCGCGGTACGGCACGACGACGGCGCCCGCCCCGTGGACCGGGAACGGGCGCCGTCGTCGTACCGCTAGATCACCAAGGAGAGCAGCAGCACCAGAGCGCCCGCGACCACCGAGATGATGGTCTCCATGAGGGACCAGGTCTTGATGGTCTGGCCGACGTTCAGGCCGAAGTACTCCTTCACCAGCCAGAAGCCGGCGTCGTTGACGTGGCTGAAGAAGAGCGAGCCGGCGCCGATGGCCAGGACCAGCAGGGCCGCGTGGGCCGTCGACATGTCGGCCGCCAGCGGCGCCACCAGGCCGGCCGCCGACACGGTCGCCACCGTCGCCGAACCGGTCGCCAGCCGGATCGCCACCGCGATCAGCCAGGCCAGCAGCAGCGCCGGGATCGACCAGTCCTCGGAGATCTCCAGGATCATCTGGCCCACGCCGCAGTCGATCAGCGTCTGCTTGAAGCCGCCGCCCGCGCCGACGATCAGGAGGATGCCCGCGATGGGCGCGAGGCCCTTCTCCACCAGGCCCGAGACCCGGTCCTTGGCGAATCCGGCGGGCCGCAGCAGCGTGAAGATGCCCACGATCACCGCGGCGAGCAGGGCGATCAGCGGCGAACCGACGACGTCGAAGACGCGCTGCACCAGGTGGTCGGGGTCGTCGACGATGATGTCGACGAGCGCCTTGGCGAGCATCAGCACGACCGGCAGCAGGATCGTGGCGAGGGTGGCGCCGAAGCCGGGACGCTTCTCCAGCGTCTCCGAGGCGCGCTGCGGGATCATGCGGTCGGGGGCGGGCACGTCCACCCAGCGGGCCGCGTACTTCGAGAACACCGGACCGGCGATGATCACCGTCGGGATCGCGACCAGGACGCCGAGCGCCAGGGTCACGCCGAGGTTGGCGCCGATCGCGTCGATCGCGACCAGCGGGCCGGGGTGCGGCGGGACCAGGCCGTGCATCACGGACAAACCGGCCAGCGCCGGGATGCCGATGCGCATCAGGGAGTAGTTGCCGCGCTTGGCGACCATCAGGACGACGGGGATCAGCAGGACTATGCCGACCTCGAAGAACAGCGGCAGCCCGACGACGGAGGCGATCAGCACCATCGCCCACGGCATCGACCGGTTGCTCGCCTTGGCCAGGATGGTGTCCACGATCTGGTCGGCGCCGCCGGAGTCGGCGAGCATCTTGCCGAGGATCGCGCCGAGGGCGATCAGGACGCCCACGCCCGCGACCGTCGAGCCGAGCCCGGTGGTGAAGCTGGCGATGACCTTGTCCAGCGGAGCCCCGGCGAACGCGCCGAGCGCCAGCGTCCCGATGGTCAGGGACAGGAAGGCGTGCAGCTTGAACTTGGTGATGAGCAGGACGATGACGGCGATGCCCAACAGCACGGCGATGCCCAGCTGGGCATGGCCGGCGGAGGTGATCGGCTCGGCGGTGTCCGCTGCCAGCATCTCGACGCTGAGTCTGGTCACGGTGATTCCCTTGCGGTGATGGGGATTCGGGGGATACGGAGGGGGGAGGGGCGGAGCCGTGCGCACCGGGCGGCACGGCCCCGGGGGAGGTCGTGCGGGGCGGCCCGCTGCCGGGCCGCGGGGCTACAGGGCCGGCTCGGGGAGGGCCTTCAGGGCGTTCGCCGCCCGCTCGGTGATCTCCTCGGGGCTGCCCGCGACGTCCACCGCGACCCCGGCCTCGTCCTGCTCCAGCGGCTGGAGCGTGGCGAACTGGGAGTCGAGCAGGGCCGTCGGCATGAAGTGCCCCTCACGGTGCGACATCCGGTCCTCGATCAGCTCGCGGCTGCCCGTGAGGTGGACGAAGACGACCCCGGGAGCGGCGGCCCGCAGCCGGTCGCGGTACGACCGCTTCAGCGCGGAACTGCTCACCACCCCGCCGAGCCCGGCCCGCCCGTGCGCCCAGCCGCCGATGGCGTCCAGCCAGGGCCAGCGGTCCTCGTCGGTGAGCGGGGTTCCGGCCGTCATCTTGGCGATGTTGGCCGGCGGGTGGAAGTCGTCGCCCTCGGCGTAGGGAACGCCGAGCCGGGCCGCGAGCAGGGGACCGATGGTGGTCTTCCCGGTGCCCGCTACGCCCATGACCACGACGACATGGGGGGTGTGCAGTTGCTGCATCGCACTCTCGCTGTCTGCTGTCTTCGTCGACACGTGATGTCGACGCCACTGAAACCCATTAGGTACGACAAATTCAAGAGCGTGTGACATATAAGTCTGACTTTTTGTTGCCGTGATCCGCCCCGTACGCTGAGTGCATGAGCACACCGGGCCGGGGGCTGCACGGCCGCGTACTGGACACCCTCGGCCCCGACATCACGGCGGGCGTCCACCCCGCGGGCAGCGTTCTGCGCACGGACGAGCTTGCGCAGCGTTTCGAGGTGTCGCGGTCCGTGATGCGCGAGGCCGTCCGCGTGCTGGAGTCCATGCACCTGGTCGAGTCGCGCCGCCGCGTGGGCGTGACCGTCCTGCCCGAGTGCGAGTGGAACGTCTATGACCCGCAGGTCATCCGCTGGCGCCTGGCCGGCGCCGACCGCCCGCGCCAGCTGCGCTCGCTGACCGTGCTGCGGTCGGCGGTCGAACCGGTCGCGGCGGGGCTGGCCGCCAGACACGCCACCTCGGAGCAGTGCGCGGAGCTCACCGAGTGCGCGCTGGGCATGGTCGCCAACTCCCGCGGCCACAAGCTGGAGGGGTACCTCTTCCACGACGTGGCCTTCCACCGCGTCATCCTGACGGCGTCCGGCAACGAGATGTTCGCCCGCCTCGGCGGAGTCGTCGCCGAGGTCCTGACCGGACGCACGCACCACGACGTGATGTTCGAGGACCCCGACCCCGCCGCCGTCACCCTGCACGTCCAGGTCGCCGAGGCCGTCCGCGCGCGGGACGCCGAGCGCGCCGAGCGGCTGACCCGCGAGATCACCGTGGGCGCGCTGCAGGAACTGGACGTCCTGGCGCCGTAGCGGGACCGGGCGGGTCAGGCGAGGAACTCCCCGTCGACGTACACCCATGCCCCGTCGACCCGCTCGAACCGGCTCCGCTCGTGCAGCGAGCCGCCGCGGTAGGAAGCGCGGAAGGTGACCGTGCCGGTGGAGTGGAACGCGGACCCGTCTGCCGTGTCCAGGATCTCCAGCCCGGTCCAGCGCGTCCCCGGGTCCAGGTCCAGGCGCGCCGGCCGCGTCCGCGGATGCCACGTCCGCAGCAGGTACCCGGCGTCGCCCTTCACGAAGGCGCTGTACCGCGAACGCATCAACGCCTCGGCACTCGGCGCGGACGCCGTCCCCGCGTGGAAACGGCCGCAGCACTTCTCGTACGCCTCGGGCAGCCCGCACGGGCAGGAACGCGTGGTCATGACGGCCATTGTGCCTGCTCCGGAACTGTCCCGGAAAAGCAGAAGACCCCTGCTCAGCAGGGGTCTGATCTGGTGTCCGAGGGGGGACTTGAACCCCCACGCCCGATAAAGGGCACTAGCACCTCAAGCTAGCGCGTCTGCCATTCCGCCACCCGGACAAGGTGTCTGCCGCGCGGGGTGTTCCCCGTGGCGACGACGTAAACATTACCAGGCTTTCGGGGGTGCCCGATCACCCCACGCCCCGGCGTGAACGGCGTGCGACGGGCCGGGTCCGGTCTTGGGCCCGGGCGGCCGGAGGGGGAGGATGAGGGGGACCCACCAGCAGTGACAGCGGGAGGAAGCACGTGAGCGAGTCGGACACGGCCAGGAGCGTCACCGGCGAGGACGAGGTCGTCGACCTCTGCCGCGAGCTGATCCGGATCGACACCAGCAACTACGGCGACCACTCGGGCCCCGGCGAGCGCAAGGCGGCGGAGTACGTCGCCGAGAAGCTCGCCGAGGTGGGACTGGAGCCGCAGATCTTCGAGTCCCACCCGGGGCGCGCCTCCACGGTGGCCAGGATCGAGGGCGAGGACCCGTCACGGCCCGCGCTGCTCATCCACGGCCACACCGACGTCGTCCCGGCCAACGCGGACGACTGGACGCACCACCCGTTCTCCGGCGAGGTCGCCGACGGGTGCGTGTGGGGACGCGGCGCGGTCGACATGAAGGACATGGACGCGATGACCCTCGCGGTCGTTCGCGACCGGATGCGCAGCGGGCGCAAGCCGCCCCGGGACATCGTCCTCGCGTTCCTCGCCGACGAGGAGGCCGGCGGCACGTACGGCGCGCGCCACCTGGTCGACAACCACCCGCACCTCTTCGAGGGCGTCACCGAGGCGATCAGCGAGGTGGGCGGCTTCTCCTTCACCGTGAGCGAGCAGCGCCGGCTGTACCTGATCCAGACGGCCGAGAAGGGCATGCACTGGATGAAGCTGACCGTGGCCGGCACCGCCGGGCACGGGTCGATGATCCACCGCGACAACGCCATCACCGAGCTGTCGGAGGCCGTCGCGCGCCTCGGCCGGCACACCTTCCCCGTCCGCGTCACGAAGACGACCCGGGCCTTCCTCGACGAACTGGGCGACGCCCTCGGCACCGAGCTCGACCCGGAGAACATGGAGGGGACCCTCGCCAAGCTCGGCGGCATCGCCAAGCTCATCGGCGCGACGCTGAGCAACACCGCCAACCCCACCCAGCTCGGCGCCGGCTACAAGGTCAACGTCATCCCCGGCGAGGCGACCGCGCACGTCGACGGGCGGTTCCTGCCGGGACACGAGGAGGAGTTCCTGGCCGACCTCGACCGGATCCTCGGTCCGAAGGTGCGGCGCGAGGACGTCCACTCCGACAAGGCCGTCGAGACCACGTTCGACGGAGCCCTCGTGGACGCGATGCAGTCCGCGCTGGTGGCCGAGGACCCGGCCGCGAAGGCGATCCCGTACATGCTCTCCGGCGGGACGGACGCCAAGTCCTTCGACGACCTCGGCATCCGGGGCTTCGGCTTCGCGCCCCTCAAGCTGCCGCCGGAGCTGGACTTCGCGGGCATGTTCCACGGCGTCGACGAGCGCGTGCCGGTGGACGGCCTGCAGTTCGGCGTGCGGGTGCTCGACCGGTTCATCGACGCGTCCTGATCCGTCCCGCGGAAAACGGGACGTCACCCTTCACCGGTATTCGGCCGCACGTACGGGACGTTACCGGGAAGGGTGAATGCGCTCATAGGCTCGTAGCCTCATTACTCCGTCCTCGTTACAGGTGATGCGATCGGCAATCTCGGATCGCCTTTGTCAACTAGGAGGAATAATGCTCAAGAAGGTCGTCGCCGCTGCGGTTGCCACCGGTGGTCTCGTTCTCGCGGGTGCGGGTGTGGCCGCCGCCGACTCCGGCGCCCAGGGCGTCGCCGCCCACTCCCCGGGCGTCGTTTCCGGCAATGTCATCCAGGTTCCCGTGCACGTCCCGGTGAACGTCTGCGGCAACACGATCTCCGTGATCGGCCTGCTGAACCCCGCCTTCGGCAACGTCTGCATCAACAAGTGACGTTGCGTCTCGCCCCCTGAGGGTCCGAGTCCGTCGGCCCCGGAGCGCGCGCCACGCGCTCCGGGGCCGACGGTCTTCCAGGCAAAGAACATCAGCATTTCATCAGCGCCGGACACGACGGATTCCCGGCGCTTCGGGACTAGGGCAAGGCAGGGATTTCGGAAATGCGACAGGTCACCCGCAAGGGCCTGATGACGGTGGCGGCCGCCACCGGTGTGTTCGCCGCGGTGGGCGGTGCCGCTCACGCCGACTCCGGGGCACACGGATCCGCGTCGAATTCGCCCGGCGTGCTGTCCGGCAACACGGTGCAGGTGCCGGTGCACGTGCCGGTCAACGTCTGCGGCAACACGGTCGACGTCATCGGCGTCCTCAACCCGGCGGTGGGCAACGCGTGCGCCAACCGGGGCGGCGCCTCGTCCGGCGGCCACGGCGGTGCGCACGCCGACGGCCGCGCCACCGGCTCGCCCGGGGTCGGCTCCGGCAACACGGTGCAGGTGCCGGTGCACGTACCGGTCAACGTCTGCGGCAACAGCGTCAACGTGGTGGGCGCCCTGAACCCGGCCGCGGGCAACGACTGCGTCAACGGGGGCGGCGGACACCACTCGACCCCGCCCGGTGAGCCCGGCAACCCGGGTGAGCCGGGCAACCCGGGTGAGCCGGGCAACCCGGGTGAGCCTGGTGAGCCCGGCAACCCTGGTAACCCCGGCAACCCCGGCAATCCTGGTGAGCCCGGCAACCCGGGTCAGCCGGGTAACCCCGGTGAGCCGGGCCGGCCGGGTAACCCCGGTACCCCCGGCAACCCCAGCACCCCCGGTAACCCCGGCGACGAGACGCCGGGCGGCTCCTCGCACGTCAACCAGCCGGGTACCCACACCGTCACCCAGCCGCGGGACGACGCGCAGCTCGCCGAGACCGGCAGCGAGCTGCCGCTGGGGCTCGCCCTCCCGGTGGGCGCGGGCGCGCTGCTCGCGGGGACGGTGCTCTACCGCAAGGCGCGCGCCTCGGCCTGACGCGGCGGACCGGCACACGGAGCGGGCCCCGCACCGGCGGGGCCCGCTCCGCTTCCGCCGCCGGGTCTCCCCGGGCCCCGGCGATCACCAGGTGGCGCGCACCTGGCGGATGATCCGCCGTCGCAGCCGCACCCGGCGACTGCCGTCGCGCAACAGGCTCAGGCGGTAGAGCTCCCAGTGTCCGTACTCGGCGTGGTCGGTCAGCAGACGCGTCGTCTCCTTGCGGGACACCCCGCGTGGCACGTACACGTCGACAAATTCGTATTCCGGCATCGCATCTATTGTGCGGGCTGGGGCCCGGTACGGATAGCGTCTGCACTATGTCTGATGCTGCGCAGCCCACCGCTGCCGAGGTACGCGCCGCCGCCGAGGCGGTCAAGACCGCGCTCGACCGCCACCTGGCCGCGGTCGAACGCCGGTCGGGGGAGGACGACCCGGCCGTCTACCAGGCGTTCAACGAGCTGGCCGCGGCCGCGGAGGCGTACGACGAACTGCTCTACGACCGCTACGACGAGGTGACCCCCTTCGAGATCCCCGGCGCGGAGGAGACGCCGCCGTACACGGGCCCCGAGGAACCGAACGCGCTGAGCGTGCTCATCCGCCGCGACTACGCCGTGGCGGAGCCGCAGCGGCTCATGGCACAGGCGCGGCGGATCGAGGCGGCCGACGACGAGGCGGCCGTGGGCGCGGACGTGGCCGGCACGGTCCACGGTGCGCTCGGCATCCTGTTCGGCGAGTTCGAGGCGGACGAGATCGCCTCCCGGCACAAGGAGTTCGGCCTGGAGGAGGGCGACTCCACGCTCTGGGTGACGGCCGCGGACGACACCGCCGAACCGGGCGAGTGGCTGGACGCACCGTTCGACCAGGTCGATCCGCAACGAGTGGTCTGCCGCTTCGACGTCAGCGCGGTCTTCGACGACGAGTTCGACGACGACGATGACGACGACGATGACGACGACGTGCCGGAGCTGGAGGAGGACGGCGAGGACCTCGAGGACCTCGAGGAGGAGGACGGCGAACCGGAGCCGCTGCGCGCGGATCGCTGAGCGGCACGAGCACGTACGGCGGCGGTCACGGGGCACGTCCCCGTGACCGCCGCCGTCGCATCCGGGCGGGGCCCACCGCGCCCGGCGGGGCTCAGCCGCTCGCCGGGACCTGCGGAGCGAGCAGCGCCGGCAGCCGGGTCGTGCGCGGCTTGGCCTGCACCTCGGCCACGGCACGCGGCAGCGCCTGGTCCACCCCGTGCACCACGGACAGATGCCGCACGGCCCGGCCGAAGGCCGTGTAGACCCACGGGCGGCTCAGCGCCGGCACGGCGTCGCCGGGCAGCACCACGACCACCGCGGGCCACCGGCCGCCGACCGCCTGGTGCGCGGTCAGCGCCCAGCCGTGCCGCACGGTCCGCTCCAGCCGCTCCTTCGGGACCACCACGTCCTCGCCCGCGCAGGACAGGCGCAGTCCGTCGGCGTCGGCCCCCACCACGCGGCCCGGCACCGTACGGCCCGGCACGGGGGAGTAGGCGACACGGTCGCCGGGGTCGAAGCCGCCGAAGCGGCCGGGACCCGGATTCAGCCGCTCCTTGAGCGCCGCGTTGAGCGCCCGGGTGCCCGCCGCGCCGCCGTGGCCCGGCGTGATCACCTGGGTCTCCTCGGCGGGGACACCGATGGCACGCGGCACCGAGTCCGCGACGAGCTGCACGGTGCGGTGCACGGCCTCGCCGGCGTCCCGCACGGGCACGATCACGACCTCCTTGCCGGGCGCCTCCACCTGGCTCAGTTCACCGATGCCGATGCCGGAGACCAGCTCGCCCAGCGGGCCCGGATCCGGACACCGCGAGGCGATCTGGGGGCAGATCCGCGCCGCCAGCAGATCCGCGAACACCCGCCCCGGACCCACGGACCACAGCACACCGGGGTCGCCGGCCAGCACCAGCCGTGCCCCGTCGGGCAGCGACTCCGCCAGCAGGGCGCCCGTCTCGACGTCCACCTGCGGCGCGTCGAGCACGACGAGCAGATCGAGGTCCAGCGCACCGTCCGCATCGCGCCCGGGCCCCTCGGCCCCCGCCAGCAGCCCGGCCAGGGTGACGACGGGAGCGCCGGCCGCGGCCGGGCCGTCCGCCGCGGGGGAGTCCGCGTGCGGCACCGCCGGTCCCTCGCCCAGCACGGCGGCGAAGCGGTCGCGGCCGAGCGGGCCGTGCGCGGCGGCCCAGACGCGCAGCCCGAGACCCTGTGCGGCACGCAGCAGGGCCGCCGGTTCGGCCAGGGACGCCTCCCCGCCGGTGTGCAGCACCAGCCCGTGTCCCGCGACCGCGCGGATCAGGTCGGCGGCGGAACCCTGCGCGGACGCGGCGGCCCGCTCCCAGTCCTCCGCCGCACCGTCCTGCTTCGGCACCGAGTCGACCAGCCGGGCCAGGCCGTCGGCGAGGCTCTCCTCCGCGAGCGCGTACCGCTCCAGGCCGACCAGCACCCGGACCGGGCGTTCCTCGGCCTCGTCCGTGTCCCCCGGCCCCGCGTCCGGCCCGCCCGGGCGGGCGCCGGTCTCCTCCAGGGCGTCCTGGAAGGCCAGCGCCTCACCCTCGGCGAGCGCGCTCTGCGCGGCGGCGTCGGGGTCCGGCACGCCCCGCTGGGCCAGCGCGGCCGTGAGAAGGGGCAGCTCCAGGGCCGTGTGCCCGGTCAGGGCCGCCTGCTCCAGCAGCCAGACGGTGATCGCACGTCCCCGCCGCTCGTCGTCCGGGCCGCACTCCGCGCCGAGCAGCGCCCGGGCGAATCCGTCGGCCTGCTCGGGCCGGACCCCGGCGACCCGCAGCAGCTGCCAGGGGTCGGCGCGCAGCGACTCCTCCGCCGTCTCCCCGAGCAGCGCGGCGGCCTGCGGCGCGAGTGTCTCGGGGGCGCCGCCCTCGGCCAGGACGCGCCGCACGGCCTGGACGGTCCCGGGCGCGGGTCCCGCGGGCACGGCGGCGGGCTCGGCGGGCGCCGGCTGCGGACGCCGTACCGGCTCGGGGGCGGGGCGGCGGGGCGCGGGCCGGGTCTCGCCGAAGACCGTGGCGGGCGGCTTCTCACCGCTCTCCACGGCGCGCACGGCGGCGAGCAGCTCGGCCGCCGTGCCGCTGAGCTTGGCCCCGCTGTCGATCGGCTGCTGCCTCTCGGCCTTGCGCCGCTCGATCCGCTCCCGCTCCAGCCGCTGGGCGGCCAGCTCGGCCTCGGCCTCCGACGGCTGAGCCGCCGTGCCCTCACCCGCCGCACCGGCGTCTCCGCCGGCCTCCCCGGCAGTCTCCTCCGCGTCGGCGTCGGCGTCGGCGGGCGCCGAGGCCTGCGGTTCCCCGGCGGTGTCCGCGTCGGCGTCGCTCCGCCCGGACTCCCGCGCGGTGCCCGGCGCTCCCGGCTCGGTGTCCACGGCGTCCGCGGTGTCCTCGGCGGGTTCGGGCTGCGTGCTCACAGCGTGCTCCAGTCGTGATCGGGATAGCGGTGCACGGGCGCCGACACGTCGTCGAGGGCCCGGCAGATCTCGTCAGGAAGACTAAGGCTCTCCACTGACAGCGCCGCCGTGAGCTGCTGCGCGTTGCGCGGGCCGATGACCGGGGCGACCACCCCGGGCCGGTCCCGGACCCACGCCAGGGCGACCTGCAGCGGGGTCACCGCCAGGCCGTCCGCCGCCGTCGCCACCGCGTCCACGATGTGACCGGCCGTGTCGTCGAGGTAGGGCTCGACGAAGGGGGCCAGGTGCTCCGACGCGCGCCGCGAGTCCGGCGGCGTCGCGTCCTTGCGGTACTTGCCCGTGAGGACGCCCCGGCCCAGCGGCGAGGAGGGCAGCAGACCGATGCCCAGGTCCAGCGCGGCCGGGAGCACCTCCCGCTCGACGCCGCGCTGCAGCAGCGAGTACTCCATCTGCGTGCTGGCCAGCCGGTTGCGCGCGCCCGGCGCCGCCAGCTGCCAGGTCGCCGCCTTGGCCAGCTGCCAGCCGCAGAAGTCGGCGACCCCGGCGTAGCGGGCGCGGCCGCTGCTGACGGCCACGTCGAGGGCGTGCAGCGTCTCCTCCAGCGGTGTGTGCGGGTCGAAGGAGTGCAGGTGCCACACGTCGACGTGGTCCGTGCCCAGCCGGGCCAGGGAGGCGTCCAGCGCGGAGAGCAGGTGGCCGCGCGAGCCGTCGAAGCGGCGGTCGGGGTCCGGCACGCTGCCCGCCTTGGTCGAGATCACCAGATCCCGGCGCGGCACCAGACCCTCCATGAGCCGGCCGAGCAGGTACTCGGCCTCTCCGTCGCCGTACACGTCCGCGGTGTCGACGAGGGTCCCGCCCGCTTCCCAGAAGGTCTTCAGGAGATCCGCCGCGTCGTGCTCGTCGGTGTCCCTGCCCCAGGTGAGGGTGCCCAGCCCGATGCGGGACACGCGCAGGCCGGTGCGGCCGAGATGCCTCTGCTCCATGAACGCCGACATTACTGGCCACGGCTTGCGCTGTGGGGGCCTGTGGACAACCGGAATCCGCACGCTAGGGTCGGGGCACCACAGACGTTACTGATCGGTAAGGGGAATCGGCCATGCAGCTCGGGATCAACCTCGGCTACTGGGGTGCCGGAATGGACGCGGACAACCTGGCCGTCGCCAAGGAGGCCGACCGGCTCGGCTACGCCGTGTGCTGGGCCGCCGAGGCCTACGGCTCGGACGCCGCGACGGTGCTCACCTGGGTCGCCGCCCAGACCGAGCGCATCGACGTCGGCTCGGCCATCTTCCAGATCCCCGCCCGTCAGCCGGCCATGACCGCCATGACGGCCGCCACCCTCGACTCCCTCTCCGGCGGCCGGTTCCGCCTCGGCCTCGGCGTCTCCGGCCCGCAGGTCTCCGAGGGCTGGTACGGCGTGAAGTTCGACAAGCCCCTCGCCCGCACCCGCGAGTACGTCGAGATCGTGCGCAGGGCGATGACCCGGGAGCGGCTGTCGTACGAGGGGCAGCACTGGACGCTGCCGCTGCCCGGCGGCCCCGGCAAGCCGATCAAGCTGACGGTGCACCCGCAGCGCGAGCACATTCCGCTGTACATCGCCGCGATCGGCCCGAAGAACCTGGAGCAGACCGGCGAGATCGCCGACGGCGCCCTGCTGATCTTCCCGTCCGCCGATCACCTGGAGGAGACCGCGGTCCGGCACCTGCGCGCCGGACGCGAGAAGGCCGGGAAGAGTCTGGAGGGGTTCGACATCGTCCCCACGCTGCCGCTCGCCCTCGGCGACGACAAGGACGTCACCACGCTCGCCGACACCTTCCGCCCCTACACCGCCCTCTACGTGGGCGGCATGGGCAGCCGCAAGCAGAACTTCTACAACCAGCTCGCCCAGCGCATGGGCTACGAGCGGGAGGCCGCCGAGATCCAGGACAAGTACCTGTCCGGCGACAAGCAGGGCGCCGCGGCGGCGGTGCCGCACGACCTGATCGACCGGACGACGCTGCTCGGCAGTGTCGAGCGGATCGCGGACCGGATGAAGGCCTACGCCGCCGCCGGTGTCACCACGCTCACCCTCGCTCCCGCAGGCTTCACCCTGGACGAGCGGATCGCCTCGCTCCGCGCCGGCACCGAGGCCCTGGAGCGCGCCGGGCTCGCCTGACACGGGCCCGTCGGCGAAGTTCTGCGGCCGTGGTGGGGGCTCGGGGGTCTTCCCCGCCACGGCCGTCATGCGGAACAACGCCTCCGCACGCGTGTGGTTACGCCCCCTCGCGCGCGCAACCTCCTCCGTTCGGCGGACTTCCCCCTCGCACCTGTTGCCGTGTCCCGCGTCCCGCACTTGACTCGTTCTTCGTGGGGACCCGCGGGGACCGCGGAGACCGCGCGGAACCTGCGGAGCCCTGCGGAGCCCTGCGGAGGCAGAGAGGTGCCAGCGATGCTTTCGGCGAAGAGTCTGTTCCAGGAGATCCTCGACAACGACGAGTCCTTCCGTCTTTTCTGCTCCATCGCCGCCAGCGGCGAGTCGCAGGGCGGCTGGGAGAACGCGCGCATCGCGGCGCTGGTCCCGGAGAGCGAGCGCGCCCTCGCCCCGAAGATCACCCGGCACGGCGCGGACGAGGACAAGCACGGGCGGATCTTCAACGCCCTGCTGAAGAAGCGCGGCCTGGAGCCCGTCGACGTGCCCCCCGACACCGACTACACCATGCTCCTGGAGCGGCACGGCATCGGCCTCGCCCACGAGAAGCTCAAGGCCGACCAGGCCCTGACCGTACGGGACGTCATCACCTACCTCGCGCACAGCAGGGTCACCGAGCAGCGCGCGGCCGAGCAGATGGCGCTGCTCCTCAAGCACTTCGCCGACCACCCCGACCTGGGGCGCGCCGTGCGCATGATCTCGGCCGACGAGGACAACCACCTCGCCTACTCCCACGAGGAACTGCTGCGCTACGCCGCCGCCGGACACGGCCGCTACATCCAGCGGACACTGCGCGAGTGCGCGCACGCCGAGATCCGCGTCCACCGGGACGTCAGCCTCGCGGTGATGGCCCGCATGGGCCGTCTGCTCGGCTGGTCCAGGGCGAGGTCGGCGCTGCTCGCGGCGGGAATCCGCGCGGTGTACGCCTACGAGCGGCTGGCCGGCTGGCGCCGGATGGTGACCCTGCGGGCACCCGAGCGGCGCGACGCCCTCGGCGGACCCGCGACGGCCGCCCCCGAGCTCGCCTGACGCAGCCGCCGCTACAGCCAGCCCCGGCGCTTGAACAGCCGGAACAGCAGCACCTCCAGGGCGGCCATCAGCGCGATCACCGCCGGATAGGCCCACACCCAGTGCAGCTCCGGCATGTGGTCGAAGTTCATGCCGTAGATCCCCGCGAGCATCGTGGGGACCGCGGCCATGGCCGCCCAGGCGGAGATCTTCCGCATGTCGTCGTTCTGGCGGACGCTCATCTGCGCCAGGTGCGCGGACAGGATGTCCGAGACCAGCCGGTCCAGGCCCTCCACCGACTCGTTCACCCGCGTGAGGTGGTCGTTGACGTCCCGGAAGAACGGCCGTGCCTTGTCGTCGACGAACGGGACCCCGGTGCCGAACGCCGCCCCGGCCAGCCGGGACAGCGGCGGCGCCAGCGGCCCGGTCGCGCGGCGGAACTCCAGGATCTGACGCTTGAAGTTGTAGATGCGCGACGCCGTGTGCCGCGATCCGCCGCCCTCCGGTGAGAAGACCTCCGCCTCCAGCTCCTCCAGGTCGGTCTGCAGTTCGGTGGCCACGTCCAGGTAGTGGTCGACCGTGGCGTCGGCTATCGCGTACAGCACCGAGGTGGGGCCCTTGCCGAGCATCTCCGGCTCGTGTTCCAGGCGCTGCCGCACGGCCTTCAGCGGGGACCCCTCGCCGTGCCGGACGACGACCGCGAAGGCGTCTCCCAGGAAGAGCATCAGCTCCCCGGTGGACACGGTGTCGCTCTCCGGCTCGTACACCACCGGCTTCAGGACGGCGAAGAGCGAGTCCTCGTACACCTCCAGCTTGGGCCGCTGGTGCGCCTTCAGGGCGTCCTCCACGGCCAGGGGGTGGAGCCCGAACTCCTGCGCGACCAGGTCGAACTCCTCCTCCGTCGGCTCGTGCAGCCCGATCCAGACGAAGCCGCCCGCGGACCGCGCCTCGCCGAGCGCGTCGGAGAAATCCTGGGGCCCGTCCGTGCGGTGCCCGTCCCGGTAGATGGCGCAGTCGACGATCAACGGAACGTCTTCTCCCTCCGCCCCGGCGCCCGCGCGCCGGATCGTATGCCTACCCTGTCCGCATGCCCACGCTGATCCTGGTCAGGCACGGACGTTCCACCGCCAACACCGAGGGGCTGCTCGCCGGCTGGACGCCCGGCGTCGCCCTCGACGAACGCGGGGCCGCGCAGGCCGCCGCGCTGCCCGGGCGGCTCGCCGGCCTGCCGCTCGCCGAGGTCGTCGCCAGCCCGCTGCAGCGCTGTCAGGAGACGGTCCGGCCCCTGCTCGACGCCCGCCCCGGACTGCGGGCCCACACCGACGAACGCATCGGGGAGTGCCACTACGGCGACTGGTCCGGCCGCAAGCTCGCCGAACTCAAGGACGAGCCACTGATGGAGGTCGTGCAGGCGCACCCCTCCGCGGCGGCCTTCCCCGGCGGCGAGTCGATGCGCGCCATGCAGACCCGCGCCGCCGAGGCGGTGCGCGAGTGGAACGCGCGCGTGGAGCGCGACCACGGCGCCGACGCCGTCTATCTCATGTGTTCCCACGGCGACATCATCAAGTCCCTCGTGGCGGAGGCGCTCGGCCTCCACCTCGACCTCTTCCAGCGCATCTCCGTCGAGCCCTGCTCCGTCACCGCGATCCGCTACACCCGGCTGCGGCCGTTCCTCGTCCGCCTCGGCGACACCGGCGACTTCGCCTCCCTCGCGCCGCGCGAGGAGTCCGCCGAGGGCGACGCCCCGGTCGGTGGTGGTGCGGGCGCACCGTGATCGTCGGCCGCAGTAGGGTGAAGCGGTCGCAGCAGTGACCGCCCCCCAGTTCCCGCTTCCCCCGACTTCCCATGGAGACAGGACGTGTCCCGTCAGGTGTTCCTCTACGACCAACCGGATCGTTTCGTGGCCGGCACGGTCGGGCTGCCCGGACGCCGTACGTTCTTCCTCCAGGCCATCGCCGGCGCCCGGGTGACCAGCGTGGCCCTGGAGAAGACGCAGGTCGCCGCGCTCGCCGAACGCATGGACGAGCTCCTCGACGAGGTCGTGCGGCGCAGCGGCGGCAGCACCGTCGTCCCCGCCGTGGCCCCCACCGAGAACGCCGACACGGCGCCGCTGGACACCCCCATCGAGGAGGAGTTCCGGGTCGGCACCATGGCCCTCGCCTGGGACGGCGAGGACCAGTGCATGATCGTCGAGGCGCAGGCCCTCGTCGAACTCGAGGCCGAGTCCGAGGAGGACCTGGCGGAGGCCGAGGAGCGACTCCTCCAGGACGAGGAGAACGGCCCCCCGATGCTCCGCGTCCGCCTCACCGGCGCGCAGGCCAGGGCCTTCGCCAAGCGCGCCCTCGACGTCGTCAACGCCGGGCGGCCGCCGTGCCCGCTGTGCAGCCTCCCGCTCGACCCGGAAGGACACGTATGTCCGCGCCAGAACGGATACCGCCGCGGAGCGTGAGCACCGACGCGGCGGCCGCCGAGCTGCTCGCCCGGGGCGAGCTCACCGTGCGCGGACGCATCCGTGAGGCGTCCAACGCGGCGCTGTACTGCACGGTGTCCCACGAGGGGCGCGAGGCGGCCTGCATCTACAAGCCCGTGGCGGGGGAGCGCCCCCTGTGGGACTTCCCGGACGGCACGCTCGCCCAGCGCGAGGTCGCCGCGTACGAGGTCTCCGAGGCGACCGGCTGGGGCCTGGTACCGCCCACCGTGCTGCGCGACGGCCCGTACGGCGAGGGCATGGTCCAGCTCTGGATCGACGCCGTGCCCGAGTCGGAACTGCTGGCCCTGGTGGACGCCGAGGAGCCCGGCCCCGGCTGGAAGGCCGTGGCGTTCGCCGAGGTCGACGAGGGGCGTACCGCCCTGCTCGTGCACGCCGACGACGAGCGGCTGCGCCGGCTCGCCGTCCTGGACGCCGTCGTCAACAACGCCGACCGCAAGGGCGGCCACCTGCTGCCCGCGGCCGGGGAGCGGCTCTACGGCATCGACCACGGGGTGACCTTCCACGCCGAGAACAAGCTGCGCACGCTCCTGTGGGGCTGGGCGGGCGACCCGCTGACCACGGAGGCCCTGGCGGCGCTCGACGCCCTCCAGAACGCCCTGAAGGACGGCGCACCGCTGGCGGCCCGGCTCGGCGAGCTGATCACCCCCGCCGAACTGGACGCCACGCGCGCACGTGTCGGGGCCCTTCTGGAGTCCGGCAAGCACCCGGAACCGAGCGGGGAGTGGCCGGCCATCCCCTGGCCGCCGGTGTAGACACCGACCCGCACAACGGCCGGTATCCCGCAAGAGCGCCTTCCCGGCCATCCGGCCCGGTCCGGTTCGTGGACGGAAGACCCGTCCGGTTAGGCTCATGGCATGCATGCCTGGCCCGCTTCCGAGGTCCCCGCCCTGCCTGGTCAGGGCCGCGACCTGAGGATCCACGACACCGCGACCGGCGGCCTCGTCACCCTCGACCCCGGTCCCGTCGCCCGTATCTACGTCTGCGGCATCACCCCGTACGACGCCACCCACATGGGACACGCGGCGACCTACAACGCGTTCGACCTCGTGCAGCGCGTGTGGCTCGACACCAAGCGGCAGGTTCACTACGTCCAGAACGTCACCGACGTCGACGACCCCCTCCTGGAGCGGGCCGAGCGGGACGGTGTCGACTGGACCGCCCTCGCCGAGAAGGAGACCGCCCTCTTCCGCGAGGACATGACCGCGCTGCGCATGCTCCCGCCGCAGCACTACATAGGCGCGGTGGAAGCCATACCCGGAATCGTCCCGCTCGTCGAGCGGCTGCGCGACGCCGGCGCCGCCTACGAGCTCGAGGGGGACATCTACTTCTCCGTCGAGTCCGACCCCCACTTCGGCGGCGTCTCCCACCTCGACGCGGCCGCCATGCGGCTGCTGTCCGCCGAGCGCGGCGGCGACCCGGACCGGCCGGGCAAGAAGAACCCGCTCGACCCGATGCTGTGGATGGCGGCCCGCGAGGGCGAGCCCAGCTGGGACGGGGCCTCCCTCGGCCGCGGGCGCCCCGGCTGGCACATCGAGTGCGTGGCCATCGCCCTCGACCACCTCGGCATGGGCTTCGACGTCCAGGGCGGCGGCTCCGACCTGGCCTTCCCGCACCACGAGATGGGCGCCTCCCACGCCCAGGTGCTCACCGGCGAGTTCCCCATGGCCAAGGCGTACGTGCACGCCGGCATGGTCGCCCTCGACGGCGAGAAGATGTCGAAGTCCAAGGGCAACCTGGTCTTCGTCTCCCGGCTGCGCCGCGACGGCGTCGACCCGGCCGCCATCCGGCTCACCCTGCTCGCCCACCACTACCGCTCCGACTGGGAGTGGACCGACCAGGTGCTGCGCGACGCCGTCGCCCGCCTGGAGCGGTGGCGCGCCGCCGTGTCCCGGCCCGACGGCCCGCCCGCCGAGGCGCTCGTCGAGGAGATCCGCGAGGCCCTCGCGAACGACCTGGACTCCCCGGCCGCGCTCGACGCCGTCGACCGCTGGGCCGCGCTCCAGGAGGAGACCGGCGGCACGGACACCGGCGCGCCCGGCGTCGTCTCCCGCGCCGTCGACGCCCTGCTCGGCGTGGCGCTGTAACCACCCGCGCGAAGGACAGGGGGCGCTTCCCGCGGGAAGCGCCCCCTGTCCGTTCCTTCTTCGCCGCTTCCTTCGCCGCTTCGCTCAGTCCTCCGACGACTCGTCGTCGTCCCCGCCCGCCTTCGGCGGCTTCGGCGGGCGCGTGCGGCCGCTCGGATTGTCCCGCAGATACGGCGTCCCGGGCGTGCCGTCGCCACCGTCCGCGGTGGCGTGCCCGCCGGGCCCCGAGCCGCCGTCCCGGCGCCGCAGGTACCGCTCGAACTCGCGGGCGATCGCCTCGCCCGAGGCCTCCGGCAGCTCCGCGGTGTCCCGGGCCTCCTCCAGCGACTGGACGTACTCGGCGACCTCGCTGTCCTCCGCGGCCAGCTGGTCCACGCCCACCTGCCAGGCGCGCGCGTCCTCGGGCAGCTCGCCCAGCGGGATGCGCACGTCGATCAGGTCCTCCAGCCGGTTCAGCAGCGCCAGCGTGGCCTTCGGGTTCGGCGGCTGCGACACGTAGTGCGGCACCGCCGCCCACAGCGACACCGCCGGCACGCCCGCGTGCGTGCACGCCTCCTGGAGGATGCCGACGATGCCCGTGGGGCCCTCGTACTTGGTCTCCTCCAGGTCCATGCGGCGGGCCAGGTCGGTGTCCGACGTGGTCCCGCTGATCGGCACCGGACGGGTGTGCGGGGTGTCGCCCAGCAGGGCGCCCAGGACGACGACCAGCTCCACGCCCAGCTCGTGGGCGAAGCCGAGCAGTTCGTTGCAGAACGAACGCCAGCGCATGGACGGCTCGATGCCGCGGACGAGGACGAGATCGCGCGGCTTGTCGCCGCCGACGCGGACCACCGAGAGCCGGGTCGTCGGCCATGTGATCTTGCGGACACCGCCGTCCATGAAGACCGTGGGGCGGTTCACCTGGAAGTCGTAGTAGTCCTCGGCGTCCAGCGCCGCGAACACCTCGCCCTTCCACTCCTTGTCCAGGTGCGCGACCGCGGCGGAGGCGGCGTCACCGGCATCGTTCCAGCCCTCGAACGCGGCCACCATGACCGGGTCGATCAGCTCGGGAACCCCCTCGAGCTCGATCACCCAGCGCCTCCTTCCGACGTGCCCTCGCGTACCCCCCAACCTTACGGCGTGCCGAGGGACCGCCCGCAGCCCCCTTGCACGGGGGAGTGAACGGATCACTGCCCCGATCCCGGCTGCCGGACACCCTGCCGCCGGGGCCGGATCAGAGGGTGGAACGCAGCCACCGCTCCACGGACGCGATGTGCACCGTCGCCCACGACCGCGCCGCCTCCGCGTCGCGCTCGCGCAGCGCGGCCAGGATCGCGCGGTGCTCGTCCAGGGTGCGGGCGATCGCGCCGTCCTCGGTCCGGCCGCGCAGGACACGGGCCCGGGCGGTCGGCCCCGACAGGCCCTCGAGCAGGGAGCTGAGCACCGAGTTGCCCGACGCCCGCACGACGGCCCGGTGGAACTCCAGATCGGCGGCGACCAGCTCCTCCACCGACGGCGCGTCACCGAGGCCCTCCAACCGGTCGGCGAGCGCGTCCAGTTCGCGCTCGTCGATCCGCGAGGCCGCCATCGCGGTCGCGGCCGGCTCCAGGATGCGGCGCACGGCGAGGAACTCCAGCACCGTGTCGTCGCGGTGGAAGTCGACGACGAAACCGAGCGCCTCCAGCAGGAGTTGCGGGTCGAGGCTGGTGACGTACGTGCCGTCGCCCTGCCGTACGTCCAGGATGCGGATCAGCGACAGGGCGCGTACCGCCTCCCTCAGGGAGTTGCGGGACAGGCCGAGGCCGGCCGCGAGCTCGCTCTCCCTGGGCAGCCGGTCGCCGGGCCGCAGCGCGCCGGAGACGATCATGCCCTTGATCTTCTCGATCGCCTCGTCGGTGACTGCCACGGCCGGCCTCCCGGTCTCTCGAGGATGCCGCCCAGACATCCGATGTCTCACGGAGACTACCGGCGTCACCGTGCGGCGATGCGCGCACCGGGAGGCGGCGGCGCGGTCGCCGCGCGGTCGCCTCCCGGTGCGCCGGGGCCTACTTCCGGTCGAGCAGTCCCTGGACCCTGGCCCGGATCTCGTCCGAGGCCAGGCCGCGGATGGTCAGCGTCGTCCGGCGGCGCAGCACGTCGTCCGGCGTCTCGGCCCACTCGTGGTCGCGGGCCCACACGACCTGCGCCCAGATCTCCGGCGCGTCGGGGTGGACGCGCTCGGCCAGCTCCGGGTTCTCGTTGGCGATCCGGGCGATGTCGAAGGCCAGCGAACCGTAGTGGGTGGCCAGGTGCCGGGCGGTGTCGGCCGCCATGCGCGGGCCGGGTGCCGGGCGGTCCACCAGCAGCCGGTGGGCGACCGCGCGCGGGTTGGCGACGCCGGGCAGCGGCAGCTTCTTCGGCAGCGAGGCGATCGGCTCGAAGTCGTCGCCGAGCGGGTGGTCCGGCAGCGCCTCCAGCTTCTTCATCACCGTGCGGCCGATGTGGCGGAAGGTGGTCCACTTGCCGCCCGCGACGGACAGCATGCCGCCCCGGCCCTCGGTGACGACCGTCTCGCGCTTGGCCTTCGCCGTGTCACCGGGTCCGCCCGGCAGTACGCGCAGACCCGCGAACGAGTACGTGATCAGGTCCCGGTCGAGCTGCTGGTCGCGGATGGAGAACGCGGCCTCGTCCAGGATCTGGGCTATGTCCCTGTCGTTGACCGCCACGTCGCCCGGGTCGCCCTCGTACTCCTCGTCGGTGGTGCCGAGCAGCAGCATGTCCTCCCAGGGGAGGGCGAAGGTGATCCGGTACTTGTCGATCGGGGTGGCGAGCGCGGCCTTCCAGGGCGCGGTGCGCTTGAGCACCAGGTGCGCGCCCTTGGACAGGCGGATCGACGGCGCCGCGTTCGGGTCCTCCATGCGACGCAGGTGGTCGACCCAGGGGCCGGTGGCGTTGAGCACCAGGCGCGCGTTCACGCCGAACTCGTCGCCGGAGAGCCGGTCCTTCAGCTCGGCGCCGGTCACCCGGCCCTTGGTGAAGCGCAGGCCGGTGACCTCGGCGTGGTTGAGGACGACCGCGCCCGAGTC
The DNA here is from genome assembly GCF_043202495.1 of Streptomyces sp. NPDC048185. Taxonomy (NCBI): domain Bacteria; kingdom Bacillati; phylum Actinomycetota; class Actinomycetes; order Kitasatosporales; family Streptomycetaceae; genus Streptomyces; species Streptomyces sp. NPDC048185. Next base: position 151,543 of record NZ_JBIDAN010000016.1, read on the forward strand.
GACCGCCGCGCGGACGGTCATCAGCGCCATGCGGGCGTCGTTCATCTGGCCGTCGCCGTACACGGCGACGGCCTTGAGGTTGTCGGTGCGCAGCTCCGGCACGTCCTGCGCGGCCTTGGCCGGGGAGAGCAGGTGGCCGACGCCGTCGCCGAAGGCGGACAGCGCCGAGTACGCGAAGACACCGGCACCCAGCTTCGCCGCGCCGTGCGGCCCGCCCTTGTACACGGGGAGGTAGAACGTGAGCGGGTTCGCCAGGTGGGGAGCCACCTGGCGGGAGACCGCACGGCGCTCGAAGTGGTTCTCCGCCACGAGCTTCACCGCGCCGGTCTGCAGGTAGCGCAGTCCGCCGTGGAGCAGCTTGGAGGAGGCGGAGGAGGTGGCGCCGGCGAAGTCGCCGGCGTCGACCACGGCCACCCTGAGGCCGGACTGCGCGGCGTGCCAGGCGGTCGAGATGCCCAGGATGCCGCCGCCGATCACGAGAAGGTCGTACGACGCCTTGGAGAGCTGCTCCCGGGTCTCGGCCCGGCTCGGGTTGGAGCCGGAGGCCGGGTGCGTCCCCAGGGCAGGCACGGACTGCAGGGTGGACTGAGTGGTCATTGCGCTTCTTACTCCTCGTCCTCGAGCCAGCCCATGGTCCGCTCGACGGCCTTGAGCCAGCTCTTGTACTCACGGTCGCGGGTCTCCGCGTCCATGCGGGGGGTCCACTCGGCGGCCCGCCGCCAGTTGGCGCGCAGGTCGTCGGTGCTGTTCCAGAAGCCGACGGCGAGGCCGGCGGCGTAGGCGGCGCCGAGGCAGGTGGTCTCGGCGACCATCGGGCGCACCACGGGGGCGTCCACGAAGTCGGCGAGGGTCTGCATCAGCAGGTTGTTGGAGGTCATGCCGCCGTCGACCTTGAGGGCCGAGAGCTCGACGCCCGAGTCCTTCGTCATGGCGTCGGCGATCTCGCGGGTCTGCCAGGCGGTGGCCTCCAGGACGGCGCGCGCGAGGTGCGCCTTGGTGACGTACCGGGTCAGGCCGGCGATGACACCGCGGGCGTCGGAGCGCCAGTACGGGGCGAACAGGCCGGAGAAGGCCGGCACGAAGTAGGCGCCGCCGTTGTCCTCGACCGACAGGGCCAGGGTCTCGATCTCGGCGGCGGTGGAGATCAGGCCCATCTGGTCGCGCATCCACTGCACCAGCGAACCGGTGACGGCGATCGAGCCCTCCAGGGCGTAGACCGTGTCCTGGTCGCCGATCTTGTAGCCGACCGTGGTCAGCAGGCCCGAGTACGAGTTGATGATCTTGTCACCGGTGTTCATCACCATGAAGGTGCCGGTGCCGTACGTCGACTTCGTCTCGCCCTCGGAGAAGCAGGTCTGGCCGAACAGGGCCGCCTGCTGGTCGCCGAGCGCGGAGGCGACGGGGATGCCGCCGAGCAGGTCGCCCAGCCTGCCGCCCGTGATCTCGCCGTAGACCTCGGCGGAGGAGCGGATCTCGGGGAGCATCTGCATCGGCACGCCGATGGACTCGCAGATGCGCGGGTCCCACTCCATGGTGTGCAGGTTCATCAGCATCGTGCGGGAGGCGTTGGTGACGTCGGTGACGTGCCGGCCGCCGTTCACACCGCCGGTCAGGTTCCAGATGACCCAGGTGTCCATGGTGCCGAAGAGCAGGTCGCCCGCCTCGGCGCGCTCGAGCAGGCCGTCGACGTTGTCGAGCAGCCAGCGGGCCTTGGGGCCGGCGAAGTAGGAGGCGAGGGGCAGGCCGGTCTCGCGGCGGAAGCGGTCCTGGCCCACGTTGCGGCCGAGCTCGCGGCAGAGGGCGTCGGTGCGGGTGTCCTGCCAGACGATGGCGTTGTGGACGGGCTCACCGGTGTTCCTGTCCCACACCAGCGTGGTCTCGCGCTGGTTGGTGATGCCGATGGCCTTGATGTCGTCGCGGGTGATGCCGGCCTTCTCGACCGCCCCGGCGACGACCTCCTGGACGTTGGTCCAGATCTCGGTGGCGTTGTGCTCGACCCAGCCCGGCTTGGGGAAGATCTGCTCGTGCTCCTTCTGGTCGACGGCGACGATGCGTCCGTCGCGGTCGAAGACGATGCAGCGGGAGGAGGTGGTGCCCTGGTCGATGGCGGCGATGAAGGGGCCTGCGGTGTGGGCGTCGGTCACTGTGTGCTCCTGGGTTTCCGTGGTGGGACGGCCGGTGCTGCGGCGCGTGTGCTGCGGCTCGATGATGGCCGAGCGGATGCCCGCTCAGGCGAACGCGACGTTGTAGACACCTCCCGCGATCGCTCCGCCGATCAGCGGGCCGACGACCGGGATCCAGGCGTAGCCCCAGTCGGAACCGCCCTTGTTGGGAAGGGGCAGCAGTGCGTGCACGATGCGCGGGCCGAGGTCACGGACCGGGTTGATCGCGTAGCCCGTCGGGCCGCCGAGGGACAGACCGATGGACACCACCACGAACGCGGTGATCAGGGCGCCCAGGGTGCCGAGGCCGTTGCCCTCGTCGTTGAGGCCCTGGGTGAGGATGGCGAGCAGCAGGACGAAGGTGCCGATGATCTCCGTGGCGAGGTTCTGCACCGCGTTGCGGATCTCGGGGCCGGTCGAGAAGACGCCCAGCACGGGTCCGGCTCCGGTCTCCTGGGCCTCGACGGCCTTGGCCGTCGTGTCCTGCGCACCCGGGCCGCCGACGATCTCGCGGTCGGTGAGGTGGGCCTGGAACTGGCCGTAGTAGGCGACCCAGACCAGGACCGCGCCGATCATGGCGCCGAGCAGCTGGCCCGCGAGGTAGGTCGGGACGTTGCTCCAGTCGCCGTCCTTGATCGCGATGCCGACCGTCACGGCCGGGTTGAGGTGCGCACCGGAGAGCGGGCCGGAGATGTACGCCGCCGTCATGACGGCGAAGCCCCACCCGAAGGTGATGGCGAGCCAGCCGGCGTTGCGGGCCTTGGAGGCCTTGAGCGTCACGGCGGCGCAGACGCCGCCGCCGAGCAGGATGAGTATGGCGGTACCGATGGTCTCGCCGATGAAGATGTCGGAGCTGGACACCCGCGACTCCTTTGTCCTTCGTCCAGGGGAAGCCGAACCCCGGGTCCCTCCGGGTGTTCCGGCGCCCTCGGTGTGAGAGCGATGGCGGCCCTTGGCGTTGTCACACTCTAACGCGTATTGCCGGTAGGTGTTCGACAATGCCGACCGATGGACGGGAGTCTTGCTTCGCCTTCACATGTGCGTCAAGGGTTCTGTTATCGAAAGCACGATCGTTATTGATCGCCGCGGGTTATCGGTGGCGTGGACCGGCTCCCGGCGCCTTGCCGCCGGGTGTCCGCGCCCGGGTACGCGGACGGGCCGGAACGCCCCCCGGCGTCCCGGCCCGTCCGCGTGTCCGCGCCTCAGAACCGCCCGGCGCCCAGGTCCCGCGACACCGCGCGGGCGCAGTCCCGTACCGCCGCGATCAGCTCGGGCCGCAGCGCTCCCTCTTCGTCGGACCGGCACAGCCGCTCCACGGCGCCGGTGATGCCGACCGCGCCGACCGGCATCCGGCGCCGGTCGTGGATGGGGGCGGCGATGGACGCCACGCCCTCCCAGGTCTCCTCCACGTCGGCCGCGTAGCCACGCGCGCGCGTGATGTCGAGGATGTGCTCGAACCCGTCCGGCTCGCAGACGGTCCGGTCGGTGAACGCCTTGCGCTCGACCTCCAGCGCCTCGCTGTGCGCCACCGGGTCGTACGCCGACAGCACCTTGCCCAGGGCGGTGGAGTGCAGCGGCTGCATGGCCCCGATCTCCAGGACCTGCCGGCTGTCGTCGGGCCGGAACACATGGTGGACGATCAGCACGCCCTGCTGGTGCAGGACGCCGAGGTGGACGCTCTCGCCGCTCGACCGGGCGAGGTCGTCGGTCCACACCAGGGCCCGCGCCCGCAGTTCGTGCACGTCGAGGTAGGTGGTGCCCAGGCGCAGCAGTTCGGCGCCCAGCTGGTAGCGCCCCGAGGCCTCGTCCTGCTCCACGAAGCCCTCCTGCTGGAGGGTGCGCAGGATGCCGTGGGCGGTGCCCTTGGCCAGACCCAGCGACGAGGCGATGTCCGACAGGCCGAGCCGCCGCTCGCCGCCCGCGAGCAGGCGCAGCATCGCGGCCGCCCGCTCGAGCGACTGGATGTTCCGTGCCATCGACGTACTGCCTCCGTCCCCTTCGACTGCCGACCTCGGCGTCGCTGACGTCGTTCGGCAATGCCGAACACTACCGGTCCATGCCGACCTCCCGCTAACGGTCGGCGGGCAACTGTTGCACTCGGACCGCGTTCCGCAGGGGTCCGGGCGCCCGCCGCCCGGCCGTCTCCCGGTCGCGGACGGGCCGCGGGATTCGCCCTTTCGGGCGCTCGCGTCACCCCTTGGGGGAGGGCTCCGGGCCTCCATCCTCGTCCGTCACGTGGACGCCCCGGCCACCGGCCCCGGCTCCCGGCTACCCTGGCGACGTGCGTTCTTCCCCGGGACGTCCCGGACGGACGGGACCCGGGGAACGCAAAGCCGACAGCCGTCGCATCCTAGGGAGCCCCTTCATGGCCTCGTCGCCGTCCACCCCGTCCGCCGACACCCGGACCCGTGTGTCCGCCCTCCGCGAGGCGCTCGCCACCCGTGTGGTGGTCGCCGACGGGGCGATGGGCACCATGCTCCAGGCGCAGAACCCCACGCTCGACGACTTCCAGCAGCTGGAAGGGTGCAACGAGGTTCTGAACCTGACCCGGCCCGACATCGTCCGCTCGGTGCACGAGGAGTACTTCGCCGCCGGCGTCGACTGCGTGGAGACCAACACCTTCGGCGCCAACCACTCCGCGCTCGGCGAGTACGACATCCCCGAGCGCGTCCACGAGCTGTCCGAGGCCGGCGCACGGGTCGCCCGCGAGGTCGCCGACGAGTTCGCCGCCCGGGACGGCAGGCAGCGCTGGGTGCTCGGCTCCATGGGCCCCGGCACCAAGCTCCCCACGCTCGGCCACGCCCCGTACACCACCCTGCGCGACGCCTACCAGCGCAACGCCGAGGGCCTGGTCGCCGGTGGCGCCGACGCCCTCCTGGTGGAGACCACCCAGGACTTGCTGCAGACCAAGGCCTCCGTGCTCGGCGCCCGGCGCGCGCTGGACGCCCTCGGCCTCGACCTGCCCGTGATCGTGTCGGTGACCGTCGAGACCACCGGCACCATGCTGCTCGGCTCGGAGATCGGCGCCGCGCTCACCGCGCTCGAGCCGCTCGGCATCGACATGATCGGCCTGAACTGCGCCACCGGCCCGGCCGAGATGAGCGAGCACCTGCGCTACCTGGCCCGGCACTCCCGCATCCCGCTGTCCTGCATGCCCAACGCCGGCCTGCCCGTCCTCGGCAAGGACGGCGCCCACTACCCGCTGGGCGCGCCCGAGCTGGCCGACGCCCAGGAGACCTTCGTCCGCGAGTACGGCCTGTCCCTGGTCGGCGGGTGCTGCGGCACCACCCCCGAGCACCTGCGGCAGGTCGTGGAGCGCGTCCGCGACATCACGCCCGGCACCCGGGACCCGCGACCCGAGCCGGGCGCCGCCTCCCTCTACCAGACCGTGCCCTTCCGCCAGGACACCTCCTACCTGGCGATCGGCGAGCGCACCAACGCCAACGGCTCGAAGAAGTTCCGCGAGGCCATGCTGGACGGCCGCTGGGACGACTGCGTGGAGATGGCCCGCGACCAGATCCGCGAGGGCGCCCACATGCTGGACCTGTGCGTGGACTACGTCGGCCGGGACGGCGTCGCCGACATGGCGGAGCTGGCCGGACGGTTCGCGACCGCCTCGACGCTGCCGATCGTGCTGGACTCCACCGAGGTCGACGTCATCCAGGCCGGCCTGGAGAAGCTCGGCGGCCGCGCGGTGATCAACTCGGTCAACTACGAGGACGGCGCCGGCCCCGAGTCCCGGTTCGCGCGCGTCACGAAGCTGGCGCGGGAGCACGGCGCCGCGCTGATCGCGCTGACCATCGACGAGGAGGGCCAGGCCCGCACCGCCGAGAAGAAGGTCGAGATCGCCGAGCGGCTGATCGAGGACCTCACCGGCAACTGGGGCATCCACGAGTCGGACATCCTCGTCGACTGTCTGACCTTCACCATCTGCACCGGCCAGGAGGAGTCCCGCAAGGACGGCCTGGCGACCATCGAGGGCATCCGCGAGCTCAAGAGGCGCCACCCGGACGTGCAGACCACGCTCGGCCTGTCCAACATCTCCTTCGGCCTCAACCCCGCCGCCCGCATCCTGCTCAACTCCGTCTTTCTGGACGAGTGCGTCAAGGCGGGCCTGGACTCGGCGATCGTGCACGCCTCCAAGATCCTGCCGATCGCCCGCTTCGACGAGGAGCAGGTCACCACCGCCCTCGACCTGATCTACGACCGCCGCCGCGAGGGCTACGACCCGCTGCAGAAGCTGATGCAGCTCTTCGAGGGCGCCACCGCCAAGTCGCTGAAGGCGTCCAAGGCCGAGGAACTGGCCGCCCTCCCGCTGGAGGAGCGCCTCAAGCGCCGCATCATCGACGGCGAGAAGAACGGCCTCGAACAGGACCTGGACGACGCCCTCCGGGAGCGCCCGGCCCTCGACATCGTCAACGAGACCCTCCTGGACGGCATGAAGGTCGTCGGCGAGCTCTTCGGCTCCGGCCAGATGCAGCTGCCGTTCGTGCTCCAGTCCGCCGAGGTCATGAAGACCGCGGTGGCCCACCTCGAGCCGCACATGGAGAAGACCGACGACGAGGGCAAGGGCACGATCGTGCTGGCCACCGTGCGCGGGGACGTGCACGACATCGGCAAGAACCTCGTCGACATCATCCTGTCCAACAACGGCTACACCGTCGTCAACCTCGGCATCAAGCAGCCGGTCTCCGCCATCCTGGAGGCCGCCGACGAGCACAAGGCCGACGTCATCGGCATGTCCGGGCTCCTGGTCAAGTCCACGGTGATCATGAAGGAGAACCTGGAGGAGCTCAACCAGCGGGGCCTGTCCGCCGACTACCCCGTCATCCTCGGCGGCGCCGCCCTCACCAGGGCGTACGTCGAACAGGACCTCCACGAGATCTACGACGGCGAGGTCCGCTACGCCCGCGACGCCTTCGAGGGCCTGCGCCTGATGGACGCCCTGATCGGCATCAAGCGGGGCGTGCCCGGGGCCAAGCTGCCCGAGCTGCGCCAGCGCCGGGTGCGGGCGGCCACAGTCGAGGTCGAGGAGCGCCCCGAGGAGGGCCACGTCCGCTCCGACGTCGCCACCGACAACCCCGTCCCCACCCCGCCCTTCCAGGGCACCCGCGTCGTCAAGGGCATCCAGCTCAAGGAGTACGCCTCCTGGCTCGACGAGGGCGCCCTCTTCAAGGGCCAGTGGGGTCTGAAGCAGGCCCGCACCGGCGAGGGACCCTCGTACGAGGAGCTCGTCGAGAGCGAGGGCCGGCCCCGGCTGCGCGGGCTGCTGGACCGGCTCCAGACGGAGAACCTGCTGGAGGCGGCCGTGGTCTACGGCTACTTCCCCTGCGTCTCCAAGGACGACGACCTGATCGTCCTGGACGACGCCGGCAACGAGCGCACCCGCTTCACCTTCCCCCGGCAGCGGCGCGGCCGGCGGCTGTGCCTGGCCGACTTCTTCCGCCCGGAGGAGTCCGGTGAGACCGACGTCGTCGGCTTCCAGGTCGTCACCGTCGGCTCCCGGATCGGCGAGGAGACGGCCCGGATGTTCCAGGCCAACGCCTACCGCGACTACCTGGAGCTGCACGGGCTGTCCGTCCAGCTCGCCGAGGCCCTCGCCGAGTACTGGCACGCACGCGTGCGCTCCGAGCTCGGCTTCGCCGGGGAGGACCCGGCCGAGATGGAGGACATGTTCGCCCTGAAGTACCGGGGCGCCCGCTTCTCCCTCGGCTACGGCGCCTGCCCCGACCTGGAGGACCGCGCAAAGATCGCCGACCTGCTCCAGCCGGAGCGCATCGGCGTCCACCTGTCCGAGGAGTTCCAGCTCCACCCCGAGCAGTCCACCGACGCCATCGTGATCCACCACCCGGAGGCCAAGTACTTCAACGCCCGCTGAGGCCCGTACGGACCCGCTCCGCACCGCTCCAGGCGCCACACCAGGCGTTCTGGTCCCGCACGACGTACACTGGTCGGTCCACTGCAGGCCGGTTCCCCTCGTGGGAACCGGCCTGATCGTCCCTCAAGGAGGTACGTGGATGACCAGTACGGTCCCCGCGCTCGGAATCCGTACGGCCGAAGGCTCAGCCCTGCAAGCCGTGCTCCTCGACATGGACGGCACTTTGGTGGACACCGAGGGCTTCTGGTGGGACGTCGAGAAGGAGGTCTTCGCCTCCCTCGGCCACACCCTCGACGACTCCTGGCGCCACGTGGTGGTGGGCGGCCCCATGACCCGCAGCGCGGGCTTCCTTATCGAGGCCACCGGCGCCGACATCTCGCTCGCCGAACTCAGCGTGCTGCTCAACGACGGCTTCGAGGAGCGCATCGGACGCGACCTGCCCCTCATGCCGGGCGCGGCCCGGCTGCTCGCGGAGCTGTCCCGGCACGAGATCCCGACCGCCCTGGTCTCCGCCTCGCACCGGCGCATCATCGACCGTGTCCTGGCCTCGCTCGGCCGCGACCACTTCGCGCTCACCGTCGCGGGCGACGAGGTGCCGCGCACCAAGCCCCACCCCGACCCCTATCTGGCCGCCGCCGCCGGACTCGCCGTGGACCCGGCCCGCTGCGCCGTCGTCGAGGACACCGCGACCGGAGTCGCCGCCGCGGAGGCCGCGGGCTGCCACGTCGTGGCCGTCCCCTCGGTCGCCCCCATCACCCCGGCCGCCCGGCGCACCGTGGTCGGGTCGCTGGAAGAGGTCGACCTCGCCTTCCTGCGCGGTCTCATCACCCACGTGGGCTGAGCGTTCACACAGCGTGCGGCACGGCCGTACCCGGCACCCGGAGCGAACGCCTCCCCCGCGGGCCTCGGTGGCGTCCATATGTGAGGTTCGCCACCCCGGCAGGGGTCGACAGGCCGGTGCGGCTGTGCCGAAACGACCCGGGAGAACGTTGTCGGAGCGCCCATGTGTCCCGATTGGTGAAGCGCTGCACTAATCCTTCCGCTGTCGGGTTTTCGGTGTGTCCACGCCCGGTTTCGCTCTGTGATGAGCCCTCAACTCCGGGGGCTGCGGGCCCTCGTGCGGGCGCGGACTAATCTCGTCGCGAGAACCTCAGCCACTACCCCCGTGATCGGCCAGCGACACCCCTGCATGCCGCATACACGGACCGACAGCTCTGGAGATTTTCGAGCATGAACCGCAAGACTTTGGTGCTGCCGGCCGTCGTCGGCCTGCTCGCCCCGGTACTCGCCGCCTGCGGCGGGTCCGACGGCGGCAGCGGCGGCGGGGACGCGATCGTCGTCGGCACCACGGACCGGTTCACCGCCTCGAAGGAGGCTCCCGCGCCCCTCGACCCGGCGTACGCCTATGACGTCGGCTCCTGGAACCTGCTGCGCCAGACCGTGCAGACGCTGATGATCCAGCCCCGCGGCGACGGCGAACCGGTGCCCGAGGCGGCCGAGAAGTGCGGCTTCACCGACACCGGCAACGAGCGCTACGCCTGCACCCTGCGCGACGGACTGAAGTTCGCCAACGGCGACGCCGTCACGGCGGCCGACGTGAAGTTCTCCATCGAACGCGCCCTGTCCCTCAAGGCCGACAGCGGTGTGTCCGGCCTGCTGTCCACCGTCGACACCGTGGAGACCCAGGGCGACCGCGAGGTCATCTTCCACCTCAACACCGCCGACGCGACCTTCCCGTTCAAGCTGTCGACCCCGGTCGCCGGCATCGTCGACTCCGACGACTACGACAAGGGCAAGCTGCGCGAGGGCTTCGAGATGGACGGCTCCGGTCCGTACACCATGAAGGCCGAGGTGAAGGACGGCGCGCTGGCCAAGGCGGTGTTCACCAAGAACCCCAACTACAAGGGGGCCCTCGAGGTGAACAACGACAAGGCCGAGGTCGTCTCCTTCGCCGACGCCGATGCCATGGGCGCGGCGCTCGAGAAGGGCGACATCGACCTCATGTCCCGTGCGATGACGCCGGACCAGATCCGGAAGCTCTCCAACGACACGGGCGGCGACGTCGACCTGATCGAGATGGCCGGTCTCGAGATCCGCTACCTGGCCTTCAACACCAAGGCGCAGACGGTGAAGACGAGGGCGGTCCGGCAGGCGATGGCCCAGCTCATCAACCGCAGCGAACTGATCTCGAATGTCTACGGCTCGCAGGCCGAACCGCTGTACTCGCTGGTGCCCGCCACCATCACCGGCCACTCGAACTCGTTCTTCAACCAGTACGGCGACCCGAGCGTCGCCAAGGCCAAGTCCCTGCTGGAGTCCGCCGACGTCTCCACGCCGGTGAAGCTGACCCTGAACTACACCACCGACCACTACGGCGCGGCCACCAAGCAGGAGTTCGAGCAGCTCCAGAAGCAGCTCAACGACAGCGGTCTGTTCCAGGTCGACATCCAGGGCACGCCCTGGGACAAGTTCCGCCCGGCCGAGCTGAAGGGCCAGTACGACGTCTTCGGCATGGGCTGGTTCCCGGACTTCCCGGACGCCGACAACTTCCTGGCGCCGTTCCTCGACAAGGAGAACTTCCTCAACTCGCCGTACGTGAACTCCGAGATCAACAACGAGCTGATCCCGGCGTCCCGGCGCGAGGCCGACCGGCTGTCCGCCGTGGACAGCCTGACCGCCATCCAGGACGCCGTAGCCACCGACGTCCCGATGATCCCGCTGTGGCAGGGCAAGCAGTACGTCGCCGCCCGGGACGACGTCACCGGCACCGCCTACGCGCTCAACTCCGCCTCCTCGCTGCAGCTGTGGGAGCTGTCCCGTGGTGTGAGCGGCTGACGCACCCCGACAAGCCGAAGGGCGCCCTCCTCCCGGACGGAAGAGGGCGCCCTTCGGGCTTCCCGGCTACTGCGCGCCGGGACGCACCAGCCCGCTCTCGTACGCGTACACCGCGGCCTGCACCCGGTCGCGCAGCCCGAGCTTGGTCAGCACGTGCCCGACGTGCGTCTTGACGGTGGTCTCGCTGACGAACAGGTCGGCGGCGATCTCCGCGTTGGACAGACCGCGTGCCACCAGCTTCAGGACCTCCACCTCACGGTCGGTCAGCGTGTGCAGGGTGTCCGGCACCGGCTCGTCACCGGAGGGCAGGTGCGTGGCGTACTTGTCGAGCAGCCGCCTGGTGATGCTCGGCGCGAGCATCGCCTCGCCGTTCGCCACCACGCGGATCGCCTGCACCAGTTCGTTGGCCGGGGCGTCCTTCAGCAGGAACCCGCTGGCACCCGCCTTCAGCGCCTCCACCACGTACTCGTCGAGGTCGAAGGTGGTCAGCACCAGTACCTTGGCCGGGCCGTCCCGCTCCGGACCGGTGATCTGCCGGGTCGCCTCCACACCGTCCATCCGCGGCATGCGGATGTCCATGAGGACCACATCGGGCTGCAACGCCCGCACCTGGTCGAGGGCCTGGAGGCCGTCGCCGGCCTCGCCGACGACCGCGAGGTCCTGCTCCGCCTCCAGAATCATCCGGAAGCCCGTGCGCAGCAGCGGCTGGTCGTCGACCAATAGGACGCGGATGGCCACGTGAGTCTCCTTCTCGCCAGGCCCTAGTCCGGCCCCATTCTGCCCTGTTCGGCGGCGCCCGACTCGGCCGCCCTCACCGGCAGCGGATAGGGCGGGGGAGTGCCGCCGAACTCGGGGCAGTGCGCCTGGTGGTCGCACCAGCCGCACAGCTTGGTGGGGCGCGGCCGCCAGTCACCGGTCTCGGTCGCCAGCCGGATGGCCTCCCACAGGGCCAGCAGCTTGCGCTCGACACGCTCCAGGTCGGCGAGGACCGGGTCGTAGGTGAGCACGTCGCCGCTGCCGAGATAGACGAGCTGCAGCCGTCGCGGCACGACCCCCTTCAGCCGCCACACCACCAGCGCGTAGAACTTCATCTGGAACAGCGCGCCCTCGGCGTACTGCGGCCGGGGTGCCTTGCCCGTCTTGTAGTCGACGATCCGCACCTCGCCGGTGGGGGCCACGTCGACCCGGTCGATGATGCCGCGCAGCCGCAGCCCGGAGTCCAGCTCGGCCTCGACGAAGAGCTCCCGCTCGGCGGGCTCCAGCCGGCTCGGGTCCTCCAGGGTGAACCAGCGCTCGACGAGTCCCTCCGCCTCGGCGAGCCAGCGTGCCATCCGCTCGCCCTCCGGGTCGTCCGCGAACAGCTCTCCCACCTCGGGCCTGGTCTCGCGCAGCCGGTCCCACTGCCCGGGGATCAGCGCCTTGGCCCGCGGCGGCGTGCGCTCGGCCGCCGGCGCGTCGAAGAGCCGTTCGAGCACCGCGTGCACGAGGGTGCCTCGGGTCGCGGCCTCGCTGGGCTTCTCCGGCAGCCGGTCGATCACCCGGAACCGGTACAGCAGGGGGCACTGCATGAAGTCGCCGGCCCGCGACGGCGAGAGCGAGGCGGGAGCCTGGGCGACGGGCACGGGTGCCGGTGGCCGTGGGCCGGCGGCGACCGGCGCGCCCCCGGCCGCTTCCGCTGCCTGTGCCGCTGCCGCCGGGGCGGAGCCGCCGGCGTCCTCCGCGACATCCTCGATGCTCGTCTCCATGCCCACAGACCTTACGGCCCGACACTGACAGTGACCCAGCCGCGCCCGTCACCCGTGCGACGGACGGACGGGCACCGGGTGCCGAGGCGGAACGGGCCGCGAGGGCCGCATACCATCGACACCAGACCCTCCCGCACGGCAGGCGCGGGAAACGCTTCGAACGAGGGGACACCGTGGACGTGAGCGGCGGGAACGGGCACCCGCGGTCCGGCAGCGACGAGCCGACCGACCCCCACGCGGGGTCGACGGCCCCGGGCCCCGCACACCCGGAGCCCACGGCTGCCGACACGCCCGGGGAACACCCCGCGCCACAGCCCCGCGGCACCGCAGGGGATCCCTCGGGCCGGTCACCGACAGTAGGCGAGGGCACCGGGGGACGGGCGGACTCCCCGGCGGCCGAACCGCTGGAGCCCCCACCCCCCGCCGGGGACGCCCCCGCGTCGAACAGAACGGGCGGACCCGCCCCGCACGAGCCCACCCCGCAGCCCCCGGCAGCGCGGGACGACGGGGCCGGCCGGGCCGCGGGCGCCGGTGTCCCGCCGGCCGGACCGGACCCCGGCCACCAGGCACGTGCCGAGGCCCGCACCGGCGGCGGCCCGGGGCGGCCCCCGCAGCGCCGCCCCGAGCCCGGAGGCGGACTGCTGATGGGGCGGCCCTTCGGCGTGCCTGTCTACGTCGCGCCGAGCTGGTTCCTGGTGGCCGCCCTGATCACCTGGGTGTTCGGCGGCCAGCTCGACCGGGTCCTGCCCGAGCTCGGCGCCGCACGCTACCTGGTCTCCCTCTTCTTCGCGGTGGCCTTCTACGCCTCCGTCCTCGTCCACGAACTGGCCCACACCGTCGCCGCCCTCCGCTTCAAGCTCCCCGTGCGTCGCATCCAGCTCCAGTTCTTCGGCGGCGTCTCGGAGATCGAGAAGGAGGCCGAGACCCCCGGCCGCGAGTTCGTGCTGGCCTTCGTCGGCCCCCTGCTCTCCCTCGTCCTCGCCGGCGTCTTCTACCTCGCACTGCTGGCCGTCGAGCCGGGCACCGTCCCCGGCGTCCTGCTCGCCGGCCTGATGGTCTCCAACCTCATCGTGGCCGTCTTCAACCTGCTCCCGGGGCTCCCCCTCGACGGCGGCCGGATGCTCCGCGCCGTCGTCTGGAAGATCACCGGCAAGCCGATGAGCGGCACGGTCGCCGCCGCCTGGGTCGGCCGGGCACTCGCCGTCTCCGTCCTGATCGGGCTGCCGCTGCTCACCCAGTCCGGAGCGCTCGGCTCCGGAGCCGTGGACAACGTCGGCATGGACACGCTGATGGACGCCCTGCTCGCCGCCATCCTGGCCGCGATCATCTGGACCGGCGCCGGCAACAGCCTCCGCATGGCCCGCCTGCGCGAGCACCTGCCCGAGCTGCGCGCCCGCGCCCTCACCAGGCGCGCGGTCCCCGTCCCCGCCGACACCTCGCTCTCCGAGGCGCTGCGCCGCGCCAACGCCTCAGGAGCCCGCGCCCTGGTCGTCGTCGACGCCGAGGGCAGGCCGCTCTCCCTGGTCCGCGAGGCCGCCATCGTCGGCGTACCCGAGCACCGCCGCCCCTGGGTCATGGTGAGCACGCTCGCGCAGGACATCACCGACGGCATGCGCGTCTCGGCCGAGCTGACGGGCGAGGAACTCCTCGACGCGCTGCGGGCCGCCCCGGCCACCGAGTACCTGGTGGTCGAGGACACCGGGGAGATCTACGGCGTCCTGTCCGCGGCCGACGTCGAGCGCGCCTTCGTCAAGGCCATGGCCCGCCCCAGCTGAACGCGCCGTCGCCCCGTCCCCTCCGCCGGTCAAGCGCCCCGCGGGGAACCGGTAGGCTGGTCACATGTCCGAACCGACCGGTGCCGCCCGCAGGCGCGGGCCCTTCAAGGTCGGGGACCAGGTTCAGCTGACCGACCCCAAGGGCCGCCACTACACGTTCACGCTCGAGGCCGGGAAGAACTTCCACACCCACAAGGGTTCCTTCCCCCACGACGAACTGATCGGTGCTCCCGAGGGCAGCGTTGTCCGCACCACCGGTAACGTCGCCTATCTCGCGCTGCGCCCCCTGCTCCCCGACTACGTCCTGTCCATGCCCCGCGGGGCAGCCGTCGTCTACCCGAAGGACGCGGGGCAGATCCTCGCCTTCGCCGACATCTTCCCCGGCGCGCGCGTGGTGGAGGCCGGTGTGGGCTCCGGCTCGCTCAGCAGCTTCCTCCTCCGCGCCATCGGCGACCAGGGAATGCTGCACTCCTACGAGCGCCGCGAGGACTTCGCCGAGATCGCCCGGCAGAACGTGGAGCGCTACTTCGGCGGCCCGCACCCCGCCTGGCAGCTCACCGTGGGCGACCTCCAGGACAACCTGTCCGACACCGACGTCGACCGGGTCATCCTCGACATGCTCGCCCCGTGGGAGTGCCTGGACGCCGTCTCCAAGGCGCTCGTCCCCGGCGGCATCCTGTGCTGCTACGTCGCGACCACCACCCAGCTCGCGCGGACCGTCGAGTCCATCCGCGAGATCGGCTGCTTCAACGAGCCGACCTCCTGGGAGACGATGATCCGCAACTGGCACGTCGAGGGCCTGGCCGTACGCCCGGACCACCGGATGATCGGCCACACCGGCTTCCTGCTCACCGCCCGCCGTCTCGCCGACGGCGTCGAGCCGCCCATGCGCCGCCGCCGCCCCGCCAAGGGCGCCTACGGCGAGGACTACGACGGCCCCAACGCCGGCGGAGGCTCCGGCCGCTGAGGCGGCCCCTGCCGCACACAACGTCCATGCGCCGTGGTGGAGTTTCCGGGGGTGTCCGGGAACTCCACCACGGCGCCGCCGCGTTGGCGGCCGGCCGGACCGCCGGAGGTGCCGCCGGCCGCGGCCACCGTGCGGCGCCGTGCCCCGCATCCCGGGCCCGGCACCGGGCGAAACGCGAGCGAGTACCCACCCCGCCGTTCCCCCGCACTGTGACGTGTGGCACGATGCTGGCCACCCCCACCGGTACAGCCCTCACAGGAGACACTCCTCGTGCAGCACCCCGCCGTTCCGGACCTGTCGCACACGCACACCCGGCCGATCCACTGGGTCGCCACCGCCACGGCCCTCGCCGGAGTCGTGGCCCTGTCCTCGGTCCTGCAGCCCGACGCCGCGACGGCGGCCCAGGCCGCCGGGCCGGAATCGAAGACCGCCCCGGCGCACGGCACGGCGCCCGACGCGGCGGCCGTCGCCTTTCCCCTGGACTGCGGTCCGGTCAGGGCCCTGGTGCAGAAGAAGGCGTCCGGCGACCTCGACGGCGACGGCCGGCCCGAGACGGTGGCCGTCGTGCACTGCGACGCGCCCATGGGCACCCCGCCCGACGGCGTCTACGTCGTCACCCGCGGCGCCGACGGTGGCAAGTCCCGTGTGGTCGCCACCCTGGTGGATCCCGAGGAGCGCCGGACGGTCACGGACTTCTCGGTGCGCGGCGGTGCCGTCCTCGCGACGCTCCTCGGCTACTCGTCGGCCGACGTGCCCAGTTGCTGCCCGGACGTCACCGACCACGTGAAGTGGCAGTGGAAGAACGGCGCGTTCGTCCGCGAGACGCCGTCCCAGGCGCGGGCCGTCTGAACGACAGAGCTCTCCTGAGGAGGCGCCTGGGGGTGTGACCCGACGCACAGCGGTCACTGTGCGTGCCGATTACGTCACAGTTCGGTCACTCTGCGTCCGGGCCGTAGATCTCTGTCCTGTCCGAAACGCGACGTACATGGATGCACTCGCCCGGACACTCCTTCGCCGAGTCGACCACGTCCGTCAGGAGCGGCAACGGCACGGGCGTTGTCGCGCCCTTGGCCTGCAGGAGCTCGTCGTCCGCGCCCTTCACGTAGGCCAGACCGTCGATGTCCAGCTCGAACACCTCGGGCGCGTACTGCGCGCAGATGCCGTCGCCGGTACACAGGTCCTGGTCGATCCAGACCTCGAGGGCCTCGCCGTCGACTCCGGCCTCCTGCTGCACACTCATTGCTTCCTGCCGTTTCCTGCGTCGAGCCGGTCGGGAATCCGGCCAGCTCTGACGGGTGTTGAACGCTTCGACCCTACCCCCGCCTGGGTTCCCGTCACGTTCCGTGGGTATTCCCCTGGCGTGAGGGAGAGCGCAAGGGTGAAGATCGGACACACCCCGACAGTCTTTGTGATCTAGGGGTTTCAATCGACACCCACCCAGGTAGGGTCTGGAAGCGTCCAGCTCCCCTTGGAGGAGGTGAGGACCGTGGCAGCCCACGACGACGACATGAACCGCGGCATCCGCCCGGGACGCGGGTCCGAGGACCCGGCCGGGCAGGTGGCCTACCTTGAGCAGGAGATCGCCGTCCTGCGACGCAAGCTCGCCGACTCTCCGCGGCACACGAGAATTCTCGAAGAGCGGATCGTCGAGCTGCAGACCAACCTGGCCGGCGTGTCCGCTCAGAACGAGCGACTCGCCGGCACACTCCGCGAGGCCCGCGACCAGATCGTGGCCCTCAAGGAGGAGGTCGACCGGCTGGCCCAGCCACCGGCAGGCTTCGGTGTGTTCCTGCAGGCCAACGAGGACGGCACCGCCGACATCTTCACCGGCGGCCGCAAACTCCGGGTGAACGTCAGCCCGAGCGTCGAGCTCGACGAGCTCCGGCGCGGCCAGGAAGTGATGCTCAACGAAGCCCTCAACGTGGTCGAGGCCATGGAGTACGAGAGCGTCGGCGACATCGTCACCCTCAAGGAGATCCTGGAGGACGGCGAGCGCGCCCTCGTACTCGGGCACACCGACGAGGAGCGCGTGGTCCGGCTCGCCGAGCCGCTGCGGGGCATCACCATCCGCCCCGGCGACGCCCTCCTGCTCGAACCCCGCTCCGGATACGTCTACGAGGTCGTTCCCAAGAGCGAGGTCGAGGAACTCGTCCTCGAAGAGGTCCCCGACATCGGCTACGAGCAGATCGGTGGCCTCGGCGGACAGATCGAGGCCATCCGGGACGCGGTCGAGCTCCCCTATCTCTACCCCGACCTGTTCCGGGAGCACGAGCTGCGTCCGCCCAAGGGCGTCCTGCTCTACGGGCCCCCCGGATGCGGCAAGACGCTCATCGCCAAGGCCGTGGCCAACTCGCTGGCCAAGAAGGTCGCCGAGGTGACCGGCCAGGCCGCCGGCAAGAGCTTCTTCCTCAACATCAAGGGACCCGAGCTCCTCAACAAGTACGTCGGCGAGACCGAGCGGCAGATCCGCCTCGTCTTCCAGCGTGCACGGGAGAAGGCCAGCGAGGGCACCCCCGTCATCGTCTTCTTCGACGAGATGGAGTCCCTCTTCCGCACCCGCGGCTCCGGTGTCAGCTCGGACGTGGAGAACACCATCGTCCCGCAGCTGCTCGCCGAGATCGACGGTGTGGAGGGCCTGCAGAACGTGGTCGTGATCGGCGCCTCCAACCGTGAGGACATGATCGACCCCGCCATCCTGCGGCCCGGCCGGCTCGACGTGAAGATCAAGATCGAGCGTCCGGACGCCGAAGCGGCCAAGGACATCTTCGGCAAGTACCTCACCGAGCGCCTCCCGCTCCACGAGGACGACCTCATGGAGCACGAGAAGGACAAGGCGGCCACCGTCCAGAGCATGATCCAGACGGCGGTGGAACAGATGTACGCCGAGTCCGAGGAGAACCGCTTCCTGGAAGTCACCTACGCCAACGGAGACAAGGAAGTCCTCTACTTCAAGGACTTCAATTCCGGCGCCATGATCGAGAACATCGTCGGCCGCGCCAAGAAGATGGCGATCAAGGACTTCCTGGAGAAGAACCAGAAGGGCCTTCGCGTCTCCCACCTCCTCCAGGCGTGCGTGGACGAGTTCAAGGAGAACGAGGACCTGCCCAACACCACCAATCCGGACGACTGGGCCCGCATCTCCGGAAAGAAGGGCGAGCGGATCGTGTACATCCGTACGCTCGTCACCGGAAAGCAGGGTGCGGACACCGGACGCTCCATCGACACGGTGGCGAACACCGGTCAGTACCTGTAAAAGGCAGGGCGGCTGCGGGTGCCCTCGGTGGGTACCCGCAGCCGACTGTTTTTCGGGGGCCACGGCTGGAGCAAGGCAATGACGCAAATGATCTCCCCACCAGCGCAAAGGCGTTCTAGGCTCTTCCGTACCGCCGAGTCGCGCAGTGCGGGGACGGGCACCGCACACGCACCGGAGCGCCACGTGAGCGGCGCCCACGACCGAGGGCGCCGCCGGGCAAGGAGGGCCGCATGACCGTACGGCGAGTAATGGGCATCGAGACGGAGTACGGGATCTCCGTCCCCGGTCACCCCAACGCCAATGCCATGCTCACCTCGTCCCAGATCGTCAACGCCTACGCGGCGGCGATGCACCGGGCCCGCCGGGCTCGCTGGGACTTCGAGGAGGAGAATCCGCTGCGGGACGCGCGAGGCTTCGACCTCGCCCGGGAGGCCGCCGACAACAGCCAGCTCACGGACGAGGACATCGGCCTGGCCAACGTGATCCTCACCAACGGAGCACGGCTCTACGTCGACCACGCCCACCCCGAGTACAGCGCTCCGGAGGTCACCAACCCGCGGGACGCCGTGCTGTGGGACAAGGCCGGCGAGCGCATCATGGCCGAGGCGGCCGAGCGGGCGGCCCAGCTCCCCGGCGCCCAGCCGATCCACCTGTACAAGAACAACACCGACAACAAGGGCGCCTCCTACGGCACGCACGAGAACTACCTGATGAAGCGGGAGACCGCCTTCTCGGACATCGTGCGCCACCTGACGCCCTTCTTCGTCTCCCGCCAGGTCGTCACCGGCGCCGGCCGCGTCGGCATCGGCCAGGACGGGCACGAGCACGGCTTCCAGCTCAGCCAGCGCGCCGACTACTTCGAGGTCGAGGTCGGCCTGGAGACGACGCTCAAGCGGCCCATCATCAACACGCGCGACGAACCGCACGCGGACGCGGAGAAGTGGCGCCGCCTGCACGTGATCATCGGCGACGCGAACCTGTCCGAGATCTCGACCTACCTGAAGCTGGGCACGACGGCCCTGGTCCTGTCCATGATCGAGGACGGCTTCATCGCCGTCGACCTGGCCGTGGACCAGCCCGTACGCACCCTGCACCAGGTCTCGCACGACCCGTCCCTCCAGCACCTGATCACCCTCCGCAGCGGGCGCACCCTCACGGCGGTGCAGCTCCAGATGGAGTACTTCGAGCTGGCGCGCAAGTACGTCGAGGAGCGGTACGGAGCGGACGCCGACGAACAGACCAAGGACGTCCTGGGCCGCTGGGAGGACACCCTCAACCGGCTCGAGAACGATCCGATGAGCCTCGCCGGCGAGCTGGACTGGGTCGCCAAGCGGGAGCTCATGGAGGGCTACCGGCGCCGGGACGACCTCGACTGGGACGCCGCCCGCCTCCACCTCGTCGACCTCCAGTACGCCGACGTGCGGCCCGACAAGGGCCTGTACAACCGGCTGGTGGACCGTGGCCGCATCAAGCGGCTGCTGGACGAGACGGAGGTCGAGCGGGCCCGTACGAAGCCCCCGGAGGACACCCGGGCGTACTTCCGCGGGCGCTGTCTGGAGCAGTACGCGGACGACGTCGCGGCGGCCTCCTGGGACTCGGTGATCTTCGATCTGCCGGGACGGGACTCCCTCCAGCGGGTCCCGACCCTGGAACCGCTTCGCGGAACGCGTAATCACGTCAAGGAGCTCCTGGACCGCTGCCGCACCGCGGACGACCTGGTCAGGGTCCTGTCAGGCGGGTGACGGCGCCGAGCGGGTACACGGGAGAAGACCGCCGGACAGGGTGAAAGTCACCGGGTCCGGGAACCATCGAGATGGCCCCCGTACGTTGGAGAAACTGCGGGGCCGATGTCGGACCCGGCTTGTAGGGTCTGATCTTGACCGAGCAACTGTGTCGGGCGAACCGAGCGGGGTGAGGGTTATGGCGACCAAGGACACCGGCGGCGGGCAGCAGAAGGCCACGCGTTCCACCGAGGAGGTCGAGGAGCAGGCGCAGGACGCGCAGGCCTCCGAGGACCTCAAGGAGCGCCAGGAGAAGCTCAGCGACGACGTGGACTCCGTCCTGGACGAGATCGACGACGTCCTCGAGGAGAACGCAGAGGACTTCGTGCGCTCCTTCGTGCAGAAGGGCGGCCAGTAGGCCTGTTCCCCCTCGTGGCCCAGGCCCGGGGACGGACGAGCAGTACGTGAGATGTCGCGCGCGGTGCGGGTCACGCCCGTGCCGCGCGCGGCCCGCAACGGGGGGCCAAGGCGTTCGTTCCGTGGTTCCCGCCGAGTATGTGGATCACCGCCGCAGGGCGGGTAGGGTCCGTGGCATAGCTGACTAGCTGACGCATACGTGGAAGGAATCGCGTGGAAGCCAACACTCGTAGCACCGGGCGTCTGCCAGCTGCCTTCCTGACGCCTGGGTCCTCTTCGTTCATGGACTTCCTGGGGGAGCACCAGCCGGAGCTGCTCCCGGGCAACCGGCAGCTGCCGCCGGTCCAGGGCGTCGTCGAGGCGCCGCACGGCACCACGATCGTGGCCGTGACCTTCCCCGGCGGCGTCGTGCTCGCCGGTGACCGGCGCGCGACCATGGGCAACATGATCGCGCAGCGGGACATCGAGAAGGTGTTCCCGGCCGACGAGTACTCGGCGGTGGGCATCGCCGGCACGGCGGGCCTGGCCGTGGAGATGGTGAAGCTCTTCCAGCTGGAGCTCGAGCACTTCGAGAAGGTCGAGGGCGCGCAGCTGTCCCTGGAGGGCAAGGCGAACCGTCTGTCGACGATGATCCGCTCCAACCTGGGCATGGCGATGCAGGGGCTGGCCGTGGTGCCGCTGTTCGCGGGGTACGACGTGGACCGCGGCAAGGGCCGCATCTTCTCGTACGACGTGACGGGCGGGCGCTCCGAGGAGCACCACTACGCGACGACGGGGTCCGGCTCGATCTTCGCGCGCGGGGCGATGAAGAAGCTCTTCCGTGAGGACCTGAGCGAGGAAGAGGCCACGACGCTCGTGGTCCAGGCGCTGTACGACGCGGCGGACGACGACTCGGCGACCGGCGGTCCCGACGTCGCGCGCCGGATCTATCCGATCATCACTGTGATCACCGAGGACGGCTTCCGCCGGCTGACCGAGGACGAGAGCTCGCGGCTCGCCCGCTCGGTCCTCGACCGGAGGCTGGAGCAGCCCGACGGCCCGCGGGCCGCCCTGCTGTAGCGGCCGGGCCGCGCCGTGCTGATGACAGGTGGTCCAGTGACTTCGACAGAAAGGGACGGATAACCGGTGTCGACGCCGTTCTATGTCTCACCCCAGCAGGCGATGGCCGACCGGGCGGAGTACGCCCGCAAGGGCATCGCCCGTGGCCGCAGCCTGGTCGTGCTGCAGTACGCCGACGGCATCGTGTTCGTCGGCGAGAACCCGTCCCGTGCGCTGCACAAGTTCAGCGAGATCTACGACCGGATCGGCTTCGCGGCCGCCGGCAAGTACAACGAGTACGAGAACCTGCGCATCGGCGGTGTGCGCTACGCCGACCTGCGGGGTTACACCTACGACCGGGACGACGTGACGGCCCGGGGACTCGCCAACGTGTACGCCCAGACGCTGGGCACGATCTTCTCCAGCTCGGCCGAGAAGCCGTACGAGGTGGAGCTGGTCGTCGCCGAGGTCGGGGACAGCCCCGAGGGCGACCAGATCTACCGGCTGCCGCACGACGGCTCGATCGTGGACGAGCACGGCTCGGTCGCGGTCGGGGGCAACGCGGAGCAGATCAGCGGCTACCTGGACCAGCGGCACCGCGACGGCATGACGCTGGCCGAGGCGCTGAAGCTGGCGGTGCAGGCGCTGTCCCGCGACACGAACGGCAGCGAGCGGGAGATCCCGGCGGAGCGGCTGGAGGTCGCCGTGCTGGACCGTACGCGGCCGCAGCAGCGGAAGTTCAAGCGGATCGTGGGGGGCCAGCTGTCGCGGCTCCTGGACGGGGGAGCGAGCGCGGGCGGGGCCGGGTCCAAGGCCACGCCCGAGGAGGAGGACGGGGCGGAGGAGTAGTCCGCCGCCCCCTCGCCGTCGGCCGCCGCGGGACGCCCGCGGCGGCCTCCGCATGTCCACCCACCGCTCATCGCGGTGGTGCCGTGGAGCCCCGTACGACCAGGTTCACCGGGATGTCCCCGGCCTCGGGGACCTGGCCCTCCAGGACGGCCAGCAGGGCACGCATCCCGCGTTCGCCGAAGAGCTCCGCGTCCAGGCGGACCGTCGTCAGCTCGGGATCGATGGCGGTGGCCAGGCCGAGGTCGTCCAGGCCGGTGACCGACAGGTCGTCGGGGACGCGGAGCCCCGCCCGGCGGGCCGCCTTGTAAGCCCCGGCCGCCAGCTTGTCGTCGTCGCAGACCAGCGCCGTCGGACGGGGGCCGGGCCCCGCGAGCGCGGCCTCGGTGGCCGTCAGGGCGTCCTCGATCGAGATCGGGGCCCTGGCGGTACGCAGCGTGGTGCCGGGGACGGCGTCCAGCCGCGCCGCGAGCTCCCGCGCGCGGACCTCGAACGTCCAGGACGGGACGTCCGCCGCGAGGTGCAGGAAGCGGCGGTGGCCCAGCCGCAGCAGGTGCTCCGCGATCTGGCGGATGGCGTCCGCGATGTCCAGGTTGACCGTCGCCGCCCCCAGGCTGCCCTCCGGGTCGCTGTCCAGCATGACCAGCGGAAGCTGATCGCCGCGGATGGCGGAGAGCGCGTCGGCGGCCATGGAGGAGGCGATGACGCCGTCCAGGGCGGCCTGCGCCGAGGCGAAGGGGTCCCGGGCGGGCCCGACGCCCTCGGGGGAGGGATAGAGGACCACTCCGAAGCCGTGCTCGGCGGCGACGCGCGCGGCACCGGTGTAGACGCCGGCGAAGAACTCGGTGGTCAGCGCGGGGACGACCAGAAGGACCGTGCGGGTGCTGCCCAGGCGGAGGTTGCGGGCGGCGAGGTTCGGGCGGTAGCCGAGCGCGTGGGCGGCGTCGCGGACGCGCTGCGCCGTGGGCTCCGACACCCGGCCGCGCCACTTGTCGCCGAGGACCAGGGAGACCGCCGCCTGGGAGACACCGGCGGCCTGGGCGACGTCCCGGCTCGTGGGGCGGGTGCTGCCTCGTGCCACCGTTCGCCTGCGCTTTCGTCTGGACTCGTGAACAGCCGACATGGTACGTATGGCCCTGGACGTTATACGTAAAACCTCGTCGAGGTCTCATGCGAAGGGGGTGGGGCGTGGTCGCCGGATACCTGGACATCCTCCGGGCGCGGCACGCCGTACGGCTGCTCGTCGGCACGCTCGTGGGGCGGCTGCCCAACGCCACCGCGGCGATCGCGATCGTGCTGTTCGTGCGGGCCGAGGGCGGCTCGTACAGCCTCGCGGGGGCCCTGGCCGCCGTCTACGGGGTCGCCAACGCCGTCGGACAGCCCGTGCTGGGACGGCTCGTCGATCTGCACGGACAGCCCCGGGTGCAGCTGCCGGCCGCGGTGCTGTCGGGGCTGGCCATGGCCGTCTTCGCCTTCGCCGGTACCGGGCAGGCGGCCCTCGCGTACGTGGCCGTGGGCGCCTCGGGACTGTTCACGCCCCCGCTGGAGGGCGGGCTGCGCGCTCTGTGGCCGAGTGTGCTCCGCGAGGAGGGCCAGGTGCACTCGGCGTACGCCATGGACGCCGTGGCCCAGGAGGTCATGTTCACCGTCGGGCCGCTGCTGGTGACGGTGTGCGTGTCGCTGTGGTCGCCGCTGGTGGCGCTGCTCGTGCTGAACGCGGTGGGCGTGCTCGGTGCCCTGTCCGTGGTCGTGTCGCCCCCCTCGCGCGCGTGGCGGTCGGCTCCGCGCGAGGCGCACTGGCTGGGTGCGCTGCGTTCGTCCGGACTGCTGGCACTGCTGGGGGCCTTCCTGTTCATCGGGATGGCGCTCGGGTCCATCACCGTGGCCTCGGTGCCCTACGCGGACGAGCACGGCGGTGACGCCGTCTACGGCTGGCTGATGGCCGCGCTGGGGCTCGGTGCGCTGGTCGGCGGGACCGTCTACGGGGCCCGGCAGTGGGCCGGTGACCCGGCGCGGCGACTGAGGTACCTGGTGGCCCTCCTGGCGGTGTGTTACCTGCCGCTGATGCTGATGCCGGGCGCGTTCGCCATGGTGCTGCTGACCGCGGTCGCGGGGGTCTTCCTCGCGCCGTGCATCGCCTGCGCGTTCGTCCTGGTGGACCTGCACGCGCCGCGGGGCACGGTGACGGAGGCGTTCTCGTGGCTGGTGACGACGTTCACCGTGGGTGCCTCGGTGGGCACGGGCCTCGCCGGGCCGGTCGTCGAGGCGGGCGGGGCGCTGTGGGGCTTCGCCGTGCCCGGGGCGGCCGGCGCCGTGTCGCTGCTCGTCCTGGCCTGCACGGGACGGGTCCTCGCAGCTCCCGCCCGGACAGCGGTGGTTGCGGCTTCACCGGAAAATGATCCAAACCGTGCCGTCGAACCCCGTTTCAGTTCGGGTCATCAGGCGTAATGTTCAGTCATGGACCGCCGCATTTTCGGGCTGGAGAACGAGTACGGCGTCACGTGCACGTTCAGGGGACAGCGCCGCCTGTCGCCTGACGAGGTGGCGCGGTACCTCTTCCGCCGTGTCGTGTCATGGGGCCGCAGCAGCAATGTCTTTCTGCGCAACGGCGCCCGCCTCTATCTCGACGTGGGATCACATCCGGAATACGCGACACCCGAATGTGACAACGTGACCGAACTCGTCACCCACGACAAGGCGGGCGAGCGCATTCTCGAAGGACTCCTGGTGGACGCCGAACGACGCCTGCACGAGGAGGGAATCGCGGGCGACGTCTACCTCTTCAAGAACAACACCGACTCCGCGGGAAACTCCTACGGCTGCCACGAGAACTATCTGGTCGCCCGGCACGGGGAGTTCTCCCGGCTCGCGGACATCCTCATTCCGTTCCTGGTGACGAGGCAGCTGCTCTGCGGGGCCGGCAAGGTGCTGCAGACGCCGCGCGGCGCCGTGTACTGCGTGAGCCAGCGGGCCGAGCACATCTGGGAGGGCGTCTCCTCGGCGACGACCCGGTCCCGGCCGATCATCAACACCCGCGACGAGCCGCACGCCGACGCCGAGCGCTACCGGCGCCTGCACGTCATCGTGGGCGACTCCAACATGTCCGAGACGACCATGCTGCTCAAGGTCGGCGCCACCGACCTGGTGCTGCGCATGATCGAGGCGGGCACGGTGATGCGCGACCTCACCCTGGAGAACCCGATCCGGGCCATCCGCGAGGTCAGCCACGACATCACCGGGCGGCGCAAGGTGCGCCTGGCCAGCGGCCGGGAGGCGTCCGCGCTGGAGGTGCAGCGGGAGTACTACGAGAAGGCCGTGGACTTCTGCGAGCGCCGCGGCATCCGCACCGGCACCGTCGAGCGGGTGCTCGAGCTGTGGGGCCGCACGCTGGACGCGATCGAGGCCGAGGACCTCGACCGGATCGGCACCGAGATCGACTGGGTCATGAAGTACAAGCTCCTCGAGCGGTACCGGGCCAAGCACAACATGACCATGTCCCACCCGCGGGTCGCCCAGATAGACCTCGCCTACCACGACATCCACCGTCGTCGTGGCCTGTACTACCTGCTCGAGAAGAAGGGCCAGGCAGCCCGGGTCGCCAACGACTTGAAGATCTTCGAGGGCAAGTCCGTACCGCCGCAGACCACTCGGGCCCGGCTGCGCGGCGACTTCATCCGGCGGGCCCAGGAACAGCGCCGGGACTTCACCGTCGACTGGGTCCACCTCAAGCTCAACGACCAGGCGCAGCGCACCGTGTTGTGCAAGGACCCGTTCCGTTCGGTGGACGACCGGGTGGAGAAGCTGATCGCCGGAATGTGACCGGAAGGAACCGAGAAGGCGTCCGCGCCCGAAGCACCCGGAACGCCACACGGGCACCGTACGTTATCCGTACGGTGCCCTTCTCACGCCGTAGAGTTGCGCGCACGCCAGCAGACAAGATCGACCGATACCGATTACGAGGCCCCCACCGTGCGCCGACGCTCCCTCCTCATCGCCGTTCCCGCCGGACTGGTCACGCTCGCCGCATGCGGCGACGAGGACGCCGGCTCGAGCAAGGCCAGCGACAGCGCGTCGCCCAAGGCGTCGGACACGTCCGCGCCGCCGCGCCCGAAGATCGTCGACGGCCCGCTGCCGGCGATCACGGCGGGCAAGGAGTTCGGTCAGAAGCCGACGGTCGCCAAGGGCAGCGGCGAGCCGTCCAAGGACCTCGCGGTGAAGACGGTGATCGCCGGCGGCGGCAAGGCCGTCGCGGAGAACGACTTCCTGGTGGCCGACTACCTGGGCCAGATCTGGGACAGCGCCAAGGTCTTCGACAACTCCTACGACCGCAAGACGCCGATCGTCATCCAGCTGGCGCAGGGCACCATCATCGACGGCTGGCGGTACGCGCTCGCCGGCAAGAAGACCGGCAGCCGCGTGGAGTTCTCCGTCCCGCCGGCCTACGGGTACGGCGATCAGGGCAGCGAGCAGGCGGGCATCAAGGGCACCGACACCCTGGTGTTCGTGGTCGACATCAAGGACACCTTCAACGCCAAGAGCTCCGCCAAGGGCGAGAAGGTCCCGCAGGACGACGAGGCGCTGCCCCAGGTCGGCACCAACACCGACGGCACGGCACCCTCCATCGAGGTGCCCGACACCGCCGCGCCGAAGAAGCTCGTGGCGAACTACGTCATCGAGGGCGACGGGCCCGAGGTCGGCGCGCAGAACACCGTGCTCGTGCAGTACAAGGGCGTCGTGTGGGACGGCGGCAAGGAGTTCGACTCCACGTACAGCCGGAAGCAGCTGACGTCCTTCTCGCTCCAGCAGGTCGTCAAGGGCTGGTCGCAGGGCCTGACCGGCAAGAAGGTCGGCAGCCGCGTCCTGATCGTCATCCCGCCGGACCTGGGCTACGGCGACAACCCGCCGGAGGGCAGCGGCATCGAGAAGGGCTCGACGCTGGTCTTCTCGGTCGACATCCTCGCGGCGATGTGATCCGCGGGGATGTAAGACTTGGGCGTTGCCTTCCGACAGACAAGACAGACAAGCAGGAGCCAGAGACGTGAGCATCGACAAGCCCGAGATCGACTTCCCCGGCGGCGAGCCCCCGGCGGACCTCGAGATCAAGGACATCTGGGAGGGTGACGGCCCGGTCGCCGAGGCCGGTCAGACCGTGACCGTCCACTACGTGGGCGTGGCCTTCAGCACGGGCGAGGAGTTCGACGCCAGCTGGAACCGCGGTGCCCCCTTCCGCTTCCCGCTCGGCGGCGGCCGTGTCATCCAGGGCTGGGACCAGGGCGTGCAGGGCATGAAGGTCGGCGGCCGCCGGCAGCTGACCATTCCCGCCCACCTCGCCTACGGCAACCAGAGCCCGACCCCGGCGATCCAGCCCGGTGAGACGCTGATCTTCGTGGTGGATCTGCTCGGAGTCTGACCGACGTCCGATCGGAGCCGGTCATTCGGGGCCCATGCCTGGTCGGGCATGGGCCCTCGGCTTTTGCCGCGCCACCGCGGGGCGGTACGGTCATCCGTCGTAAGCACCATAGGGAGAAGGGCGTCGATGGCCATTGCCAAGGCCGAGCGGCTGATGAACCTGGCGCTGTGTCTGCTCGGGACGCGGCGGCCACTCAGCAAGCGCGAGCTGCGTGACTCCATCGAGGCCTACCTCGAGGCGGGATCCGACGACTCCTTCAACCGCATGTTCGAGCGGGACAAGGACGACCTGCGGGAGCTCGGCCTGGTCATCGAGACCGTCGAGGGCCTCGACGGCGAGATCGGCTACCTGGCGCGCCGCGACAGCAACCGACTGCCGCCCATCACCCTCGACGCCGAGGAGGCCGCCGCCCTCGGGCTCGCCGCCAAGGTCTGGCAGCAGGCCAGGCTCGCCGGGGCGGCCAGCGGCGCGCTGCAGAAGCTGCGGGCGGCCGGGCTGCCCGAGGACGTCGACCCGTACGAGGCGCACAGCGCTCTCGAGCCGCGCATCCCGGTGCACGAGGCCGCCTTCGAGCCGCTGATGCTCGCCTGCCGCGACCGCCGGCCCGTGCTCTTCGAGTACCGCAAGGCCAACGCCGCACAGCCCGAGCCCCGGCACGTCGAGCCGTGGGCCCTGGAGTGCTGGCGCGGCCACTGGTACCTGGCGGGCTTCGACCGCGACCGCGGCGCCGAGCGGGTGTTCCGGCTGTCGCGGATCACCGGCAAGGTGCGCTCGCGCGGGGCGCGGTTCACCGCCCCCGTGCCCGACGTCGTCACCGTCCGTGAGACGGTCGCGAGCTGGGCGGGGGAGACCGCCGACCGTTCCGCGCTGATCCGGCTGCGCGCCGGCGCGGGCTACCCCCTTCGGGCGAAGGCCACCGCCGTGCGGGAACTCGGCGACGGCTGGGACGAGTTGCAGGTTCCGTACGGGCACGGCCTGGACGCCTGGCTGGTGGAGTTCGGGCCGGACGTGGTGGTTCTGGAGCCCGCGGAGCTGCGCGCGGACGTGGTGGACCGGCTGCGTGCCGTGGCCAAGGGCTGAGGGGGAGCGGACAACACAGTGGCAGGCAAACCGGTCAGGCCCGTGAACGCCATCGACCAGACCCGACGGATGCTGTCCCTGGTGACGTATCTGCGCGAGCGCCCCGGCGCCCGTGTGGAGGACGTCGCGCGTGCCTTCGGCATCACCGAGGACGAGCTGGTCTCCGACCTCGACGTGCTGCCCATGTGCGGCACCAGCTTCCGCGGCGGCGATCTCCTCGACATCGACACCGACGGCGAGCGCATCTGGTGGCACAACCCCGCGGCCCTCGGCGCGGACGCCGCCGAGCCGCTGCGGCTCGCCGCCGACGAGGCCACCGCACTGCTCGTCGCCGCCCGCGCGGTGGCGACCCTGCCCGGTCTGCGGGAGAGCGACCGGCAGGCGCTGCTGCGGGCGACCGCCAAGGTGGAGACGGCGGCCGGCGAGGCCGCGGGCGCCAGTTCGCGCCTGTCCGTCACCTTCGAGTCCGAGGGCGGTGTCTTCGCCGACGTCGACCGGGCGATCTCCGAGCGCCGGCGCCTGTGGATCCGCTACTACTCGCCGGCCCGCGACGAGCTCACCGAGCGCGAGATCGACCCCATCCGCCTCGTCAGCGTGGGGCACACGTACGTGGAGGCCTGGTGCCGCCGCTCCGAGGCCCGGCGCACCTTCCGGCTCGACCGGGTCGCCGAGATCCGCATCCTCGACGAGCCCGCCGCGCCGCCGGAGGTGGAGCTGCGGGACCTGTCCGAGGCGCTGGTGCAGCCCGCCGCCGAGGACCCCGAGGTCGTCGTGGAGGTCGGCCCGGGCGGACGCTGGGTCGCCGAGTACTACCCGCACGACAGCGCACAGGAGCTGCCCGACGGCGGCCTGCGCATCACCCTGCGCACGCCCGACCCGGCGTCCCTGCGGCGGCTGGCGCTCCGGCTCGGGCGCGACGGCCGGATCGTGTCCCCGCCCGAACTCGCCGGCAGCGCCCGGCAGGCCGCCCGTGAGGCGCTCGCGGCGTACGACGGGATCGAGGCCGTCGCGGCGCACGGCGCGCGGCCGGCACCGGAGACCGAGGCGGGGCAGACGGTGCCCGACGGGCCGGGCACCGGGTGCGACAGGCAGGAGCGGGGACTGTGAGCGAGACGACAGGGCCGGGTCTGCAGGGTGTGACGGCGGCGTCGGCGTTCGCCGGCATGAGACGCGTCTCCCCGGTCGTCTTCAGGGCCGGCTGCCCGGACTGCCGGGGCCGCTTCGAACTCGCCGCCGGCGCCCTGCGCCTGGCCATCGGCGCCACGAGCCGCACCACGTTCTACTCCTTCACGTGCCCGGAGTGCGGGTCCGCCGTCCGCAAGCCCGCGGGGGAGCGGATCGTGGAGCTGCTCACGGGCGGTGGGGTCAGGACCCTGCGGCTGCACTCCACCGTGTGACCGGCCGGGGTGCACGGCCGGCCCAGGGGACGGTCTAGGCTCGGCGTCATGTTCTGGCCGATGTTCGCGGTTGCCGTGGGTTTTCTGGGTCTCGCCGTCCTCGCGGTGTTCGCTGTAAGGGTGTTCGTGGAGGCGCAGCGGCTGGGCCGGCAGGTGGCGGACTCGGCGTCCCGCATCAACCGGGCCGCCGCGGACCTGGAGCGCGCCGCGGAGAGCGCCGCCCGCTCCGTGGACGCCCTGTGAGCCCGGCCGCATTCCGGGAGTGACCCGACGGGTGCCCTCCGTCGCATTCCGGGAGGGCTTCGCCCTGTCACCGCGCAGGTTCCGGAAGGTACGCTGCTGATCGCGGTCCGGAAAACGAGGCCCGGACGCGGACGGGAGTACGCACGGGGATTGCCTCACGTTTACCCCTGAGCGTTACGATCGCTGCACAACACGATCGGTCGGACACCTGTCCGACGGGTCGGACAGCACCCCACCCAGCCGCCTCGGTGAGAAGGTAAAGACTTATGGGAAGGCTCGGACCTACCGAGATCATTCTTATTCTCGTCGTCATCATCCTGTTGTTCGGCGCGAAGAAGCTCCCGGACATGGCACGTTCGCTCGGCAAGTCCGCGCGCATCCTCAAGTCCGAGGCGAAGGCGATGAAGGACGAGAACAAGTCCGCCGCCCCCGCCGACCCGCCGAACCCCGAGCAGGCCGCGACGCAGCGCACCATCCAGGCCGCCCCCGGTGACGTGACCAGCTCGCGCCCGGTCACCGAGCCGACGGACACGACCAAGCGCTGACGCAGGGCCGGTGGCGACCGGCCCGCCGCACGAGATGAGGATGTGGGTTGCTCAAGCCTGCCCGCAAGAGAGAGAAGGATCCCGAGGGGCGGATGCCCCTCGTGGAGCACCTGCGCGAGCTGCGCAACCGGCTCGCGAAAGGCATGCTGGCGATCACGGTCGTCACCGTGGTGGCGGTCTTCTACAGCCAGCAGCTGATGACCTTCCTCATGGACCCCGTGCCGCGCTGCACCGACGGACTGGGTGAGTCGACCGGCGGCGCCTGCGCCGTCATCGCCTACACCGACCTGCTGTCGCCCTTCACCACCACGGTGAAGGTGTGCCTCATGGCGGGCATCGTTCTCTCCAGCCCGGTCTGGCTCTTCCAGCTCTGGGCGTTCGTGGCGCCGGGTCTGCACAAGCACGAGCGGAAGTACACGTACTGGTTCGTGGCGGCGGCCGTACCCCTCTTCCTGGGCGGTGGCTGGCTCGCGTACACGATCATGCCGGTCAGCATGCGCGTGCTGCTGGGGATCACGCCGGACGGTTCGGCGAACATCCTGCCGATGGACAAGATCCTTGACTTCATCGTCCGGATGATCCTGATCTTCGGCGGCGCCTTCGAGCTGCCCCTGGTGCTCGTGATGCTCAATGTCGCCGGTGTCGTCACCGGACGCAGGATGGCCGGCTGGTGGCGCGGCATCGTGATGGGCGTCTTCGTCTTCGGCGCGGTGGCGACGCCCACCACCGACCCCGTCGGCATGATCGCGCTCGCCGGGCCGATCGTCGTCCTGTACTTCCTGGCGGTCGGGTTCGCCGTGCTCAACGACAAGCGCCGGCACCGCGCCGACCCCGACGCGGAGCTCGACGACGACGAGGCGTCGCAGCTCGATCTCACGCCGGAACCGGTCGACGCCGTCGAACCCGTGACGACGTCGCGGGCCCTGCCCCAGCAGGCGAGCGGGGCCGTCGACGGCACTCCGTCGGCCAGGTACAACGGCTACGACGACGTGACCTGACCCGGCCGGGACAGCGGCAGACGTGAGGGGCCGGGGCGGACGCCGTCCGGCCCCTCACGCGTGGGGCCTGCGGGACGAAGGTCACATCCCGGGCGAGGCGGCAGCATCCGGGCCCGGGTCGGATAAAGATCGTCCTGTTGTCAGTGGGGCCCGGTACGCTCGAAAGTACGATGACAGAGGATCTCTCACCGGCCGAGCGGTACGCGGCAGCCCGTCAGCGCGCTGCCGAGCAGGCCACCGCACTCGCGTCCTTCCGCGAGATGTACGACTTCGGCCTCGACCCCTTCCAGATCGAGGCCTGCCAGGCCCTCGAGGCCGGCAAGGGCGTGCTGGTCGCCGCCCCCACCGGCTCCGGCAAGACGATCGTCGGCGAGTTCGCCGTCCACCTCGCCCTCCGGCAGGGCAAGAAGTGCTTCTACACGACCCCCATCAAGGCCCTGTCGAACCAGAAGTACGCCGACCTCTGCCGCCGCTACGGCGCCGACAAGGTGGGCCTGCTCACCGGCGACAACAGCGTGAACTCGGACGCCCCGGTGGTCGTGATGACCACCGAGGTCCTGCGGAACATGCTGTACGCGGGCTCGCAGACCCTCCTCGGCCTCGGGTACGTGGTGATGGACGAGGTGCACTACCTCTCCGACCGCTTCCGCGGCGCCGTGTGGGAGGAAGTGATCATCCACCTCCCCGAGTCGGTGACCCTGGTGTCGCTGTCGGCGACCGTGTCGAACGCGGAGGAGTTCGGCGACTGGCTGGACACGGTGCGCGGCGACACCCAGGTGATCGTCTCCGAACACCGCCCGGTGCCGCTGTTCCAGCACGTGCTGGCCGGACGCCGCATGTACGACCTGTTCGAGGAGGGCGAGGGCCACAAGAAGGCCGTCAACCCCGACCTCATGCGCATGGCCCGCATGGAGGCGACCCGCCCCTCCTACCAGGACCGCCGCCGCGGCCGGCACATGCGTGAGGCCGACCGCGAGCGCGAACGCAGGCAGCGCTCCCGCATCTGGACGCCGGGCCGGCCCGAGGTCATCGAGCGGCTCGACGCCGAGGGCCTGCTGCCCGCGATCACGTTCATCTTCAGCCGCGCCGCCTGCGAGTCCGCCGTCCAGCAGTGCCTGCACGCCGGTCTGCGGCTCAACGACGACGAGGCGCGCGCGAAGGTACGCGCCCTGGTCGAGGAGCGCACCGCCTCCATCCCCACCGAGGACCTGCACGTCCTGGGCTACTACGAGTGGCTGGAGGGTCTGGAGCGGGGCATCGCCGCCCACCACGCGGGCATGCTGCCGACCTTCAAGGAGGTCGTCGAGGAGCTCTTCGTGCGCGGCCTGGTCAAGGCCGTCTTCGCCACCGAGACCCTCGCCCTCGGCATCAACATGCCCGCCCGCTCCGTGGTGCTGGAGAAGCTGGTCAAGTGGAACGGCGAGCAGCACGCCGACATCACTCCCGGCGAGTACACGCAGCTCACCGGCCGGGCCGGCCGGCGCGGCATCGACGTCGAGGGGCACGCCGTCGTGCTGTGGCAGCGCGGCATGAGCCCGGAGCACCTCGCCGGGCTCGCCGGCACCCGCACGTACCCGCTGCGCTCCAGCTTCAGGCCGTCGTACAACATGGCGGTCAACCTGGTCGAGCAGTTCGGCCGGCACCGCTCGCGGGAGCTGCTGGAGACCTCCTTCGCGCAGTTCCAGGCCGACAAGTCCGTCGTCGGGATCTCCCGGCAGGTCCAGCGCAACGAGGAGGGGCTGGAGGGCTACAAGGCCTCCATGACCTGCCACCTCGGCGACTTCGACGAGTACGCGCGGCTGCGCCGCGAACTGAAGGACCGCGAGCTGGAGCTGGCCCGGCAGAGTGCCGGCCAGCGGCGCGCCGAGGCCGCCGCGGCGCTGGAGAAGCTGAAGCCGGGCGACGTCATCCACGTGCCGACGGGTAAGTTCGCCGGTCTCGCCCTGGTGCTGGACCCGGGCCTGCCCGCCGGGCGTTCCAACGGCCACCGCGGCTTCGAGCACCACGACGGACCCCGCCCGCTGGTGCTGACCGCCGAAAGGCAGGTGAAGCGGCTGGCGTCGATCGACTTCCCGGTGCCCGTCGAGCCGCTGGAGCGGATGCGGATCCCGAAGTCCTTCAACCCCCGCTCGCCGCAGTCCCGCCGGGACCTCGCCTCCGCGCTGCGCACCAAGGCCGGGCACATTCCGCAGGAGCGGGTGCGCAAGAAGAAGTCCCAGGCGGCCGACGACCGGGAGATCGCGCGGCTGCGCAAGGCCATCCGCGCCCACCCCTGTCACGGCTGCGACGAGCGGGAGGACCACGCCCGCTGGGCCGAGCGCTACCACCGGCTGCTGCGTGACACCTCCCAGCTGGAGCGCCGGATCGAGGGACGGACGAACACCATCGCCCGTACCTTCGACCGGATCGTCGCCCTGCTGACCGAGATGGACTACCTGCGCGGTGACGAGGTCACCGAGCACGGCAAGCGGCTCGCCCGGCTGTACGGGGAACTCGACCTGCTCGCCAGCGAGTGCCTGCGCGAGGGCGTCTGGGAGGGGCTCTCCCCGGCCGAACTCGCCGCCTGCGTCTCGGCGTTGGTCTACGAGTCGCGGGTCGCCGACGACGCGATGGCGCCGAAGGTGCCCTCCGGCAGGGCCAAGGCGGCGCTCGGCGAGACGGTGCGCATCTGGGGCCGGCTGGACGCCCTGGAGGAGGAGTTCCGGATCAGCCAGACCGAGGGTGTCGGCCAGCGCGAGCCGGACCTGGGCTTCGCCTGGGCCGCCCACGAGTGGGCGTCCGGCAAGGGCCTCGACGAGGTGCTGCGCGAGGCGGAGATGCCGGCCGGCGACTTCGTGCGCTGGTGCAAGCAGGTCATCGACGTCCTCGGCCAGATCGCGGCGGCCGCACCCCGCGAGGGCTCGACGGTGCCGAAGAACGCGCGCAAGGCGGTCGAGGGGCTGCTGCGCGGAGTGGTCGCCTACTCGTCCGTGGGCTGACCGGCAGCTCACCGGCCCGGCAGGGCGTGGTCCGGCTCCCCGCACAGGGGGCGGGCCCGCGCCGTGCCGGGCCTTCGTGCGTCAGCGTCCCGGCGCCACGATCCCCCGTCACGGTGAGTGATCTCCGCACACCCGTACGCGCTCACTCCTGGTGTTCGAACGACTCCCCAGCGTGCAAATGGGCCCGAGGGTACTCCAGCCCTCATGCCCGTTTCAGGTGCTTGCCGAATATGACACGGCGATGATCCGCTCGGACTAAGCTCGCCCGCAGCGCACCGAGTTGAGGTGAATTCGCGCGCTTGTTCCCAATGCGCCGAAGGTCCCGGCAACTCCCAGACATACCCCCTGCACGCTTCCCCATCCCCGCCGATTCGTTTTCAGAGGGCCTACATGGTGAGTGTTGATTCCCCTCCAGGGCGCCGTGAACTTCCGTACG
The DNA here is from genome assembly GCF_043202495.1 of Streptomyces sp. NPDC048185. Classification (NCBI taxonomy): domain Bacteria; kingdom Bacillati; phylum Actinomycetota; class Actinomycetes; order Kitasatosporales; family Streptomycetaceae; genus Streptomyces; species Streptomyces sp. NPDC048185. The sequence goes on from NZ_JBIDAN010000016.1 coordinate 187,267, forward strand.
CGCGCACGCTGTTGCTCCCCGTCGTACTGATGGCCGCGGCGAGCGGGGCCGCCGTCGCCCTCGTGACGGAACCGGCCCGGCTCGCCGTCGCCCTGTGCGGCGCCGTCGCCACGCTGCTCGTCGTCGTGGCGGCGGCCGAAGCGGTACGCCGGGGCCGCACCCTGCGGTCCCTTCGCGCCGAGCACGCCCGTCACAGCGCGTACCTGGAACGGCGGGTGGCGGGACACCAGGAGGAGATGGCCCGTCTCGGCGGCGAGGTCCTGCCCGCGGCCGTGCACTACATGCGCCGGGGCAACACCCCCGACGAGGTGGTCCGGCACCTGCCCGAACTCGACCCCTCCTACGCCGGCCTCGGCGAGCCGCAGCGCCACCTCATCCGCACGGTGTGCGCGATCATCGACCACCAGGACTCCATGCGCGAGTCCGCCGAGCGCTCCTTCGTCGACATCGCCCGCCGCGTCCAGGCGATCGTCCACCAGCAGAACAAGGAGCTGCGCGAGATGGAGGAGGACCACGGCCGCAACCCCGAGGTCTTCGACGACCTCCTGCGCATCGACCACGGCACCGCACTGATCGGCCGCCTCGCCGACTCCATCTCCGTCATCGGCGGCGGCCGGCCCGGCCGCCAGTGGCCCGCCCCGGTCGCCCTCTACAGCGTGCTGCGCGGAGCCATGTCCCGCATCCTGCAGTACCGCCGGATCAACCTGGCCTCCATCGCCAAGGTCAACATCAAGGGCACCGCGGTCGAGCCGGTCATCCACGCCGCCGCGGAACTCCTCGACAACGCGACCCGCTACTCGCCGCCCGAGTCCAAGGTGCACGTCACCGCGACCGAGGTGCAGAGCGGCGTCTGCATCGAGATCGAGGACGCCGGCGTCAGCCTCAGCGAGGAGTCCCGCGCCCGTATCGAGGGCCTGCTCGAGGACGCCAAGCGCGGCACGGACGTGCAGGACCTCAGCCACCACCCCCGCCTGGGCCTGTCCGTCGTCGGCCGGCTGTGCACCCAGTACGGGATGGACGTCTCCCTGCGGGCCTCCGCGTACGGCGGGGTCCGCGCCATCCTCATCGTGCCCAGCAAGATGATGACCACCGAGCCCGGCGTCGGCCTCGCCCACGGCATCGGCGCGACCTCGATCCCCACCCCGGGCCCCGACGCGCTGCCCGGTCCCCAGCGCAAGCCCAAGAAGCGCCGTCCCACCAGCCCGCGCATCCCGGCCACGGTGTCGCTCGAGGACGACGTCCCCGAGGTCACCGAGTGGACGGCGGGCGGCCTCCCGCAGCGCCGCAGCCGGGTCAAGATGCCGCTCAGCCAGCGGCTCGCCGAGCAGGCGGTCTGGGAGCGCGAAGAGGCCGAACGCGAGGCCCGTGAGGCCGCCGAGCGGGCCCGGAGGGGCGTCCCGCCGGCTCCCGAGCCCGAGCCGGTCGACGCGACGCCGCCGGGGCAGTGGGTCGAGGCCTTCTGGGAGGGCCTCAAGCAGCACCCGGGTCTGACCCAGGCCCACCAGCAGTCCAGCAACCAGCCGGCCAGCGCCCCGGCCGACGACGAGGGGAACCTCAAGTGATCGAGCAGCAAGGCAAGTTCGACTGGATGCTCAGGGACCTCTACGACGGCGTCCCGGGCATCGAGATGATCGTGGTGCTCTCCGCCGACGGCCTGCGCATCGCCCGCTACTCCGGTGACCCGGACGCCGCCGACCGGGTCGCCGCTGCCTGCGCGGGCCTGCAGAGCCTGGCGGGGGCCGTCGCCCAGGAGATCCCCACCAGCGACGGTGAGATGAAGATGGTCATCATCGAGATGAACGGCGGCTACTTCTACCTGATGGCCGCCGGCCCCAACGCCTTCCTCGCCGTGCTCTCCGACGTCCGCTGCGAGCCCGGCCGGATGAGCCTCAGCATGGCCGACCTGGTCGCCCGCATCGGACCCCATCTGACCAGTCCCGCGCGGCGCAACGGGCAGACCGTATGACTCCTCCGCAACGCCGGAGGCGGTCTCCCGGCCAGGATCCGTCCGCGGCGGGCCCGCCGCCCGAGGAAGGTGAACTCCCCAACCCGGAGCGGCTCTTCGTCATCGGCGGGGAGGGCGGCGGCGAGCGCGCCGACATCGACCTGGTCACCCTGATCGTGGCCCGCGCCGACCCGCCGGTGTCCGCCACACCGGAACAGGCGGCCCTGCTGCGGCTGTGCGCCGCGCCCCTGTCCGCAGCCGAGCTGTCGGCCTACCTGAGCCTGCCGTTCAGTGTGGTGACCGCGCTGCTCACCGACCTGCTGACGGCGGAACTGGTCCAGTTCCGCGCCCCGGTCGTCCGCCAGAAGGTCGCCGACCGATCCCTTCTCGAAGCGGTGATGCATGGACTTCAAAAGCTCTGACACGGTCCCGGGCCCACGGACGGAGGACCGGCTGCCGCACACGGCCGAAGCCGCCGTGAAGATCGTCATCGTGGGCGGTTTCGGCGTCGGCAAGACCACCATGGTCGGCTCGGTCAGCGAGATCAGACCACTGACCACGGAGGAGACGATGACCCAGGCGGGCATCGGCGTGGACGACAACTACGGCTCCGCCTCCAAGACCGCCACCACCGTGGCCATGGACTTCGGCCGCATCAGCATCACCGACCAGTTGGTGCTGTACCTGTTCGGGACACCGGGCCAGGAGCGCTTCTGGTTCCTGTGGAACGGCCTGTTCGAGGGCGCGCTCGGTGCGGTGGTGCTGGTGGACACCCGCCGCCTCGAGGTCAGCTTCGACGTCATGGGGCGGCTGGAGGAGCGCGGCGTGCCCTTCGTCGTCGCCGTCAACTCCTTCCCGGACGCGCCCCGTTACCCCGTCGCGGAGCTGCGCACCGCGCTCGACCTGCCCGAGGAGATCCCCATCCTCGACTGCGACGTGCGGCGCCGGGCCTCCAGCCGGGACGTCCTGATGACGCTGATGCGCTTCCTGCACTCCCTCGCCCTGAAGGGCGCGCTCACCTGACCCGAGCGGCCCCCCTGCCGACCCTCACCTCTGCTGCGGAGCGACACTGTGACGCCTGAACGCCATTCCCCGACCGGAACGGGCGACTCCCTGCTCGGACCACCGCCCGGCTGCCCCGCGCATGGCCTCGGACCGGGCGGACTGCACCGGCTGAACGAGACGGAGGACCTGGGCGAGCTCTACGAGCGCCTGAGGAGCCGGTACGGGCCGGTGGCGCCCGTGCTGCTCCACGACGACGTGCCGATGTGGGTGGTCCTCGGGCACGCCGAGAACCTGCACATGGTGAGCGCCCCGGCCCAGTTCTCCCGGGACAGCCGGATCTGGACGCCGCTCAACGAGGGCATGGTCAAGCCGGACCACCCGCTCATGCCGCACATCGCCTGGCAGCCGATCTGCTCGCACGCCGAGGGCGACGAGCACAAGCGGCTGCGCGGCGCGGTCACCGGGGCCATGTCCACGATCGACTACCGGGGACTGCGCCGGCACATCACGCGGCACACCCAGCGCCTCGTCAACCGGTTCTGCGAGGAGGGCCGCGCCGACCTCGTCGGCATGTTCGCCGAGCACCTGCCGATGGGCGTGATGTGCGAGGTCCTCGGCATGCCGGACGAGTACAACGACCGGATGGTGGAGGCCGCCCGCGACACGCTCAAGGGCACCGACACGGCCATCGCCAGCCACGCCTACGTCATGGACGCCCTGGAGCGGCTCACCGCGGCCCGCAGGACGCGGCCGCAGAACGACATCGCCAGTCACCTCGTCACCCACCCGGCCGGGCTCACCGACGACGAGGTCAGGGAACACCTGAGGCTGGTCCTGCTCGCCGCCTACGAAGCGACCGTCAACCTCATCGGCAACGTGCTGCGCGTGGTGCTCACCGACCCGGGCTTCCGCGCCCAGCTCAGCGGCGGTCAGATGACGGTGCCCGAGGCGGTCGAGCAGTCGCTGTGGGACGAGCCGCCGTTCAGCACGGTCTTCGCCTACTTCGCCAAGCAGGACACGGAGCTGGGCGGTCAGCGCATCCGCGCGGGCGACGGACTGCTGCTCGGCATCGCACCGGGCAACGTCGACCCGCGCATCCGCCCCGACCTGGACGCGAGCATGCAGGGCAACCGCTCCCACCTGGCCTTCGGCGGCGGCCCGCACGAGTGCCCCGGCCAGGACATCGGGCGAGCCATCGCGGACGCCGGCATCGACGCGCTGCTGATGCGGCTGCCCGACGTACGGCTCGACTGCGAGGAGGACGAACTCAGCTGGCGGTCGTCGATCGCCTCGCGCCACCTGGTGGAACTGCCGGTGCGCTTCGAACCGCGGCCGCAGCAGGAGGTGACACAGCGGCCGAGCCACACCGACGTCCCTCAGCAGCGCGCCACCTGGCACATCGGCACCCTGCCGCCGGAGCCCGCGCCCACCACGCCCGCTCCGTCGCCCGCGCCCATCGAGCCGACCGTGCCGGCCGCGCCGTCCGAGCCGGCTCGCCCCAAGGGGGTCTGGCAGCGCTTCCTGCTCTGGTGGCGTGGCTACTGACGGCCGGCCCACTCCTCGTACGCCGTCCACGCCCCGAGGGACCGCCCGCTCACGAACCGGTGCTCGCGCCCCGTCACCGGGTCGGTGAACGCCAGCTCCCGCGCCAGCAGTTGCAGCGGGCGCCGGAAGTCTCCGGTCGCGACGGGCGGGGTCACCTCGGGGTAGAGGGGATCACCGAGGATCGGCACGCCGAGGGCGCTCATGTGCACGCGCAGTTGGTGGGTCTGCCCGGTCGCGGGCACCAGCCGGTACCGCCCCAGCGCCGGGGCGTTCCCCGGGCCGGGGCGACGGTGCCCGGTCAGCTCGACGCGGCTCACGGCGTTCGCCTCGCCCTCGACCTGACGAGCGGCCAGCACCCCGCGTTCCTTCACGATCCGGCTGCGCACGGTCCGGGGCAGGGCGAGCGCGGGGTCGTACGGTGCGATCGCCTCGTACTCCTTGCGCACCTGCCGGTCGCGGAACAGGGACTGGTAGGCGCCGCGCTCCTCGGGTCGGACCGTGAACAGCACCAGTCCGGCGGTGAGCCGGTCCAGACGGTGCGCGGCGCCGAGCGCCGGGAGGTCCAGCTCGCGGCGGAGCCGGGCGAGCGCGGTCTCGGTGACGTGTCCGCCGCGCGGGGTGGTGGCCAGGAAGTGCGGCTTGTCGGCGACGACGATGTGCTCGTCGCGGTGGACCACCTCGACGGGGAACGGCACCGGCGTCTCCGGCGGCAGGTCGCGGTGGAACCAGACGTACATCCCGGGCTCGTACGGCGCGTCGGGGCGGACGGCCCGTCCGTCGGACCCGACGATCCGGCCCGCGTCGAACATGGCCTCGACCGTGCCGGCGCCCGCGCCGGACAGCCGTTCCACCAGGTGTTCGCGCACCGTGGCCCACGGCCCGGCGGGCGGCAGCCGCACCCGCACCGGGTCCACCCCGTGGCGCTGGGGGAGGGGCGAGGGCGGGGGAGGCGTACGGCGTCTCATCGGGTGCCAGCGTACGAGGCGGGGTGCCGCGGAAAACGGGTGGTCCGCGCACCGGGGCCTTGGGGAGGATGCCGGGCATGCCCTTCCTGACGAACCCCGTCCTGGCGCCCGGTGCCCTCTCCTCCGCCCCGCAGCCCGTGATCCCCGCCGGTGACGGGCTGGTCCTGCGCCCGTGGCGCACCGAGGACGCGCCCGCCGTCCACGCGGCCTTCCAGGACCCGATGATGCACCAGTGGCACGCTCGTGCCGCCGACTCCGAGGAAGAGGTGCGCGGCTGGATCGCGGACTGGCAGCGGGCCTGGGAGGAGGAGCGGTCGCCGCAGTGGGCGGTCGCCGACGCGTCGACGGACCGGCTGCTCGGCCGGGTGGCGTTCCGCGAGGTGGTGCTCCTCGACGGGGTCGCCGAGGTGGCCTACTGGACCACGGCGGCGGCCCGCGGCCGGGGCGTCGCGGCGCGCGCCACGAACGCGCTCGCCCGCTGGGCCCTGGACGAGATCGGCTTCCAGCGGCTGGAGCTGCTGCACTCCGTGGCCAACGAGGCGTCCTGCCGCGTCGCGGAGAAGACCGGATTCGTCCTGGAGGGCACCAAGCGACAGGCCGTCCTGCACCCCGACGGCTGGCACGACATGCACCTGCACGCCCGCGTACGCGGCGACTGAGGCGGGGGCACGGACCGGTGCGGTGGCCGCGCGCTCGTGAGGCCGCCGCGCGGCGCCCGGGCCGGTGCGGTGGCCGCCTCGGAGGCCGCCGAGCGGGGCCGGGGCCGGGCGTGTGCCCGGCGGTGCCCCGTGTGCCGCCCTGCGCCGTCCGCCGCCGAGCGCGGCCGTCGGCCGGACGCGCCGCGGACGGCTGGGCGGCGTCGGCCGGGTGCCCGGGTCCGGGTGCCGGCGTCCGGGGCCGTCGGTCAGGCGGCCGGCGTGCCCTCCTGCTCGGCCTCGACGCGGGCGTTCCACTCCCGCTTGGACGCCTGCCAGCCGTCCTCGTTGTGGCCGAGCCGCCAGTAGCCGGAGATGGACAGGTCCTCGCGGGGGATCTCGCGCTCCACCCGCAGCAGCCTGCGCAGCTCCTTCACGCAGCCCGCCTCGCCGTGCACGAACGCGTGCACCCGGCCCTCGGGGAAGTCCAGGCCGCGCACGGCCTCGACCAGGGCCCGGCCCACCGGACGGTCGCCGCGGTGCAGCCAGACGACCTCCACGTCGGAGTCGATCTTCTGCTCCTCCTCGGGCCCCTCGACCTCGACGAAGGCGAACGCGCGGGCCCCGTCGGGCAGCGCCTCCAGGGACCGGGCGATCGCGGGCAGGGCGCTCTCGTCGCCCGCGAGCAGGTGCCAGTCGGCGGCCGGATCGGGGGCGTAGGCGCCGCCGGGACCCATGAACCGGACGGTCTCGCCCGGCTGGACGCGCTGCGCCCAGGGACCGGCCAGCCCCTCGTCACCGTGGATCACGAAGTCCAGCACCAGCTCGCGGTGCTCGGCGTCCCACTGGCGCACCGTGTACGTCCGGGTCACCGGCCACTGCTCGCGCGGGAACTCCTCGCGGATCCGCTCCATGTCGAAGGGCTCCGGATAGGTCACTCCCTCGGCGGGGAAGAGCAGCTTCACATAGTGGTCGGTGCAGGTGTCCGCCGAGAGCGCGGCGAGTTCCTCACCGCCGAGGACCACGCGCTGCATGTGCGGGGTCAGCCGCTCGGTGCGGACGACCTGTGCGGTGTGCGGCTTGCGCGGCCTGCGGCCCGGACGCTCTGCCATGACGGCCTCCCAGTCCCTGAGTTAGGTTTACCTAAGTTAGCATCCCCGTCCCAGTCGGGGCCCCGTGGCCCACAGCCCCACGAGTACCCCCGGCGCACGGTACGGCTTCCCTCGTTCCGACTGCCGGTTTCCGGGCGCAGACATTGCTTGCTCCGACGGTACGGCTCAGGCGGTGAGCGTGGTCAGCAGTCGTTCCAGGGATCCGCCCAGACCCCAGCGGGCCGCGAGGCCGTCCAGCGCGGCCCCGTCGCGCGGGGTGTGCGGCAGCGCGGTGGTGACGTCCGGCAGCGGGACGTCGTCGGCGACCCGGACGACCTTGGGGGCGACCGCGAGGTACGGCCGGGCCTCGGTCAGCCGCTTGCGCTGCGAGGGCGTGAGCTTGGCCGCCGGGTCGTCGACCGCCGCGAGGATGCCGGCCAGGTCCCCGAACTCGGCGAGCAGCTTGGCGGCCGTCTTCTCCCCGATGCCGGCCACGCCCGGCAGGCCGTCGCTCGGGTCGCCGCGCAGCAGCGCCAGATCGGCGTACCCGCGGCCGTCGACGCCGTACTTCTCGCGCAGGACCGCCTCGTCGGTGAGCTGGAGCGTGCCGACGCCCTTGATCGGGTAGAGCACGCGCACGCCACGGGCGTCGTCGACGAGCTGGTAGAGGTCGCGGTCACCGGTGACGATGTCCACCGGTCCCTTCGCGCGGGCGGTGTAGGTGCCGATCACGTCGTCCGCCTCGTACTCGGGCACCCCGACGCGGGCGATGCCGAGCGCGTCGAGGACGGCCTCGATGACCGGAACCTGCGGGGACAGCGTGTCGGGCACCTCCTCGGTGTCCGGGCCCGCCGGGTGTTCCTCGGCGACGCGGTGCGCCTTGTAGGAGGGGATGAGCTCCACCCGCCAGTGCGGGCGCCAGTCGGCGTCCATGCACGCGACCAGGTGGTCGGGGCGGTGGTCCTTCACGAGGCGGTCGATGAAGTCGAGGAGTCCGCGCACGGCGTTCACCGGCGTGCCGTCGGGGGCCTTCACGGAGTCCGGTACGCCGAAGTAGGCGCGGAAGTAGAGGGAGGCGGTGTCGAGGAGCATCAGTCGTCCGGTCACGCCTCGCATCATGCCGCAGCTCATGGGGGCGAGGAGTGGAGGCGATGTGAGCCGGATCACTCCTGAGTTTGAGTCGGGGCGATCAGGGCAGGCGCGCAGCCGGGTCCTAGCTGGTTGAGACGTTCAACTGTTAGCCAGTCTTCGTGTCCCCGTCCCTGCCCCCGAGCCAAGAGGTAAGCGTGACAGCGAGGCTAGAGGCCGAGCACCTGTACAAGGTGTTCGGCAGAAAACCGGATCAGGCGGTCGAACGACTGCGCAAGTCGGCCGACCGGGAGGAACTGCGCGCCGACGGCACCACAGCCGCCGTCATCGACGCGTCCTTCACCGTGGAGCCCGGCGAGATCTTCGTGGTCATGGGGCTGTCCGGGTCCGGCAAGTCCACGCTGCTGCGCATGCTCAACGGTCTGCTGGAGCCGACCGCCGGGCACGTCCGCTTCGGCGGCCAGGATCTCACCGAGATCAGCGAGCGACAGCTGCGCGAGGTCCGCTCCAAGAAGATCAGCATGGTCTTCCAGCACTTCGCGCTCTTCCCCCACCGCAGCGTCCGTGACAACGCTGCCTACGGTCTTGAAGTGCAGGGCGTGCCCCGCGCCGAGCGCGAACGCCGCGCCGACGAGGCGCTCGCCCTGTGCGGCCTGGCCGGCTGGGAGAAGTCGTGGCCGGACGAACTGTCCGGCGGCATGCAGCAGCGCGTCGGCCTGGCCCGCGCGCTCGCCACCGACGCCGACCTGCTGCTGATGGACGAGTCGTTCAGCGCCCTCGACCCGCTGATCCGCCGCGACATGCAGGACCAGCTGATCGAGCTGCAGAAGACCCTGAAGAAGACCATCGTCTTCATCACCCACGACCTCAACGAGGCCATGCGCCTGGGCGACCGCATCGCCGTCATGCGTGACGGCCGCATCGTGCAGACAGGCACCGCGCAGGACATCCTCATGCGCCCCGCCAACGACTACGTCGCCTCCTTCACCCAGGACGTCGACCGCTCCCGCGTGCTCACCGCCGGTTCCGTCATGGACACCGACCTGAACGGCGACGAGGCCGACTGCGACTGCGAGACGGCCACGCCCGACACGCCGTTCACCGAGCTGTGCGCGATCAGCGCCCGCGTGTCCCACCCCGTGGCGGTCCTCGACGCCGACGACCGGCTCGTCGGGGTCGTCCCGGCCCGCCGCCTCGTCTCCTTCCTCGGCGAGGAGCGGACCGAGGCCGCCACCTGCGCCCAGCCGCGCGAAGAGGGTCCGAAGAAGGTGATGTCCCATGCCTAGGATCCCGCTCGGCGACTGGGTCAACAGCGCCGTCGACTGGCTCCTCGAGCACGTCGCGTGGCTCTTCGACTTCTTCAAGACGGTCTTCACCGGCACCTACGACGGCATCAACGCCGTCCTCCAGGCCCCCGAACCGCTGCTGCTCGTCGGCATCTTCGCGGTCATCGCCTTCTGGCTGCGCGGCACGGTCGCCGGTGTCCTCACCTTCCTGGGATTCGCGTTCATCGTCTCCATGGAGCTGTGGGAGAACGCGATGACCACCCTGGCGCTGGTCCTCGTCGCCACGATCATCGCCCTGGTCGTCTCGGTGCCCGTGGGCATCTGGGCGGCGCGCTCCGACCGGGTCAGCGGCATCGTCCGGCCCGTGCTGGACTTCATGCAGACGCTGCCCGCGATGATCTACCTCATCCCGGCGATCCTCTTCTTCGGCACCGGCGCCTCCGCGGGCATCGTCGCCACCCTGATCTTCGCGCTCGCCCCGGGCGTGCGCATGACCGAGCTGGGCATCCGGCAGGTCGACAAGGAGCTGGTCGAGGCCGCCGAGGCCTTCGGCACCACGCCCCGCAACACCCTGCTGCGCGTCCAGCTCCCGCTGGCCCTGCCCACGGTGATGGCGGGCGTCAACCAGGTCATCATGCTCGGCCTGTCCATGGCCGCGATCGCCGGCATGGTCGGCACCGGCGGCCTCGGCGGCGACGTCAACGAGGCCATCGGCCAGCTCAACGTGGGCCTCGGCTCCGAGGCCGGCGTCGCCATCGTCATCCTGGCGATCTACCTCGACCGCATGACCAGTGCCCTGGGCACCCAGGTCTCGCCGCTGGGCCGCCGCGCCGCCGCCAAGGCCCGCAGCATGCAGGGCCTGAAGATCTGGTCCTACCGGCCCCACCCGAAGGTCGCCGCCGTCGGCGTCGTGATCCTCGCGCTGGTGGCCGGCGGCATGGGCGTCTTCGGCGGCAGCGGCGACGACGCCCCCGCCGTGGCCGCCGGCAAGAACGTCGGCCAGGGCAAGAAGGTCAGCATCGGCTACATCCCCTGGGACGAGGGCGTCGCCTCCACCTTCCTGTGGAAGGAGATCCTCGAACAGCGTGGCTTCCAGGTCGACGTCAAGCAGTTCGAGGCCGGACCGCTGTACACCTCGCTGGCCCAGGGCAGCATCGACTTCGAGACCGACTCCTGGCTGCCGACGACGCACGAGCAGTACTGGAAGAAGTACGGCAAGCAGCTCGACGACCTCGGGGCCTGGTACGACCAGACCTCCCTGGAGCTGGCCGTCCCGGCGTACATGAAGGACGTCGACTCCCTCGAGGACCTCAAGGGCAAGGCGGACGTCTTCGGTGGCAAGATCACCGGCATCGAGGCCAGCGCCGGTGAGATGGCCCTGCTGAAGAGCAAGGTCCTCAAGGAGTACGGCCTGGACAAGGAGTACAAGGTCGTCGACAGCTCCACGCCGGCGATGCTGGCCGAGCTCAAGCGCGCCTACGCCAAGCAGGAGCCGATCGTCACCACGCTCTGGTCGCCGCACTGGGCGTACAACGACTACGACCTGAAGAAGCTCAAGGACCCGAAGGGCGCCTGGGGCAAGGGCGACGGCGTGCACACGCTGTCCCGCAAGGGCTTCGCGGACGACAACCCGGTCGTCGGCAAGTGGCTGAAGGACTTCTCGATGACCGAGAAGCAGCTCACCAGCCTCGAGGCCGAGATCAACAAGGCCGGCAAGGGCGGGCAGCAGGACGCCGTCCGCGCCTGGCTGAAGGCCAACCCCGGCGTCGTCGACAAGCTGGCCCCGGTCTCCTCCGCATCGGGCGCCACCCCGCCCGAGGCCGAGCATGCCGTGGACGTCGCCTGGTTCCCCTGGGACGAGGACGTCGCCGTCACCTACCTGTGGAAGAACGTCCTGGAGCGGCGCGGCTACAAGCTGAACCTCAAGCAGATGGACGTCGGCCCGGTCTACACCGGCCTGGCCTCCGGCGACCTCGACCTCAACTTCGACGCCTGGCTGCCCCACGCCCAGAAGAACTACTGGGACAAGAACAAGGACAAGCTCACCGACCTGGGCACCTGGTACCAGCCGACCTCCCTGGAGATCGCCGTCCCCTCGTACGTGAAGGACGTCAAGTCCCTCGCGGACCTCAAGGGCAAGGCCGACCTCTTCGACGGGAAGATCATCGGCATCGAGCCCGGTACCGGCGAGATGCAGCTGCTCAAGGACGAGGTCATGCCGGGCTACGGCCTGGACAAGGAGTACAAGGTCGTCGACGGCTCCACGCCGGCGATGCTGGCCGAGCTCAAGCGGGCCTACGCCAAGCACGAGCCGGTCGCCGTCGTCCTGTGGTCGCCGCACTGGGCGTACAGCGAGTACGGGCTGACCAAGCTGAAGGACCCCAAGAAGGCCTTCGGCGAGGGCAACACGATCCGCACGATCTCCAGCCAGGAGTTCCCCGGGCAGTACCCGCAGCTCACGAAGTGGATCAAGAACTTCCACATGAGCGAGGACGAGCTCGGCAGCCTGGAGGCCGAGATCAAGAACCGCGGCCAGGGCCACGAGGAGCAGGCCGTGGAGGCCTGGCTGAAGGAGCACCCGGACATGGTCGGGCGGATGACACCGCAGTAGTACGGCCGTCCGTACCGCACCTCCCCGAGGGGTGGGGGGGCGCCCGGGCCCGCGCCCCCGGGGCCCCCCCCCCCCCGGCGGGGGGGGGGGGGCGGGGGCCAAACCCGCGGGGGGACGCCCCCCCCCCACCCCGGGGGGCGGAA
>NZ_JBIDAN010000017.1:0-193940 GCF_043202495.1 Streptomyces sp. NPDC048185
AGCCCGAGCACCAGGACTACCTGCAGCGCTACCCGGAGGGCTACACCTGCCACTTCCCGCGCCCGGGATGGCGACTGCCCGCCCGCACCGAGGGCTGAGCGCGGGAGGGTCCGGCCGGCACCCCGGCCGGACCCGCACCGAGGGCACCGCTCAGTGCGGCAGCGTGGCCGGGCTGCCGCCGTTCGCCTCGTAGCCCGCCACCGCCAGGGCGCGGTAGACCGCGAACTCGGACGCCGGGTCGGGCGACAGGGTCCAGGGCAGGGCGCCGACATGGCCGTCGACGACCATCAGCTGGTTCATGGCCTCCGCCCAGCGCTCGCCGCGGACCAGGAAGAAGACGAGCAGATGGCGGACGTGCGCCTGCGTCGGGTCGTCGGGCCGCGCCGAGTGGACCGCGTGCAGGGCGGCGTGGACCGCCCGGGTGACGACCTCGCTCTGGTGGAAACCGCTGACCAGATTGACCTCGGGCAGGTGCTCGAAGACCGCGAAGAGCGGCATCGCGGCCAGCAGTGACCCGTGGGGCGCGCGGGCCGCCGCGGCCTCCGCGAACGAGTACGCCAGTTCGCGCGATCCGTGCCACTTCTCGCACCAGTAGGGCAGGGCGGCCAGGTGCGCGCCCATGTGGGCCGGGGCGCGGTCCAGGATCTTCAGCCACAGCTGCTCGAACTCCTCGCGCGGGTAGGCCAGGCCCCGCGCCACCGACAGCTCGATGATGTGGGGCACCGGATCGCCGGGGGCCAGCAGCGCCGCCTCACCGCACGCCGCCTTCGCCTCCTCCATGATGATCCGGAACTCGTCCGTGCCCGGCGTCGCCGTCCGCCACGCCTGCTGCACCAGGAACTCGGCGTGCACGGCGGCGCCGCCCGCGTCCTTGGGGGCCTCCGCCCGCCACACCCGCAGCCACTGCCCGCCCGGCGTCTCGCCGACCCCGCCGGGCCGCTGCTGCAGCTCCAGCGACGCGGCGCCCGCGAAGGCCTGCACGCGCTGCCAGCGGCGCTCGCCCTCGGTCTCCGTGCCGGCGAGGAGCTGCTGCGCCCCGCGGTGGTCCTGGGTGCGCTGGACCAGGTCCAGGACGTCCAGCAGGTCCTGGTCGGGACCGGGCATGCGGACGTCCAGCTCCTCCTCGAGGGCGAAGCCGTAGTTCGCGGGGTCCGCGGCGTCCGGGTGTCCGGGCGGGACCAGTCCGACCGCGGTCCGTCGGCGCCGCAGCACGGGGAGCAGCACGAAGCCCAGCATGACCAGGGCGATCAGGACCCAGAGAATCTCCATGCCACCAGCGAACCAGACGCCGCCGCCACTTGGCCAACCTGTGCCGGGCGCCTGTGGAGAACGCGCGGGGCCGCTCGCGGCACTACTCTCGGTGCCCATGAGCGACAGGCACATCAGTCAGCACTTCGAGACGCTCGCGATTCACGCGGGCAACACCGCCGATCCCCTGACGGGAGCGGTGGTCCCGCCCATCTACCAGGTGTCGACCTACAAGCAGGACGGCGTCGGCGGCCTGCGCGGCGGCTACGAGTACAGCCGCAGCGCCAACCCGACCCGGACGGCGCTGGAGGAGAACCTCGCCGCCCTGGAGGGCGGCCGCCGAGGCCTCGCCTTCGCGTCCGGACTGGCGGCCGAGGACTGCCTGTTGCGTACGCTGCTGCGCCCCGGCGACCACGTGGTCATCCCCAACGACGCCTACGGCGGCACCTTCCGGCTCTTCGCCAAGGTCGCCACCCGGTGGGGCGTGGAGTGGTCGGTCGCCGAAAGCGGTGACCCCGCCGCCGTGCGGGCCGCCCTCACGCCGAAGACCAAGGCGGTATGGGTCGAGACGCCGTCCAACCCGCTGCTCGGCATCACCGACGTCGCGGCCGTCGCGCAGGTCGCCCGGGAGGCCGGGGCACGGCTCGTCGTCGACAACACCTTCGCCACGCCGTACCTCCAGCAGCCGCTGGCGCTCGGCGCGGACGTCGTCGTGCACTCCCTGACCAAGTACATGGGCGGCCACTCGGACGTCGTCGGCGGCGCGCTGATCGTGAACGACCAGGAGCTCGGCGAGGAGCTGGCGTTCCACCAGAACGCGATGGGCGCCGTCGCCGGGCCCTTCGACTCCTGGCTGGTGCTGCGCGGCACCAAGACGCTCGCGGTGCGCATGGACCGGCACAGCGAGAACGCCGGCAAGGTCGCCGAGATGCTCACCCGGCACGCGCGCGTGACGAGCGTGCTGTACCCGGGGCTGCCGGACCACCCCGGACACGAGATCGCCGCCAAGCAGATGAAGGCGTTCGGCGGCATGGTCTCCTTCCGCGTCGAGGGCGGCGAGGAGGCGGCCGTCGAGGTCTGCAACCGCGCGAAGGTGTTCACGCTCGGCGAGTCCCTGGGCGGCGTCGAGTCGCTGATCGAGCACCCCGGCCGGATGACGCACGCCTCCGCGGCCGGTTCGGCCCTGGAGGTGCCCGCCGACCTGGTGCGCCTGTCGGTCGGCATCGAGAACGCCGACGACCTGCTGGAGGACCTGAAGCAGGCGCTCGGCTAGGGGGGCGTCCGGATCAGACCGGCTCCGGGCAACGGTGCCTTGCAGGCGACCAGACCCCGCGACCCCGGCAAGATGCGAACGACACCCCTCGGGGCTACCAGCCCTCCCAGCCCGTCACGGGTGGGGTCGTCCCGGACGGCGGCTCCACCCAGGGGCGGACGGTGAGCGCCCACACCGTGAACGCCACGGCCGCGGCGCACAGCACCAGCCACATCAGACGGCGGGCGGCGGTCCTGCGCCGCAGCATCCGGCTCCCGCGGCGCAGGACGTCCGCGTACAGCTCGGGCGGTACCCGCGGGGGCGACTGCTCCATGATCCGCCGCGCGGTGGCCTCCCGTTCGAGCCGGTTCACCGCCGCCCCCCGGTGTCCCGCGCGCGCGTGCCGGTCATGACGCGGCCGCCTTCGCCACCCGCCGGGCGGGCTCGGGCCGCGGATACAACAGGGCGGCCATCGCCCGGTCGTGGACCGTCCGCACCCGTTCCACCGGCAGGGCCAGCAGGGCGGCCACCTGCTCCTCGGCGACCCCCTCGTACAGTCTGAGCACCAGGACCAGGCGCTCCTGCGGGGCGAGTGCGCCGAGCGCGCCGGCGGGGCGTCGGCGCATCGGGCCCAGCACGCCGCCGTGACGGTGCCAGGCCTCGCGGGCGAACCGGGTCGCCAAGTGCTCGCGGGTGCGGTCGTAGGGGTCCTCGCCGCGCAGCCCGTCCCAGCACGCGTACGTGTGGGCCAGGGACAGCGCGAGCAGGCGCCGCGCGCCGGGGTTGTCGTCCGGCGGCTCGGCCGTGAGCAGGGTGGCGGCATGCAGCAGCCGGCCCGCCGCGCCCGCGACGAACGCCTCGAACTCCCGGGTCCGCAGGGCGTCCCGGACCGCATGCCGTTCTCGCACCGCGCCTCCCGCCGATGGGCGACACCGTGGCCTCCGGCGGCCTGCGCCGGGGCCCGGTCTCATATCAGGCCAGGGTCGGCCCGCCGGTCAAGAGTGCGGCGCGGTCCGCTCGTCGGAGCCCGGGTCGGCCCCGGTGGTCCCGGGGCCGAACGCCTCAGGAGGCCGGCGACGACTCCGAGCTCCCCGCGCTCTGCGGGGCCGTACGGGCGGACAGGGCGACGTTGAAGCGCGAGAGGAGGTTGCAGAACGCCTCGCGCTCCTCCGGTGCCCAGTCGTCGGTCAGCTCGGCCATCAGCCGGCGCCGCGAGGTCCGCACTTCGTCCAGCCGCGCCACGCCGCGCGGGGACAGCTGGAGCACCACCGCGCGTCCGTCCTCGGGGTGCGACGTCCGCTTGACGAGTCCGGTGTCGACGAGCGGTGCCACCTGCCGGGTGACCGTCGAGGAGTCGATCCCCATGCTCGCGGCCAGGGCCTTGACCCCCATCGGGCCCTCTTTGTCGAGGCGGTTCAGGAGCAGGTAGGCGGCACGGTCCATGGAGTTGCGGACCTGCCCGACCCCGCCGAGCCGGGTCTGTTCCGCGCGGCGGGCGAAGAGCGCCACCTCGTGCTGGAGCGTCTCGAGAAGACCGGTGTCACCGGCGGTCGTCATGTCCATCGACATTTCAGGTGTTGTGGGCATGGCCGGGGGCTCACTTCGTGAAGGGCTGCTAATTGGGGGACAGGGTACGCGGCCGGGCGGCGACGCGTACCGGCGCTGAGCAAAGCGGGTCTCGGAGGTTGGTCACAACGGTCGCCGGCGCCCGTGAACTGCGATGCTGGAGGCATGAGCCACCGCACCGCCGCCGCTGTCCGGCCCGTCACCCTCGACGACGTGCGCGGAGCGCAGAAGATGCTGTCGGGTGTGGCGCGGGTGACGGCGATGGAGGGCAGCCGGTACCTGTCGCAGCTGGTCGGGGCGCCGGTGCACCTCAAGTGCGAGAACCTCCAGCGGACCGGCTCGTTCAAGCTGCGCGGGGCGTACGTCAGGATCGCCGGGCTGCTGCCCGAGGAGCGGGCCGCCGGGGTCGTCGCGGCCAGCGCGGGCAACCACGCGCAGGGCGTCGCCCTGGCGTCGGCCCTGCTCGGGGTCCGGTCGACGGTGTTCATGCCCAAGGGCGCCCCGCTGCCCAAGATCAGCGCCACCCGGGACTACGGCGCCGAGGTGCGCCTGCACGGCCAGGTGGTCGACGAGACGCTGGCCGCCGCGCAGGAGTACGCGGAGCGCACCGGCGCGGTCTTCATCCACCCCTTCGACCATCCCGACGTCATCGCCGGGCAGGGGACGGTCGGGCTGGAGGTCCTGGAGCAGTGCCCCGAGGTGCGGACCGTGGTCGTCGGCATCGGCGGGGGCGGGCTGGTGGCCGGGACGGCGGTCGCGGTGAAGGGGATCCGGCCGGACGTGCGCATCGTCGGCGTGCAGGCGGAGGGTGCGGCGGCGTATCCGCCGTCGCTGGCCGCGGGGCGGCCGGTGGCCGTCGAGAACCCGGTGACGATGGCCGACGGCATCAAGGTGGGGCGGCCCGGTGACGTGCCGTTCGGCATCATCGGCGACCTGGTGGACGAGGTCCGCACGGTCTCCGAGGACGAGCTGTCCGCCGCGCTGCTGCTGTGCCTGGAGCGGGCCAAGCTGGTCGTGGAGCCGGCCGGGGCGAGCCCGGTGGCGGCGCTGATGAGCGATCCCGGCGCCTTCGAGGGCCCGGTGGTGGCCGTGCTGTCCGGGGGCAACGTGGACCCGGTGCTGATGCAGGGCGTGCTCCGGCACGGCATGGCCGCGCAGGGCCGCTACCTGGCGGTCCGCCTGCGGCTGACGGACCGGCCGGGTGCCCTCGCCACGCTCCTCGGTGTGCTGTCGGCGGTGGACGCGAACGTGCTGGACGTGAGCCACGTCCGGACCGACCCGCGGCTCGGGCTCACGGAGGCGGAGGTCGAGCTGCACCTGGAGACGAAGGGCCCGGAGCACTGCGCCGAGGTCGGCCGGGCGTTGCGGGACGCGGGTTACCCGGTCATCGGCTGAACCGGGAGCCGCCCTCCTCCGGGCCGAAGCTCCGGTCGGGGATGCTGCCGTCACTCGTTCGGGCAACTCTCTGGTGAGACGCGATACATCGCGTTAGTGTGTGTCGTGGGCCACGCGGTTCTTCTCCGTCCGGCGGCACGGGTGCGGCGCGAGCCGGAGGAAGCGGCAGAAGAACAAACGAAAGAAGAACAGGCGAAAGAAGAACAAGCGAAAGAAATCGTACGATCCTAGGCTTTCCGAAGAATCCCCGACGACGTGGAGACTCATATGCCGGGCGCCATCTATGCCGAAGGCCTGGTGAAGACCTTCGGTGACGTAAGGGCTCTGGACGGCGTCGACCTCGAGGTCCCCGAGGGCACGGTCCTGGGCCTGCTCGGGCCGAACGGCGCGGGCAAGACCACCGCCGTCCGCTGCCTGACCACCCTGCTGCGGCCCGACAGCGGCAAGGCCGTCGTCGCCGGCCTCGACGTGCTCGGTCAGCCCGACGCGGTGCGCCGCTCGATCGGCCTGTCCGGACAGTTCGCCGCGGTCGACGAATACCTGACCGGCCGGGAGAACCTGCAGATGGTCGGCCAGCTGTACCAGATGCGGGCCAAGGAGGCGAAGCGCCGGGCGGCCGAGCTGCTGGACCAGTTCCATCTCGCGGACGCCGCCGACCGTCCCACCAAGACCTACTCCGGGGGCATGCGCCGCCGGCTCGACCTCGCGGCGGCCCTCGTCGTCTCCCCGCCCGTGATGTTCATGGACGAGCCGACGACGGGCCTGGACCCGCGCAACCGCCAGCAGCTGTGGGAGGTCATCAAGCAGCTGGTCTCCGGCGGGACGACCCTGCTGCTGACCACCCAGTACCTGGAGGAGGCCGACCACCTCGCGCACGAGATCGCCGTGGTCGACCGCGGCCGGGTCATCGCCAAGGGCACCTCCGACCAGCTCAAGGCCCGCACCGGCGGCGAGCGCGTCGAACTGGTCGTCCACGAGCGCGAGCACATCCCGGCCGCGTCGGAGGTGCTGCGCGGCTTCGGCAAGGGCGACACGACCGTCGAGGAGCACATGCGCAAGCTCACCGTGCCCGTGACCGGCGGCGCCAAGCTGCTCGCCGAGGTCATCCGCGAACTCGACACCCGCGGCATCGAGATCGACGACATCGGCCTGCGCCGCCCCACCCTCGACGACGTCTTCCTCTCCCTCACCGGCCACGCGGCAGAAGCGGGCGACGAGGCGAACGCTGCGGCGGAGGGGGCCGGCCACCGGCCGGAGAAGGAGGTGACCAAGTGAGCATGATGGCCGACTCCCTGGTCATTGCCCGCAGGAACCTGATTCGCATGACCCGGATTCCCGAGATGGTGCTGTTCGGGGTCATCCAGCCGGTGATGTTCGTGATCCTCTTCACGTACGTCTTCGGCGGGTCGCTGAAGATCGGCGACACCACGAACGCGGACGTCTACAAGGACTTCCTGATGCCGGGGATCTTCGCCCAGACGGTCACGTTCGCGACCGCCGGGTCGGCCGCCGGCATCGCGGACGACATGCAGAAGGGGCTCGTCGACCGGTTCCGCTCGCTGCCGATGGCGCGCGGCGCCGTCCTGACGGGCCGCACGGTCGCGGACCTCGTCCAGACGGCCATCACCCTCCTCGTCCTGGCGATCGTGGCCCTGATCGTGGGCTGGCGCACGGGCACCGCGGGCTCCACGAGCGTGGGCGAGATCCTGGCAGGCTTCGGGCTCCTGCTCCTCCTGGGCTACTCCTTCACGTGGATCGGGGCCTTGATCGGTCTCTCGGTGCGCACGCCCGAGGCCGCGACCTCGGGCGGCATCATCTGGCTGTTCCCGGTCACCTTCGTCTCCAACGCGTTCGTCGACTCCAGCCAGATGACGCCCTGGCTGCAGCACGTGGCGGACTGGAACCCGTTCAGCGCGACCGTGCAGGCGTGCCGGGAGCTGTTCGGAAGCCCCGGAGTCTCCACCTCCGACGCGTGGCCCATGCAGCACCCGGTCTGGGCGTCGGTCATCTGGTCCGTGCTGATCGTCGTGGTCTTCCGCACGCTGGCCGTCCGGAAGTACCGCTCGGCGGACGGCTGAGGCCGGGAGCAGCGTGGGACGAGGCCCGGAGTGCCTGCGCTTCGGGCCTCAGCGTTCTCCGACCGTGCTTCGCCTCCTGCCGCCGAGCTTCCTGCCCGAGGTACCCGACCTGCCGTTCGCGCCCTTTCCCCTCCTACGCCCTGGCGGCCAGCGCCGGCAAGGAGGCCGGTGCCTACGACCTGTGGGCGTGCGCCCTGATCCGCAGCGCGTACGTAGACCTCGCCGAGCAGCGCTGCAAGCGGGCCGCGGACACCCTCGGGGCTGCTCGACGCGTCGCCGTACGCGGGGACAGCAGCCTGGCGGCACAGCACTGGGCTGCGGCCGTACGGGCGGAGGCGTTCGCGTGGCTCGGCGACTTCGACGCCTGCGAAGAGGCCCAGTTGGCTTCGGCGTGGATGCCGAACCGATGTGATCATCCGGTCGTCCCCATGATTGTCTGAAGGGGCGACACCGAACGGGGGATCACACATGAGCGAAGGCAAGAACGCGGGCAGTGACGGCAGGACCACGGGGGACGACCGGCTCCCCGAGCCGGACGGGGCGAAGCTCCCGCTGTCCCCGGACGAGATCGAGCGGCACGAGGTCCTCCCCGGCTGGGAGGGCCACTACACCGCGCCGCCCGCGAGCAGCACCGTCGACCCACTGGACCGGCCGCCGCTGCAACCGACCACTCCCGGCCTCCTCCCGCCGCCGCCCGCCGGCGGCAAGCCGGTCGACCTGAAGATCGCACCGGGCGTGCTCAAGAAGGCCGCCGGCCAGATCGACGACATCTACGACCACTTCTACAAGCCGGCCGCGTCCCTGGAGGAGCCCGCGCTGAAGGCGGTGGGCGCGCTGGAGGGGCTGGAGTCGGCGCGGGCGGTCCGGCTCGCCCACCGGCAGTGGGAGCGGCAGGCCGGCACGGTCACGGGATGGCTCGCGCACATCGCCGAGAGCCTGCGCCTCAGCGACGGCACCTACACCAAGACGGACATGGCCGTGGGCCAGACCGCCGGCCAGGTGCGGCTCCGCTCGGTACTGGAGGACTTCTGATGGCGGAGACCTTCTACCTCACGCTGCTGTCCGTGGATTTGACGGCGCTGGACGACCTGGCGGACCGCTGGGAGACCATCCACCGGGACATCAAGGGCCTCGGCAAGCGCATGCACGACGAAGCGCTCACACCGCTGCGGGACAAGGGCTACTGGGAAGGGGCGGCGGCCCCGTACGCCTGGAAGATGATCGACGACATCGAGCGCCAGCTGGAGAACGCCACGAAGGTGGCGGACGCGGCCCGACGCGTCGTCGAGGACGGCGTGGGCGAGCTGAAGTCCGCCCAGAAGGACCTCAAGGACGCCGCCCGGCGGGCCAAGGAGAAGGGCCTGTACATCAACAAGGACGGCACGCTGTCCCCGGACGTCATCGGCAACGCCTGCAAGGTCGAGCTGACCGACGAGGAGAAGAAGACCATCGAGGCGGCGGACCGGGAGATCGCGCAGATCCTCAAGCGGGGCGTCACGGCCGACCGCAACCTCTCCTTCAGCCTCATGGCCGACATCGGCCTCGGCCAGTGGTTCAACCAGGCCCCGGGGCTCACCGACATCGACTCCACGAAGAAGATCAGCGAGGACGCGTACAACGCGCTCGACCTCGCCCTCCAGGGCAAGAACCCCTACCCGGGGCTCAGCTCGGACGATCCGTACTCGCTGGGCTGGGACTGGGTGACCGGTGACGGCGACCGGCACCGCGACTACCACTACGGCGACGAGATGACCGAGCTGATCAGGTCCAGCGAGAGCATGGAGCAACTGCGGCTGGACACGCTGCAGCAGTGGCGGTCCACCGGTCAGCCGGAGGGCAGCGTGGCGTACTCGATCTCGGAGAGCGGCAAACTGGGCGCGTTCAAGAAGCTCATCACCACGGACATCCCGGCGATCGTCACCGGTGACGAGGACCACCTGGGCGAGGCGTTCACCGGCTCGTACAACCTGAACTACACGGTCAAGGGCCAGGACCCCGACGGCTCCCTCGTGGTCGAGTACACCCTGAAGAACAACACCAGCAACGAGTCGTTCCTGCACTACGTCGGCTACTACGACTGGCTGGAGAAGTTCAATCGCGAGGAGGGCGCCTTCTCGTCCGTGGACCAGAAGATCATCTGGACCGAGCGCATTCCGGCGAAGGAGAAGTGAGTCGGTGTCCCGAGTACGACTGCCGGCGGCCGCCGCCGTGCTGGCCCTGCTGACCTGCCTGGCGGGCTGTTCGTCGGAGCCCACCAGCGTCGAGGCCTGCATGGGGAAGCAGGCGGTCGGCGCGACCTCCGGGCAGCTCGCCGGCACCTACCGCGGTGAGGGCGACGCGGAGGGCGTGTCGCTCACCCTGAAGGCCTCGCCGGACAAGCCGGGCAGCGGCTCGGTCACCGTGCACGACTGGCCGACCGGTGACTGGTACCGGAGCGAGCTCGGCGAGACCTTCGACGGGTCCGGCACCTGGTCCGTCGTGCAGGGCGGCACCCCGGCCACCGAGTTCGCGCGCCTGTCCCTCTCCTTCACCACGCCGCAGCGCTTCCTGAAGGGGGACACCCTCGACTCGCTGTCGATCGCCGAGGGCGACGGGCACACCCACCTCTACACGGACGACGACCCGGACGTCTGCCCCGCCTTCCGCCTGGAACGACAGGGCGGCTGAGGCCGGGACGACGACGCCCCCGGCGCCAGGGGACGCCGGGGGCTCGCGGGGACAGGATCAGCCGTTGTAGGGCTCGGCCTTGAGGATCTTCACGGAGGCCGACTTGCCGTTCGGCAGTTCGTACTCCGCGTCCTCGCCGACCTTGTGGCCGTTGACGCCGGAGCCCAGGGGGGACTGCGGCGAATAGGTCTCGATGTCCGAGCTCGCGTACTCGCGCGAGGCGAGCAGGAAGGTCAGCGTGTCGTCCTCGTCGCCGTCGAAGGCGATCGTGACGACCATGCCGGGCGCCACCACACCGTCCGCGGCGGGGGCCTCGCCCACCTTCGCGCTCTCGAGGAGCTGGGTCAGCTGGCGCACGCGGAGCTCCTGCTTGCCCTGCTCCTCCTTGGCAGCGTGGTACCCGCCGTTCTCGCGCAGGTCCCCCTCCTCGCGCGCCGCGGCGATCTTGGCAGAGATCTCGGTGCGCGCGGGACCAGTAAGGTACGCAAGCTCCTCCTTGAGCTTGTTGTACGCCTCCTGGGTCAGCCAGGTGACGTTCTCGCTGGTCTGGGTCACAGGTGCTCCTCGTCGGTACTGGGAATACAAAGCAACGCCCTACCCAGAAGGATGTTCCTCCACGGAAGGGCGAAACCACGAGCCTAACAATTCAGTCGGCAAAGGGGGAGGACATAAGCCACTAGATTCCCGTCGGCGCAGGTCAGTGCCGACGGATTCCCGTGGGCGTCACTCCGCGTGGCAGCCGAGCAGCTCCGCCGACGTGCCGCGGGCCTTCGTGCGCAGCGTGACGACCTTGTCGATGCGCGTGGCGTCCCCGTCGAAGCGGAAGTCGGCCCGGCCCACCTCGTCGCCGTTCTCGGCCTGGGAGCGCATCGTGCAGTAGCCGGCGGCCCCGGCGTCCTTGCGGACCTCCAGGTGTATCTGGACGGCCTTGTCGGTGATCTCGAAGCTGATCACCTCGGCGCTGATCTTGTTCTGGCCGACGTAGTGGTAGCCGAACCAGCCGATCACCACGAGCAGCACGGCACCGAGCACGGCGCCGACGACCTTGAGGGTGCGGTCGGACCGTTCGTCCGAGGAGCGGCCGTAACGGCCCTCGGGCGCTCTCGTGGTCGCCGTGCTCATGATCGTCCTCTCGGCAGGAGCGGGAGAAGTGTCCCGAAAGGGGCCCCGAAGCGTGTTGTTCCCGGGCCCCGGAATTATTCGCCCCCCGATTCGGTCACTATAGAAGCCTCCCGCTTGCCACCCGACCGCCGCCCCTGAACGACGGGGCCCTACGGGGCGGCACCCATTGGATCGCGCCACCGCACACCGGGGGCCGACTGACCGAGGAACGAGTCTTGACTGACCAGCTGCGACTGATGGCCGTCCACGCCCACCCCGACGACGAGTCGAGCAAGGGCGCGGCCACCATGGCGAAGTACGTGTCCGAGGGGGTGGACGTGCTGGTGGTGACCTGCACGGGCGGCGAGCGCGGCTCCATCCTCAACCCCAAGCTGCAGGGCGACGCGTACATCGAGGAGAACATCCACGAGGTGCGCAGGAAGGAGATGGACGAGGCCCGGGAGATCCTGGGCGTGGGCCAGGAGTGGCTCGGCTTCGTCGACTCCGGCCTGCCCGAGGGCGACCCGCTGCCGCCGCTGCCGGAGGGCTGCTTCGCCCTGGAGGACGTCGACAAGGCGGCCGGTGAGCTGGTGCGCAAGATCCGTTCGTTCCGCCCCCAGGTGATCACCACCTACGACGAGAACGGCGGTTACCCGCACCCCGACCACATCATGACCCACAAGATCACGATGGTGGCCTTCGAGGGCGCGGCCGACACCGAGAAGTACCCGGAGAGCGAGTACGGCCCGGCGTACCAGCCGCTGAAGGTGTACTACAACCAGGGCTTCAACCGCCCGCGCACCGAGGCGCTGCACAACGCGCTGCTGGAGCGCGGCCTGGAGTCGCCCTACGGGGACTGGCTCAAGCGGTGGGCGGAGTTCGAGCGCAAGGAGCGCACGCTCACCACGCACGTGCCCTGCGCCGACTTCTTCGAGATCCGTGACAAGGCGCTGATCGCGCACGCCACGCAGATCGACCCGGACGGTGGCTGGTTCCGGGTGCCAATGGAGATCCAGAAGGAGGTCTGGCCCACCGAGGAGTACGAGCTCGCGAAGTCCCTCGTGGACACTTCCCTCCCCGAGGACGACCTCTTCGCGGGCATCCGGGACAATGCCTGACATGAGCGCAAGCGCAAGCCTGGCAATGACGCACCTCGTCACCCTCGCCGAGATCGACGAGGACAAGGTCACCCCCGGCGTCCTCGGCTTCATCGTCTTCGCGGTGATGGCCCTGGCGGTGTGGGGTCTGATGAAGTCCATGAACCGGCACATGGCCAGGGTCGACTTCAAGGAGTCCCCGGACGCGGAGGCCGGTGCCTCCGGCGCCGGGACGGGCAAGAGCTCCGGCCGGGCCGAGCCGCAGCAGGGCTGACCCGCCCCGGGACGTCCGCGCACCGGGCCGGAGCGGCGGCCGCGCCGGGCCCGGTGACCAGTGGGCCCCGGGAGAGCGGGGGGGCCCGGTGACGGCGGGACTCAGTGCCCCGCCGTCACCGCCACGCCCATCACCTCGCGCGCGTGCCGGTCCGGGACCATGCCGAGGCGCCAGGCCTGCCAGCCCGCCTCCAGCCGCACGCCCCGCTCCAGCAGCAGCCGGTACGCCTCCACGTAGTCGTCCAGCTTCGGGTCGCGTGCCGGATGCCGGGCGCGGGACAGCTGGGCCAGCTCCTCCTGCGCCACCGCCGTGCCGACCTCCACCCCGCCGGGGGCGGCGTACGGCAGCAGCGTGCAGCGCAGGAAGCGGGCCCAGTCCTCGCCGCGCCGGTCGCCGTACGCCGCGAAGAGCACCGCCGCCTCGTCGCACAGCGCCAGCGCCTGCGGCGTACGGGCGTTGCCGGCGTCCACCACGGCCAGCTCCAGGCACGTCCACGCCTCGCCGTGGCCTACACCGATGCGCTGGAAGTCGGCGCGCGCGTCGACGAGGAGCTGGCGGGCGAAGCCCGAGTTCCTGAGCGAGCCGGTCTGCGCGGCCCGCTGGTCGCGGGTCACCCGTGCCGAATGGTGCCGGGCGCACGCCAGGCCGTACACGTCCCGCATCCGCGAGAACATCGTGCGGGAGCGTTCCAGCTCACGGACCGCCCGGTCCAGGGCGCCCGTCTCCTCCAGTGCCTGACCCAGGTAGTAGACGCTCCACGCCTCGCCGCGCGCGTCCTCGTTCTCGCGGTGGCGGGCCGCGGCCTGCCGCAGCTCCTCGGCCGCCTCGGAGGCGTCGCCGTCCACCAGCCGGGCCCGCGCCAGCTGGGTCAGCGCCCACGCCTCGCCGCGGGCGTCCTGGGTACGGCCGTACAGCTCCAGGGCGGCCCGCAGCTCCTCCTCCGCCCGCGGTACGTCGCCCATCCGCAGCCGCAGCTGGCCGAGCTGGAAGTGGGCCCACGCCTGGCCGTGCACCGACTCGCCCGCGCGGTGCAGGACCAGTGACTCGGTGAGCAGGTCCATGGCCTCCGCCAGCCGGGCCCGGTCCCGCTGCACGGCCGCCAGCGCGTGCAGGGTCCACGCCCGGTCCGTGGCCAGCTCCGGCGGGGCCTGGAGGTCCAGCGCCTCCCGCAGCCTCGCCGCCGCCTCGGTGAGGTTCCCCTGGTGGTGCAGCGTGATGCCGAGCGAGCACAGGGCCCGCGCCGCCCCCGCGTCGTGGTGGGCCTCCATGTACAGGTCGACCACGGAGGTGAGCGTGGTCCGCGCCTTGTCCAGCTCGCCGAGCTGCCGGGCCGCGATGCCGGTGCGCCACTGCACGGAGCGCACCAGCAGCCCCTGGTCCACGGACTGCGTCAGCTCGCTGATCTCGCCCAGCCGGTACAGGTCGCCCCGCAGCAGGCAGTAGTCGCACAGCGCGCCCAGCAGGTTCAGCACCGTGCCCTGGTCGACGCCCTCCGCGTGCCGCAGCGCCGCCGTGATGAAGCTCGACTCGTCGTCCAGCCAGCGCAGCGCCTCGTCCAGGGACGTGAAGCCGTGCTGCCCGAACCGGTCCGAACGGGTCGACATGTTGCCGTCCACCAGGCGCAGCACCGAGTCGGCCAGCTCGGCGTAGTTCGCGATCAGCCGTTCCTGCGCCGCCGCGGTCTCCGCCGGCTCCTCCTCGTCGGAGAGACGGGCCGCGGCGAAGGCCCGCACCACGTCGTGCAGCCGGTAGCGGCTGCCCCGGACGTGATCGAGCAGCCCCGCGTCCGACAGCGCCGCCAGCTGCCGCGCCGCCTCCGCCTCGTCGGTGGCCAGCAGCGCGGCGGCAGCGGCGGCACCCAGCGAGGTGCGCCCGGCCAGCGCCAGCCGGCGCAGCAGCCGCCGGGTCGCCTCCGGCTGGTCGGTGTAGCGCAGCCACAGCGCCCGCTCGACCGGCTCCACCGGGCCGTAGGCGCCCAGGTCGGTGGCCAGCCGGCGCGGCGAGCGCGGACCGAGGGACGAGCCCGCGATGCGCAGCGCCAGCGGCAGCCCGCCGCACAGCTGCCGGATCCGCTCGGCGGACTCGGCGTCGTAGGGCCCCGACGCGTCCTCGGCGGCGGCGCCGAGCAGCTCCTCCGCACCGGCCGCGTCCAGCGGCTCCACCGGCAGCCGGAACACCCGCGCGGGCAGGTCGGCCGGCAGGTCCAGCGCCTTCCGCGCGGTGACCAGCACCAGGCTGTCCGACCGCTCGGGCACCAGCGCGCGCACCTGCTCGGCGTCGGAGGCGTCGTCCAGCACGATGGTGACCGGCACGCCCGCCAGATGCTGGTGGTACAGCTCGCTCAGCCGTTTGACCTGCTGGTCCGCGGAGGACCGCTCCCGGAACAGCAACTGCTCGCGGGGTGCCCCGAGCCGGTTCAGCAGGTGCAGCAGGGCGTCCCGGGTGGTCAGCGGCGGTTCGCCCCCCGTCGAGGCGCTGTCGCCGCGCAGATCGACCACGCACGCCCCGCGGAAGTGGTCCCGCAGCTCGTGCGCGGCCCGCACCGCGAGCGTCGTCCGGCCGCTGCCGGGCGCGCCGTGCAGCACCACGACCGTCGCCATCGTCTCCGTGCTCGCGCGGGCCGCCTGCACCCACTGCCGCAGCCGCGCCATCTCCCCGCGCCGGCCGGCGAACGCGCCCTCGGGCTGCGGCAGCTGCGCGAACGACTGCTCCAGCACGGTGCGCCCCCGGGCCGCCGCGCTCTTGTCGGCGCCCCGCAGCTTCGGACCGGCCTTCTTCGGCCCGGTGGACGCAGCGAGCACGCGCTGCTGGTCCAGGAACGGCCGGATGCCGCGCACCTCCAGCGCGGTGAGCCACTGCAGGCGCAGCTGCTCGGGCCCGCCCGGCTGGCTCACCGCACCGGCGCGGTGATGGGCGGCCGGCACATGGGAACCGGCCACCTTGACCACGGTCGCGGCCGCGCCGACGACGCCCACGGCCACGCCCGCGCCGACCGCCGTGCCCGTGCCGGTGCCGAGCGCCACGTCGGCGACGACCGCCGCGACCGCCGCCACGCCGGCCACCAGCAGGGGAGTGCCGCCGCCCTCCTGGGCGTAGCGCCGGCGGAAGGTGAGCTGTCCGGCCGACGCCTCGTCCAGGGCGCGGGTGTAGGCCTCGTACTCCTCGGCGGCCATCTCCGCCATCGCGTCCAGGGCCCCGCGGGCCCGGGAGAGCAGCACGTTCCCGTCCGTGCGCCCGCCCGAGCGCCGCACCTCCTCCTCCACGGCCCGCGTCAGCAGCCGCTCGGCCTCCACCCGATGACCGTCCCGCATGTCCCGTCCCCCTCCGGCGGCAATGGCATCCCCCTGGTGTCCCCAGGCATCGCCGGGCCCCTCCCGGCCCGCCCCCGGGTCCTTCCCCGGTTGTCCGCCGGTCAAATGTGCCGCGGCGGGGAGACCCTGGGGAGAGGACCCGTGGGGCACGGCGGTGTGCTGTCCGGCCGGGCGCGGGTACTGGGGCAGGATGGACCACATGCCGAACCGACTGGCGCACGAGACGTCCCCGTACCTCCTTCAGCACGCCGACAACCCCGTCGACTGGTGGCCCTGGTCGGACGAGGCCTTCGAGGAGGCGCGGCGGCGGGACGTGCCGGTGCTGCTGAGCGTCGGGTACAGCAGCTGCCACTGGTGCCACGTGATGGCGCACGAGTCGTTCGAGGACGGGCCGACCGCCGAGTTCCTGAACTCGCACTTCGTCAGCGTCAAGGTCGACCGCGAGGAGCGCCCCGACGTCGACGCCGTGTACATGGAGGCGGTGCAGGCGGCGACCGGACACGGCGGCTGGCCCATGACCGTCTTCCTCACCCCGGAGGCGGAGCCCTTCTACTTCGGCACGTACTACCCGCCCGAGCCCCGCCACGGCATGCCGTCCTTCCGGCAGGTGCTCCAGGGCGTCCAGCAGGCCTGGACGGAGCGGCGGGGCGAGGTCACCGACGTCGCGGGCAAGATCGTGCGCGATCTCGCCGGGCGGGAGATCTCCTACGGCGACGCGCAGGCGCCCGGCGACGCCGAGCTCGGGCAGGCGCTGCTCGGGCTGACCCGGGAGTACGACGCGCAGCGCGGCGGATTCGGCGGGGCGCCGAAGTTCCCGCCGTCGATGGCGATCGAGTTCCTGCTGAGGCACCACGCCCGCACCGGCGCCGAGGGCGCGCTGCAGATGGCGCGGGACACCTGCGAGCGCATGGCGCGCGGCGGGATCTACGACCAGCTCGGCGGCGGCTTCGCCCGGTACTCCGTGGACCGGGACTGGGTGGTGCCGCACTTCGAGAAGATGCTGTACGACAACGCGCTGCTGTGCCGGGTCTACGCCCACCTGTGGCGTGCCACGGGGTCGGCGCTCGCCCGCCGGGTCGCCCTGGAGACCGCCGACTTCATGGTCCGCGAACTGCGCACCGCCGAGGGCGGGTTCGCCTCCGCGCTGGACGCGGACAGCGACGACGGCACGGGACGGCACGTCGAGGGCGCCTACTACGTGTGGACGCCCGGGCAGCTCACCGAGGTGCTCGGAGCGGACGACGCCGCGCTCGCCGCCCAGTACTTCGGCGTCACCGAGGAGGGCACCTTCGAGCACGGCTCCTCGGTGCTGCAACTCCCCCAGGAGGAGGGCGTCTTCGACGCCGAGCGGATCGCGTCCGTACGGGAACGGCTGCTGGCCGCCCGCGCCGGGCGTCCCGCCCCCGGCCGCGACGACAAGGTGGTCGCCGCCTGGAACGGCCTGGCGGTCGCCGCGCTCGCCGAGACCGGCGCCTACTTCGAACGCCCGGACCTGGTCGAGGCCGCCGTGGCCGCCGCCGACCTGCTGGTGCGGCTGCACCTCGACGAGCACGCCCGGCTCTTCCGCACCAGCAAGGACGGCCGCGCGGGAGCCAACGCCGGGGTGCTGGAGGACTACGCCGACGTGGCGGAGGGCTTCCTCGCCCTCGCGTCCGTCACCGGCGAGGGCGTCTGGCTGGACTTCGCCGGACTGCTGCTCGACCACGTCCTCACCCGCTTCACCGACGACTCCGGCTCCCTCTACGACACCGCCGCCGACTCCGAGCGGCTGATCCGCCGGCCGCAGGACCCGACCGACAACGCCACGCCGTCCGGCTGGACCGCCGCCGCGGGCGCCCTGCTCTCCTACGCCGCCCACACCGGCTCCGAGGCCCACCGCACCGCGGCCGAGCACGCCCTCGGCGTGGTGAAGGCACTCGGCCCGCGCGTCCCGCGCTTCATCGGCTGGGGCCTCGCCGCCGCCGAGGCCCTGCTCGACGGTCCCCGCGAAGTCGCCGTCGTCGGGCCGGCCCCGGGGGACGGCGCCACCCTGGGGCTGCACCGCACGGCCCTCCTCGGGACGGCGCCGGGCGCGGTGGTCGCCGTCGGCACCGAGGGCAGCGACGAGTTCCCGCTGCTCGCCGGCCGCCCCCTGGTGGGCGGTGCGCCGGCCGCGTACGTCTGCCGCAACTTCACCTGTGACGCGCCCACGACGGACCCGGAGCGGCTGCGGGCCGCACTGAACAGCTGAGACGACACGAACGAAACCCCTCGCAACGGAACCGGTGGACGAACTGTTCAGAACCGGTTCCTGTTGTGAGGAAACACGCTCTTCACCGAAACAGCCGATGTGTTTCACAGAAGACCCCTAGCCTCTTCACCGTGACGTGGCGGTCGCCTGATCCGGGCGGGCCGTCGCGCGGGGGGAATTCCGAAGATCTGGGGGGATCTTTTCTTGCTGACGTCTGTCTTCGTCGCCGCCGTCTCACTGGCGCTCTTCTGGATGGCGGCCTTCACGCTGTGGTGGCAGATGCACGCCTGGCGCACGCCCGAGGTGCTCGCCTCCACCCGGTTCAGCAGACCCGACGGCGACGAGCACGTGTCGTTCTCGCTGCTGCTGCCCGCACGGCACGAACAGGCCGTGCTCGACCACACCGTCCAGCGCCTGCTGACCTCGACGCACACCGACTTCGAGATCATCGTCATCGTCGGCCACGACGATCCCGAGACCACGGCCGTCGCCGAGCGGGCCGCCGACCGTGACCCCCGCGTCCGGGTCGTCGTCGACACCCACGAGAAGAAGAACAAGCCGAAGGCCATGAACACGGCGCTGCCGCACTGCCGCGGTGACGTCGTCGGGGTCTTCGACGCCGAGGACCAGGTCCATCCCGAGCTGCTCGCCCACGTCGACCACGCCTTCCGCACCACCGGCGCCGACGTCGTCCAGGGCGGCGTCCAGCTCATCAACTTCCACTCCAGCTGGTACAGCCTGCGCAACTGCCTGGAGTACTTCTTCTGGTTCCGCTCCCGGCTGCACCTGCACGCGCAGAAGGGGTTCATCCCGCTCGGCGGCAACACCGTCTTCGTGCGCACGGACGTGCTCCGCGAGGCCGGCGGCTGGGACCCCGAGTGCCTGGCGGAGGACTGCGACCTCGGCGTCCGGCTCTCCAGCACCGGCAAGAAGGTCGTCGTCGCCTACGACTCCGACATGGTCACCCGGGAGGAGACCCCGGGCACGCTGATGTCGCTGCTCAAGCAGCGCACCCGCTGGAACCAGGGGTTCCTCCAGGTGTACCGGAAGAAGGACTGGCGGCAGCTGCCCACCTTCACCCAGCGGCTGCTGGCCCGCTACACCCTGATGACGCCGTTCCTCCAGGCCTTCACCGGTGTGATCATCCCGCTGAACGCGGCCGTCGCGCTGTTCCTGGACGTGCCCGTCGGCATCGCCTTCATCACCTTCCTGCCGGCCGTCACGGCCCTGGTCACCTTCGTGTTCGAGGTCGTCGGCCTGCACGACTTCGGCAAGCAGTACGGACTCCGCGTCCGTCTCGCCCACTACCTGAAGCTGATCGCCGGGGGCCCCTTCTACCAGGTCCTCCTCGCCGGGGCCGCCGTCCGCGCCGTGTGGCGCGAGCAGCGCGGCCGCAACGACTGGGAGCTGACCAGCCATGTCGGCGCCCACCTCGCGCCCGTGGACCGAGAGGACGTTCCCGCGTGACCTCCACCCTTCCCGCGGCGACCGGCACCACGGTCCCCGCGCAGCGCCGGCCTGCCCACGACACCGGCACGGCCCCCGGCGGCGCCGCGCCGCCGGGCCGCCTCCGCTCCTCCCGGCCCGACCTGCTGCTGTGCGGCACGCTGCTCCTGGCGATCATGGTCGTGCAGGGCTGGAACATCTCCGACTACCCGGCCCTCAGCGACGACGAGGGCACCTACCTCGCCCAGGCGTGGGCCGTCCAGCAGGGCGAGGGCCTCGCCCACTACACCTACTGGTACGACCACCCGCCGCTCGGCTGGATCCAGATAGCCGTGCTGACCTGGATACCCACGCTGATCAGCCCCGAGTCGATGACCGTCGGCACCATGCGCGCGGTGATGCTGCTGATCGCCGCCGTCTCCGCCGTCCTCGTCTACGTCATCGCCCGCCGGCTCTCCCTGCCCCGCTGGGCCGCCGGACTCGCCATGGCCCTGTTCGGGCTCTCCCCGCTCTCGGTCGTGCTCCAGCGGGAGATCTTCCTCGACAACCTCGCGGTGATGTGGACCCTGCTGGCCTTCGCGCTGGCCGCCTCCCCGAGCCGCCACCTGTGGCACCACTTCGGCGCGGGCGTCGCCGCCGCCACCGCGGTGCTCACCAAGGAGACGATGCTCGTCGTCCTGCCCGCCCTGCTGGTCACCATGTGGCGCCACAGCCACCGGGACACCCGCAAGTTCGCCCTGACCGGCGCCGTCACCGCCTGCGCCCTCATCGGGTTCTCCTACCCCCTGTTCGCCCTGCTGAAGGGCGAGCTGCTGCCGGGCGGCGGACACGTCTCCCTGTGGGACGGCGTCGTCTACCAGATGACCAGGCCCGGTTCCGGCTTCATCCTCGACCAGGGCTCCGGCTCCTGGGGCGTCCTGGAGTCCTGGCTGTACTACGACCGCGTGCTGCCCCTCGGCGGTCTCGCCGGCGCGCTGCTCCTGCTGGCCACCTGGCGCTGGTCGGTCACCGCGCGGTCCCTGGCCGGACCGGCCCTGACGGTGGCGATCCTCGCCGCCCTCGCCCTGCGGCCGAACGGCTACCTGCCCGCCATGTACGTCATCCAGGCCCTGCCCTTCCTCGCCCTGGTCCTGGCCGGCGGCGCGGCGAGCACCGCCCACGCCGTGCTGCGCAGATGGCGCACCGAGGCCGAGAAACGGGGCGTCACCGCGGGCCGGTACGCCCTCGCCGGCGTCCTGGTGCTCGCCGCCGGCGCCTACGTCGTGCCCCGCTGGTACGACGGCGACCGCACCGCCGTCACCGCCGACGCCAACGCCCCCTACGAGGCCGCCGCCGACTGGCTGGCCGAGGAGGTGGCGGACCCCGCCGGCACCCGGGTGCTCGTCGACGACGCGCTGTGGCTGGATCTGGTGCACGCGGGTTACCGGCCCGGACTCGGGGTCATCTGGTTCTACAAGGCGGACCTCGACCCGGCGGTGACGAAGACGATGCCGGGCGGCTGGCGCGACATCGACTACGTCGTCGCCTCCCCGACGGTACGGCGCGACGCGGCCGACCTGCCCAACGTCCGGGCCGCGATGAACCACTCCACCCCGGTCGCCGTCTTCGGCACCGGCGCGGACCGCATCGAGATCCGCCGTATCCAGCCCTCCGGAGCCGCCCGATGAGCCACGAGTCCACCGTCCCCGGCGAGCTGGGCCGTCCGGCCGTACGCCCCGCGGCCTCGGAGGTGCCCGAGCCGGGCGCCGTCACCATCGTCGTACCGACCTTCAACGAGTCCGCCAACGTACGGCAGTTGCTGCACCGGATCACCGAGTCCGTGCCGGCCCGGCTGCCCTGCGAGGTCGTCTTCGTGGACGACTCCACCGACGACACCCCGGACGTCGTCCGGGAAGCGGCCCTGGACTGCCCGTTCCCGGTCACCGTCCTGCACCGGGACGAGCCGGCCGGCGGGCTCGGCGGCGCGGTCGTCGAGGGCCTCAGGGCGGCCGGGTCCGACTGGATCGTCGTCATGGACGGCGACTGCCAGCACCCGCCGTCCCTGGTCCCCGAGCTGGTCGCCACCGGCGAGCGGGCGGGCGCCGGGCTCGTCGTCGCCTCGCGGTACATCGAGGGCGGCAGCCGTGCCGGACTCGCGGGCGGCTACCGGGTGGCCGTCTCGCGCGCGGCGACCTGGCTGACCAAGGCCCTCTTCCCGCGCCGGCTGCGCGGCATCAGCGACCCGATGAGCGGCTTCTTCGCCATCCGCCGCAGCGAGGTCACCGCGGACGTCCTCAAGCCCCTCGGCTACAAGATCCTCCTCGAACTCGCCGTCCGCGGCCGCCCCCACACCGTCACCGAGGTGCCGTTCGTCTTCGAGGAGCGGTTCGCGGGCGAGTCCAAGTCCACCGCGCGGGAAGGGCTGCGCTTCCTGCGCCACCTGGCCGGGCTGCGCACCGCCTCGGCGCCCGCTCGCATGATCGCCTTCGGCCTGATCGGGCTGAGCGGCTTCGTGCCCAACCTGGCCGCCCTGTGGGCGCTGACCGCGGCGGGGCTGCACTACCTGCCCTCCGAGATCCTCGCCAACCAGTTCGGGGTGGCCTGGAACTTCCTCCTGCTGGAGCGGCTGCTCTTCCGCGACCGGCGCCGGCACCGGCACTGGGCCGACCGGACGCTGCGGTTCGCGCTGATCGCCAACGCCGACCTGGTGCTGCGCATCCCGCTGATCGCCCTGCTCGTCGGGCAGTTCGGGCTGGCCGTGCTGCCCGCCACCGCGCTGGCCCTCGTCATCACCTTCGTCCTGCGCTTCGCCGGGACGGAGGCGCTCGTCTACCTCCCGCGCCGGCGCCGCAAGCGCGCGCCGGAGCAGCACAGCAGGGAAAGCCGTACGGCCCGCACAGCGAGGAGCGACGCATGAGAAGACCACGGAGGAGAACCTCCGCCCTCCTGGCGGTGTCCGCCCTCACCGGCGGCCTGCTGCTCACCGCCCCCCAGCCCGCCTCGGCCGCCAACCTGATCAAGAACCCCGGCTTCGAGACGGCCGGCACCGGCGACATGCCCTACTGCTGGGAGAAGTCCGGCTGGGGCGACAACGACTTCACCTTCACCACCACCGCCGACGCCCACACCGGCTCCAAGGCCATGAAGGTCGAGCTCACCCGTCGGCTGGACGGCGACCGCAAGGCCCTGATCACGGAGTCCGCCGCGTGCGCGCCCGTGGTGACGGCGGGCAAGCAGTACGACCTGTCCCTCTGGTACAGGACCACGACCCCGGACGCCGCCCTCACCCTCTTCCGGCACGACGCCACCGCGGGCTGGCAGTACTGGACCGACCTCAAGACCCTCGCCCTGGCCGCCGACTGGACCGAGGCGAGCGTCCGCACGCCCGAGGTCCCGGCCGGCACCGACCGCATCAGCTGGGGCGTCTCCGTCTACGGCACCGGATCGGCGACCACCGACGACTACACCATGGAGCAGGTCGCCGACCCGGTCCCGGAACCGGAGTGCACGGGCACCGCGAAGGAGTGCGCCGACGGCCGCTGGGACGTGCTGCCCACCGAGAACCCGGTCCGCTCCATGCACTCCGTCGTCCTGCACAACGGCAAGGTGCTGCTGATCGCGGGCTCCGGCAACGACCCGGAGATGTTCGAGGCGGGCACCTTCACGTCGGCGGTGTACGACCCGGCGACCGGCGAGTACCGGACGATCCCGACGCCCAAGGACATGTTCTGCGCCGGGCACGTCCAGCTCCAGGACGGCCGCGTCCTCGTCATGAGCGGCAACGCCGGCTACCCGTCGGCGGACGGCACGATCGGCTACCAGGGGTTCAAGGACTCGTACGTCTTCGACCCGGAGACCGAGACCTACACGAAGACCAACGACATGAACGACGGCCACTGGTACCCGTCGGCGACCGTCCTCGGCAACGGCGACGTCATCTCCTTCGGCGGGCTGCGCGAGGACTCCACCGGGTCGGTCACGGCCGAGCGGTGGTCGGACGCGCAGCAGAAGTGGCTGCCGACCTGGCAGGTCAACCAGACCTGGTCGTACTGGGGCCTGTACCCGTCGATGATCCTGATGCAGGACGGCCGCCTCTTCTACTCCGGCAGCCACGTCTTCGGCAACAACATCCCCGGCACCGGTTCGGCGATCTACGACTACGACGCCAACACGGTCACGCAGGTCCCGGGCCTCCAGGACAAGGACGTACGGGACCAGTCGGCCAGCGTGCTGCTGCCGCCCGCGCAGGACCAGAGGGTGCTCACCATCGGCGGCGGCAACATCGACTCCAACCCGGACGCGAACCGCCTGACCGACATCATCGACCTGAAGCAGCCGAACCCCGCCTACACCGCCGGGCCCCCGCTCCCGCAGGGCACGGTCGACCTCGGCGCCGGGCCGGTGCCGCAGACCGGCGGCCAGGGCAAGATGTACGTCTCCGCCGTGCTGCTGCCCGACGGCAAGGTGCTGGAGACCGGCGGCGCGCTGCACAACCGGGCGAACCCGGTCTTCGAGTCCTCGGTCTTCGACCCGGAGACGGAGACCTTCGACCCGGTGGCCGCCGACCCGGAGGCTCGCGGCTACCACTCGTCGTCGTTCCTGCTGCCCGACGGCCGGGTGATGTCCACCGGCGACAACCCGGGCAACGGCTCCTGGAACCACGACGTGTCGGTCTACACGCCCCCGTACCTGCTCAAGGGCGAGCGGCCCTCGATCACCTCGGTGATCGACACCGAGTGGACCTACGGCGACACCCAGCGGATCACCGTCGACCGGCCGATCGCCAAGGCCGAGCTGATCCGCCCGGCCGCCGTCACCCACTCCTCCGACCCGAACCAGCGGTTCGTGGACCTGCCGCTGTCCGTGGACGGGAACAACGTCGACCTGAACGTCACGAGCAACCCGAATCTCGCACCCCCCGGCTGGTACATGCTCTTCGCGGTCGACGCGAACGGCGTGCCCTCGGTGGCGAAGTGGGTGCACCTCCAGGGCCCGACGGCCCTCGCCGCGAAGGACGCCTCGGCGCACGTCCACTCCTTCGCCGACGCCCCGCGGGGCAAGGTCACGGGCCCCGGCAGGAAGCGCGCCTCGCAGCCGGTCGCCCCCACCGTCTCCGGCTGCGACCGGCACTACGGCTCCGCCAACGTCTGCGTGCCGACCGCCTTCCCGGCCGAGGTGAAGAGGACGACGGCCGCCCGCTGCTCCTGGCTGGCCCGCAACGACTACGGCCACCTGGAGGTCAACGGCAAGGACGACCCGCTCCGCCTGGACCCCGACCGCGACGGCGTGGCCTGCGGCAAGGGGGACGTGCGGACGAAGCGGTACTAGGGCTCCCGGCGCCCGGTCCCGGCGAGGGCGCGCTCCACGATGGCCTCCAGCTGTTCGTGGTGCGCGCCCTTCCAGTACGCCCTCCCGCACGCGGTGCACTGCGCGAACACGTCGTACGTCCGCTCGGTGCCGCCCTTGAGCTGGTCGGCCACCTCCTCCTTGGTGGCCTTCCTCAGCAGGCCGTTGCAGGCGGTGCACCGGGTCCAGGGCCGCAGCTCGGGTTGGAAGCGGTCCAGGACGTCCTTCAGCTGGTCGTCGGGACGGGTGCTGTAGACGTAGGCGCCGGACCACAGCTCGCGGCGGCGCAGCAGGCCCCGGTCGCGGCTGAGCATGACCCGCTTCTCCGCCGCCGACAGCGCGGCGAGCGCCGGGTCGCCGAGGTCCGTCGACTCGTAGGCCGTGTCCACGCCGAGCAGCCGCAGGCGGCGGGCGAGGGTGCCGAGGTGCACGTCGAGGAGGAAGCGCAGGGGCGCGCCCGGGACCCGCTGGGGGTGTTCGACGGCCCGCACGGTCACCGACTCGCCGCCGGTGGGGACGTGCCCGGGCGGCACCTCGCGGCCGTCCACCAGGAGCGCGCCGACCTCGGTCAGGGGGACGCCGAGGGACTCGACGACGTGGCCGAGGGTGGAGACGCCGTCGGTGGCGGCGCGGGCGGCGCCGGTCGCGCGGGCCCGGGGGGCGAACACGCGCAGTCCGGGGGCGAACTCGACGTGGATCTCGGGACCGTTCACCTGGTCAGGATGCCACGCGGGAGGCCGCCGCTCTCGGGGATTCTCCGGTGCGGGCCGGCCGGTGCGGGCGGCTATGCCTGCTGGTAGGCCACCAGCGAGATCCCCACGTAGTGCGCGATGAAGGCGGCCAGGGTGAAGGCGTGGAAGACCTCGTGGAAGCCGAACCAGCGCGGTGAGGGGTTCGGGCGCTTGAGGCCGTAGATCACCCCGCCCGCGCTGTAGAGGACCCCGCCCACGATCACCAGGACCAGCACGGCGATGCCGCCGGTCCGCATGAACTCGGGGAGGTAGAAGACGGCCGCCCAGCCCATGGCGAGGTAGCAGGGGGTGTAGAGCCAGCGCGGGGCGCCGACCCAGAAGACCCGGAAGACTATGCCGGCCGCGGCGGCGGCCCAGATGCCCCACAGCAGCCACTGCCCCTGGGCTCCCGGCAGGAGCAGGATCGTGAGCGGGGTGTAGGTGCCCGCGATGATCAGGAAGATGTTGGCGTGGTCGAGCCGCCGCAGGACGCCGTCCATGCGGGGGCTCCAGTTGCCCCGGTGGTACAGCGCGCTGACGCCGAACAGCAGGCAGGCCGTGACGGCGTAGACCCCGCAGGCGACGCGTCCCTCGGACGAGTCGGCGAGTGCGGTGAGCACGAGGCCCGCGACGAGGACGGCCGGGAACATGCCGAGGTGCAGCCAGCCGCGCAGCTTGGGCTTGACCGGATGCGGCAGGGAGAGCGCCACGGGACCGCGGCCGGCGGCCGGCGTGTCCCTGGGCGCGTCGGAGGCGGACGCAGTCATATCGGCATCGTACCTACGGGACCGTAAGTTACGCGTCAGTAGGGGAGCCGGGAAGGCCGCAAGTGGCCATCGTCTCACGGGAGTCCCCGGTCCGGCATCCCCCAGGCACACCGCCCGTGCCCCCTCGCTCGCGCCGCCGGTGACGGAAGTAAAAGAAGTTTCAGGCGAACTCCAGGCGCACGCAAAAAAACACGGAGACAACCGCTGGTACGTGGCGATCCTCACTCCGCTCAGGTGTGAGGCCCTCTGGACATATGGGCACTCTCGTCGGATGATCAAATGAGTGCGGTCGGCACCGGATGAGCAGCGTGAGCTCCTCGCGTGACGCATCCGGGTCGCAGCCCCCACGGGGCCTCCAGACAAAAACCCCTCATTTAGGAGCAATCGTGGCGCGCGACATCGCGGCTCCCCCCGTCGTCCCCACCCAGCACCAGGAGCTGATCTCGTGGGTGAACGAGATCGCCGAACTGACGCAGCCGGACAACGTGGTCTGGTGTGACGGATCCGAGGCCGAGTACGAGCGACTGTGCGAGGAGCTCGTGGCGAAGGGCACCTTCCGGAAGCTCGACCCGATCAAGCGCCCCAACTCCTACTACGCGGCCTCCGACCCCTCCGACGTCGCGCGCGTCGAGGACCGGACCTTCATCTGCTCCGCCAAGGAGGAGGACGCCGGCCCGACCAACCACTGGAAGGACCCCGCCGAGATGCGGGAGATCTTCACCGGTGACCAGGGGAAGGGCGGCCTGTTCCGCGGCTCCATGCGCGGCCGGACCATGTACGTCGTGCCCTTCTGCATGGGCCCGCTCGGCTCGCCGCTGTCCGCGCTCGGCGTGGAGATCACCGACTCCGCGTACGTCGCCGTCTCCATGCGCACCATGACCCGCATGGGACAGCCGGTCCTGGACGAGCTCGGTGACGACGGCTTCTTCGTCAAGGCCGTGCACACCCTCGGCGCCCCCCTCGCGGAGGGCGAGGCGGACGTCCCGTGGCCCTGCAACAGCACCAAGTACATCTCGCACTTCCCCGAGGACCGGGAGATCTGGTCCTACGGCTCCGGCTACGGCGGCAACGCCCTGCTCGGCAAGAAGTGCTACGCGCTGCGCATCGCCTCCGTCATGGCCCGCGACGAGGGCTGGCTCGCCGAGCACATGCTCGTGCTGAAGCTGACCCCGCCCACCGGGGAGCCCAAGTACGTCGCCGCCGCCTTCCCGTCGGCCTGCGGCAAGACCAACCTCGCCATGCTGGAGCCCACGATCTCCGGCTGGACCGTGGAGACCATCGGCGACGACATCGCCTGGATGCGCTTCGGCGAGGACGGCCGCCTGTACGCCATCAACCCCGAGGCCGGTTTCTTCGGCGTCGCGCCCGGCACCGGTGAGCACACCAACGCCAACGCGATGAAGACCCTGTGGGGCAACTCCGTCTTCACCAACGTCGCCCTCACCGACGACGGCGACGTGTGGTGGGAGGGCATGACCGAGGAGACGCCCGCCCACCTCACGGACTGGAAGGGCAACGACTGGACGCCCGCGTCCGGCACCCCGGCCGCGCACCCCAACGCGCGCTTCACCACGCCCGCGGCCCAGTGCCCGATCATCGCGCCGGAGTGGGAGGACCCCAAGGGCGTGCCGATCTCGGCGATCCTCTTCGGCGGGCGCCGCGCCACCGCCGTCCCGCTGGTCACCGAGTCCTTCGACTGGAACCACGGCGTCTTCCTCGGGGCCAACGTGGCCTCCGAGAAGACCGCCGCCGCCGAGGGCAAGGTCGGCGAGCTGCGCCGCGACCCGTTCGCCATGCTGCCGTTCTGCGGCTACAACATGGGCGACTACATGGGTCACTGGATCGACGTCGCGAAGGACAAGGACCAGTCCAAGCTGCCGAAGATCTACTACGTCAACTGGTTCCGCAAGGACGACGCGGGCCGGTTCGTCTGGCCCGGCTTCGGTGAGAACGGCCGCGTCCTGAAGTGGATCGTGGAGCGCCTGGAGGGCAAGGCCGACGGCGTCGAGACCCCGATCGGCGTCCTGCCGACCAAGGAGTCCCTGGACACCGACGGCCTCGACCTGCCCGAGTCCGACCTGGACTTCCTGCTCAGCGTCGACAAGGAGGTGTGGCGCGAGGAGGCGGCGCTCGTCCCCGAGCACCTGAACACCTTCGGCGACCACACGCCCACCGAGCTGTGGGACCAGTACCGCGCGCTGGTGCAGCGCCTGGGCTGATCCCCCCTGGTTCCGCGGCCGGTCCGGCTAGCCCTGACCCGCGAAGTCGTCACGAAGGCCGGCCGCGAGGGTCCTCTTCACGCTCCTGTAGCTCGATGTCCCGGAGCACGAAGAGGCCCCGCTCGGGCCGGGTCCCCGCACAAAGGCGTGCGACGGACCCGGCCCTTCGACATTCCGCGGCCTCACCATGAGACGCCGTTCGCTGACGCGCCCCGAAGGGGCGCGGGGAACTGCGCGACCAGCCACGTGTGACGGAAAGCCGCCGAAGGACGAGACACACAACGGCGCCGAAGCGAGACCCCCGCTCGAGCCACGCAGTGAATGGCACCCGGCCCGCGCGTCGCTGCGGGTGCGCGCGGGCCGGGGCCGTCGGAGGGAGCCCGGTGAGGGCTCAGCGGGACGCCAGCTCGCGCGGCTCCAGGGCCGCGTCGTGGGCGTCCATGCGCTCGGCGGTCAGGATCGCGACCGCCGTGTCGGCGCGGGAGGCGGCCACGACCAGGGCGCGGCTCGCCAGGGTGTGTGCCCGGCGGTGCAGTACCGCCGGGTGCGGCGCGGACGGCACGGCGGCCAGCGGCGCACGGGCCGGTGCGTGACCTCCCCGCAGCCGGGCGACCTGCTCCGCGAGCCGGTCGGCGGCCGTGTCCAGCTCCTCGGAGGGAGCCAGGGCGCGGAGCTCGTCCGTGGCGGCGAGCAGGGCCGCGAGATGACCCGCGAGCTGGATGTCCAGCTCCTCCTCACGGGACCGGTGGGGGAAGTCCGAGGCGCTGCCGGCCACCGTGCTGTGGACCG
This sequence comes from Streptomyces sp. NPDC048185, assembly GCF_043202495.1. Taxonomy (NCBI): domain Bacteria; kingdom Bacillati; phylum Actinomycetota; class Actinomycetes; order Kitasatosporales; family Streptomycetaceae; genus Streptomyces; species Streptomyces sp. NPDC048185. Next base: position 29,497 of record NZ_JBIDAN010000017.1, read on the forward strand.
ACTTGCTGCGGATCGGTTCGTACATGGGACGGCCTCCTGAACGCTTACAGGAAGCCATCCTACATTGGATTCAATCTAAAGTTGAGGGGCGTCGGGATTTGGCTCAGGGCTGCCCGTAGCCGTCCAGGAAGTTCCCGATCCGGCCCACCGCCTCGCGCAGGTCACCGGCCGTCGGCAGGGTCACCACGCGGAAGTGGTCGGGCTCGGGCCAGTTGAAGCCCGTGCCCTGGACGACCATGATCTTCTCCTGCCGCAGCAGGTCCAGGACCATCCGCCGGTCGTCCTTGATCTTGAAGACCTTGGGGTCGAGGCGCGGGAAGAGGTACAGCGCACCCTTCGGCTTCACGCAGGTCACGCCCGGGATGCTGGTCAGCGCCTCGTGCGCGGCGTCGCGCTGCTCGCGCAGCCGCCCGCCCGGCAGCACCAGGTCCTTGATCGTCTGCCGTCCGCTGAGCGCGGCGACCACGCCGTGCTGGCCCGGCATGTTGGCGCACAGCCGCATGTTCGCCAGGATCGTCAGGCCCTCGATGTACGACTCGGCGTGCGCGCGCGGCCCGGAGACGGACATCCAGCCGACCCGGTAGCCGGCCACCCGGTACGCCTTCGACATGCCGTTGAAGGTGAGGGTGAGCAGGTCCGGGGCGATCGCGGCCGTCGGGGTGTGCACCGCGTCGTCGTAGAGGATCTTGTCGTAGATCTCGTCGGAGCAGACCAGGAGGTTGTGCCTGCGGGCGATGTCGGTGAGCCCGCGCAGCATCTCCCTGTCGTACACCGCGCCCGTCGGGTTGTTCGGGTTGATGATGACGATGGCCTTGGTGCGGTCGGTGACCTTGCGCTCCACGTCCGCGAGGTCCGGCATCCAGTCGGACTGCTCGTCGCAGCGGTAGTGCACCGCCGTGCCGCCGGACAGGGAGACGGCGGCCGTCCACAGGGGGTAGTCCGGCGCCGGGACGAGGACCTCGTCGCCGTCGTCCAGCAGGCCCTGCATCGCCATCACGATCAGCTCGGAGACGCCGTTGCCGATGAAGACGTGCTCGACGTCCGTCTCGATGCCGAGGGTCTGGTTGTGCATGACGACCGCCCGGCGCGCGGCCAGCAGGCCCTTCGCGTCGCCGTAGCCGTGCGCCGTCGAGACGTTGCGGAGGATGTCCTCCAGGATCTCGGGCGGGCACTCGAAGCCGAACGCCGCGGGGTTGCCGGTGTTCAGCTTCAGGATGCGGTGACCGGCCGCCTCCAGCCGCATCGCCTCCTCGAGCACCGGGCCCCGGATCTCGTAACAGACGTTGGCGAGCTTCGTCGACTGGATCACCTGCATGCCGCGAGCTTACGACCCGGTCACGGCCCGTGGGTCGTGTTTTCCACCACGTGAGACGTGTCGGCCGGGGTGCCCGGCGCCGCCTCCGGGCATGCCTGAAGGGCCGGATCGCGCCAACTCGCGGCCGGATAGCGCTCCTTGTCCACGTCCCCTCCCTGTCATGACAATGCGCATGACAATCTGGCCGCCGTCCGGAAGACCTCCGGCCGGCGCCTCCATCGAGGGGACCCCACATGAACAAGCCTCTCCTTGCCGCGCTCGCCACCCTGGCCGTCACCGGGGTGGGCGTGGCACCGGCGGTCGCGTCACCCGCGGCTCCCGCGTCACCCGCGTCACGCACGGCTCCCGCGTCACGTACGGCTCCCGCGTCACCCGCGGCGCCCGCCGTCCGCGCCGTGACCTTCGCCGGCACCGTGTCGCTCAGCAACTGCTCCGGCTCGGTCGTCCGCCTGCCCGCCTCCGAGGACGACGACCCGGCGCTGGTCATGTCCAACGGCCACTGCCTGGAGACCGGCTTCCCCGCGGCCGGCGAGGTCGTCGTGAACCAGCCCTCCAGCCGGTCCTTCGGGCTGCTCAACGCCTCCGGCAGCCGCGTCGGCACCCTGCGCGCCAGCAAGATCGCCTACGCGACGATGACCGACACCGACGTCTCGCTGTACCAGCTCACCAGCACGTACGCCCAGATCCGCGGCAGCTACGGCATCAGCCCGCTCACCCTCAACGACATCCGCCCCACGGCCGGCACCGCGATCACCGTCGTCTCCGGCTACTGGAAGCGGACCTACGCCTGCAGCATCGACGGGTTCGCCTACCGCCTGAAGGAGGGGGAGTGGACCTGGAAGGACTCGGTCCGCTACACCTCCGCCTGCCAGACCATCGGCGGCACCTCCGGCTCGCCCGTCGTCGACAACGCCACGGGCAAGGTCGTGGCCGTCAACAACACCGGCAACGAGGACGGCGCGCGCTGCACCGACAACAACCCCTGCGAGGTCTCCGAGAACGGCACGGTCACGGTCCGCAAGGGCATCAACTACGCCCAGCAGACCTACCGGATACCCGCCTGCTTCGGCGCCGACAACAAGCTCGACCTCACCCGCGCCGGCTGCGTCCTGCCGAAGCCCTAGGGCCCACAGGTCAGCGCGGGGTCCGGCGCACCGACCGCCCGGCCAGCACGTCGGTGCGCCGCCCGTCCTCCATCACGAACCGGCCGTCGACCAGCACGTACGGGATGCCCGTCGGAAGCCGGCGGGGCTCCTCGTACGTGCTGCCGGCCGCGACCGTGGCCGGGTCGAAGAGCACCAGGTCGGCCCGGTACCCCTCGCGGACGACGCCCCGGTCCGGCAGGCGCAGCCGGGCCGCCGGGCGCCCGCTGAGATGGGCCACGCACTCCTCCAGCGAGAGCACGCCCAGCTCGCGCACGTAGTGCCCGAGGTAGTGCGGGAAGGTGCCGTAGGCGCGCGGGTGCGGCTTGGTGCCCTGGAGGATGCCGTCCGAGCCACCGGTGTGGACGCGGTGGCGCATGATCGCGCGGACGTTCTCCTCGTGGCCGACGTGCTGGAGGATCGTCGGGGCCAGCCGGTCGGCCAGGAGCAGGTTCCGGGCGACCGCCCACGGACTCTCGCCGCGCAGCCGCGCCGACTCCAGCACCGTGCGGCCGACGTACTCCGCGAGTGCCGGGTCGCCCGTGCCGGAGATCTCGATCGTGTCCCACTCCAGGGGCACGCCGTGGCAGCCGTCGGAGCCGATCTCCTCGATGTGGTGCCGGATGCGCTCGGCGGTGTCGTCGTCCGCCAGCCGCTTCATGATCTGCTCCGGCCCGCCCTCGCTCGCCCAGCTCGGCAACATCGCCACGAGCGTCGTGCAGCCGGGGGTGTACGGGTAGGTGTCGAGCGTGATGTCGGCGCCGGTGGCGAGCGCCTCGTCGAGCAGCGTGAGCAGTTCGGGGGCCCTGCCCTTGTTGACGCCGAAGTTCATGGTGGCGTGCGCGAGGTGGAGCGGGCAGCCCGCCTCTCGGGTCAGTTCCACCATCTCCTCGTACGCCTGGAGGGCCCCGGCCCCGTAGGAGCGGTGGTGCGGGCAGTAGTAGCCGCCGTACTCGGCCACCACCCGGCACAGCTCGGTCAGCTCGGCGTCCTGGGCGTACATGCCGGGCGTGTAGGTGAGCCCGGACGACATGCCGACCGCGCCCTGTTCCATGCCCTCGGCGACCAGCCGGCGCATCCGCTCCAGCTCGGCCGGTGTCGCCTCGCGGTCGTCCCAGCCGACCGCGAGGGCGCGGACGGTGCCCTGGGGGACCAGATAGGCGGCGTTGACGGCGATGCCCCGGTCGAGCCGGTCCAGGTACTCGCCGACCGACCGCCAGTCGAAGTCGATGTCGTCGCCGGCGCCGTTCCATCCGGCGATGGCGCGGCGCACCTCGCCGAGGGTGCGGTCGTCGCCCGGCGCGTACGACAGCCCGTCCTGCCCGAGGACCTCCAGGGTGACCCCCTGGGCGGCCTTCGCGCTGTGGTCGGGGTCGCGCAGCAGGGCCAGGTCGCTGTGGGCGTGCATGTCGATGAAGCCGGGCGCCAGGGCCAGGCCCTCGGCGTCCAGCTCGCGGCGGGCCGCGGGGCGCTGGCAGCCGGCGGCCGCCGCCTCCTTGACGATCGACACGATGCGGCCGCCGTCGACGACCACGTCGGCGCGGTACGAGGGTTCACCGGTGCCGTCGACGACCTCGGCGTCCCGGATGACCAGCTCTTCCACCAGGGCCTCCTCTAGAAGAACGTACGGATGTAGTCGACGACCGTCCCGTCCGCCTCGGCGACGGGGATCAGCTGCCACTTGTCGAAGGACGTGCACGGGTGGGACAGGCCCATGCCGACCCAGTCGCCGACCTCCAGCTCCGCCTCCGGGGCGGTGCGCAGCCAGGCGTGCTGGTCGGACAGGCCCGTCACCGTGATGCCGTCTGCCGGACGCTCCGGGCCGCCGGACGCCGGGCGGACCGCCCGGGCGAAGGGCAGGTGGAGGTCGTAGGCCGCGTCGCGCTTGCCGGCGTTGGTGAAGGCCTGCCCGGGAGCGGGGCGGGAGACGACCTGGGTCCACAGGCGGAACGCGGGCTCCAGGGCGCCCTCGGCGGGGACGCGGTTGAACGGGGTCAGCTCGCGGTAGTGCCCGTCGTCGTGCGAGACGTAGGCGCCCGAGCGCAGCAGCTTCAGCACCGGCCGGGAGAGGTCGGGGACCTCCGCGAACACGTCGGCGACCGCGTCGAACCAGGCGCTGCCGCCCGCGCTGAGCACGATCTCCTCCAGCCCGGTGAACCGCCCGGCCTTGTCGAAGTCCACGGCCAGCGCGACCAGCCGCCGCAGCCACGCGTGCACCGTGTCCGGGTCGGCGTCCGGCACCTCGCCCTCGTACCCGGCGACACCGGCCAGCCGCAGTGTCGGCGCGGCGGCCACCGCGTCGGCGACCGCCGCGCACTCCGCCTCCGTGCGCACACCGGTCCGGGCGCCCTCGCCGGCGGCCAGCTCGACCACGACGTCCACCGGGCGCGAGGCCCCGGCAGCGCTCAGCGCCGCGTCCATCAGCTCGACGCCGCGGACGGAGTCGGCGTAGCAGACGAAGCGGAAGTCCGGGTCGGCGTCCAGCTCCGCGGCGATCCGGCGCAGGGCGGACGCGTCGACCAGCTCGTTGGCCAGGAAGATCCGGCCGATGCCGAAGGCCCGGGCCACCCACACCTGGTGCGGCACCGCGAGCGTGATGCCCCAGGCGCCGTGCTCGATCTGCCGGTGGAAGAGCTGGGGGGCCATCGAGGTCTTGCCGTGCGGGGCGAACGCGAGGCCGTGCCGGGCGGCGTACGTCTCCATCAGCTTCAGGTTGTGCTCCAGGCGCTCGGCGGAGAGGGCCAGCACGGGGGTGGTGAAGCCGTCCGTGAAGAGATTGCGGCGCTGGGCGGCCAGCTCGGCGACGGTGAGACCCGTGGCGTCCGGCGGGAGGCCCTTGAAGCGGTGGTCGACGTGCTCCTCGGCCAGACGGGCGAGGGCTTCGGTGCCGGTGTCGAGGGCCATGGAGCCTCCCTGAGGTGGGTCGTTGCGTTCTCTGCAACGACCGTTGCGTATATCGCTCACTGCTGTCTAACATCTCGGCCAACGCGGGGTCAACGGAGCCTCCGCCCGCGAAAGGACAAGGAGCCCCACCATCGTGACCGCCGACGGCCCCACCAGCACCACCCCCGACGTCGTGGACGTCGTCGCGCTCGGCGAGTCCATGGTCACCTTCCTGCCCTCCCGTCCCGGACGCCTCGCCGACGTGCCCTCCTTCGACCGCGCCATCGGCGGCGCCGAGTCCAACGTGGCCTGCGTACTGGCCGCCGCCGGGCACACCGTCCGCTGGGTCAGCGCGGTCGGCGCCGACGGCTTCGGCGACCACCTGGTCGAGGCGATCGGCTCCTACGGCGTCGACGTCTCCGCCGTCCGCCGCGACCCCGACCGGCCGACCGGCATCTACTTCCGTACCGCCGGGGACCGGGCCACCGACGCGCACGAGGTGGCGTACTACCGGGCCGGCTCCGCGGCCTCCGCCATGTCGGCCGGCACCCTGGACGCCGACGCGCTCCGCTCCGGGCGCATCCTCCACCTGTCCGGCATCACCGCGGCGCTCTCCGCCGACTGCCTGGACCTGATGCGCCGGCTGACCGCACGCCGCCCCGGGCGGCCCCTGGTCTCCTTCGACGTCAACCACCGCCCCGGCCTGTGGCGGGACGGCGACGGCCCGGCGGTGCTGCTGGAACTGGCGCGCGGCGCCGACCTCGTGTTCGTCGGCGAGGACGAGGCCTGGGGACTCGGCGGCCCCGAGGCCGTGCGCGCCGCGCTGCCCGAGCCCGAACTGCTCGTCGTCAAGCAGGGCGCGACCGGCGCCACCGCCTTCCACGGGGACCGCGTCACCTCCGTCCCCGCCCTGCACGTCGACGTCGCCGCCGCCGTCGGCGCGGGCGACGCCTTCGCCGCCGGGTTCCTCTCCGCCACCCTGCGCGGACTGCCCGTGCGGGAGCGCCTGCGCCACGGTCACCTGATGGCCGCCGCCGCCCTCACCGTCCCCGGCGACCTCGCCGCACCCCCCGCGCGGCACCACGCCGACCGCCTGGCCGCCCTCGACGACGACGCGTGGGGGAGACTGCGACTCGGCCCCGGCTGGACACAGGCCGACGAAGGGGCCGACGAGGAGGTACGCACACCATGAGCCAGACCGTCGACCGCGCGCTCGGCATCCTGCCGCTGCTCGCCGAGGGACCCGCCGACCTGGGCATGGTCGCCGACCGGCTCGGCGTGCACAAGTCCACGGCCCTGCGCCTGCTGCGCACCCTGCACGAGCACGGCTTCGTCTACCGCCAGTCCGACCAGCGCTACCGCCTCGGCGCCCGGCTCATCGCCCTCGCCCAGGAGGCGATGGAGAACCTGGACGTCCGCGAGATCGCCCACAGCCACCTCGTACGCCTCAACGAGCAGTGCGGACACACCGTCCACCTCGCCGTCTACGAGGAGAACGAGGTCCTCTACATCGACAAGGTCGAGAGCCGCTACCCGGTCCGGATGTACTCCCGGATCGGCAAGCCCGTCGCCATCACCGTCGCGGCCGTCGCCAAGCTGCTGCTGGCCGACCTCCCGGAGAACGAGCGCCGGGCCGTCGTGGAGAGGCTCGACTACCCCCTGTACACGGCCCGTTCGACGCCGAACGCCGACGCCTTCCTCAAGGAGCTGGCCAAGGTGCGCGAACAGGGCTGGGCCACCGACCTCGGCGGCCACGAGGAGTCCATCAACTGCGTCGCCGCACCCATCCGGGGCGCCGACGGCAGGGTGGCCGCCGCGATGTCGGTCTCCGCGCCGAACGTCGTCGTCACCGCCGACGAACTCCTCACCCTGCTCCCGCTGGTGCGCCGTACGGCGGACGCCATCAGCGGCGAGTACTCCGGCAGGACCCCCGTGCAACACCCCGAGCACCACCCCGAGAAGGACACGGTATGACCGACAAGACCGCCCTCACCCCCGCGACCCACACCGTCCCGCCGGCGAAGTTCTCGCACGGCGTGCGGAAGGGCAACATCCTCCAGGTCGCCGGCCAGGTCGGCTTCCTCCCGCACGAGGAGGGCAAGGCCCCCACCCCGGCCGGGCCCACCCTGCGCGAGCAGACCCTCCAGACCCTCGCCAACGTCAAGGCGATCCTCGAGGAGGGCGGCGCGAGCTGGGACGACGTGATGATGATCCGCGTCTACCTCACCGACGTCGACCACTTCGCCGAGATGAACGAGATCTACAACGCGTACTTCGAGGAGCAGGGCCTCACCCAGCCGCCCGCCGCGCGCACGACGGTCTACGTCGGCCTGCCCGCCGGACTCCTCATCGAGATCGACGCCCTCGCCGTCCTGGGCTGACCCCCCTCCCGACTCCCCGCCTGTCTGTCGCACGGCACGGCGCCCCCGTCCCCCGGGGCGCCGTGCCGCGCCCCGCCCTGCCCGAAAGCTTCATGCGTTTACCCAGAGGACCCCCGTATGTCCTTCCCGTCCCTCCAGCTCGCGGCCTCCGAGACCCCACCGCACACCGGCGGCCTGCTCACGCTCATCGACGGCACGGCAGGGCTGCTGACCGTCGCCGCGATCGGCATCGCACTCCTGCTCTTCCTGATCATCAAGGTGCGCCTGCAGCCCTTCGTCGCGCTGCTCGCCGTCTCCATAGCCGTCGGCCTGCTCGCCGGCCTGTCGGTCACCGAACTCTTCGGCACCGTCCAGAAGTCCGACGCCGTCTCCACCATCGAGTCCGGCATGGGCGGCATCCTCGGCCACGTCGCCATCATCATCGGCCTGGGCACCATGCTCGGCGCGATCCTCGAGGTGAGCGGCGGAGCGGAGGTGCTGGCCTCCCGCCTGCTCGGCCTGTTCGGCGAGAAGCGCGCCCCGCTCGCCATGGGCCTGACCGGCCTGATCTTCGGCATCCCCGTCTTCTTCGACGTGGGCATCTTCGTCCTCGCGCCCATCGTCTACGCCGCCGCCAAGCGCTCCGGCAAGTCGGTCCTGCTCTACTGCCTGCCCCTGCTGGCCGGCCTGTCGATGACCCACGCCTTCCTGCCGCCGCACCCCGGCCCGGTGGCCGCCGCCGGACTGCTGCACGTGGACCTCGGCTGGGTGATCCTCATGGGCATCGTCTGCGGTGTCCCCGCCGTGCTCGCCGCCTGGGCGTACGCCGCCTGGGTCGGCCGCCGCATCTTCGTCCCCGTGCCGCAGGACATGGTCGAGGCCGCCGAGGAGGCCCGGCAGGCCGTCATCGACGAGCAGCGCAAGGCCGGTGTCGCGCCCCGCGAGACGCCGGTGCCGCTCGGCACGGTCCTCGGCATCATCGGCACCCCGCTGGTCCTCATCCTCGCCGCGACCTTCTCCTCCATCGCCCTGGACCCGTCCACCACCCGCTCGGTGATCGAGTTCTTCGGCAGCCCCTTCGTGGCCCTGACCATCGCCCTGCTCCTCGCCTACTACCTGCTCGGCATCCGGCGCGGCTGGTCCCGCAAGTCCCTGGAGACCGTCTCGACGTCCTCGCTGAAGCCGGTCGGCAACATCCTGCTCGTGGTCGGCGCGGGCGGTGTCTTCGGCGCGGTCCTCAAGGCCAGCGGCGTCGCCCAGGCGCTCTCCGACACCTTCCACGACGTCGGCCTGCCGGTGATCGTCCTGTCGTACCTGATCTCCCTCGTGCTGAGGGTCGCCCAGGGTTCGGCGACGGTCGCCATCGTGACGACGGCGGGCATCGTGGCGCCCCTGCTCGCCGAGGGCGACCACTCCCAGGCGTTCACCGCGCTGGTCATCATGGCCATCTCGGCGGGCTCCATCTTCGCCTCGCACGTCAACGACGGCGGCTTCTGGATGGTGGCCAAGTACTTCGGCATCAGCGAGCGGGACACCCTGAAGACGTGGACCGTGCTGGAGAGCGTGCTGTCCCTGGGCGGCTTCGTGATGGCGGCGGTGCTCAGCCTGTTCGTGTAGCGCCCGCCCGCCGGCTCCCGCCCGCCCGCCCCGGATCCGCCCGGAAACGGCCCCGGCCCCGACCGGCCCGTGCGGTGCAATGGAACGACGGGGGGAGCACCGGACCGGGCTTGTGAGGGCGGAGGCGGCGATGGGACTCTTGGTGCCATGCCGCATCCCCCTCACAGGCCCGATCACGCCGCGGTGCTCGCCGAGGTGAGAGCGGTGCGGCGCGCCGGGGTCGTCAGGCTCCGCGGACTGGACATCCCGGAGCTCTCCCGCATCGCCCGCGAACGGCTGGGAGCGCCGGGGGAGTTACCCGGCCTCGTGGTCGAGCGACTGCTCCGGGACGCCGTCGCCGCCATCGGCGGCGGCACCCTCCAGACCGCCGCCGAGTACACCCTCGGCCTCGCCCAGGGCACCCGCGACTGGCCCCCGGCCGACCGGCGCCGCCGGGCCGCCGAGGTGTACGGCGTCAGCGTCGAACGGTTCCGCAAGCACCACGAGCTGATGGTGCTGGACCAGATCACCGAGCAGGTCCTCGGCCTCACCGCCGCCCCCGCCGCCGACGACGCCGCCGCCCGCGACGCGGCCGGCGACCGGGACGCTCCGGCCCCCGGGCAGGACCGGCTCGCCCCGGCCCACCGCGTGGTCAAGCCGCGCGTCCACGACCGGGCCGTACCGGTCACCCTGCACGTCCACTCCGTGGACCTCCTGCGCGGCGTCGACGTCGTCGTCTCCCCGTCCAACACGTACTTCGCGCTCCCCGCGCCCTACAAGGCGTCGGTCGCCGCGACCCTGCGCCGGGCCGCGGCACGCACCGACGCCACCGGGGGAGTCGTCGAGGACCACGTCCACGACGAACTGCGCGACTGGGCCGTGCGCCACGGCATCCCCGGCCGGGCCGCCCTGCCCGGCACAGTCGCCGCCACCTCCGCCGGGGCCATGGCCGCCCAGGGCGTGCGGCGCATCTACCACCTCGCCGTGGCCGTGCCCCGCCCCGGCACCAACGACTACGACGTCCAGCCCGCCGACATCACCCGCGCCGTCGACCGGGCCTTCACGCTCCTCGCCGCCGAGTCCGGCCGCCACGACCCGCCGCTCACCTCCGTCTGCCTGCCGCTGCTCGGAGCCGGCCGCGGCGGCCTGCCCGCCCTGGAGAGCTTCGGCGCGCTGTGGACGGCCGTGGAGGCCGCACTGGCGCGCGGCGCCCCCTGGGACATCCACCTGGTGATGCGCCGCCAGGCCCGCGCCGACCTGGTGGAACGGCTCCTCACCGGGCGGCGCGCGTAGCCCGCCGGCCGGACGGGGAGCGACGCCCGGCCCGACGACCGGTACCGACGACAAGGGGGACCAGTGAATCCGTACGCCGTGCTGGCCGCGGCGGCAGCCGAGTGGCACCGGCTGGCCGACCGCGTCACCGGACCCACCCGAGAGCGCCTCGCCGCCCTGCTGACCGTCGTACGCCACCGCGAGGCCGGGGAACCCGCCCGCCGCGCCGCCGCGGAGGAGGCCGCCGGGCTGCTGCGCCGGGCCCTGCCCGACGCGTTCGGCACCGCCCAGGAGGCCCGGCTGGCCACCGGCACGACGACCGGCACGGACAGCGCCACCGGCACCGCCACCGACCCGTCCTACCTGGGCTTCCGCGCCGACGACCTCGCCGTCCTGCTCCTCGACGGGCACCGCATGGTCGGTCCCGTGCTCGGCCCGGTGCGCGACCGGCTGCTCGCCGAACCCGCCCTTGACCCGGCCACCGTGCTGCGCGACGGCGGCGACCCCTACGCCCGCGACCTGATCCGGCTGCCCGGGCCCGGCGGACTGGCCCGGCTGCCCCGGTTCCAATTCTCCGAGGGCTGCCTGCCCTGGCTCGTCGTCCTGGAGGTCAACGCGCTCCTCGACGCCGCCCGCGACCCGTGGGGCGCCGCCGACTGGTGGCTGGCCGGCAACGCCTGGCTCGGCACCGCGCCGGCCGCCCTGCTCGGCACCGGACAGGAGCGCCGGCTCGCCGACACCGCGCGCCTGCTGATGGAGGACGTGTGACCGCACCGACCGCGCCGTACGAGGAGGCAGACCCGCCGTGCCCAACTACCGGCCGCCCGAGAAGCTGACGGGCACCCCGGCCAGGGCGACGCTCGCGCAGGGCACCCTGCTGCACCGCGTCCACGCCCTGCACCGCAGCGCCACCGCCTTCAACCCGCAGCCGGCGCACTGCCTCTACGGCGGCGGACGCTTCGACGCCACGCCCTGCGACCGCTACGGCTACCTCTACGCCGGCACGACCCCGGGGGCCGCCGTGTGCGAGACCCTGCTGCGCTCCGTGCCCTTCGACCCGGCGGGAGGCCCGCGCCTGGTGCCCGGCGTCGCCGTCGCCCGGCGCGGCCTGAGCACCCTGAGGCTGGCCGCCGACCTCACCGTCGTCTCCCTGATGACCGCTCAGGACCTCGCCGGGGTACGGCAGGACGGCTGGCTGGTGCAGACCGAGGCGCAGGACTACGCCTACACCCGGGACTGGGCGCACTGGATCCGCCGCCACACCGACCCCTGGGCACAGGGCTTCGTCTGGGCCTCCAAGCGCGAGCCCGGCGACCGTACGGTGGTCCTCTTCGGCGACCGCTGCCCGCCCGGCGCCCTGGAGGCGCTCCCCGGCCACACCGTCGACTTCGCCACGGCCGGCGGACGCAGCCACCTCGACTCCGTGCTCCAGCCCTACCACGCGCAGCTCGCCCCCCAGTAGAAGGCCCGCACCGTGCCCGACACCCCCGTCACCCCCGAGGACCTCGCCGCCGAACGCGAGCGGACCCTCGACGCGCTCGGCCGGCTGTCCGCCGACGACCCCGACGTGCCCGGCATGTGCGCCTACGTCGGCGAACTCAGCCACCGGCTGTACCACCTGGACGGAGCCGAGCCGGACGGCGAGGACCTCCACCTCGCCCTGGAGGCCTTCGAGCGCGCCTTCCGCGAGCCCGGGCCCGAACCCGTCTGGTGGGCCTGGCGGATCCTGTACGGACACCTGCTGGCGATCGAGTACGACGACTCCCGGGACCCCGGACTCCTGGACCGCGCGGAGGAACTGCTGCGGGCGGGCGTGGACGGCCTCACGCCCGACGAACCCGGACTCGACGACGTCCTCGCCCTCGGCCGCCGCGTCCTCGCCAACTGCGCCAAGGAGCGCTACCTGCGGCACCGCGAGGACGACGACCCGGGCCCGCTGCTCGACGAGGCGGTGCTCCGCCACGCCGACGCCCTGGACGACGCGACACCCGGCGACGACGACGAGGCCGAGCTGCACAGCTCCCTCGGCTTCCTGCACCTGGAGCGCGCCGAGCTGCGCGCCGACCCCGGTGCCGCCGCCGAGTCGGCGCGCCACTACGCGGCCGTCCTCGACGCCGGCCCGCCGGACGTCGACCTGCCGCACGTCCGGCACAGCCTGGGCCTGGCCCTGCTGCTGCGCGGCCGCATGACCGCCGACCGCGACCTGCTGGAGGCGGCACGGGACGCCTTCGGCACCGCCCGCGCCGAGCTGCGCCGGGCGCACCGGACCGGCGGGGAGGAACCCGACTGGGCGTTCCGGTCCGAGGCCGACGCCGTCTTCGTCCGCGCGCTGATCTGGAGCACGTGGCAGGACAACGGCCAGTGCGCCGCCGCCGAGGTCGAGCTGCGGGACGTGCTGGCCCGGCCGGACGCCGAGGACCGGCTGGCGCCCCAGTACCTCGACGTCTTCGGCCGGGTCCTCTACGAGCGGGCCGCCGACCGCGACGACGACGCCGGCCGGGACCGGGGCATCGCGCTCCTGCGGCGGGCCCTGGCCCGGTGGGAGCCGGCCCGCGACGGCGACGTCACCCCGACCGCCTTCTTCCTCGCCGCGTTCCAGCAGGCCCGCTACTCCGCCGACTCCGACCCCCGACGCCTCCACGACGTCCTGGAGGCGACCGGGCGGCTGCTGGAGCGGCCCTCCGGCGACTCGGCCATCACCAGGATGGCGCGCCTGCTCGACGGCTGGGCGCGCTACGTGCTCGCCGACCGCGGGATGCTGCCGGAGGTCGACGGGCTGCCGCAGGGCCTGGACGTCGCCGCCCTCGGGCAGGCCACCGAGGGCATGCTCGAGGACTTCCAGGAGGGCCGGTCCTTCGTCGACTTCGGCGAGGAGGAGTTCCTGCGCGGCATCGGCCGGGACATGACGTCACCGCGCGTGCGCACCGAACGCCTCAACTGGCAGCTGGAGCAGTTCCGCGCCGCCGAGCCCGGCGGCGAGGCCCGCGCCCAGGCCGCCGCGATGCTCCTGAGCAACCTGACCGTCACCGACCCCGAGGGCGACCTGCTCGGTCCCGGGATCCGGCAGGAACTGAGGGAGGCCGTGCTGCAGCGCGCCGAGGCCGACCCCGCCTGGGCCGGGCGGGCCCACGCCGTCCTCGGCATCGCGCGCCTCCAGGAGGAGACCAGCAGCGGCTCCGGCGCCGGACTCGACGAGGTCCTCGCCCACTTCGACCGGGCCGAGGCGGCCGGCGGGAGGGACGACTACGGGCTCGCCCTGGCCCGCTTCGTGGCGCAGACCCAGCGCGGCCAGACCGGCGGCGCGGCGGACGACATGGAGGAGGGCGCGGCCGTCTGGCGGCGACTGCGGGACGACCCCGGCCTGCCCGCGCACGTGCGCCGCACGCTGGACGTCCAGCAGGCGGGCTTCGACGCCCACACCGCCGTCCGACGCGGGGACCTGGCCGCGGCCGACCGGCACATCGCGGCCCTGGCCGAGGGGCACGCCGCGATGTCGCACGACGACCCCTCGCGGATCGAGGCCTTCACCTCCCTGGAGAACGTGCGGGACGCCCGCGACGCCCTCGCCCACAACCTGGGGGCCCCGCCCTTGCCCCCGCTCACCGGCCGTCCCGGTGCGGCCCAGCTCCGGCGCGAGGCCAAGCGCCTGCCGCGCGACCACCGCGCCTGGGTGCTCGGTGACAACGGCATGCGCTGGTTCATCCGGGCCGGGCAGGCGAACGACGGGCCCGGCCTGGCGGACGCGATCGGCCTGCTCCAGGAGGCCCACGACCTGTCCGCGGAGGGCGGCGACGACCGGCTGCGCTACGCCTACGGCCTCGGCGTCGCCCACTGCGCCCTGTCCACGCTCCAGTTCGACCGGCTGCACAGCCGGGAACGGCTGGCCAAGGGCATCAGGTACCTGGAAGCCGTCTTCGAGGAGGCCGGCGGACCCGAGCACCGCCTGTACGCGGAGATCGGTCTCGCCCTGGCCCGCGCCTACCGCACCCGCGACGACCTCCACCGGCGCGACCGCCCCACCGCCCGGCGCGTCGGCCTGTCCTCGCTGCGCGGCCACACCTGGGCGGCGCTGCTGCAGTCGGGCACCGACCACGCCGCCCTGGCCGCGAGGCAGGCCACCGGGGCGGCGCTGGAGGTCGCCGGCTGGTGCCTGCGGGACGGCAGGCCCGAGGAGGCACTCCAGGCGCTCGACGCCTGCCGCGGGCTCGTCCTGCACGCGGCCGTCGCCTCGACCACCGTGCCCGGCCTGCTGGCCGCGGCCGGCCGCACCGACCTCGCCGACGAGTGGAGTGCCTCCGGCGCCGGCGAGGGTCCGGCCGACCCGCTCACGGCCGCACGGACCGCGCCGAGCGTGCCCAGTTCGCTGCGCCGGCGCGTGTTCGCCGCGCTCACCGGGGGCGACGCCCCGAGCGCGGCGCAGCTCCTGGACCCACCCGCGCCGGAGGAGATCGGCCGGGCGCTGCGCGCCGTGGGCAAGGACGCCCTCGTCTACCTGGTCCCGGCCGGCGACGACGTCCCCGGCACCGCCCTGGTCGTCACCTCCTCCGCCCAGGTGCACGCGGTACCGCTGCCCACGCTCAGCCAGGACGCGGCGCCGCTGAAGGCGTATCTCCCGGTGTCCCAGGGACCGGCCCGCGCCGAGGGGGGCGCTCCCGAGGCCGCCCTCGCCTCCGGCACCGTCCTCGCTCCCGGCCGCGACCTGGGACCCGTGCCGGGAGACGCCCCCGGCGGCAAGCGGCCCCAGGACGCTCAGACCCTGCTGCGGGAGCAGCTCGACCGGCTGTGCGGCTGGGCCTGGTACGCCGCGATGCGGCCGCTGCTGGAGGCGTTCGAGATGCCGGGCGGCCGGCCGCCGCGCCTGGTGCTGGTGCCGATGGGCACGCTCGGGCTCGTGCCCTGGCACGCCGCCTGGGAGCCCGGCGGACCCCGGGGCCGCCGCTACGCCCTCCAGGCCGCCGAGATCTCCTACGCCGCGTCGGCCCGCCTGCTGTGCCAGGTCGCGGCCCGCCCCGCCGCGCCGCGCACCGGCCCCGCGCTCGTCGTCGGCAACCCCACCGGCGACCTGCGCTACGCGGGCGAGGAGGCCGACGCCGTGCAGCGCGTCTTCTACCCGCACGGCCGTTTCCTCGGCCGCCGCACCACCGGTGCCGCGGACACGCCGGACGGCGCGGGCACCCCGCGGGAGGTGCTGGACTGGCTGCGCGGCACCGCGGCGGACGAGGACGGCGGCGTGCTGCACCTCGCCTGCCACGCCGCCGTCACCGCCAACGCCCGCCGCAGCGCCTATCTGGCCCTGAACGGGGGCAGGCTGGCGGCGGAGGAGCTGACCGACGCGGCCGGCGGGCCGAACCGGCGGCTGTCACTGGTGCTGCTGGCCGCCTGCAGCAGCCATGTGTCGGGGCGTGGCCACAACGAGGCGTTCAGTCTCTCCACCGCGTTCCTCGTGGCCGGCGCGGACGCGGTCGTCGGCTCGCTGTGGCCGGTCCCGGACGAGGCGACCTCGGTGCTGATGTTCCTCACCCACCACTTCCTGCGCACCCACGGCGAACCCCCGGCGAAGGCGCTGCGCCGTGCCCAGCTGTGGATGCTGAACCCCGACCGGGAGCTCCCCGACGACCTCCCCTCGGCCCTGGCGGCCCGCTCCCGCCGCATCGATCCGCACGATCTGACCGCCTGGGCCGGCTTCACCCACCTGGGCCGGTGACCTCCGCCTCCCCGGCCGGTACGAGCGTGCGCAGCGGCACGGTGAGCGTCGTCCACCGCCCGGTGTCGGGCCCGAGCGCCGGGCCCAGGTCGCGGGGGGCCGGGGAGGTGAGCGGATTCCACGCGGGCAGCTGGAAGGGCAGCGTGTTCAGCTCGCGCTCGGCGACGATCAGCTTGAGCCAGTCCCGGACCTGGGCGCCGGGCACCACCGGCCGGCCGGGCGGCAGGGACAGCTGTACGGCCTCGCCGTCCAGGGCGTGGCCCGTACGGCCGGGGCCGATGAAGTGCCCCGGGTACAGCACGGAGTTGCAGGCGTAGCTGTCCGTCAGATCGAGCAGCAGGCACCACAGGGTGCGGTCGGGGGAGCGGTTGTGCAGCCGGATCGACACCCGGGGCGCCTCCGGTCCGTCCGGACCGGACGTGTACCGGCAGACGATCTCGCCGCTGCCGTCCGGCAGCAGCACCTCGCCCGGCGCCGCGTTCCGCGGCACGATCTCCACGCGGACCAGGCCGTCCAGCGGCGACGGTCGGGGCGTGAGGTCCCGGATCTCGTGCCAGCGGGTCAGATGCTGCAGGCAGCGGACCACCCGCGTGGCATCGTCGCGGTCCCTGTACGGCAGCGGCGCGGTGAACGGCGTCCCGTCCCGCCGCTCCACGTGCGCCGCGTGGTCGTCCACCCGTACCCGCAGTTGCAGCCCGGCCGCCTGTCCGGGCCCGTCGGCCAGCCGCAGCAGCGGCGACGGCGCCACCGCCTCGGCGAGTTCCCGCACCGCCCCTGCGGGGCCCTCCAGCCGCACACTGCCCGGCGCCAGCGCGAGGGCGGAGACCACGACCGGGTACACCCGGCTCCGATCGGGCACCCAGCCCACCGGATCGACGAGCGTCCGCTCCATCAGCACGTCCCGGGCCCACAGCACGAGCCCGCCCATGAGCCCCCCGGCATCCCCGGCCCCGGCGGGTCCGTCCGCACCCGGTCCGGTCGGGTTCGTCCCGGCCGGTCCGGTGGGGCTCGCCCCGTCCCCGGTGTCGGCCCCGCCCGGCGCGGTCGGGCTCGCCCCGGCCCCGGCGGGTCCGTCGGCACCCGGTCCGGTCAGGCCTGCCTCGGCTCCGGCGGGTCCGTCCGCACCCGGTCCGGCGCCGTCCGCCTCCGGGACCGCCACCGTGAACTCCGCCGCGCCCGTGCCCTCCCGCAGCCCGTGGGCCGAGCCGCAGTCGACCTCCCAGCCGTCCGGGCCGTAGCGCAGCAGGTGCGCGTTCGCCGGTGCCGGGCGGAATCCGGGCAGGCCGAGGAACGGCTGGTCCGCGGGGCCGCCCGGCGCGTCCGGCAGGAGCACCGGCTGCTGCTGGCGCCCGGCACGCGCGACCCGCCCGGCCGCGGCCGCCAGCAGCTCCCTGCACGTGGCGTCCGGACCGGCGGCGCGCGCCGCCGCGACCAGGGCGTGCGTGAAGACGCCGTGCTGCCGCCCGTCGAACCAGTCCTCGTACGACGGCTGGTTCAGCCGGCTCGCCGCCATCAGCAGATGCCGCCCCCCGGGCGCCTCCGCCTCCGCCACCGCCTCCCGCGCCGCCGCACCGCCCGCCGGCAGCTTCCAGGCGGGGCTCGGCGCGGCGTACCGCAGTCCCTGCCGCCGGGTCGCGCCGCCCGAGTGGCAGCAGTCCAGGACCGCCGTGACCTGGGCGCCGCCCGCCGCGACCGCGTTCAGCAGCGCACCGAGCCGCTTGTCGAGCAGCGGGCCGTCCACGCACAGCACGGCCTGGTTCAGCCCGGTCGCCTCGATGAGGAGATCGGCCCCCGTGGCGGGCATCTGCGTGCCGTGCCCGGAGAACCAGAGCAGCGCCGTGTCCCCGGGACCCGCCTTCCCCAACTCCCGTACGACCGCCTCCTCCACCGCGGCCACCGTCGCCGCGCCGTCCAGCAGCACGGTGACGTCCGCCCGTTCACCGGCGAGGTCCGCGACCAGCCGCCGCGCCGCGTCGATGTCGTTGCCGCAGCCCGTCAACGCCGGCGCCACCTCGGCCGGATATCCGTCCACGCCCACCAGGAGCGCATGGATCTTCCCCATGCGGGAGAGTCTGTCAGCGCCCGGGACGCCACGCCGAGCGAACGCGACGACCGGACCGGGCCCGTTCCGGGCGTGTTCCGGTCACCGGCAGGTCGTTCGGTCTTTTGAGTCGCACTCTTGACGGATCGTCACTACGCTTCGACCCACGTGCATCACGCAACCGGTTCTCCGGTGCGCGCCACCCATGAATCTCGGGGGACACCATGGGGTACGCAGAACACCCACGCCGCATCGTCCGGCCCGGACAGCAGGGACCGCAGGGGCCGTCCGCCCGGCCCCTGTCGACGCCGGGCGCCGGCCGCCGCCTGGTCGGCGACCTGGGCACGCCCCGGCGTCAGACCTCCGGCGCCCCCGGCCCGGACGTGACCCGCCGCGAGCTGTACCGGCCGCGCCCGCGGGCCCTGCGCGACGCCCTGCACCGGCTGGACGCGGGGATCGACGACCAGGCCTGCCGCTCCCTCGCCGAGTGGATCCGCGAGGAGTACACGACGTCGTACGGCGCGGTCCCGCTCGGCTTCGTCGCCCGCTGCTACCTCGGCCCGCCCTACGTGGACCACCAGCTCAACCTCTTCGGCGTCATCGTGCGGCACTTCGCCCCCGCCGAGCCCATGCCCGACCCGTACTCCTCGGCCCGGATGCTGGCCCGCTCCGGCGGCTACGCGTACGTCGAGGTGTACAGCGACGGACTGATCCTCCCGGTCCTCGAGGACGGCACGGTCGTACGGCCCTGAGACAGCCCCGCCCCGAGAACGCCGGCCACCGAAGCCCCGCCCCCGAAACGGAGTTCGCGCATGTCCGAGGTCGACTACGCACTGCACCGCAAGGTGCAGGAGGTCAGCAACCTCGTCGTCAGACTCACCGAACAGGTCGGCTCGGTCTCCGGCCAGGTCTCCACGGTCGAGGCCAACCAGCAGCAGACCCGCACCGAACTGCAGGAGCTGCGCGACGAGTTCCTGGCGTTCGTCCGGCAGGCCGAGACCACCGCCAACGTGCAGCGCGCCGAGACCCGCATCGGCGTCATCGAGGACAAGATCGACCACGAGTTCGGCCACCACAAGACCGTCCGCCGCACCGCGGTCGGCATGCTCCAGGCCTTCGACGTGGGTCTCGTCTCCGAGGACAACGTCCGGATGGTCAGCGACCAGCTGATGATCCAGACGCCCCGTTACTGGCTGGCGCCCGCCCTCGTCGCCCTCGCCTCCTGGTCGGCCGACGACCGGGGGCTGTGCGAGCGCGCCGTCGACGAGGCGTTCCGGCGCTCACCCGACCGCACCTCGCTGTTCTTCGCCCTCGTCCTGCGCCGCCAGGGACGCCGCGAGGGCGCCGTGCGCTGGCTGCGGCACTACCTGCTGGCCCAGGACCCCGCCTCGCTCGGCCGCGAGTTCGCCGTCATCCTGGAAGCCATCGCCCAGGGCGCCTTCGGCGTCGTGGGCCGCGACCTGCTGGACCGCACCCTCGCTGAATGGCGCGCCCAGCTCGCGGACAGCGCCGACGCGCAGACCCGGCAGATCACCCGCTGGCGCGAGGAGATCCTGGCCCTGCGCGGCCCGTCCGCGCAGCAGGAGTTCCCGCGGCTCGCGGCCGTCTCACCGCAGTGGGCCCAGCTCGACGGCGTGCTCTCCGGCGCCCGGGGCCAGCAGCTCCTGCTCGACAAGTACCGGGCCGTCCTCGACCGGGACTTCACGCCCTCGGAGCGCATCGAGGACGCCGTCGACGACATCCTCGACCGGCTGGTCTCCGAGTACGACAACGAGGAACTGCCGCTGCGCCGCGACCTCGCCTTCAACCAGGCGGTGGTCGACCACGACGGAGACCTGGAATCCGCCCGCCGGGTCGCCGACGCGGACGCCGCCTCGTACGAGGAGACCCTCGACTACCTGACCGTGCAGACCACGGCCGCCCTCAACCCGGAGGCCATCGGCACCTCACCGGCCACCCAGCGCCTGGCCGTCGCCGCCTGCCACGACTGGTTCCAGCAGGCCCACGCCGGGCACACCCGCGACTACCGCGCGGCCGTGCCGCAGGACGTGCAGGCGCACTTCGACACCGCGTACACCGTCGCCGCCCAGTCCTTCCGGCTGCCGCCCTGGACGGGGTCGTTCACCCAGCCCCTGGCCACCCTGGAGAAGTCCCTCGCCGACCACTGGGACCGGCACATGACCCCGTTCATCGAGGCGCTCGGCTACCCGTGGCTGAAGAAGGCCGCGCCGCTGGTCGCGGTGATCGTCGGCATCCTGCTCTTCATCACGCAGGTGAGCGTCGGCTTCGCGCTGGGCGCCGCCGCCGTCGTCGGCGTCGTGTGGGGCCTCGTCCTGCACAACGGCGCCCAGACCGCCCGGCGCAACCAGGACACCGCCCGCCAGGCCCTGGAGGCGGCCAGGACGGAGTCCCTGCACGCCCTGCGCGGCGCCTCCGCCGAACTCACCGACTGGTACGAGAAGTTCCGGGCCGCCGACCAGGTCGAGGCCAAGGTCCGCGAGCTGATCGCGTCCCTGCGGACCGAGGACGGCCCGGCCTCGCCGTTCGAGGGCCGCACCGTACGCCAGGAGGACGACAACCGATGACCACCCCCAGCACCCCGCCGGCCGGTTCCCCCACCCCGCCCCACCCGCGCACGCCCCCGGGCGCGTCCCCGTGGGCCGGCTCCGCCGACGCCGGGCGGACGCAGTCCTCCCCGTGGGGCGCCGTCCGCCGGACGCAGCAGGAGCGCGTCACCAGCAGACTGCGCAAGCTCGTCGAGGGCCTGCCCGACTGGGAGCCCCTGCCGCCCGGCGAGACCCTCGTGCGCCGGCCCGGGAGCACCGCCCCGTGAGCGGGCTGTGGGGCGACGGCGGCGCCTACCAGGCCTGGGCCGACTTCCTGCGCCGCTGGGCGGCCCGCGAGCCCGCCGACCCGGCCACCCTGCCCGCCCTCACCGACGAGCACTACGACGCCGAGACCTGGGTACGGCTCGGCGCCCACCTCACCACCGCCTTCAACACCCGCCTCGGCTCCTGGGCCGACGCGCTGGTGCGGGCCCTGGACCAGGCGCGCGACGAGTTCAGCTACGGCCGCGAACTCACCCAGGCCCGCGCCGGACTGCGCGAGGTGCGCGCCCTGGCCGCCCACCCCGGGCTGCCCGAGTCCCTGCGCACCGAGCTGCTGCGCCTCGTCGACCAGCAGATCCCCCACGTGCAGGAGCAACTGGAGCACCAGCTCGCCGAGGAGGAGCGCCGCGGCGCCGACCGGCGCCTGCTGGAACGCCGCCGCCGCACCCTGCGGGACAACGCCCTCACCGGGGTCCTCGCCGCGCCCCCGCCCGCCACACCGACCGTGCCCGACCCGTGGGCGGCCGACGTCCCCGGCAGCCCGCCCCGGCGCCGGATCGTGCCCGGCTGAGCCGCCCGGGGCCGCCCGCACCGCACCGCCCCGCACCGGCACGCGCATCCCGCCCACCCTCGCCCCGAAGGCCGTACCCCGTATGTCGAACTACGCCGAGAGCCTCACCCACCTCGACAGCTACATCTCCGCCCGCGTCCCGGTCATCGCCATGCGGACCATCGAGCAGCAGCGCGCCCTGCGGCTGCTGCGGGAGGCGGCCACCCAGTCCCGGCGCAGCAACATGCCGTTCTGGATCTACACCCGCGCCACCGGCCTGCGCGACCTGCGGACCAACGCCTCCGTGCAGGACGACCGTTCGCTCACCGGCGCCATGGACTTCGCGGCCACCCAGTTCGGCAGCCGCGCCAACGCCACCGTCGTCTTCGTCGACCCGGACGAGCTCGAGTCCGACACCCCGGTCACCCGGCACTTCGCCGAGCTGGCCCGGCTCGCCGACAGCAACATGGGCAGCATCGTGATCATCACGGACACGCCGGTCTGGAGCGGCCTCCAGCGGCTCGGGATGAGCCTGAAGCTCGACCTGCCGGACTCCGAGGAGATGTACGGCATCCTCAGCGGCTTCCTCGGCGACCACCACGGCCACATCCCGATCGAGTGGACCGAGGAGGACGCCCGCCGCGCCGCCGAGTTCCTCAGCGGCGTCACCGAGGCGGAGTGCATCAACCTGATGGCGACCATCGCCGCCAAGGGCGCCATCCTCAAGGAGGACGTCCTCGGCCTCGCCCAGGCCAAGGACCGCATCTTCAGCGACCTGACCGGCCTCGAGCGCGTCCAGCTCCGCGACAGCGACTACGCCGTCGGCGGCCTCGTCGGCCTGCGCACCTGGCTGCGCCGCAAGAACGACATGATCTCCCGCGACCTGCGGCAGACCGCGCTGCGCCCGCCCCGCGGCGTCCTGCTCGTCGGCGTCCCCGGCTGCGGCAAGTCCCTGTCCGCCAAGGCCATCGCCCACGAGTGGCGGCTGCCGCTGTACCGGCTCGACATGGCCAGCATCCACGGCAAGTACCTCGGCGAGTCCGAGGGCCGCTTCCGCGAGGCGCTCGCCATGGCCGACCGGGTGGCGCCCTGCATCCTGTGGATCGACGAGATCGAGAAGGGCCTCGCCGGCCGCGACGACATGTCCGGCGTGCCGCAGCGCATCATCGGCCAGTTCCTGTACTGGCTCCAGGAGTCGCAGTCCCGCGCCTTCGTCGTCGCCACCGCCAACGACATTCGCAGCCTGCCGCCGGAGCTGCTGCGCAAGGGCCGCTTCGACGAGCTGTTCTTCGTCGACCTGCCCGATGCCGAGGACCGCCGGGAGATCCTCGGCATCTACTACCGCCGCTACCTCGAGGCCGAGCCGGAACCGGAGCTGCTCGGCCGGCTCGTCGACCTCTCCGAGGGCTTCGCGGGCTCCGACATCGAGGCCGCCCTGCACAGCGTCGGCGAGGAGGCCCTGTGCCGCGGCGGCGTCGCCAACCTCAAGGACTCCTTCGTCCTCGACACCTTCGCCGACGTACGTCCGCTGAGCGTCAGCAACCCCGAACAGATCGAGGAGATCCGCGCCTGGGGCCGCGAACGCGCGGTACCGGCCGGCCGCGGCGCGGTGACTCCGGTCCCGGGCGACGGAGGGCGGACGCGGCGGATCGTCTTCATGGACGAATGACGGCTGTGACGGGGTCCGACGCACAACTGTGACGTGCGTGAAGGCGGGTGACTCGCGGTCCGGCTGTTCCCGGCACAGGAAAGTCGTCCATACTTCCGCCGTGGAGCAGCGCATAGGTTCGAGCAGCAAGCCCCTGGAAGGCGCCGGTTTCGACCCGGCCTTCATCCCCGGGCTCACCTCGCCCGTGTCCGGCGAGCCGGAGGACGCGAAGCCGGAGGAGGTGGAGGAGGAGAAGCCGCCGGCGGCCGCGGAGCCCACCGACGACCCGGTCACCGCCGAGGAGCCCGGCACCGAGGAGGTCCCCGACGGTCCGGTCTTCGAGGCGTCCGACCGCCGCGCCCGCATCGTCGCCGACCACAAGGGCGTGAGCCTGGCCCTGGACGACCAGGAGTGCGAGTTCCGCTGGGACGAGATCGGCGCCGTCGAGACGGAGACCGGACGCTTCGGCAAGCGGTTCACCGTCACAGTGCACACGCCGGACCGCCGCTGGTACCCGATCGAGATCGAGGCCCCGTCCCGCAGCCGCTTCAAGGAGTGGGAGTCGGCACTGGACGAGGTCCTCGACGCGTACTTCGAGGACGGTGAGTCAGAGGCGTCCTCCAAGACATCCGAGACCTCCGAGGCGTCCGAGACCTCCGAGGCGTCCGAGACCTCCGAGGTGTCCGAAGCGTCGGAGGCCGCCGACACCGCCGCCGACACCGCCGAGAAGCCCGGGCCGACGGCCGCCGAGTAAGCACATGGCGTGAAGATCCCCGCACGCCCTCTTGCCCCACCGGCCGCTTTCCGCTTCCTTGACTCGCATGGCGGACACCACGGGCAACACCAGGGACAGCGGTGCACCACTCGCAGCCGGGGCCGGTCCGGCCCCCCGTAAGTCCAGTTGGCGCCACATCGGCCCCGGCATCGTCGTCGCCGCGACCGGTGTGGGCGCCGGCGACCTCGTCGCCACGCTCATCGCGGGCAGCAACTTCGGCTACACGCTGCTGTGGGCCGCGATCATCGGCTGCCTGGTGAAGATCTCCCTCGCGGAGGCGTGCGGCCGGTGGCACCTGGCCACCGGTCGCACGCTCTTCGACGGCTGGGCGAGCCTCGGCCGCTGGACCACGTGGTTCTTCGCGGTCTACGCCGTGATCTGGGGCTTCGTCTACGGCGCGGCGGCGATGTCGTCCAGCGCCCTGCCGCTGCAGGCCCTGTTCCCCGACGTGATGGACCTCGAGTGGTGGGGCGTGGCCTGCGGCCTGGTCGGCCTCGTCTTCGTCTGGTTCAACAAGTACGACGTCTTCGAGAAGGTCATGACGGTCCTGGTGGGCGTCATGTTCGTCGTCACCGTCTACCTGGCGATCCGGGTCACCCCCCACCTCGGCGACGCCTTCGCCGGCCTCCTCCCGGTCCTCCCGGACGAGAAGGACTCCGTCCTCAACACGCTGGGCCTGATCGGCGGCGTCGGCGGCACGATCACGCTGGCCGCCTACGGCTACTGGGTCAACGCCAAGGGCTGGACCGACACCGGCTGGATGAAGGTCATGCGCCTCGACAACCGGGTCGCCTACGCCACCACCGGCATCTTCGTCGTCGCGATGCTCTTCGTCGGCGCCGAGCTGCTGCACTCGGCGAACATCGCCATCGCGAGCGGCGACAAGGGCCTGATCCAGCTCGGTGACGTCCTGGAGGACCAGTACGGCACCGCGACGGGCAAGCTCTTCCTGATCGGCTTCTTCGCCACCTCCTTCACCTCGCTGATCGGCGTCTGGCACGGCGTGAGCCTGATGTTCGCCGACTTCCTGGCCCGGCAGCGGGGCGAACGGGAGGCGCGCGGCGACGAGCTGGCGTCGGGCCGCCGGGAACGCTCCTGGGCCTTCCGCGCCTACCTGCTCTGGCTCACCTTCCCGCCCATCGTCCTGCTCTTCCAGGGCCAGCCCTTCCGCCTGATCATCATCTACGGCGTCCTGGGCGCCGCCTTCATGCCCTTCCTCGCCCTCACCCTGGTGTGGCTGCTCAACTCCGCCCGCACACCGCGGGAATGGCGCAACGGCGCGCTGAGCAACGGCATGCTCGCCGTCGCCGGCCTGCTGTTCCTGGTGCTGTGCGTGAAGCAGGTCTGGGACCAGCCGTGGTCGGAGTTCTTCTGAGCCCGGCCGGGGGCCTCAGCGCAGCCGGTCCCACTGCTCGCTGAGCGCGATCTCCTGGAGCTGCTCCATGGTCAGCGCGGGGGCGTCACGGGTGGCGTCCTCGTGCTGGGCTCCGGTGTTGAAGGCGCTGACGACGACGCGGAGGCCGTCGGGCCGCATGGTGTCGGCGGTCCACATCACGACCCCGGAGCCGCCCTTCTCGCCGGGCCCCTGCGAGGTGGCGAGCAGGGTGCCGTCGGGGCGGGTCTCGGCGGAGCCGTAGAGCTGGCCGGCGACGTCCCGCATGCCGGGCTGCACGTTGATCTGGACGAGGCTCCTGCCCTTGCCGTCGTCGAGGACGAGGTAGGCGTACTCCGCCTCCTGCTCGCCCCGCGAGACGACGTCGACCCCGTCGGGCAGCAGCGATTCCAGCGTCTTGCCGATCGCCGCTCCCGACGCCTCGGGCGCCCGGCTCGGTGCCGCGGACTCCGACGCCGCCGCCTTCTCCCGGGCGGCCGCCTTGGGGTCCTCGGGGATCGCGTCCACGACCCGGCGCCACACGTCGGCGGTGACGACCTTGCGCAACTCGGCGGGCGACAGCGGCGGCTGCGGCCGGGTGATCGCGGCGTCCTTCTCCGCCGGCGCGTTCCACTCGCTCAACGACACGTGCTGTCCCCGGGCCGTGACCAGCTCCGCCGACCACCACTTGGTGTCCACGCGCCGGTCGGGATACTCGTAGCCCTGGTAGATCATGAGCACCGAGCCGTCGGCCAGCCTGCTGGTGGTGCAGTCGTCGTAGGGGACCATCGCCTTGTCCGGGCAGGTCGTCCGGTCACGGACGTCCCGGCTGCCCGGCTCCACCCGGTCGAGGCTGATGCCGATGGCCGCCGGGCCCTTGCCGTCGTCGAACACGACGTGGGCGTACGGGGGCAGCCCCGGGACGGTGCCCTGGGCCTGCTCCTCGCTGACCTCGCCCTCGGGCAGCAGCTCCTCGAGGGCCTGGAGGAGGTCGTCGCCGGAGAAGGAGGCGGCGGGCGCGGGGCTCGCGGCGGTGGCGCTCGGCGGGGCCGCGGCCGACGCCTGCTGCGGCGCGGCCGAGTGGCCGCCGCCGGGCAGCAGCAGCGCGCCGCCGACCCCGACCAGGGCGATCCCGGCCGCCCCGCCGAACACACCGGCCCGTCGCCGCAGCCGGGCCCGGCGGCCACGGGTCCGCCCACCGGCGGCCAGCGCGGCCCGGTCGGCGTCGAAGCTGTCGCCGGCATCGCGCAGAGCGGCGGTGAGACGGTCCTCGAAGGGACTCGGGTGCTGGCTTTCGGGCATGACGAACCACCCTTTCGGCAAGGTGAGATGAGAGACGTGAGGCGGACGGGGGCCGTGTCAGGGTCTGGCGTACTCCGCGAGATCCTCGCCCAGCAGCTCCCGCAGCCGGCCGAGCGCCCGCGAGCACCGCGTCCGCACGGCCGCCGAGCTGACGTTGAGCACGTCGGCGGTCTGTTCGACGGACCGGTCCTCCCAGTACCGCAGGACGATGACGGCCCGGTCCTTGGCGGGCAGCCGGGCGAGCGCGGCCAGCAGCGTCAGCCGCAGCGGCGCGTCCCCGTCCCCGGCGCCCGGCAGATCGGGGAACACGTCCGTCGCCCGCTCGCCGCTGCTGCGCCGCCGCTGGTGGGCGAGGAACGCCCGGGTGAGCACGGTCTGCGCGTACGCGGCGGGGTTCTCGGCCCGGGACACGCGTCCCCAGCGGACGTACAGCCGCCCGAGGGTGTCCTGCACGAGATCCTCGGCCAGATGCGTGTCCCCAGCGGTGAGCAGACACGCGGACCGGTACAGATGCCCGGCCCGCGCCCCCGCGAACTCGGCGTAGTCGTCCGCCCGCCCCTGCCACATACGACGCGTCCCCCTGCGCTCGCCCGGTACCGCCTTCACCTCATTGATGCGGTGGGGCCGGGGAAATGTTTCACACGGTTTCGGGTCCGCGCCCCGGGCGCCCCCGACGGCGGAAACGGCACCGCCCCCGCCCACGTCACCGTGGGCAGGGGCGGACGGAGCCGGACGGACGGTCACGGCAGGGCGTGCACGTGGGCGCCCACCGCGTTGGACCAGGCGTTCCCGGCCGTCGCGTCCCAGTTCGTCGACCAGGTCATGGCGCCCCGCAGGGACGGGTATGTCCTCGACGGCTTGAAGGTGCCGCAGTTCGTGCCCTTGGTCAGGCAGTCGAGGGCGTTGTTCACGACGCTCGGCGACACGTAGCCGCCGCCGGCGGCGCGGGTGGAGGCGGGCAGGCCCAGGCCGACCTGGGACGGGTCGAGTCCGCCCTCCAGCTGGATGCAGGCCAGGGCGGTGAGGAAGTCGACGGTGCCCTGGGAGTACACCTTGCCGTCGCAGCCCAGCATGGAACCGCTGTTGTAGTACTGCATGTTGACGACGGTGAGGATGTCCTTCACGTTCAGCGCGGTCTTGAAGTACCCGCCGGACGTCGACTGCATGTCGATGGTCTGCGGTGCCATGGTCAGCACCATGCCCGGACCGGCCTTCGCCGACAGGGCGCGCAGGGCCTGCGTCATGTACGTCGGGTTGAGCCCGTTCTCCAGGTCGATGTCGACGCCGTCGAAGCCGTACGTCTGCATGAGGGAGTGGACGGAGTTCGCGAAGTTGTTCGCGGAGGCGGAGTCGTTCACCGAGACGGTGCCCTTCTCGCCGCCGATGGAGATGATGACCTTCTTGCCGGCCGCCTGCTTGGCGCGGATGTCGGCCTTGAACTGGTCGACGGTGTAGCCGTTGAGCCCGGCGGTGTCGAGGTTGAAGGTCACGGCGCCCGGCGTCGTCGTCGCGTCCGCGAAGGACACGGCGATGATGTCGTACTGCGCGGAGACGTCGGAGATCTTCTGGACGGCGGCGCCGTTGTTGAAGTTCTGCCAGTACCCGGTGACGGCGTGCTTGGCCACGCCACCGCCACCGCCACCGCCGCCCGACTCGGCCGTACGGGCGGTCACGGCCGCGGACCTGGCGGACTCACCGGCCGCGTTGGTGGCCGTGACCTGGAAGGAGTACGACGTCGAGGCCGCGAGGCCGGTGACGGTCGCCGAGGTGCCGGTCACGGCCGTCACCTTCGCACCGTCGCGGTAGACGCTGTAGCCGGTGGCGCCGGAGACCGCGTTCCAGGCCAGGGAGGCGGAGGAGGAGGTCGTCCCGGTGACGCTGAGCCCGGCCGGGGCGCCCGGAACGGTCGGTTCCGGCTCCTGGCCGCCTCCGCCGCCCCCGTCTGGTCCGTACACGGACACGTCGTCGACGTAGTACGCCGCCTGCCCGTACCAACCGTGCGTGTACACGGACACGGAGGTGGTCGAGGCCCCGGTCCGGAAGCTCGTCGACAGCTGCTTCCAGGAGGCCGAGTCGGGCGTCCAGGTCGACACGTCGGTCGTCCCGGTACCGGTCACGCCCAGATAGGAGTACCCGCCCTGGACCCACGCGCTCAGCGTGTACGTGGAGTTGGGCTGCACCTTGACCGTCTGCGCGCACCGGGCGTTGTCCTGCCCGCCGGGCGTCGCCCTGAGGGCGGCGGTGCCGGCGTGCGCGGGGGAGGCGACGGTCGTGCCGCTGTTCGCGGAGCAGGTCCAGTTGCTCAGGCCGGCCTCGAAACCGGCGTTCTTCGCGTTGTTGACGTCCGCGGCGGACGCCTGGCCGACGGCGCTGACGGTGAGCGCCAGAGCGGCGGCCACGGCACCGGCCGCGGACCCGACCCGCATCCGTCGTTGTCCGCGCCGTCTGTGTACGGGCTCCACTGGGGCCTCCGGTGGGGAAGTGGGGAGGAAGGGGGAGGAACTCACGAACTGCCGACGGTGGCCACCGCGTTGACGTACAAGGTGGTCCAGACCAATTGAAGGTGTCAAGGGGTAGGTACGGACCAACTGCACGCCGGTGCCCGACGCCCTGCGCCGCGAACACGTGAGATGTCCCGAGCAGTGCGATGCCGGGCGAGGGGGGCCTGCGTCCGGGTGCGGGAACCGGGCCCCTCGCGGCCTCCCGCGCCGCCGCCCTCCTCGCCCGGAGCGACTCCGCACCGACCCCGCGGGCGGCGGATTGCTCGTCCTGCCCCGGTTTGCCGCCTCTTGTGCCCCGTAAGTTCCTCTTGAGGTACAGAAACGGTGTTCTCCGGTCACAGACGCGTGGTTACAGTGCTCACGTAGTCACGCAGTGAAGTCGTCCGGGTGGGCCGGAGTGATGCCGGCCGGCCCAGGGGCATGGGGAGACGGGGAGCGCGCGTGCCAACTGCCATCGCCGTGACCGGTGCCGACATGGCGCTGCCGCCGCAGGACGAACGGACCGTGCCCGCGGTCGTGCTCCAGGACGTCGACCAGCGCCCCCTGGAGCAGGTGCTGGGCGAGATGCAGGCGCTGGTCGAGCAGTACGGGCACGTGATCGTGGTGTCTTCGCAGGGCGTCTCCCCGGGCGTGGAGCGACGGCTGCACACCGTCCGGTCCCTGCTGGAGACCGACCGGATCGCCCTGTTCCGGCCGGATCTGCCGCCGCTGGGACTGGCTGTACTGGCCCGCCAGTTACGGCAGCTCGCCTCCTGCGACCTCAGCCCCGGCGTCCTCGCCTCGGCCGGACGGCTGCTCACCCACTACATCCACTCCGGCGCACTGCTCGGCTCCGTCGCCCGGCTCGACCACGTCCCCGTGAGTCTGAAGTCGCACGCCAAGTCCTGGGTGCCGGGGAGCCAGTTCGGTGTCGTCGCGCACCCCGAGCCGCAGCTGGTGCGGATCGGCCCCGACGCGGCCCTCGCGGGGCCCGAGTTCGGGACGTGGATGCTGCACGCCAAGGGACAGCTCGCGTCCGACTGGGTCACCGGCACCCTGGCCCCCTCCTGGAAGGTCCAGGGGCTGCACGAGACCCCGCTCCCGGCGGAGTCCCCCGGCTGGTGGGGGACCGGAAGGCTCACCGAGTTCTGCGCGTACCTGCCCGACCTGTCGGTCCTCTACCAGCTCGTCACCTCCGTACGGCAGAGCACCTGCCACTGGTGCGGCATCGACGTCATCGGCGACCGCTGCGTCTTCTGCTCCGCGACACCCCCCGTCGACGACGGCCACCCCGCGCCCGGCGCCCCGTCCCGCCGCGAGCTCCAGCGGGGCAGACGCGCGCTCACCGGCTAGGCCCGACCCTACGCACCTCCCGCCCCCCTCCGATCCGGCTCGACCGATTCCCCCAATGAGGTTGCACGGCCCATGAACTCCCGTCAGCGCCGCGGCATCATCCTGCTGATCCTGTCGGTCCTCTGCGCCCTCGGCGCCTTCGCCGGCGTGCTGTCCGTCATCGACGACGCGAAGTCCAAGGTCGGCCCCGAGGTCACCGCGTACCAGGTCAAGACGACCGTGGCGCCCTACACGCCGCTCAGCGCGGACCAGTTCGAGAAGGTCGAGATGCCCGAGCGCTGGCTGTCGGACAACGCGGTCAGGGACCTCTCCGGGATCCGCGGCAAGATCGCCGTGACGACGCTGAAGGAGGGATCGCTGCTGCAGAGCGACATGATCGTCGACCAGCCCGCCCTCCAGCCGGGGCAGCAGGAGGTCGCCATCATGATCGACGCGGCGACCGGCGTCGCCGGCAAGATCACGCCGGGCGCCACCGTGAACGTCTACGCCACGTTCGAGGGGGAGCGCGAGGGCGCCCCCGACCAGTCCAAGATCATCGTGACGAACGCCAAGGTCATCGACGTCGGCGAACTCACCTCGCTGCAGCCCGGCGACAAGAGCGACGACCGCCGGGCCACCGACGCGGTCCCCATCACCTTCGCCCTGTCCACCCTCGACGCCCAGCGCATCACCTACGCCGAGTCGTTCGCCCAGCGGGTCCGGCTCGCGCTCGTGGCGCCGGGCAGCGGCACCACGGTCCCGGACAAGGACCGTACGTACGAACTCGCGAAGGACAAGTGAGAGGCCCGCATGCCCACGAGGATCCTCCCGGCAGTCGGCGACGCGGACGCCGTACGGTCCATCACGACCCTGCTCAGCCAGCTCCCGGACGCCGAACCGGTCGCCCCGGTGACCGACTCCACCCAGCTCGTCGACACCCTCGCCCGGCTGGCCGCCGAGTCGGTCGACGAACTGCCCGAGGTCGTCGTCGTGCACGAGCGGATCGGCCCGGTCCCGGCGCTGGAGCTGATCCGCGAGGTCGCCCTGCGCTTCCCGGCCGTCGGCGTCATCCTCGTCACCTCCGACGCGAGCCCCGGCCTCTTCCAGGCCGCCATGGACTACGGCGCCCGCGGCCTGGTCGCCCTGCCGCTCAGCTACGAGGAACTCGCCAGCCGGGTCCAGGCGGTGGCCCAGTGGTCCGTGGGCGTGCGCCGGCACCTCGGCAGCGGCGGCGACGTGTTCACCGGCGTCGGCGGCACCGTCGTCACGGTCAGCGGCGCCAAGGGTGGGGTGGGTGCCACCCTGACCGCCATCCAGCTGGCACTCGCCGCCCAGGCGTCGGGCCGCGCCACCGCCCTGGTCGACATGGACCTCCAGGCCGGTGACATCGCCTCCTACCTGGACGTCCAGTTCCGCCGGTCCGTGGTCGACCTGGCCGCCATCAACGACATCTCGCCGCGCGTCTTGGCCGACGCCGTCTTCCGCCACGACACCGGCCTCGCCCTGCTGCTCGCCCCCGGCGAGGGCGAACGCGGCGAGGAGGTCACCGACCGCGCCGCACGCCAGGTCGTGAGCGCCCTGCGCTCCCGCTACGAGGTCGTCGTCATCGACTGCGGAGCCCAGCTCGGCGGGGCCGGCGCCGCCGCCGTGGAGATGGCCGACAAGGCGCTGCTGGTCACCACCCCGGACGTCATCGCCGTGCGGGGCGCCAAGCGGGTGGTGCGGATGTGGGACCGGCTGCAGATCCGCAAGGCCGAGGAGACGACCGTGGTCGTCAACCGGCACACGCGGAGCACGGAGATCCAGCCGCCGCTGGTCCGCAAGATCACCGGCACGGCGGTCGCCGCCACCACCGTCCCCGCGGGCTTCAAGGAACTCCAGGGGGCCGTCGACTCCGGGCGCATCCACGAACTCGACGGCCGGAGCACCGTGAAGCAGGCCCTGTGGAGCCTCGCCGGCGAGCTGGGGCTGGCCAAGGCCGCCGGGGGCGACCGCAGGAGCGGCCGGTTCCGCAGCGACCGCGGATCGGTGAGCTTCCGGCGCCGGAAGGACGGTGGGGGATGAGGACGTACGGCTCCCTCCGCCGGCGGGCGGGGGGCGGGGACGGGTTCGGCGACCGCGGGCAGGTCACCATCGAGTTCCTCGGCATGACGCCGACGATCGTCGTCACGCTGGTGGTGCTGTGGCAGCTCGTGCTCGTGGGATACACGTTCACCCTCGCGGGCAATGCCGCCGACGAGGCGGTACGGGCGGCGACGGCGGCCGGCCCGGGGGCGCGGCAGGGAGCCTGCCAGGACGCCGGCCGGGACAAGCTCCCGGGCGCCTGGGAGGGGGGCGTGGGTGTGGACTGCGGCACCGCGAACGGGTACGTGACGGCCGACGTGCGGCTCGAAGTCCCCATCCTCTTCCCGGGCACCGTCGGCTTCCCCTTCACCGTGCACGGGCACGCGGGGGCCGTGGAGGAAGAGGAGGACGACGACTGAGATGCCGTACTCCCACCACCGCGACGGACGGGCCCGCGACCGGGGCCAGGTCGCCATCGAGTACCTCGGCTTCCTGCCGATCCTGGTCATCGTCGCCATGGCCGCCGTACAGCTCGGGCTCATCGCCTACACCGCCCAGCAGGCCGGCACGGCGGCCCGTGCCGGCGCCCGGGGGGCCTCGCTCCAGGAGAGCGCCCAGGAGGCCTGCACCACGGCGGTCAGCGACTGGCTGGCCGACGGCACCGACTGCCCGCCCTCGTACGGCGGCGACGAGGTGACGGTCACCGCCTCCGTCGACATCCCCTCCATCGTGCCCGGCTGGGACTTCGGGGACGCCACCAGGACGGCGACCATGCCGCTCGACCACGGAACGGACGAGTGACGGCATGACCCGTGACCGCATGACCCGTGACTACGTGGTGAGCGACCGTCCGCCCTGTGACCGCGCGACGCGTGACCGAGTGATCAGCGACGGCCCGCCCCGTGACCGCGCGACGCGTGACCGCGTGATCAGCGACGGCCCGCCCTGCGACCGCCCGACGCGTGACCGCGTGGTGAGCGACCGCCCGCCCCGTCACCGCGCGACGCGTGACCGCGTGGTCAGCGACGGCCCGCCCTGTGACCGCGCGACGCGTGACCGCGTGATCAGCGCCCGCCCGCCCCGTGACCGCACGACCGGCGACCGCGTGAACGAGGAGCAAGGAGCACCGGACGCATGAGCCTGCGCGCACGCATCCACTCGCCCGAGGAGCACGGCAGCCGGGGCGAGGACGGACACCTCGTCGCCTCCTACCGGGCCAAGCTCCTGGAGGAGATCGACCTCGCGGAGATGAGCTCGCTCGCCATGGCCGAGCGCCGCGCCCGGCTGGAGCGCGTCCTCGGGCACATCATCAGCCGCGAGGGCCCGGTCCTGTCCACCGTCGAGCGCTCCCAGCTCATCCGCCGGGTCGTGGACGAGGCCCTCGGCCTCGGCATCCTCGAACCCCTGCTGGAGGACGCCTCGATCACGGAGATCATGGTCAACGGACCGGACGCGATCTTCGTCGAGCGCGGCGGCCGCGTCGAACAGCTCCCGCTCCGCTTCGCCTCCAACGACCAGCTCATGCAGACCATCGAGCGGATCGTCTCCACCGTCAACCGCCGCGTGGACGAGTCGAACCCGATGGTCGACGCCCGCCTCCCCTCCGGCGAGCGCGTCAACGTCATCATCCCGCCGCTGTCCCTGACCGGCGCCACGCTGACCATCCGCCGCTTCCCGCGCTCCTTCACCCTCCAGGAGCTGATCGGCCTCGGCTCGCTCGACGAGCACATGCTGTACCTGCTGGCCGGACTGGTGCAGGCCCGCTTCAACATCATCGTCTCGGGCGCCACCGGCACCGGCAAGACGACCCTCCTCAACGCCCTGTCCGGCCTGATCCCGGAGACCGAGCGCATCATCACCATCGAGGACTCGGCCGAACTCCAGCTCCAGCAGGCCCACGTGATCCGCCTGGAGTCGCGCCCGCCCAACGTCGAGGGCAAGGGCCGCGTCACCATCCGCGACCTCGTCCGCAACTCACTGCGCATGCGGCCCGACCGCATCGTCGTCGGTGAGGTCCGCGGCGGCGAGTCCCTGGACATGCTCCAGGCCATGTCCACCGGCCACGACGGCTCCCTCGCCACCGTCCACGCCAACAGCGCCGAGGACGCCCTGATGCGGCTCCAGACGCTCGCCTCCATGTCGGACGTCGAGATCCCCTTCGTGGCGCTGCACGACCAGATCAACAGCTCCGTCGACGTCATCGTCCAGCTCACCCGCTTCGCCGACGGAGCCCGCCGCATCACCGAGATCGCCCTGCTGGCCAGCCACGGCGGCGAGCCCTACCGCCTGGCCACGGTCGCCCGCTTCAACGCCCGGCCGATGACCGCCGACGGCCGCATCTACGGCGCCTTCGAGTACCACCCGCTGCCGCGCCGCACCGCCGAGCGCCTGTACATGGCGAGCCAGCCCATCCCGCAGGCCTTCGGCGTGGCCCACTCCGCAGAACAGCTCGCCACCCGAGAAGCCAGGTAGGACCGCCCGATGGAACTGCACACGCTCGTCACGCTCACCACCGGCATCACCCTGCTGACCTGCGTCCTGGCGGTCATGGGGCTGCACTCCTACGCCGCGGGAAGGGCTCAGCGCGAAGCCCTGGTCGACCGTCTCTCCGCCACCGGGCAGATCGTCTCCGGCGGCCGCAGGCGCCGCTTCCGCACCCTGGACCGCCGCCTGCGCCGCACGAGGCTCGGCCGGAAGCTCGAACTGCGTCTGGCCGCCACCGGCCTGGACCTCACCCCCGGCGAGTTCTTCGCCTACATGCTCGCCACCGTCGCGGGCCTGTGGCTCATCGGCCAGGCCGCCCTGGCACCGTTCTTCGGCCCGCTCGCCGGTCTGCTGGGCATCTGGGCGGCGATGCAGTTCCTCACCTGGCAACGCCAGAAACGCATCGAGAAGTTCATCAACCAGCTCCCCGAGCTCGCCCGCATCCTCGCCAACGCCACCCAGGCCGGCCTCGCCCTGCGCACCGCCATCGGCATGGCCGCGGAGGAGCTGGAGGCCCCGGCCGGCGAGGAACTCGCCAAGGTGGCCGACCAACTGGCCATCGGCTCCTCGATGGACGACGCCCTCGGCGAACTCGCCGAACGCCTCCCCTCCCGCGAGCTCGTCGTCCTGGTCACCACGCTCGTCCTGTCCAACCGGGCCGGCGGCCAGGTGGTCAGCGCGCTGCGCAACCTCACCGAGACGCTGGAGGAACGCAAGGAGACCCGGCGCGAGGTCCGCACCCAGCTGTCCCAGGTCAGCATGACCTCGTACGCCGTGCCGGTCCTCGGCGTCGGCTCGTTGTTCCTGATGAACGGGGTGAAGGACGGCGCACTGGAGCGCATGACGGGCTCCCCGGCCGGCCAGATCGCGGTGATCACCGCCTTCGGTCTCTACGCCGTCGGCTTCGTCCTCATCCGCCGCCTGTCCCGCATCGACGTCTGAGGAGGGAGGAGCCATGGGACTGCTGCTCGCACTGGGCATGGGCCTGAGCGTCTGGGGCGCGTTCGCCGGCATCCGCATGTACCGGGCCGACGCCAAGCTCCCCGGCGACCTCGCCCTCGCGCTGGAGGTCGGCTCCACCCGCACCGGCGCCGTCGACTCCCTGATCGACCGCCTGGGCATGCGCTACGCCCCCGCCGTGCTGCGCCTCATGGGCCCCGCCCTGGTCGCCCGGTACCGCCGTCGCATCGACCTGGCGGGCAACCCCGGCGGGCTCACCATCGACCGCTACGCCGCCCGCCGCGCCGTCTACGGCTTCCTGGGCGCCGTCGGCTTCCTGGTCTTCCTGCTGCGCGGCCAGTACCTGGTGGCGATCCTCCTGCTGGCCTTCGGCGCGTTCTGGACGGAGGTGGGCATCTGGTCGGCGATCCGCATCCGCAAGGACGTCATCGAGCGCACGCTCCCCGACTTCCTGGACGTCCTGGCGGTCGTGGTCAGCGCCGGCCTCGGCTTCCGCCAGGCCCTCGACCGCGTCGCGATGCGCTACGAGGGTCCCTGGGCCGACGAACTGCGCATCACCCTGCGTCAGATGGACCTCGGGATGAGCCGCCGCCAGGCCTTCGCGGAGCTGCGCCGGCGCAACGACTCCGAACAGGTGGCGATGTTCGTGACGGCACTCCAGCAGGGCGAGGAACTGGGCGCCCCGATCGTGGACACCCTGGTGTCCCTGGCCAAGGACATGCGCCGCACGGACGCCCAGAACGCCCGCCGCAAGGCCGCCCGTGCCGTCCCCAAGGCCACGATGATGATCACCACGTTCATGGTCCCGGCCACGATGATCCTGCTCGGCGCCGGGCTGATCCTCGGCTCGGGGACGGACTTCGGCACGATCACGGGCGAGTAGGGGAGGACGGACGGCATGGCCACGACCAACCCACCGGCGAGGGACCTGACGGCACGGCAGCCGGACGACGGACCCACCCGCACGCGGCACCGCCACCGCCCGCAGCGGCCTGCTCCGCCGATCACCGCCCCGCCCGCGGACGCGGCCCCACCGGCCCGCCCCGCCCGCGAGGCGGCACCGGACGCCCCGGCGGCGCCCGTACTGCCGCCGGACTGGGACCCACAGGAGTCGCCGACGGGACCGCCGCCGATCCGGGGAACGACGGGCACACCGCCCGGGCCGACGCCCGCCCCGGAGCGGCCGGCGGGCTCACCGTCCGGAACGTCGCCCGCCCTGGAGCGGCCGGCGGGCTCACCGTCCGGGACGTCACCCGCGCCGCGACGGCCGACGGATGGCATCGGCGTACGTCCGGATTCCCCGGACGCCACGCAGGGGCGCCCCCCCGCGCCCGGCCCCGACGAGACGCCGGCGGCCCCCGCGCTCACCCTCCAGGTGAACGCCCTCCAGGCCCTGTGCCGCCAGGTCTTCGGCTTCCGCCTGGCCATGATCGCGCTGGCCGCCCCCGCCGCCCTCCTCAACGCCAGCCCGGGCCTGGGCGCCCGCCTGGTCGGCGCCGCCGTGGTCGTCACCTTCATGGTGTCGTACGTCCTCGTCCGCGACTGGGAACGCTTCGGCCCCCTCCTCCTGCGCCATCCCACGCTCCTGGCGGCGGACACGCTGTTCGGTTCCCTGCTCCTGATCTCGGCGGGCCCCGACACGACCCTCGCCTACGTCAGCGTCTGCACCCCGCTCCTCGCCGGACTCGTCTACGGCTGGCGCGGCGCGGCCGTCTTCGCCTCGCTCCAGTCGCTGATCCTGCTGCTGGTCCACGCGACGCTGGACCCGCACCCGGGCGTGGCGGAGGCGTCGCTCCTGCCGGGCCTGTGCGTCATCGCCGGGGCGGCCGGGTCCAGCCTGCGCGGGCTGCTGCTGCGCTTCGGCTCCGCCACCGAGGCCCTCACGGCGGTCCGGGCCCGTCTGGCGGTGGCGGAGGCGGTGAGCGCCGAACGCGCCCGCCTCGCGCGCGAACTGCACGACTCCGTCGCCAAGACCCTGCACGGCGTGGCCCTGGCGGCCGACGGCCTGGCCGCCACGGCGGGCAGCGACCGCATGGACCCGGCGCTGGCCAGGCGCCAGGCCGAGCTGGTGGCCCGCTCGGCCCGCAGAGCCGCCGCCGAGTCCCGCGAACTCCTGACCGACCTGCGCCGCGAGACGGACCCCGCGCAGGGCACGGACATCACGGCGGAACTGGGCGAGAGAGTGCGGGACTTCACCGCCCGCACCGGCGTCCCCGCCACCTGCCGGCATCCCGCCCCGGCGGCACCGGTGCCTCCGGTGCCGCCGGCGGTGGCGCGCCAGCTCCTCACCATCGTCTCCGAGGCCCTGGAGAACGCCCACCGCCACGCGGCACCGGCCCACGTCCAGGTCCGCACGGCCGTGCGGGGCGACCTCCTGCGTATCAGCGTGCACGACGACGGCACCGGTCTCCCCCCGGACACCGACCTCGAACGCCTGCGCGCTGCCGGCCACTTCGGCCTGGTCGGCATGGTCGAGCGAGCCGCCTCGGTGGGCGCCCGCATCCGCATCGGGCGGGGCGGCCACGCACGGGGGACGGAGGTCCGCGTGGACCTGCCCCTGTCCGCCCTGACGCCCGCCCCCGGCACGAGCACGAGCCCGCCCGCATGAACACGGCGTACCCGACGACCACCCTTGACAGGAGAGGAGCACACCCGATGCCGGACGACGAGACGAACCGGAACGGCCACCGACTCCACCCCTTCCCGCCGCCCGAGCCGGCCGCCGCCCTACGGGTCGTCGTGGCAGACGACAACCCGGTCGTCCGCGCCGGTCTCACCGCGCTGCTCTCCGGCCGCCCGGACATCACGGTCGTGGCCGAGGCCGCCGACGGCCGCCAGGCCTGCGAGGCCGCGCAGCGGCACCGCCCCGACGTGGTCCTCCTCGACGTCCGCATGCCCGGCGTGGACGGCCTTTCCGCCCTCCCGTACCTGGTGGGCATCGCCCCGGTGATGATGCTGACGTACAGCGGGGAGTCGGAGATCGTCCGGGAAGCCCTGCGACGCGGGGCGGGCGGCTACCTGGTCCACGGCGAGTTCACCGCGGACCAGCTGGTGACGGCGGTCCGCGACGTGCGGCAGGGCAGGGCCCACTTCACCCCGACGGCGGCGGACGCACTGCTGGCGGAGCTGCGGGGACGGG
The DNA here is from genome assembly GCF_043202495.1 of Streptomyces sp. NPDC048185. Taxonomy (NCBI): domain Bacteria; kingdom Bacillati; phylum Actinomycetota; class Actinomycetes; order Kitasatosporales; family Streptomycetaceae; genus Streptomyces; species Streptomyces sp. NPDC048185. The sequence continues at coordinate 68,744 of NZ_JBIDAN010000017.1, forward strand.
GGCAGGAGCGGCCGAGTGTGAGTGCGAATGCACACGACTCGGTGAGACTCAACGTCGCCTCGACAAAGCCTGATAGACCCACATCCGCACACGCTCTTTCGCAACTGCAACCGTCTGTGAGACAGTCGTCCTCCGATACTCCTGACAGGTCGCGGTTCCAACTGAGCACGAGGGAGGTGGAGATCATGGACCTCATCGCTTCCGGCATGAACAACCAGCAGATCGCCGCCACGTGCTTCATCAGCGAGAAGACGGTCAAGAACCACATCAACCGCATCTTCGCCAAGCTCCACAGCACGAACCGTTCCGAGGCCACCGCCAAGTGGCTGGGCCTGGGGTGAGCGCGATGAGCCGACCGTCGGTACGCAGTTGGGCCCGCGATTGGGTCCGGGGGCCCTGGGCCGTCCGGCCGGTCCCGCCGTACGTTCCCGACGACGAGCGCGGCACCGGCCACCCTGGAGGGCAACACCATGAGCAACTGGCTGCACACCACCGTCACCCACCTGAAGACCCGCGCCGCGCGCGGCGACAAGGGGCAGACGGCGGTGGAGTACCTGGGCATCATCGCGGTGGTGGTGGCAATCGTGCTGGCGATCACGGGCACGGACATCGGGCAGTCGATTTACAACGCGATCACAGACAAGATCACCGAAGTCACCGGTGGCTGAAGCCCGGCCGCTTTCGCGGCGACGCGGGGCAGGCTTTCCCCATCTACCTCACGGTAGTGGGGGGCCTGCTCTTTCTCGCGTTCGCGTACCTCGCGGTAGGCCAGGCCGCAGCGACTCGCAGTGAGGCCCAGACAGCAGCAGACGCCGCGGCTCTCGCAGCGGCGTTGGAAACCCGAGACGCCCTCGCGGACCAGTGGCTGCAGAACATCAAGGATCCGGATGTGTGGCAAGCGATCTTCGATGGCAACGCCGCGGTGGGCAGCGGGTGCTGGCGTGCCCACCAACTAGCGGCACACAACGATGCAAGCGTGGACTGCAGCCTGGTAGGACTCTTGTCCTACAGAGTCGTGGCCGAGACGAACGAGGCTGTCGGTGACACCATCGTGCCGGGCACGGAAAATCAGCGAGCCACGGAGTCCGCCACTGCCGTCATCGAGCCTCGTTGCCTGTTTGACCTGCCAGGTGAGGACACGGGTGAAGACGCCTTGCCCGAGCTCACCTGCCAAGGCGAGGACTGGGTTCTGGACCCCGACGACCCCTTGGAGCTACCCAAGCCTGAGGATCTGTTCGACGTCCACCTGGCCGACTGACATGCGAACGACGAGGACGAAGGAAGCAGAGTCATGAGTATTCGGTTCACACCCAAGGTCGGTAGGGGAGCGGTTGCAGTAGCCGTTGTGCTTGGGCTCACCTTCGGCGTGGCCGGTTGTGGTGGCGACAGCGATGACAACAAGCCTGATGCCTCGAAGTCCTCGTCCAAGACCGACGGGTCACAGCCGAGTCCTCAGGAGGGTCAGTCGGATGAAGCTCTGGCCGAGCTGAAGGGGCCATCCGGTCTGTCGCTGAAAATCACCGCTGCGCAGCGTGACTCCGGCGGTTTCGTCACCGTGAGCGGTGATCTCAAGAATGACGGCAGCAAGACGACCACCGTGCCGGCTCAGCTCAGCGGCAACGAAACCGAAATCATTCGCAACGGTAGGTCACTCGGCGGGGCAACGTTGGTGGATTCCAAGGGGAAGAAGCGCTATTACGTGTTGCGGGACACCGATGGTCGACCGCTGACCACAACCAATTTTTCGGCTTTGAAGTCCGGGGAGACTGTGCCTGTCTTCATGCAGTTCCCCGCACCCCCCGCCGACGCGACCGAGGTCTCGTTCCAGCTGCCCATGTTCTCGGCTGCCAGCATCGAGATCTCCGGGTGAGGCCCACCATGACCACCCCTTACCCCCGCCTCACGCTGGCCCTCACCACCGTCACCCTTCTGCTCGCCACGAACCTCTGTGGCGTCGCCGTCGCGCACGCCGATGACGACCCGCCCGCTCCTTCCGTCCCGGAAAGCTCCGCCCCCGTCGACGTCGACCCGAACGACCCCGATCTCAAGCTCCCCGACGGGGCCACACTCGCGCGGGCCAAGGTGCTGGACATCAAGTCGGTCGTCGAAGACCAGAGCGGTGACGAACGCCGTGAGGACACCAACACCAACGTGACCTTCGCGCTCCAGGCCGAGGTGCTGTTCGGCAAGGACAGTGCCAAGCTCGGCGGCGAGGCGAAGTCCCGGGTCGCGGGGATCGCCACGGAGATCAAGAACCAGGGCGCCGGAAAGGTCCGCGTCTTCGGCTTCACGGACAACCTGGGCTCCTCCGCCCACGGCGACGTCCTGTCCAAGCAGCGCGCCAACGCCGTGCAGGAACTCCTTGCCCAGACCCTGAACGACGCCGGCATCACGTACGAGGTCCGCGGCTACGGCGAGGACTACCCCATTGCCGACAACTCGACGGAGGCTGGCCGCAAGAAGAACCGCCGGGTCGAGGTCTCCTTCCCCCGCACCTCATGAAGTCCCCCGGCCCCGGCGTCGCCGTAGAGGCGCCGACGGCCGCCGCTACCCTCCCTCCACCTCCGTCTCCACCTCCACCCGCACCCCGGCCCGCACCCCCCACCCCGCCATGGCCCCCGCCTCCGCCTCCAGGACGTGGCGGGCGCGGAGCCGGGGCAGGCCCAGGCGGTTCGGGCGCATCGTGCGTACGGTGATGACCGTGAGACGGCGGTCCAGGTAGGCCACGTCGATCGGGAAACGCATCCGGAAGGTGTGCACGCTGCCGGCCGGCGACAGCAGGAGCGCCCCGTCGATCGCGTCACGGCCCAACAGCCCCCGGGTGCGCGCCCGGTAGGACGCCGAGATCTCCAGCGGCACCGCGATCCCCCCGCGCCCGCCTTCCACCACCAGGCGTCCCCGCCCGTCCCGCCAGCTCCGCCACCCCATGCCGACTCCCTCCCGCGCCGAGCCCCGACACCCTGCCGGGCCGTGAAATGTCGTTGTCCCGCGCCCCGGGCCAAGTGTAGGAAGGGCCCATGACCGCACTCGGCGTCGTGTTCCGTCCCCAGCTCGCCCCCGAGCGGCTGCGTGCCGTGGCACGGGTCGCGGAGGAGTCGGGGCTGGACGAGCTGTGGCTGTGGGAGGACTGCTTCCTCGAGGGAGGGATCTCGACGGCCGCCGCCGCCCTCGCCTGGACCGAGCGGCTCAGGGTCGGCGTCGGCCTGCTGCCCGTGCCCTTGCGGAACGTGGCCGTCACCGCCATGGAGGCCGCCACCCTGCACCGGATGTTCCCCGGCCGTGCGACCCTCGGCGTCGGGCACGGCGTCCAGGACTGGATGGGGCAGGTCGGGGCGCGGGCCGAGTCGCCCGTCACCCTCCTGCGGGAGTACCTGCTCGCCCTGCGGGCCCTGCTCCGCGGGGAGCGGGTGACGACCGAGGGACGGTACGTCCGGCTCGACGCCGTCGCCCTCGACTGGCCGCCCGCCGAAGGGTCCGGAGTGCTCGCCGGGGTCACCGGTCCCCGCTCGCTGCGGCTCGCCGGGGAGGCCGCCGACGGCACGATCCTCACCGCGGCCAACTCGCCCGACGCCGTGCGGCGGGCCCGTCGGCTCATCGACGAGGGACGGTCGGCGGCCGGGCGGACGGACCCGCACCAGGTGGTCGTCTATCTCCTGGCGGCCACCGGACCCGGCGCCGCCGAACGGCTGCGGGCCGAGCAGCGGGCCGAGGGCCTCGCGGCGGTGCCGGACCTGGGTGTCGCCGGGGACGCCGAGGACGTCGCCAAGGCCGTCCGGCGGCTGGCCGAGGCCGGCGCCGACACCGTCGTCCTCCAGCCGACGGGTGACGAGCCCGACGCCGAGGGCTTCGTCCGGTTCGCCGCCGAACAGGTCCGGCCCCTGGTGGGCCGGCGTCCCGGCCTTCGACCGCCGTCAGCCGCCCCACGGACCTCGCGTCCATGAACACCCCCCACGCACACACAGATCGGATCGGCCGCACCATGCCCCCCGCTTCCTCCCGCTCCTTCGACGACCTCGTGGCCGAAGGCGCCGCCGTCCCCACCGAAGGGTGGGACTTCTCCTGGTTCGAGGGGCGGGCCACCGAGGAACGGCCCTCCTGGGGATACGCGCGCACCATGGGCGGACGGCTGGCCGCGGCGACCGCCGTGCTGGACGTGCAGACCGGCGGCGGCGAGGTCCTGGACATCGCCCTCGGCGTCGCCGCGCCGCACCGGCCCCCGCTCGTCGTCGCCACCGAGGGGTGGGCGCCGAACGTCGCCAAGGCCACCGAACTGCTCCGCCCGCGCGGCGTCCCCGTGGTCGCCTCGCCCGACGACGCCCCGTTCCCCTTCGGGGACGCGGCCTTCGACCTCGTCGTCAGCCGGCATCCGGTCCGGCCGCACTGGGACGAGATCGCCCGCGTGCTGCTGCCCGGCGGTAGGTACTTCGCCCAGCATGTCGGCCCCGCCAGCGTCTTCGAGCTCATCGAGTTCTTCCTCGGCCCCCTGCCCGAGAAGAACCGCAACCAGCGCCACCCCGACCGTGAGCGTGCCGACGCCGAGGCCGCCGGGCTGGAGATCGTCGACGTGCGGGCGGAGCGGCTGCGGATGGAGTTCCACGACATCGGCGCCGTCGTCCACTTCCTGCGCAAGGTCGTGTGGATGGTCCCAGGGTTCACCGTCGACGAGTACCGGCCCCGCCTGCGCGAGCTGCACGACCGCATCGAGGCCGAGGGGCCCTTCGTGGCCCACAGCGCGCGTCAGCTCTTCGAGGCCCGCAAGCCGGCCCCGTAGGCCGGGGCGTGCCCGGCCGATGTGCCCGGTCGGGCGGATATGGCCAGGAACAGCCGTTCGAGCCCGCCGAGCCCTCGCCGCCACCCGGGTGATTCTCGCGGGCGCCGTGATGAGGCGGCGTCAGGACCGGAACTGGCCGGGCGCCGGCCGCGAAGGCGGAGGCGCGTGCCCGGTCGGGCGGGACATTCCGGGCGTAAGCGGCCTGCCTTCGCAAATATTCGCGCTCCGGGGGGAGTGTGCGAAATCGCCCCGTGATCCTCACAGGGTTTCCACATCGTTATCCACCGGCGCCCCGCAAGGGTCGAATCCGCCCGCCGTGATCACGTAAATTCGAAGCAGGTAATTCGCGTGAGCAAAGCTGCGCGTACGGCACCGCGCAGTGGAGGGGGCTGCGCGGTGTCCGGTCAAGCGGGCGTTCACCGGCGGTGTCACCCGGTGGAGGGATGCGAGGTCGCCCCGCCGTGCCGGGGCCGGTGGGCGCCGGACCCTCCGGATCGCCACTCCTGTCACCCGCTTCCCTGTGAATTCCCCGTGAGCGCCGCATTTTGGCCATGATTCAGGGCGGAATGGGCAATTCCGGGGCCACCCGGGCGTCGCCGGGCGATTCCGGAGAGTAGTTGTGGCACGCCGATGCGCGCAGCATCACTTACGAAGGGTTATGGTGGAAACCCCCCTCGGGCCGGTCCGTCTCCCCCCCCACGGACCGGCCCGTTTTTTCTTCCCTCCGCGAGGCCCCTTCGCGAGGCCCTTTCGTGAGGCCCCTTCCAGGCCCCCCGTTCGAGGCCCCCCGCCCGGCTCGTGCGCACCCCGACCCGCCCGGGTGCCCTCGTGGGACGCCCGTAACGAGGAGTTCACCGGTGTGTCGTCCCGCGTCGCTGCATGGCGGAGGTCGTTCGAGGGCATAAGCCAAGCAGGTCGACGCCCGAACCACGGGTGTCGTATCTCAGCGGACGGCACGGAGCCCGTCCGCCCGGGAGGCCCTTTGCACCAGCCCCACCGTGCGGTCACGGCACGGAAGACGCGGCGGAGGGCCGGCTCGCGGCCCGCGCCAGTGCAGGGCGGCCCTCGACCGGCCGGTTCGTTCCCGCCCTCCCGGCCCAGCATCCACTCCGTCGCTCCCCGACCTCTTCCGAGGGGGTACGTCCTTCCGTGGTGACCAGCACAAAGCGCCACAAGCCAGATCGGCGCACCTACGTTCTCGACACCAGCGTCCTGCTGGCCGATCCGAACGCCCTGAGCCGCTTCGACGAGCACGAGGTCGTGCTCCCGATCGTCGTGGTGACGGAACTGGAGGCCAAAAGGCACCATCCCGAGCTCGGCTACTTCGCCCGGCAGGCCCTGCGCCTGCTCGACGAGTTCCGGGTGCGGCACGGTCGCCTCGACGCCCCCATCCCGATCGGGGACCTCGGCGGGACCGTGCGTGTCGAGCTCAACCACTCGGACCCCAGCGTGCTGCCCACCGGCTACCGCCTGGGGGACAACGACTCCCGCATCCTCGCGGTCGCCCGCAACCTGCAGGCCGAGGGGTTCGACGTCACCGTCGTGTCGAAGGACCTCCCGCTCAGGATCAAGGCGTCCTCGGTCGGCCTGCTCGCCGAGGAGTACCGCGCGGAGCTCGCCATCACGGACGCGTCCGGCTGGACCGGCATGTCCGAACTCACCCTGCCGGGTGAACAGGTGGACGTGCTCTTCGAGGAGGGCCGGGTCCACGTCCCCGAGGCCGCCGAGCTGCCCGTGCACACGGGGCTGACCATCCAGTCGGAGCGCGGCAAGGCGCTCGGGCGGGTCGCACCCGACGGCAGCGTCCGGCTGGTGCGCGGCGACCGGGAGGTGTTCGGCATCAAGGGCCGCAGCGCCGAGCAGCGGATCGCGCTCGACCTGCTGCTCGACCCGGACGTCGGCATCGTGTCGATGGGCGGCCGGGCCGGCACCGGCAAGTCGGCGCTCGCGCTGTGCGCCGGACTGGAGGCCGTGCTGGAGCGCCGGCAGCACCAGAAGGTGATGGTCTTCCGTCCGCTGTACGCGGTCGGCGGGCAGGAACTCGGCTACCTGCCGGGCTCCGAGGCGGAGAAGATGAGCCCCTGGGCCCAGGCGGTCTTCGACACGCTGTCGGCGGTCACCAGCCGTGAGGTCATCGAGGAGGTCACCGCCCGCGGCATGCTGGAGGTCCTGCCGCTCACCCACATCCGCGGCCGCTCGCTGCACGACGCCTTCGTGATCGTGGACGAGGCCCAGTCGCTGGAGCGGAACGTCCTGCTGACCGTGCTGTCCCGGATCGGCGCCGACTCGCGGGTCGTGCTGACCCACGACGTGGCGCAGCGGGACAACCTGCGGGTGGGGCGGTACGACGGAGTGGTCGCCGTGGTCGAGAAGCTGAAGGGCCATCCGCTCTTCGCCCACGTCACGCTGACGCGGTCCGAGAGGTCCCAGATCGCGGCGCTTGTGACCGAAATGCTGGAGGACGGGCACATCTGAGAACTGCGACCCGACACGGGTCGGTTGCCCCGACGGTCGACGCCGTCCGGAAAGGCCAAGAGCCTAGCCGGGCGGCGTCTTCGCGCGTGGAGGTTTCTCGAAATCCCCAGGCCCAAACGGGATGTGAGCTTTCACACGCAACACAGAATTGCCTCACCCCGGCGGGTTACGGCAGAGTCTCACTCCTGTCAGGCCCCGCATACGACACACCTGTACCCCCAGCGGTACGGCACCACAGAAGCACCAGTTCCAACTCCATAGCAGCGTCGTATGCCGCCCGAGCACCACGCGGCGCTCCCGTCGAGGGAGTTGTCCACCGGGCCCGAGCCTCCCGTGACCCGTAGTTGGGGAGGCCAGTGCCAGGGGCACGATTGCGTCCGCGAGGGTCACCGAAGCGGGCGATGCTGGAAGGAAACCGTGTGAGCCGGATCTCGGTCCGGGGATTCGCAGTGGCCTCGGCCACGGCGGTCACCGCAGTCGGAAGCGTCGTCGGCGTTGCCTCGGGCAGCACCGCGCAGAACCACGACGCGGAGGCGACGGCAGCAGGCACGACGCTGCTGGCGGACATCCCCATGGGCGAGCAGGCGCAGGTGCAGACCGCGTCCCTGACGCAGCAGGCCGACGTACAGGCCATCGCCGCGGACGCGAGCGCCAAGAAGGACGCCGAGGAGGCGGCCCGCAAGGCAGCCGCGCAGACCGCCGTCGCCAAGCAGGAGAAGGCGAAGAAGGCGGCCCAGGACGCCGAGAAGCGCAGGGCGGCGGAGGAAGCCGCCAGCCGCGACGCGGAGCGCGAGTCCGTGACCTTCGCCGTCCAGAGCTCCTACAGCGTCGGCCAGATCCAGGCGATGGCGCGCCAGATGGTGCCCAGCGGCCAGTTCCAGTGCTTCAGCAACATCGTGGACCACGAGTCCAGCTGGAACTACCAGGCCGTCAACGCCTCCTCCGGTGCCTACGGTCTCTTCCAGGCCCTGCCCGGTTCCAAGATGTCGTCGGTCGGTTCCGACTGGCAGACCAACCCGGCCACCCAGATCAAGTGGGGCCTCAACTACATGGACAGCCGTTACGGCAGCCCGTGCGACGCCTGGGCGTTCTGGCAGAACAACCACTGGTACTGAGCCGGCCCGGCACGGCCCGCCGCTCAACCTCGCGCAGCCCCTCACCGTCCTACGGTGAGGGGCTTTCGCGCTCCCGCCATGTACGGTCGGACCGGAACGACTCCGGGGGGAGTGGTGGGGACGGACGGGGGAAGAGGACGGATCATGTCGCGAGTGCCAGGGTGGCTCGGCCGGCTCGGCGCCGGACTGACCCGGATGAGCAGGCAGTTGGACCAGCGTCGCGCCGAGGCGGCGGGCGAGGGTCCCGAGGCGGACGGCGCCGGGCCGGGGCACGCCCCGGACCACGTGTCCCCGCCGGACGCGGACCACGCGCCCGAAGGGCACGGGTACACGCTCGTGGACCACACCCCCGTCGTCCGGGACCGGCCCGATCCCGCGCAGGCGGTGCCGTGGGGCATGCGGGTCGCGGCGGAGGCCGGATGGCGGCTGCTGGTCCTCGCGGGCACCCTCTGGGTGCTGATGAAGGTGATCAGCGCCGTGCAGCTGGTGGTGCTGGCGTTCGTGGCCGCGCTGCTGATCACGGCCCTGCTCCAGCCCTCGGTGGCGTGGCTCCGAAGGCACGGGGTGCCCCGTGGGCCGGCCACGGCGCTGACCGCCATCCTCGGGTTCGTGGTGATGGGCCTGATCGGCTGGTTCGTCACCTGGCAGGTCATGGAGAACATCGACAACCTCTCCGACCAGGTCCAGGACGGCATCGACGAGCTGCGGAACTGGCTGCTGAACAGCCCCTTCCACGTCACCGACAAGCAGATCAACGAGATCGCCAAGAACCTGCGCGACGCGGTCGGCGCCAACACCGACCAGATAACCTCCGCCGGACTGGAGGGCGTCACCGTCGTCGTCGAGGCGCTCACCGGCATCCTGCTGGCCGCCTTCTCGACGCTGTTCCTGCTCTACGACGGCAAGCGCATCTGGCAGTGGACGCTGAAGCTGGTGCCGGCCGCGGCCCGGCCGGGCGTCGCCGGTGCCGGTCCGCGCGCCTGGCGGACGCTGACCGCCTACGTCCGGGGCACGGTGGTGGTGGCCCTGATCGACGCCGTCTTCATCGGGATCGGCATCTACTTCCTCGACGTGCCGATGGCCGTGCCGCTGGCCGTGTTCATCTTCCTGTTCGCCTTCATCCCGCTCGTCGGCGCTGTCGTGTCGGGCGCCCTCGCGGTCGTCGTGGCACTGGTGACGCAGGGCATGTTCGCCGCGGTCATGACGCTCGTCGTCGTGCTGGTGGTGCAGCAGATCGAGGGCCACATCCTGCAGCCGTTCATCCTCGGGCGCGCGGTGCGGGTCCACCCGCTGGCGGTGGTGCTGTCGGTGGCCGCCGGCGGCATGGTGGCCGGCATCGGCGGTGCGGTGGTCGCCGTACCGCTGGTCGCGGTGACGAACACCGTCGTGGGCTACCTGCGGGCCTACTCCCGCGAGGCCGCCGTACGGCAGGCACCGAGGCCCCGCGGCGCGACGTCGACGGACGCGTCCCCGGCGACGGAGACGCGTCCGGCACCGGCCGAGGCCGAGCCGGCGCCCGACACGCCCCCCGCGTAGCGACGCGAAGGGCCCCGCTCACCAGGACGGTGAGCGGGGCCCTTGCCGTGCCGGGTCCGGCGGGACTACTGGGCGAGAGCCGCCTCGGCGTCCAGCGTGGCGCCGACGGCCTCGATCACCGCGGCGATCTTGAAGGCCTCCTGGACGACCTCGCGGTCGATCCCGGCCTTGCGCAGCACCTGCTCGTGCGAGTCCAGGCACATGCCGCAGCCGTTGATCGCGGACACCGCGAAGGACCACAGCTCGAAGTCGACCTTGTCGACGCCCGGGTTGCCGATGACGTTCATCCGCAGACCGGCGCGCAGGTTGCCGTACTCGTGGTCCGACAGCAGGTGCCGGGTGCGGTAGAAGACGTTGTTCATCGCCATGATGGCGGCGGCCGACTTGGCGGCCGTGTACGCCTCCGGCGTGAGGTTCGCCTTCGCCTCCGGCTCCAGCTCGCGCAGCACGATCGGGGAGCGCGAGGCGATGGCGGTCGCCAGCACGGTGCCCCACAGCTGCTGCGCCGGGAGGTCGGAGTTGCCGATGACCGAACCCAGGTTGAGCTTCAGGTCCTTGGCGTAGTCCGGTACGGCGGACTTCAGGGAGTCGAGGGACATGTCAGATCACTCCCCGGCCAGCAGCGCGACCGGGTCCAGGGTCTCGTCGCCCTTGCTCCAGTTGCACGGGCAGAGCTCGTCGGTCTGCAGGGCGTCGAGGACCCGCAGGACCTCCTTGGGGTTACGGCCGACCGAGCCGGCGGTCACCATGGTGAACTGGATCTCGTTGTTCTGGTCCACGATGAACACGGCGCGCTTGGCGAAGCCGTCCTCGCCCTCGATGCCGAGGTCGCGCATCAGCTCGTGCTTGGAGTCCGCCATCATCGGGAAGGGCAGGTCGGTCAGGTCCGGGTGGTCCTTGCGCCAGGCGTGGTGGACGAACTCGGAGTCGCCGGAGAAGCCGAGGACCTGGGCGTCACGGTCGGCGAACTCGTCGTTCAGCTTGCCGAAGGCGGCGATCTCGGTCGGGCACACGAAGGTGAAGTCCTTGGGCCACGCGAAGACGACCTTCCACTGACCCTCGTAGGTCTTGTGGTTGATCTGCTGGAACTCCTTGCCCTTCTCCAGCGAGACGCAGGCGGTCAGATCGAACTCGGGGAACTTGTCACCGACAGTGAGCACGCGCTCTCCAATAGTGCAGCGAAGAAACACCCGCTTTGCGAGCGTTTCCCATGGGTTGGACGTGAGTGATGTTGGCACAGAGTGCATTGATTAGTGAAATAGCTACACTCGGTCGAGTTGATCGGAGGTGGCTATTAGTGACCAGTAAGAAGAGGCAGCCCAGCCTCGCCCAGCTGCGGGCTTTCGCCGCGGTCGCCGAGCATCTGCACTTCCGCGATGCCGCCGCCGCGATCGGCATGAGCCAGCCGGCGCTCTCCGGCGCCGTCTCGGCCCTGGAGGAGACACTCGGTGTCACCCTCTTGGAGCGTACGACGCGCAAGGTGCTGCTCTCGCCGGCGGGGGAACGGCTCGCGGTGCGGACGAAGGCGGTGCTGGCCGAGGTCGGGGCGCTGCTGGAGGAGGCGGAGGCGGTACGGGCGCCGTTCACGGGGGTGCTGCGCCTCGGCGTCATCCCGACCGTGGCGCCGTATCTGCTCCCCACGGTCCTGCGGCTGGTCCACGACCGCTACCCCGACCTCGATCTCCAGGTGCACGAGGAGCAGACGGCGAGCCTGCTGGACGGCCTCGCCACCGGCCGCCTGGACCTGCTGTTGCTGGCGGTGCCGCTCGGTGTCCCCGGCGTCACCGAACTCCCGCTCTTCGACGAGGACTTCGTGCTCGTCACCCCGCTCGACCACCGGCTCGGCGGCCGGGAGGGCATCGAGCGCGGCGTGCTGCGCGAGCTGAAGCTGCTGCTGCTCGACGAGGGGCACTGCCTGCGCGACCAGGCGCTCGACATCTGCCGGGAGGCCGGCCGCGCGGACGTCCCGGCGACCACGACGGCGGCGGGCCTGTCGACGCTGGTGCAGCTGGTGGCGGGCGGTCTCGGCGTGACGCTGCTGCCGCGTACGGCGGTCCGCGTGGAGACGTCCCGCTCCAGCCAGCTCCTCACCGGCTCGTTCGCCGACCCGGCCCCCACCCGCCGGATCGCCCTCGCCATGCGCACGGGCACGGCCCGCTCCGCCGAGTACGAGGAGCTGGCGGCGGCGCTGCGGGAGGCGATGGAGGACCTGCCGGTCCGCACCGTGCACGACTGAGCGACCGTCCGGCCGGACGGTCGCTCAGTGCCCCGGACGCTCGGCCCGCCCAGGAACTACTCCGTGCGCAGCCCCTCCGGCCGCATCAGCCGCAGCAGCGGCGGCAGGCTGCACAGCGTCACCGTCAGGACGACCGCCGCGCCGATGCCCGTCATGGACAGGACCCCGGTCCAGTCGACGCGGACCGGGGTGCCCGTCATCTTCAGCAGCACCGTGCCCAGGGTCAGGCCCACCGCGCAGGCGAGCAGCAGGCCGAGCACGATGGGGATCGCCGTCTGCCACAGCACCGAGAGGCTGAGCGTGCGGCGCCGGGTGCCGAAGGCGACCAGGGCCGACAGCAGCTTCTTCCGCTCCCGCAGCTGCTCCAGCTGCGAGACCAGCAGGCTGGCGCCGATCAGCGCCAACACGCACGCGGCGCCGACGAACAGACCGGTGCGGATGGCGTCGAACCGGTCGGTGCGCTCGGTCGCCGCCCAGGTCACGGTGTCCGCCAGCGGGTCGATGCTCGTCGTGGTGTTCCGCACCAGGTCGTGGACGTCCGGCACCGACGCGTCGACCTTGAGGTAGGCGTGACCGTCCAGCGCCGGCCTCAGCGCGTCCGGCACGGCCTTCGGCGTGAGGAGGAAGCCGCCCGTGTCGATGCCCCCCACCAGCTCCGGTCCGGGCTTCGCCGCACGGATGTTCCGCGGCACCGTCCAGGCGGTCTCGGGGTGCTCGGGGCCGCCCTCGTAGGACGGGTCCGCGTACAGCTTCCGGCCGGGCGCGGCCAGCTTCGTCATGTCCTCCCCCATGTCCCACTCGGCACCGTGCACGGCGAACACGTCGCCGTCCGCGCACGAGGGCAGCCTGGCGACCTGCCGCAGCGACGCGCAGTCGCCCACGGTGATCGTCGAGCCGTGCTCCGGGTCGTGGGCGCGGTCGCCCAGGTAACCCTCGGAGAAGGCGTAGACCGCCTCCACGCCCTTGGTGCCGCGGAACTTCTCGGCCGCCGGGCCGATCGGTGTCCCGCTCGGCAGCTGCGCCTCCATCTGCACCCGCGACACGTCCTGCCCCGTGGACCTGGTGTAGTCGTCGTCCACGCCGGCGAACAGCATCTGCAGCGCGATCGCCCCGGCGACGGCCACCGCGATGCCGTTGACCATGCGGGCGGCCGTGCCACTGCTCAGCTGGAGCCTGCGCACGGCCAGTTGCCAGGCCACGCCACCGGAGCCGAGCCGGGCGACGACACTCTCCACGACCCACGGCAGCAGCGCGGTCACCCCCACCAGGAGCAGGACGACACCGCCGGTCACCAGGTACTGGTTGAAGTCGCCGTTGTCGCGGCCGTTGCCGATCATCGGGTAGAGCATCGCCAGTCCGGCCAGCGGCAGCAGCAGCCGCCACCACAGCCGGCGCCGGGCCGGCCGGCCCGACCGCACCACGCCGAGCGGCTCGATGACCACCCCGCGCAGCGCGAACAGCGTCACCAGCACCGCGGCCGCCGGCACCGCCACCGCGACCAGCAGGGCCAGCAGCGGGGACGGGTCGAGAAAGCTGGGGAACACGCTGATGCGGAAGACCTCGGCGTTCCCCGCGAGTTGCCGCCCGACCAGGAAGAAGCCGACGCCGAAGACCAGTCCGAGGACCGCGCCGGCCAGGGCCTCACCGGCGGCGATCCGCCGGGTCATGCGCCTGTCGGAGCCCACCAGGCGCAGGGCCGCGAGCCGCCGGTCCCGCCGCTCGCCGCCGAACCGCACGGCGGCGGCGATGAACACCGCGACCGGCATCAGCAGCACCACGAAGACGACGAGGACCAGCAGGAGCAGCACGGGGTCGGACTGTTCTTCCGCCGGCATCGGGTCGCCGAAGCGGTCGATGCGCTCGATCCGGCCCGCGGTGAGGTGCTCCGCGAGCCCTTCCGCGCCCCGGTAGTAGGCGAGTTCGGCCGAGCCGATCAGCCCCTCCTCCGCGATCGTGCCGACGATCCGGTCCGGCAGACGCTCGCGCAGCAGCGCTCCGGAGCCCGAGTCCAGCAGCTCCTTCAGCGCGGGGGAGACCACCATCTCGCCCACCGCCGGGAACTTCTCCACCCCGGGCGGCAGCGGTGCCCGCGGCCCCTCGGGCTCCAGGGCCCGGCCCCGTACCTCGTCGTCGCGGAAGTCCTCGTCGACGTCGGCGATCACGAGCGTGTCGTCCGCCTTCGGCATCGGGTCGGTGGCGAAGGTGACGTCGGAGCGTGCCGCCTCCCGGTCGTGCCGGGCGGCGAGCGCGTTCGGGACGGCCGTCGTCAGCAGCAGCAGCGCCACGCCGAGCCCGACGCCGACGGCCGTCAGCACGGCCCGCGTCCAGCCTTCCCGGCCCCCGGTGAAGGCGAAGCGGACGCCCAGCATCAGGTCCGCGGCCCCCTGACGCATGCTCATACGACGCGCTCCATGTCCCGCGACCTGCCGTCCCGTACGACGACCTCGCGGTCGGAGTACGCGGCCACCCGCGCCTCGTGCGTGACCAGGACGACGGCTGCGTTGGTGGAGCGGGCGGCGTCCGTGAGCAGTTCCATCACCCGCTCGCCGTTGAGGGAGTCCAGCGCGCCGGTCGGCTCGTCGGCGAACAGCACGCGCGGGTTGGTCACCAGCGACCGCGCCACGGCGACGCGCTGCCCCTGCCCGCCGGAGACCTCGCCGGGCCGCTTCTTGCGCAGGTCGTCGACCTCCAGCCGCTCCATCCAGGTCAGCGCGGCCCGCTCGGCCTCCTTGCGGGAGGTGCCGTTCAGGCGCAGCGGCAAGGCCACGTTCTCCACGCAGGTCAGCTCCGGCACGAGCTGCCCGAACTGGAACACGAAACCGAAGTCCGAGCGGCGCAGCGCACTGCGCTGGGCGTCGGTCATCGCGGACAGTTCCCGTCCGTCGTACGTGATCGTCCCCGAGTCCGGGGTCACGATCCCCGCGAGGCAGTGCAGCAGCGTCGACTTGCCGGACCCGGAGGGGCCCATCACGGCGACGACCTCGCCGGGATGGATGGAGAACTCGGCGCCGTCGAGGGCGAGGGTGGGGCCGTAGGCCTTGCGCAGCGCGTCGGCCGAGAGCAGGGAACCCGCGGGAGGGGTCATCGGGCCACCGCCTCGCGGAGCTTGTCGAGGCGCGCGGCGGTGAGCTCCAGCCAGCGCAGGTCGGCCTCGAGGTGGAAGAGGGCGTGGTCGCAGATGAGCTGGTCGGCGAGGTCGCCCTTGCGCTTGCGGTCGGTGAGGATGCGCATGCTGCGCAGGTGCTCCGAACGCTGGGTGTCGAGGACGTCGGCGGCGTCGCGGTGGGTGAGCAGCGCGAGGACGACCTTCGTGTACAGCGTCGACTGCAGGTACGGCTCGGGCTTCTCCGGCGTGGCGAGCCACTGCTGCACGTCGGTGATGCCGGCGTCGGTGATCGCGTACCGCTTGCGCTCGGGGCCGCCGCCCGTCTCGATGCCGTCGACCACGACGAGGCCGTTCTTCAGCAGGCGGGACATCGTCGAGTAGACCTGGCCGTAGTGCAGCGGCCGGTCGTGACCGAACTTCTCGTCGAAGGCGCGCTTCAGGTCGTAACCGTGGCGCGGCCCGGACTCCAGGAGTCCCAGGAGGGTGTGACCGATGGACATGCCGAGCACTCTACACACGGTGTATACGCACCATGTATACGTGGAGTGCAGAGACCGTGGCGCGGGGTACGGGACCGCAGGTCGGGGCCGATTGTCACGGTTCCGCTACGGGCGCGGGCCGCGCCGCGCGAGGGTGCGCGGACGCGGCCGGCCGGGGGTGGTGCGGCTCGCGGGTGCGCCGGTCAGGGCGCCGCACCCGGCCCGCCCTCCGGACCGCTCCTCGGCGGGCGTCCCCGGCGGGGCAGCGGCCCGGTGTCCCCGGGCAGCCGGCCCGCCTCCGCGAGCGCCCTGCGCAGCAGGAACTCGATCTGGGCGTTGGCCGAGCGCAGCTCGTCCCCGGCCCACCGGGCCAGCGCCTCGTACACCTGGGGGTCCAGCCGCAGCAGCACCTGCTTGCGCTGCTGCGGCCGGCGCCCCGGGGCCGGGCCCTCGGACGGGGTCGTCACTGGTAGAGCGTTCCCGTGTTCAGGACGGGCTGGGCGGCGCGGTCACCGCAGAGCACGACCATCAGGTTGGACACCATCGCCGCCTTGCGTTCGTCGTCCAGCTCAACGATGTCCTGCTCGCTGATGCGGGCCAGCGCCGCCTCGACCATGCCGACCGCGCCGTCCACGATCTGCCGCCGCGCCGCCACCACCGCGCCGGCCTGCTGCCGCTGGAGCATCGCCGAGGCGATCTCCGGGGCGTACGCGAGGTGCGTGAAGCGGGACTCGATGATCTGTACCCCGGCCGCCTCCACGCGCGCGTGGAGCTCGACGGCGAGCTTCTCGGTGATCTCCTCGGCGTTGCCGCGCAGCGAGAGGCCGTCCTCCTCGTGGGCGTCGTAGGGGTACTCGATGGCGATGTGCCGCACGGCCGCCTCGGTCTGGGTGGAGACGAACTCGATGTAGTCGTCCACCTCGAAGGTGGCCTGCGCGGTGTCCTCCACCCGCCACACCACGACGGCGGCCAGCTCGATCGGGTTGCCGTACGCGTCGTTCACCTTGAGGACGGCCGTCTCGTGGTTGCGGACCCGCGTCGAGATCTTGGTGCGCGAGGTGAAGGGGTTCACCCAGCGCAGCCCGTCCTGCCGGATCGTCCCCCGGTACCGCCCGAAGAGCTGCACCACCCGGGCCTCGCCCGGCGCCACCATGTTCAGCCCGCACATCGCCAGGAACGCCGCCAGGGCGATGACGATGCCGCCGACGATCAGTCCGGCCTTCGCGCCGGTCGCCGAGACCGCCGTGGCCGTGACGATCAGCCCGGCGCCGACGAGCAGTCCCAGCAGTCCCAGCAGCAGCGCCAGCCCGCCGCCGATGCTCGGCGCCTGGGTCTCCCGCACCCGCGGTGCCGGCATCTGTGGCACATCGGCTTCGACCTGCGGCGTTTCCTGTGCGGACATGGGTGGTCCCCCCGTTGTCGTGGGCCGCGCTCGCACGCGGCCGGTGATTGCTGTCGTCTAGCTAAGTGATATCACTTTTCCCTGTCATGACAACCCTCAACCCCGTTCGGACGTCGGTTCCCTTGGAACGGGTGCTGATTCTCACGTCTGTACAAGGCGGGATCCGCGGCCGTTTGCCATATCTCCCGGTGTTAGCTTTCTGAGCTGACCTGAGCGGCGAACCTGTGCGACGGGTGAGCACACACGACCGAATCGGAGCGGATCGGACCCATGGGACGAGCGGAAGAGAGAAGAGCGCGCCAGCGCGGTGGCCGCCGCGCGGCGCCGAGCCGACGCCGCTCGTCACCGGCGGCCGACCGGAGCCTCATACGCCGGCTGTTCACCTGGAAGAAGATCCTCGGCACGTTCTTCGGCGTGATCCTGCTCGGCATGGGCGCCTTCATCGTGCTGTACATGGTGATCGACATCCCCGAGGGCAACGCCGACGCCCAGGCGCAGGGCAACGTCTACAAGTACAGCGACGGCACGATCATGGCCCGCAAGGGCTACAACCGCGAGATCGTCGACCTGGCCAAGATCCCCAAGGACGTCCAGCACACCTTCGTCGCCGCCGAGAACAAGACCTTCTACAAGGACTCCGGCGTCGACCTCAAGGGCACCGCGCGCGGTGTGCTCAACACGCTCTCCGGCAAGGGAGCGCAGGGCGGTTCGACGATCACCCAGCAGTACGTCAAGAACTACTACCTGACCCAGGACCAGACCGTCTCCCGCAAGCTCAAGGAGCTGGTCATCTCCCTGAAGCTGGACCGGGAGAAGCCCAAGGACTACATCCTCGCCGGGTACATCAACACCAGCTTCTACGGCCGCGGCGCCTACGGCATCCAGGCCGCCGCCCAGGCCTACTACCGCGTCGACGCCGAGGACCTCACGGTCGAGCAGGGTGCGTACCTCGCCGCGCTGCTCCAGGCACCCAACCAGTACGACTGGGCCATCGCCAGCGAGACCGGCAAGAAGCTCGTCCAGCAGCGCTGGAACTACGTCCTGGACAACATGGTCGAGCAGAAGTGGCTGAACCAGTCCGACCGCCAGGCCATGAAGTTCCCCGTCCCCCAGGAGCCCAGGCCCGCCCCCGGGATGGAGGGCCAGACCGGGTACCTGGTCGAGGCGGCCAACACCGTGCTCAAGAAACAGCTCGTCGCGGACGGCACCGCCGAGGACACCAAGCAGGCCGACGCGATGGTCGAGGCCGGCGGCTGGACCGTCACGCTCAACGTCGACAAGGGCAAGCAGGCGGCGCTGGAGAAGGCCGTCAAGGAGCAGCTCACCAGCAAGCTCGATCCGCAGAAGCGCGACGTGGACGCCGACGTCCAGGCCGGCGCCGTGTCCGTCGACCCGAAGACGGGCGCGGTCGTGGCGATGTACGGCGGCGTGGACTACGTCAAGCACTTCCGCAACAACGCCACCCGGGACGACTACCAGCCCGCCTCCACCTTCAAGCCGGTCATCCTCGGTGCCGCCGTGGACGAGGACGCCGAGACGCAGGACGGCGTGCCGATCACGGCGAACACCATGTACGACGGCACGAGCAAGCGCCCCGTGGTGGACGACGGCCAGGAGGTCGGCTTCGCCCCCGAGAACGAGGACGACGCCGACTACGGCGACATCGACGTCCAGGAGGCGATGAACAAGTCGGTCAACTCCGTCTTCGCGCAGATGGGCGTCGACGTCGGGATGTCCGAGGTCGTGAACGTGGCCGGCAAGCTGGGCATGGAGACCGAGGGCATGGAGGCCGTCCCCGCCCAGACCCTGGGCAGTATGGGCGCGAGCCCGCTGGAGATGGCCGGTGTCTACGCCACCCTCGACAACCACGGCAAGAAGGTCACCCCGGCCGTCGTGAAGTCGGTCGAACACAACTCCCGCAAGGTCGACTTCCCCGACCCGGTGGGCGACCAGGTCATCAGCCGCGAGGCCGCCGACACGGTGACGTCCGTGCTGACCGGAGTGGTCGACGACGGTACGGCCAAGAAGTCCGTGCGCGACAACCCGATGCGCGACGGCCAGCAGGTGGCCGGCAAGACGGGTACGTCCGACAACAACAAGTCGGCCTGGTTCACCGGCTTCACGCCCGGCCTGGTCACCTCCGTCGGGCTGTTCGGCGAGGACTCCAAGACCGGCGCCCAGGTCCCGATGTACGAGGCGGGTGGCGTGCCCCGCGTCAACGGCGGTGGTTTCCCGGCGCAGATCTGGGCCGCGTACACCTTCGGCGTGATGGACGAGGTCACGGAGTTCGACCTGGAGACCAAGCAGGGCGCCGCGGTGAAGCCCAGCACCTCGCCCACGGTCAGCGAGTCGCCGTCCGAGTCGCCCTCTGAGGAGGAGTCGGCCGAGGAGTCGCCGAGCGAGGAGCCGAGCAGCGAGGAGCCGACCGAGGAGGAGACGGACGACACCTCGGAGGAGCCGGAGGAGTCGCCGTCGATGTCGCCGTCCAACAGCCCGTCGAGCCAGCCGCCGACGGGCGGGGCGTCCACGGACCCGGAGGACCCGCTGTTCCCGGACAACGACCGGCGCGAGCAGTAGCCCGCAGGACGGAACACGCGAAGGGCGCCCGGTGCTCACCGGGCGCCCTTCCGCGTACCTCTCGGCTCAGCCCCGGTTCAGCTCGAACCAGACCACCTTCCCGGTGCTCAGCCGGGTCGCGCCCCAGCGCCGGGCCAGCCGGTTCACCAGGTACAGTCCGCGCCCGCCCTCGTCCGTGGCGCGCGCCTGCCGCAGCCGCGGCAGCTGCGGCACGTCGTCGCCGACCTCGCAGCGCAGCACGTCGGTGCGCAGCAGCCGCAGGGTGACCGGTTTGGTCGCGTACCGCACCGCGTTGGTCACGACCTCGCTGATCAGCAGCTCCACCGAGTCCGTGAGCTCCTCCATGCCCCAGCGGGCCAGGGCGCGCCGGGCCAGCCGGCGGGCCCGGCCGGGGGCCGCGTCCTCCGGCTCCAGCAACCAGTACGCCACGTCGCTGGGCGCGATGCCGTCGAAGCGGGCGGCGAGCAGCGCGATGTCGTCGTCCCGGTCGCCCGGCCCGAGCATGTCCAACACCTCGTCGCACAGCGCTTCCAGGGGCGGCGGATGGTCCGGGCCGGTGAGCTGCGCGGTCGCCGCGAGGCGCTCCCGCAGCTGCTCTATGCCCGTCCACACGTCCCGCAGGCGGGACTCCACCAGGCCGTCCGTGTAGAGCAGCAGGGTGGCACCGGCCGGGGCGTCCAGCTCCACCGCCTCGAAGTCCACACCGCCGACGCCGATCGGGGCGCCCGCGGGCACCCGCAGCACCTCGGCATGTCCGCCCAGGTGCAGCAGGACGGGCGGCGGGTGGCCGGCGTTGGCGACGGTGATGCGGTGCGCCACCGGGTCGTAGACGGCGTACAGGCACGTCGCCATGCGGTCGGTGCCCAGGCGCTGGGCCTGCTCGTCCAGGTGGTGCAGCACCTCCTGCGGGGGCAGGTCGAGCCCGGCCAGGGTCTGCGCGGTGGTCCGCAGCTGGCCCATGATGGCCGCCGACGTCATCGAATGGCCCATGACGTCCCCGACGACCAGCGCGACCCGGCTGCCGGGCAGCGGGATCGCGTCGTACCAGTCGCCGCCGACCCGCGCCGTCTCGGCGGCCGGCAGATAGCGGGAGGCCAGCCGTACGCCGGTGCAGCGCGGCAGGTTCTCCGGGAGCATCGTGCGCTGCAGCTCGTCGGCGATGTACGCCTCGCGCCCGTACAGCACCGCCTTGTCGATGCCGAGCGCGCTGTGCGTCGCGAGCTGGGCGGCGACCAGCAGGTCGTCGCCCTCGAAGGCGATGCGCTCGGGGCCGCGCAGGAACAGGGCCGCGCCGATCACCCGGCGCCTGCCGCGCAGCGGCGCGAGGATCGCGCGCCGGCCGCCGGGCACGGCGAACTCGCCGCCGTCGCCGAGCAGGTCGGGCAGCGCGGCACGGGCGGCGGGGGTGTCCGTGAAGACCGGGCGGACCCCGCGCAGCACCTCGGCGAGCGCGCTGCCGGGCCGCACCTCGCACAGCTCGGAGCCGACCGCCTCCAGCTCGGACGGCTCGGCGGTGGGCAGGAGGCCGCTCTCGGTGTCCCGCTCGGCCGGTATCCGGTCGGTACGGCGCAGCCGCAGCACCAGCGGGCCGGTGGGCCGCTCGTCGCCCACGGGCAGCGGCTCGCGCAGATAGACGAGGATGGCGTCCGCGAAGGTCGGCACGGTGGCCCGGCACAGCCCCATGACGATCTCGTCCAGGTCCATGCCCCGCGCGATCCGCCGGGTCGCGGCGCCGACGAAGCGCAGCCGGTCCCCGTCCCGCCGCATGGGCGTGGGCCGCCCGGGCGTGGTGGGCTGCCCGGTACGCCGGTCCGGCTCCGGGGACGCGTCACGGCCGCCCTGCCCCGCCGGCGCCCCCGCCCCGCCCGAGGCGGCGCCCGGCTGGACGGGGACGCCCTCGGCCGTGGGCCGTGGGCGGTGGGTGTCGGGCTCGGCCGAGTGCTCCGCGCCCGGCTGGGAGTGCTCGAAGGCGGCGGCGCCGGGGACGGGCGGCGTCTGCCCGGCGCGGCCCTGGGCCGGTAAGGCGGCCTCGGGGGTCCGCGGCCCCACGGGGGCACGCAGGAACGCCCCGCGGGAGTCCGTGGGGTCTGCGCCCGTCGGGGGGCGTTCGAAGGAGGTCGGGTGCTCCGTCACGCGTGTCGAATCCATCCGTCCGGGACTGCGCGCGGCGCGTGCAGTTCGTCCCGCAGAAACTCCGATACCCGGAAGAGGTGCCCCAGGAACGGATTTTCCGCGTGGTCAGAGGCTGTTCCTGTGCCACCGGCGGGCCGACCGCGGCCCGCACCGGTATTGCCCTCGTACCCCTCGCTCACGTCCTGCCGCCCCTCGGTGACGATCGGTCAAGCACAGTGCACGCTCCGCCGGTTGCCGCCGCGCACCATTGCGGAGGACGATCCTACGTTTCTTGCCCGGGGGCGCATCAAGGGTCTCATGGGGACACGTACGCGGGCGTGCGATCCCAGTCGCCGGGGAGCGACGGTACCGGCCAGGACGGATCCGGTCGCCACTGTTCCCAGCCGTCCGAGAACGGCGGCCCCCAGGCCCGGATCGCCTCGACCGCCGCGCGCCCCGCCCCGCGCACCTGCTCGGCGAGGCCCGCGTCCACCAGGCGGTCCCGCTGGGCCTGCGCGAACTCGTCCTCGTCCCGCCAGTGCCAGCTGCGGTCCGGCTGCACGGTGATGTCCAGAAAGTGGTCCTCGGAGTCGACGCCGCCCTCCCATCGGGTCAGCGGCTCCTCCAGGTTCACGTACCAGTTCTTGAACTGCCAGCCCGGATCCCAGAACAGCCACACCGACCACGGGTCACCGGGCCGCGCCAGCTTCAGCACCCCGGTGCCGAACCAGCGGTCGCGCTGCACGGTGCGGGGCTTGGTGTAGCGCGACGCCAGCGGCTCCAGGTGCACGGGGGTGCCGTCGGCGAGCACCGGCTTCACGCACTCGGTGCCGGGCGCCATCCACACGGCGAGCAGGTCGGCGTCGTCGCGTACGACGGTCACGGGGCGCGCGATGTGGAAGTGCCGGCCGCCGTTCTCCCGGTACCGCCACAGGATGTGACTGCCGGGTGCCCAGAACCCCGGGGCGGCCGGCCCGCCCGCCCGTGCCGCCGCGCTCACCGCTTCACCGTCTGCCATGGACAGATATTAGGTGCCCAGGCCATCCGATGCGGGGGTGATCGCGAGGAGCGTCCGCGTCCGCGACGGCCGCCCGGTCACGGGTGGGTCATCCGCAGCACGTCCAACGCCTCGTCCAGCTGCTCGTTCGTGAGGTCGCCGCGCTCCACGTACCCGCCCTCCAGCACCACCTGACGGATCGTCTTCCGCTCGGCCAGCGCCTTCTTGGCGACCTTGGCGGCCTCCTCGTACCCGATGTACTTGTTCAGCGGCGTGACCACGGAGGGCGAGGACTCGGCGTACTCGCGGGCCCGGTCGCGGTGGGCGACGATGCCGTCCACGGTCCGGTCGGCCAGCAGCCGCGAGACGTTGGCGAGCAGCCGCACCGACTCCAGGACGTTCTTGGCGATGACCGGCAGCATGACGTTGAGCTCGAAGTTGCCCGCCGCCCCGGCGGTGGTGACGGTCGCGTCGTTGCCGATGACCTGGGCGGCGACCATGAGCACGGCCTCCGGGACGACCGGATTCACCTTGCCCGGCATGATGGACGAACCGGGCTGGAGGTCGGGCAGCGAGATCTCCGCGAGGCCGGTGCGCGGCCCGGAGGACATCCACCGCAGGTCGTTCGCGATCTTCGTCAGTCCGACGGCGATGGTCCGCAGCTGCCCACTGGTCTCGACGATGCCGTCCCGCGCGCCCTGGGCCTCGAAGTGGTCGCGCGCCTCGGTCAGCGGCAGCCCGGTCGCGCGGGCCACCTCCTCGATGACGGCGGCGGCGAAACCGGGCGGGGTGTTGATGCCGGTGCCGACCGCGGTGCCGCCCAGCGGCAGTTCGGCGAGCCGGGGCAGCGACGCGTTCAGCCGCTCGACGCCGTAGCGCACCTGGGCCGCGTACCCGCCGAACTCCTGGCCCAGGGTGACGGGTGTGGCGTCCATGAGGTGCGTGCGTCCCGACTTCACGACGTCGGCGAACTCCCCGGCCTTGCGCTCCAGGGCGGCGGCGAGGTGGTCCAGCGCGGGGACGAGGTCCCGGCTCACGGCGGCGGTGGCGGCGATGTGGATCGACGACGGGAAGACGTCGTTGGACGACTGGGAGGCGTTGACGTGGTCGTTGGGGTGCACGTCCCGGCCGAGCCGCTCACTGGCCAGGGTGGCGATGACCTCGTTGGTGTTCATGTTGGACGAGGTCCCCGACCCCGTCTGGAACACGTCCACGGGGAAGTGGTCGTCCCACCTGCCCTCGGCGACCTCCCCGGCCGCCTCCCGGATGGCGTCGGCGACGTCCGCGTCGAGGACCCCGAGGTCGGCGTTGACCTTCGCCGCCGCGCTCTTGATGCGGGCCAGCGCCTCGATGTGCGCGCGCTCGATGCGCTGTCCGGACACGGGGAAGTTCTCCACCGCGCGCTGCGTCTGCGCCCGCCACTTGGCGTGGGCGGGGACACGGACCTCGCCCATGGAGTCGTGCTCGACTCGGTGGTCGGTGTCGCCGGTTCGGGTCGTCGTCATCGTCGTACCTCCACGAAGATCAGCACAGGGTCGGACGTACCTATTCCCCGTCCGTACCCGGCACGCCCGCCCGGCGCGGCGGCAGCAGCCCCTCGGGCCAGGGCCCGCAGGCCGGTGCCGCAGGTGTCCTCGGCGGCCGGCTCGGCCCGGCGAGGGCCCGGCGGCGCCGTCCCGACGGGGACGGCGGCTCGACCGGGGCCGTCGGCCTCCATGCGGTGCCACCGGCCCCGGGGCACGACGGCCGACGTGCCCGGGCCGAGGGTGACGGCCCGCCTGCGGGTTCGTTCGCCGGCCGTGGCGCATGAACCCAGACGGGCGGCGGCCCCCACCCCGTCACCGGGTGGGGGCCGCCGCCTCGTGGATCACGGGGGTGTCAGGCCAGCCCCGGTCCCCGCACCGGGATCGTCGTGAAGGTCGGCGCCGGCGCCGGGTCCTGGAAGAAGTCGTTGCCCTTGTCGTCCACCACGATGAACGCCGGGAAGTCCTCGACCTCGATCTTCCAGACCGCCTCCATGCCGAGCTCCTCGTACTCGACGACCTCGACCTTCTTGATGCAGTCCTGCGCGAGACGGGCCGCCGGGCCGCCGATGGAGCCGAGGTAGAAGCCGCCGTGCGTGTCGCACGCGTCGGTCACCTGCTTGGAGCGGTTGCCCTTCGCGAGCATCACCTTGGAGCCGCCCGCCGCCTGGAACTGCTCCACGTAGGAGTCCATCCGGCCGGCCGTGGTCGGACCGAAGGACCCGGACGCGTAGCCCTCCGGCGTCTTCGCCGGACCCGCGTAGTACACCGGGTGGTCCTTCAGGTACTGCGGCATCTCCTCGCCCGCGTCCAGCCGCTCCTTGATCTTGGCGTGCGCGATGTCGCGCGCCACGACCAGCGGGCCGGTCAGCGACAGCCGGGTCTTGACCGGGTACTTGGTCAGCTCGGCCAGGATGTCGTCCATCGGCTGGTTGAGGTCGATCTTCACGACGTCCCCGGCCTCGTCGAGCTGCTCGTCCGTCGTCTCCGGCAGGAACCGCGCCGGGTCGGTCTCCAGCTGCTCCAGGAAGACGCCCTCGGCGGTGATCTTCGCGACCGCCTGACGGTCGGCGGAGCAGGACACGGCGATGGCGACCGGGCAGGACGCCCCGTGCCGCGGCAGCCGCACCACGCGCACGTCGTGGCAGAAGTACTTGCCGCCGAACTGCGCGCCGATGCCGATCTTCTGGGTCAGCTCGAAGACCTTCTCCTCCAGCTCCTTGTCCCGGAAGCCGTGCCCGAGCTCCGAGCCCTCGGCCGGGATCTCGTCCAGGTAGTGCGCGGAGGCGTACTTCGCGGTCTTCAGCGCGTACTCGGCGGACGTACCGCCGACCACGATCGCCAGGTGGTACGGCGGGCAGGCGGCCGTACCCAGCGAGCGGATCTTCTCCTCCAGGAACTTCATCATGGAGGACTCGTTCAGGACGGCCTTCGTCTCCTGGTACAGGAACGACTTGTTGGCCGAGCCGCCGCCCTTCGCCATGAATAGGAACTTGTACGCGCCGCCGTCGGTCGCGTACAGCTCGATCTGGGCCGGGAGGTTGGAGCCGGTGTTCTTCTCCTCCCACATGGTGAGCGGAGCCATCTGCGAGTAGCGCAGGTTCAGGTTCTTGTACGCGTCGTAGATGCCGCGGCTGAGGGCCTCCTCGTCGCCGCCCGCCGTCAGCACGTTCTGACCGCGCTTGCCCATCACGATCGCCGTGCCGGTGTCCTGGCACATCGGCAGCACGCCCGCCGCCGCGATGTTCGCGTTCTTCAGCAGGTCCAGCGCCACGAACTTGTCGTTGCCCGACGCCTCCGGGTCGTCGATGATCCGGCGCAGCTGCGCCAGGTGCGCCGGGCGCAGGTAGTGCTGGATGTCGTGGATCGCCTCTTCGGCCAGCTTGCGCAGCGCCTCCGGCTCCACCTTGAGGAACGTCCGCCCGTCGGCCTCGAAGGTGGAGACACCCTCGGCGGTCACCAGCCGGTACGGAGTGGTGTCCTCGCCCTGGGGGAGCAGATCGGTGTACGCGAACTCAGGCATCTCGCCCATTCCTCACTCGACATCACGCGCGGCTGGATTACTCAGCAACGACGGCTGGCCTCCGTCGGCAGCGTCCACCAGCGTAAAACCTGTCGCCGGCGGCGAGCTTGTGAGGTAAGGCTCAGTAGGCCGCGGGGAAGCGAGTCGGGACAAGGCCGTCCACACCTCTGGTCGCGATCTATCGCGTTTCGGTACGCTGCCGACGTGGACCTTCAGAAGCACGACCGACAGCCGCAGGCGGGTACGGCCCCGCACGTCACCGAGCTGCGCGCCTCGGACGCCGACCGTGACCGCATCGCCGACATGCTGCGCGAGGCCCTCGCGGAGGGGCGTCTGACCGCGGAGGAGCACGCCGAGCGCGTGGAGGGCGTGCTGGCCGCCAAGACGGTCGGCGAGCTGGACGTGTTCGTGCGCGACCTGCCCGCCGCGCACGGCGGGCGGGACACCGCCGCGGCCCCGGCCCCCGACCGGCCCACCCTCGGTGCGATCCCGGCGGACCCCGAGGAGAACGTGGTGGCGGTGTTCAGCAGCGCCGTCCGCAGGGGACGCCGGCGTGCGAGCCGCCGTATCCACGCGTACGCCGTCTTCGGGAGCGTCGAGATCGACCTCAGCGAGGCGCTCTTCGAGCACCAGCAGGTCGTGATCAAGGCGTTCTCGGTCTTCGGCAGCGTCGAGGTGCGCGTCCCGGAGAACGTGTCGCTGCGCGGCGCGGGAGGCTGCGTCCTCGGCAGCTTCGAGGTGGACTCCCTGGACTCGGCGGAGGCCGAGGCTCCCGTCATCTACGTGGACGGCTGGGCCGTGCTGGGCAGCGTCGAGGCGCGCCCCAAGCGGGGCACGTTCGTCGCGGACATCCTGGACCGGGTGCAGCGCAAGGTCGAAAAGGGTTTGCGCAAGCACGTGTAGCGCGGCGCCCGTCGCGGTGGGAAACCCAGTGCATAGGCGCGCGCACAGCGGGTAAGCCTGACGCATCGTCTCTCGCTCGCGAAGCCGTCGTCAGGAGTAGACCGTGCTGCAACCGCCGCATTCGTCCCTGCAGGTAGCTGCCGTTCCGGCCCAGCGGGTACCCGTGCGGGACAGGGACCAAGACGCTCCGTGGCACACCGAGGCGGTGTGCCGGCGCGACGAGGCCGGACTGTTCTTCGCACCCTCGAAGGAACCCACCGCCGCCCGGCTCTCCCGCGAGGAGGCGGCCAAGCGGGTCTGCGCCCGCTGTCCGGTCATGGTCGAATGCCGCGAGCACGCGCTCCTGCAGCCCGAGCCCTACGGAGTCTGGGGCGGCCTCACGGCGGCGGAGCGCCGAGTGGTCCTCGCCCGCCGCCGCCGTCGCGACCTGGAGCTGAAGAAGACCCGCACCGCGGCGGACCGCATAGCCGCGGCGGGCTAGCACCGACGCCCACGAAGAGAGGCACCCTCTCCGCACAGAGGGTGCCTCTCTTCACGCCGCGACGGACAACGCCATCAGAGGCGCGACGCCTCTCACACGCCTTGGGCGACAGTCCACCTCAGGGGCGCGGTGCCTCCCTCACGCCCCGGGTGGCAGCCCGCCTCAGGGGCGCGGTACCTCCCTCACGCCCCGGGTGGCAGCCCGCCTCAGGGGCGCGGGGAACTGCGCGACGAGCCACGACGCAGCCGCACCCGCCACGCGACCGCACCCCCGCTTCAGGAGGCGCCCCGGACGACCGACGGCGTCACTTCGCCCGGTCGAAGTCGATCGCGCTGTAGGCCCGCAGCTTGCTCAGCCGGTGCTCGGAGTCGATCCGCCGCACCGTGCCCGACTTCGACCGCATCACGATCGAGTCGGTCGTGGCCGTCTCGGACCGGTACCGCACCCCGCGCAGCAGCTCGCCGTCGGTGATGCCGGTCGCGACGAAGAAGACGTTGTCCCCGGAGACCAGGTCGTCCGTGGTCAGCACCCGGTCCAGGTCGTGCCCGGCGTCGATCGCGCGCTGCCGCTCCTCGTCGTCCTTGGGCCACAGCTTGCCCTGGATGGTGCCGCCCAGGCACTTCACGGCACAGGCCGAGATGATGCCCTCGGGGGTGCCGCCGATGCCCAGCAGCAGGTCGATGCCGGTGCCCTCGCGCAGCGCCAGGATGGAGCCGGCCACGTCACCGTCGGAGATCAGCTTGATCCGGGCACCGGTCTCCCGGACCTCCTTGATCAGGCCCTGGTGCCGGGGCCGGTCGAGGATGACGACGGTGACGTCCTCGGGGGTGCGGCGCTTGGCCTTGGCGACCCGGCGGATGTTCACGGACACCGGCGCGTTGATGTCGACGAAGTCGGCGGCCTCGGGCCCGGTGACCAGCTTGTCCATGTAGAACACGGCCGACGGGTCGAACATGGACCCGCGCTCGGCGGCGGCCAGCACGGCGATCGCGTTGGTCATGCCCTTGGCGGTCAGCGTGGTCCCGTCGATCGGGTCGACCGCGATGTCGACCTCGGCCCCGGTCCCGTCCCCGACCTGCTCTCCGTTGAAGAGCATCGGGGCCTCGTCCTTCTCGCCCTCGCCGATGACGACGACGCCGTTCATCGAGACGGTGGAGACGAGGGTGCGCATGGCGCGCACCGCGGCACCGTCGGCGCCGTTCTTGTCGCCGCGCCCGACCCAGCGGCCGGCGGCCATCGCCGCGGCCTCGGTGACCCGGACGAGCTCCAGGGCGAGGTTGCGGTCGGGAGCCTCTGAGGGGACGTCCAGCTCGGACGGCAGATGATGATGCTCGGTCATCGGAGCGCACCTTTCTGATACGACGACGGCCGGATGAGGGTATGGGCGCACTCTATCGTCAGTCCGACAAAATGAGCAGGGGACCCCACGGATGAGCAGTTCGGGGACCTGCGACGATAGGGGCGTGGCAGGTACGAAAGGCAAGCAGAAGACGGCCCGGGACATGATCCTCTCCCTGGGGGTCATCGTGCTCGTGGGGCTGGGCATGTGGCTCTTCATCCCGCACAGCGAGGGCGAGCCCGACATCAAGCGGGTCGACTACCGGGTCGAGCTGCTCACCGCGCGCCGCGCCGCGTCGTACCCGGTCGCGGCGCCCGAGGGGCTCTCCAAGGACTGGAAGCCGACCTCCGTCCGGTTCCGCGGCGACGACTTCGACGCCTGGCACCTGGGCTTCCGCGCTCCCGACGGCGAGTACGTGGCGGTCGAGCAGTCAACGGAGAAGCCGGCCACCTTCATAGAGGAGGCCAGCCAGGGCGGGCGGAAGACCGACGCCACCGAGCAGATCGCCGGCCGTACCTGGACCCGCTACGAGGGCGGCCGGTACGACGCGCTGGTGCTGCAGGACACGGACGGCGTCAAGGGCGCGACGACGGTCGTGGCGGGCACCGGGTCGTTCGAGCAGCTGGCCGACATGGCGGCGGCGCTGAAGACGGACTGAGGCCGGCCGGTACCGGCGTACGGCGAAGGCCCCCGGCGCGTTGCCGGGGGCCGTCGTCGTGGGGTGAGCGCGCCGCGGCGCGGGCGTCGCCTCAGACGGTGGTGACGACCTGCTCGTACGACAGGCGCGGGGAGCGCGGGAACCAGGCGTCCGGGCCCGGGCGGCCGATGTTGACCACCATCAGCGGGGTGTGGTCGTCGTCCAGGAACTCCTTGCGGACGCCCTCGAAGTCGAGGCCGGTCATCGGGCCGGCGGCCAGGCCGGCGGCACGGACGCCGACGATGAAGTACGCGGCCTGGAGGGCGGCGTTCAGCGTGGCGGCACCCTCACGCACGGGGCGCTCGCTGAAGAAGGCGTCCTTGGCCTGGGGGAAGTGCGGGAAGAGCTGCGGCAGCTCCTCGTGGAACTCGTTGTCCGCCGACAGGATCGCGACCAGCGGGGCGGCGGCGGTCTTGGGCCGGTTGCCCTCGGCCATGTGCTGGACCAGACGCTCGCGGGCCTCGGGGGAGCGGACCAGCGTGATGCGCAGCGGGGACTGGTTGAACGCGGTCGGGCCGTACTTGACCAGGTCGTAGATCGCCTGGACCTGCTCGTCGGTCACCGGCTCGTCGGTGAAGGTGTTGGCGGTGCGGG
The DNA here is from genome assembly GCF_043202495.1 of Streptomyces sp. NPDC048185. Classification (NCBI taxonomy): domain Bacteria; kingdom Bacillati; phylum Actinomycetota; class Actinomycetes; order Kitasatosporales; family Streptomycetaceae; genus Streptomyces; species Streptomyces sp. NPDC048185. The sequence continues at coordinate 99,110 of NZ_JBIDAN010000017.1, forward strand.
CCTCACGGAACAGCAGGTCCTGGGCGGCGGGGTCAAGAACGAGAGACATGCGTGAACTTCCTCAGGATTCGCGTCGGCCCGCGCGGTGCGGCACGGAAGCCGTTGACGGGGACGACGGTACGCCAAAGAAGTTCAAGCTTCAACCAATAGGGGAGCGGAGTGATCCGCTTCACCTGTTCAGGGCTCGTGGAGTGACGCAGCTCACGCCCGACGGGCGATCACTTCGCTCGCCGACCGGGGTCCTACTGGGGACAGACCGCTCCTCGCACGGACAGGACCGCACCGACATGACCAGCGCCGTCAAGGGCCCCGCCTCCTACTTCCCGTCGATCGAGAAGAAGTACGGCCGGCCGATCGCGGAGTGGAAGGAACTGATCCGCTCCTCGCCGCTCGCCAAGCACATGGAACTCGTCACCTGGCTCAAGACCGAGCACGGACTGGGCCACGGACACGCCAACGCGCTCGTCGCGCACACGCTCGCCGAGGACAGCGGGAAGTAGCCGAGGACGGCGGCGGAGCAGGGGAGCGGGGGAGGGCTAGGCGTCCCCGTCCCGGTCCTCCGCCCCCGTCTCCTCGGCCAGCGCCGCGTCGAGGCGGGCCCGGGCGCCCTCCAGCCACCGCCGGCACACCTTCGCCAGCTCCTCGCCCCGCTCCCACAGGGCGAGGGACTCCTCCAGGGTCGTACCGCCGGCCTCCAGCCGCCGTACGACCTCGATCAGCTCGTCCCGCGCCTGCTCGTACCCGAGCGCCTCGGACACGGCCGCCGGCTGCTCCACCTCGCTGGTCATCCACTCACCCTACGCATCGACTCGTACAGAGAAATCACCTTCGGAGACGCGGGCCCGCAGCGTCTCGCCCGGCTCCACCTCGCCCGGGTCCCGCACCGCGTGGCCGTCGGCCCGCTGCAGCACGGCGTACCCGCGCTCGAGGGTCGCGGCCGGGGAGAGGGCCACCACGCGCGCGTGCGTGTGCGTCAGCTCGGAGTCGGCCCGGTCGAGCTGGTGCCGCAGGGAGCGGCGGCCCCGCTCCAGCAGGGCCGTCACCTGCTCGGCCCGCTCGTCGATCATCCGGTGCGGGTCCTGTATCACCGGCCGGGCCAGCGCATGGGCCAGCCCCCGCTCCTCGCGGTCGACGAAGGCCGCCACACACCGCCGTGCGCGGTCCCGCAGCTGCCGCACCCGTTCGTACTCCTCGCCGACGTCCGGCACGACCTTCTTCGCGGCGTCGGTCGGCGTGGAGGCGCGCAGGTCGGCGACCAGGTCCAGCAGGGGACTGTCCGGCTCGTGCCCGATCGCCGAGACGACCGGCGTACGGCAGGCGGCGACCGCCCGGACCAGTTGCTCGTCGGAGAACGGCAGCAGGTCCTCCACGCTGCCGCCGCCGCGTGCGACGACGATCACGTCCACGTCGTCCCGCGCGTCCAGCTCCTTCACCGCCTGCACCACCTGCGGCACGGCGTGCACGCCCTGCACGGGGACGTTGCGCACCTCGAAGCGGACGGCGGGCCAGCGGTGCCGGGCGTTCTCCAGCACGTCCCGCTCGGCCGCGGAGGCCCGCCCGCAGACCAGGCCGATCAGCTGCGGCAGGAAGGGCAGGGGCTTCTTCCGCTCCGGCGCGAACAGGCCCTCGCGCGCGAGGGACTTCTTCAGCTGCTCCAGCCGTGCGAGCAGCTCACCGACCCCCACCGGCTTGATCTCGGCGGCCCGCAACGACAGCTGCCCCCGCGGCGCGTACCACTCCGGTTTGGCGTGCACGACCACGCGGGCGCCCTCGCCCACCACGTCGGCCACCGCGTCGAACACCTGGCGGTAGCAGGTGACGCTCACGGAGATGTCGTACGACGGGTCGCGCAGCGTCAGGAACACCACCCCCGCACCCGGCCGCCGCGACAACTGCGTGATCTGCCCCTCGACCCACACCGCACCGAGCCGGTCGATCCAGCCGCCGATCAGCCGTGACACCTCGCCGACGGGCAGGGGAGCTTCAGGGGACGTGTTCGCAGCCATGCGCCCGAGCGTAACGGCCGCGTACGACAACACCCCCCGCCGAGCCGACGAGGTGGCTGCCCGCCCCGCGGCCGCCTCGCGACCGTGTCGGCGGGCGGGCGCGGGCCTCACGGCCCCGCCGGGCTCCTCCGCCGGCTCTGGACCGCCAGGACCACCAGGCCGATCGCCAGCCAGATCGCGCCCACCACCTGTGCCGTCCCCGAGGCCTCCACGATCACCGCGATCGTGATGGCCGCGCCGAGCACCGGCACCAGCACATGGCGCCACCAGCTCACCGGACCCCCGCGACGCCGGACCGCGAACCAGCCCACCACGCTCGCGTGCAGCAGCGTGAACGCGGTGAGTGCGCCGACGTCCACCACCGACACCAGATGGTCGAGGCCGTCGTCCCGCCGCGCCGCCCACACCGCCGCCACCAGCGTGATCACGGCCGCGACCAGCAGCGCGACCCGCGGCACCCCGGCGTCCGTGCGCGACAGCACCCCCGGCAGCCGCCGGTCGCGGCCCATCGCGAACAGCAGCCGGCCCGCCGCCGCCTGCCCGGCCAGCGCGGCGAACGCCGCCCCGATCGCCTTGCTCACGGCCACCAGGTCGTGCAGCCACGTCCCCACGGACGAGTCCACCGCGTCGTAGAAGGCCGACCCCTGGCTCCCCGGATCCGCCGCCAGCCGCGCCGACGTCACCGGCTCCAGCAGCGCCACCAGATACGTCTGCGCCACGAACAGCACGCCCGCCAGCGCCAGGCAGAACAGCAATGCCCGCGCCACCTTCGCCGACCCGCCGGTGACCTCCTCCGCGAACGTCGCGATCGCGTCGAAGCCCAGGTACGACAGCACCGCCACCGACACCGCGCCCACCACCGCCGACAGCGCGAACGCCCCCTGCGTGCCGTCCCCCGACAGCGGCGACAGCCAGCCGCGGCCGGCCCCGTCCTGCGCCAGGACCACGATCGCCGTGGCCACGAACACCACCAGGACCACGATCTCCAACGCGAGCACCAGGAAGCCCACCCGGGCGGCCGTCCGCACCCCCCACAGGTTCAGCGCCGTCGTGACGACCACCGCGAGTGCCGTCCACACCCACCGCGACACCTCGGGGACCAGCGCCTCCATGGCGATACCGGAGAACAGGTAGGCCACCGCCGGGATGAGGACGTAGTCCAGCATCGCCATCCACCCGGCGACGAAACCGGCCCCGTTGCCGAGCGCCACGCGCGCGTAGGCGAACACCGACCCCGCCTGGGGGACCACCCGCACCATCTGCGCGTAGCTGAAAGCGGTGAACGCCATCGCGACCGTGGCGACGACGTAGACGAGGGCGACCGCGCCGTGCGACTTGGCGTCCAGCGTGCCGAAGACGCCGACCGGAGCCATGGGTGCGATGAACAGCAGCCCGTAGACCACCAGGTCCCGGAAGCCCAGGCTGCGCCGCAGCTCGTGTTCCTCACCGGCCTCGGGGGCCGTCGTACCGGACTCGGACATCGTGCCTCCGCCAGCGCATCGGACTGTGCCTCGGAACGTCCCCGTCAGTGTCCCCGCCGACGCCACGCCCACGCGATCTCTGACCCGCCGAACGCGGCCTTACGATGGGTGCCATGACCGCTTCGCCTGGCCGCCGTGTCCTGCTCGCCGCCCCCCGTGGTTACTGCGCGGGTGTGGACCGTGCCGTGATCGCCGTCGAGAAGGCCCTCGAGCAGTACGGGGCCCCCGTCTACGTCCGGCACGAGATCGTCCACAACAAGTACGTCGTGCAGACCCTCGAGAAGAAGGGCGCGATCTTCGTCGAGCGGACGGAGGAGGTCCCGCCGGGGAACATCGTCATGTTCTCCGCGCACGGCGTGGCCCCCGTCGTCCACCAGGAGGCCGAGCGCGGCCGGCTCGCCACCATCGACGCCACCTGCCCCCTCGTGACCAAGGTGCACAAGGAAGCCGTCCGCTTCGCCAACGAGGACTACGACATCCTGCTGATCGGCCACGAGGGCCACGAGGAGGTCATCGGCACCTCGGGCGAGGCCCCGGACCACATCCAGCTCGTCGACGGCCCCGAGGACGTCGCCAAGGTGGAGGTGCGCGACCCGTCGAAGGTGGTGTGGCTGTCGCAGACCACCCTCTCGGTCGACGAGACGATGGAGACCGTCGACGCGCTCAAGGACAAGTTCCCGCAGCTCGTCTCCCCGCCGAGCGACGACATCTGCTACGCCACGCAGAACCGCCAGCTCGCGGTCAAGCAGATGGGCGCCGAGGCCGACCTGGTGATCGTCGTCGGCTCCCGCAACTCCTCCAACTCCAAGCGCCTGGTCGAGGTCGCCAAGCAGGCCGGCGCGCGCGACGCCCACCTGGTGGACTTCGCCGACGAGATCGACGAGGCCTGGCTGGAGGGCGTGACCACGGTCGGCGTCACCTCGGGCGCGTCCGTCCCCGACGTCCTGGTCGAGCAGGTCCTGGAGTGGCTGTCGCCGCGCGGCTTCGAGGACGTGGAGATCGTCAAGGCCGCCGAGGAGTCGATCACGTTCTCGCTGCCCAAGGAGCTCCGCCGCGACCTGCGCGAGGAGGCCGCCGCGCTGGTGGCCGAGCGGGGTGGCGCCGGTACGGCGGGGGCCTGAGCCGCCGGGATCACCGCCCTCGTGACGGTCGGTGGCCCGTCGTAACGTGGAGCCATGCAGATCTTCGGCGTGGACATCGGCGGATCGGGCATCAAGGGTGCCCCTGTGGACCTCGACAGGGGTGACCTGGCCCAGGAGCGCCACAAGGTGCTCACCCCGCACCCGGCGACCCCCGACGGGGTGGCCGACGGGGTGAAGCAGGTCGTCGACCACTTCGGCTGGACCGGCCCGGTCGGGCTCACGTTCCCGGGGGTCGTCACCGGCGGCGCCACGGTCCGTACGGCGGCCAACGTCGACAGGAGCTGGGTCGACACGGACGCGCGCGCCCTGTTCAGCGAGCGGCTCGGCGGACTGGACGTCACGGTCGTCAACGACGCGGACGCGGCCGGCGTGGCGGAGATGCACTTCGGTGCCGGGCGCGGCCGGCAGGGCACGGTCGTGCTGCTCACCTTCGGCACGGGCATCGGCAGCGCCGTCTTCAGCGACGGCGTCCTCGTCCCCAACAGCGAGCTGGGTCACCTCGAGCTGGACGGCCACGACGCGGAGAAGCGGGCCTCCAGCAAGGTCAAGGACGACCACGACCTGTCGTGGGAGCAGTGGGCGCACCGGGTCCGGAAGTACCTCGCGCACGTGGAGATGCTGTTCTCCCCCTCGCTGTTCATCATCGGCGGCGGCGTCAGCCGCAAGTCCCACAAGTTCCTGCACCACCTCGAGGGCATCCAGGCGGAGATCGTCCCGGCGCAGCTGCAGAACAACGCGGGCATCGTGGGAGCGGCGATGCGCGCGGCGGGCTGACCGGCGGGCACGGACGCCGGTCCGCCCGCGCGGCGGTGCGCACCGGAGGCGCGGTGCGGGCCTCGGGCCGGCCGCCGCATCGGCCGCGTTTCCTCCTGCGGAGGCCGGCGCGGCGCACGACCGCACCGGACCCCGGCCGCCTCCCGGCCTCCTTACGGAGGGCCGTGCCGCGCCCCGGCCACTCACGTCCCCCCGGCCGCGCCGGTCGCCGTACGGCGCCGGTCACGGCGCGGCCGTGGCGCCCGCCTCCCTCAGGACGCCGCCGACCGGTTCCGGGCGGCAGCCGCCCGGCGGCGCACCAGCCGGATCCGCCGGACGATCACGATCGACCCGGCGACCAGCGTCCCGCCGTACAGCCAGCCGGCCTCGGTGGCCAGGGCGGTCACCAGCCCCATCAGCCGCCCGCCGGCGCCGTCACCGCGCTCGGCGACGGTCACCAGACCCGCGGCGAAGGCGATCGGCACGACGACGGGCGCGATCAGCAGGTCGCCCCTGCGCACCCAGAACGCGGTGAGCACGCACACCGGCAGGAACAGCACGCCGTACACCGTCAGGGACCCGCCGAAAAGCACCTGGTCGAGGAACCCGAGCAGGACCATCACCGCCGCGCAGAACAGACCGCCGCCCACCCCGGTCAGCCGGGGGTTGGGCGTCGCGCGCACCCGCCGCAGGACCCGCGCCACCAGCGGCGCCGGCCTCCCCGCCCCGGGCCGGGACCCCGCTGCCGTCGGGCGACGCGGCCGCCCGCCCGCACCCGGCGCGACGGGCCGGGGGCGAGCGGCAGGCGCGACGGGCCGGGCCGGCGGTCTCGCCGGACCGCCGCCGACGCCCCGCCCCTGCGAGGGCAACGGCGTCCGGCCCCGTCGCGGTCCGTACTGCGCAGGTCCCGTCCCGTGTTGCTCCACTGGACCAACTTAGGTCGGTTAATGTGCCGAATAGCCCGACAGACACGCCGTGGGGCGATGCCTGGCCAAGCGTTCGACGCCCGGCGTGGCCGTTACCGGACACCCCGTAGACTGGTGGATCGGCCCAGTCTGGCCTGCCTCGCCCTCCGCATCCTCACGTACGGGAAGTCGCAACGTGTCGCTCACGATCGGAATCGTCGGTCTGCCGAATGTCGGCAAGTCGACCCTGTTCAACGCCCTGACCAAGAACGACGTGCTCGCGGCCAACTACCCGTTCGCCACGATCGAGCCCAACGTCGGCGTCGTGGGCGTCCCCGACCCCCGCCTGACGAAACTGGCCGAGATCTTCTCCTCCGAGAAGGTCCTCCCGGCCACGGTCGACTTCGTCGACATCGCGGGCATCGTGCGCGGCGCGAGCGAGGGCGAGGGCCTGGGCAACAAGTTCCTGGCCAACATCCGCGAGTCCGACGCGATCTGCCAGGTCATCCGGGCCTTCAAGGACGAGAACGTCGTCCACGTCGACGGCAAGGTCTCGCCCAAGGACGACATCGAGACGATCAACACCGAGCTGATCCTCGCCGACCTGCAGACCATCGAGAAGGTCCTCCCGCGCCTCCAGAAGGAGTCCCGGATCAAGAAGGACGTCGCGCCGAAGGTCAAGGCGGTCGAGGAGGCCAAGGAGATCCTGGAGAAGGGCGACACGCTCTTCGCCCACGGCATCGTCCAGGGCACCGAGCGCAACGAGCTGCTCCACGACCTGCACCTGCTGACGACGAAGCCCTTCCTCTACGTCTTCAACGTCGACGAGGACGAGCTCACCGACGACGACTTCAAGAACGAGCAGCGCGCCCTGGTGGCCCCCGCCGAGGCGATCTTCCTCAACGCCAAGCTGGAGGCGGACCTCGCCGAGCTGGAGGAGGACGAGGCCCTGGAGCTCCTCCAGTCCGTCGGTCAGGACGAGCCCGGCCTCGCCACCCTCGCCCACGTCGGCTTCCGCACCCTCGGCCTGCAGACCTACCTGACGGCCGGCCCGAAGGAATCCCGCGCCTGGACCATCAAGAAGGGCGCCACCGCCCCCGAGGCCGCCGGTGTCATCCACACCGACTTCCAGAAGGGCTTCATCAAAGCCGAGGTCATCTCCTACGACGACCTGGTCGAGACCGGCTCGGTGGCCGAGGCCCGCGCCAAGGGCAAGGCGCGCATGGAGGGCAAGGACTACGTGATGCAGGACGGGGACGTGGTGGAGTTCCGCTTCAACGTCTGATTGGACGTGGACAGACGGCCTGACCTGCGAGAAAGCAGGTCAGGCCGTCGTGCTGTCCGCAGCAGTCCGCAGAACCTGGAGCAGCTACGTGTCGTAGACCGTGGAGCGGTGTCCGACGTGGACGACCCACACCACCAGTTCCCCATTGTCGATCGTGTAGACGACACGGTAGTCGCCGATCCGTAGGCGGCGGCGCTCGGGCTGGGATACGAGTGGGGTGGTGTTGAAGCCGAAGGGGTCGCTTTCCAGCTCTGTCACTTTGGCCAGGATGCGAAGCGCCATGTCACGCGGGATCTTGCGCAGCTCGGCCTGGGCCTCGGGCCGGAACACCGTGCGGTAGTCACTCACCGCGTGCCAGCGTCTCCCTCATCACGTCCTCGATCGGGACGCCGACGGCCGGGCTCGCCATGCGCTCGTCGATGATGCGGTTGATCTCGCGCTCTTCCCACTCCTGGTACTTGCGAAGCACCTCGATCGAGACCACGGCGGCGACCTGCTTGCCGCGACGGGTGATGACAGTGGGCACGTCGTCGCGGTCGGCCCGTTCGACGACTTCGGCCAAGTGGGCGCGCACGTCGCGGATGGACTCTATGGGCAGCGGCTGTGTCATGCGCTCAAGCGTACCGAGTGTGCCATGTGTACACCACTGCCCAAAGTGGGGCCGGCCCGAGTAGGGCTGGATGTACTGGACGACTTCCCACCGGGCTGGACGGGTGCTGGTGGTCGGCCCTACTCGACAGACGGCCTGATCGACAAGTCAGCGCTGGCGCGACGGGGTGAAGCGGCAGTGCGGGCACGGTTGGACGAGCTGGACCGGGACGGGCTTCTGGCGGTGTGCGCCCCGACCGAGTTCGAGATCCTTTACTCGGCTCGCGGAAAACCCGAGGCGCTGCGTCTGCGTTCCCTGCTCCGGGGATTCGACTACCTGCCCTGCAATGACGAGGAGTTCGAGAGGGCGATCGAGATCCAGGCCCTGGCGCTGAATGCCGGTTTTCACCGGGCGCTGTCGCTGGCCGATCTCCTCATCGCCGCAACCGCCGAGCGGCATCGAGACACGGTGCTGCATTACGACGGCGACTTCGACATGATCGCTTCGGTGAGCGGGTTGCGAGCCGAGTGGGTCGTGGAGCCCGGCACCGCCGACTGAGCCGGTACCGCGCATGTGCGTCGAGGGACGTCGAGGGACACGGAAAGCTGCCCACGCCCGGTCTTGCTGCGGGGCGTACTCGGCGCGCGCCGTAGCGACAGCCCGGTCACCGTCCTCCAGTGGTCCGGTTCGGGCAGCGCGCGTGGTCTGGTCAGCGCAGCGCGGCCTCCGCTGCTGCCAGGGCCGTGCGGGTCTGGTGTTCCACCTGGTCGCGCACGGGCACCCAGCGCAGGCGCAGGGCCTGCTCGAAGTCCGTGCACCATGAAGTGAAGAGCCCTTCCAGCTCGCGGTGCAGACCGGGGGCGGCGGGGTCCGTCGCCTCGGCCAGAAGGCGCAGCAGGAGGCCCGCCGCGCGCAGCGGCTGGCGGCGGGCCACGACGTCCAGGGCGGAGACCCGGGCCGTCGTCAGGTGCCGCGGGTCGTCCGGGCCGGTCGCCTCGGCCGCCTGCCGGGCGAGTGGTTCCCAGGAGTCGGCGACCAGGTCGTAGAGGTCGTCGGCCATCCATTCCAGTACGCGGCGCGGCGCGCTGTCCCGGGCCGGCGGCAGGAAGCCCCGCGCCCTGTCGAGGACGGCGGTCACCTGCCGTCCGCCCTCCCGCACCAGGGCGGACAGGCCGCGCAGGGCGTCAGCGGCCCGCGGGTGCGGGGACACGGCGTCGGCCAGGTCCGTGGCCCACATGGGCACCTCGACGATCGCGGTGACACCGCCGTACCGCTGAGGCGCGCACCAGGTGGACAGGCCGATGTCCTCGGACCCGGCCGCCAGGCGGGCGGTGCTGTCCGGCGGAGGCAGGACGTACACCCCGGGGCCGGGATTCTCCCAGTACAGGGCGTCGTACGTGCCGTGCTGGACCGGGATGCCGAGGGCGCGGGCGGAGGTCCGGAAGGGGGTGGCGAGGCCGGGGAGGTCGCGGGTCAGCTGGACCCAGCTGCCGCCCGCTTCGACGTTGTGCAGGGAACACTGGAGGAACGGTCGCCGCTCGTCGATCACCTCGAACAGGGCGCGGCTCTCCGGGAGGTCCCGCCGGACGATCGGCGCCCACTCCGGCTGTTCCGCCGCGACCGGGCGGAAAGCGGCGCGGTAATAGCCGTCCAGGGTGGGGCGTGGGCCGGCCGTCGCCGCTTCGAGTCCCTCGCTCAGCGCGGCGCCGTCCGGGTCCAGGCAGAGGACGATGTCCCAGGTGACGAGGGCGAGGTCGGTCGCCGGCGAGAGCCGGTCGCCGCGTGCCGCGTGCTCCGCCAGCGCGAGCGCGGTCACGCCGCCGACCGGCTCGTCAGGGTGCGGCCGGGCGACCACCAGGACGCGCCGCGGCCCGTGTCCCACGGACAGCATCCGGATCGGCCGGCCCGCGCGGGACGTCCCGATCCGGTGCAGGCGGGCGACGCCGGGGAACCGGGCGACCAGCCGCCGCGCCGCCTCGGTGACCTCGGCGACCGTGAGGTAGCGGTCCAGGTCCGCCGACCGGTCGTCACCCACGGGCGATCACCTGCCGGCACGCCTCCACGTACCCCCGCACCAGCGGGCGGCCCTCGTCCTCCCGGCGCCAGGCGAGCGCATAGCGGCTGGGGCTCAGCCCCCGGACCGGGCGGGTGGTGACGCCGCCCAGGGTGATCAGCGGGGCGTTGCCCGTGGCGACGAGGCAGATGCCGAGGCCGGCGGCGAGGGCCTCGTACGTCTCCTCCGTGCCGGCGATCTCCGCGCCGATGCGCGGCGGGCCGGCGGTGCCTCCGGCCGGGCCGAGCCGTTCCTGCAGGGCGCGCCGTTCGTCCAGCGCCAGCCAGAAGTCGCGCAGGACACCCGCCTCCGGCGGCAGGGCGAGGAACGGCTCGTCGGCCAGGTCCGCGAAGTCGACCTCGGCGCGGGCCGCTAGCGGGTGGGTGTCGGGGAGGGCGACCAGGCGGGGTTCCTCGGCGACCGTGGCCCACGCGTAGCGGTCGGCGTCGGGCAACGGCAGCCACACGTACGCGACGTCGGCCGTGCCGTCGGCGAGGCCCGCCGTCGGGTCGTGCCAGTCCAGCTGCCGCAGCCGGGGCAGTGCCTCCGGGTGGGCCGCCGTGAACCGGGAGCGGATAGCCGGTAACAGGCCACCGCGTCCGGGGCTGGTGCTCATGCCGATCACCAGGGTGCCGCGCCGCGCCGCCTGCGCAGCCCGCACCGCCGTCGCGCCCTCGGTCCAGTCGGCCAGCACCCGCCGGGCGTAGGGCAGCAGTGCCGTGCCCGCCTCGGTCAGCGTCACGCCGCGCGGCTCGCGCCGGAACAGTTCGGCGCCCAACTGCCGTTCCAGAACCCGGATCTGCTTGCTCAGCGCGGGCTGGGACACGTACAGCCGCTCGGCCGCCCGCGTGAAGTGCAGTTCCTCCGCCACCGCCGCGAAGTAACGCAGGTCCCGCACGTGCACGTCCGTCGTCATGACCGTTGGCTATCACCACGGGTCTTGGACTGGCAACCGGCTTTCCCGGCAGGGTGGTTGGCGGTTACGGAAGACGGAACGGCGAGGGAGCCGGAATGAACAAGGTGTGGCTGGTCACGGGTGCGAGCAGCGGTTTCGGGCGGGCGATCGCCGAGGCGGCCCTCGCGGAGGGTGATGTGGTCGTCGGTGCGGCACGGCGGCCGGAGGGGCTGGACGACCTGGTGGCCGCCCACCCCGACCAGATGGAGGCAGTGCGCCTGGACGTCGCCGACACGGCCGCCGCCGAGGCCGCCGTGCGGGACGTGGTGGCGCGGCACGGACGGATCGACGTCCTGGTCAACAACGCGGGCCGCACGCACGTCGGCGCCTTCGAGGAGACCGGCGAGGACGAGCTGCGCGCCCTGTTCGACGTGCACGTCTTCGGGCCGGCCGCGCTCACGCGGGCCGTGCTGCCGCACATGCGGAAGCGGCGCTCGGGCGCGGTCGTCCAGATGAGCAGCATGGGCGGGCAGATGTCCTTCGCGGGCTTCTCGGCGTACAGCGGAACGAAGTTCGCCCTGGAGGGCATGAGCGAGGGGCTCGCGGACGAGGTGCGGGAGTTCGGGATCAAGGTGCTGATCGTGGAGCCGGGCGCCTTCCGTACCGGCCTGTTCGCGAGCGGCGCGGCCGGGCTCAGCGCGGACAGCGGTGTCTACGCCAAGGTGAGCGAGACCCGTGGGCTCGTCACCGGCGGCGACGGCAGCCAGCCCGGCGACCCGGCCAAGGCGGCGGCGCTCGTCCTCGCCGCGCTGGAGGCCGACGACACCCCGCTGCGGCTGCCGCTCGGCGACGACGGTGTCAGCGCGGTCCTCGGCCACCTCGACCAGGTCCGGGCGGACGTGACCGCCTGGGAGAAGCGCACCAGGGCGACGGGCTACGACGACTGAGGCACGCGTCGGCGCGGACCACCCTCCCCGGCCACCCTCGCGGACCCGGACCGCCGTACCCGATCTCCCGTACCGCCCCCGGCCGGTGCGCGCATACCATGCGGTCAGTCACGCGGCCGTGCGTTCCCGGCGGTCGCTCTCACCCGCGGAGCGAACCGCGTCGCCGCACGGATCAGGAGCACGGCACCCGTGTCCATACCGCCGCCCCCCGGTCCCCGAGGGCCGTACCCGCAGGGGCCGTACGGCCCGCAGCAGCCCCAGCCGGCCTGGGGCGGGCCCTACGGGGCGTACCCGCGGCCGGCACCCGTCAACGGTGTGGCCATCGCCGCGCTCGTCCTCGGCGTCCTCTGCTTCGTACCGGCGGTCGGACTCGTGCTGGGCCTGGTGGCCCTGCGCCAGATCAGGAGGAGGGGCGAGCGGGGCAAGGGGCTCGCCGTGGCCGGCTCCGTGCTCTCCTCCGTGGGTCTCGTCCTGTGGGCGGTGTCACTCTCCACGGGCGCCGCCGCCGACTTCTGGCAGGGCTTCAGGGATGCCGCACAGGGCGAGGGCACCGCGTACGCGCTCTCCGAGGGCCAGTGCTTCACCACGCCCAGCGGGTCCCTGCAGGGAGTCGCCTACGACGTCGACGTGGTGCCGTGCGCGGAGGAGCACGACGGGGAGGTGTTCGCCGCCTTCGATCTGCCCGGCGGCTCCTTCCCCGGCGACGACGAGATCACCCGGTCCGCCGACGACCGGTGTTACGCACTGCAGGACACGTACGCCATGGACCGCTGGGCCCTGCCCGCCGACGTCGACGTGTACTACCTGACGCCGACCCGGCAGAGCTGGCGCCTGGGCGACCGGGAGGTCACCTGCCTGTTCGGCAACACGGACGAGCAGGGCACGCTCACCGGCTCGCTGCGCAACGACGCCAGGACGCTCGACCCGCACCAGGTCGCCTACCTGACGGGGGAGGGCGCCCTCAACCGGGCCATGGACGAGGTGCCCGAGGCGGAGTCCGTCGAGGACGACTTCCCGGCGTACGGGGTGTGGGCGGGGCAGGTCTCGGAGGCGCTGCGCCACGAGGTGGGGGTCCTGCGCCGGCACGACTGGCCCGCCGGGTCCGAGCGGCAGGTCGCCGCCCTGATCGAGGACCTGGACGCGGCGCGGGAGGAGTGGGGCGAGGCGGCCCGGGCGACCGACGTCGACGCGTACTACGAGCACTACGGCAAGGGTTTCGACCTGATCGAGGCGGACACCACGGTCACCGCACGCAAGGCCCTGGGACTGCCCACGACACCGCCGGACTACGGGGAGGACGGCGGCGACGGCGGGGCCGGCACCGGCATGGAGGTGTGAGGGCGTGCACAGTGGGGAGAAAGTGCCTGCGTGAGGCCCCTCACGGCACGTGTCATCACTTCGAGTGATTCTCTGGCCTTCGCTTGCCTGGCACAACCTACGGTTGCCACGCTGTTGCTGTCTGTACAACCTGATGGGAGCGGCCAGTGACATTCGGTGAGCAGCCGGCGTACCTGCGTGTCGCGGGTGATCTCCGCAAGAAGATCGTCGACGGCCTGCTGGCGCCGCACACCCGCCTCCCTTCCCAGGCCCGGATCCGCGAGGAGTACGGCGTCTCGGACACCGTCGCCCTGGAGGCGCGCAAGGTGCTCATGGCCGAAGGGCTGGTCGAGGGCCGCTCGGGCTCCGGCACCTATGTGCGCGAGCGGCCCGAGCCGCGGCGCATCGCCCGCTCCGGGTACCGGCCGGCCGGCGGCGCCACGCCCTTCCGGCAGGAGCAGGCCGACGCGGGCTCCCGCGGCACGTGGGAGTCCCGCAGCGAACAGGCCGTGGCGAGCGGCGCGGTCGCCGAGCGGCTCGGCATCGAGCCCGGGGACCGGGTGATGTGCACGCGGTACGTCTTCCGGGAGGGCGGTGAGGCGATGATGCTCTCCACCTCGTGGGAGCCGCTCGACCTCACCGGCCGCACGCCCGTGATGCTGCCCGAGGAGGGTCCGCTCGGCGGCATGGGCGTCGTCGAGCGGATGGCCGCCATCGACGTCGTCGTGGACAACGTCACCGAGGAGGTCGGTGCCCGCCCCGGCCTCGCCGAGGAGCTGCTCGCCCTGGGCGGCGTCCCCGGGCACGTCGTGCTGGTCGTCCGGCGCACCTTCTACGCCTCCGGCCGCGCGGTCGAGACGGCCGACGTGGTCGTCCCGGCCGACCGGTACCGGGTGGCGTACCACCTGCCCGTCAAGTAGCGCCCCGGGCCCGCCCGCGGCGTCCGTCCGCCGCCAACGGGGCACGCCGCACTGTGAGATGGCGCACGCCTCCGTGCGCCTCTCGCGCCCCCTGCTGCGCGTCCGCACCGCCTTGTGCGTCCCGCGCCACCGCCCCGCACCACGGGATTGCCGTCGTTCTCGCAGGTCGCCTCCGTCGTGCGGCGCATGCCCCCGACCGGAAGCACCGGTGGCCCTGGACGGCGCATCGGACAGCGTGCGCCCCCTGCGTTCTGGCTGGTTGCGTACCTCTTTGTGAAAAGTCGTATTCGCTGCGTGAAGGTTAGGCGTAGGGTCGGGCATATGCGTATTGCGGTTTCCTCGACGGGCGGGGCCGTCGGGGGCCGCGGGTGGGAAGCGGAGGGGCGCGATGAACGACAGCACGGTCACTCTTCCCTGGCTGGTCTTCCGCCAGGACGACAACGGCAATCGCTATCGCGTGGGCAGGTACGCGACCCGGGCCGAGGCTCAGAACGTCGCGGACACCCTCGACGGCCGCGGTCACAAACAGCTCTACTGGGTCGAGAAGCTCGGCTCGAACACGTCCGGCCCGGCCGACTGACCGGGCGTACCGCCGCATCGCCGGCCCCCGCCGGGCAACTAGGCTCGGCCGTATGACGGAACGGATCGTGGTGGGCGCCGCGCTGCTCGACGGCGGGCGTCTGCTCGCCGCGCGGCGCAGTGCGCCGGCCGAGCTGGCCGGACGCTGGGAGCTGCCCGGCGGCAAGGTCGAGGCGGGCGAGACCCCCGAGGCGGCCCTGGTGCGGGAGCTGCGCGAGGAACTCGGTGTGGCGGCCGAGACCGGGGAGCGCGTCCCGGGGCAGTGGCCGCTGAGGCCCCCGTACGTCCTCCAGGTGTGGACCGCCCGCCTGCTGCCCGGCTCCGCCGCTCCCGAACCCCTCCAGGATCACGACACCCTGCGCTGGCTCGCGCCCGGCGAGATCTGGGACGTGCCCTGGCTCGACCAGGACGTGCCGGCCGTCGAGCGGGCGCTCGCGCACCTGGCACCGGAGGCGGGGAACGCGCCGGGCGCGTAGGGGGAGCCGGTACGGGCGCCTCGTACGCCGCCGGTGCTTCCGTGCGCCCGCAGGCCCACGGGCTGTCCTGGTGACGGTACTGGGCCCCTGATATCGGGTATGGGCCCACTAACCTGACGAAACCGGACAAGTGGGGTTGCCGGCCGGGGAAGTGATCGGCGTGATCGAGACCGATGGCCACACGGTCGAATGGGTCTTCCCGGGGGAGCCGGGCGCCGTTCGGACGGCGCGCTCCCTCGTGCGCGACCGGCTGCGCGGCTGGGACCTCGACAGCGTCGGCGACATCACGGCCTTGCTGGTCAGCGAGCTGGTCACCAATGCCCTGCGGCATGCCACCGGCCCCATCGGGGTCCGCCTCGTGCTCCGCCCCGACGGCCTGGACGGCGTGCTGCTCGTGGAAGTCTCCGACCCGCTCCCGGACCCGCCCCGCGAGCGTGCCGCCCGCCCCGAGGACGAGGGCGGCCGGGGGCTGCAACTGGTCGCCTCCTCCGCGCGCCGCTGGGGCACCCGGCCCGGGGGGACCGGGAAGACGGTCTGGTTCGAGCTCGCGGTGCCGGAATGAGGGGTACCGGCCGCGCCGGCAGGTCCCGACGTCCGGTACCGTCCGGTCGACCGGCCGGTTCAGGCCAGCAGCAGTTGTCGGCGTACGTGATTCGATGCCGTGCCCGCTGGTTAGAAGACTGGAAGTGTTGTCACGGTCCGGACCGAAAAGCATCGGGACCGTGCTGTGATCGTGAACACCGTGTCGTGCGGCACCGTAGTGCTGGATACTGCGGGCAGCCGCCCCCGGTGACCGGTGCCGGGCGCGGTGAGCTGGAGGGGACGGTTCGCGTGAGCGAGATACCAGCGAGGGCCACGGGGTCCGAGGGTCCGTCGGACGCTGCCAGGGCCGGCGCCGCGGGCGCGGCCGGGGCCCCGGCGGGCACCGGTCCCGGCGGCGGCCCGTCCGGTGACGCGCCGTCCGGTGACGCCGTGTGGCAGAGCAGCCCGCCCGGCTCCATGTACGACTACATCAAGGTCGCGTCCTTCTCCATCGGCCCCGACGGCCTCGTCGATCAGTGGAGCCTGCGCGCCGAGCAACTGCTCGGCATCCCCGCCGAACGCGCCGTCGGCACCGACCCCATCGAGACGTTCATCGACGCCGACCTGCGGGAACGGGGCCAGCGCAAGATGGCCGAGATCCTCGACGGCCGCGAGTGGACGGGCGTGGTCCCCTTCCGGGCACCGGCCGTCGGCACCGAGGAGGGCGGGCGCGGGCACCGGGGGCCGCGCGGGCTCGCCGAGGTGTACGTCATGCCGACGCGGACGGAGGAGGGCGAGCGGGCCGCCGTCTGCATCGTCGTCGACGTCCGCACCCTGCGCAGCATCGAGACCGACCTCGCCGCCTCGCAGGCCATTTTCGGCCAGTCCCCGTTCGGGTTCCTGCTGATCGACCGCGAGCTGAAGGTGCGCCGCGCCAACCAGCGGTTCGCCTCCGTCTTCGGCGGCACACCCGACACCCACCGGGGCAAGGGCGTCCACGACTACCTGTCGCGCGCCGAGGCCGACCGGGTCTCCGCCACCCTGCGCCGGGTGCTGGAGACCGGCGAGTCCATCACCGACATGCACGTCACGGGCTTCGTGCCCGGCTCCGACGAGCGCCGCCACTGGTCCGTCAACCTCTACCGCGTACACAGCGGTTCGGGCCGGCCCATCGGCGTCGCCTGGCTCGGCACCGACATCACCGCCCGCCGCGCCGCCGCCCGCGAGGCCGCCGCCGCCCGGCGCAATCTCGCCCTCCTCAACGACGCCGGCGCCCGCATCGGCAACTCCCTCGACCTGGAGACCACCGCCCGCGAACTCCTCGACGTCGTCGTCCCCGGCTTCTGCGACCTGGCCACCGTCGACCTCTACCAGGGCCTGCTGGCCGGTGACGAGACCCCGCCGGGCCTCGCCGACGGCAGCGCCGAACTGCGTCGCGTCGCCTTCTCCAGTGCCGTCTCCGACGCGCCCTTCGACGGCACCGGTGAGCGGGTCAAGCTCGGCGCCGTCCACCACTACCCGTTCAACTCGCCCTGCGCGGACGCCCTGCGCACGGCCCGCCCGCGCACCGTGCCCGCCGAGGACGGCGGTCTCGTGCAGTCCACGCTCGCCGTCCCCATGGTCGCCCACGACACGGTGGTGGGACTCGCCCAGTTCGCCCGGACCAAGGGCAGCGAGCCGTTCGGCGACCGCGACCGGGACCTCGCCGTGGAACTGGCGGCGCGGGCCGCCGTGTGCATCGACAACGCCCGCCTCTACCGGCGCGAGCACGAACGCGCGCTGATCCTCCAGCGCTCCCTGCTGCCGCCCGGCGACCCGGAGGCCTCCGGACTCGACATCGCCTGCCGCTACCTGCCCGGCAACGCGGCCACCGCCCGGCCCAGCGAGGTCGGCGGCGACTGGTTCGACGTCATCGAACTCCCCGGCCACCGCACCGCCCTGGTCGTCGGCGACGTCATGGGGCGCGGGCTGCGCGCCGCGGTCGCGATGGGCGAACTGCGCACCGCCGTACGGACGCTGGCACAGCTCGACCTCGAACCGGCCGAGGTGCTCTCCCATCTGGACGAGATCGCCCGTGGCCTCGGCGCCCCCGGGGGCGTGCAGCAGGCGACGCGGGCCGCCCGCCGGCCCCGCGAGGCCGACCTGTCCGAGGTCTACCTGGCGACCTGTGTCTACGCCGTCTACGACTCGGTGACCCGGCGCTGCACCTTCGCCAACGCCGGCCACCTGCCGCCCGTCCTGGTCGAGCCCGGCGAGTCCGCGCTGATGCTGGACGTCCCACCGGGCCTGCCGCTCGGCGTCGGCGGCGAGCCCTTCGAGGAGGTGGAGGTCGAACTGCCCGAGGGCGCCCTGCTCGCGCTCTACACCGACGGACTGGTGGAGAGCCGCGATCACCCCCTGGACGAGGGACTCCAGGCCTTCGTCGGCGCCCTCACCGATCCCACGCGTCCCCTCGAGGACGTCTGCGACCAGGTCCTCGACACCCTCGGCAGCCACCACGGCGAGGACGACATCGCCCTGCTGATGGCCCGTGTCCAGGGACTGCCCGCCGAGTCCGTCGGCGACTGGACCCTGCCGCGCGAGCCGCGCAGTGTGGGCCGGGCCCGCGAGTACGCCCGCGCACAGCTGCTCAGCTGGGACATGGAACCCCTGGTCGACACCACGGAGCTGCTGGTCAGCGAGCTGGTCACCAATGCGCTCCGGTACGGCGAGGGCGAGATCAGACTCCGCCTCCTGCTCGACCGCACCCTGGTCTGCGAGGTCTGGGACTCCGGCCTGGTCCAGCCCCGCCGGCGCCGCGCCCGCGACACCGACGAGGGCGGCCGCGGCCTGCAACTGGTCGGCCTGCTCAGTGCGGCCTGGGGCTCACGCCGTACGCCGCGCGGGAAGACGGTGTGGTTCGAACTGCCCCTGCCGGGCGGCGACACCCGGCTGGCCGACCCGGCGGAGGCCCTGCTGAGCCTCTTCTGACGCGGCCCGGCGTCGTACGGCTCCGGGCGCGCCGGGTGCGGCGCACCCGGGCGTACGCGGCGAGCAGCAGTGCCGCCCCGGCCGTGACCAACGGCGGCACCAGGTCGGCGGAGATCATCGCGACGCACCCCTGACCGCAACCGGAACACCGGTTCGAGTCGTCCCCGGTGGCAACACGCTCGGAGCGTATGCGCCACAACCGGCCGGCGCGACCGGGGACGGCCACAGGGAGGGGACACCGTGGAGGACACGGAACCGAGGAGCGCCGCAGCGGCAGCCGCCGACGACGAGCAGGCCCCCGAGGGGCCGCCCGCGAGGAAGCGACGGCTGCGCCGCGTCCGCCGCATCGCCCTCGCCGTGCTCCTCGTCCTGCTCGTGCCCCTCCTCACCGCCGAGACCGCGCTGCGCGTCAATTACATGGGCGACCCCGCCGACGGCACCCAGACCAGGAACCGCGACGCGATCTGGCTCGGGCACGCCTGGGTCGACGGCCGCAAGGACGACGCGGACGTCGCCGCGCTGGCCCGCCGCCTGGAGTCCACCGGCATCCGCGACCTGTACGTCCACACCGGGCCCATGGAGCACGACGGCACCCTGCCCCGGTCGCTGTACCCGAAGGCGCACTGGCTGACCGAGGCCGTGCACCGGGAGATGCCCGGCGTCCGCGTCCAGGCCTTCCTCGGCGACGTCCTCGCCACCGAGAGCCCCGACGGCATGCGGCTGGAGAAGGCCGCCACCCGGGCCGCGGTCGTCGGCTCGGCCCGTCAGGTCCTGGACGCCGGCTACGACGGTGTCCACCTCGACCTGGAGCCCCTCCACTCCGGCGACCGGAACTACCTGTCCCTCCTGGACGACCTGCACGCGGTGACGCGGGCCGAGGGCGCGCAGCTCTCGGTGGCCGCCCACCAGATCGACCCGCTCCCCGCCTTCCACTCCTTCTGGGGCACGGTCGCCGGACACCCCAAGTGGTGGTCGCAGGCGTTCTTCGGCCAGGTCGCCCGCCGCGTCGACCAGATCGCCGTCATGTCCTACGACACCATGCAGCCCCTGCAGAGCCTGTACGGCGGCTACGTCGCCCAGCAGACCTCCCTCGCCCTGGAGGTCACGCCGCCGACCACCCACCTGCTGATGGGCCTGCCCTTCTACCACGAGAACCGCTTCGGCCACTGGAACCACGCCGAGACCGTCGCCGCCGCCGTCCGGGGCGTGCGCCTCGGCCTGTCCCGCACGGACGCGGACCGTGCGCGCTTCGGTGTCGCCGCGTACATCGACTTCGCGGCGACGGAGGAGGACTGGGCGGCGTACCGCGACGGCTGGGTCCGTTAGGACGGCCGGCGCCGGATCTTCGAGCCCAGCCACACCAGCGGGTCGTACTTGCGGTCCACGGCCCGCTCCTTCAGCGGGATCAGCGCGTTGTCGGTGATCCTGATGCCCTCGGGGCAGACCTCCGTGCAGCACTTGGTGATGTTGCAGTAGCCGAGGCCGTGTTCGTCCTGGGCCGTGCGCTTGCGGTCCAGGCCGGTCTCCGGTGCCGCGTCCAGCGGGTGCATGTCCAGCTCGGCGACCCGCATGAGGAAACGCGGACCCGCGAAGGCCGGCTTGTTCTCCTCGTGGTCACGGACGACATGGCAGGTGTCCTGGCACAGGAAGCACTCGATGCACTTGCGGAACTCCTGCGAGCGGTCCACGTCCTCCTGCATCATCCGGTACTCACCCGGCCCGAGCTCGGCGGGCGGGACGAAGGACGGGACCTCCCGCGCCTTGGCGTAGTTGAAGCCCACGTCCGTCACCAGGTCGCGGACGACCGGGAAGGCCCGCAGCGGGGTGACGGTGACCGTCTCCTCGCGGCCGAAGACCGACATGCGGGTCATGCACATCAGCCGGGGGCGCCCGTTGATCTCCGCCGAGCACGAACCGCACTTGCCGGCCTTGCAGTTCCAGCGGACCGCGAGATCGGGGGCCTGGGTCGCCTGGATGCGGTGGATGATGTCGAGGACCACCTCGCCCTCGTTCACCTCGACGCGGAAGTCCTCCAGTCCACCCCCCTCCGCGTCGCCCCGCCACACCCGGAAGCCGGCCACGTAGCCGCTCATTCGGACAACTCCTCCTCGGCGAGGTACTTGACCAGTTCGTCCTTCTCGAAGAGGGCGAGCAGGTCGGGACGTACGGGCTCGGTGGTCTGCCGTTCCAGGCTGATCTGGCCGCGCTCCGGGTCCGTCGCCGCCAGGGTGCCCGTCGGGTCGGCCAGGGAGCACAGCAGGTTGACCGGGCGCCACCGGCGGTCCATCGTCGGGTGGTCCTCGCGCGTGTGCCCGCCGCGCGACTCGGTGCGCTCCAGCGCGGCCCGCGCCACGCACTCGCTGACCAGCAGCATGTTCCGCAGGTCCAGGGCGAGGTGCCAGCCCGGGTTGAACTGCCGGTGTCCCTCCACACCGGCCCGGCGGGCCCGCAGCCGCAGCTCGGCCAGCTTCTCCAGGGCCTGCTTCATCTCCGGTTCGCGGCGGATGATGCCGACCAGGTCGTTCATCGCCTGCTGGAGCTCCTGGTGGAGGGTGTACGGGTTCTCCGGCGGCCCCTCCTCGGGCTGCTCCGTCTCGGCCGAGAACGGCCGCAGTGCCTCAGCCGCTGCGGCGGCGACCTGGTCGTCGTCCACCCGGGGCCGCGCACCGGACTCCCGGGCCGCCGCGTACGCGGCCGCGTGCCGGCCCGCCCGCCGCCCGAACACCAGCAGGTCGGACAGCGAGTTGCCGCCGAGCCGGTTGGAGCCGTGCATGCCGCCGGCCACCTCACCGGCCGCGTACAGCCCCGGCACCCCGCGCGCGGCGGCCGTGTCGGAGTCGACGGCGACACCGCCCATCACGTAGTGGCAGGTGGGTCCGACCTCCATCGGCTCGGCCGTGATGTCGACGTCGGCCAGCTCCTTGAACTGGTGGTACATCGAGGGCAGCCGGCGCTTGATCACCTCGGCCGGCATCCGGGTCGACACGTCGAGGAACACTCCGCCGTGCGGTGAGCCCCGGCCCTCCTTCACCTCGGCGTTGATCGCCCGGGCCACCTCGTCGCGGGGGAGGAGCTCGGGCGGCCGCCGGTTGCGGTCCGGGTCGTCGTACCAGCGGTCGGCCTCCTCCTCCGACTCGGCGTACTTCTCCTTGAACACGTCGGGGACGTAGTCGAACATGAACCGCTCGCCGTCGGAGTTCCGCAGGACCCCGCCGTCGCCGCGCACCGACTCGGTGACGAGGATGCCCTTGACCGACGGCGGCCAGACCATGCCCGTCGGGTGGAACTGCACGAACTCCATGTTCAGCAGCGGCGCCCCGGCCAGCAGCGCCAGGGCGTGGCCGTCGCCGGTGTACTCCCACGAGTTCGACGTCACCTTGAAGGACTTGCCGATGCCCCCCGTGGCGATCACCACCGAGGGCGCCTGGAGGACGAAGAAGCGTCCCGTCTCGCGTGCGTACCCGAAGACGCCGGAGACCCGGTTCCCCTCCTTGAGGACCCGTGTCACGGTGCACTCCTGGAAGACCCTGAGGCGGGACTCGTGGTCCCCGGTCTCCCGGGCGTCCTCCTGCTGGAGGGAGACGATCTTCTGCTGGAGCGTGCGGATCAGTTCCAGCCCGGTGCGGTCGCCGACGTGCGCGAGGCGCGGGTACTCGTGGCCGCCGAAGTTGCGCTGCGAGATCCGGCCGTCCTTGGTCCGGTCGAACAGCGCGCCCCACGTCTCCAGCTCCCACACCCGCTGCGGGGCCTCCTGGGCGTGCAGCTCGGCCATCCGCCACTGGTTGAGGAACTTGCCGCCGCGCATGGTGTCGCGGAAGTGGACCTGCCAGTTGTCGCCGGAGTTGACGTTGCCCATGGCCGCGGCGATGCCGCCCTCGGCCATCACGGTGTGCGCCTTGCCGAACAGGGACTTGCAGATCACGGCCGTACGGGCGCCCCGCTCGCGGGCCTCGATCGCGGCGCGCAGTCCGGCGCCGCCCGCGCCCACCACGACGACGTCCCATTCCTGCCGGTCGACCACGGACATCAAGAGCCCTCACTCATCAGAAGAAGCGCGGATCGTCGAAGACACCGGACGCGACGAGATACACGTAGAAGTCGGCGAGCGCCACGCTCACCAGCGACGCCCAGGCCAGGGCCATGTGCCGGGCGTTGAGCTTCCCGACCAGCTGCCACATCCGGTAGCGCACGGGGTGCCGGGAGAAGTGCCTGAGCTTGCCGCCGACGACGTGCCGGCAGGAGTGGCAGGAGAGGGTGTACGCCCAGATCAGCGCGATGTTCGCGAGGAACACCAGGGTCCCCAGACCCATGTGACCCCAGGCGTAGTGCTCGTCGCGGAAGGAGAGCACGGTGTCGTAGGTGAGGATGCCCGCGACCAGCAGCGCCGCGTAGAAGAAGTACCGGTGGACGTTCTGCAGGACGAGCGGGAAGCGGGTCTCGCCGGTGTACTTCCGGTGCGGCTCCGCCACCGCGCAGGCCGGCGGGGACGCCCAGAAGCCCCGGTAGTAGGCCTTGCGGTAGTAGTAGCAGGTCAGGCGGAAGCCGAGCGGGAAGATCAGGATGATGATCGCGGGGGAGACGCCCCACCAGGTGCCGAACAGCTCCCAGTTCGGGCCGGCGCGCATCGGCTCGCAGTTCTCGGCCAGGCAGGGCGAGTAGAACGGCGAGACGTACGGGGCCGCGTAGTAGTCGGCGTTCGCGAAGGCCCGCCAGGTCGAGTAGACGACGAAGGCCAGCAGCCCGGCGGCGGTGGCGGCCGGTGCCAGCCACCAGCGGTCGGTGCGCAGGTGCGGGGCGCGGATGGCGGCGCGCGTCGGGGCGTGGACGCCGCCGCGGCGACGGCGGTCCGTGTCGGGTGGTTCCGTTCCAGTGGCCACGGGGCGGCTCCGGGTCGGTGTCAGGGGGCGCGGCGGTCGCGGGCGCCGAGGCCCTCGTCGTCCGAGTCCGTCCACAGCGAGCCGTCGTACGGCGTGTCGGGGATCGGGACGAGGTCGGGCCGCTCGGCCGCGTCGGGGGAGGCGGCCGCCGCCCGCAGCAGCGCGACGCTCTCGCGCAGGTGGCCGGCGTCGGTGCGGACCCGGCGCATCTCCAGGCCGTCGCCGCCGAGCTGCTGGGCCAGGCGGCTCACCGACCGGGTCAGGTCGTCGAGGCAGCGCTGGAGGGATGACAGGTCGTCGTGCACGGACATGACGTGACCTCACTTCCGTAGGTCCGGCACGCGGCCGGTCCTGGACGGTGACGTTCATGCGCCTGCGAGTGTCGCGCGTCACACCGGCCGCTGGGAAGGGACGTGCAGCGATTGGCCGGGGCGTACAGGTGCGCGATGCGGTGCGTTGCGCCGCACGGGTGGGCTTGGACAGCGTCACCGCCGTGTCTCCCCGCGTCGCCGAACCGTTTCCTCTTCAGTGGCCGCATACCGCACGGATACAAATGATCAACTCCATATACCGCAAAAGCGATCACCACGGACGTGATCACCAGCCCGCGGCCTACCGGAGGTAGCAGAGATGTCCCACGTCGGCGTCGGACCCCGCGCGGTCACGCGCTCGGTCGCCTTCCTCACCGCGGGTGTGCTCACGCTCCCCGCGCTGGCCGGCTGCAGCTCCGAGGACCCGTCCGGGAAGCCGCTCGCCGGGCAGGACATCGCCTCCGCGGCCCGCGCCCGGATCGCCGACGGCGGCACCCTGCACTGGGCCGTGGACTCCGTGCCGGACACCCTGAACACCTTCCAGTCGGACGCCGACGCCACCACCACCCGCGTCGCGCAGGCCGTGCTGCCCGCGATGTACCGGACGGACGCGCACGGCCGCCCGGTGCGCGACGCCGACTACCTGGAGTCCGCGAAGGTCGTGGACACCGAGCCCAAGCAGGTCGTCCTGTACAGGCTCAACCAGCAGGCCGTCTGGAGCGACGGCCGGGAGATCGGCGCCGCCGACTTCGCCGCCCAGTGGCGGGCCCTGTCCGGCAAGGACAGCGCCTACTGGACCGCACGCAACGCCGGCTACGACCGCATCGAGAAGATCGAGCGCGGCGCCAACGACCTGGAGGTCAAGGTCACCTTCAGCCGGCCCTACGCCGACTGGAAGTCGCTGTTCACACCGCTGTACCCGAAGGACGTCATGGGCACCCCGGACTCCTTCAACGACGGAGCCCGGCGCAAGCTCAAGGTCACCGCCGGGCCCTTCTCGCTCAAGAAGGTCGACACCAAGGACGACGAGGTCGTCCTCGCCCGCAGCCCCCGCTGGTGGGGCGACCAGCCCAAGCTCTCCGAGATCGTGCTGAGCGCCGTGCCGCGCGACAAGCGGGTCTCCGCCCTGGCCGCCGGTGAGGTCGACCTGGCCGAGATCGACCCGGATACCGCCGAGCAGGTGGCGCTGGCCGCGGGGCCCCGGGACGCGGGCACCGGCACCCCGGTCATGGGCGCCGGCGGCAGCCCGGCCCCCGGACCGGGCGGTACGCCGCTGCCCGGACCCGACGGGAAGCGGTCCGCCGCGGACGAGCTGCGCTCCTGGGCCGTGGCCAACGGCTCCGACGAGGAGGCCGCCGACGAGGAGACCCTCGCGCGCGAGAAGCGCCGCGAGGCGGCGGAGAAGTACCAGCGGCGGCAGCGGGCCCTGCGCGGATTCGAGCTCCGCAAGTCGCTGGAGCCCGCCTACACCCAGCTCGCCCTCAACGGTGCCGACGGCCCCCTCGCCGACGAGCGCGTCCGCCGCGCCGTCGCCCGCGCCCTGGACCGGGAGGCACTGGCCGAGGCGGTGCTCAAGCCGCTGGGTCTGCCCGCCGAGCCGGTGGGCAGCCACCTCGCCCTGGCCGGCCAGCCCGTGTACGCCGACAACAGCGGAGCGCTGGGCGGCCAGGACGCCAAGGAGGCCCGCGCCCTCCTCGCGGACGCCGGGTGGGTGCCCGGCGGCCCCGTGGACGAGCAGGAGGAAGAGGAGGAGGCGGCCGGCGCCGAGGGCGAGAAGTCCAAGAGCGAGAAGA
This sequence comes from Streptomyces sp. NPDC048185, assembly GCF_043202495.1. Lineage (NCBI taxonomy): Bacteria > Bacillati > Actinomycetota > Actinomycetes > Kitasatosporales > Streptomycetaceae > Streptomyces > Streptomyces sp. NPDC048185. Next base: position 124,931 of record NZ_JBIDAN010000017.1, read on the forward strand.
GCGAGAAGAGCGAGAAGAGCGAGAAGAGCGAGAAGAGCGACAAGGACGACAAGGACGAGGAGCAGTCCGAGGGCGGCGACGACGGCACCTACATCGTCGGCGAGGACAACAAGAACGACGACACCGACCAGGAGAGCGGCGAGAAGCACCGCACCGGGAAGAACACCGCCCAGGGCGGTGCCCCCGGCGCCTACGCCCCCAAGGGCACCGCCGCCCCGGCCGGCTCGGCCGTGCAGCCGCTGGCCAAGGACGGCAAGGCCCTCACCCTGCGTTTCGTGCTGCCCTCCGGCCCCGGCTCCGAGGCGCTGCGCACCGTGGCCGACCGCATCTCCGGCATGCTGAAGAAGGTCGGCATCGGCACCGACATCACCAAGGTCTCCGACGAGAGCTACTTCAAGGACCACATCGCCTCCGGCGAGTACGACCTGGCGCTCTACTCCTGGCCGACCACCGCCTTCCCCGCCACCGACGCCCGCCCCATCTACGCCAAGCCCGTCCCGGCCGCCGACGGCTCCCTGAACGTCGCGCAGAACTACACCCGGGTCGGCACCGACCAGGTCGACCAGCTCTTCGACCAGGCCCTGGGGACGCTGGACGAGAAGGAGGCCCGCGACCTGCTGCGCAAGGCGGACTCGCGGATCTGGGCGGCGGCGGGCTCCATCCCCCTCTATCAGCGCCCCCAGCTGACGGCCGCCCGCAAGAACCTCGTCAACGCCGGCGCCTTCGGTTTCGGGACCCCGGTCTACGAGGACATGGGCTTCCTGAAGAAGGGTGCAGAGGGCGCGCCGCGGTCGGCGAGTCCGTCGTCCTGACCGGGCTCCCCGTCCCGCGCACACGGCCCGGCAAGCCCCTGCCCTCACGGCCCCGTACCATTGGGTGAGGCCGTGGCACGTATCGCCCGGCAGGCCCGCGTGACACGGACGTCCGCGAGGGCCGTCCTCACACCCTCCGGGAGTACGCCACACATGGCTGTGTCTGTTACGCGTCACAACATCCGCAACGTCGCCATCGTCGCCCACGTCGACCACGGCAAGACCACCATCGTCGACGGGATGCTCAAGCAGGCCGGTGCCTTCGCCGCGCACCAGCTCGACTCCGTCGACGACCGCATGATGGACTCGAACGACCTGGAGCGTGAGAAGGGCATCACGATCCTGGCCAAGAACACGGCGGTGAAGTACCACCCGAAGGATGGCGGCGACGTCATCACCATCAACATCATCGACACCCCGGGCCACGCCGACTTCGGTGGCGAGGTCGAGCGCGGCCTGTCGATGGTCGACGGCGTCGTCCTGCTCGTGGACGCCTCCGAGGGCCCGCTGCCGCAGACCCGCTTCGTGCTGCGCAAGGCGCTCCAGCAGCGCCTGCCGATCATCCTCTGCATCAACAAGACGGACCGGCCGGACTCCCGGATCGACGAGGTCGTCAACGAGACGTACGACCTCTTCCTCGACCTGGACGCCGACGAGGAGCAGATCGAGTTCCCGATCGTCTACGCCTGCGGCCGCGACGGCGTCGCCTCCCTCACCAAGCCCGAGGACGGCACCGTCCCGAGCGACTCCACCAGCCTGGAGCCGTTCTTCTCGACGATCCTGGAGCACATCCCGGCCCCCACCTACGAGGAGGGCGCCCCGCTCCAGGCCCACGTCACCAACCTGGACGCCGACAACTTCCTCGGCCGCATCGCGCTGCTGCGCGTCCACCAGGGCGAGCTGAAGAAGGGCCAGACCGTCGCCTGGATGAAGCGCGACGGGTCCGTGCAGAACGTGCGCATCTCCGAGCTGATGATGACCGAGGCGCTCACCCGCAAGCCCGCCGAGAAGGCCGGCCCCGGTGACATCTGCGCCGTCGCGGGCATCCCGGAGATCATGATCGGTGAGACGCTGGCCGACCCGGAGAACCCGGTTCCGCTGCCGCTGATCACGGTGGACGAGCCGGCGATCTCCATGACCATCGGCACCAACACCTCCCCGCTGGTCGGCCGCGGCGCCACCGGCAAGGGCGCGGACAACAAGGCGGTCGTCAAGGACCGCAAGGTCACCGCGCGCCAGGTCAAGGACCGTCTGGACCGCGAGCTGATCGGCAACGTCTCGCTGCGCGTCCTGGACACCGAGCGTCCGGACGCCTGGGAGGTGCAGGGCCGCGGTGAGCTGGCGCTGGCCATCCTGGTCGAGCAGATGCGCCGCGAGGGCTTCGAGCTGACCATCGGCAAGCCGCAGGTCGTCACCAAGGAGGTCGAGGGCAAGACCTACGAGCCCGTCGAGCGCATGACGATCGACGTGCCCGAGGAGCACATGGGCGCGGTCACGCAGCTCATGGGCGTGCGCAAGGGCCGGATGGACAACATGTCCAACCACGGCTCGGGCTGGGTCCGCATGGAGTTCGTGGTCCCCTCCCGGGGTCTCATCGGCTTCCGCACCGAGTTCCTGACCCAGACCCGCGGCACCGGCATCGCCCACTCCATCCACGAGGGCCACGAGCCCTGGTTCGGCACCCTGACGACCCGCAACAACGGCTCGCTGGTCGCCGACCGCTCGGGTGCGGTCACCGCGTTCGCGATGACCAACCTCCAGGAGCGCGGCGTGCTCTTCACGGAGCCCGGCACCGAGGTGTACGAGGGCATGATCGTCGGCGAGAACTCCCGCGCCGACGACATGGACGTCAACATCACCAAGGAGAAGAAGCTCACGAACATGCGCTCCTCCTCGGCCGATTCGTTCGAGGCGATCGTCCCGCCGCGCAAGCTGTCGCTGGAGCAGTCGCTCGAGTTCTGCCGCGACGACGAGTGCGTCGAGGTGACCCCCGAGGCCGTCCGTATCCGCAAGGTGAACCTGGACGCCCGTGAGCGCGCCCGCGCCGCGAGCCGCGCCAAGCACGGCTGACCCGCACCGCCGAACGGCGCCGGGCACCCCTCTCGTCGAGGGGTGCCCGGCGCCGTTTTCGCGTCTGTGGTGCGATCCTCTGAAGAGAGGCTCGCGAAAGCGTAGGGAAAACCCTCTATTTCGTGGGGAGATGCCGTCCGGAGGACCGACTCGCACTACCCTGCCCGCAAGTCACGCGGCCGCACGGGCCGGTGGGGCCGGGGTGCACGTCACCGAGGTCAACCGCCCCGCACACGGAGCGTGCCGGGCGCGGGACATGCCTGTGGGCACCCTGCACGGCGGGCACGTTACTCGCAATCTCTTTTCCTGACACAGGTGTCCGCTATCCGGGCATCGCCTTCCGATAGATGTGTAACAAGTCCGTTTCGCAGTGATCTCTCACCAAACCCTTTGTCCGGATTTTGGAAGATCTAGCCCCTATCTGTGATCGAACCGAGACCTCGAGAGTGTGGTTCGGTCCCTGGCGGATGGCAGATAGTTAGGCGCGTAGAGCTCGTATGAACGGGTCAGGCGCTGACGGCGCAGACTCGCGAGCGCGGGGGCACTTGACTGATCTCGGGCACCGGTGACGGGGCCGGGAACTGTCGTGTGCTCCTCTTTGCGGTGAACCAGCGGATTCATGAGGAGGAACCCATGCGAGGTGCCAAAAGCGCCATATGGGCCGCGTCGTCCCCGGTGGCAGGTGCAGGTCCCGTGGGTGGGTTCGGTTCCGCTGCCTTCGCCGCGCCGGCGATCCGGTGGCGCGGACTTCCTTGACGGCTCGTTCCCACGGCCGGCCGGTGCCGACCGTGAGCCAGGTTCCCCAAGGGCGGGTTCGCCGCCAGTCGTTGTTCCCCCTCGCGCGCTTCGAATGACATACGCCGTGCGAAGGCCGTCGGACCACTCGTGCACTGCCGACGGTCTCCAACACCTGTGAAATGGACGAATCATGACGAGTCCAATCGAGATTGAGGGTGCTGAAGCCTCTTCCGTCTTGGACAAAGAGAGCGCACCCCAGGGCGACGCCAAGGAGTCGAAGGAGTCTGAGGGGCGCAGTCCCGGGCAGTTGATGTGGAGTCGCTTCAAGCGCGACCGCGCCGGCGTCATCTCTGCCTTCGTCGTCCTGTTCTTCTTCGTCGTCGCGGCAGCGGCGCCGCTGATCGCGAAGGTGTACGGCAAGAACCCGTATACGCTCTACGGCCAGGACAACCCCGACCTCCTGGACATGTTCACCATGCCGGCGAAGCCGGCCGGTGGCATCGACGGCGAATTCTGGTTCGGCATCGAACCCGGCTTGGGACGCGACGTCTTCACGCAGCTGCTGTACGGCATGCGGACCTCGATCGCCACGGCGCTGGCCGCGACGCTCATCATGACGATCGTGGGTGTGCTGATCGGCCTCGCCGGCGGCTACTTCGGAGGCAAGACCGACTACTGGCTCGGCCGGGTGACCGACTTCTTCATGGCCCTGCCCAGCCAGCTGTTCTTCGTCGCCGCGATGCCCGTGATCACCACGGTGTTCGTCGCCCCGGACGAGGAGACGCCCACCTACGTGCGCACCTGCGCGATCATCATCGTGATGGCCTTCCTGGGATGGATGAGCATGGCGCGCATCGTCCGAGCCGCCACGCTGTCCCTGCGTGACCGGGAGTTCGTCGAGGCCGCGCGCATCTCCGGCGCCTCGTCCTGGCGGATCATCCGCAAGGAACTACTGCCCAACATCGTCACGCCCACGCTCGTGCAGGCGACTCTCACGCTGCCGAGCACCATCCTGAGCATCGCCTTCCTCTCCTTCGTGGGTGTGGGATACGTCGAACCCACGCCGGACTGGGGACGGATGTTCGCCATCGGCGCGAACATCGTGGAGCAGGACCCGTACTACATGCTCTTCCCCGGCATCGCCATGGTGATCTTCGTCGTGGCCTTCAACCTCCTCGGCGACTCGGTGCGGGACGCCTTCGATCCCAAGACGGGCCGCTGAGCCCCCACGGGGACTCCTCGCTCTGCCCCAGGTCGGGCCCGGTGCCACACAGCCCGTCTCCGGCCGCGCAACTGCAGTGCTCACTACTCACAGGCAGGTGGATTCGACTCCATGAGCATCTTCCGAAACCGCACCGCTACGGCCGCGCTCGTCGCGGTGGCGGCGGGCGCCCTGACCCTCACCGCCTGCGGCGGCGGCGACAGCGGCAACTCGTCCAAGGACAACAGCAAGAGCAAGAAGGACGCCGCGTCGCAGTCCAAGCCGGTGCAGATCGGTGACGCCCAGGCGTCGACCGGTCCCGCGGCCGAGGTCCCCGGTGCCAAGCCCGGTGGCGTCGCGACCGTGTACCAGGAGGACGACTTCTCCCACCTGGACCCGGGCCAGATCTACGTCTCGGACGGCAAGCTGCTCAGCCGCCTCATCTACCGCGGCCTGACCCAGTACTCCGAGGACGACAAGGGCAACCTGACCGTCGTGGGCGACCTCGCCACCGACGCGGGCAAGGCGTCCGACGGCGGCAAGACCTGGACGTACACCCTCAAGGACAACCTGAAGGACGAGAACGGCAACCCGATCAACTCGGCGGACATCCGCCACACGGTCGAGCGCCTGTACTCCTCCTACATCACCGACGGTCCGATCTACCTGCAGCAGTGGCTGTCCGGCGCCGGCACCACCTACCGCAAGGCGTACGAAGGTCCGGACAAGGGCAAGCACCTGCCCGACAACGTCCTGGAGACGCCGGACGACAAGACGATCGTCTTCCACTTCAAGGACGCGCAGCCCGACCTTCCGCAGATGCTGACCATGCCCGGTTACGGCGTCGTTCCGGAGGAGACGGACACCAAGGAGAAGTACGACTCCGACCCCGTCGCCACCGGTCCGTACAAGATCGCGGACTTCAAGCCGGGCAAGTCGATGAAGCTGGTCAAGAACCCCCAGTGGGACGCGAAGTCCGACTCGGTGCGCCACCAGTACGTGGACGGCTTCAACATCGAGATGAACCACGATGACGAAGACCAGACCAAGACCCTGCTCGCCGACCAGGGCGAGGCCAAGAACGCGATGATGTTCACGGGCCAGGTCGCCACCACGCAGCTGCAGAAGGTCGTCAGCGACAAGAACGCCATGGCCAACCGCACGATCCAGGGCTACGCGCCCTACGTGTGGCAGCTCAACTTCAACATGGACCGCGTCAAGGACAAGAAGCTCCGTGACGCCATCGCCCTGGCCCTGCCGGCCTCCTCGGTCTTCAAGGCCGACGGTGGCGCCTACGGCGGTGAGGTCGCCAACTCGCTGATGTCGCCCACCACTCCGGGCTACGACGAGACGTACGACCCGTTCAACCGCGCCAAGAAGCCGAACGGTGACATCGAGGCCGCCAAGAAGCTGATCAAGGAAGGCGGCTACGAGGGCAAGAAGCTCGTCTACGCCTACGGCAACACGCCGACCCGTCAGCAGCAGGCCGTCCTGATCGCCGACGCGCTGGGCAAGATCGGCCTCGACATCCAGAAGAAGGAGATCGACGCCGCGACCTGGTACGAGCAGGTCGGCAAGGTCAACAACGGCCTGGACCTGTACATGACCGGCTGGGGCCAGGACTGGCCGTCCGCGTCCACCGTCTTCCCGCCGGTGTACGACGGCACGCAGATCCAGGACGGCGCGTCGAACTACTCGCACATCAACGACGACCACGTGAACTCGGAGATCGCCCGGATCCAGAAGATCACCGACACCGCCGAGGCCACCAAGGCCTGGGGTGAGCTGGGCAAGTACATCACCGAGAAGGTCAACCCGGCCGCGCCGATCTACTACACCAAGGTCTTCCAGATCTTCGGTTCGAACATCGGCGGCATCCGCTACAGCTCGGACTCGAGCTACGTGGACGTCACCCGGATCTTCCTCAAGAAGTAATCCGTCCTGTCGGGAAACCGGTGGTGGGCGCGCGGCGGAGCGCCCACCACCGGGGCCCGGATCCCCTTCCAGACCTCCCCAACCGATTGCCGCCGTCCTGAGAGCAGCTGCCTGCCATGCTTCAATTCCTCATTCGCCGGACGTTCGGCGCGGCGCTGATTCTGCTGTTGATCAGTGCGTTCACGTTCTTCATGTTCTTCGCGATCCCGCAGGACCCGGCCATGCTGGCCTGTGGCAAGAACTGCACGCCGGACGCGCTGGCGATCATCCACAAGAACCTCGGCCTCGACTCACCGGTCCCCGTCCAGTACTGGAACTTCATCGTCGGCATCTTCGCCGGCCGTGACTTCGCCGTCGGTCACTGCGCCGCGCCCTGCTTCGGTGTCTCGTTCGCGAACAACCAGAACGTCTGGGACACGATCGTCGACCGCTTCCCGCTGACGCTCTCGCTGACCGTCGGCAGCCTCCTGGTCTTCCTCATCGTCGGTCTCGGCGCAGGCATGCTCGCCGCGAAGAACCGCGGTACCTGGCTGGACAAGACGTTCAGCTCGGGCTCTCTGGTCATCAGCTCCATGCAGATCTACTTCCTGGGTCCGCTGGTCCTGCTGCTCTTCGTCTACAACACCGGCTGGCTGGACAAGCCGAAGTACGTGCCGTTCTCCGAGGACCTCGGCGGCTGGTTCATGGGGCTGCTGATCCCCTGGCTCGTCATGGCGACGATCTTCACCGCCAACTACACCCGCATGAGCCGTTCGTCGATGATCGAGCAACTGCAGGAAGAACACGTGAAGGCGGCCCGCGCCAAGGGCATGTCCGGCAACTACGTCTTCTTCCGCTACGCGTGGCGCGGCTCCCTCATCCCCATCGTCACCATCCTCGGCATCGACCTGTCCTCGCTGCTGTCGGGCGGCATGGTGACCGAGCTGACGTTCGGTCTGGCCGGACTCGGCCGGCTGGCGCTGGACTCCGTCACCAACAAGGACCTGCCGATGCTGATGGGCGTCATGCTGGTCAGCGCCGCGCTCATCATCGTCTTCAACCTGATCGTGGACGCCCTGTACGCCGTCATCGACCCGCGCGTGCGCCTGTCCTAGGAGAACCACCGTGACCACTCAGACTAAGCCCGAAGAGGCCACGCCCGCCGCCGCGGGGGACGCCTTCCTGTCGGTGCGCGACCTCAAGGTGCACTTCTCCACCGAGGGCGGCATCGTCAAGGCGGTGGACGGGCTCTCCTTCGACCTGGAGCGCGGCAGGACGCTCGGCATCGTGGGCGAGTCCGGCTCCGGCAAGTCGGTGACCAACCTGGCCGTGCTCGGCCTGCACAACCGCAAGAAGACCGCCATCGACGGGTCGATCACACTGGACGGTCAGGAGCTGACCGACGCCAGTGAGAAGCAGATGGAAAAGCTGCGCGGCAAGAAGATGGCGATGATCTTCCAGGACGCGCTGACCGCGCTGTCGCCGTACTACACGATCGGCCGCCAGATCGGCGAGCCGTTCATGAAGCACACCGGCGCCTCAAAGAGGGACGCCCGGGTGCGCGCCATCGACCTGCTGGAGAAGGTGGGCATCCCGCACCCGCAGCAGCGGGTGGACGACTACCCCCACCAGTTCTCCGGCGGTATGCGGCAGCGCGCCATGATCGCCATGGCGCTCGCCTGCGACCCGGACCTGCTGATCGCCGACGAGCCGACCACGGCCCTCGACGTGACCGTGCAGGCGCAGATCCTGGACCTCCTCAAGGACCTCCAGCAGGAGTTCGGCTCCGCGATCATCATGATCACCCACGACCTGGGCGTGGTCGCCAACATGGCCGACGACATCCTGGTGATGTACGCCGGCCGTGCCGTCGAGCGCGGCACGGTGCGCGAGGTGCTCAAGTCGCCCCAGCACCCGTACACCTGGGGTCTGCTGGGTTCGATGCCGAGGCTCGGCTCCGACGTCGACGAGCCGCTGATGCCGATCCCGGGATCGCCGCCCTCGCTGCTGAACCCGCCCACGGGTTGCCCGTTCCACCCGCGGTGCGCGTTCACCGACAAGGTTTCGGGGGAGCGTTGCTCGGGTGAGCGCCCGACGCTCGGCCCGGGCCGTGCGGCGGCCTGTCACCTGACGGGCGAGCAGCGGCAGCAGGTGTTCATCGAGACGATTCAGCCCCGGCTGGGCTGAGCGGAAACCGGCGACTGGGGCATCACCATGAGCGACAACAGCAAGACGAACACGGCGGTCGCCGACTCGATCCCGCAGCAGCGGGACGGCGGCAGCGAACCCCTCATGCGGGTCAAGGGCCTGAAGAAGCACTTCCCGATCAAGGGCGGCTTCCCGATCCGGCGCACCGTCGGCGCGGTCAAGGCCGTCGACGGCGTCGACTTCGAGGTCTTCGCGGGGGAGAGCCTCGGCCTCGTCGGCGAGTCCGGCTGCGGCAAGTCGACGACCGGCCGGCTGATCACCCGTCTGTACGAGCCCACCGAGGGCACGATCGAGTACAACGGGCAGGACATCACCCGCTCCAACCGGTCCCAGCTGGCGCCGATCAGGTCCGAGATCCAGATGATCTTCCAGGACCCGTACGCGTCGCTGAACCCCCGGCAGACCGTGGGCACGATCATCTCCGGCCCGATGGAGATCAACGGGATCAACCCGCCCGGCGGCCGCGAGAAGCGGGTCCGGGAGCTCCTGGAGATCGTCGGTCTCAACCCGGAGCACTACAACCGCTTCCCGCACGAGTTCTCCGGCGGTCAGCGCCAGCGCATCGGTGTCGCGCGTGCCGTCGCGCTCCAGCCGAAGCTGATCATCGCCGACGAGCCGGTCTCGGCCCTCGACGTGTCGATCCAGGCCCAGGTGGTGAACCTGCTGCAGGAGGTGCAGCGGGAGATGGGGATCGCGTTCGTCTTCATCGCCCACGACCTGTCGATCGTGCGGCACTTCTCGCAGCGCGTCGCGGTGATGTACCTGGGCAAGATCGTGGAGATCGCGGACCGTGACTCCCTCTACGAGCGGCCGCGCCACCCGTACACGCACGCGCTGCTGTCGGCCGTGCCGGACCCGGACATCGACGCGGAGAAGAAGGAGCGCATCCGCCTCCAGGGCGACGTGCCCTCGCCGATCGCCCCGCCGTCCGGCTGCCGGTTCCGTACGCGGTGCTGGAAGGCCCAGGACAAGTGCGCGACGGAGGAGCCGCCGCTCGTCCGCATCGAGGGCAACAGGGCCGGTCACCTGACGGCCTGCCACTTCCCGGAGGAGCCCACCGTCGAGGCCCGCGCCGAGGACATCGTCCTCGACCCGGCGCTCTCGGCCCTGGAGGACGGCACCGACGGCGGGGCGGACGTCTCGAAGAGCTGACCCGGCGGGTCCGGCCCCGGCCGGAGACCTGACGGCCCGTGGACCGGGGGCGGGAGGACGACTCTCCCGCCCCCGGTCCTTCGCGCGCCGCCGCGCACGGCCCGCTGCCCCCTTGCGTCCGTCCGGAGGACCCCCGAACCCGTACGGACCGGACGAATGTGCGCTGCAGGAGCCGCCCCCCGATGCTGGCCGACAAGGGACCAGCGGACGAGTCAGGCACTGGGAGGCACTCCATGCGCGGAGCCACGCACGCCAAATGGGCCGCAGGCGCGGCGGCGGCAGCCCTCGCGGTGACGGCCTGCGGGGGCGGCGGGGACAGCGGCTCGGACAGCGGTGCCGTGCTCAGCTCCTCCTGGGGCGACCCGCAGAACCCACTCGAGCCGGCCAACACCAACGAGGTGCAGGGCGGCAAGGTCCTCGACATGATCTTCCGGGGGCTGAAGAAGTACGACCCGGAGACCGGCGAGGCGAAGGACATGCTCGCCGAGAAGATCGACACCTCGGACTCGCAGAACTACACCATCACGGTCAAGGACGGCTGGACCTTCAGCAACGGCGAGAAGGTCACCGCCCAGTCCTTCACGGACGCCTGGAACTACGGCGCGAGCCTGAAGAACAACCAGCGCAACGCGTACTTCTTCGCCTACATCGACGGCTACGACAAGGTGCACCCCGAGGACGGGAGCGAGCAGAGCGCCGACACGCTCTCCGGGCTGAAGGTCACCGGCCCCCGCACCTTCACGGTCAAGCTCAGCCAGAAGTTCTCGACGTTCCCCGACACCCTCGGCTACCCCGCCTTCGCCCCGCTGCCCACCGCGTTCTTCGACGACCACGACGCCTGGGTGAAGAAGCCGGTCGGCAACGGGCCCTACCAGGTGGACAACTACGCCCGCGGCTCCCAGATGTCCCTGCGCACGTGGGAGCAGTACCCCGGTCCCGACAAGGCCGTCAACGGCGGCGTCGACCTGAAGGTCTACACCGACAACAACACCGCCTACACCGACCTGATGGCCGGCAACCTCGACCTCGTCGACGACATCCCCGCCGCCCAGCTCAAGAACGTCAAGAACGACCTCGGCGACCGGTACATCAACACCCCCGCCGGCATCATCCAGACCCTCGCCTTCCCGTACTACGACAAGGACTGGAACAAGCCCGGCTCCGACAAGGTCCGCACGGGCCTGTCCATGGCGATCGACCGCAAGCAGATCACCGACACGATCTTCCAGCGGACCCGCACCCCGGCCACCGACTGGACCTCGCCCGTCCTCGGCGAGGACGGCGGCTACAAGGCCGGTCTGTGCGGGGACGCCTGCGAGTACGACCCGGACCAGGCGAAGAAGCTGATCAAGGACGGCGGCGGCCTGCCGGGCGGCCAGGTGAAGATCACGTACAACGCCGACACCGGTTCCCACGGACAGTGGGTCGACGCCGTCTGCAACTCCATCAACAACGCCCTCGACAACGACCGCGCCTGCGTCGGCAACCCGGTCGGCACCTTCGCGGACTTCCGCAACCAGATCACCGACAAGAAGATGAGCGGCCCCTTCCGCGCCGGCTGGCAGATGGACTACCCGCTCATCCAGAACTTCCTCCAGCCGCTCTACTACACCAACGCCTCGTCCAACGACGGCAAGTGGTCCGACCAGAAGTTCGACGACCTCGTCGACCAGGCGAACGGCGAGTCCGACACCGCCAAGGCCGTGGGGACCTTCCAGCAGGCCGAGGAGGTCGTGCGGGACAACATGGCCGCCATCCCGCTCTGGTACCAGAACGGCAGCGCCGGCTACTCGCAGCGGCTGTCCGACGTCAAGCTCAACCCCTTCAGCGTCCCCGTCTACAACGAGATCAAGGTCAGCTGAGGAGGCGCCATGGGACGGTACGTCGTCCGGCGGCTGCTCCAGATGATCCCGGTCTTCATCGGGGCCACGCTGCTGATCTTCCTGATGGTCAACGTGATGGGCGACCCCATCGCCGGCCTGTGCGGCGACCGGGAGTGCGACCCGGCGACCGCGGCGCAGCTCAGGAGGGAGTTCGGCCTCGACAAGCCCGTGTGGCAGCAATACCTCACCTACATGGGCAACGTCTTCACCGGCGACTTCGGCACCGCCTTCAACGGCCAGCCGGTCACCGAGCTGATGGGCACCGCCTTCCCGGTGACCATCCGGCTGACCGTCGTGGCCATCCTCTTCGAGATCGTCGTCGGCATCGCGCTGGGCGTGGTCACCGGCCTGCGCCGCGGACGCCCCGTCGACACCGGGGTGCTGCTGCTCACCCTCGTCGTGATCTCGGTCCCCACCTTCGTCACCGGCCTGCTGCTCCAGCTCCTGCTCGGCGTCACCTGGGGCTGGATCGACCCGGCGGTCTCCACGGCGGCCCCCTTCGACGAGCTGATCGTCCCCGGCCTCGTCCTCGCCTCCGTGTCACTGGCGTACGTCACCCGGCTGACCCGGACCTCCATCGCGGAGAACCGGCGCTCCGACTACGTCCGCACGGCCATCGCCAAGGGCCTGCCCCGCCACCGGGTCGTCACCCGGCACCTGCTGCGCAACTCCCTCATCCCCGTCGTCACCTTCATCGGCACCGACATCGGCGCCCTGATGGGCGGCGCCATCGTCACCGAGCGGATCTTCAACATCCACGGTGTCGGCTACCAGCTCTACCAGGGCATCCTGCGCCAGAACACGCAGACCGTCGTCGGTTTCGTCACCGTCCTGGTCCTCGTCTTCCTGGTCGCCAACCTCGTCGTCGACCTCCTGTACGCCGTACTCGACCCGAGGATCCGCTATGCCTGAGCAGGAGTCCTACGAGCCCGAGCGCGCGATGGCCGGGACCGGCATGGGAGGCACGATGGACCTCGGCACCAGCGAGGCCATCACCCTGGAGAAGCCCCCGGAGAGCCCCGACGGCACCGGCCCCCGGGACAAGCCCCGCAGCCTCTGGTCCGACGCCTGGCACGACCTGCGCCGCAACCCGGTCTTCATCATCTCCGCCCTGGTGATCCTCTTCCTGATCGTCATCTCCGTCTGGCCGTCCCTGATCGCCTCCGGCAACCCCCTCAAGTGCGACCTGGCCAAGGCCCAGGAGGGCTCCCAGCCCGGCCACCCCTTCGGCTTCAACGGCCAGGGCTGCGACGTCTACACCCGCACCGTCTACGGCGCCCGTACGTCGGTGGAGGTGGGCGTCCTCGCCACGCTCGGGGTCGCCGTCCTCGGCAGCGTGCTCGGCGGACTCGCCGGGTTCTTCGGCGGGGCGGGGGACGCTGTCCTGTCCCGGATCACCGACGTCTTCTTCGCGATCCCGGTCGTCCTCGGCGGCCTGGTGCTGCTGTCCGTCATCACCAGCAACACCGTCTGGCCGGTCATCGGCTTCATCGTGCTGCTCGGCTGGCCCCAGATCTCCCGCATCGCCCGCGGCTCCGTCATCACCGCCAAGCAGAACGACTACGTCCAGGCCGCGCGGGCGCTGGGCGCCTCCCACTCCCGCCTCCTGCTGCGGCACATCGCGCCCAACGCCGTCGCCCCCGTCATCGTCGTCGCGACCATCGCGCTCGGCACCTACATCTCCCTGGAGGCGACCCTGTCCTTCCTCGGCGTCGGCCTCAAGCCGCCCAGTGTCTCCTGGGGCATCGACATCTCCTCCGCCGCCCCCTACGTCCGCAACGCCCCGCACGCCCTCCTCTGGCCCTCCGGAGCCCTCGCCATCACCGTCCTCGCGTTCATCATGCTCGGCGACGCGGTGCGCGACGCCCTCGACCCGAAGCTGAGGTGAGCCGCCGCCATGCTGCTCGAAGTGCGCGACCTGCACGTGGAGTTCCACACCCGGGACGGCGTCGCCAAGGCCGTCAACGGCGTCAGCTACGAAGTGGACGCCGGCGAGACCCTGGCCGTCCTCGGCGAGTCCGGCTCCGGCAAGTCCGTCACCGCCCAGACCATCATGGGCATCCTCGACGTCCCGCCCGGCCGGGTCACCTCCGGCGAGGTCCTGTTCCAGGGCCGGGACCTGCTGAAGCTGAAGGAGGAGGAACGCCGGAAGGTCCGCGGCGCCGAGATGGCGATGATCTTCCAGGACGCGCTGTCCTCGCTGAACCCCGTGCTCACCGTCGGCGACCAGCTCGGCGAGATGTTCACCGTGCACCGGGGCATGTCCCGCAAGGACGCACGCGCCAGGGCCGTCGACCTGATGGACCGGGTGCGCATCCCCGCCGCCAGGGAGCGGGTGAAGCAGTACCCGCACCAGTTCTCCGGCGGCATGCGCCAGCGCATCATGATCGCGATGGCGATGGCCCTCGAACCCAAGCTGATCATCGCCGACGAGCCGACCACCGCCCTCGACGTCACCGTCCAGGCCCAGGTCATGGAACTGCTCGCGGAACTCCAGCGCGAGTACCACATGGGCCTGATCCTCATCACCCACGACCTGGGCGTGGTCGCCGACGTCGCCGACAAGATCGCCGTGATGTACGCGGGCCGGATCGTGGAGACGGCCCCCGTCCACGACATCTACAAGGCCCCGGCGCACCCGTACACCCGCGGCCTGCTGGAGTCGATCCCGCGCCTGGACCAGAAGGGCCGGGAGCTGTACGCCATCAAGGGCCTGCCGCCCAACCTCACCCGCATCCCGCCCGGCTGCGCCTTCCACCCCCGCTGCCCGATGGCCCAGGACGTCTGCCGCACCGACGTGCCACCGCTGTACGACGTGACGGAACCGGAGTGGAACGGCGCGGAACGCGGGAGCGCCTGCCACTTCTGGAGGGAGTGCCTGCATGGCTGAGGCCACCGAACCGGTCCTCGAGGTCCGCGGCCTCGTCAAGCACTACCCGCTCACCTCCGGCATCCTCTTCAGGAAGCACGTCGGCGCGGTCAAGGCGGTCGACGGCGTGGACTTCGACCTCGGGCGCGGCGAGACCCTCGGCATCGTCGGCGAGTCCGGCTGCGGCAAGTCCACGGTCGCCAGGATGCTGGTCAACCTGGAGAAGCCGACGGCGGGGGAGATCCGCTACAAGGGCGAGGACATCACCCGCCTGTCGGGCAGGGCCCTCAAGGCCGTGCGCCGCAACATCCAGATGGTCTTCCAGGACCCCTACACCTCCCTCAACCCCCGGATGACGGTGGGCGACATCATCGGGGAGGCCTACGACATCCACCCCGAGGTGGCCCCGAAGGGTGACCGGCGCAGACGGGTCCAGCACCTGCTGGACGTGGTCGGCCTCAACCCGGAGTACATCAACCGCTACCCGCACCAGTTCTCCGGGGGCCAGCGCCAGCGCATCGGCATCGCGCGCGGGCTCGCCCTGCGCCCGGAGGTCATCGTCGCGGACGAACCGGTCTCCGCCCTCGACGTCTCCGTCCAGGCGCAGGTCGTCAACCTGATGGGCCGGCTCCAGGACGAGTTCGAGCTCTCGTACATCTTCATCGCCCACGACCTGTCGATCGTCCGGCATATCTCCGACCGGGTCGCCGTGATGTACCTCGGCCGCATCGTGGAGACCGGCCGCGACGCGGAGATCTACGACCACCCCACCCACCCCTACACCCAGGCGCTGCTGTCCGCCGTGCCGGTGCCCGACCCGGAGGCCCGGGAACACCGCGAGCGCATCATCCTCGCCGGTGACGTGCCCTCCCCGACGAACATCCCCTCCGGCTGCCGCTTCCGCACCCGCTGCTGGAAGGCGCGCGAGCGGTGCGCCCTGGAGGTGCCCGCACTGGCGGTGCCCGCCGGGTTCCGGGACGTGCCCGGGCCCGCCGCGCACGACTCGGCGTGCCACTTCGCGGAGGAGAAGCAGGTGGTGCCGCCCGAGGCGGAGGACGACGGCAGCGGGCCGGGGTGACATGGCGCTCCCCGGCCCGCTCACGGCACCCGCACGGCCGTACGCGGACGAGCTTCGCGCGTCCGTATATCGGTGCCGCTTCGGCGAAGTTGCCTGAGTGTTACGGCCGTCGGTGTTCGGGTGAGGTCAGGCCCAGCGAGCGCTTCAGGAAGTCCACCTGGAGCAGCAGCAGGTTCTCGGCGACCGTCTCCTGCGGGGTCATGTGCGTGACGCCGGACAGCGGGAGCACCTCGTGCGGGCGTCCGGCCGCCAGCAGGGCCGAGGACAGGCGCAGGGAGTGCGCGACCACCACGTTGTCGTCCGCCAGCCCGTGGATGATCATCATGGGCCGGTGCGGCTCTGCGGCGTCGACCAGGCCCTCGTCGTCGATCACCGAGTTGCGCCGGTAGACCTCCGGCTGCTCGTCCGGGTGGCCGACGTAGCGCTCCTGGTAGTGGGTGTCGTACAGCCGCAGGTCCGTCACCGGGGCGCCGACGATCGCCGCGTGGAAGACGTCCGGCCGGCGCAGCGCCGCCAGGGCCGCCAGATAGCCGCCGAAGGACCAGCCGCGGACGGCCACCCGGTCCAGGTCGAGCGGGAAGTCGGCGGCGAGTGCCTGGAGCGCGTCGACCTGGTCCTGGAGGACGACCGCGGCCACGTCGTCCTTGACGGCCTTCTCCCAGGCGGGGGAGCGCCCAGGGGTGCCCCGCCCGTCGGCGACGACCACCGCGAAGCCCTGGTCGGCGAACCACTGGGACGTGAGGTGGGCGTTGTGCGCGGCCACCACGCGCTGGCCGTGCGGGCCGCCGTACGGGTCCAGGAGCACCGGGAGGGGGGTGTCACCGTGGTAGTCCGTTGGCATAAGCACGGCGCACGGGACGCGGCGTGCGCCCCCTTGGGTGAGCGTCACGCGCGGGGACAAACCGGGGTCTTCGGCGTACGACGTCACGGTCGCCGTGGGCTTCCCGTCCCGCAGAACCTGTGCCCGTGCCCCCGGCCGGCCGAGCGTCGCGGAGACGAGAACGGTCACGCCCCCGGCGCGCACCGCCGAGTGCACGCCGGGCTCCTGCGAGACGCGCTCCACGCCGAGCTCGTTGACCCGGTACACGTGCACCTCGCCGGTCTCCGGGTCCGCCGCGCCCTCGCCCGCCGACGCGGAGACCAGCACGTCGTCGCCGGAGACGTCGAGTACCGCCCGCAGGTGCAACTGTGCCCCGGTGAGGGGTCGTTCCCCGACCGTCAGCACCCGCGCCCCGCCCTCGTCGGCGATCCGCACGAGCTGCCCGGACGGGCTCCAGCAGGGCACTCCGGGGAAGAGTTCCAGCCAAATCGGATCTTCGTCCGCGTGCACCATCCGGGTCGTCCCGGACTCCGTGTCCACGGCGAGGAACAGCTGACTGCGCTGGTCGCGCGCCTGTACGAGGATCAGTGGCGCACCCGCCGCTGACCAGTGCACCCGCGCCAGATACGGGTACCGCGCCCGGTCCCACAGGACCTCCGTGCGCCCCCCGTCCAGCCCGATCACGAACAGCCGTACGTCCGCGTTGGCGGTGCCCGCCGCCGGGTACGGGACGTGTTGTGGATCACGTCCGGGGTGGGCCGGGTCGGAGATCCACCAGCGCCTGACCGGTGTGTCGTCCACCCGCGCGACCAGCAGCCGGTCGGACTCCGGGCCCCACCAGAAGCCCCGCGCCCGCCCCATCTCCTCGGCGGCGATGAACTCGGCGAGGCCGTAGGAGACTCCGTCGCCGTCCGGATCGGCCAGCGCCCTGTCCCCGTCCCCCTCGGCGCCCACCACCCGCAGGGCACCCCGGGCGACGTACGCGACGTGCCGTCCGTCGGGGGAGGGGCGCGGGTCGATCACCGGCCCGGGGGCGGGGAGTTCGCGTGCCGTCCCCGCGCGCAGCTCGGCCGTGAAGAGCCGCCCCGACAGGGCGAAGGAGGCCAGTTCGACGGCGGCGTCGGTGGCGTACCCGACGATGCCGGCGCCGCCCTCGCGGCTGCGCTCGCGCCGCGCCCGCTCCACGGGCGACAGGCGTTCCTCGGCGCCGCCCAGGAGGGCGCGCGGGTCGGCGGCGACGCGCTCCCCGCCGTCCGCGACGTCGAGGACCCACAGGGAGTTGGCCCGGTCCGTACCGGAACCGGAGCGCAGGAAGGCGACCCGTGAACCGTCGGGTGCCACGGTGAACGAACGCGGCGCGCCGAGCGTGAACCGCTGGGTGCGGGCGTGCCGTTTGGGGAAGGAGTCGGACTCGGTCGTCATGCCCTGACCATATTGGCCATGCGCCCCCTTGTGCGGCCGTGCGCCGATCGATGCGCGCGTACGGATAGTTATGATCACTAGCGCATAGTGGGTATCAACTGGGTGCCCGCTGCGTGGATTTATCTGCTCCCGCGTACCGAAGCGTTCCGATAGTCCGACCGCGTCCGACCTTCCCATGTCCCTGGGTTCTTTGGAGGTGAGCCGCCGTGGCACTCTCGATTTCGGCGGTGGTGCTGCTGGCGATCATCGTCTTCCTGCTGGTCAAGAAGTCAGGACTGAAGGCCGGGCACGCAGTCGTCTGCATGCTGCTCGGCTTCTACCTGGCCTCCTCGACCGTCGCCCCCACGATCAGTGAGGTGACGTCGAACATCGCGGGGATGATCGGGAGCATCAACTTCTGACAGCCGGCTCAGCCCTGGGCGGCGACGTCCAGGGCCGTCCCGTACAGCCGGGAGACCCTGATCAGGATCACCACCCGGCGGTCGGGCAGCGGCCGCTCGCCCGGGGCCGCCCCGTCGGCCGGGTCCACGATCTCCGCCTCGCCCTCCGCCGCGGCGAACGACCAGACGTCCGGGCCGTCGACGTGCAGCGAGGCGTGCGGGTCGCGGCGCAGTTGGCGGACCTTGAGGCGGTCGGCGGTGGAGGAGACGCGCAGCACGCGTTCCTCGGCGTCCCACTCGTAGAGGACGGTCGACAGGTGTGGATGGCCGCTGCTCCTGACGCTCGCCAGCACGCCGAAGCGCTGCCGGCCCAACAGCCGGGAGAGCTCCTGGTCGGTGAGCGCCCGGGGGGCCGGGCCGTCGTTCCTGGTGGTGCCGGCGGGTACCTCGGCGTTCTCGCTCATGGTGATCGGCCTTCCTGCGGTCGGGAGGGGGACGAGGGGGCGGTTCAGGCGGCCGGGGAGCGGCCGGGGCGCGGTGCCCCGGCGGCCGGCTCCCGGGCGGCCTCCCGCTCGGGGCGCCGCAGCACGGTGAAGGCGACGGCGAACGCGGCGACCAGCAGGCCCGCGCCCACCGCGAAGGCGAGCCGGTAGCCGCCGGTCAGCGCCTCCGCGGCCGTCCGGCCGTCCGCCGCCAGGCGCTCGGTGCGGGCGGCGGCCAGCGTGGACAGGACCGCGACGCCCAGGGCCATGCCGATCTGCTGGGTCGTGTTGAACAGGCCGGACACGAGTCCGGCGTCCTCCTCGTCCGCGCCGGACATGCCGAGCGCGGTCAGGGCCGGCAGCGCGAGGCCGAAGCCCGCGGCGAGCAGCATGACCGGCAGGAGGTCGACGGGGTAACTGGCGCGGACGGGCACCCGGGTGAGGAGCCCGAGGACGCCGACGAGGAGCACGATGCCCGCCAGCAGGACGTTGCGCTCACCGAACCGGGCGTTGAGGCGTGCCGAGGCTCCCAGGGAGACCGCGCCGATGACGGCGGCCGCCGGGAGCATCGCGAGGCCGGTCCCGGCGGCACCGTATCCGAGCACCTTCTGGAGGTAGAGGGCGACGAGGACCTGGAAGGAGAAGAGCGCGGCGACCATCAGGACCTGGACCAGGTTGGCCGCGAAGACGCTGCGCGAGCGGAAGACCCTCAGCGGCATCAGCGGGTTCCTCGCGGTCGCCTGACGGGCGAGGAACGCGGCGATCAAGGCACCGGCGAGGGCGCCGGAACCGAGGGTGCGCCCCGAGCCCCAGCCGTACTCCTCGGCCTTGACGACCGTGTGGATGCCGAGCATCAGACCTGCGGTGACCAGAGCCGCGCCGGGAACGTCCGCACCCGCCCCGAAGCCGGCGCCGCGGTCACGGGGCAGGACGCGTACGGCGATCGCGAGGGCGGCGATGCCGATCGGCAGGTTGATGAAGAAGATCCAGTGCCAGGTGAACGCGTCGGTGAGGACCCCGCCGAGGACCTGCCCGATGGACGCGCCCGCCGCGCCGGTGAAGCTGAACACGGCGATGGCCCTGGCGCGCTCCCCGGCTTCGGTGAACAGCGTCACGAGGATGCCCAGACCGACGGCCGAGGCCATCGCGCTGCCGACGCCCTGCAGGAAGCGGGCGGCGATCAGTGCGGCGGGCGACGTGGCCACGCCGGCCAGCAGCGAGGCGGCGGTGAAGACGGCGATGCCGGCCAGGAACACGCGCCTGCGGCCGATCATGTCGCCGAGCCGCCCGGCCGGCAGGAGCAGGCTCCCGAAGGCGATGAGGTAGGCGTTGACGACCCAGCTGAGGCCGGCGGGGGTGAAGCCCAGGTCGTTCTGGATGACCGGCATCGCCACGGTCACGATGGACCCGTCGAGGACGATCATCAGCATCCCGGTGGCGATGACCCCGAGGGCGAGCCGGCGCGTACGCGGGTCGGAGGGAGGAGCGGGAGGGACGGGCGACGGTGCGGGGCCGGATATGGCGGACATGCGCTCTCCTGTCGGTCGAGGCGACAGGGGAGACCGTAGCAGATGGTTTTGTTGCAGACTATTTGTTTCGGCTCTACTTCGGCTGCCGTGCCCGGCGCGCGGAGCGCGGAGCCTCGACGGGGGTCGCCAGGCCGTCGCCGACCAGGTGGCCGAGAATCCGCAGCAGGACGTCCGCCTCCCCGTCGGGGAGCGTGGCCAGGGCCTCGCGGTGCACCCGGTCGACGATCTCCTGGCTCCGTCCGGCGACACGGGCGCCCTCGTCGGTGACGGCGATGATCCGGGCCCGCCGGTCCGTGCGGGAAGGGCGGCGCTCGGCCAGGCCCGCCTTCTCCAGGGCGTCCACCGTCACCACCATGGTGGTCTTGTCCATGTCGCCGATCTCGGCGAGCTGGATCTGGGTGCGCTCCTCCTCCAGGGCGTGCACGAGCACGCAGTGCATGCGGGTGGTCAGGCCGATCTCGGCGAGAGCGGCGGACATCTTGCTCCGCAGGACGTGGCTGGTGTGGTCGAGCAGGAACGACAGGTCGGGCTCGGTCCGCGAGGGTGTCATGGCGGTCATGTCCGCCAGCGTAGGCGCCGTCGTTCCGTGGCGGATTATCCGGTAGGGGACTTTCAGGGCGGGGCTGCCGAGGCGCTCCCGCCCCGGACCGTCCCCACGGACGGTCTCCCGCATGACGAGGACGGGCCCGCGGCCTCATAGGGTGGCCCCATGAAGGATCTCCCCGCCCGGCGTCTGCTGCTGGTGCACGCGCACCCGGACGACGAGTCGATCAACAACGGTGCCACCATGGCCAGGTACGCGGCCGAGGGCGCCCACGTGACCCTGGTGACCTGCACCCTCGGCGAGCGGGGCGAGGTCATCCCGCCCGGGCTCGCGCACCTGACCGGGGCCGCCCTGGGCGGGCACCGCAGGGGCGAACTGACGGAGGCGATGCGTGCGCTCGGCGTCGACGACTTCCGGCTGCTCGGCGGGCCCGGCCGGTACGCCGACTCCGGAATGATGGGCCTGCCCGACAACGACGACCCCGGCTGCCTCTGGCAGGCGGACCTCGACGAGGCCGCCGCCCTCCTCGTCGAGGTGATCCGCGAGGTGCGCCCCCAGGTCCTCGTCACCTACGACCCCGACGGCGGCTACGGCCACCCCGACCACATCCAGGCCCACCGCATCGCCATGCGCGCCGTGGAGCTGGCGGCCGACGCGGGCTGCCCGGTCGCCAAGGTCTACTGGAACCGCGTACCGCGCACCGTCGCCGAGGACGGTTTCGCCCGGCTCCGCGAGGACCTGCCCGGCCTGCCGTTCGAGAAGGCGGCCGGCGTCGAGGACGTGCCGGGCGTCGTGGACGACGGGCGGATCACCACCGAGATCCGCGCGGAGGGCACCCCGCACGCCGCCGCCAAGGCCGCGGCCATGCGCGCGCACGCCACGCAGATCACCGTGGCCGAGCCGTACTTCGTCCTCTCCAACGAACTGGCCCAGCCCCTCTTCACCACCGAGTACTACGAACTGGTGCGCGGCGAGCGGGCCGGTGACGGGGACGGGCGCGAGAGTGACCTGTTCGCCGGAACCGGGACCGGGGAGGCGTCGTGAGCGGACGTAACGAGCCGACGACCTCCGCCCTGGCACAGCCGCTGCGGCCGCCGTCCCCCGGGCGGGCCGCCCTCTACCTAGGGCTCCTCGTCCTCGGCGCGCTGACCGGCGTGGCGGGAGCACTCGTCCAGCCGGCCTGGTTCCCGGGCGGACTGCTGCTCGCGCTGGCCGCCGAGGCGGGACTCTGCCTCGGCGCAGGCCGGGCCGTGGGCCGCCGCGGCGCGGCCGTGGCACCCGCCGTCGGCTGGGCCGTCGCCGTGGTGCTGCTCACCGCCAGCCGCCCGGAGGGCGACTTCGTCTTCGCCGCGGGCAGCGGCTCGTACCTCTTCCTGCTCGGCGGTATCGCCGTCGCTGTGATGTGCGCCACCCTCGCGCCGGTTCGGCAACCGCACGGCGGCGGCGCCCGACTTGGCAAATGACGTACTACTTCGCCGTGGCACGGGCGTGCGAGTCCGGTGTGGGTTTCCCCGACAGTCACGGGATACGCGTGAGAAGTGGCCAGTATGGTGGTGCGCGCCGCCGGGCCGCCCGCTTTCTGGTGCGCCGGGCGGCGGAGCCAACCGGGAGAACCTGCCTTGAGTCGTGAAACTGACAGTCCGTCCTCCGGGCCCCACGGGCGCGGTGGAGCCGCGTACCCGTCGGGCACCCCGCCCTACGGGACCCCCGTGGCTTCCGGTGCCGGTGCGGACGCGGGCCGTTCGGCCACGCGGCCGGAGGAGCGCAAGACCGAGACGACGCTGACGACCCGGATCCGGATCAACATCCCCGGGTCGCGGCCCATTCCGCCGGTCGTCGTGCGCAAGCCCGTCGCGGACGCCGGGAGCGACGCCGGTGACCCGGAGACGGCCGAGCACCCCCAGCCGGGTGCCGCCGCGCCCGCGAACACCGCCGAGGCTCCCGCCGAGCCCGCCCAGCCGGCCGAGGACAAGCCGACCAGCGACTGGTTCGCGCCCCGCAAGTCCGCGCCGGGCAAGGGCGGTCAGGGCGGCGGTTCCACCAACGGTGCCGGTCTGCCCGGTGGTTCCGGAGCCGGCAGCGCCGGCCCGGGCACCGGTCCTGGTCCGGCGTCCCCGGGTGCCGGCACGGGCGCCGGTGCGCGGCCGGGCGGCGGGAGCGGCCGTCCCGGTGGCGTGGTCGGCTCCATGAGCGTGCCGGGGGGTTCCCGGTCCGGTTCCGGTTCCACCAACGGCGCCGGCCTGCCCGGCGCGACCGGCGGACCCGTGGCGCCCGGACACGGCGGCGGCACCGGTTCCTTCGACGTGACCGAGGCGCTGGCGGGAGGACCGCTCGGCGGCAACGGGACGCGCCCGGGCGGCGACGGCCCCGCCGAACGCGGCCGTGACGACCTGCCGTTCTCCCCGGAGGACGGGCGGGGCGAGCAGAGCTTCCCCGGCGGACCGGAGGCACGGACCGGCCGGAACCGGCAGCACGGACAGGCCGCCTTCGGTGGCGCCCAGGCGCCCGCGGGCCCGACGACCGGCCCGGTCACCGGCGACGGCCCGCCGGTGCCCCCGCTCGGCGGACCGGGCGCACCCGGACGGCCCGACGGCCGGCGCGGCCCCGCACCCACCGGCCTGCACGGCCCCGGCACCCTCGGCGCACCAGGCGCACCGGGCGCTCCGGGCGGAGCCCAGGGCCCCGGTGACGGCCCCGGCGCGCGTCCCGGGCCCGGCGGGGGGCTGAGCGACGACACCGCGATCCTCACCCCGCAGCGCCCCGCCCCGGAACCGCCGGACGGCGCCCGCCACGGCAACCCGGACAACGTCTCCGGCAACACCGTCACCAGCGGCATCCCCGTCGTACCCGGCGACCGCAACGGCCCGTTCCCCGCGGGGTCCCCCGACGGACCGCGCCCGCACACGCCCCCGCAGGCACCCGCGCCGGCCCCCGCGCCCCCGGCGGGCTCCGCCAAGCCGGCCGCCAGGAAGAAGGGCCGCGGGAAGCTCCCCCTGCTCGTCGGCGGCCTGATCGTCGTCGCCGGCGGTGCCTACGGCGCCGGCCTGCTGATGAACCACTCCGAGGTCCCCAAGGGCACCACCGTGCTCGGCGTCGACATCGGCGGCGGCTCGCGCGACGACGCCGTCGAGAAGCTGGACGCCGCCCTCGGCGACCGGGTGAACAAGCCGCTGAAGCTCACGGTGGGCGGCGGCGGCATCTCCCTCAAGCCGGACCAGGCGGGGCTCCAGTTCGACACCCAGGCCACGGCCAGCGCTGCGGCGACCAGCGACTACAACCCGGTCTCCGTGATCGGCTCGCTCTTCGGCAACCACCGTGTCGTCGACCCGGTGATGCCCGTCGACGAGGAGAAGCTGCACGCCGCCCTCCAGGACGCGGCGGGCGGCGCCGGCACGGCGACCGAGGGCACGATCAGGTTCGAGTCCGGCAAGGCCGTCCCGGTGTACGGCAAGGCGGGCAAGGGCATCGACGTGGCCAAGTCGACCGACGCCGTGGAGAAGGCGTACCGCGCCCAGGTGGAGACCGGCGCCTCCACCGCGGTGAACGTGCCGACGACCGACCGGCAGCCGACCGTCTCCGACGCGGAGGTCGACCGGATGATGAAGGAGTTCGCCGAACCGGCGATGTCCGGCCTGGTCACGGTCCGGACCGACGCCGTGCACACGGTCTCCTTCAGCCCCGGCAAGTCGCTGTGGAAGTTCCTCGCCGTCAAGCCGCAGAACGGCAAGCTGGTCGAGTACTACGACCAGGCCGCCCTGAAGGAGCTGTACGGCGACACCTTCGACGGCGTGCTCATCACCCGCGCCACCGGCCAGAAGACCCCGGTCACCGTCCAGGACGTGATCGGCGCCCTGCGCCCGGCGCTGAAGAGCACCGGCAACCGCGTCGGGGTCATCGACACCGACCCCAGCTGACGCACGGCCCGCACGCGAAGGGGGCACCCGGCAGGCGCCGGGCGGCCCCCTTCGCCGTGCCCGCGCCCGGAACGGGTGCCGTATGACATCTGTCATCCGCCATTCCGGACCGCCGACACTGCCGCGCACCCGGCCGCGGCGGCCACGATGGCTGCCATGACGACGACAGAGGCGGTCGGCTTCGACCGGGTGACCAAGAGCTACGGCGACGTCCGCGCCGTCGACGGCCTGACGCTCACCCTGCGCCCCGGCCAGACCGTGGCCCTGCTGGGGCCGAACGGGGCGGGCAAGTCGACCACCCTCGACCTGCTGCTCGGCCTCAAGCAGCCCGACACCGGGACCGTCCGGGTCTTCGGCACCGGCCCGCGCGAGGCCATCGTCGCCGGGCGCGTGGGCGCGATGCTGCAGAGCGGCGGGCTGATGGACGAGATCACCGTCGCCGAACTGGTCCGGCTCGGCTGCGCGCTGCACCCCAGGGCCTACCCGGCCGCCGACGTCCTGGCCCGGGCCGGCCTCACGAAGATCGCCGACCGCAAGGTCGACAAGCTCTCCGGCGGCCAGGCACAGCGCGTCCGCTTCGCGCTAGCCACCGCCGGCGACAGCGACCTGATCGTCCTGGACGAGCCCACCACCGGCATGGACGTCACCGCCCGCCAGGCCTTCTGGGCCACCATGCGCGACCAGGCCGACCAGGGCCGCACGGTCCTGTTCGCCACGCACTACCTGGAGGAGGCCGACGCCATCGCCGACCGGGTGCTCGTCCTGCACCGGGGCCGGCTGCTGGCGGACGGCACCGCCGCCGAGATCAAGGCCAGGGCCGGCGCCCGCAGGATCTCCTTCGACCTCGAAGGCGCGATCGACGAACAGGCGCTGCGCGCACTGCCGTTCCTGACGTCCCTCACCGTGTCCGGCCGGGCCGTCCGCATCCAGTCCTCCGACGCCGACGCCACCGTCCATGCCGCGTACGGCCTCGGCCTGTACCCCCGCAATCTCGAGGTCGCCGGCCTCGGACTCGAGCAGGCCTTCGTCGCCATCACCGCCGCAGAGGAGGCCAGGCAGCCGTGAACAGCCTGATCAAGCTGGAACTCACCCGCGCCCTGCGCAACCGCAAGTTCCTGTTCTTCTCGGTGATCTACCCCTCGGCCCTGTTCCTGCTCATCGCCGGCAGCGCCGACGCCACCACCGAGGTCGACGGCACCGGCCTGACCCTGCCGACCTTCTTCATGGTCTCCATGGCCTCCTTCGGCGCGCTGACCGCCGTACTGATGGGCAACAGCGAACGCATCGCCAAGGAGCGCGAGAGCGGCTGGGTACGGCAGTTGCGGCTGACCGCGCTCCCGGGCCGCGGCTACGTCCTCGCCAAGACCGCGAGCGCCGCCGTCGTCAGCCTGCCCTCCATCGTCATCGTCTTCGTCGTCGCCGCGGCCGTGAAGGGCGTACGCCTGGACGCCTGGCAGTGGCTCGCCCTGACCGGTGCCATCTGGGCGGGCAGCCTGGTCTTCGCCGCGCTCGGCGTCGCCATCGGCTACCTGGCGAGCGGGGACGCGGTCCGCCCGATCACGATGATCGTGTACTTCGGCCTGTCCATGCTCGGCGGCCTGTGGATGCCCACGACCACGTTCCCGGGCTGGCTCCAGAAGATCGCCGAATGGCTGCCCACGCACGCGTACGCTGCCCTGGGGCAGGCGATCGAACAGAGTCACGCCCCGCACGCACAGGATCTCGCCGTCCTCGCCGTCTCGTTCGTGCTCTTCACAGGCGGCGCGGCGTGGCTCTACCGGAAGGACACGCTGAAGGCGTGAGCGGCGTCGGCATCGGGCAACGCCCGGAGAACCGCAGGCAGCAGGCCGTCAAGGTCATGTGGACCGCCATCTGGCTGGCCTACCTGGGCGCCCCCGTCAGCGACCTGCTGCACGGCGGTCACGCCGTGGGTGTCCAGATCCTCGGCTGGCTCGGTCTCCTAGTCTTCGTGACCTGGTACATGCTGCTGCTCTTCCGCACCGGCCGCGGCGACCGGACCCGCGTCGTCCTCGGCTCCCTGGCCGTCCTCGCGGCCCAGTCCACGGTCCTCGCCCTCACCCTGGGCCGCGAGTGGCTCGTCCTGTTCGTCTACGTGTCGATCGCGTCCGGTGCCGCCCTGCCGCTGCGGCTGGCCCGCTGGACGATCCCGGGCGCCTCGGCCCTGCTGACGGCGCTCGCGCTCGCGGTGCCCGGCGGGACCTCCTTCATCGCCGGCCTGCTGCTCCCGGCGCTGCTGGGCGGCTTCGCCATGACCGGCGTACGCGAGCTGATCCGGACGACGATCGCGCTGCGCGAGGCCCGTGCCACCGTCGCCCACCTCGCCGCCAACGAGGAACGGCTGCGGCTCGCCCGCGACCTGCACGACCTGCTCGGCCACTCGCTGTCCCTGATCACGCTGAAGAGCGAACTGGCCGGCCGCATGCTCCCCGGCCACCCGGACAAGGCCGCCCAGCAGGTCGCCGACATCGAACAGGTCAGCCGCCAGGCCCTCGTCGACGTCCGGGAGGCCGTCACCGGCTACCGGCGTGCCCGCCTGACCGCCGAACTCGCCGGGGCACAGGTCGCGTTGACCGCCGCCGGCGTGGTCCCGGAGCTGCCCGCCGAACCGGATCTCACCGGGGTCCCCGAGGAGTCCGAGTCGGCCCTCGCCTGGGCCCTGCGCGAGGCGGTCACCAACGTCGTCCGGCACAGCGGCGCCCGACGCTGCACGGTGGAGCTGCTCACGCGCCACACCCTCGACGGGCGCGTGCTCGAACTGTCGGTGGAGGACAACGGCTCCGGCGGCCCCGGACCCGCGCAGGCCCCCGGCAACGGGCTGACCGGACTGGCCGAGCGCCTCGAGAAGGCGGGCGGCGAGCTGGAGTCCGGCCGCGTCCGGCACGGATTCCGGCTGGTCGCCCGCGTGCCGGCCGGCGCGGTCGCGGACGTAGGATCCGGGGCATGAGCCCCACGATCAAGGTCCTGCTGGCGGAGGACCAGGCCATGGTCCGCGAGGCACTGGCCGCCCTGCTCGGCCTGGAGGAGGACATCGAGGTCGTCGCCCAGGTGGCGCGCGGCGACGAGGTACTGGCGGCCGCCCGCGAACACGGCGTGGACGTGGCGCTGATGGACATCGAGATGCCGGGCGCGACCGGCATCGAGGCGGCGGCCCTGCTGCACCGCGAGCTCCCGTCGGTGAAGCTGATCGTCCTCACCACCTTCGGCCGCCCCGGCTATCTGCGCAGCGCCATGGAGTCGGGCGCGGACGCCTTCCTGGTCAAGGACGCCCCGGCGGCCCAACTGGCCGAGGCCGTACGTAAGGTGCTGGCGGGGGAGCGGGTCATCGACCCCACCCTCGCGGCGGCGGCCCTCGCCGAGGGGGCCAACCCCCTGACCGACCGCGAGCGCGAGATCCTGCGCGCCGCGTCCGACGGCTCCACCAACGCGGAACTCGCCAAGGCCCTCCATCTGTCCCAGGGCACGGTCCGCAACTACCTCTCCACAGCCATCCAGAAGTTGGCCGCCCGCAACAGAGCGGAGGCGGTCCGCATAGCAAGAGAGAAGGGCTGGCTGTAGCCCCACCGGCCCTCCGGCGCAACCTGCGGGCAGTCGTGCACTCGCCCCATCCCGCCTTCGCAGCCTGCGGGCAGTCGTGCACTCGCCCCGCCCTCCCCGCAGCCTGCGGGCAGTCGTGCACCCACCCCGCCCTCCCCGCAGCCTGCGGGCTGGCGTGCACCCACCCCGCCCCCCCCTCAGCCTGCGGCTGTCGTGCACCCACCCCGCCCCGCAGCCTGGGGGCAGTCGTGCCTCCCCCAGTGCCTGAACGGCCTGGGAGGTGCCCCCAGGGTCGGCACGGGTGGGCGCAGGCAGCACCCCGCAGCGCCGGGCCGCGGGCCCCGCTCCCCGCTCACCGGACCGGCGTTCAGTTCAGCAACGCCCGAGCCGCCCGCGCCTCCCCCCGCACCTTCTCCGCCGCCCCCTCGTCCACCACCCCGACGACGTCGGCATACGCGTCCAACTCCACCGCCCCCGCCACGAACTCCCCCCGCCGCACCAGCAACTGCGCTCGCTCGTACCGCAACCGCGCCGCATGCGACGGCAACAGCAGCGCCAGCTCGATCGCCCACAGCCCCACGTCCGACCGCTCCGGACGGGCCGCCGCCCACGCCCGCACGTTGTTCAGGATCCGCGACACCACGTCCAACGGCGCCGCGGGCTCCAGCATCGACGGATCCAGCCCTGCCCCCGTCGCCCCCGCCACCAGCACCTCCGCGTCGTTCCCGCTCAGCACCCGCCCCCCGTCGAACGGATCGGCGAGCACCCGGTCACCCTCCGGCCCGAACCCGACCACGAAGTGTCCCGGCAGCGCGACCCCGTACACCGGAGCCCCCGCACGCCGGGCCACCTCCAGCCACACCACCGACAGCAGGATCGGCAGCCCCCGCCGGCGCCGCAGCACCTCGTGCAGCAACGACGACTCCAGGCGCCGGTAGTCCGCCGCGACCCCGTGGAACCCGTACCGCTCCCCGAGCAGGTCCCGCAGCGCGACCGCCCAGGCCCGCGGCGAACCCGGCCGGAACGGCACCTGACCGGCCAGCCGGTCGAGCTCCATCTGCGCGGCGTCCAGACCCGCCTCGTCCAGCCCGCCGTCCGCCACGGCGCCCAGCAGCAGGCACAGCATCGACAGATCGGGCCGCTCGGACCGCGCCTCTTCGGCGAACCGGCGCCGCACCTCGGCGGAACGCTCCGGCGGGGGCGGATGGGGAAGGTGACGCATATCGGGCTCGTGCCCTCTCACGGCAGTCAGCGAACGACGGACGAACAGCGAACGACGGACGAACAGCGAACGACGGCCGGCCCTCAGCCCCGCTCCACCCGCGCGTCGCCCTCGGGCGCGCGGTAGTGGTGGTACGCGTGGTGCGCCGAGAACCCCATCCCGGCGTACAGCGCCCGCGCCCCCGCGTTGTCCTCCTCGACCTGGAGCCACGCCGCCGAGGCGCCCTCGTCGAGCGCCCGCCGGGCCAGCGCGGCCATGACCTCGGTGGCGAGCCCCCGTCGCCGCTGCCCGGGATCGACCTCGACGGCCGCGAAGGAGGCCCACCGCCCGTCCACGACGCACCGCCCGATCGCGGCGGGCGCCTCCGTCCCGGGCGTCCCCGCCCCCGGCACCGTCGCGAACCACACCGACGGCCCACTGTTCAGCACCCGCAGCGCCACGTCACTCAGGCCCTTGCGCCGGTACCGGCCGAGCCACGCCTCGCCGGCCTCCCGGGACAGCACCACACCGGTCCCCTCGGCCCGGTCGGCGACCGGCGCCAGGCCGCCGGTCCACACCTCCGCCGTCACCTCCCGCACCCAGCCCCGTCGCTCCAGCTCCGCGCACAGCAGTTCCTGTGTGCCCTCGGCCCCCGTGGCGGTCTGAACGTACGCGGGCAGGCCGCGCTCGCCGTACCAGCGGCGTACGGCGGCCAGCGCGTCGTCGAGCGGCATCCCCGGATCGCCGAGCGGCAGCACGGAGTTGGCCCGTCGGGTGAACCCGGCGGCCGCCCGCAGCTCCCACTCACCGAGCCACTCGCTCTCCACCGGCCGCCAGGCCCTCGCGGCGGCCCGCGCCAGCTCGTCGTAGGACGCCGCGGGGCCACGCCGACGCGCCGGGGCGGACGGCACCACCTTCCCCGCCACCAGCGTGGATTCCGCGATCCGGACCGACTCGCCACTCTTCCGTGTGATCAGCAGCACACCCTTGTCCCATGATGTGAGAACGCCGACCGTGTCGGTGAACTTCTCACCTGCGACACCAGGTTCGCTCAAGCGCCGCACGGAGACTCGTTTGCCCACGTCAGCAGCCGTAATGCGGACTTCGAGTCGCCCGGCGGCAGAGATTTCCACGGGTCGGTCCACCCCTCCTGTTCGGATCATGCCCAAGAACGGAGATACTAGGGGCGGGCATCGACGACGCCGCGCTCCCGCGCGCCAGGCGGCGGAGCCTGAGGAGGCCCGCCAGCGCCCTATCGAGGAGGAACGACAGCGTGACCTACGTCATCGCGCAGCCTTGTGTCGACGTGAAGGACAAGGCGTGCATCGAGGAGTGCCCGGTCGACTGCATCTACGAGGGCCAGCGGTCCTTGTACATCCACCCGGACGAATGCGTCGACTGTGGTGCCTGTGAGCCGGTCTGCCCGGTCGAGGCGATCTTCTACGAGGACGACACTCCGGAGGAGTGGAAGGACTACTACAAGGCGAACGTCGAGTTCTTCGACGAGCTCGGCTCGCCCGGCGGCGCCAGCAAGCTGGGTCTGATCGAGCGCGACCACCCCTTCGTCGCCGCGCTGCCGCCGCAGAACCAGTAACGGCGGCCCGCACGCGCGCCGCCTCGGTCCCGTACGGCCCGGTCACCCCGATCGGCGCCGCACGGGACCGAGGCGTTTGCCGTACCGGGCGCCCACGACGAAAGTGAGCCAGTAACGTGTCCGCAGTCTCCGACCGCTTGCCCACCTTCCCCTGGGACAAGCTGGAGCCGTACAAGAAGACGGCCGCCGCGCATCCGGACGGGATCGTCGACCTCTCCGTCGGCACCCCGGTCGACCCGGTCCCCGAGCTGATCCAGAAGGCCCTGATCGACGCGGCGGACTCCCCGGGATACCCGACCGTCTGGGGCACGCCGGCACTGCGCGACGCGATCACCGGCTGGGTCGAGCGCCGCCTCGGCGCCCGGGACGTCACCCACCGCCACGTCCTGCCGATCGTCGGCTCCAAGGAACTCGTCGCCTGGCTCCCGACCCAGCTGGGCCTCGGCCCCGGCGACCGGGTCGCCTTCCCGCGCCTCGCCTACCCGACGTACGAGGTCGGCGCGCGCCTGGCCCGTGCCGAGTACGAGGCGTACGACGACCCGACCGAGCTGGACCCGGCGGGTCTGAAACTCCTCTGGCTCAACTCCCCGTCCAACCCGACCGGCAAGGTCCTCTCGCAGGCCGAGCTGGCCCGGATCGTCGCCTGGGCCCGCGAGCACGGCATCCTCGTCGTCTCCGACGAGTGCTACCTCGAGCTGGGCTGGGGGGCCGACCCGGTCTCGGTGCTGCACCCGGACGTCAACGGCGGCTCCTACGACGGCCTCGTCGCCGTCCACTCCCTCTCCAAGCGCTCCAACCTCGCGGGCTACCGCGCGGCCTTCCTGGCCGGCGACCCGGCCGTCCTGGGCCCGCTCCTGGAGATCCGCAAGCACGGCGGCATGATGACCGCGGCGCCGACGCAGGCGGCCGTGGTGGCCGCTCTCGGCGACGACGAGCACGTCCGCGTCCAGCGCGAGCGGTACGCGGCCCGCCGCGCGGCCCTGCGCGAGGCGCTGCTCGGTCACGGCTTCCGCATCGAGCACAGCGAGGCCAGCCTCTACCTGTGGGCCACCCGCGACGAGTCCTGCTGGGACACGGTCGCCCACCTGGCCGAGCGCGGCATCCTCGTGGCCCCCGGCGACTTCTACGGCCCGGCGGGCGAGAACTTCGTCCGCGTCGCCTTCACCGCCACGGACGCCCGCGTGGCCGCAGCGGTGAGCCGCCTGTAGCGCGACGGGGTCCGGGCAGGAACCCGGACCCCGTCGCCACACCGACCGGCGGCAGCCGCCGTCAGCGCAGCGGCAGCGTCTGCGCCGGCAGCGCGCCGCCCGCCGGCAACCCGCCCTTCGTGGCCGTCGAGGCGGTGTCGCCGAGGAGGTCCCCGGCCGAGGACGCCGCGTCGCCCGCGGTCTTCTGCGCCACGGGCGTGGCCTTCTTGACGGCCGAGCCGCCGGTCTTGCCGGCGGCGGGCACGGCCTTCTTCACGGCCTTGCCGCCGGTGTCACCCGCGGTCTTGGTGACGTGCTGGACGGCGCCGTCCGCGGTCGCCCCGTCCAGCGCGGTCAGCCCGCCGAGGTTCGGGGTGGCCGGCAGCCCGGGAGCCGCG
Organism: Streptomyces sp. NPDC048185; assembly: GCF_043202495.1. Lineage (NCBI taxonomy): Bacteria > Bacillati > Actinomycetota > Actinomycetes > Kitasatosporales > Streptomycetaceae > Streptomyces > Streptomyces sp. NPDC048185. The sequence continues at coordinate 157,882 of NZ_JBIDAN010000017.1, forward strand.
CTGGCGGAGCCGGCCGCACCGACCCCGGCAGCCGCTCCCGCAGCGACGAGCAGCGCGGCACGGGCGATCCGGCGGGTCAGGGGGAGGGACATGATGCTCCTTCGACGGAAGTCAACGATGAGGTTCCGACCTCGCCCGGCGGGTGAACGCCGGGCTCGGACGCAGTGACTACCGCTCGAAGTCCGCGAAGGTTGCGGCGGCGCGACGTAAAGAGTTGGCAATGCGTCGCATTATCGGTTGCCCTGAAAAGCGGGCAAAAGGGCTCCGCCCGGAAAGCCTGCCGAATCCTTACAGCTCTTTGTTCTCCGGGGTTCCGGGAGTTTTCGGGGTGACGACGCGAAAACGTGCGCACACCGCCGGCCTCATGCCGGTGCGACTACCTCTCGCAGGGGACGGTTCGCACTACCGCGCGGACGTGATCCGGACCGAACCCGTGCCCTGTTCGGCACCGTGTGTGCCGGTCCCGCCCGTCGCGTACCACTTGCTGTCGGTGTTCCCGGCGGTCCACTGCCGGCCGGCGTAGGTGACCCGCTCGATGCGCAGCGCGGACGCGTTGGCCACCGCCCAGTGCGCCAGCTGCCAGCCGCGCCGCTCGGCGCTCCGGTCCGTGCCCGAGCCGTGGCCGTCGCCCACGGGCAGGGTCACGGTCCGCCCGTCGGAGCCGCCGCGCGCGTCCGGGGACGCCGAGGGGCCGGACTCCGTCGAAGCGCCCACCTCCGCGCCGGCCGGCCGGAGCACATCGCGCCCGAAGTCCCGCACGAGCGCCGCCCGTACCGCGTCCGGCCCTTCCGCCCGGTGCGCGCCGGGGCGCCCTTCGCAGGTCAGCGTCGCCGCGGACCGCCCGGTCAGGGCCGCCGCCAGCAGCGTGGCGTCCGGCTCGTGCTTGGCGTACGCGTCGGGGAAGCCGCTGCGCTGCACGCGCTGCGCGGCGACCGTCAGGGGGAGGCGCGTGTAGCCGGGCACCTCGGCCAGGTGGTCGTAGAACACGCCCGCCGAGTAGGCCGGGTCCATGATCTCCCTCGCGGTGCCCCAGCCCTGCGAGGGCCGCTGCTGGAACAGGCCGAGCGAGTCGCGGTCGCCGTAGTCGATGTTGCGCAGCCCGGACTCCTGCAGCGCGGTCGCCAGGGCGATCGTCACCGCCCGTTCGGGCAGGTCGCGCGCGGTGCCCACCGCGGTGATCGTCGCCGCGTTCACCGCCTGCTCCGGCGTGAACTCGTAGGCCGTACGGTCGTCGTCGCCCGAGACGACCTTGCAACCCGGCGCGCCGCCGGTGACGTACTGGACCGTGAGGTAACCGGCGACCGCGAGCAGGACCACGAAGGCGGCCCCGGCACGGAGGAGGCGGCCGCGGCGTTTGCGGGTGGGGGACGGCTCAAGCACGCGTACAAGGTACTGGAGAGTAGGGCTCCTGGGACCCTGGTGCGGATGATGCGGGAGGGCACCGCCCGTGACCCGGCGGGTAGGGTCGACGGCATGGCCGATACCCCGCTTGACCTCACGCTGGACGCCGCGGAGCTCACCGCGCGGCTCGTCGACTTCCCCTCCGAGAGCGGCTCCGAGAAGCCCCTGGCGGACGCGATCGAGAGCGCGCTGCGCGCCCTGCCGCACCTGACGGTCGACCGGTACGGCAACAACGTCGTGGCCCGCACGGACCTGGGCCGGACGGAGCGCGTGATCCTCGCCGGGCACATCGACACCGTGCCGATCGCCGAGAACGTCCCCTCCCGGCTGGACGAGGACGGCGTCCTGTGGGGCTGCGGCACCTGCGACATGAAGGCGGGCGTCGCCGTGCAGCTGCGCATCGCGGCCACGGTCCCGGCCCCCAACCGCGACCTGACCTTCGTCTTCTACGACAACGAGGAGGTCGCCGCCGACCTCAACGGCCTGAAGCACGTCGCCGAGGCGCACCCCGAGTGGCTGGAGGGCGACTTCGCGGTGCTCCTCGAACCGTCGGACGGCCAGGTGGAGGGCGGCTGCCAGGGCACCCTGCGGGTGCTGCTGAGGACCACGGGGGAGCGCGCGCACTCCGCCCGCAGCTGGATGGGCTCCAACGCCGTCCACGCCGCCGCCCCCATCCTCGCGCGCCTGGCGGCGTACGAGCCGCGGTACCCGGTGATCGACGGCCTGGAGTACCGCGAGGGCCTGAACGCGGTGGGCATCACGGGCGGTGTCGCGGGCAACGTGATCCCCGACGAGTGCGTGGTCACCGTCAACTTCCGCTACGCCCCGGACCGCAGCCCCGAGGACGCCCTCGCCCACGTCCGCGAGGTCTTCGAGGACTGCGGGGTGGCGGAGTTCGTGGTCGACGACCACAGCGGCGCGGCCCTGCCGGGTCTGTCCCACCCGGCCGCGGCGGCCTTCATCGAGGCGGTCGGCGGCACCCCGCAGCCGAAGTACGGCTGGACGGACGTGTCACGCTTCTCCGCGCTCGGCGTTCCGGCGGTCAACTACGGCCCCGGCAACCCGCACCTGGCGCACAAGCGGGACGAACGCGTCGAGACGGCGAAGATCCTCGCGGGGGAGGAGCGACTGCGGTCCTGGCTGACGGCATGATCCGTTCCGGGTTTACACCGCTGCGTGCCGGACATGCTGAGGTCCCCCGTACGTAACCCGCGTCGATCTACGCTGAGGTGGAACCACCTGCACACGGAGGGAGCGCACATGCCTACAGGCAACCCGGAGGGCAAGAAGCAGCCGCCGGAGGAGCAGCGCCTGGGCCCTGTCCTCCGACGGCGGGACCAGGTCCAGGGGAGCACCACGGACCAGCGCCTGCTGGACGAGCGTGCCCCCACGGACTGGGTCCACACCGACCCCTGGCGCGTCCTGCGGATCCAGTCCGAGTTCATCGAGGGCTTCGGCACGCTCGCCGAACTCCCGCCCGCGATCAGCGTCTTCGGCTCCGCCCGCACGCCCGTCGACTCGCCGGAGTACGAAGCCGGCGTCCGGCTGGGCCGCGGCCTGGTCGACGCGGGCTTCGCGGTCATCACCGGCGGCGGGCCGGGGGCGATGGAGGCGGCCAACAAGGGCGCGCTGGAGGCGAAGGGCATCTCGGTCGGCCTCGGCATCGAACTGCCCTTCGAGCAGGGCCTCAACCCGTACGTCGACATCGGGCTGAACTTCCGTTACTTCTTCGTCCGCAAGATGATGTTCGTGAAGTACGCCCAGGGCTTCGTGGTCCTGCCCGGTGGCCTCGGCACCCTCGACGAACTCTTCGAGGCGCTCACCCTGGTGCAGACCCAGAAGGTCACCCGCTTCCCCATCGTCCTCTTCGGCTCGGAGTACTGGGGCGGCCTGGTCGACTGGCTCCGGGGCACCCTGGTGGCCCAGGGCAAGGCGGCGGAGAAGGACCTGCTGCTGTTCCACGTCACGGACGACGTGGACGAGGCCGTCGCCCTGGTCTCCAAGGAGGCGGGCCGCTAGCCCGGAAACGCGAGCCCGACACGGAACGGGAACGCGAGCCCGCCCCCGACGCGGACGCAAGCCCGGCACGGTGCGGGGAGGCGAGCCCGGCACGGTACGGGAACGTAAGCCCACCCGCGACGCGGACGCAGGCCCGGCACGTTGCCGGGACGCGAGCCCGGCAGGGGTGCAGGGGACGCAGTCCCCGCCGGGGTCCGGGGGCGGAGCCCCTGGTGGGGTCGAAGGGGCGAAGCCCCTGGGACGGGAAGGGTACGGGCGGCGGGGGCGAGAAAAACCCCCACGCCCGCCCCACGCCCCGCCCGCCCCGCCTATGCCAGCCCCCGCCGAGCCACCGCAGGCGCCCGGTGCCCGGCGATCGTCGCCACCATGTCCAGCACCTGCCGCGTCTCCGCCACCTCGTGCACCCGGTACACCCGCGCCCCCAGCCACGCCGACACCGCCGTCGTCGCCAGCGTCCCCAGCACCCGCTCCTTCACCGGCCGGTCCAGCGTCTCCCCGACGAAGTCCTTGTTGGACAAGGACACCAGCACCGGCCACCCCGTCTCCACCATCTCCCCGAGCCGCCGCGTCGCCTCCAGGCTGTGCCGCGTGTTCTTCCCGAAGTCGTGCCCGGGATCGATCAGCACCGACTCCCGCGGCACCCCCAGCGCCACCGCCCGCTCGGCCAGCCCCACCGTCACCTCGAGGATGTCGGCCACCACGTCGCCGTACGTCACCCGGTGCGGCCGCGTCCGCGGCTCGGCGCCGCCGGCGTGCGTGCACACCAGGCCCACCCCGTACCGCGCCGCCACCTCCGCCAGCTTCGGGTCGACACCGCCCCACGCGTCGTTCAGCAGGTCCGCCCCGGCCTCGCACACGGCCTCGCCGACCTCGTGCCGCCACGTGTCCACGCTGATCACGACGTCCGGGAACCGCCGCCGCACCTCCGCGACGAAGCCCACGGTCCGCCGCGCCTCCTCCTCGGCCGACACCTCGTCGCCGGGCCCGGCCTTCACCCCGCCGATGTCGATGATCGCGGCCCCCTCGGCCACGGCCTGCTCCACGCGCGCGAGCGCCGGCTCGTCGCGGAAGGTGGCGCCCTGGTCGTAGAAGGAGTCCGGGGTCCGGTTCACGATCGCCATGATCACCGGCTCGTGCGGCGCGAACTCACGCCTGCCCAGCCTGAGCATCCCCTGTGACATCTCCTCGCCCATACCGTCCCTCATGTCCCGCTCCGGCTCCGACGTCCCGCTCTTCGGTGTCCGCCCGCGTCCTTCGACCGCCTGCGATCGACCGCCTGCGATCCCGACTGTCAGACTCGCATGGCACGATCGGACCCGACACAACGACTCCGATCCAATCAGCCGACGCGCTCCGTCGAACGCACCGTGCGATCGCAGCGCTCGTTCCGACCATGGGGGCCCCAGCGATGGTCATGTTCCTCTTCCTCGTCGTCGCGCTCGCCGTCGTGGTCGCCGCGGTGACGCTCGCCGTGGTGAGCGGCGGCGACAGCGGACCGCTGCCCGAGGCCGCCCCCGAGCAGCTGCGGGACTCCCTGCCCCCGGACCGGCCGGTGGCCCGCGGGGACGTGGAGCGGCTCCGCTTCCCGCTCGTCGTGCGCGGCTACCGCATGGCGGACGTCGACGACGCCCTCGGCCGCCTCGGCGCCGAGCTGTCCGAGCGCGACGCCCGCATCGCCGACCTGGAGTCCGCGCTGGCGGGCGCCCGGGCCGCCGCCCACCACGCCGGCCCGGACAAGCCGGCCCAGGAGGAGCAGCAGTGAGCGCCGGTGAGGCCGTCGCCGGCCCGGACGGCGCGCTGCGCTGCCCCTGGGCCCTGTCCACCGCGGACTACGTGACGTACCACGACGAGGAATGGGGCCGCCCGGTCCACGGGGACGACGCCCTGTTCGAGCGGCTCAGCCTGGAAGCCTTCCAGTCCGGCCTGTCCTGGATCACCATCCTGCGCCGCCGCACCGGCTTCCGCGCGGCCTTCGCGGACTTCGAGATCGCCTCGGTCGCCGAGTTCACCGACGAGGACCGCGAGCGGCTGCTCGCCGACCCGGGCATCATCCGCAACCGCGCCAAGGTCGACGCGACCCTCGCCAACGCGCGCGTACTGACCGGCTGGGCCCCGGGCGAGCTGGACGAGCTGATCTGGTCCCACGCCCCCGACCCGGACGGCCGCCCGGTGCCGAAGACCCTCGCCGACGTCCCGGCCGTCACCCCGGAGTCGACGGCCCTGTCGAAGGCCCTGAAGAAGCGGGGCCTGCGCTTCGTCGGCCCCACGACGGCGTACGCGCTGATGCAGGCGTGCGGACTGGTCGACGACCACCTGGCCACCTGCGTGGCCCGGCGGGCCTGAGCGGCGCGGACCCCGCCCGCGCCGCCCGCGGCCGGCTCAGCGCCCCAGGTAGACCGGCTTCTCCTTGTCGACGAAGGCCCGCACCGCGATGCCGTGGTCCTGCGACTGCCCCGCCCGCGACTGGAGCTCGTCCTCCTTCTCCAGCGTCTCGGAGAGCGAGTGCGTCAGCCCGTACGCCATCGACTCCTTCAGCGCCGCGTAGGCCACCGTCGGCCCCTCGGCCAGGGCCCGTGCCGTGCGCTCCGCCTCGGCGCGCAGGTCGGCGGCCGGGACGACCCGGTTGGCGATGCCCAGCTCGTACGCCTCCTGGGCCTTGACGCTCCGCGGGAACAGCAGCAGGTCGGCGGCGCGCCCGGGGCCCACCACGCGCGGCAGCGTCCAGGAGACGCCCGAGTCGGCGGTCAGCGCGACACCCGCGAACGACGTGTTGAACGCCGCCGTCTCCGCGACGATCCGGTAGTCGGCGGCGAGCGCGAAACCGAAGCCCGCCCCGGCCGCCACCCCGTTCACGGCGGCGACGACCGGTTTGGGCGCCTCGGCCAGCGCCCGGACGATCGGGTTGTAGTGCTCGCGGACCGTGCTCATGGTCCGGCCCTCGCCGGTCTCCCGGTCGGCGGCCAGCAGCCCGATGTGCTCCTTGAGGTCCTGGCCGACGCAGAACGCCCGCTCCCCGGCCGCCGTCAGCAGCACCGCGCGCACGGCGCCGTCCGCCGCGGCGGCGCGCACCACGTCCCGGAGCGCGATCTTGGTCTCGATGTTCAGCGCGTTCATCGCCTCGGGGCGGTTCAGCGTGATCGTCGCGAGCCCGTCGCTCACCTCGTAGAGCACGGTGTCGGCCATGGATATCCCCTCCGCGTCGCGGCTTGTGTCTGCAGGACAGCATGACGGAGATCACCGGCGGCGGACCGCCGCGGGGGTGTGACCTCCGTCAAAGAATTCCGGTCCGTATCCATTCGGTCGGAGTGGGGCGGGGCGCGCAGTATCGCAGTCACATCGCCGAATTGAGTGGTTTTGCTCGCGCGCGTTGCCCAAGCGATGCCGACCGATGTTGGTCATCGGGTCCTGGGATGCGGGATAATGGCTGGGAAGCAATGTGTTCGATGCCGGTGTCGCGCGTCCAAGCCGGACTGCGCGTGCCCTCACGGGCCGTCGGCGGTGACGGTGAGCTGGTATCAGGAAGGGGAACGAGCATGGCGGCCATGAAGCCGCGGACGGGCGATGGCCCGCTCGAGGTGACCAAGGAGGGGCGGGGCATCGTCATGCGCGTTCCGCTCGAAGGCGGCGGTCGACTCGTCGTCGAGCTGACCCCCGACGAGGCCGACGCGCTCGGCGACGCCCTCAAGAAGGTCGTCGGCTGACGCGCAAGCGACCATACCCGTTCAGTCGCCCCGGTGCCGTACCTGGTGCCGGGGCGATTGTTTTCCCGGTTCTCTCCTGCTTTCCGGGATGTCCCCGGACGGTTTCGCCGCTTTTCCCGAAGGCCTGTCACCGCTTCCCCGCGCCGGGCTACCGCTTCACCGCGCACAGCAGCCCGTCGCCCACCGGCAGCAACGACGGCACCAGTTCCTGACTCTCCCGCACCGCGCGCAGCACCTCCCGCAGCCGCAGCACCTCGGTGGGCTGCGGTCCGGAGTCGATCGTCCTGCCGGTCCCGAAGACACCCTCGAAGGCGACGAGGCCCCCTGGGCGCAGCAGGCGCAACGATTCGGCGAGGTAGTCCAGGTACTCCAGCCGGTCGCCGTCGCAGAAGACGAGGTCGTAGCCGGCGTCCGCCAGCCGGGGCAGGACGTCCAGGGCGCGGCCCGGGATGAAGCGGGCCCTGTTGCTGGCGAACCCCGCGGCCCGGAAGGCCTGCCGGGCGAACTGCTGGTGCTCCGGCTCCGGGTCGACGGTGGTCAGGACCCCGTCCGGCCGCATGCCCTGCAGCAGGTGGATCCCCGACACGCCGCAGCCGGTACCGATCTCCGCGACCGCCTTGGCGTCCACGGCGGCGGCGAGCAACCCGAGCGCCGACCCCGTGCCGGGCGTCACCGAGCGCAGGCCCGCCTCGCAGGCCCGGTCGCGCGCCCAGCGCAGCGCGTCGTCCTCGGCGACATAGGCGTCGGCGAACGCCCAGCTCGTCTGCCGGTTGCCGGTAATGACCCTCTCCTGTCCCCGTCGTTGCCTCGGCGTGACTGTATCCGTTGGCGTCGGGAACCCGCAGATGGGACCGGTCGTTTAAAGGGGTACGGGAAGACACGGCAGAGCGGTCGGTACGGCGACGGGGGCAGCGGATGGGCAGGGGCACCGAGCAAGTGCTGACGCAGCCGTACGAGCGGTACCAGCTCAGATCAAATTCTCGTAAAACCGCTTATCCGGAGCTAACGGGCGAGGTGGCTATGGTAGGGGCTCCACTGGACACCACCAGAGCCGACAGGGGAGGTGCGGCCGTACCTGTGGATCGGGGAGGAGTGCTGCGGCGCTTTCTCGGATCGGCGGGCAGGCCGAAATCCGTGAACGACACCGCTGCTGACCACAGCCACGCCACTGGTCCTGCCTCAGGACCCGCCCAGACCGCGACCTTCACCAGCGACGCGGACGGGCAGGCGTGGACTCCGCCCACCTGGGAGGAGATCGTCAGCACGCACAGCGGCCGGGTCTACCGCCTCGCCTACCGCCTCACCGGTAACCAGCACGACGCCGAGGACCTCACCCAGGAGGTCTTCGTCCGAGTCTTCCGGTCCCTGTCGACCTACACGCCGGGCACCTTCGAGGGCTGGCTGCACCGCATCACCACCAATCTGTTCCTGGACATGGTGCGCCGCAAGCAGCGCATCCGCTTCGACGCGCTCGGCGACGACGCGGCCGAGCGGCTGCCCAGCAAGGAGCCGAACCCGCAGCAGGTCTTCCACGACGCCCACTTCGACGCGGACGTCCAGCAGGCGCTGGACACCCTCGCCCCCGAGTTCCGCGCGGCCGTCGTGCTGTGCGACATCGAGGGGCTGTCGTACGAGGAGATCGCCGCGACCCTCGGCGTCAAGCTCGGCACCGTCCGCTCCCGCATCCACCGGGGCCGCTCCCAGCTGCGCAAGGCCCTCGCGCACCGCTCCCCGCAGGCCCGCGCCGAGCGCCGCTCCTTCGTGGCCCGTGTTCCCGCACTGGGAGGAGGGGGCACGAGCGCGTGAGTGGGTCACGGCCGAAACCGGAGGGACACCTCGCGGAGCAGCACCTGGGAGACCGACTCTCGGCCCTCGTGGACGGAGAGCTCGGTCACGACGCGCGTGAGCGCGTGCTGGCGCACGTGGCGACCTGCCCGAAGTGCAAGGCGGAGGTCGACGCGCAGCGCCGTTTGAAGAACGTCTTCGCGGCCGCCGCCCCGCCGGCCCCGTCCGAGAGCTTCCTGGCCCGCCTCCAAGGGCTGCCGGGCGGCGGCGACACGGACGGGCACGGCTCGCCGCTGAGTGGCGGAGGCTTCTCCGACCCGATGCCCGGGAAGTTCGAGTTCGGTTACGTTCCCGCCCGCCCGCACTCCTCCCCGCTGTCGTCCTCGCCGGCGGACCGGGGTTTCCGGATCCACGACGTGACCCGGCACGAGTCGGAGCGGTCGGCCTCGCGCGGGATGCGGTTCGCGTTCGTCGCCGCGGGGGCGGTGTCGCTGGCCGCGATCGCGCTGGGCGGTGTCACCCTCGGCACGCCCGACACCACCACGGAGGCCCGGGGTTCCGGCACCGGCAGCAATGTGACGCCGCTGGGCACCCAGGGCGCGGGAGCGAGCAAGACGCCGGAGAACCAGCGCCGCCGCTCGCTCGGCCCGCTGCTCGGACAGGCCCAGGGCCAGCGGGCGTCCGAGACCCTTGCGGCCCCGACGGAGGTGTCCGCGCCGCTGCTGCCCGGCCTGCCGGCCCCCGCGGTCGCCGACCCACGGCAGCAGGCCGTGCGGGCCCTGACCACGCCGGTCACGGTCGGCGCGGTCGCGGTGTCCCCGCTGATACGGCCGCTGGACGCGGTTCCGCCGCTCGCCCTGGCCGCCTGGCCGTCGCAGTCCGTGGTCGAACCGCCCGGTCTGTTCACCGCACCCGCCCCCGATCCGCTCTCCTCCCCCCGGGCCTCGGCGCTTCCCACCGCGTCCCACCGTCCGGCCCCCTGAGGGGATCTGCGCGCCGGCACCCGGACCTGATTGAATCCGGGTTGGCGCCAGAGCCCTTGGAGCCGACGATCTGCGGCCAGGTGCGGGGAGAGCATGAACGAGGGGAAGCCCACGAAGGCGAAATGGTGGAGCCGTCCTCGCCCGTCCGGGGACGGCTCCGACGGGGACTTCGAACTGGCACGGCCCCGTGCGGCCCACGGCACCGGCGACGCCGAGCCCGACGAGGGCGACTTCCCGCTGGCGCGCCCCGATGCGCCGCGGGCGGCCGCCGAGCGTGACCACGACGGCGACTACGAACTGGACGGCCCCGCGGCGCGCCCCGGCGAACCGACGCCGGACCCCGCCACCGCCCCGATCCCGGAGCCACGCCCCACCCCCGACGCGGTCCCCGCCGACGGCACCCCACCCCCGGTCGCCTCCGGCCCCGACGCGGTGGCCGCCGTCCCTCCGCTCGCCTCGGACGGCTCCGGCCCCGACGCGGTGGCCGCCGTCCCTCCCCCCGCTCCGAACGCCCCCGGCCCCGACGCGGTGGCCGCCGTCCCTCCGCTCGCCCCGGACGCCCCCGGCACCGGCGCGGCTGCCGATGCCTGTGCCGCCGCCCCGGAGGCCCCCGGCGCCCCCGCTCCCGGCGACCCCCGCGCCGACGGCATACCCGCCTCCGCGCCCGTCACCGAGCGGCCCGGGCCGCTGCACGACCCCGATCCCTACAGCACTCCGCCGTACGGCGAGCCCGGCCCCTGGGCTCCCGCCCCGCCGGTCCAGCACCCGGTGGCGACGCCGGCCCACGGCACGACGGCGCCCCCGGCGCCCGCAGGGCCGGCGACGCCCGCCGGTGCCCCGGTGCCCGACCCCGCCTACGCGGACGCCCCGCCGCCCGCCCCGCTGCTCCAGCACCCGCCGACGGCCCCCCTGGCGCCGACCGCGGGCACACCGGCCGCGGACGCCCCCCTGCCCCAGCACCCGCCGACGGCCCCCCTGGCGCCGGCCGCAGGCACGCCGGCCGCGGGCACGCCCACCGCGCCCGGCGCGACCGCCCCGTCCCCGCACCCCGGGGACGCCCCCGCGCCCGACCCCTGGCGGCGGTACGACCCGTGGGCCGTGGCGGCGGCCGGTCCGCTCCAGGAGAACGGCGCCGCCGTCGGGACACGCGAGCGGCGGCGTAAGCGGGCCCGGCGAGGGGTCGTCGTCGGCGTCGTGCTGATCGCCGTGGTCGCCGGCGGCGTCGGCGGCGCCGTAGGGGCGTACCTGGAGCGCCACGGCGGCACCGGCACCGTGGAGCTGCCGCAGGCCGGCCGGGAACCGGCCGACCGGGCCCCGGACAGCGTCGCCGGGATCGCCGCGCGGGCCCTGCCCAGCGTGGTGACGCTGCACGTGAGCGGCAGCGACGCGGCGGGCACCGGCACGGGCTTCGTCCTCGACGGGCGCGGCCACATCCTCACCAACAACCACGTCGTCGAGCCCGCCGGAGAGGGCGGCGAGATCACGGTGACCTTCAACAGCGGCGACACCGCCGAGGCCACGGTCGTCGGACGGGACAGCGGATACGACCTCGCGGTGGTGAAGGTGAAGGGCGTCGAGGGACTCACCCCCATGCCGCTCGGCAACTCCGACAACGTGCAGGTCGGCGACCCGGTCGTCGCCATCGGCGCCCCCTTCGACCTGGCCGGCACCGTCACCTCGGGCATCATCAGCGCCAAGGAGCGGCCCATCACGGCGGGCGGCGAGGAGAGCGACGGCAGCGACGTGTCGTACGTCGACGCGCTGCAGACCGACGCGCCCATCAACCCCGGCAACTCCGGCGGCCCCCTCCTGGACGCCCAGGGCCGGGCCATCGGCATCAACTCCGCCATCCGGTCCGCCGACGGCGGCGGCGCCGAGTCCGACGGCGGCCAGGCCGGCTCCATAGGCCTCGGCTTCGCCATCCCCGTCAACCAGGGCAAGCGCGTCGCCGAGGAGCTGATCAACACGGGCCGGGCGACGCACCCGGTCATCGGCATCACCCTCGACATGGCCTACGCCGGCGACGGCGCCCGCGTCGGCAACCAGGGCAGTGACGGCGGCCCCCCGGTCACCGCGGGCGGACCCGGCGCCGACGCCGGCCTCAAGGCCGGGGACGTGATCACCGAGGTCGACGGCCGACGCGTGCACTCCGGTGAGGAACTCATCGTCAAGACCCGCGCCCACCGCCCCGGCGACCGCCTGGAGCTGACCGTGGAGCGCCAGGGCAGGGAGACGAACGTCTCGTTGGTGCTCGGCTCCTCCGACGGAGGCTGAACCGCCGGACAGGCCGACATACGGCCAGGAAACGGGGCCAGGAAGGCAAACAATCGGGAAAGCGCTCGCATACGCGCGGCCAGTGGTCACGGGACGGTACCGGCCGGGCAGGGTCGGCGGGTACCGTGGTTGCGGCCCGGACATCCCAAGGAGCTTCAGGTGTTCAATGACATAGGCGCACTCGAGCTGGTGACGCTCGTCGTCCTCGCCGTGCTCGTGTTCGGCCCGGACAAGCTCCCCAAGGTCATCCAGGACGTGACGCGGACCATCCGGAAGATCCGGGAGTTCTCGGACAGCGCCAAGCGGGACATCCGGGAGGAGCTGGGCCCCGAGTTCAAGGACTTCGAGTTCGAGGACCTCAACCCCAAGACGTTCATCCGCAAGCAGCTGGACAACGACGAGCTGGGTCTCAAGGAGATCCGCAACGGCTTCGACATGAAGAAGGAGATGGCCGAGGTCGCCGACGCGGTCCACGGCCGCGAGTCGGAGACGTCGTCGTCCACCTCCTCGGGCGGGGCCATCGACATGTCCAAGAAGATCGACATGGCGAACAAGCCCGAGGCCCCCGCTCGCGACGAACGCCCGCCGTTCGACGCCGACGCCACCTGAGCCCGGCGAGCCGGCCGCCGCACGGCGGGACGGGCCCCCGCGCCACCGCCGTACGTGACGCGTCTCATACTCCGAACCGGTCGCACACGGCCTGATCACGGCACCGGTCCGGCCCACGCGCCGGGCGCTTTCCAGGCTGTCCGCGGTGGTGTGGCTATGCTGCCGAGTTGTTGTGCGGAGCGGACGAGTGCGCCCGAAGGGGGGTGGGCCGATCCGCTCCGACGAGAGCGAGGAGGCGTCCGGGCACATGGAGACGACGAACGCGGCGGTCGCGCAGGCGCCGGCCGCGGAGGACGGACAACCAGTCCCCTCCGCCCGGCGCGCGGTCGACGGCTATCTGCGGGCGCACTTCCCGTGGTACGGCCTCGACGAGGCGTTCACGGGGCGGCGCTGGCTGATGCAGGTCGGCACGGCGGCCGACGGGGCCGTGGAGCACGGCTCGATCGGACACGGCGACGAACCGTCGGTGCGCAACGAGCACGTGGCGGGCGACGAGCAGGACGCCAAGGAGAAGTTCGCGGTGGTCGTGACGGTGGCCGCCAACCCCGACCGGCGCAGCGCCGACGGCAGGGGTCTGCTGGAGGCCACTTCGGTGTCCTCGGCGGCGTGGCTCGCCGGTGTGGGACTGCTGTCCTTCACCTGGCCCGGCCAGATGGACCACTCCCTGCGCGACAACTGGCTGGAGCAGCAGACCGAGACCGCCTGGGTGCTCGCCGACGACCTCGACGGGGAGGACTGGACGACGCTGTCCCTGCCCGTCGACGGCGTGCCGACGTCCTTCCACTACCGGGAGTCCGAGTTCGGCTGGGTGCTCGCCGGGTCCACCGACCGCGGCGTCCACCTCGGGGCGTACGGACGGGGCATGAGCGCCTACGGGCTCGCCTTCTCGGTGGTCAAGGACATCGCCGCCTACGACGGCTGACCCGCGACCGGGCGTACGACGAGGGGCGCCGTCCGCCAGGACAGCGCCCCGATGGCCGTACGGGAGGTCAGAACTTGTTCCTGGGCGTGATCCCCAGCGACAGGCCCGACAGGCCGCGCTGACGGCCGCCCAGCTTGCCCGCGATGGCACGCAGGGCCGCGCCCGCCGGGGACTCCGGGTCGGACAGGACCACGGGCTTGCCCTCGTCGCCGCCCTCGCGCAGGCGGACGTCGATCGGGATGGAGCCGAGGACCGGGACCGAGGCGCCGGTCGTGCGGGTCAGGCCGTCGGCGACCGCCTGACCGCCGCCCGTGCCGAACACGTCGACCATCTCGCCGCAGTGCGGGCAGGGCAGGCCGGACATGTTCTCGACCACGCCGACGATCTTCTGGTGGGTCTGCACGGCGATCGCGCCGGCCCGCTCCGCCACCTCGGCGGCGGCCTGCTGAGGGGTCGTCACGACGAGGATCTCGGCGTTGGGGACGAGCTGCGCCACGGAGATCGCGATGTCACCGGTGCCGGGCGGCAGGTCGAGAAGCAGGACGTCCAGGTCGCCCCAGTACACGTCCGCCAGGAACTGCTGGAGGGCGCGGTGCAGCATCGGGCCGCGCCAGACGACCGGCGCGTTGCCCGGGGTGAACATGCCGATCGAGATGACCTTCACCCCGTTGGCCGAAGGCGGCATGATCATGTTCTCGACCTGGGTGGGACGCCCGTCGGCGCCCAGCATGCGCGGCACGGAGTGGCCGTAGATGTCGGCGTCGACGACGCCGACCTTGAGGCCGTCGGCCGCCATCGCCGCCGCCAGGTTCACCGTCACCGACGACTTGCCGACGCCGCCCTTGCCGGAGGCGACCGCGTACACCCGGGTCAGACTGCCGGGCTTGGCGAAGGGGACCTCGCGCTCGGTCTGGCCGCCGCGCAGCGCGGAGGCCAGCTCACGGCGCTGCTCGTCGCTCATCACGTCCAGCTCGACGTCGACCCGCGTGACGCCCTCGACCCGGGAGACGGCGTCGGTCACCCGCTGGGTGATGGTGTCCCGCATGGGACAGCCGGAGACCGTCAGGTACACGGCGACCGCGACCGCTCCGTCCGCGCCGATCCCCACCGACTTGACCATCCCGAGCTCGGTGATGGGCCGGTTGATCTCGGGGTCGTTCACCGTCGCCAGTGCCTCGCGCACCGCGTCTTCCGTAGCCATAGACACGATGGTACGGCGCCGCCCACGGGGTGCGGAAAGCCCCGTCAGCGGTCGTGTACGTCACGCCCGGCGGACCGATCTGCCGGGAATACCCCCTCACCGCGGTGGTGGCCGTCCTGCCGCTCCTCCATCTCCTTGATCAGGTCCTGGAGCTCGGAGCGGATCCAGTCCCGCGTCGCGACCTCGCCGAGGCCGATGCGCAGCGCGGCGATCTCCCGGGTCAGGTACTCGGTGTCGGCGATCGACCGCTCGTTCTGCTTGCGGTCCTGCTCCAGGTTGACGCGGTCCCGGTCGTCCTGCCGGTTCTGCGCGAGCAGGATCAGCGGGGCGGCGTAGGAGGCCTGGAGCGACAGCATCAGGGTCAGGAAGATGAACGGGTACTCGTCGAAGCGCAGGCCGCTCGGCGCCGACACGTTCCACACCACCCACAGGATGATGACGACCGTCATCCAGACGATGAACCGCCCGGTGCCGAGGAAGCGCGCGACGCGCTCCGACAGCCTGCCGAAGGACTCCGGGTCCCACTCGGGCAACAGCCTGCGGCGCGGCGGACGGGGCTGGTCGAGGCGGGTCCGGGTGCGGGAGGCGGCCGTGGCCCCCGACGCGGCACGCTCACGGGTCGTGGTCTCGCGCTCAGGCACCATCGCCGCTCGCCTCCCCCGCCGACTCCTCCAGGTGGTACTCGGTCTCCCGCCAGTCGTCGGGCAGCATGTGGTCCAGGACGTCGTCCACGGTGACCGCGCCCAGCAGCGACCCGGAATCGTCGACGACCGGCGCCGCGACCATGTCGTACGCGGCGAAGAACCCGGCGACCACGGGCAGTGCGGCGTCCGGCTCCAGGGGCTGGAGGTCGTCGTCGAGGATCGAGCCGACCAGCGTGTACGGGGGGTCGCGCAGCAGGCGCTGGAAGTGGACCGTCCCCAGGTACTTGCCGGTCGGGGTCTCCTCGGGCGGGCGGCAGACGTAGATCTGCGCGGCGTGCGCCGGCGACAGGTCGGGGTTGCGGATGCGGGCGAGGGCGTCCGCGACGGTGGCGTCGGGCCGCAGCACGATCGGCTCGGTCGTCATCAGCCCGCCGGCCGTGTGCTCCTCGTACGCCATCAGGCGCCGCATGTCGGCCGCGTCGCCGGGCTGCATCAGGCTCAGCAGCCGCTCCTTGTCGGCCTCGGGCAGCTCGCCGAGCAGGTCGGCCGCGTCGTCGGGGTCCATCGCCTCCAGCACGTCCGCGGCGCGTTCCTCCTTGAGCTTGCCGAGGATCTCGATCTGGTCGTCCTCGGGCAGCTCCTCCAGCACGTCGGCCAGGCGGTCGTCGTCGAGGGCGGCGGCCACCTCGGCGCGGCGCTTGGCGGACAGGTGGTGCAGGACGTTGGCGAGGTCGGCGGGACGCAGCTGCTCGAAGGTGGCCAGCAGGTTCTCGGCGCCCTGCCCCTGCTCCTCCACGGAGAAGCCGGTGACGCCGGACCACTCGACGGTCAGCGTCTCGCCCTTGTTGCGCCGGAAGGCGCCGCCCTTCTTGCCCTTGCGGACGAAGACCTTGTCGATCTCCCAGTCCCGGCGGGCCGGCAGCTGCTGCACCGACAGGTCCAGGACGGTGGCCTCCTCGCCGTCCTCGGTCAGCGTCACCCGCCGGTCGAGGAGCTCGCCGAAGACGAGACGCTCGGTGGGCCGCTGCTCGAAGCGCCGCACGTTGAGCACCCCGGTCGTGATCACCTGGCCGGAATCGACCCCGGTGACCCGGGTCATCGGCAGGAAGATGCGGCGGCGCGTGGACAGTTCGACGACCAGACCGAGAACCCGCGGGGGCTTGCGGCCGACGCGGAGCATGACGACCAGGTCGCGCACCCGCCCCACCTGGTCGCCGGCCGGGTCGAAGACGGCGATGCCGGAGAGGTGCGAGACGAAGATCCGGGGGGCGCCCGCTGCCATGGCCGCGGCTCCTTTTCGTCGGTCAGTCCGTGAGAGGAGTTTCGTACTGTGTCTCTTTTCCGAATTGCCCGCTCGGACGGCCTTCAGGCTAGCCCGTCCCGAAGAGCTCCGCCCTGGCGGCCGGTCCGGACGGACTGGCTCCGATCACCGCCCCCGGCCCCGGTACGCTGCGGTAGCCGCTTGGATCTCCGTCGGAAAGGCAGCCCACCTGTGACCGTGACTCCCCGGCGCCGATTCCGCAGGGCCGCCTGGCTGGGAGCGCTGTGCGCCCTGGCCGTGACGGGGGCGGGGCTGACGGGATGCAGCAGCGAGGACCCGGACGCGGGCACCAACGGGGTGGGCAAGCTCCCGGCCGAGCAGATCCAGGCCAGGACGCGGGCGGCCGCCGCTTCCGCCCGCGCGGTCCGGCTGCACGGGACCGTGGCCGCCGGCGGCAGCACGTACACCTTGGACATGCGCCTGAAGTCCGACGGCGGCACCGGTTCGGTCGCCGCCGAGGGAGCGACCTTCCGGCTGCTGCGGGTCGGTGACCAGCTCTTCCTCAAGGCCGACGCCGGTTTCTGGAGCCACGACGGCGGCGACGCCGCGGCCGCGGAGAAGCTGGCCGGCAAGTACGTGAAGGTGCCGGAGGGCGACCCCGCGTACCAGAAGTTCAGCGGCTTCACGGACAAGGACGTCCTCCTCGACGGGCTGCTGACCCTGCACGGCACGGTGGAGACGGACGGCCGGCACGAGCAGGCGGGCGTGCGCACCGTCCGCATCACCGGCGACCAGGGCTCCGGCGGCTCGCTGGACGTCTCCCTGAAGGGCACGCCCTATCCACTGCGGCTGATGCGGGCGGGCAGCGCGGGCACGCTCAGCTTCTCGGACTGGAACAAGGACTTCGGGCTCACGGCACCGGCCAAGGACGACACCCTGGACTACGGCAAGCAGCTGCCGACGTCCTAGGCCCTGTCCTGGCCGCGGCGGCTCTTCTTCCGGCGCTTCAGCAGCAGGCGTGGCAGCCCCGCCGGGACGGGTCCGCGTGTCGTCGCCGGGCTGGGCAGCGGTGCCTCGGCCAGCGAGCCGTCGGGCAGCGGTGCGACCGTCCCCGTCGGCTCCAGACGCAGCACCCGGCACTCACGGGCCCAGCGGCCGGTCATCGCCTCGCCGTCCGGGGCGTTCAGCCGCTTGCCCTTGAGGTCGGCGACCGCGGCCTGCCACGCCTCGGACCCCGACGGCAGCTCCACGACCCTCGCCGTCCAGGAGACCAGCCGGCCCCCCTTGTCCTTGCTGCGCACCGTCACCTCGGCCGCGGCCCCGTCGGCCAGGCCCGGCAGCGGCTGCTCGCCGGGCCCGTCGCCGACGACGCAGGCCGCGCCCTCGTGCCAGACGTGCCACAGCGCACGGGCGGGCACGCCGGGGCCCCTGACCCAGATGAGGCCGGACTTCTTGGTGGCCTCCTCGACGAGGGCCTGGTCGAGCAGCTCGCTTGTCATGCGGTCAGCCTATCCACGAGCCCGTGGACGGGTTCAGAGCCAGCCGTTGCGCTTGAGCGTGCGGTGGATGCCCAGACAGATGCCGACCGTGATCGACAGGACCAGCGGGTAGCCGAACTTCCAGTGCGTCTCCGGCATGTAGTCGAAGTTCATGCCGTACACCCCGCACACCATCGTCGGCACGGCGATGATCGCCGCCCACGAGGTGATCTTGCGCATGTCCTCGTTCTGCGCGACGGACGCCTGGGCCAGGTTGGCCTGGAGGATGGAGTTCAGCAGCTCGTCGAAGCCGATGACCTGCTCCTGCACCCGCGCCACGTGGTCGGCGACGTCCCGGAAGTACTTCTGGATCTCCGGGTCGATCAGCCGCATCGGGCGTTCGCTGAGCAGCTGCATGGGCCGCAGCAGCGGTGCCACCGCCCGCTTGAACTCCAGCACCTCGCGCTTGAGTTGGTAGATCCGGCCGGCGTCGGTGCCGCGCGGGCTGCCCTTGCGGCCCGGCGAGAACACCTCGGTCTCGACCTCGTCGATGTCGTCCTGCACCGCGTCGGCGACCGCGATGTAGCCGTCGACGACGTGGTCGGCGATGGCGTGCAGCACCGCGGAGGGGCCCTTGAGCAGCAGCTCGGGGTCCTCCTGGAGCCGGCACCGCAGCGCACGCAGCGAGCCCTGCCCGCCGTGCCGGACGGTGATGAAGAAGTCCCGCCCGGTGAAGCACATGACCTCGCCGGTCTCGACGACCTCGCTGTTCGCGGTGAGCTCGTCGTGGTCGACGTAGTGGATGGTCTTGAAGACCGTGAACAGGGAATCGTCGTAGCGCTCCAGCTTGGGCCGCTGGTGGGCCTGGACGGCGTCCTCCACGGCCAGCGGGTGCAGCCCGAACTCCCGGGCGATCCCGGCGAATTCGTCCTCGGTGGGCTCGTGCAGGCCGATCCACACGAATCCGCCGTCGCGGCGTACCTGACGCATAGCCTGGTGCGGGCTCAGCGGCGCGTCGGTCTCGACGCGCGTGCCGTCGCGGTAGACGGCGCAGTCGACGACGGCGGAGGTGGTCCCCGGGTCGCGGGTGGTGTCGTAGGCGCCGTTGTCCTTGCGCAGCGAGACGCGGGACGGGCGGACCGCGGCGCGCAGGTCACGGATCATCGACATGGCGGGCTCCTTCGCGACGGGCAGCGAGCGTGCCGGCGAGGGGTGGAACCACCCGGAATGAGGACGTCCAGATCACGCGTGCTCGGCGCGTCCACAAAGCGGGGGGCACCGCACCGTCGCGGTGGCCGGCTTCACTGCTGATTCAGCGCTGCTGTTGCAGGCAGGCAGATCAGGCAAAACGAGACGAAGTGCTCTTCCGAGGAGAAGCGCGCGAGCAGGAAGCGGCGGCGGGAAGAACCGGAGCAGCTGCGTCAGCGGCCGGAAGAGCGAGTGGTACTGCACGGTCGACTTCGGTCCATGCCGCCCACCTCCTCCGGCCGGTCCCTCGTGAGGGACGATCCATACCCCTGTTTGGAGGGGTTCCCCGTAGGGGAGTGTTCTCAGCGTCGGGGCCGTGATCGCGAATCCCCCAGAGCCTGGAGGGACTGGGAGAAGACCCCAGCTGCGTGCTGCCCCAAAACCGCTGGCCCAGAGTACCAGTGACTCGACGTGTCAAGGTGCCGCTTTGCCGCGTACTGACGAGTTCTATGCTCGCCGCATGGCTGATGTTCTTCCTCTGGTCGAGGCCCGGTTGTGTACGGCACTGGGCGAACCGGACGCGCGCGCGGCGGTCACCTTCCTCGGCGCCGACCGTATCGAGGTGCTGCGCTTCCCCGGCGGCGGCCCGGAGGGCGACATCGTCCGCTACGCCACCCTCGGCATGTCCGCGCAGCCCATGGCCGACCCCACGGCCGTGCTCGCCGACCCGGTCAAGGGCCCGCGCGCCGAACTGCTCCTCTCCGTCCGGGCGGGTCTCGCCGACACCGGCAAGGTGCTCCGGCCGCTGGCCGTGCTCGCCGCGTCCCCGCAGGTGGAGGGCGTCGTCGTGGCGCCGGGTGCGTCCCTGGACGTCGGGGAGCCGCTGTGGCCCGGCGCCCCGTTCACCTCGGTGCTGGTCGCCGAGCCGGGCGGCCTGGTGGAGGACCTGGAGCTGGACGCCCCGCTGGATCCCGTACGGTTCCTGCCGCTGCTGCCGATGACGCCCAACGAGGCCGCCTGGAAGCGGGTGCACGGCGCCCAGGCCCTCCAGGAGCGCTGGCTGACGCACGGGACGGACCTGCGGGATCCGTCCCGCAGGTCCGTCCCGCTGGAGTGACGCGTCTCACCGACGCCCAACGCCTGTGAGCCGTGGCTCAGTCGGCGAAGACGGTGACCCCGTCCTCGGCCGCGTGCCTCGGCTCCAGCTCCTCGGCCTCGTGGGTGAGCGCACGGCGCCGTACGGCGACCACGGCCGCGCCCAGGACGGCGGTGACCGCGGCCACCACGAACGGGATGTGGATGTCGGTCCACTCCTCGATCTTCGGCGCGAAGTACGGGGCGGCGGCCGCCGCGAACCAGCGCACGAAGTTGTAGCCGGCGCTCGCCACCGGCCGCGGTGCATCCGACACGCCGAGGGCCAGTTCGGTGTACACCGTGTTGTTCACACCGATGAAGGCACCGGACAGGACGGTGCAGACGATCGCCGCGGTGTGGTTGCCGTACCCGAGGACCAGCACGTCGGCAGCGAGCAGCACCAGCGAGCCGCCCAGCACCTTCAGCGACCCGAACCGCTTCTGCATGCGCGGCGCCACGAGGACCGAGAAGACGGCGAGCAGCACGCCCCAGGCGAAGAACACGGCACCGGACTTGTACGGGGTCATGTTCAGCACGAACGGGGTGAAGGCCAGCACGGTGAAGAACGTGTAGTTGTAGAAGAACGCCGAGATCGCGGCGGAGGCGAGACCGCCGTGGCCCAGTGCCTTGATCGGGTCCAGCAGCGAGGTCTTGCGGGCCGGCTTCGGCTGCTCCTTCAGGAACACCGTGATGCACAGGAAGCCGATCGCCATCAGGAACGCGGTGCCGAAGAACGGGTAGCGCCAGCTGGCGTCACCGAGCAGCGCGCCCAGCAGCGGGCCGCAGGCCATGCCGAGGCCGAGGGCGGACTCGTACAGCAGGATCGCCGCGGCGCTGCCGCCGGCCGCCGCGCCGACGATGACCGCGAGGGCGGTCGAGACGAACAGCGCGTTGCCGAGGCCCCAGCCGGCCCGGTAGCCGACGAGCTGGCCGACGGTGTCGGAGGTGCCGGCCAGGCCCGCGAAGACCACCACGAAGGCCAGGCCGAGCAGCAGGGTCTTGCGGCCGCCGATGCGGCTGGAGACGAAGCCCGTGACCAGCATGGCGACTGCCGTGATCAGGAAGTACGAGGTGAACAGGAGGGAGACCTGGCTGGCGCTCGCGTCCAGACCCTTGGCGATGGACGGCAGGATCGGGTCGACGAGCCCGATGCCCATGAAGGCGACGACGGACGCACCGGCGGTCGCCCACACCGCCTTGGGCTGCCGCAGGATGCCGCCCGCACCCGCGTCGAGAGGGTCCATGGTTGCTCCAATGCCGACAGAAATGGTTGGTGTATGCACATAGTAAGTTAGCGTGGCTAATTAATGCAACATGCACCTACTTTCCCCTGGTCAGGTCCGCCGCCCGGATGGGTGATCGTCCTTGACGTGGGCGGGTGAGGGTAGGACCGTGGGGCTGTATGAGGGGCGAACCCAGTTGCCCGAAGTGTGGTGGCCGGGTCAGGGCTCCCGGTCTTTTCGCCGATTCATGGCAGTGCGACGTGCACGGCACGGTGCACCCGGTCCAGCCCGTGATACCGCCCAGCGTCGAGGCGCTCGGCGTCGTGGTGCACCGCACCCAGGTGCCGGTGTGGATGCCGTGGCCGCTGCCCGTGGGCTGGCTGTTCACCGGCGTGGCCTGCGCGGGCGACGACCGCAGCGGCGGCCGGGCCACCGCGGTGGCCTGCTCGGGGCCGGGCCCGCTCGGCGGCGTCGGGGAGCTGATCCTGGTGGCCGAGGAGCTGGGCGTCGGACTCGGCGCCTGGTACGCGGGGATCGACGCCCCGGACCCGGGCCCCTACATGGACGTCGAGAAGCCGCCGCAGGCCAAGGTGCTCGCCGCCGGCCGCCCGACCCCGCTCTGGCACGTGTCCGGAGCCCCGGCCGACCGGGCGGTGTTCGCGGGGGAGGCCCTCGGCATGTGGCTGTGGGCCGTGCTGTGGCCCGAGCAGTCGGGGCTGCTCATGTACGACGAGCTGGTGCTGACCGACCTCCGGGACGCCGGGGCCGAGGTGGACCTGGTGCCGTGCGGCGCCCTCTCGCCGCGGCTGATCCAGCCCTAGGGCGAGGACCGGAGACGGGCGTGGTTGCCGCGGACGTAGGGGGTGCGAGGCTGCTTCGGGTGTGACATCGGGGTACGAAAGTCCGGTTATCCTGGAGCGTCCCTCCGTCCCGTCACCGCCTGGAGTCAGCGTCGTGCGCATCGATCTGCACACCCACTCCACCGCGTCCGACGGCACGGACACCCCGGCCCAGCTGGTGCGCAACGCCGCCGCGGCCGGACTGGACGTCGTCGCGCTGACCGACCACGACACCACCCGCGGACACGCCGAGGCCGTCGCCGCCCTGCCCGGGGGCCTGACGCTGGTCACCGGCGCCGAACTCTCCTGCCGCCTCGACGGCATCAGCATGCACATGCTGGCCTACCTCTTCGATCCCGAGGAGCCCGCCCTGCTCGCCGAGCGGGAGCTCGTCCGGGACGACCGGGTGCCGCGGGCCCGGTCCATGGTCGCCAGGCTCAACGAGCTGGGCGTCCCCGTCACCTGGGAGCAGGTCGCGCGGATCGCCGGGGACGGCTCGGTCGGGCGTCCGCACGTGGCCTCCGCGCTCGTGGAACTCGGCGTCGTGCCGACCGTGAGCGACGCCTTCACCGAGGACTGGCTGGCCGACGGCGGCCGGGCGTACGTCGAGAAGCACGAGACCGACCCCTTCGAGGCGATCCGGCTGATCAAGGGAGCCGGCGGCGTCGCGGTGTTCGCCCACCCCGCCGCCGCCAAGCGGGGCCGCACGGTGCCGGAGAGCGCCATCGCCGAGCTCGCCGCCGCCGGACTGGACGGCATCGAGGTCGACCACATGGACCACGACGTCCGGACGCGGGCGCGGCTGCGCGGGCTCGCCGCGGAGCTGGGGCTCCTGGTGACCGGTTCCAGCGACTACCACGGCAGCCGGAAGACCTGCGAGCTGGGCGAGTACACGACCGACCCCGAGGTGTACGGGGAGATCACGCGGCGGGCGCACGGGGCGTTCCCCGTGCCGGGGGCCGGCGGAGCCTGAGGCCCGCCGCACCCGAGGCCCGCGGGCCTCTCCCGTCCCCCACCCCGTTCGTTGTTCCTGTCATCGCAAGGCCCTGTCACGCTCATGTTCGACCTCGCCGTCTTCGGCTCCCTCTTCCTGACCCTTTTTGTCATCATGGATCCCCCCGGGATCACCCCGATCTTCCTCGCGCTGACCGCGGGCCGGCCCGCCAAGGTGCAGAAGCGGATGGCCTTCCAGGCCGTCTGTGTGGCCGGCGGTGTGATCACGGTCTTCGGGCTGCTCGGGCACCAGATCCTGAACTACCTGCACGTCTCCGTGCCCGCGTTGATGATCGCGGGCGGGCTGCTGCTCCTGCTGATCGCGCTCGACCTGCTCACCGGCAAGACGGACGAGCCCAAGCAGACCAAGGACGTCAACGTCGCGCTGGTGCCGCTGGGCATGCCGCTGCTGGCGGGGCCCGGCGCCATCGTGTCGGTCATCCTGGCCGTGCAGAAGGCCGACAGCGTGACCTCGCAGGTGTCGGTCTGGTCGGCGATCCTCGCCATCCACGTGGTGCTGTGGCTGGTGATGCGGTACTCGCTGCTGATCATCCGCGTCATCAAGGACGGCGGTGTCGTCCTGGTGACCCGCCTCGCGGGCATGATGCTCTCCGCGATCGCCGTGCAGCAGATCATCAACGGCGTCACCCAGGTGATCCAGGGGGCCTGAGCCCCGGACGCGACAGAGCCCCCGCACAGCACCGGTGACGGTGCCGTACGGGGGCTCGCGGCGTGTCGAACGGTCCGCGTTACGAGGCCGAGGTGCCGGCGGGGCGGATCCACAGGCGCTGCCCGATGGCGGCGGCCTGCTGAACGATGCGGTTCACGGAGGCGGCGTCCACGACGGTGGTGTCGACGGGCGTTCCGTCGGTGTCGTCGAGTCGCATGACTTCAAAGCGCATGGCCTCTCCCTTGATCTGGTCATCCTCCTGAGGAGAACTACTGGTGCGGGCCCCGGGTCGTCGGTGCCCGGGCGTCCGTACGGTTCAACGGCCTGGGTGTCACGAACATTCCCTACGCTAAGGAAATTTTTCGAACAACTAATTACTGACACGTAAGAAGACGGCGTCGGAGCGATCGGTGCACGGTCGGTGCGGGACCGACCGGGACCGGTTGTGTTCGCAGCGTGACCGCCGGGACAATGGAGGCGATGAACGACGACCTCGCGTCCCTGAACGCCCGCATCGACCGCACCAACGAGCTGCTGCAGCGCATGCTCGCCGAGGTGGCGAAGACGCCCTCGACGCACGCGATCTTCGTCGACGCCGGGTACCTCTACGCGGCGGCGGGGCGACTGGTCGCCGGGACCGAGGACCGCCGGGCCTTCGACCTCGACGCCGAGGGACTCATCGAGGCGCTCATCGACACGGCCCGCACGATCTTCGCGGACAGCCGCCTGCTGCGGGTCTACTGGTACGACGGCGCCCGGCGCCGCATCCACACCGCCGAGCAGCAGTCCATCGCCGAGCTGCCGGACGTCAAGGTCCGCCTGGGCAACCTCAACGCCAACAACCAGCAGAAGGGCGTCGACTCCCTCATCCGCTCCGACCTCGAATCGCTCGCCCGCCACCGCGCCATCAGCGACGCGGCGCTCCTCGGCGGCGACGAGGACCTGGTCTCCGCGGTCGAGGCCGCCCAGGGCTACGGCGCCCGCGTCCACCTGTGGGGCATCGAGGCCCCGGAGGGCCGCAACCAGGCCGACCCGCTGCTCTGGGAGGTCGACAGCCAGCGCACCTTCGACCTCGACTTCTTCAAGCCGTACGTCTCCCGGCGCACCGCCCAGGCCTTCGAAGCGGCGGGCGTGGTGCGGCCGGCCCGCGAGGACGTGCGCTTCGTGGGCGCCCAGATCGCGGCGAAGTGGCTGGCGGCCCGGGGCCGCGACGCACTGCTGGAGCTGCTCCCCGGCCATCCGTACCTCCCCGGTTCCGTGGACCAGGACCTGCTGGTGGAGGCCGAAGGGCTGCTGCAGTACTCACTGCGCGGCCAGGCCGACCTGCGGCGGGCGCTGCGGGACGGCTTCTGGGAGCACCTCCGGGCCCAGTACTAGGCCGAGCCCCGGGACCGGCCGGGCCCGCGCGCCGGTCACCTCGCGGGGACGCCGTCCCAGAAGTCGGCCAGGGCCTGGGCGGTCGGCAGCGGCTGGTCCGTGTTGGGCGAGTGCTCCGCCCCGGGGACGACGGTCCGGCGCGCGTCCAGCCGTTCGGCCATCTCGTCGAGGAGGGGCACGGGCCAGGTGTCGTCGTAGGCCCCCGACAGGACGTGCAACGGCAGTGGCGTCGCGGCGAGTTCGGCGACGCGGTCCGGCTCGGTGCACAACTGGCGCCCCGTGGCCAGCAGTTGAGCCGGCCTCGTGCCCAGCCAGCGCTCGCGCAGGCGTTCCGGAGCGTCCGGACCGTGGGCGGGGACCGGGGCACCGGCCTCCTCCGGCGGCCCCATCGCCTGCATCACCTCCCACACCTGGGCCATCGTCATGGTGTCGAGCGCGTCCCGCAGGAGCTTCACGCGCTGCTGCTGGGAGACGGAGATCCGCGCCGGACCCGACGACATCAGCGTGAGGGACAGGAAGGGGGAGTGGTCGAGGAGGACGGCGGCACGGGCGATCTGGCCGCCGAGCGAGTGCCCGAGGAGGTGCACGGCCGTCCCGAGCGCGGCGACCTGCGCGAGGACGTCCCGGGCGAGTTCGGGCTGCGCGTAGCCTGACTCGTCGTGTTCCGGACCGTCGGACTCGTACTGTCCCCGGCCGTCCACGGCGACCGTGCGGTACCCGCGCGCCGCGAGCGGCTCGTGCAGCAGCGTGAAGTCCTCCTTGCTGCCCGTGAAACCGGGCAGCATCAGCACGACCCCCTTCGGCACGCCACCGCCCGCCACGGGCGAGTCGACGACGGCGAACTCACCACGCGCGGTACGCAGCCGGTACGCGCGGGCATCGGGCGGCGGGGTGAAGCGGGCGTTCGTACTCACGCCCAGAGACTATCCGTGGCCCCGCGCGCCCGCCCCACCTTGGCCACCCCCGCCGGCCCGACCGCGGGCAGTCGGGCGGCCGGAGCGGCACGGGGGCGCTGGGGGGCCTGCCGGGGAGGCACCCGGCAGCGAGGGGCGAGCGCCCTCGCGCGCCACGCCGCCGGACCGTGAACACCGGCGCCCCACCCTTCCCGAGCCCCACGTCAGCGGCGACAGGGGCGCGGATACGCCGTCGGCCCGGCCCCGCCGAGTGGCGGGACCGGGCCGACGGACCGGGACGCGGCGGGTCAGCTCTCGGCCGACTCCGCGGGCTGCGCCGCCACCGCCTTGCGCGTACGACGAGCCTTCGGCTTCGCCTCGTCGGCCGTCTCGGCGGCCTCGACGGGGGCCGCCGCGGCCTTGCGGGTCCGGCGCCGCGGTGCGGCCTCCGGCTCCTGCGAGGCCTGGGCCGGGATCTCGGCGGTGGCCTCGGCCGGTTCGGCGGCCTTGCGGGTGCGGCGGCGCGGCTTGGCCTCGGTGGCCTCGGCCGTGTCGACGGCGGCTTCCGCCTTGGTGGCCGTGGTCTTGGCCGCGGTCTTGCGGGTGCGGCGCGGCTTGGCCTCGGCGGCTTCCGGAGCCACCGCGGCCTCAGCGGCCTCGACGGCATCCGAAGCGACAGCGGCCTTGCGGGTCCGACGCGGCTTCTGGACGGGCGCCTCGGCCGTGTCGACCGCGGTCTCCGCCTTGGTGGCCGTGGTCTTGGCCGCCGTCTTGCGGGTGCGGCGCGGCTTGGCCTCGGCCGCCTCCGGCTCCTGCGAGGCCTGGGCCGGGATCTCGGCGGTGGCCTCGGCCGGTTCGGCGGCCTTGCGGGTGCGGCGGCGCGGCTTGACCTCGGTGGCCTCGGCCGTGTCGACGGCGGCTTCCGCCTTGGGGGCCGTGGTCTTGGCCGCGGTCTTGCGGGTCCGACGCGGCTTGGCCTCAGCAGCCTCGACCGCCTCAGCGGCCTCGACGGTCTCCGAGGCCTCGGCGGCGGCCTTGCGCGTCCGACGCGGCTTCTCGACGGGCGCCTCGGCCGTGTCGACCGCGGTCTCCGCCTTGGTGGCCGTGGTCTTGGCCGCCGTCTTGCGGGTGCGACGCGGCTTCGACTCCGCCGGCTCGGCGGCCGGCTCGGTCACTCCCTCGGCCGTGTCGACGGCCGTCTCGGCGGCAGCCGGGGCCGTGGCCTTGCGGGTGCGGCGACGCGGCTTCTCGACGGGCGCCTCGACCGCGGCGGCCTCGGGAACCTCGGTCACCGGAGCCTCGACCACCGGCGCCGGCTCGGCCACCGCGGCGGCCTCCGGTGCGGCGGACGGCGTCTCGGCCGACTTGCGGGTGCGACGACGACGCGGCTTGGCCGGGGCCTCGACGCCCTCCGAAGCCTCCGGAGCCGTGCCCTCCGCCGTCGCGACGGCGGTCTCAGCCGCCGCGGTCTCGGCGGTGGCGGCCGTCACCGGCTGCTGGGCCGGCTCACCGCCCCGCGTACGGCGACGGCGACGCAGGACGCGGGGCCCCTGAGCGGTGCCTTCCGTGTCCGTGGCGCCGTTCGTGCCGCCGGCCACGGCCTCGGGGGCGGTGGTCCCGGTGGCCGGGGCGTCCACCTGCGCCCCGCCGCGCGTACGGCGACGGCGGCGCGGCGTCGTACGGGAGGAACGCTCGCGGTCGGAGGAACGCTCGCGGTCGGAGGAGCGGGACTCGTCCCGGCCGCCCCGGCCACCGCGGGCGCGACCGCCCCGGCCGCCCGGCTCGCCCAGGTCCTCCAGCTCCTCCGCGTCCAGCCCGGCCCGCGTGCGCTCCGAGCGCGGCAGGATGCCCTTGGTGCCCTCGGGGATGCCCAGGTCGGAGTAGAAGTGCGGGGAGGTGGAGTACGTCTCCGGCGGGTCGTTGAAGTCCAGCTGCAGCGCCTTGTTGATCAGCTGCCAGCGCGGGATGTCGTCCCAGTCGACCAGCGTGATCGCCGTACCCTTGGCGCCCGCGCGGCCGGTGCGGCCGATGCGGTGCAGGTACGTCTTCTCCTCTTCCGGCGACTGGTAGTTGATGACGTGCGTGACGCCTTCGACGTCGATGCCGCGGGCGGCGACGTCGGTGCAGACGAGGACGTCCACCTTGCCGTTGCGGAAGGCGCGCAGGGCCTGCTCGCGGGCGCCCTGGCCGAGGTCGCCGTGGACCGCGCCGGAGGCGAAACCGCGCTGCTTCAGCTGGTCGGCCAGGTCGGCCGCGGTGCGCTTGGTGCGGCAGAAGACCATGGCCAGTCCCCGGCCCTCGGCCTGCAGTATGCGCGCCACCATCTCGGGCTTGTCCATGTTGTGCGCGCGGTAGATGAACTGCTTCGTGTTCGCGACCGTCGCACCCGCGTCGTCCGGCGACGTGGCGCGGATGTGCGTGGGCTGCGACATGTAGCGGCGGGCCAGGCCGATGACCGCGCCCGGCATGGTCGCCGAGAAGAGCATGGTCTGGCGCCGGGCCGGCAGCATGTTGATGATCTTCTCGACGTCGGGCAGGAAGCCCAGGTCGAGCATCTCGTCGGCCTCGTCGAGGACCAGGCACTTGATGTGCTTCAGGCTCAGCTTCTTCTGGCCGGCGAGGTCCAGCAGACGGCCCGGGGTGCCGACGATCACGTCGACGCCCTTCTTCAGGGCCTCCACCTGGGGCTCGTACGCCCGGCCGCCGTAGATCGCGAGGACGCGCACGTTGCGGACCTTGCCGGCGGTGAGCAGGTCGTTGGTGACCTGCTGGCACAGCTCGCGCGTCGGGACGACGACGAGGGCCTGCGGGGCGTCGGTCAGGGACTCGGGCGCGGCGCGGCCCGCCTCGACGTCGGCGGGGACGGTGACGCGCTCGAGGAGCGGAAGGCCGAAGCCCAGCGTCTTGCCGGTGCCGGTCTTGGCCTGGCCGATGACGTCCGTGCCCGAGAGGGCCACGGGGAGCGTCATCTCCTGGATGGGGAAGGGATTGACGATGCCGACGGCCTCGAGGGCTTCGGCGGTCTCGGGGAGGATCCCGAGGGATCGGAACGTCGTAGTCAGGGTGCTGCCTCTTCTGTGTGCGTGGTGCGAGGCGAGCGCGCGGGTCGTGCGGACCGTGTCGGGGACGTCGGCCGCCCTTACGGGTGAGCCGTAGGACACGGGACCTCTGTCGACGCTCCAGCGCTCGTACCACTGAGGGTCCCCCTCCGGGGTCCGTACGCAGTGTGGCGTACGGCAGGGAGGGCTGTCGGGTCGGAGCCGATCGGGCCACCGACCGGGCATCCTCATGCGTGCGGCCCGACGAAGACGTCACGTACCTGTACGTCACATACTCGGCAGGCGCATTACCACCATACCCCGAATCGGCGCACACGCGATGGCCGAATTGGTCACGTAGTCGTCGTCACAGTGACTGACCAGGCCCTTACGGTCCGCGGCGGGCGGGTTATTGTGCGCTGCATGACGAGCTCTGACAAGCCTGGCAACGCCGCAGACGTCCCCGCCGAGACCGCCGCAGCCACCGGAGTCGCCGCCCAGGACTGGGCGACGGCGGCCGCCGACCCGCACTACCGTGCCGCGGTCGTGGACCTGCTCGGCGCGCTCGCGTACGGCGAGCTGGCGGCGTTCGAGCGGCTCGCCGAGGACGCCAAGCTGGCGCCCACGCTGGCGGACAAGGCGGAGCTGGCGAAGATGGCGTCGGCGGAGTTCCACCACTTCGAGCGGCTGCGCGACCGGCTCGCCGAGATCGGTGAGGAGCCGACGGCGGCCATGGAGCCGTTCGTGGCCGCCTACGACGGTTTCCACAAGCAGACGGACCCCTCGGACTGGCTCGAGGGTCTCGTCAAGGCCTACGTCGGCGACTCCATCGCCAGCGACTTCTACCGGGAGGTCGCCGCCCGGCTCGACTCCGACACCCGGAGCCTGGTGCTGGCCGTGCTGGACGACACCGGGCACGCGAGCTTCGCCGTGGAGAAGGTGCGCGCGGCGATCGAGGCCGATCCGCGGGTGGGCGGGCGGCTGGCGCTGTGGGCGCGGCGGCTGATGGGCGAGGCGCTGTCGCAGTCCCAGCGGGTGGTCGCCGACCGGGACGCGCTGTCGACGATGCTCGTGGGCGGTGTCGCGGACGGCTTCGACCTCGCCGAGGTGGGCCGCATGTTCTCCCGGATCACCGAGGCGCACACCAAGCGGATGGCGGCGCTGGGGCTGGCGGCCTAGGGGGCGTCGTTTGGATCTTGCCGGGGTCGCGGGGTCTGGCACGCGCATCTGCGGCGTTGTCGTCGGTCCCCGACGCTCCGCGTCGGCTCCCTCCTCCGCCTTGCAGCTGCACGCGCCAGACCCCGCTCGGGTCGGCAGCACGGCACCGTGGTCCGGAGCCGGCCTGATCCAAACGACACCCCCTAGGCGCCGGCCCGCCCCGGCCTCACCGCCGGCGCCGCCACCGGCGGCCGGTCAGGCGGTCGCCGAACGACGGCGCAGCCTTTCCGGGCGGAGCAGCAGCGACAGCGAAGCCGCCGAGACGGCGGCCGCGCCCATGAGGACCAGCAGGAGTCCGCCGGCGCCCAGCGCGGTGTGCGTGACGAACGCCCCGAACAGGGCCCCGGCGACACCCGTCGGCAGGACCAGGACGCGGTCGGGGAGGCGGTGCGGCAGACGGCGGGCGG
This sequence comes from Streptomyces sp. NPDC048185, assembly GCF_043202495.1. Taxonomy (NCBI): domain Bacteria; kingdom Bacillati; phylum Actinomycetota; class Actinomycetes; order Kitasatosporales; family Streptomycetaceae; genus Streptomyces; species Streptomyces sp. NPDC048185. The sequence continues at coordinate 189,140 of NZ_JBIDAN010000017.1, forward strand.
CGGCCCAGGCCAGAGCGAGGCCGAGGATCGAGGCGCTGAGCGCTTCCAGGAGCATGTCGGGGTCCCTCCCACGTGGCCGGCCTGCCCGAAACGGTCATTGGCCGACATACCCCTGACCTGCGGAATGCAATCCTCCTCCTGTGGACGAGCTGTGCTCCGGACGGAAGTACGGCGAAGGGCCCGGCGGTCTCGACCGCCGGGCCCTTCGCCGTACTTCCTCCGTCGGCTACAGCGCGCCGAATCCCACCTTGCGCGGGCTCGGCTCGCCGAGCTCGACGTACGCGAGGCGGTCGGCCGGGACCAGGACCTTGCGGCCGTGCTCGTCCACGAGGCTCAGCAGCTGCGACTTGCCGGCCAGTGCCTCGGCCACCACGCGCTCTACCTCCTCGGCACTCTGACCGCTCTCCAGAACGATCTCGCGGGGCGCGTGCTGCACGCCGATCTTGACCTCCACGGCTATGTCCCTCCGACGGTCAGTGAAGTGCGCGATCTTCCGCGCCGTACCCAGCACACATTAGCCCGGTGAGGGGACGTACACGCTCCGCCCGAGAACGCCAGGAGCGAACAGCCGGGGGGAACAGACGCCGCCGTACGCCGAACGTGCGACGGTCAGTGCTGCTCGGTGCCGTGCAGCGGGAAACCGGCGATGCCCCGCCAGGCCAGCGACGTCAGCAGCTGGACCGCCTGGTCGCGCGGCACGGTGCGGTCGCTGTGCAGCCAGGCGCGGGCCACCACCTGGGCGAGGCCGCCCAGACCGGAGGCCAGCAGCATCGACTCGGCACGGGAGAGGCCGGTGTCCTCGGCGATGACGTCGCAGATCGCCTCCGCGCACTCGTTCGTGACCTTGTCGACGCGCTCGCGCACGGCGGGCTCGTTGGTCAGGTCCGACTCGAAGACCAGGCGGAAGGCGCCGCCGTCGTCCTCGACGTACGCGAAGTAGGCGTCCATCGTCGCCCGGACGCGCTGCTTGTTGTCGGTCGTCGACGCGAGCGCGTTGCGCACGGACTGGATCAGCGCCTCGCAGTGCTGGTCCAGCAGGGCGAGGTAGAGGTCGAGCTTGCCCGGGAAGTGCTGGTACAGCACCGGCTTGCTGACGCCGGCGCGCTCGGCGATGTCGTCCATCGCGGCGGCGTGGTAGCCCTGCGCCACGAACACTTCCTGGGCGGCGCCCAGCAGCTGGTTGCGTCGGGCACGGCGGGGAAGGCGTGTGCCCCGCGGGCGTACCGCCTCTGTCTGCTCGATGGCTGTCACGCCGCCTCCCAAAGTCGTCCACGTGCGGTGTGCGCCGCGTCGCCATCGTACTTTTCGGTAACCGTGGTGTGCGCGGTGCGAGCGCAGAATTTCACGGACCGGACGGTGGCGAAAGCCGCACAACAGGTTTCAAAAGGTCGCAGGCCGGGCAAAAATCGGCCTCCCTCCTGATCGGCGGCCCCCCGCCTCAGCGGCAGTCGTTCCGCCTCAGCGGTAGTCGTCCTCGTCCTGCGCGACGACCCGGGCCTGTTCGGCCAGGTCGGCCTCGTTGGCGCGGTCCGGTTCCACACCGGTCAGCGGGTCGTCGCGATCGGGTGTGACGTCGGCGTACTGCTCCGCCGCGTCGGCGTCGGGGGCCTCGACGCCGAGTTCCTCGGGTCCCCGGTCCTCGTCGTCGAAGGTCTCCGGGTCGGTGGGGTCGACGGTCATGCTGGGCTCCCTTCCTACGGACGTCCCTGGAGATGCAGGGGCCACATGCGGGTGCCCTCTCCATGAGCCTAGGAGACACCCGATTCGGCCGCCAGGCGTCGGTGTGCGCCGATCGCAGGTACCCGGCCCGCCCGGCGTCGCACACGTTCTGTGACGGCGAACACATGAGCCACTGCGTGATCGTCTCGTAACATTGCCGCATGTCTTCGACCGAGCCGCCGTCCGTGCCGCCTGCCAATGTGCTGCCGAGGGTGGCGGCCGTCAAGGTCGTGGAGGGCGAGCGGCTCCGCTCGGTACGTCTGTCCGGGATCACTCTCGCGGTGCGCTCCAGGCAGCCCGCTCGCGAAGGGCTTCCGCCCGCGCTGTACGTCCACGGCCTCGGCGGTTCGTCCCAGAACTGGTCGGCGCTGATGCCGCTGCTGGACGACGTCGTCGACAGCGAGGCCGTCGACCTGCCCGGCTTCGGCGACTCGCCGCCGCCGGACGACGGCGACTACTCCGTCTCGGGTCACGCGCGCGCGGTCATCCGTCACCTCGACGCGGCCGGGCGCGGCCCCGTCCACCTCTTCGGCAACTCGCTCGGCGGCGCGGTCGCCACGCGCGTTGCCGCGGTGCGGCCCGACCTGGTGCGCACGCTGACCCTCGTGTCGCCCGCGCTCCCGGAGATCCGTGTCCAGCGCAGCGCGGTGCCCACGGGGCTGCTGGCGCTGCCGGGCGTGGTGTCGCTGTTCACCCGGCTCACCAGGGAGTGGACCGCCGAGCAGCGGGTCCGCGGGGTGACGGCGCTCTGCTACGGCGACCCCGGGAGGGTGTCGCCGGAAGGCTTCCGCAACGCCGTGCAGGAGATGGAGCGGCGGCTGCAACTGCCGTACTTCTGGGACGCGATGGCACGTTCGGCACGCGGGATCGTCAACGCGTACACGGTGGGCGGCCAGCACGGGCTGTGGCGGCAGGCCGAACGGGTTCTCGCACCGACACTGCTGGTCTACGGTGGACGGGACCAACTCGTCGGCTACCGCATGGCTCAGCGGGCGGCCCGCGCCTTCCGTGACGCCCGGCTGCTGACCCTGCCGGACGCGGGACACGTGGCGATGATGGAATACCCGGAGACCGTGGCCACGGCGTTCCGCGAACTTCTCGCGGACGCCGGGGAGTCGGCGGTCGCCAGGAGCACCGCCGGGCCCGTCGACGACGAGCCCGCCAACCAGACCACAGGAGGCTGAGGCGCGAGTGGGACGCCACAGCCGCCGCGGACCCGCCCCCAAGGGCGACAGCGCGGACGCCCCCGCGGCAGCACGCGAGGACCGGGCCGCAGGCCCGGGCCGACGGCGCCTGCCCGCCCCGCCGGCCGACGGAATGCCGGGTCCGTCGGCACACGGCACGGCGCCGGGCGGCGCCTGGGGCCACGCTGCCCCGCGGCCACCGGACGACACGCCGACGCACGGCGTTCCCCGGCCGGGCGGCGGCACACCGGCGCACGGCGTTCCCCGGTTCCCCGGTGGCACGCCCGCGCAGGAGTTTCCGCGGGCGCAGGGCGGCCGGCAGGCGCAGCCCTTCCCGGGGTTCCCCGACGGGACGCCCGCGCAGGGTTCGCCGCGCGTCCCGGACGGCACGCCGACGCATGGTTCGCCGCGTCTCCCCGACGGCACGCCCGCGCACGGTTCGCCCCGTGTTCCCGGCGGGACGCCTGCGCGAGGTGTGCCCCGCTCTCCCGACGGGACTCCCGCGCACGGGATGCCGCAGGTCCGTGGCGGGCATCCCGAGCAGCGCGAACCCGGCGGCGGCTGGGGCGGCGTGGGCGGGCGGGCCGCGGCAGGGCCGCAGTCGGACGCGACCGCGCCCGGTCGGTCCGGCGTCCCCTTCCCGCGGCAGCGGCAGGCGCCCGCGGAAGGGCCGCGGCGCGACTACCTGGACGCCTTCGGCGAGGACGACGGCGTCTTCTCGACCCGGACCCGGCCCCGTACCCCCGTCCCCGCCCAGGCGCCCGACCCGTACGCCTCCGTCACCGACCGGAGGTCCGCCGACGGCCCCGGCGCCCCCGGCGACGACGACGCGGCGCCCACCGGCGAACCCGCGCCGGCCAGGGGCGGCAAGGGGCGGGCCTTCACCGGCATCGCGGCCGCCGCCGTCACCACCGTGCTGGCGGTCGTCGTGGCCGGCCAGGTCGCCGACGGCCAGAGCAGCAAGGGCGCGGACTCCCGGTCCGCGACCGACCAGGCCCGTGACGTCCGCGACCCCGCGTCCCGCTCGGACGAGCGGCCCGCCGCGTCCGGTGCCGCGGCGCCGCTGACGTACGAGCAGAAGATGGCCAAGACCTATCCCCTCGGCGCCACCTACAAGGGGTCGGGGAAGTTCGAGGCGGTCCCCGGCTTCGACAAGGCGCCCGGGACAGGGCAGAAGTACACCTACCGCGTGGACGTGGAGCAGGGGCTCGGCCTCGACGGCGCACTCTTCGCGCAGGCCGTGCAGAAGACGCTCAACGACAACCGGAGCTGGGCCCACGACGGCGCCCGTACGTTCGAGCGCATCCACTCCGGGGAGCCCGACTTCGTGATCACGCTCGCCAGCCCCGGCACCACGGCCGACTGGTGCGCCAAGTCCGGCCTGGACACCACCGAGGACAACGTCTCCTGCGACTCGGCCGCCACCGAACGCGTGATGATCAACGCCTACCGGTGGGCGCAGGGCGCCGAGCCCTTCGGCGACCAGATATACGCCTACCGGCAGATGCTGATCAACCACGAGGTCGGCCACCGCATCGGCTACAACCACGTCTCCTGCGACAAGGACGGCCAGCTCGCCCCGGTCATGCAGCAGCAGACCAAGTTCGTGGACCACGACGGCATCGACTGCCGTCCCAACGCCTGGGCCTACCCCAACGGCTGACCCGCCATGGCCGTTGCGTCGCACACGGTAGCCGCATGATCCCTTAGCGCGACCGAACGCGTCCCGCACGGGAAAGTTACGACCGTTCACCCCTTTTGGTGGCGCGATGGACAACCGTCCATCGCGCCACCGCCTTGTCCGCAATAGGTGTTCCCCCGTCGTGCCCCCGGGCCCCCCGCGGCTCCCCCCCCCGGGGGTCGGGGGGGGGGGCGGGGGCCACCGACCTCGGCCGGCG
>NZ_JBIDAN010000018.1:0-121793 GCF_043202495.1 Streptomyces sp. NPDC048185
GGGGGGGGGGGCGGGGTGGGGGGGGGGGGGGGGGGCGCCCCGGGGGGGGGGGGCCCGGGGCCCCCCCCCCCGGCCCCCCCCCGGGGGCGGGCCCCCCCCCGGGGGGGGGCCGCACCGCTCCGGCAGCACGCTCTATACGGGCCGCTGCAGCACCGTCAGGCTCCGGTCCACCAACGTCAGCCGGTCCCCGGCCTGCACCTTCGTCCCCGTCCTGGCCGGTACGCCCTCGGTGCGGGCGGTGTCGACCACCACCTCCCACTGCCGGCCGTGGTCGACGGGGACCACGAAGTCCAGCGTTTTCGGCGAGGCGTTGAACATCAGCAGGAACGAGTCGTCGGCGATGCGCTCCCCGCGCGCGCCCGGCTCGGAGATCGCGTTGCCGTTCAGGAACACCGTCAGGGCCGACGCCTGCGCCGAGTTCCAGTCCCGCTGGGTCATCTCCGTGCCCTCCGGGGTGAACCAGGCGATGTCCGAGAGGTCGTCGTGGGTGCCCTCCACGGGACGGCCGTGGAAGAAGCGCCGCCTGCGGAAGACCGGGTGGTCCCTGCGGAGCCACACCATCGCGCGGGTGAAGTCCAGCAGCCCGGTGTCCGCGTCCTCGCCCTCGGGCCAGGACACCCACGCCAGCTCGTTGTCCTGGCAGTAGGCGTTGTTGTTGCCCCGCTGGGTGCGGGCGAACTCGTCGCCGTGGCTGATCATCGGCACGCCCTGGGACAGCAGTAGCGTGGCGATGAAGTTCCGCATCTGCCGGGCCCGCAGTTCCCGCACCGCCGGGTCGTCGGTGTCGCCCTCGGCGCCGCAGTTCCAGGAGCGGTTGTGGCTCTCGCCGTCCCGGTTGTCCTCGCCGTTGGCCTCGTTGTGCTTGTCGTTGTAGGAGACCAGGTCGTGCAGGGTGAAGCCGTCGTGGCAGGTGACGAAGTTGATGGAGGCCAGCGGTCGGCGTCCGTCGTCCTGGTAGAGGTCGGAGGAACCGGTCAGCCGGGACGCGAACTCGGCCAGGGTGCGCTGCTCGCCGCGCCACAGGTCCCGCACCGTGTCCCGGTACTTGCCGTTCCACTCGGTCCACAGCGGCGGGAAGTTGCCCACCTGGTAGCCGCCCTCGCCCACGTCCCACGGCTCGGCGATCAGCTTCACCTGCGAGACCACCGGGTCCTGCTGAACCAGGTCGAAGAAGGACGACAGCCGGTCCACCTCGTGGAACTGCCGCGCCAGGGTGGCCGCGAGGTCGAAGCGGAACCCGTCGACGTGCATCTCGGTGACCCAGTACCGCAGCGAGTCCATGATCATCTGCAGGACGTGCGGGGACCGCATGAGCAGCGAGTTCCCGGTGCCCGTGGTGTCCATGTAGTACCGGGGATCGTCGGTCAGCCGGTAGTAGGAAGGGTTGTCGATGCCCTTGAAGGACAGTGTCGGACCCAGGTGGTTGCCCTCGGCCGTGTGGTTGTAGACCACGTCGAGGATGACCTCGATGCCGGCCTCGTGCAGCGCCTTCACCGCCGACTTGAACTCCAGCACCTGCTGGCCGCGGTCGCCCCAGGAGGCGTACGCGTTGTGCGGGGCGAAGAAGCCGATCGTGTTGTAGCCCCAGTAGTTGTTCAGGCCCATGTCGACCAGACGGTGGTCGTTCACGAACTGGTGCACCGGCATCAGCTCGAGGGCGGTCACCCCGAGCTCGGTCAGGTGCTCGATGACCGCCGGGTGCGCGAGGGCCGCGTAGGTGCCGCGCAGCTCCTCGGGGAGCCCCGGGTGGCGCATGGTGAGGCCCTTCACGTGGGCCTCGTAGATCACCGTGTGGTGGTACTCCGTCCGGGGACGGCGGTCGTCGCCCCAGTCGAAGTACGGGTTGACCACGACCGACGACATCGTGTGCGGCGCCGAGTCGAGGTCGTTGCGCCTGTCGGGCGCGTCGAAGTGGTAGCCGTACACCTCCTCGCCCCACTGGACCGACCCGCTGATCGCACGCGCGTACGGGTCGAGGAGCAGTTTCGCGGAGTTGCAGCGCAGCCCGCGCTCGGGCGCGTAGGGGCCGTGGACGCGGTAGCCGTACCGCTGCCCCGGCATCACGCCCGGCACGTACGCGTGCCGTACGAACGCGTCGCTCTCCCGAAGTTCCACCGCCGTCTCCGAGCCGTCGTCGTGCAGCAGACACAGCTCTACTCGGTCCGCGGCCTCCGTGAAGACCGCGAAGTTGGTGCCGGCGCCGTCGTACGTGGCACCGAGTGGATATGCCTCTCCAGGCCAGACCTGCATGGACACGACTCTTTCAGGTGTGCGGCGCCGGTGCGGACGCCTTGGCTCCGAGTCTCCCCGAAAGTGAGGCGACCACCTAGCACTCACGTGCCTCTTACCCACCGTGCGCCGATCCGTTCCCGGTGACTTCCCGGCAGTCCTGTTCGCGCCGTACGACGTCACCGCTATGAATCCGCTCACCCGCCCCGGGGCCGGGTCCCGGAACGGGCCGGTGTATCAGGGACGTTGGGAAAACCGGCGTGCCGATCCGGCTGCACCGCGCACCGCTCGCGGAGTACCCTTCCTTGATCGTTGGACGGGGTCTGACCGGGAGTGCTCCCAGGGAGCGGAAGGCGGTGCGCGGGTGGGCTCGGGAGGGCTGGAGCTGCCCCCTGGTGACGAGGGTCACGAGGGGAGCTCCACGGACGTCCCGCCCGGTGCGGTGTCCCTGGCGCGGCCGATGAACGCGGGTGCGATCGGTCCGGAACTGGACTGGGACGCCGACGCCTGGCACGAGGTGCGCACGCGCGCGCAGCGGGCCGGCCGGGCCTACATCTGGCTGAACCTCGTCGAGCAGCGGCTGCGCGCGGTCGTCGCCGCCGTCCTGCGGCCGGTCTACGAACCGGTCCACGGCGACGACTGGGTGGTCGCCGCCGCCGGACCCGCCGGGCAGGAGTGGGTGCAGCGCGCCGTCGCCGTCCGCGAGGTCAGCCGCCGCAAGGGCTACCTCCTCGACCCGGCCGACGACAACGTGCTGAGCTTCCTCACACTGCCGCAGCTCAGGGAGCTGATGGTCCAGCACTGGCCGTGCTTCGAGCCCTACGTCGACGAGCGCCGGGACGTGGAACTGGCCCTGGACGAGCTGGAGGTCACCCGCAACGTCGTCTCCCGCAACCGTGCGCTGTCCGAGGCCGTCCTGAATCAGGCCGAACGGGCCTCGGCGCGGCTGCTGGAGGTCCTCGGCGCGGGCAGCGACCTGCCGTCCGCGCGCCGGCTCCCGGTCGACGCGGTGGAGGACCTGGTCGGTGACCGGTACGCCGACGTGGTCGCCGTGCACCCGGACCGGGTCCGGCTGCTGCGCCAGTTCCCGGCGGAGGACATCTTCGGCCGGGCCCGCCGCGTGGACGCCCTCGGCATCGGCCTCAACCTGCTCGTGCAGAACTTCTCCGGCCGCCGGCTGCTGCGGCTGGCCGAGTCCGGCGGCCGGGTGCGGCTGCTGTTCCTCAATCCGGCCTCCAGCGCGATCAAACGGCGCGAGCGCGAACTGGGCATCAAGCGGGGTGAGCTGAGCCGTGCCGTCGAGACGAACATCCTGCACATGCGCCGGGTGCGTTCCCGGCTGCGGGACCCGGGGGCCTTCGAGATCCAGGTCTTCGACGAGACGCCCCGCTTCACCGCCTACCTCGTGGACGGGGACGGCGCCGACGGCATCGCGGTCGTGCAGTCCTACCTGCGCCGGACGCGGGGGATGGAGGCGCCGGTGCTCGTCCTGCGCAACGGGCGCAACGGCGGCAAGGTCGTGAAGTCGGACCAGGTCGAGGAAGCCGGACTCTTCCCCACGTACCGGGAGGAGTTCGAGCTGATGTGGGCGGATTCGCGCCCCGTGTCCTGAGCGCCGGCGCGGGCGTCGGCCCCGGGCAAGCGGAACGCGATCCTCTGATTGTCAGTGGCCCGTGCGAAGGTGGGGACCACTGGGGGAACGCACCACCGAGGAGGGGGACCGCCCATGGGCTGGCACCGCGAGCTGCTGATCGGCTTCGACCTGGAGACGACGGGCACCGATCCGCGCGAGGCGCGCATCGTCACCGGCGCCGTGATCGAGGTCAGGGGCGGTGAGCCGCTCGGCCGCCGGGAGTGGCTGGCCGACCCCGGCGTGGAGATCCCGGCGGACGCGGTCGCGGTGCACGGCATCAGCAATGACCGCGCGGCCGCCGACGGCCGCCCCGCCGACCAGGTCGCCGACGCCATCGCCTCGGTCCTCGCCGACCACTGGAAGGCGGGCGTCCCCGTCGTCGCGTACAACGCGGCCTTCGACCTCACCCTGCTCAGCGCCGAACTGCGGCGCCACGGCCTGCCGTCCCTGCGGGAGCGCCTGGGCGGCCTGGACCCCGCGCCCGTCATAGACCCGTACACCATCGACCGCTCCGTGGACCGCTACCGGCGCGGCAAGCGCAACCTGGAGGCGGTCTGCCGGGAGTACGGTGTCCCGCTCGACGCCGCCCACGACGCCTCGGCCGACGCCCTCGCCGCCGCCCGGCTGGCCTCCGCGATAGCCGGCCGCCACCCCAAGGTCGCCGCACTCGGCCCGGCGGAGCTGCACCACCGCCAGATCGAGTGGTACGCCGAGTGGGCGGCGGACTTCCAGAGCTTCCTGCGCCGCAAGGGCGACGCCACGGCCGTCGTCGACGGGAGGTGGCCGGTCCGCGAGCCGGCCGGCGAGCGGGTCTGACCCGGCCGGTCCGCCACGGCCGGGCCGCACCGGGCCCGCCGTCAGAAGGGGTACCAGCGCACCGTCGGGTCCTCGTCCCGCAGCGACGCCACCCGGCGTTCGAACTCGGCCAGCGCCTTCGGGTTGCTCGGCGCGTGCTGGGCCACCCAGGCACAGCTGGCCGTCTCGCGGGCCCCGCGCAGCACCGCGCAGCCGTCCCACTCGCGCACGTCCCAGCCGTAGGTCGCCGTGAAGGCGTCGTAGGCCTCGGCGGCCAGTCCGTACCGGTCCCGGCTGAGCGCCATCACCACCAGGTCGTGCTCGCGCAGGTCGGCGGAGACGGTCTCCAGGTCGACCAGGACCGGCCCGTCGGGACCGACGTGCACATTGCGGGGCAGCGCGTCGCCGTGGATCGGGCCGGGCGGCAGCTGGGGCGTGAGCGCGGCGGCGGCCGCCGCGAAGCCGTCGCGGCGCTCGCGCAGATACGCCGCGTCCGCCGGATCGATCACGTCGCCGGCGAGCCGCAGCCAGCGTTCCACACCGCCCAGCAGCTCACGCGGCGGCAGCTCGAAGGAGGGTGAGGGCAGCGCGTGGACGAGCCGCAGCAGTCCGGCCACGTCCCGCGGTTCGGTGGGCCGTACCGCGTCGGGCAGCCGGTGCCACACGGTCACGGGGTGGCCGTCGACGCTCAGCGCCTCCGGCCTGGCCGCCCGCACCGCGGGCACACCAGCCTCCTCCAGCCACACCGCGACGGCCAGTTCCCGGCTCGCCCGCCCGAGGAGTCCGGCGTCGCGGCCCACCTTCACCGCCAGGTCGCCGGCGGCGAAGACGGCGTTCTCCCCGAGGGCGAGCAGCCGCGCCTCCCCCGCCGGGCCGGGCAGCACCTCCGCCGCGGCCAGCACCTCCCGCGCTCGTGCCTCGTCCATCGTCCGCCCTCCGTGTCCGTCCTGGTCCCTCGTCACCGGCCCCGCCCGGGCAGGTCCGATGCGCCTGAGCCGGGTGCGGTCGCCGGGGACGGCCCGGCTCCGCGCCGGTGCCGGCACACGTCAGCCGTGTGCGTCCACCGTCGCGATCCCGCCATCCGTCGGCCAGTGTCGCATTCGCACAGGTGGGAGCGTGTGCGCGGTCCCTTGACGGGGCACAGCGCCTTCACGACCATGACCAGGCCCGTCCGAGCCGCGCGAAGGGGCTGACCACGTGACATCGGTGACCGAGGTGAGGAGACCGGCGCGCCGCGCGCCCGGCACGGACCGGCCACGGCCCGACCCCGGGCACGGCGCCTGGTTCCTGGTGCTCCCCGCGCTGATCCCCATCCTGGTGCTCAGCGTCGGACCGCTGCTCCACGGCGTCCTGCTGGCGTTCACCGACGCCCAGTCGGGCCGGACCGAGTCCACCCGGTGGATCGGCACCCTCAACTTCCAGGACCTGCTGCACGACACGCTGTTCTGGGAGTCGTTCCGCATCGGGCTGGTGTGGGCGGTCGGCGTGACCGTGCCGCAGTTCCTGCTCGCGCTCGGCCTCGCCCTGCTGCTCAACCAGAACCTGCGGCTGCGCTGGCTGGCCCGGGCCATGGCCATCATCCCCTGGGCGATGCCCGAGGTCGTCGTCGGCATCATGTGGCGGCTCGTCTACAACCCGGACGCCGGCATCCTCAACGAGACCCTGCGCGACCTCGGTCTCGGTGACGGCCGCGACTGGCTCAGCGGCCTCGGCACGGCGCTGCCCGCCGTGGTCGTCGTCGGCGTCTGGGCCGGGATGCCGCAGACCACGGTCGCCCTGCTGGCCGGCCTGCAGAACACCCCGCGCGAGCTGCACGAGGCGGCCGCGGTCGACGGCGCCGGTGCCTGGCGCCGCTTCCGCACGGTCACCTGGCCCGCCCTGAAGCCGGTCGCCCTCGCCATCACCGCGCTCAACCTCATCTGGAACTTCAACTCCTTCGCCCTCGTCTACGTGCTGACCAACGGCGGCCCCGGCGGCCGGACCAGGCTGCCGATGCTCTTCGCCTACGAGGAGGCCTTCCACTACGGTCAGTTCGGCTACGCGGCGGCGATGGGCTGCGTCATGGTCGCCGTGATCTCGGTCCTGCTGGCCGTCTTCCTCGTCGGCCGGCTCAGGGGAGGTGACGACGCGTGAGGACCTCGACCGGAGCCCGCGTGGGCCAGTACGCCGCGCTGCTCGCCTACCTCGTCTTCCTGGCCTTCCCGTTCCTCTGGCTGATCTCCGTCGCGTTCAAGTCCCCGCGCGAGCTGGGCAGTCTGCACCCGACCTGGATCCCCGAGAACCCCACCCTCGACAACTTCCGGCAGGCCTTCGACGAGCAGCCGCTGCTGCACGCCGCGCTCAACTCCCTGCTCGCCGCGCTCGGCGCCGCCGTGATCGCGGTGCTCGTCGCGACCCCCACGGCGTACGTCATGGCCCGGTACCGCGGCCGGCTCGCCAGGGCGGCCACCGGGTGGGTCGTGGTCAGCCAGGCCTTCCCCTTCGTCCTGCTGATCATCCCGCTCTTCCTGGTCCTGAAGAACCTCCGGCTGATCGACTCCGTGCCCGGGCTGGTGATGGTGTACGTCGTGTGGTCGCTGCCGTTCGCGCTGTGGATGCTCGCCGGATACGTCCGGGCCGTGCCGGCCGAGCTGGAGGAGGCCGCGGCGGTCGACGGAGCCGGGCGGCTGCGCACCCTCGTCTCGGTGACGGCGCCGCTGCTCGCACCGGGGATCGTGGCGACCGGGCTGTTCGCGTTCATCACCGCGTGGAACGAGTTCTTCTTCGCGCTGGTGCTGCTGAAGACACCGGAGAAACAGACCCTGCCGGTCGTGCTCACCCACTTCCTCGGCGCCGAGGGCGTCGCGGACCTCGGCCCGCTGGCGGCGGCGGCCTTCCTCGCGACGCTGCCCTCGCTGGTCGTCTTCGCGATCGTCCAGCGGCGGATCACGGGCGGCATGCTCGCCGGGGCGGTGAAGAGCTGATGCGCACCAGGACCACCACGCTCCTCATCGCGTTCGTCCTGCTGCTCACGGCCTGCACGGGCGCGGGCGGCGACGCCGACGACGGCCGGATCACCCTGCGCTTCCAGTCCCTGGCCTGGCAGGAGGAGTCCGTGCGGGCCAACAAGGAACTGGTCGAGGAGTGGAACGCGGCCCACCCGGACGTGCGGGTCCAGTACGTCCAGGGCAGCTGGGACAGCGTCCACGACCAGCTCCTCACCTCCTTCGAGGGCGGCGAGGCCCCGGACATCATCCACGACGCCTCCGACGACCTCGCGGACTTCGCCTACGGCGGCTACCTCGCCGACCTGACCGACCTGCTGCCCCAGCGGCTGAGGAACGACATCCCGCGGCACGCCTGGGACACGGCCACCTTCGGCGACGGCGTCTACGGCGTGCCGTTCCTCCAGGAACCCCGCGTCCTGATGGCCAACACGGCCCTGCTCGAGAAGTCCGGGGTCCGGATCCCGACCCCGGAACACCCCTGGACATGGCCCGAGTTCCGGCAGGTGACCGAGCGGCTGAGCGGTGCCGGCAGGTACGGCGTGGCCTGGCCGCTCAAGGAGCCCGTGTCCGCCACGCTCAACCTGTCGCTGTCCACCGGCGGCCGGCTGTTCCACCGCGACGCGGACGGCAAGGTCACCGTCCGGTTCGGTGAGGCCGACCAGGTGGTGCCGCGCACCATCCGCGACCAGGTCGGCCGTGACCACAGCGCCTCCGCCTCCACCCTGGGCAGCGGCGGCTCCGACACCCTGCCCGGCTTCTTCGCGGGCAGGTACGCGATGGTGCCGCTCGGCTTCTCCTACCGTCAGCAGATCGAGCAGCAGGCCCCCGAGGGCTTCGACTGGCAGGTCCTGCCCGCCCCGGCCGGGGCCGCGGGGCTCGCCCAGGGCGTCAGCCCGCAGACGCTGTCCGTCGCCGAGGACAGCCCGCACAAGAAGGAGGCCGCCGCGTTCGTCGACTTCCTCCTCCAGCCGGACAACATGGTCCGCCTCGCCCTCGGCGACTGGATGCTGCCCACCGGCACCCGGGCCCTGGAGGACCCCGCCCTGCACACCCCCGAGTACGGCTGGGCCACCGGCACCGCACTCGCCGCCCAACTGCGTCCGGCGCCCGCGCAGACCGTCCGCGGCTACGCCGAGTGGAAGGACAAGGTCGCCACCCCGGCGCTCCAGGAGTACTACAGCGGGGCGATCGGCATGGAGGAACTGCGCGAGCGGCTCGAGGAGGACGGCAACCTCGTACTCGCCCGCTACCAGCGCTGACGCCGCGCACCCGGAAACGTCTTGCACGAGACGTATCGTCTCGCATACGGTCGTGGCATGACCAGCCGCGCCCACATCGCCATGTTCTCCATCGCCGCGCACGGCCACGTGAACCCCAGCCTGGAGGTGATCCGCGAGCTCGTCGCCCGGGGGCACCGGGTGACCTACGCGATCCCGCCGCTTTTCGCGGACAAGGTGGCCGGGACGGGCGCCGAACCCAAACTGTGGAACAGCACGCTGCCCGGCCCCGACGCCGACCCGGAGGCGTGGGGGACCACCCTGCTCGACAACGTCGAACCGTTCCTGGACGACGCCGTCCAGGCGCTGCCCCAGCTCGCCGAGGCGTACGAGGGGGACGAGCCGGACCTCGTCCTGCACGACATCGCCTCCTACCCGGCCCGCGTCCTCGGCCACCGCTGGGGCGTGCCCGTCGTCTCCCTCTCCCCGTGCATGGTCGCCTGGGAGGGCTACGAGCAGGAGGTCGCGGAGCCGATGTGGGAGGAGCCGCGCAGGACCGAGCGCGGTCGGGCCTACTACGCCCGCTTCCGGGCCTGGCTGGAGGAGAACGGCATCACCCAGCACCCCGACCCGTTCACCGGCCGGCCGGACCGCTCCCTCGTGCTGATCCCCAAGGCGCTCCAGCCCAACGCCGACCGCGTCGACGAGACGACGTACACCTTCGTCGGCGCCTGTCAGGGCGACCGCAGCACGGAGGGGGAGTGGCGGCGCCCGGACGGTGCCGAGAAGGTCGTCCTCGTCTCCCTCGGGTCCGCCTTCACCAAGCAGCCCGGGTTCTACCGGGAGTGCGTCAGGGCCTTCGCCGGCCTGCCCGGCTGGCACGTGGTGCTCCAGATCGGCAGCCACGTCGACCCCGCCGAGCTGGGCGAGGTGCCGGACAACGTGGAAGTGCGGTCGTGGGTGCCGCAGCCGGCGGTCCTCCGGCAAGCCGACCTGTTCGTCACGCACGCGGGCGCGGGCGGCAGCCAGGAGGGCCTGGCGACCGCCACGCCGATGATCGCCGTACCGCAGGCCGCGGACCAGTTCGGCAACGCGGACATGCTCCAGGCGCTCGGCGTGGCCCGGCACCTGAGCGCCGAGGACGCCACCGCCGAGGCGCTGCGCACCGCCGCCCTCGCCCTGGTCGACGACCCGGAGGTGGCCGCGCGCCTGAAGGAGATCCAGGCGCAGATGGCCCAGGAGGGCGGCACCCGCCGGGCGGCCGACCTGATCGAGGCGGAACTCGCCGCCCGCCGGGCCTGAGGCGCGGGCCGGCCCGCGATCACCCGGCGGCCGCGCGCACCGCCCCCCGAGGCGTCACCGCTGCGTGTCGCCCGCCGGGTTCCAGGGCCAGGCGGCGAGTGTGGTGTGCATCAGCAGGGCGGCGGCCGAGAGCCGGCCCTCGGCGACCCGGTGCAGGGTGAGGGTGCGCCGGCAGGCGGGGTCGTCGATGCCGATCCAGGCGCAGGGCGCGCTGATGTCGGCGCCGCGGGCCATCGCGGGGATGAGGGTGAGGCCGATACCGGCGCTGACCAGGCCGACGAGGGCGGCCGGTTCGTCGCCCTCGCAGACGATCCTCGGGGTCAGGTCGTGACGGGCGAAGAGCCGGTCCAGCAGGCGGCGCTGCCAGTGGCCGGGGCGTGGGATCACGAACGGTGCCGCGCGCAGTTCCTCGACCCCGACCCGGGCGCGGGAGGCCAGTGGGTGACCGGGCGGTGCCGCCAGCCAGACCGGCTCGTCGTGCAGGCGGACGGCGGCCAGCCCGTCGGCCGGGATCGGCTGGGAGGCGACGCACAGGTCCACCTCACGGGCGTGCAGGGCACGGTGCATGTCCGCGGCCGGCATCTGACGGAGTTCGACATCGACGTCGGGATGGGCCTCCTTGAAGGCGGCCAGGGGGCCGGTGACGGTCAGGAAGGTCTCCGACGCCAGCCGTACCGTGCCGACGCCCTCACGGACCGCCTCGGCGACCGCCCGGCGCCCGGCCTCCAGCTCTCCGAGAGAGCGCTCGACGTGGTCCCGGAAGAGCCGCCCCGCTTCGTTGAGCCGCAGACGGCCGGCCCTGTCGAACAGGGGGGCACCGAGCTCGGCCTCCAGTCGCGCGACGGTGCGGCTCAGCGAGGGCTGGGCGACCCGCAGTTCCCCGGCCGCGCGGCTGAGGTGCTCGAGCCGCGCCACGACCAGGAACTGCTCGAGCGCGTGCAGATCCATGCCCTGTCCTCCTCC
This sequence comes from Streptomyces sp. NPDC048185, assembly GCF_043202495.1. Lineage (NCBI taxonomy): Bacteria > Bacillati > Actinomycetota > Actinomycetes > Kitasatosporales > Streptomycetaceae > Streptomyces > Streptomyces sp. NPDC048185. The sequence goes on from NZ_JBIDAN010000018.1 coordinate 11,127, forward strand.
CATAGCCCCGACGGCATAGCACGATAGCAATATTGATCTTTGACGTGATGCTCCCGGTCACATGACCGTAGGGGTGTGACCATCACGGATGAACGACCATCGACGGACCGCCGCGTCAGCGGCGTTGCCGGCCTGCTGTTCCGCTCGGTGGTGACGGCGCACACCGTCGCCGCCTTCGGACAGCCGGTCTTCGCGGGCGTGTACCTCACCGGGGAGATCGAAGGCCTGGACTGGCACGCGCGCGGCGCCGACGTCGTGTTCTCGCTGGGGCTGCTGCAGTTCGCGGTCGGCGTCGCGGTCCGGGTGCGCACGCGCCGCGCGTGGCCGGCCGTGATCTCCCTGCTGATCGTGGCGGCCGAGACGGGCCAGTACCTGGCGGGGACGTCCGGTCTCCTGTGGGTGCACCTCCCCCTCGGCGTGACGACCATCGCCGCTCTGGCCCTGCTGGCCGCCGCGGTCTGGGTGCGGCCCCTGCCCCGCCGCACCGTGGGCGTCCGGCCCGGCGGCGCGGACGAGTTCCGGGGGGAGGAGAGCGGTGTCTGACCGGAAGCGGGTCCCCCGCCCGGGCGGCCGGGGTGCGGAGTGGCCCCGGCGCCGCGTGCTGGGGATCGGCGGCGCCCTGGGCCTCGTCACGGCGGGCGGTCTGGCACTGTCCGGCGCGACGGCCCACCGTCCCGCGAGCACCGGCAACGAGCTGCGGAGCGCCGTGCCGCTGCCCGAGCCCTACACCGTGCCACTGCCGATCCCGCCCGTCCTCGTGCCGGCCGGCACCTCCGGGGGCACCGACCGGTACGAGATCACCCAGCGCCGGGTCGCCGCGGAGATCCTCCCCGGAGTGCGGACGGAGCTGTGGACCTACGACGGAACCTTCCCCGGCCCCACCATCGAGTCCCGCCGCGGACGGCCGGTCACCGTCAGGCACCGCAACGAACTGCCGGTGCCGACCGTGGTGCACCTGCACGGTGGGCGGACCCCTGCGGCCTCCGAAGGCTACCCCACCGATCTCGTCCTCCCCCGGGACTGGCCCGACCCCCGGGCCCACCGGCACCACACCGGCGCACACGCCATGTCCGACCCCCGCGCGGTGATCACCCGGTCCGTGCGTGAGTACACCTTCCCGCTCGACCAGCGCGCGGCCATGCTCTGGTACCACGACCACCGCATGGACTTCACCGCCCCGGCGATCTGGCGCGGCCTGGCAGGCCTGCACATCGTGCGCGACGACATCGAGGACGCCCTCGACCTGCCGCGCGGCGAGCGTGAGGTGCCCCTGATGATCGCCGACCGGGCGTTCGCCTCCGACGGCTCGCTGGCCTACCCCTCCCTCGACCCCACGCTCCGCGACCGGCCCGGCGTGGACGCGTCCTTCGCCGCCGGCGTACTGGGTGACGTGATCCTCGTCAACGGAGCGCCCTGGCCGGTTCACGAAGTCGACGCCGTACGCCACCGGTTGCGGCTGCTCAACGCCTCCAACGCCCGCCACTACGAGCTGCAGGCCGTCACCGACGACGGGCGCGTCCTGGAGCTGGCGCAGATCGGCGCCGACCAGGGCCTGCTCGAGAGGCCCGTCACCCACACCGTCCTGCCGCTCGCCCCGGCCGAGCGCTACGACGTGGTGATCGACTTCGCGGGACTGCCGGCCGGCAGCCGGGTGCGGCTGGTCAACCGGCTCGGGTCCGGACGCAGCCGTGAGGTGATGGCCTTCCGGGTGGTGCGCCGCGCCCGGGACGACACCCGCGTTCCCGCGAGGCTCGCCGGCGACCTGCCCACCTGGCGGCGGTCCGAGGCCACCGCGGTCCGCGAGTTCGTCTTCCGTGCCGGGCGGACGCAGCACGGCCGCGGCTGGGTCATCGGCGGGAAAGCGTTCGACCCGTCGCGTACGGACGTCCGCACGCGGCTGGGAGCCGTCGAGGTGTGGCGCTTCGTCGCCGACGTCCACCACCCCGTCCACCTCCACCTCGTCGGCTTCCGGGTCCTGTCCCGCGGCGGACGCGGGCTCCTGCCGCACGACGCGGGACTCAAGGACACCCTCTCGCTGCGCCCGGCGGAATCGGCGGAGATCATCACCCGCTTCGACGGCTACCAGGGCCGGTACCTGTTCCACTGCCACAACGCGGAACACGAGGACATGGGGATGATGGCCAACCTCGAGGTGACCTGACTCCCCCTCACCGCCGTCCGTGCCGGTGACGGCGAAGGGCCCGTCGGTTCACCCGGAACCGACGGGCCCTCACCTGCGCACGGGCCGCTCAGACGCCGACCCGCTCGCCCTCGTCGTCCCGGGCCGGCGGCGCGACCGCCTCGGGAGCCTCGTCGTGGGTGAGGTCCGGCAGCCGGTGCAGCCACTTCGGCAGGTACCAGTTCCGCTCACCGAGCAGGGCCATCACGGCCGGCAGCAGCACGCCCCGGATGATCGTCGCGTCGATCAGCACCGCGGCTGCCAGGCCCACGCCCATCTGCTTCATCGACTGCATGGACAGGGTGCCGAAGATGGCGAACACGGCGACCATGATGACCGCGGCGCTGGTGACCACCCCGGCCGTGGTGACCACGCCGTGCTGGACCGCGTCCCTGGTCGTGCGCCCCCGCAGCCGCGCCTCACGGATCCGCGAGACCACGAACACGTGGTAGTCCATCGACAGGCCGAAGAGGATCACGAAGAGGAACAGCGGCAGCCAGGTGACGATGGCGCCGACCCCTTCCGCGCCGACCAGCGAGGCGCCCCAGCCGTGCTGGAAGACGGCGACGAGGATGCCGTACGCCGCGCCCACCGACAGCAGGTTCAGCACGATCGAGGTGATCGCGACCGTCAGGGAGCGGAACGACAGCAGCATCAGCAGGAAGGCGAAGACCACCACGAACGCGAAGACCGGCGCGACCGAGCCGACGAGCTGGTCGTTGAAGTCCTTGTTGCCGGCCACCTGACCGGTGATCGGGGCCTCGACGCCGTCGACCTTGCCGAGCGTCGCGGGCCGCACCTCGTCGCGCAGCTTGTCCAGGCTCTCGCCCGCCTGGTCCTGGTCGGAGCCGCCGACCAGCGGGACGTGGACCAGGGCGACGTTCTGCTCGTCGTGCATGGTGATGTCGACCGGGCCGCGCGAGGCGCCCGAACGGACCGCCTGCTCCCGGAAGTCGGCGAGCGCCGCCCGCACCTCGGGCGCGTTGATGTCGTCGGCCTTGACGACCACCTCGGCCGGATCGGAGCCGCCGGGGAAGGCCTCGTTGACCCGGTTGTACGTCTGCACGATGGGCAGCGAGTCGCCGAACTCCTGGTCCAGGGTGAGGTTCTGCGTCTTCATGCCGACGGCCGGAGCGGCGACGGCCAGCAGCGCGCCGACCGCCACGGCGGCGGAGAGGACCGGCTTGGCGAGCACGCGCCGCAGCACGGCCGTCCAGAACCGGCTGCCCTCCGCGGTGCCCCGGCGCTGACGCCGGCGCAGGAACGGGACGCGCCCCTTCTCCACCCGTTCGCCCAGCAGCGAAAGCAGCGCCGGCAGGACCGTCACCGAGCCGACCATGGCGACCGCGACGACCATCAGCGAGGCCAGGCCCATCGCCTCGAACTCGGCGATGCCGGTGAACAGCATGCCCGCCATCGCCACGCACACCGTGACGCCGGAGACGACGATCGCCCGGCCACTGGTGGCGGCGGCGATCCGCAGCGCGGTCTGCGCGTCCCGGCCCGCGGCACGCTCCTCGCGCTCACGGCGCAGATAGAACAGGCAGTAGTCGACGCCGACGGCCAGACCCACCAGCAGCATCACGGAGTTGGCGGTGTCGCTCATCGGCTGGAAGTGACTGACGAGGCCCATCAGACCCATCGTCGCCATGATCGCGGTGATCGCCAGTGCCACCGGCACCAGCGCGGCCACCAGCGCGCCGAACGCGACGAGGAGGATGCCGAGGGCCACCGGCACCGCGGAGTACTCGGCCTTCTGGAAGTCGTCGCCGAACGCGTCGTCGAACGTCTTCATCATGCTGGCGCCGCCGATCTCCTCGATCCGCAGCGACTCGTGGTCCTTCTGGACGCCCTCGACGGCCTTCAGCACCGGCTCGACCCGCTCGCCCGCGGTGTCCGCCTCACCGCGCATGTCGAACTGCACCAGCGCGCTGCGGCCGTCCTTCGAGATCGTCCTCGCCTCGTACGGGGAGGTTACGCCGGTGACCTCCCCGGTGCCCTCCACCGCCTGGACGACCGCGGTGACGGCGGCGCGGAACTCGGCGTCGGTGGCCGTCAGCTTCCCGTCCTTCGTCTGGATCAGGACGCTCTCACCGGCCGGTTCGTCGATCCCGGCGTCCTCGACGATCCGGGCGGCGGTGTGCGTCTCGCCCCCCATCTGGTCGCTGTCCTTGACGTCGACCCGGCCGGCCGCCGAGCCGAGCCCCATCGCCAGGACGACGAACAGTACCCAGATTCCGACGGCAGCCCATCGGTGCCGGGCGCTCCAGCCGCCGGCCCGGGCGGCGATGCCCCGCACCCGTGTGTCTCCGTTCCCCATGACGGGCTTGCCCCCTCGTCCTCGGTGGAGGCCCCCTGCCGCCACCTTCCGCTTCGAAGGTATGGCCCGGATAAGTCCGTCTCGTCGTGCTGACCGGTGACGTGGAACGGGGGCAGGCTCATCCCCTCGGACGTCCGGCCTCACCGCTGGGGAGGACGGCGGCCCCTTACATCTACCCGGGCCTCTCGGGGGCGGTGATCAGGGTGCGCCCGGCGGCCCGGATTCCGCCACGTTCCCTTCCGAAGGGTTGTTGAACGAGTCACAGGCGCGTGGAGTGGTTGAACCCGGCCCCCGGATCGGCGAGAGTGGCGCGCACGTCCGCCCGGCGGACGCGGCCGTCGCGCCCACCCCCACGGGGCGCGACGGCCGCTCTAGGGTGTGCGCATGACGACGACGTATGCGGCGCTGCTGCGCGGGATCAACGTGGGCGGCGCCAAGAAGGTCCCGATGGCCGAGCTGCGCACGCTCCTGGAGGGCCTCGGTCACGACGCCGTACGCACCCATCTGCAGAGCGGGCAGGCCGTCTTCACGTCCGGCCACGGCGACGAGGAGTCGCTGGCCGCCGAGTTGTCGGAGGCGATCGAGAAGCACTTCGGCTTCCCGGTGGACGTGATCGTGCGCGACCACGCCTATCTGCGGGCCGTCGCCGAGGCCTGCCCCTTCCCCGCCGCCGGCCTGGAGGCCCGACAGCTCCACGTCACCTACTTCTCGGCGCCGGTCGACGAGGAGCGCTTCGCGCCGGTCGACCGGGCCGCCTTCCTGCCCGAGGAGTTCCGGCTAGGCGACCGCGCCCTGTACCTGTACGCGCCGGACGGCCTGGGCCGCTCCAAGCTGGCCGAGGCGCTGTCGAAGCCCCGCGTGAACAAGGGCGTGATCGCCACCAGCCGCAACTGGAACACGGTCGTCAAACTGGTGGAACTGACCGCCCCCGGCCCCTGACTCCGTGTCCGCTGTCCGGCCCGGCCGGCCTCAGGCGCCGACCGCCACCAGCGCCGGCCGCGGCGCGCGCGCCGCGTCGTAGCGCTCCAGCAGCAGCCGCGCCACCTCGGGCGCCGCGCCCAGCACGTCCGCCAGCACGTCCGCCCCGGCAGCGCCCCGCGCGATGCGGTCCGGCAGGAAACCGGGTGCCAGCACGTACGGGGCGACGGCGACGCGTGCGCAGCCGGCCGCGCGCAGTTCACGGACCGCGTCCTCGGTGCGGGGAAGGGATGCGGAGGCGAACGCAGGCCGCACGGCGCACCAACCGGTGTGCCGCCACTCCCGCGCGATTTCTGCGATCACTGCGATCGCCTCCGGGTCGGAGGACCCCGCCGAGGCCAGCACGACCCCGGTCGAGGACTTGTCGGCGGGCGTGAGACCCGCCTCGTACAGGCGCCGCTCCAGCGCCGACAGCAGCAGCGGGGAAGGACCGAGCACCTCGGCCTGCCGGATCCGCAGCCGGGCCGGCGCGTCCGCGAGGACGGCCGGGATGTCGGCCTTGGCGTGGAAGGCGCGGGTCAGCAGCAGCGGCAGCGCCACCACGTCCCGCACCCCCTCCGTCGCCAGGGACTCCAGCACGCCCTGCACGGAGGGCACGTTGAAGTCCAGGAAGCCGGTCTCCACCCGCACGTCCGGGCGCTGCGCCCTCACCCGGCGGACCAGGGCGTGCACGGTCGCGGCGTGCCGCGGATCGCGGCTGCCGTGGGCGACGACCAGAAGGACGGGACGGGCGTGACAGACGGGGCGGACCGGACGGTGCATGGGGTGCCTCAGCTCCTCACCAGCAGACCGCGGCTGCGCAGCACCCACCGCTCCAGCGGGCTGAAGATCAGCAGGTCGATGGCGATGCCGACGATCAGGATCAGCAGGATGGCCTCGAAGACCATCGCCATGTCGCTGGCGTTGCGGCCGTTCTCCAGCAGCTGGCCGAGTCCCACCCCCAGGTCGGGGAAGGACGCGATGATCTCGGCGGCCATGAGCGAGCGCCAGGAGAAGGCCCAGCCCTGCTTCAGCCCCGCCACGTACCCGGGCAGCGCCGCCGGCAGCACGATGTGCCAGGTGCCCTTCAGCCCCGTCGCGCCCAGCGTGCGGCCCGCCCGCAGGAACAGCGGGGACACCTGGTCCACGCCGGACACCAGGCCGTTGGCGATGGACGGCACCGCGCCCAGCAGGATGACGGCGTACATCATCGTGTTGTTCAGGCCCAGCCAGATCACGGCCGGCGGCACCCACGCCACCGACGGCAGCGACTGGAGGCCGGACAGGATCGGGCCGATCGCCGCCCGCACGAACTTCACCCGCGCCACCAGCAGGCCCAGCGGGGTGCCGATCAGCAGCGCGAAGCAGAAGCCGAGCAGACCGCGCGAGACGCTGGTCCAGATGTAGCCGAGCAGCTCGCCCTGGAGCCACGCCTCGCGGACGACGTCCCACACGGCGGACGGGGCGGGCAGCTTGGTCGGGTCGTCGACGACGCCGAACGAGACCAGACCCTGCCAGACCGCCAGCACCAGGAGCACCGCGACCGCGGGCGGCAGGATCTTCTCGACGAAGGTCTGCCGGAACGGCTTGCGGCCCTGCTGCACCGTCTCCAGTGCGTCCAGGCCCGCCTCCAGACCGGCGAGGTCGCCGCCGTCCTTCGCCGGGCTGGTCGTGTCAGTGCTGGCCATGGCGGCGGATCTCCCCACGCAGTTCTTCGGTGATCTCGACGGACAGTTCCGCCACGGCGGTGTCCTCGATGCGGCGCGGGTGCGGGATGCCCACCGTCCACTCGCGGGCCACGCGCCCGGGACGGGAGGACAGCAGCACCACGCGCTCGGCGAGCCGCACGGCCTCCCGCACGTTGTGCGTGACGAACAGGACGGACAGCTTCGTCTCCCGCCAGATCCGGGTCAGCTCGTCGTGGAGCACGTCCCGGGTGATCGCGTCCAGCGCCGCGAACGGCTCGTCCATCAGCAGCAGCTTGCTCTCCTGGGCGAGAGCGCGCGCCATCGCGACGCGCTGGCGCATGCCGCCCGACAGCTCGTGGACCCGCTTGCCGTGCGCGCCCTTCAGCCGGACGAGTTCGAGCAGTTCCTCGGCCTTGTCGCGGCGCTCGTTCTTGGGCACGCCGCGCAGCTTCAGGGCGAGTTCGATGTTCTTGCCCGCGCTCAGCCACGGGAACAGGGCGTGCTCCTGGAACATCAGGGCCGGGCGCCCGTCCGTGGTGATGGCGCCGGCGCTGGGCCGGTCCAGGCCCGCCACCAGGTTCAGCAGTGTGGACTTGCCGCAGCCGGAGGCCCCCAGGAGGGTGACGAACTCGCCGGGCGCGACATCGAGTGTGATGTCGTCCAGCACGAGCTGCTGTCCGGCGGGGCCCGCGAACGACTTCGAGACGTGCTCGATCCGGGCGGCGTGCGTGGCCGCCTCGGTGCCGTCGGCGGCCTTGGCGAGGGTCGTGGCCATGGTCGTCACCTCCTGGGAATGGTCGGATCCGGGCTTACTTGACGCCGAGACCGGCGTCGTCGACCGCGGGCGCGCCCTTGGCCCCGAGGACCTTGTTGAGCGGCGTGAGGTCGTAGATGCCCTGAAGGTCGGGCTTCTTCAGCAGACCGGCCTTCACGGCGTGCTCGGCCTGGGCGTCGAGGGTGGCGGCCAGCGGGTCGTCGGTGACCTCGATCGACTTCCACGCCGGGTCCAGGACCTCGGCCGGCAGGGCCTTGCCCGTGTCCTTCTTCAGCTGCTCGTTGGCCGCGGCCTTCGCCTCGTCCGGGTTGGCCTTGATCCACTCGTTGGTGTCGACCGAGGCCTTCAGGACCGCCTCGACGGCCTTCGGGTGCTCCTTTAGGAACTTCTGCGACACGATGATGTTCGTGATCACGAACTTCTTGCCGGGCCACAGCGTCGACTCGTCGAGCAGCACCTTGCCGCCCGCGGCGACCAGCTTCGACGCGGTCGGCTCGGGTACCCAGGCGCCGTCCAGGGAACCGGCCTTGTAGGCGTCCGGGGTGACCTTGTTGTCGCTGCGGACGACCGTCACGTCGCCCTTGCCGCTCTGCGCGTCGACCTTCCAGCCCTGCTCGGCGATCCAGTTGAGGAACGCCACGTCCTGGGTGTTGCCGAGCTGCGGGGTCGCGATGCGCTTGCCCTTGACGTCCGCCAGCGACTTGATCTTGTCCGGGTCGACGACGAGCTTCACGCCGCCGGAGGCCGAACCGCCGATGATCCGCAGGTTCTTGCCGTTGGACTTCGTGTAGCCGTTGATCGCGGGGGAGGGGCCGATCCAGCCGATGTCGATGGAGCCGGAGTTCAGCGCCTCGATCTCGGAGGGACCCGCGTTGAAGGTCGCGTACTTGGCCTCGGTCGCCCCCAGCTCCTTCTGGAAGAAGCCCTTCTGGTTGCCCACGAGGGCGGTGGCGTGGGTGACGTTGCCGAAATAGCCGATGCGGACGGAGTCGAGACCGTCGATCTTCTCGGCACCCGCGGCGACCTTGGCGGTGTCGTCGTCCTTCGCCTCGGAGCCGTACCCGCAGGCGGCGAGGGTCAGGAGCGGCAGGGCGGCTATGACGGCGAGGGTGCGGCGCAGGGCGGTGTTGGCAGGCACGGGAGGCTTTCCTCTCGTTGGCCCGGCGGTCACGCCTGTCGGATCGTCCGAGGTGTCAGGTCGTGGCCGGGAGGTCGGCAGGTCTTCGGCTGTACGGGTGGGGGGTGTGGGCGCGCATGCGGTGCGCGTACGTCAGCGCGCACATCGCGCCACTCCGCCCTGCCCGCTGCCGAGAGCACCGCTGCCGACGCGGCCGCCCTCCTTCGCGAACGTGGACCAGAAGTCGGGGGAGTTCATGATCAGAAGTCCCAACCGTCCTCGTCGCCGGCGTCGTTGACCGGCTCCGGGGCGGCGAAGGACTCGCCGACCATCCCGGCGGTGAGGGTGGTGCCGTCGCTCGGGTCGATGAGGATGAACGAACCCGTGCGGCGGGAGTCCGCGTAGGAGTCGGCGGGCAGCGGTTCGGCGGTACGGATCTTCACCCGGCCGATGTCGTTGGCGACGAGCTGCCCGGGGTGCGGGTGCAGGGACAGGTCGTCCAGCGTGAGGCGAGCCGGGATGTCCTTGACGATCGCCTTGACGGTGCGGGTCCCGTGCTTGATCAGCACGCGGTGGCCCACGGTCAGCGGCGCGTCGGCGACGTGGCAGACGGTGGCCTCGACGTCCTGGCTGGTGGCCGGGGCGTCCTTGCTGGGCACGATCAGGTCGCCGCGGGAGACGTCGATGTCGTCCTCCAGCAGCAGCGTCACCGACTGCGGCGTCCAGGCCGCGTCGACCGGCTCGCCCAGCAGGTCGATGCCGGCCACCTTCGAGGTGCGGCCCGACGGCAGCACGGTGACCGGGTCGCCGATGCGGAACGTGCCGGCGGCGATCTGGCCCGCGTAACCCCGGTAGTCGGGGTGCTCGGCGGTCTGCGGACGGATCACGTACTGCACGGGCAGCCGGGCGTGGCAGTGCGCCAGGTCGTGGCTGACCGGGACGGTCTCCAGGTGCTCCAGGACGGTCGGGCCGCCGTACCAGTCCATGACCGCCGACGGCTCCACCACGTTGTCGCCCGCGAGCGCCGAGATCGGGATCGCGGTGACCTCGGGGACGCCCAGCTCGGTCGCGTACGCCGTGAACTCCTCGGCGATGGCGGCGAACACGGACTCCCGGTACTCGACCAGGTCCATCTTGTTGACGGCGAGCACGACGTGCGGCACCCGCAGCAGCGCGGCGATGGCGGCGTGCCGGCGGGTCTGCTCGACGACGCCGTTGCGGGCGTCGACCAGGATCACCGTCAGCTCGGCCGTGGAGGCGCCGGTGACCATGTTCCGGGTGTACTGCACGTGCCCGGGGGTGTCGGCCAGGATGAACCGGCGCCGGGGCGTGGCGAAGTAGCGGTAGGCCACGTCGATGGTGATGCCCTGCTCGCGCTCGGCCCGCAGGCCGTCGGTGAGCAGCGCGAGGTCCGGGGCCTCCTGGCCGCGGCTCGCCGAGGCGCGCTCCACGGCCTCCAGCTGGTCCACGAGGACCGACTTGGAGTCGTGCAGCAGGCGCCCGACCAGGGTGGACTTGCCGTCGTCGACGGACCCCGCGGTGGCGAACCGCAGCAGGGTGGTCTCCGACAGCTGCTCGACCGACAGCGGCTCGGTGGGCTCGGTGGTGCTGGTCATGTCTAGAAGTACCCCTCGCGCTTGCGGTCTTCCATCGCGGCCTCGGAGAGCTTGTCGTCGGCACGCGTCGCGCCGCGCTCGGTGAGCCGGGAGGCGGCGATCTCGGCGATCACCTTCTCGATGGTGTCGGCGTCGGAGTCGACCGCGCCGGTGCAGGACATGTCGCCGACGGTGCGGTAGCGGACCCGCCGCTTGACCACCGTCTCGTCGTCCTTCGGGCCGCCCCACTCGCCCGCGGTCAGCCACATGCCGGCGCGCGCGAAGACCTCGCGCTCGTGGGCGTAGTAGATCTCGGGCAGTTCGATGCCCTCGCGGGCGATGTACTGCCACACGTCCAGCTCGGTCCAGTTGGACAGCGGGAAGACGCGGACGTGCTCGCCGGGGGCGTGCCGGCCGTTGTACAGGTTCCACAGCTCGGGGCGCTGGCGGCGCGGGTCCCACTGGGAGAACTCGTCGCGCAGCGAGAACACCCGCTCCTTGGCGCGGGCCTTCTCCTCGTCGCGGCGCCCGCCGCCGAAGACGGCGTCGAACTTCTCCGCCTGGATCTTCTCGGTCAGCGGCAGCGTCTGCAGCGGGTTGCGCGTGCCGTCCGGGCGCTCCTTGAGCACCCCGCGGTCGATGTAGTCCTGCACGGAGGCGACGTGCAGGCGCAGCCCGTGCTTCTCCACCGTGCGGTCGCGGTAGTCCAGGACCTCGGGGAAGTTGTGCCCGGTGTCGACGTGCAGCAGGGAGAACGGCACGGCCGCGGGGGCGAACGCCTTCAGCGCCAGGTGCAGCATGAGGATGGAGTCCTTGCCGCCGGAGAACAGGATCACCGGCCGCTCGAACTCGCCCGCCACCTCGCGGAAGATGTGCACCGCCTCGGACTCGAGGGCGTCGAGGTGGGAGAGGGCGTACGGGCTGCTCGTGGAGCCCTCGCCCTCCTCGACCGTGGCCACGGTCGTCGTCATGCCAGTCCCCTTTCGCTGAGCAGGGCGTACACCGCCGCGGCGGACTCCTGGACGGTCTGGTCCTGCGACTCGATGCGCAGGTCGGGCGTGACGGGTTCCTCGTACGGGTCGTCGACCCCGGTGAGCCCCGTCAGCTCGCCCGCGGCCTGCTTGGCGTACAGGCCCTTCACGTCGCGTACGGAGCACACCTCGACCGGGGTGGCCACGTGCACCTCCACGTACGCCGTGCCGTGCGTCTCGTGACGCTTGCGCACCGCGTCCCGGCTGTCCGCGTACGGCGCGATCACCGGGACCAGCGCGGTGACGCCGTTGCGGGCGAGCAGTTCGGCGACGAAGCCGATGCGCTGCACGTTGGTGTGCCGGTCCTCGCGGCTGAAACCGAGGCCCGCCGAGAGGAACTCGCGGATCTCGTCGCCGTCGAGCACCTCGACGCGGTGGCCCTCCTCGCGCAGTCGGCCGGCCAGCTCGTGCGCGATGGTGGTCTTGCCGGCGCTCGGCAGACCCGTGAGCCAGACGGTGGCTCCGGTCGTCACGTGGTTCTCCTGAATCTCGGTGGTCGTCGTCATGTCAGCCGTGCAGTCCGCACTCGGTCTTGGAACGGCCCGCCCAGCGGCCGGCACGTGCGTCCTCGCCCTCCAGCACACGGCGGGTGCAGGGCGCACAGCCCACGGAGGCATAGCCGTCCATGAGCAGCGGGTTGGTGAGGACCCCGTGCTCGGCGACGTACGTTTGCACATCTTCCTGTGACCACCGTGCGATGGGGGAGATCTTCACCTTCCCGCGCTTCTCGTCCCAGCCGACCACGGGGGTGTTCGCGCGGGTCTCGGACTCGTCGCGGCGCAGGCCGGTCGCCCAGGCCTGGTAGCCCTTGAGGCCCTCCTCCAGCGGCTTCACCTTGCGCAGCGCGCAGCACAGGTCGGGGTCGCGGTCGTGCAGCCTGGGGCCGTACTCGGCGTCCTGCTCGGCGACCGTCTGCCGCGGGGTGAGCGTGATGACGTTCGCGTCCATCACGGCCTCCACCGCGTCCCGGGTGCCGATGGTCTCCGGGAAGTGGTAGCCGGTGTCGAGGAACACCACGTCCACGCCGGGCAGGGCGCGGGAGGCGAGGTGGGCGACGACCGCGTCCTCCATGGAGGAGGTCACGCAGAAGCGGTCGCCGAAGGTCTCCGCGGCCCACCGGAGGATCTCCAGGGCCGAGGCGTCCTCCAGCTCCCGGCCCGCGCGCTCGGCCAGCGCCTTCAGCTCGTCGGTAGTCCGCTCTTCCTGAGTGGCCGTCATATCGCTTCCCCTCCCGTGGAGTTGGGCTGAAGACCCCGGGCGATCAGCCCGAGGAACTTCAACTGGAATGCGCGGTTGCACCCCGCGCATTCCCAGGCGCCGTGACCCTCTTCGCTCGGGCGCAGGTCTTCGTCGCCGCAGTAGGGGCAGTAGAAGGGCGCGGCGCGTTCGCTCACGACAGCGCCTCCTCCGAGGCACGGGCCGCCCAGGTGGCGAAGCGCTCGCCGTCCTCCCGCTCGGCCTGGTAGCGCTTCAGCACGCGCTCCACGTAGTCCGGCAGCTCGGTCGCCGTCACCTTCAGGCCGCGCACCTTGCGGCCGAAGCCGGCCTCCAGGCCGAGCGCCCCGCCGAGGTGCACCTGGTAGCCCTCGACCTGCTCGCCCCGGTCGTTCAGGACCAGCTGGCCCTTGAGGCCGATGTCCGCCGTCTGGATGCGGGCGCAGGCGTTCGGGCAGCCGTTGAGGTTGATGCTGATGGGCTCGTCGAACTCCGGGAGGCGGCGCTCCAGTTCGTCGATGAGCGAGGCGCCGCGCGCCTTGGTCTCGACGATGGCGAGCTTGCAGAACTCGATGCCGGTGCACGCCATGGTGCCCCGCCGGAACGAGGAGGGCCTGGCGCTGAGGTCCAGTGTCTCCAGGGACTCGACCAGGGAGTCGACCTGTCCCTCCTCGACGTCGAGGATGATCATCTTCTGTTCGACGGTGGTGCGCACCCGGCCCGAGCCGTGCGCCTCCGCGAGGTCGGCGACCTTCGTCAGGGTGGTGCCGTCGACGCGGCCGACGCGCGGGGCGAAGCCGACGTAGAAGCGGCCGTCCTTCTGCCGGTGCACGCCGACGTGGTCGCGCCAGCGGCTCGCCGGCTCGGCGGGCGCCGGCCCGTCGGTCAGCTTGCGCTGCAGGTACTCCTCCTCCAGCACCTGGCGGAACTTCTCCGCGCCCCAGTCGGCGACCAGGAACTTCAGGCGGGCGCGGTTGCGCAGGCGCCGGTAGCCGTAGTCGCGGAAGATCGAGATGACGCCCTCGTAGACGTCCGGCACGTCCTCGACCGGCACCCAGGCGCCCAGGCGCACACCGAGCTTCGGGTTGGTGGACAGGCCGCCGCCGACCCACAGGTCGAAGCCCGGCCCGTGCTCGGGGTGGTTCACGCCGACGAACGCGACGTCGTTGATCTCGTGCACGACGTCCTGCACCGGCGAGCCGGAGATCGCGGTCTTGAACTTGCGCGGCAGGTTCGAGTACGCCGGGTTGTTCAGGACCCGGCGCTTCATCTCCTCCAGCGCGGGCGTGCCGTCGATGATCTCGTCCTCGGCGATGCCCGCGACCGGGGAGCCGATCATCACGCGGGGCGTGTCGCCGCAGGCGGTGACGGTGGACAGGCCGACGCCCTCCAGGCGGTTCCAGATCTCGGGCACGTCCTCGATCCGGATCCAGTGGTACTGGACGTTCTGCCGGTCGGTGATGTCGGCCGTGCCGCGCGCGAACTCCTGGGAGATCTCACCGATGACGCGCAGCTGCGCGGTGGTCAGCGCGCCGCCGTCGATGCGGACACGCAGCATGAAGTAGCTGTCGTCGAGCTCCTCCGGCTCCAGGATCGCGGTCTTGCCGCCGTCGATGCCCTGTCGGCGCTGGGTGTACAGACCCCACCAGCGCATGCGTCCACGCAGGTCGCCGGGGTCGATGGAGTCGAACCCCCGCTTGGAGTAGATCGTCTCAATGCGTGTCCGTACGTTGAGACCGTCGTCGTCCTTCTTGGTCTGCTCGTTGCCGTTGAGCGGGGTGAAATGACCCATAGCCCACTGACCCTCGCCACGGTGACGGCTCACCTTGCGGCGGGGAGTCGTGGCGGCAGGCTTCGGCGGGGTGGCGGCCATGGTTGACACGTCCTTCGACAGGCGGAATGCGGCTCTGACCTGCGCGCGCGGCGCATGGGCATACGTGCGCGTCGTTGCGCGGGAGGAGGCGAATGCGAGAAATCCGGGTGGTGCTGGAGGGGCTCTCAGCGCATCTGACAGATGGCGCTGGACATGCGGCCGAGGTCGACGTGCCGCCGACTCACCAAGGCAATTCCAGTTCCGGACATGACGGAAGCGTGGCACGGCGATCTGGACACAGTCCAGCTTCGTCCAAAATGCGGACGCCCCTGTCCCGTAGAGCGAGACAGGGGTGTCGTGGGTCACACAGGCCGAAAACGGACGCTTCGGAGCAGGTCAGGACGGGAAGGCCCCGGGCCAGGGACCCGGAGTCCGCACCTCCGCTTCTTCCTCCACCGTGGTGTCGAAGAGCCGGAAACCGCGGCGCTGGTAATTGTCCATCGCGAACTCGCCGTCCTTGCTGCACGTGTGCAGCCACACCCGCTTGGTCGCGGCCAGCCCCGGCCAGCGGTCCGCCAGGTCCCAGGCGCGGGCGGTCCCGTACGACAGCAGGTGCCCCCCGATGCGCCGGCCGCGGAAGGCCGGGATCAGGCCGAAATACTCGATCTCCACGACGCCGTCGTCCCCGGACGTCAGCTCCACGTACCCGGCGGGTGTGCCCCGGTCGTAGGCCACCCAGGTCTCCACGCCGGGGCGCTCGAGGTGCTCCCGCCACCGCGCGTAGGTCCAGCCCAGCCGGTCCGTCCAGCGGATGTCGCCGCCGACCGAGGCGTACAGGAAGCGGCTGAACTCGGGCGAGGGCACCTCGGAGCGGACGATCCGCACGTCCCCCTCCGGGGTGGCGGCCGGCAGCAGATCGGTCGGCGCGGTCTGCTCCAGGGACCAGGTGGTCACGGCGATGTTGGTCATGCCGGTCAGGGAACCATCCGGTCGCGAGATCTGTCGATCCCGGTTCCGCGCCCGAGCGGCCCTGGCCGGGCCCCCTCCGCCGCGGACCCGCCGGCGTCAGCCGAGCGCCTCGTCCACCGAGGTCAGCGGCACCGCGAAGAGCATGCCGCCCGACTGGGACCAGACCTCACCGGTCCCCGCCCAGTACGACAGGGGGCCCGGCGGCCCGCTCCAGCACTGGCGCGACCCGTCGGCACCGCACTCCGTGGCCCGCGCTCCCTCCGCGTCCTGCCGCCACAGCGTCCCGTGCCCCCGCTGCTCGCCGGCCGGCCGGTCCAGGTACCAGTCGGACCGCGCGGCGCCGGCCGGGCGGTGCGCCAGCACGCCACGGACCTCGGCCGCGCCGGTCTCGTACGCCTCCCGCGCGTCCACGTGCCCGGCGGAGTCGGTGGCCGCCGGCCCGGTGTGCGCCGGGCCCGCGTCGAGCGCGTAGCGCCACAGCCGGGTGGGCCGGTCGGCGCCGGCGGGGACGTACTCGCTCGCCACCAGGCCGGCGGGGACCGTACCCCGGTCCAGGGAGAGCGCGGCGGGCCGCGCGGCGTCCGGCGTGTCGGAGAGGCGGTAGGAGGCGACGGCGGGCATCACGTACCGGTGGCCGTGCGCCGCCCAGCCGCCGGGCACGCGGCCGACCGCGTCGGCGCCGGTGGTGGCGCGCTGGACGCGGTCCACGTCGTACACGTACAGCGCGTTGCGGTCCCCGGCGCCGGCGGTGACCAGCAGCTTGTCCTGATACCAGACCATGCCGGAGACGGGGGAGGCGAGCGCCCGGTAGTCGCGCCCGCCGTCCACCGGGACGGCGAGCAGGGCCGAGGCGTAGCCGGGCCGGCCGGGACCGTCGGCGTTCACGAACGAGACCCGGGCGAGCCCGCCCCCGGCCGTGCCGTCGTCGCGGCTCCAGGCGGACAGGACGACCCGGTGGGAGCCCCAGAGGCCGTCGTCGTCGGCGTCTCCCGAGGTGGTGACCGCCCCCGGCCGCCAGCCCCGCGTGTCCTCGGCGTCCCAGCAGTAGGCGCGCGTGGCCGTGGGGGAGACCGGCAGCGCCTCGCGCTCCCCGGCCGTGCAGTCGGCGGCGTCGCGCAGGGTGTGGTCGGCGGAGCCGAGGACGGCGTCGACGCCCACCGGCTCGCCCATCGCGGCCGAGAGCCGGTCGAGCCAGGGTTCGGGCACCCGGTGCTCCGTCAGCCGCAGCGCGTCGGTCACGGCGAGCGGCTTCAGCGCGCCCGGGTCCCCGGCGACCGTGGCCTGCGAGGCGCTGATCATCGTGGCGGCGCCGGTCAGCGCGAGAGCGGCCCCGGTCAGGGCCGCGCGCAACGCCCTGCCCCGACGGCGCCGGCGGTGTCTGCCGCGCTGCTTCATAGAACCTCCACGGGCCCCGATCCAACTGCGCCCGGCGTTCCGCGTGTTGACCGAGGAGCAGAGGGGCGGTCCGTGGAGGATGCTACGGCAGGCGGAGGGGCCCGCGGAGCCGGACGCTGCAAATATGCGGAAACGAACCACCTTTCGGGGGCCGTCCGGGGGCCGTCCGCCGCTCAGGGCGACGGCGCCCGGGCCGGTGCCGGCGCCCCGGCGGGGGCCTGTGCCCGGCGCTCCGTCACCGCCGGCGCCGTCGAGTCGGGCAGCAGGTCGCGGGGGTCGTCCGGGAGGACCACCTCGACCTCGGCGTCGTCGCGGAAGCGGTACGGCCGGTGTCGCAGATAGGCCCCGAGGTACCGCCTGATCCGGGACATCTCCGCCCGCACCGTCACCGTGCGCGCCGGGTCGCCGAAGACGTCCTCCGCCAGCCCCGCGGCGCTGCGGCCGGTGCGCCGGACGGCCAGCAGATACAGCAACTCGGCGTGCCGCGGGCTCAGTTCCCGCTCCCAGGGCCCAGCACCGTCCAGCACCCGGACCGACCAGCGGCGCCGCTGCGCGAGGTCGAGCACGATCCGGGGGGCGCCGTGCGGCACCGGTTCCGCGGCGACCCGCACCAGCCAGCCCTCCGCCAGCGGCTCGACGACACACGCCCCGAACGCCGGCAGCCACCTCGGACCCGTCGGCGGGGACCCGGGCAGCACCACCCGCTCCACGTACGGCATCCCCGTCACCGCGGCCGTCCAGCCGTCCCGGTCCACCACCAGCGCGCGCCCGTCGATCCGGGCCAGCACCGGCGCCGCCACCGCGCGCAGCCGCTCCAGCGACCGCATGTGCCGTTCGCGCAGCCGGGCCTCGGCGAGCTTGGCCACCGAGTCGACCCAGGCGAGCGTGGCCGGATGCATCGTCTCCAGCGGCCCGCTCACGTCGACCACGCCGAGCAGCCGGCCGCTGCGCGGGTCGGTGACGGGCGCCCCTGCGCAGGTCCAGGTCGCCTGGGACCGCACGAAGTGCTCGGAGGCGAAGACCTGCACCGGCCGCCCGGTGACCGCCGGCGTGCCGACGCCGTTGGTGCCGACGACGTCCTCCCGCCAGTCCGCGCCGAGTTCGAAGCCGAGCCCGTCGGCCTTCCGCAGCACCGGCGTGCTCCCCTCCCGCCACAGCACGCGGCCCTCGTCGTCGGCGACCACCATGATGTGGTGGGCGACGTCCGCGACCGACAGCAGCCCCTCCCGCAGCACCGGCAGCACGTGCCGCAGCGGCGAGGCCTCCCGGCGCCGCTGCACCTCCTCCCGGGGCAGCAGCCCCGACCGGAAGTCGTGGTCCGGGTCGACGCCGCTGCGCAGCATCCGCGCCCAGGACTGCTCGATCACCGGACGCGGCGCCGCCGGAGCGCGCCCGCCCGAGAGCCTGGCGGAGCGGACCTCGCTGAGCATCCGCGCCGCACGCGCCGTGTCGACGGCGGCGAACTGCGGCACGTCCATCGGCGAGAGCGCCACTGGTCCTCGTCCTTCCGGAAGCAGGGGCCGGGACGGACGCCCGAGCGGCCGGCCGGCGGCGAGCCCGTGATCGTCCCGGATGTTCGTCTCATACTGACCGCTTTCCCACGGCGGACGGGCACAGTCCGCACACAGTCGACAGCAAGTTGCAACCCCTTGCAACCCTGGTGGACGGCCGCGCCGGTGGCCGAAACTTGAGCCACGTCGTCCCGAGCGGCGTACGCGGCCTGAACAGGCCGGTGTGGCGGGGGTGGTGCCGTGTCGGCGCAGCACCACCCCCGTGCCGCCCGCGTCCGCGCGGCGGCGGCACCGCCCGGACCGGATCAGGCCACCGGACGGGCCCGCTCCACGACCGACGCCAGATCCAGGGTCGGCGGCAGCGTGCCGAAGGCCGCGCCCCCGTCGCCGCCCAGCCGCGAGGCGCAGAACGCGTCGGCGACCTCCGGCGGCGCGAACCGCACCAGCAGCGACCCCTGGAGCACCAGCGCCAGCCGCTCCACCAGCCGCCGTGCCCGCCCCTCGGCGGCCTCCAGATCGGCCAGCTCCGTCAGCAGGCCCCGGACCGCCGCGTCCAGGCGGTGATCGGCGCCCCGCGCGAGGCCCACCTCCGTCAGATACGCGTCCAGGGCCAGCGGCTCCCGCCCGAGCGCCCGCAGCACGTCCAGCGCCTGGACGTTTCCGGCGCCCTCCCAGATCGAGTTCAGCGGCGACTCGCGCACCAGCCGCGGCAGCCCGGACTCCTCGACGTACCCGTTGCCGCCCAGGCACTCGGCGGCCTCCACCGCCACCGGCGCACAGCGCTTGGTCACCCAGTACTTCGCCGCCGGCACCGCCAGCCTGAGCAGCGCCCGCTCCCGCTCGCCCCCGTCGTCGTACGCCGCCGCCAGTCGCAGCGCGAGCGTGGTGGCCGCCTCCGACTCGATCGCGAGGTCCGCCAGGACGTTGCGCATCAGCGGCTTGTCGATCAGCTTCCCGCCGAACGCCTCCCGGTGGGCCGCGTGGTGCACCGCCTGCGCGACGGCCTGCCGCATCAGCCCCGCCGAGCCCAGTACGCAGTCCAGGCGGGTCGCCGCCACCATGCCGATGATGGTGCGCACCCCGCGCCCCTCCTCGCCCACCCGGCGCGCCCAGGTCCCCGCGAACTCGACCTCGGCGGAGGCGTTGGACCGGTTGCCCAGCTTGTCCTTCAGCCGCTGGATCAGGAACACGTTGCGGGTGCCGTCCGCCAGCACGCGGGGCACCAGGAAGCAGGTCAGTCCGCCCGGGGCCTGCGCCAGCACCAGGAAGCCGTCGGACATGGGCGCCGAGCAGAACCACTTGTGCCCGGTCAGCTCGTACGTCCCGTCCTCGGCCAGCGGCCGCGCCGAGGTCGTGCCCGCGCGGACGTCGCTGCCGCCCTGCTTCTCCGTCATGCCCATCCCGAACAGCACGCCGGCCTTGAGGTGCGCCGGCCGCAGCTCACGGTCGTACACCTGCGCGGTCAGCCGCGGCTCCCACTCGGCGGCGAGGCCGGGGTCGGTCCGCAGGGCGGGCACCGCCGCGTGGGTCATGGACAGCGGACAGCCGTTGCCCGCCTCGGCCTGCGTCCACAGCAGGAAGCCGGCGGCCCGCCGCACATGCCCGCCCGGCCGGGTCCAGGCCGCGGTGAGGCCGGCCGAGACGCCCTTGCCCAGCAGCCGGTGCCAGGCCGGGTGGAAGTCGACCTCGTCGACGCGGTGGCCGTAGCGGTCGTGCGTGCGCAGGACCGGCGGGTTCTCGTTGGCCTGCGCGCCCCACTCCAGCACCTGGGCGGAGCCGCAGCTGCGCCCGAGACCCGACAGCTCGGCCAGCGCCTCCTCGCGCAGTTCCGGTGCCAGGTGCCGTTCGACCGCCGCCACGAGGGCCCGGTCGGTGGTGAAGACGTCGTAGCCGGCCAGCGGCGGGGGCTGGTTCGTCACGGTGTGGGTGCTGCCTGCCATGACGGCGAACCTACCGCGCCCGGCGCCGGGGCGGGCCGGCGTCGGCCTCCACGGCAGTCCGCGGATGAGTGCGGGGGCCCGCGGCGGATACCTTTAGGTCGTGCAGCCAGCAAGTGAATCTTCCGAACGGCCCTCGGGCCGGCTCCACCGTGCCCGGGTCCTCTACCGGAACGTCTCCAAACGCAGGACCGCCTGGCTGCTGCTCAAGGACACGGTCAACTCGTGCATGGAGTACCGCATCCTCGGCCTGGCCGCCGAGGCCGCGTTCTTCACCCTGCTGTCCGTGCCGCCGCTGCTGCTGAGCCTTCTCGGGCTGCTCGGCTACGTCGACTCCTGGATCGGCGCCGACACCACCGAGAGCCTGCGCGCCAACATCCTGGACGCCTCGCGCGCGGTGCTCTCCGAGAAGGGCGTCAAGCAGATCACCGAGCCGATCCTGGACGACGTGATGAAGGGCGGCCGGCCCGACGTCATCTCCATCGGTTTCCTGTTCGCCCTGTGGTCCGGCTCCCGCGCGGTCAACGTCTTCATCGACACCATCACCGTGATGTACGGCCTGGACGGTGTCCGGGGGATCGTCAAGACCCGTCTGATGGCGTTCCTGCTGTTCATCGTGGCCCTGCTGATCGGATCGATCGCGCTGCCGCTGATGGTGGCGGGACCGGACGCCGTGGTGCGGGTCGTGCCCTGGTCGACGACCGTCGTGCAGGTCCTGTACTGGCCGGTCGTGATCATCCTGTCCGTGGCCTTCCTGACCACGCTGTACCACGTGTCGGTGCCCGTGCGCTCCCCGTGGATCGAGGACGTGCCCGGCGCGCTGGTCGCCCTCGCCATGTGGGTGCTGGGCAGCTTCCTGCTGCGCATCTACCTCACCAGTACCGTCGAGGGCCCGACCATCTACGGCTCGCTCGCCGCGCCCGTGGCCGTGCTGCTGTGGATCGGTGTGTCCGCGTTCGCCGTGCTCGTCGGGGCCGCGGTCAACGCGGCCATCGACCGGGTCTGGCCGGCCGCCGCCACCGCCGCGGCCCGCGAGGCCAACGAGCGGCTGCGGCAGGCGCAGGTCGCCGAGTACGTGGCCCGGGCAGCCGCGAGCGGCGAGGCGGACCCCGACATGCCGTCCGAGTTCCCGGAGCGCTGGTCCCGGTTCCTGCCTCCCGAGGACGTCACGGCCCGCCTGCGCAGCCATCCGAAGCACACGCATCACCGGGACCAGGACAAACCGGAGGCCTCCTGACCCGGGCCGCCCCGGGCATCGCCCGCGGGCGGCTCGCCGCCGTGGGCGTGCGTCCACGGCGTGCCGTCCGGCGGCGGGGAGGCACCCCGGGCTGTCCCGTCGGCCGGCCGCGCGACACCTGCGGCGCCCGCGGGCGCGAGCGTGCCCCGGGCCGGCCGCGGCACCGCGCTCGCCCTGTCCACCGCCTGCGGGCGGGAGGACCGCGTCGGTCCGCGTGAATGCCGGAACCCGGCGGCGTAGCCTGGCCGGCGTGTACGCGGAACGTGCCTCCCGGCTGCCCGGCGCGGTGGTGTGGATCAGCACGCCGACCGGGACCGGTCCGGGGCGTGTCCTGCCCGACGGCTGCATGGACCTGCTCTGGCACGACGGCCGGCTGCTGGTCGCGGGCCCCGACACCCGCGCGTACGTCACCGACGGCGTGCCGGGCCGCTGGGCGGGCGTCCGCTTCCGCCCCGGCACCGCCCCGGCCCTCCTCGGCGTCCCCGCGCGAGAACTGCGCGACCGGCGCGTCGACCTGGCCGACCTCTGGCCCGCCGCCGAGGCGCGGCGCCTGACCGCGCGGGTGAACGCGGCCCCCGACCCGGCGCGGGGCCTGGAGGAGGCGGCGCTGTCCCGGGCGGCCGGCACGGAGCCCCCCGACCCGCTGCTGCGCCGGATCGTGGCCGCCCTCGACGCGGGCCGCCCGGTCGCCGCCACCGCCGACGAACTCGGCGTCGGCGCCCGCCGGCTGCACCGCCGCTCGCTGGCCGCCTTCGGCTACGGTCCCAAGACGCTGGCCCGCGTGCTGAGGCTGCAACGCGCCCTCGCCCTGGCCCGGGGCGGCACGTCCCTCGCGGAGACGGCCGTCCGGGCCGGGTACGCGGACCAGGCGCACCTGGCGCGGGACGTGCGGGAGCTGGCGGGCGTGCCCCTGGGGGAGCTACTGGGCGGCCGCGGGTAGCGCGGCGAACAGGTCGACGCCGTTGCCGTCCGGGTCGTGCACGACGGCGTACCGCTGCCCCCAGAAGGCGTCCCAGGGCCCCAGCTCACCGTGGTACCCGGCGCCGGTCAGCTCCTCGTACAGCGCGTCCACCTCCCCCGGCGCGTCGCACAGCAGCGCGAGCGAGGCCCGCCCGGCGCCCGCCGGGGGCTGCCACCCGGTGCGGAAGGAGCGGACGGTCTCCTCGGTGTCGAGCAGCAGCCGGAGTCCGCCCGGCAGTCCGGCCTCGACGTGCGGCTGCTTCTCGGCCCCCTCGGGGAAGGCGAGACCGAGCCGGCGGTAGAAGGTCACGGAGGCGGCCATGTCAGAGACGACCAGGCCGATGGCGTCGAATCGTGCGGTCATGACGCCACCGTAGGCAGGACGCCGGGGGGCCGTCTTGAAGGAATCGGACACCCCGGCCCCCGGACCGGACAGCTCAGAAAGGCCTCAAGTCCCTTGATCGGCACAGCATGCCGCGACCACCCTTGAGCCATGCTCGGACGCGGAAGACATGAATTCGACGTGCTGGTCCTGCGGGACTCGGAGGACATCGCCGCCGGCCTGCGCGAGGCGCTCGCCGAGGCGCCCC
Source organism: Streptomyces sp. NPDC048185 (assembly GCF_043202495.1). Classification (NCBI taxonomy): domain Bacteria; kingdom Bacillati; phylum Actinomycetota; class Actinomycetes; order Kitasatosporales; family Streptomycetaceae; genus Streptomyces; species Streptomyces sp. NPDC048185. The sequence goes on from NZ_JBIDAN010000018.1 coordinate 34,416, forward strand.
CGGAGCAACGGCCCGGGCTGGAGCACGCGCTCGCCCTGGTGGAGCGCGCGGCCGCCGTCCCCGACGCCGCCCTGCGCGCCCGCTGGGTCCACCAGCGCCTCGCCGCCGCCGGGTACGAGGGCCCGGCCGACTCCGTGCGGGCCGTCAAGGTCCTGCGCGAGGCGGCACCCGGCCTCAGCCTGCTGTCGGCCGTCAAGCTGTCCAAGGACGCGGCGGCGCACCGTCCTTGACCCGGACGCCGGGGGGGGAAGGGGGGCGTGCCGCGGCGACCGGACACGCAACCCCTGGGGAACACCTGTGCGGCAGGATGGGCGCATGAATCGTCGCGTGCGCGTCCTGCCGCTGTTGCTGCTGCCCCCGCTGCTGCTCACCGCCTGCGGCACGCAGAGGGCGGCCGACGACCCGGTCGCCGCCGCGGCGTCCGCCGAGACCGCCTCCGCCCCGTCCGCGGAGCTCGAGAACCGGGCGCAGGCGCTCGGCATCGCACCCGAGCTGGTCTACGTCACCGGATCCCCCGGTCTCACCCTGGCCCAGCAGTCCGTCGGCGTGCTCGGCGACGACGGCTTCTCCGCCACCTACCTGACCGGCTCGGGGGCCCTGGTCCGCCTCTCCGTCGATCGGGGCTCGATGACCGAGAACACCTGCCCGGGCCTGCCGGTCGGCGACAGCACCGGCGGACGGGCCACGTGCGAGCGCGACGCGGACGCCTGGTACCGCACCGGCGGCGGACAGCACGAGTACGCCCTGCCGGAGAACGGGCACGTGGTCCGGCTGTCCGCCGACGCGGAGGCCGTACCGCGCGAGGTCCTGCGCGAGGCCGCCGAGTCCGTCCACCGGCCGGACGCCGCCGAGGCCGCGGACACCCTGCCCTCGCCCCGGCCCGCCGCCACCGCCCCCGTGGAACGCGGAGACCTGCCGCCGGTGGGCGACGGGGCACCCGACAACAGCGTGGGGCTGGGCGGCTGAACCGGAGCCGGAAAAAAATTCCGGCGGTGATGTCGAGAACCCGCGTCCGGCTCCGTCCCCGGGGTGCACGCGGCCACAATGGGCCGCACAGCACCGAGGAGAGTCACCATGGCCAAGTACCTGCTGCTCAAGCACTACCGAGGCGCCCCGTCTCCCGTCAACGACGTCCCCATGGACCGGTGGACGCCCCAGGAGATCTCCGACCACATCCAGTACATGAACGACTTCGCGGCCCGGCTCGAGAAGACCGGCGAGTTCGTCGACGGGCAGGCCCTCGCCCCCGAGGGAACATGGGTCCGCTACGACGGCGAGGGGCGCCCCCCGGTCACCGACGGCCCGTTCGCCGAGACCAAGGACCTCATCGCCGGGTGGATGGTGATCGACGTCGACAGCCACGAGCGCGCCGTCGAGCTGGCCGGGGAACTGTCGGCAGCCCCCGGCGCCGGTGGCAGGCCGATCCACGAGTGGCTCGAACTGCGCCCCTTCCTGGTGGCGCCGCCCACCGTCCCGGAATGCCCCCACGGGTGAACGAGGCCCTGCTCCGGAGCCTCACGCCGAGCGTCCTCGGCATCCTCGTCCGCCGCGGAGCCGACTTCGCGGCGGCCGAGGACGCCGTGCAGGACGCGCTGCTCGAGGCGGTCCGCGTCTGGCCGGCCGACCCACCGAGGGACGCGAAGGGCTGGCTGGTCACCGTGGCCTGGCGCCGGTTCCTCGACGCGACCCGTTCGGACGCGGCCCGCCGCCGGCGCGAGGACCTGCTCGACGAGGAGCCGGCTCCGGGCCCCGCGCCCGCGGTGGACGACACGCTCCAGCTCTACTTCCTGTGCGCCCATCCGTCGCTGACGCCGGCGTCCGCGGTCGCGCTCACCCTGCGCGCCGTGGGCGGGCTGACCACCCGCCAGATCGCCCGGGCCTACCTGGTGCCCGAGGCGACCATGGCGCAGCGCATCAGCCGGGCCAAGCGCACCGTCTCCGGGGTGCGGTTCGACCGGCCCGGCGACGTCGCCACCGTGCTGCGCGTCCTCTACCTGGTCTTCAACGAGGGCTACTCCGGCGACGTGGACCTCGCCGCCGAGGCCATCCGGCTCACCCGGCAGCTCGCCGCCTCGATCGACCACCCCGAGGTGGCGGGACTGCTCGCCCTCATGCTGCTCCACCACGCCCGGCGCGCCACCCGGACCGCGCCCGACGGCAGCCTGGTGCCGCTGGCGGAGCAGGACCGGTCCCGGTGGGACACCGCGGCCATCGCCGAGGGTGTCGGGATCCTCCAGGCGGCCCTCGCCCGCGACCGCCTCGGCGAGTTCCAGGCGCAGGCCGCCGTCGCGGCGCTCCACGCCGACGCGCCCACCGCCGAGGAGACCGACTGGGTGCAGATCGTCGAGTGGTACGACGAGCTCGTGCGGCTGACGGACAGCCCGGTCGTCCGGCTCAACCGCGCCGTGGCCGTCGGTGAGGCCGACGGGCCGCGCGCCGGCCTGGCGGCGCTCGCCGAGCTCGACGGCTCGCTGCCCCGCCACACCGCGGCGGCCGCGTACCTCCACGAGCGCGACGGCGACCCGGTGACGGCCGCCCGCCTGTACGCCGAGGCGGCCCGTCACGCCCCCAGCGTCGCCGAGCGCGACTACCTGATCCGCCAGGCCGCCCGGATCAACACCGGCCGGTGACGTCAGGAAGCCCTCCGGTCACACACAGTGATGCCCGGGGCCCTCGGCGGGCAAGGGCGTCCCCGTGACGGGATCATGGAAGCAGGGCCGGAATACGTCCGGACGGTACGACGCTCCCATGTGAGCGGTGCGCAGTGCGGCGTTACGACGGTGCGGGGGCGCGGCGGAGGACTGGTGAGCGTATGACGGCAGGCCGGACGGACCCCGTGGTCAGCACGCCCTACGGGGCGGTACGCGGCAGACACGAGCACGGGATCGCCGTGTTCCGGGGCGTCCCGTACGCGGCGCCCCCCTTCGGGCCCCGCCGGTTCCGGCCGCCCGTGCCGCCCGAGCCCTGGGACGGAGTGCGCGACGCGGGCGCGTTCGGCCCGACCGCGCCGAAACCGCCGTACTCCGAGGCGTTCGCCCAGTACCTGTCCGACCCGGCGGTCCCCGGCGACGACTGCCTCAACCTCAACGTCTGGACGCCGGAACCGGGGCCCGGGGCCCGCCTGCCCGTCCTGGTGTGGCTGCACGGCGGCGCCCTGACCAGGGGGTCCTCCGCCGTCCCCGTCTACGACGGCCGCACCTTCGCCCGCGACGGCGTGGTCTGCGTCTCGGTCAACTACCGCCTGGGCGTCGAGGGCTACGGACTGTTCCCGGACGCCCCCGCCAATGCCGGACTGCGCGACCAGATCGCCGCCCTGGAGTGGGTGCGGCGGTCGATCGCGGCCTTCGGCGGCGACCCCGACCGGGTGACCGTCGCCGGTCAGTCGGCCGGGGCGATCAGCATCGGAGCCCTCCTGGCCGCACCGCAGGCCCGCGGACTGATGCGGCGCGCGGTGCTGCAGAGCGGCGCACCGGAGGCGTCCGACCGCGACAAGGTCCGCCGGATGGTGCGCCGCATCGCCGCCCGCCTGAAGATCCCGGCGACCGCGGAGGCCTTCGCCGCCGCCGACCGCGAGCACCTGCTGCGCGCCCAGGCCGAGGTGGGCAGGTTCAGCAGCCCCGTGCTCGGCGGCCCCGCCTTCGGCATCGTCGTCGACGGCGACGTGGTGCCGGGCGACCCCCTGGAGGCGCTCGTCGACGGCGGGGCGGCACGGGACGTCGACCTGATGATGGGCTGGACCCGTGACGAGTACCGGCTCTGGCTGGTCCCCGGCGGCCTCCTCGAACGCGTCGACCGGCTCGGCGCCGTCGCCCTGGCGGGCGCGCGGGCCCGCTGCCACTGCGGCAACGAGGTGGTACGCGGCTACCGCGCCCTGCGCCCCGGGGCCGGCGTCGCCGAGACCGTCGGCCAGCTCGTCACCGACCACCTGCTGCGCATCCCGCTGCACCGGGTGGCCGACGCGCGGCCGGACTCCTCCCACGTCTACGAGTTCGCCTGGCCGTCCAACCTGCCGGACCTCGGCGCCTGCCACGCCCTGGAGCTGGGCTTCGTCTTCGACTCCGGGGACGGGCCGGACGCGCGCAGGCTCGCGGGCGAGGGGGCCCCGCAGGAACTGGCCGACGCGATGCACGGGGCGTGGGCCCGCTTCGCCGCGTCCGGCGACCCGGGCTGGCCGGCCTGGGACGCCACGCACCCCGTGCGGGTCTTCGGCGACGGCGCCCCGTACACGGCGCACGGCCCGTACGACGCCGAGTTCGGTCTGTGGCAGGCCGACGTCAGCCCGCGCGGGACGCGGCCCAGGCGGCTGGTGCGGCGGTGAGGTGACCGGCCGGTGACGCCGCGTCAGGCGGCGGCCAGCGTCGCCGCGACCGACGAGATCTCCCGCGGTCCCACCCGGCAGCACCCGCCGATCAGACGGGCCCCGGCGTCCCGCCAGTCCCGCACCTGCGCCGGGGTGAAGGTGGAGCGGCCGGTCCAGCCGCGGGCGCCGGCGTCCCAGGACTCGCCGCTGTTGGGATAGACGACGACGGGCTTGCCCGTGACCCGCGCGGCCGTCGCGATCGCACCCGCCGCGTCCCGCGGGGCGCAGCAGTTCACACCGACCGCGACCACCTCGTCCGCCTCCGCCACCAGGGCGAAGGCCTCCTCCAGAGGCTGCCCGGCGCGGGTGCGGTCGCCCGTGACGGTGTACGACAGCCAGGCCGGCACGCCCAGTCCGCGCACCGCCCGCAGCAGTGCCGCGGCCTCGTCGGCGTCGGGGACGGTCTCCAGCGCGAGCACGTCCGGCCGGGCGGCGGCCAGTACCTCCAGGCGGGGCCGGTGGAAGCGCTCCAGCTCCGCGATGCCGAGGCCGTACCGCCCCCGGTACTCGGAGCCGTCCGCGAGCATCGCCCCGTAGGGACCGGCCGACGCCGCCACCCACAGGCGCCGGTCCGCCCGCGCGCGGCGGGCCGCCTCCCGCGCCAGCTCCACACTCGACGCGATGAGTTCCGCGGCGCGCTGCCGGCCGGCACCGCGCCGGGCGAACCCCTCGAAGGTGGCCTGGTAGCTCGCGGTGATCGCCACGTCCGCGCCCGCCCGGAAGTAGGCGAGGTGCGCCGCGGTGATCGCCTCGGGGTCCTCGGCGAGCAGCCGCGCCGACCACAGGCCGTCGCCCAGGTCGTGACCCGCCGACTCCAGCTGGTTGGACATGCCGCCGTCGAGCACGAGGGGGCGGCCCGGGAGGAGGGCGTCGGCGAAGTCGCTGGTCATGGCACGAGGTTAGCCGGGCCCCGGATGCCCGCCGGGGGCTTGTCCCCCGTGCGAGCTACGGCCAGGTGTCCACCGTGAGGTGACGATCTCCGGCCGCCGGATCCGTAGCGTCCCTTGCAGTCCGCGGCGCCCGGCCGCCGGCCCGACGAAGGGGGTCCCGTGAGGTTTGTCTGGCAGTTCCTGGCCGTCCTGGCGATGTACGCCGTCACCGGCAACGCCGTCAACGCGGTGAAGGAGAACGACGCGCTCACCCTGGTCCTCGGCGTGACCGCGGCGGCGCTGGCGGTACTGGTGTACGCATGGGTGGTCCGGCGGACCGAGCGCCGGCCCGCCGCGGACGTGGCCCGGGAGGGTGCCGCCTCGCGCACCTGCTGGGGCGTCCTGATCGGCGTCGGGATGTTCGTCGCCGTCGTCTCGAACCTCTACACCGCCGGGTACTACGAGATCGACGGCCTCGGCTCGGTGACGGGCGCGCTGGGGCTGGCCGGCTTCATGGCGGGAGCCGCCGCGACGGAGGAAGTGGTGTACCGCGGTGTCCTGTTCCGCATCGTCGAGGAACGCGTCGGCACCTACCTCGCGCTGGCGCTGACCGGCCTGGTGTTCGGACTCTCGCACCTCTTCAACGAGCACGCGACCCTGTGGGGCGCCCTCGCCATCGCCGTCGAGGCCGGCTTCATGCTCGCCGCCGCCTACGCCGCCACCCGCAATCTCTGGCTGACGATCGGCGTGCACTTCGGCTGGAACTTCGCCGCGGCCGGCATCTTCAGCACCGAGGTCTCCGGCAACGGGGCCAACGAGGGACTGCTGGACACCTCGACCTCGGGCCCGGAACTGCTCACCGGCGGCGAGTTCGGTCCCGAGGGCAGCGTGTACGCGGTGGGCTTCGGGGCGCTGCTGACGGTCGTGTTCCTGTGGCTGGCCCACCGGCGCGGGAACGTCGTGCGGTTCGGTTCCCGGCGTGCCGTGGGTGCCGGTGCCGCCGCTAAGCTGCCCCGGTGATCGATCGTCGACGGGTTCAGGAGTCGTGGCACCGGCTCGACGTCACGGTCCGGGACCTTCCGCTCGGCCTGCTGCTCCTCGCCGCCTCGGTCATGCCCGTGTTCCGGGGCGACGGCACGGAGATCGGGGACCTGCCGACCCGGTCCGCCGACGCGCTCGCCGGCGTGGCGGCCGTCCTGCAGTGCCTTCCGCTGGCGGTGCGCCGGCGGTGGCCGCTCGTCTGCCTCACCCTGGTGTCGCTCGGTTTCGCCGTCGACCAGCTGCGCGGCTACCACCTCGTCGCGGGCACCGCGCTGCCCGTCGCGCTGCTGAGCGCCGGGTCCTGGACGGAGCGGTACCGGCGCGCCACCCTGATCACCGCCTCGGTGGCGTACACGGCGCTGGCGGTCGCGCTCCACCGGATCGGCCCGGGCCAGCCGGCGGCCGAGTTCGCGACGTTCTACCTGGCGCTGGCCCTCGCGTGGGGCATCGGCGCGTGGATGCGGTCCGCCCGGGCCGCGGAGGCAGAACGCCGCGGCCGCGTCGCCGAGGACGCCCGCAGCGCCGAACGCACCCGGATCGCCCGCGAGCTCCACGACGTCGTGACCCACCACGTCACGGCGATGGTCGTGCAGTCCGAGGCGGCCCGGTACCTGACCGCGGCGCCCGAGCGTCTGGACCAGGCCCTGGCCGCCGTCAGCGACACCGGACGGCGCGCCATCACCGATCTGCGGCACCTGCTGGACCTGCTCGACCCCGACCACGGAACGGGGCAGGGAGGCGAGGACAGGACGCCGCCCGTCGGGCGGCTGCTCACGCTCGTCGAGCAGACGCGACGGTCCGGGCAGCCGGTGGAGTTCACCGAGGAGGGCACGCCGCCGGCCTCGACGGGCAGCGCCGACCTCGTGGCCTACCGGGTCGTGCAGGAAGCCCTGACCAACGCCCTCAAGCACGACCGCGGCAGCCGGACCTCGGTCCTGGTGCGCCACGGCGAAAGGGAGATCACCGTGGAGGTCGGCACGGACGGTTCCGGGTCGCGGGACGCTTCCCCCGGCGGCAGCGGGCGTGGCCTGGAGGGCCTGCGCGAACGGGTCGGCGTCCTGGGCGGTGAGTTCAGCGCGGGCCGCCGCACGGACGGTGGCTTCCTGGTCCGGGCGCGGATACCCGCGGGGAGCCCGGCGTGAGCGCGCCCGTCCGGGTCCTGGTCTGCGACGACCAGGCGCTGATCCGCACCGGACTGGCGACGATCATCGGCGCCCAGCCCGACCTGGAGGTGGCGGGCGAGTGCGGGGACGGACGGACCGCGGTGGAACTGGCCGGCCGGCTGCGCCCGGACGTCGTGGTGATGGACGTGCGCATGCCGGTCCTCGACGGCATCGAGGCCACCCGGCTGCTGGCCGGCGCGGGGGTGGAGCACCCGGTGAAGGTGCTCGTCGTGACGACGTTCAACCTGGACGAGTACGTCTACGAGGCGCTTCGGGCCGGAGCGAGCGGGTTCCTGCTCAAGGACGCGCCGCCGGACCGGCTGCTGCACGGCATCCGGACCGTGGCCATGGGCGCGGCCCTGCTGGATCCCGAGGTGACGCGACGGCTCGTCGGCCGGTACGCCGCCCGGATCCGGCCCGTCGCGGGCCGCGCCCAGGACATTCCGCTCACCCCCCGCGAACTGGAGGTCCTCCGCCTCATCGCGGACGGCCTGTCCAACAGCGAGATCGCCTCGGCCCTCGTGATCAGCCACGAGACCGTCAAGACCTTCGTGTCCCGCATCCTCACCAAGCTCGGCCTGCGCGACCGGGTCCAGGCCGTCGTCTACGCCTACCGGCACGGCCTGGTCACCTGAGCCCCGGCCCCGCGCCGGCGGCTCAGCCCTGGAGGCGGCGGCGCATCTGGGACAGGCGGCGGTCGTAGCGGAAGTGGTACCAGACCATCCACGTCATGAAGACGACCGCGACCGCGAGCATCCAGCCGCCCCGGACCATCGCCCCAGCGGCGAGCCACAGGGCCGCGGTGCCGAAGAAGAGCACGGCGAGGAAGGGGAGCGCCCACCAGCGGTGGCGCCGCAGCCGCCGCTGGCGCGAGTCGACCAGCGCCGCCATCGCCCGCCGCCGCGCGGGCTCCTCGGGAGCCGGCGCGCCCTTGAGTATCTGCCGCTCCATGGCGGGTACGTCGTCCGGTTCGGTACCGGTGGCACGGGCGTCGCGGCTGCGGCGCCGGCGTACCAGCCACACGACGTAACAACTCGTCAGCGCGGCGCCCAGGAGGGCCGGCAGCCATCCCGAGAACCCGTTCAGGGCCATGCGGGTCACGAGCCCGACGACCAGGACCATCAGGCCCATCACCCATAACTTGTCCCGGCGGCGCCGCTCGGGGCGGCCGTCGTGTCGCTCGATGCTTGCCATGTCCACCTTCCGGCCGGTCCGAAGAAGCCGATGACTTCGGGATGACGGTCCGGGTACCCGCCCGGACGGTCAGGACACTTCGGCGGGGACCGAACCAACGGACCCGTAGCGTCGGGGACATGAGCGAGACGAACACCGCCACCGCGACCACCGTGCCCGCCGACGCCGTCACCGGCATGGTCGGCCATGTCCTCGCCCTGGCCGCGACCTGGACCGGCTGGGACGGGGAACCCGCCCGCGTCGACGGCCGGGTCTACACCCCGCACAAGGCCGTCCGGCGCGTCACCGACCACCTGATCGACCATCTCGCCGAACTGGAGGCGCGGTTGGCGGGTCAGCGCCCCCAGCCGGACCACTGGCACGCCTCCGCGATCACGACGGACGCCGACCGCGCGCCGTTCACCGAGGAGGACCTCGAAGAGGCCCGCAGCCGCCTCACCCGGCTCGCCCGGATCTGGGCCGACCGGCTCGGTGCACTCACCGACGAACAGCTCGACCACTCGCCGGGCGAGGGCTGGAGCTTCCGCGAACTCGCCGTGCACGTGGCGGAGTCCGCGTACTACGCCGACGCCGTGGGGGACCTGTCGTGACCGCGTTCGCCGACCTGCACCGCGAGGGCGATCCCCTGCTGCTGCCGTGCGCCTGGGACCATGCCTCCGCACTCCTCCTCGCCGGTCAGGGCTTCGCGGCGATCGGCACGACCAGTCTCGGCGTGGCGGCGGCGGGCGGGCTGCCCGACGGGGCCTCGGCGACCCGCGAGGAGACGCTCCGGCTGGCCCTCGCCCTGGGGTCGGGGCCGTTCCTCCTCTCCGTGGACGTGGAGGGCGGCTTCAGCGACGATCCCGAGGAGGTCGCGGAGTTCGCACGGCAGCTGGCGGCCGTCGGTGCCGTCGGCATCAACCTGGAGGACGGCCTCGGCCCCGTCGGCCGGCACGCCGCGAAGATCGCCGCGGTGCGGGCGGCGGCCCCCGGCCTCTTCGTCAACGCCCGTACGGACACGTACTGGCTCGGCGACGGCGAGGGGACGTTGCGGCGCCTCGACGCCTACCGGGAGGCGGGCGCCCACGGAGTCTTCGTGCCGGGTGTGAGCGACCCGGGCACGATCGCCGCCCTGGTCCGGCACCTCGACGTCCCCCTCAACGTCCTCTACACCCCCGCGGGCCCGGGCCTGCCCCACCTCACCGACCTCGGCGTACGCCGGGTGAGTCTGGGCTCGCTGCTGTACCGGCGTGCGCTGGGCGCGGCCCTGGAGGCCGCGGCCGGCATCCGGTCCGGGCGGGCTCCCGACGGAAGGGTGCCGAGCTACGACGACGTGCAAAAGCTGGGTAGTTGACCCCCTGAAGCGTCGCTCTGTGTGAAGCTGTCCCCATGGATCACCCGCGTGATGAAGTCAGGGCCAGGCTGCAGACCGACCGCCCGCACTCCGCCCGTGTCTGGAACTACTTGCTGGGCGGCAAGGACAACTATCCCGTCGACAGCCAGGTCGGCGACGTCATCCTGTCGACCTTCCCGGAGTTCGCGGCCGTCGCGCGCCTGCAACGGAAGTTCCTGGCGCGCGCCGTGCGCTTCCTGGCCGGGGAGGCCGGCATCCGCCAGTTCCTCGACATCGGCACCGGGCTGCCCACCGCGGACAACACGCACGAGCTGGCCCAGCGCATCGCGCCGGAGAGCCGCATCGTCTACGTCGACAACGACCCCCTCGTCCTGACGCACGCCGAGGCGCTGCTCACCAGCACCGACGAGGGGGCCTGCGCCTACATCGACGCCGACGTGCGCGACCCCGACCGGATCCTCGCCGAGGCCGCCAAGACCCTGGACTTCGACCGGCCGGTCGCCCTGACGATGCTGGGCATCATGGGGCAGGTCGCCGACGAGGACCGGCCCGCGGAGCTGGTCGCCCGGCTGGTGGAGGCGCTGCCGCCGGGCAGCTACCTCGCCCTGAGCGACGGCACGAACAGCAACGCCGCCCTGAACACGGCCGTCGAGACCTACAACGCGCAGTCGGCCAACACCTACCACCTGCGGTCCCCGCAGGAGATCGCCGCCTGCTTCGCCGGGCTCGAACTCGTCGAACCCGGTGTGGTGGCGTCCGCCGCCTGGCGTCCCGACGGCACCTCGTCCCCGGAGCACACGGCCGAGGTCGCCGTCTGCGGGGTCGCGCGCAAGGCCTGAGCCCGCGCGCGGGGCCCGGGCGGACGGCGGGCGGCGCCGGTCAGTCGCCGGCCGGCCAGTGTTCCAGCGCGACGTGCAGCGCGTCGACGGCCCTGTCCCACGACGCCTGCACGTCCCGCGGGGCACCGAAGGCCCCGGCTGCCTCCAGGGCGCAGTAACCGTGGAAGGTGCTGCGCAACAGGCGTACGGCATCGGTGAGGTCGGGCTCGGCGAGGCCGTACGCGCGCAGCATCCCGTAGGTGATCTCCGCCGTGCGGCGCAGCGCCGGGGAGTCGGCGGCGAGGGACCGGTCGACGCGGATCTGCGTCGCCGCGTACCGGCCGGGACGGCTCAGCGCGTACGCCCGGTAGGCGCCCGCGAAGGCGGCCAGCGCCTCCTTGCCGGCCCGCCCGGCGACCGCCGCCGCGATCTCCTCGATCAGCTCGCCGCCCGCCAGCAGCGCCATCCGCACGCGCAGGTCGTGCAGGCCGCGGACGTGCGTGTACAGGCTCGCGTCCTTCACCCCGAGGCGCCGGGCCAGCGCGGAGACGGTGACGCTCTCGAACCCCGCCTCGTCGGCCAGGTCGGCGGCGGCCGCGACGACACGCTCGGTCGTGAGGCCGGCTCGGGGCATGGGTCCACCTCTCCGGCGGGTGTGCTCGCATCACGGAATGTCCAGCCCGCATCCTAGGACAGGCGCAGGCCCGCGCCCCGGGCCGGCCGACCGCACGCCGACGCCCGCAGGGCCCGGTGCGCCGGTAGCGGTGCGGAGGCGCGACGGCTGTGGCAGATTGACCGCCATGGACCCGTCGACGATGAGCACCGAGCAGCGCAACGAGCTCAACCGCCAGGTCGCCGAGCAGTTCCGCGCACAGCGCGGCAGCGGGAAGATCGGCGAGATGATGCATGCCGACCGGATGCTCCTGCTCACCCACACCGGGGCCCGCAGCGGCACGCGGCGCACCACCCCGATGGGCTTCTGGCGCCTCGACGGCGGCCGCGTGGTCGTCGTCGCCTCCAACATGGGGGCGCCCCGGAACCCGGACTGGTTCCACAACATCGTGGCCCACCCCGACGTCACCGTCGAGCTCGGCCCGGACGCCTACCCGGCCGTCGCCACCGTCCTGGACACCTCCGAGCGCGACCGGCTGTGGCCGCTGCTGCTCGAACAGGCGCCGTTCTTCGCCCAGCACCGGGAGCAGGCCGGCCGCGACATCCCGCTGGTGGAGCTCCGCCGCACGACGGACTGACCGCCCGCCTCAGCCGGCCAGCACCCCGCGCACGAAACCGTTGGTGAACTTGCCCTCCGGATCCAGCGACTTCACCAGCGCCGCGAAGTCGCCGAGCCGCGGACAGCGCTCGCGCAGCACCGCCGCCGGAGTCGTGAACACCTTCCCCCAGTGGGGACGCGCGTCGAAGGCGTCCAGCGCCTCCTCCACCCGCCGCACCACCGGAAGCACCGCCGCGGTGTCCTCGACCCAGGTGAAGTGCACCGCCACCGTGTCCCGTCCGTACGCCGGGCTCAGCCACTGCTCGTCGGCGGCGACCGTGCGCACCTCGCAGGTCTGCAGCACCGGTGCCACGGTCTCCCGTACCGCGTCCAGCGCGCGCAGCGCGTCGAGGGCGTGCTCGCGCGGCATCAGGTACTCCGACTGCAGCTCGGCGCCGCTGCTGGGCACGAAGTCGGCACGGAAGTGCGGCAGCCGCTCGTGCCACGGCCCCGGCACCCCGAACTGCTCGGTGCAGTTGACCGCGGGCATGCCCGGCACGGGGTGCATCTTCGCGGTGGCCGGGGCGGCGTACGGGAAGTCCGGCAGCGGCCGGTCGGTGCGCCGCTTGAGCCACACCTGGCGGAAGCCCGGCTGCCGCCAGTCGGTGAACAGGCTCACGCTGTGGGCCGCCGACATCACCGTCTCGAACGTGGCCGTGTCCAGTCCGGCCAGCGGCAGCTCGGTGAAGACGTGCTGCTCGACCTCGTAGGCCGGCTCCAGGTCGAGGGTGAGGGCGGTCACGACACCGAGCGCGCCGAGCGAGGTGACCGCGCCGCCGAACCGCTCCTCGCCCCGCGCGACGGTCACCGTCGTACCGTCGGCCGTGACCAGCTCCACCTCGCGCACGACGGAGGCGAGCGGACCGTTGGCCACCCCGGAACCGTGCGTGCCGGTCGCCACCGACCCGGCGACCGAGATGTGCGGCAGCGACGCCATGTTCGGCAGCGCCAGTCCCCGGGCGTGCACCAGCCGGGCCAGCTCCGCGTACCGGACGCCGCCGCCCACCCGCACCGTACGGGCCGCCGTGTCCACGTCCACCTCGGGCGGCAGCGAGGCCAGCGACAGCAGAACGCCCTCGGGGCCCGGCTCGGCGATCTCGTTGAAGGAGTGCCCGCTGCCCAGCACCCGCACCCTGGAGCTGTCCGCCACCAGCGCCCGCAGCGCGTCCGCCGAGTGCGGCCGGAGCAGCTCCTTGGCCGTGTAGGTGATGTTGCCGGCCCAGTTGGTCACGGTGTCGGTCATCCGTCGCCCTCCCCTGAGGAAATCCGCGCGCCCCGCAGTCCCGGGGTCCCGCACCTGGAACCTACCTCCCCGGAGCTCCCGGCCGCCGGGCCGCCGGCCCGCCACGCGCGCCGGAGGGGGACCCGGCACGGGCGATGCGGGAGCGGGGGCATACCGTGAGGAGTCGTACGTCCGAACCGGGAGGAGACACTTCGATGGACAGCCGCACCGCGCTGGTCGAGGATCTGATGGAGCGGTTCCCGCACGTGCCGCGCGAGGCCGTCTTCAAGGAGGACCTCCTGCGGGGCGGCGTGGCCTTCGACCCCTCAGCGCTGAGCGACAACGAGGACGGCGAGGTCAAACCGAAGTCGTACTTCATCTTCTCCTTCGACCACGGCACCCTGCCCGAACTGGGCGAGGCCGCGCTGCGCCGCCCGCCCGAGGAGATCATCCTCACCGGCGGCCCCTACGACCTGCGCCGCACCGTCGTCTCGGTCCGGGTGAACCCGTCGTCGCCCTACCGCGTCGCCGCCGACGAGCACAACCAGCTCGGCCTCTACCTGGACGGCAAGCGCATCTCCGACGTCGGCGTGCCGCCGATGCCCGAGTACTACCGGCACAAGCTCTCCAACGGGAAGTCGGTCATGGAGGTGGCCCCGACCATCCAGTGGGGCTACCTGATCTACCTGACCGCGTTCCGCGTCTGCCAGTACTTCGGCGCCAAGGAGGAGTGCCAGTACTGCGACATCAACCACAACTGGCGCCAGCACAAGGCGGCCGGGCGGCCGTACACGGGCGTGAAGGACGTCGACGAGGTCCTCGAGGCGCTGGAGATCATCGACAAGTACGACACCGCCAAGATCTCCACCGCCTACACGCTCACCGGCGGCGCCATCACCTCGAAGGTCCAGGGGCTGGACGAGGCCGACTTCTACGGGCGCTACGCCAAGGCCATCGAGGAGCACTTCCCCGGCCGCTGGATCGGCAAGGTCGTCGCCCAGGCCCTGCCCAAGCCGGACGTCCAGCGCTTCAAGGACTACGGCGTGCAGATCTACCACCCCAACTTCGAGGTGTGGGACGAGTACCTGTTCAAGATGTACTGCCCCGGCAAGGAGCGCTACGTCGGCCGCGACGAGTGGCACAGGCGCATCCTGGACTCCACCGAAGTCTTCGGTGCCCGCAACGTCATCCCCAACTTCGTCGCCGGCGTCGAGATGGCCGAGCCCTTCGGCTTCAAGACGGTCGACGAGGCGATCGCGTCCACCACCGAGGGCCTGCGCTTCTTCATGTCGCACGGCATCACGCCGCGCTTCACCACCTGGTGCCCCGAGCCCACCACCCCGCTCGGCAAGGCCAACCCGCAGGGCGCACCGCTGGAGTACCACATCAGGCTGCTCCAGGCCTACCGGCAGACGATGGAGGACTTCGGCCTGTCCTCGCCCCCCGGCTACGGCCCGCCCGGCGCCGGCAACGCGGTCTTCTCCGTCAGCTCCTTCATGGACAGCCTGCCGGCGGACGAGCCCGTCCAGGCGTGAGCCGACGGTTCCGCGCGTGCCGCGGGCGGTGGGCACGGCGCCCGTGAGGTGTGCCGCAGACCGGCGCAGCTCCGCGCCGCCGACGCCGCCCGCGGGCGCCGGACCGCTGTGGCCGGCCGGCGCGGCGGCGCTGCCGCTGCCCGTGGAGGGTGCCGGAAAAACCCGTTGACGGGTCACGGTGCCGACCGGCTACTGTGACGGCACGTCGCGCGGAGACCGCCGCGGGGCGAAGGAAGCAGACGTGAGGAGGTGTCGACCGATGGCTGTCATTGCGACGGGCGCTGCCCGCATCCCGCACACCATCACGTCCACCTCCGTGGCCGCCGGCTGACCTCACCTCTTCTCCGTCGCGCATCGCGCGGCAGCCGGGGCCGCCCTGTGAAGGGTCACCCTTGACTTCCCTCTCCGCTTCCTCCGCCCACTCCGCCCTGACCCCCTACGGCTGGGACGAGGACTGGGCCGACGCGTTCACCCCCTACGACGCCGAGGGCCTGCTGCCCGGCCGCGTGGTCCGGGTCGACCGCGGTCAGTGCGACGTCGTCACCGCCGACGGCGTGCTGCGCGCCGACACCGCCTTCGTCACCCCGCACGACCCGCTGCGCGTCGTCTGCACCGGTGACTGGGTCGCCGTCGAACCGGGCGGCAACCCCCGCTACGTACGCACGTATCTGCCGCGCCGTACCGCCTTCGTGCGCTCCACCTCCTCCAAGCGGTCCGAGGGACAGATCCTCGCCGCCAACGTCGACCACGCCATCGTCGCCGTCTCACTGGCCGCAGAGCTCGACCTGGCCCGGATCGAACGCTTCCTCGCGCTCGCCTGGGAGTCCGGCGCACAGCCCGTGGTCGTCCTCACCAAGGCCGACCTGGTGACCGACCCGGTGACCCTGGCGTACCTCGTCCAGGACGTGGAGACGGCCGCGCCCGGCGTGCCGGTGCTGTCCGTCAGCGCCGCGCACGGCGAGGGACTCGACGTCCTCGCCGCCGTCGTCTCCGGCGGCACGGCGGTGCTGCTCGGACAGTCCGGCGCGGGCAAGTCCACCCTCGCCAACGCGCTGCTCGGCGAGGACGTCATGGGCGTCCAGGCCATCCGGGACGTCGACGGCAAGGGCCGCCACACCACCACCACCCGCAACCTGCTCGCCCTGCCCGGCGGGGGAGTGCTGATCGACACGCCCGGGCTGCGGGGCGTGGGGCTGTGGGACGCGGGCAACGGCGTCGGACAGGTCTTCGCCGAGATCGAGGAGCTGGCGCGACGGTGCCGGTTCCACGACTGCGCCCACGAGAGCGAGCCGGGCTGCGCCGTCCTCGCCGCCATCGACGGCGGCGAGCTGCCCGAGCGGCGGCTGGAGAGCTACCGCAAGCTCATGCGGGAGAACCAGCGCATCGTCGCCAAGACCGACGCCCGGCTGCGCGCCGAGATCCGCAAGGAGTGGAAGCGCCGGGGCGCCGTCGGGAAGGCGGCGATGGAGGCCAAGCGGGGCCGGATGCGGTAGCCGCCCCCACACCCCGGCACGATGTCCGATTTCCGCCAGCCCGGACCTCCGGGCCGGCGGAGACTGGACTGCGTGACCGAGAAGCCTATGCACACCGCCGAGCACGAGGACAGCAGGTACGAGGCCGTCCGCAGCCGGGACGCCCGGTTCGACGGGGCGTTCTTCTTCGCCGTGGAGACCACCGGCATCTACTGCCGGCCCAGCTGCCCGGCGGTCACGCCCAAACGGCGCAACGTCCGCTTCTTCGCCACGGCCGCCGCCGCGCAGGGGTCCGGTTTCCGGGCCTGCCGGCGGTGCCGCCCGGACGCCGTACCGGGCTCGGCCGACTGGAACGTGCGCGCCGACGTCGTCGGCCGGGCCATGCGGCTCATCGGCGACGGCGTCGTCGACCGCGAGGGCGTCACCGGACTCGCCGGCCGGCTCGGCTACAGCGCCCGCCAGGTGCAGCGCCAGCTCACCGCCGAGCTCGGCGCCGGCCCGGTGGCCCTCGCCCGCGCCCAGCGGGCGCACACCGCACGCGTCCTGCTCCAGACCACCGGCCTGCCGGTCACCGAGATCGCGTTCGCGTCCGGCTTCGCCAGCGTCCGGCAGTTCAACGAGACGATCAAGGCCGTGTACGCGGCCACCCCCAGCGACGTCCGCGCCGCCGCCCCGGCCCGCGACCGGGCCTCCCGCCGTGCGGCCACCCCGTCCGCCGGCATCCCCCTGCGGCTCGCCCACCGCGGCCCCTACCTGGCCGGACCCGTGTTCGACCTGCTCCAGCGGGAGGCGGTCGCGGGCGTCGAGGAGGTGAGCGGACCGCCCGGCCGCCGCGTCTACCGGCGCACCCTGCGCCTGCCCTACGGCACCGGGATCGTCGCCGTCGAGGAACGGCCGGGCCGGCCGGGGACCGGCAGCGGCGGCTGGCTCGACGCCCGCCTGCACCTCACCGACCTGCGCGACCTGACCACCTCCGTGCAACGGCTGCGGCGCCTGTTCGACCTCGACGCCGACCCGTACGCCGTCGACGAGCGGCTCGGCGCCGACCCCGTGCTCGCCCCGCTGGTCGCCGCCCGCCCCGGGCTGCGCTCACCGGGCGCCGCCGACCCCGACGAGTTCGCCGTACGCGCCCTCGTGGGGCGGGCGGAGGCCGAACGGCTGGTCCGCGGGTACGGCAAGGCACTCGACGCGCCCTGCGGCAGCCTGACCCACGTCTTCCCCGAACCGGCCGTCCTCGCCGGCGCCGAACCGCACGGCACCCCGGGCGCCCTCGCCGCCGCCCTCGCCGACGGTGCCGTACGCCTGGACCCGGGCGCCGACCGGGACGACGCCGAGCGGGCGCTGCTCGCCCTGCCCGGCCTGGACGCCCGTACGGCCGCCGCCATCCGCACCCGTGCCCTCGGCGACCCCGACGTCGCCCCGCCCGGGCCCGCCGTGCCCGACACCTGGCGCCCCTGGCGCTCGTACGCCGTGAACCACCTGCGCGCAGCAGGAGAGTGGGAGCAGCACCGATGACCACCACGACCACCACCTCCGTGACGTACTGGAGCGAGCTCGACAGCCCCGTCGGCACGCTGCTCCTCACCGCCGGCCAGGACGGGGCGCTCACCTCCCTGTCCGTGCCGGGGCAGAAGGGCGGCCGCGTCGTCCAGGACGGCTGGCGGCACGACGCCGGGCCCTTCCGGGAGGCCGAGGCGCAGCTCGCCGCCTACTTCGTCGGGGAACTGTCGGAGTTCCGGCTGCCGCTGCGCGCCGAGGGCACCGCCTTCCGGGAGCGCGTGTGGGCGGCCCTGGACGCCGTCCCCTACGGCGCGACCACGACGTACGGCGAGATCGCCGCGCGCATCGGTGCCTCCCGCCCCGCGGTACGCGCCGTCGGCGGCGCGATCGGCGCCAACCCGCTGCTGATCCTGCGCCCCTGCCACCGCGTGATCGGCTCCGACGGCTCCCTGACCGGCTACGCGGGCGGCCTGGAACGCAAGACACGGCTGCTGACCCTGGAGGGCGTGCGGCTCTAGCCGGCCAGCACCGCCCCGAGCCACGCCCCGGTCACCAGCAGGCAGGCGAACAGCTCCGTCAGCATGCTCGCGCCGCCCGAGCGCATCGCGGTCCGCAGGGCCGCCACCGCCTCGCCGTGCCGGCCGAGGCGCAGCCGTTCGGCCAGGTAGATGCCGCCCATGAAGCCCGGGACCGCCCCGACCACCGGGACCAGCACGAAGCCGAGGAACGCCCCGGCGCCCGCGTACGCCGCCGTGCGGTGGGTGATCGCGTCCGAGCGCGGCGACCGGGGCGGCAGCGTCCAGCGCACGGCCCGGGACACGAGCAGCACGGCCGTCGAACCCACCAGGACGAACCACGAGACGGGCTGCGGATCCTTCAGCGACCACCACAGGACCCCGGCCCACACCAGCCAGGACCCCGGCATGCCGGGCAGCAGCACGCCGCACAGCCCGAGCAGGACGACCAGGCCGGACAGCAGGAGGTCCCACGCTCCCATCTGTCCAGGGTGCATGAGGTCCGCACGGTCCGCAGAACTCCGCGGAGGCCCCGCCCCACCCGTCCGTCAGCCGGTCCGGGACACCCAGCCCCGCTCGTACGTGTGCCAGCCCAGCTGCAGCCTGGTCGTCACCCCGGTCAGCTCCATCAGCCGCTTGACCCGGCGCTGCACCGTCCGCAGACCCAGGTCCAGCTGCTTGGCGACGCTCGCGTCCGTCAGGCCGGCCAGCAGCAGGGAGAGTATCTCCAGATCGGTGCCGTCGGGCCCGTCCGGCCCCTGCTCGGTCACCCCCGACGCGCCGAGCCGCAGCGGCAGCGCCTCCCGCCACACCGCGTCGAACAGGCCCGACAGCAGCTCCAGCAGCCCGCTGGCGTGCACGACCAGCGCGGCCGGTTCCGCGGAGTGCGCGGTGAGCGGGACCAGGGCGAGCGACCGGTCGGCGATCACCAGCTTGGTCGGTACCCGGTCCACCACCCGCACCTGCTCGTCGCGGCCCAGCGCGGCGGTCAGCTCGGTGATGCCGGTCGGCAGGTCCAGCACCGACCGCTCGACCACCACCCGGTAGCGGACCCCGCGCTCGGCGGCCTGCTCCTCCGCGTCGTTCTCCATGCCGGTGACGGCGACCGGCTTGCCGGTCACCAGCGCGCACACCTCCTCGGCGGCGCCG
This sequence comes from Streptomyces sp. NPDC048185, assembly GCF_043202495.1. Classification (NCBI taxonomy): domain Bacteria; kingdom Bacillati; phylum Actinomycetota; class Actinomycetes; order Kitasatosporales; family Streptomycetaceae; genus Streptomyces; species Streptomyces sp. NPDC048185. The sequence goes on from NZ_JBIDAN010000018.1 coordinate 53,857, forward strand.
AGCTGGAGCTGCAGGAAGCGGCGTGCCACCGCCGCGGCGCCGATCACGACCTCCACCAGGTCGTGCACCGCCGGTTCGCCCGCCGCCGCCCGGTACTCCTCGGCCAGCAGCGCCGCCGCCAGCTCCGCCTTCTCCAGCTCGTGCCGCTGCTGGGTGAGCAGCGCGCCGAGCGCGACGCCCGGCGGGGCGGCGACCCAGCGGCCGGGCCGGGCCGACGACTGGGCCGCCAGCCCGTTCTGTTCGAGCCGCCGCAGCGCGCGCTCCGTGTCCTGTTCGCCGAGTGCCAGCCTCCGCGCCAGATCGGGCACGTCGGCCGCTCCCACGGACACCAGCGCCCGGTAGGCCGACTCCTGCGTGTCCTCCAGCCCCAGCACTCCCAGCATCAGGCGCCGCCCCTCCCCGAAGTTCACCAATGTCCGCGGTGTCGCGCGTGGCGGAAACCGGCCACGGCACAAACCCGCCTCGCAACATCATCGCCGTACCGTCGGTCACTCTGCCAAGGTGGCGTCGCCGGGCGGTCCTCCCGTGGGGGGTGGGGCCGCCCGGCCACCCCACTCGCCACACCGTTCGACACCGTCACTCGAACACGCCGTCCACGTGCCCGTGGCCCGGCGGAATTTCCGGATGCCCCGTTTTCATCCGGCCCGCGCGGTGGACAATCAGGAACATGAGCCAGCAGGGGGGAAGGCCCACCGGTCCCGAGGACGACTGGTGGGGGCAGCTGTACGACGACTCCACCGGCGACACCGGCCCGACGGCCGCGCCCGATTCCCTGGACGACCGGTTCGCCTCGGCGGCGGGCACGGTGGGCGGCCCGGACGACGCCCCGGCCGACAGGCCCCCGCCCGACGAGCGGCCCCCCTGGTGGGCGGCACCCGAGCCGCCGGCCCTCCCGGAACAGCGCGGCCACCGCGGACAGCGGGTCGTCCCCGGCCCCCGTCCCGGCGACGATGCCCGGCCGGGCGACGACGCGTGGCGACCGGACGCCGCGGACGGGGACGGGACCCCGCCCCGCCCCGCCGACACGCCGCAGGACCCGCCCGGGGCGCCGTTGCCGCGTGCGTCCTGGGAGCCGCCGTCCGGTGGGCCGGGCGGGCCGGTGACCTTCCCGCCCGGCGGGACCCGGCGGACCGACGGGGCCGGAGAGCGGGCCCGCACGGAACCGCCCGCCCGGCCCATACCCCCCGACCCGGCCCCACCCACGCCCCCGCCCCCGCCCTCCGGCTCAGCGCCGCCGTCCGCGTCCTCCGGCTCCGTGCCGGCGCCCCCGCCTTCCGGCTCTGCTTCGCCGTCCGCGTCCTCCGGCTCCGTGCCGGCGCCCCCGCCTTCCGGCTCAGCTCCGCCGTCCGGGTCCTCCGGCTCAGCTTCGCCGCCTCCGCCTTCCGGCTCAGCTTCGCCGCCGCCTCCGCCTTCCGGCTCAGCTTCGCCGCCGTCGCCGCTCTCCGGCTCCGCGCCGCCGCCCCCGCCCCCGGCTGTCGCCTCCGCTCTGCCGCCGCCTCCACCGTCGTTCCTCCCCTCGCCGCAGCCGCAGGAGCCACCCCAGCCACGGCCGCAGGCGCCGGTGCCGGAGCCGCCGCCCCGCGGCGACGTGGCCGGTGCGGGTGCGGCCGCCCGTGACTACGTGGGCTCCGGACCGCCCACCTACGACGCCGAGCCCACCGCGCTGCCGCCCGCCGAACCCGACGCGCTGGACGGTCTGGTGGCGGACACCGTGCTGGAGGGTGCCCGGTACGGGACCTGCACGCTGCGGGCCGCCTCCGTGCGGGGCGACTCCGCGCGCTACCGAGGCGACCCGCGCCGCGACGCCCTGCTCGTCGCCCGGTTCGGCGCCGGCGAGCAGGCCCTGGTCCTGGTGGCGATGGCGACCGGCGCCCGCGGGACGGCCGGGACGCACCGGGCCGCCGCCCAGGTCTGCCGGTGGATCGGCCGGGCCGTGGGCCGCAGCCACGCCCGGCTCGCCGAGGACCTGCGCGCCGCCCGGCGCGGCGACCTCAAGTCCGGCCTGCACCGTCTCACCGACCGCAGCCTCGGCCGGCTCCGGGCCGAGGCCGCCGAACAGGGCCTCGCCCCGCACGCCTACGCGGCCACCCTGCGCTGCCTGCTGCTGCCCGCCGCCCCCGAGTGCCGCACCCGCGTGTTCTTCGGCGTCGGCGCGGGCGGACTGTTCCGCCTGCGGGACGGCGCCTGGCAGGACCTCGAACCGCGCTCCGGCGACATCACCGGCGAGCCCGTCGTCGGCTTCGGCTCCCCGCCGGGCGAGACACCCGAGGGCGACCGGCTCACCATGGACCTGGGCATCACCACGCCGCCCGGCCCGTACGCCGGACCGCCCGACGAGCCGTCCCGCGAGCCGTTCCGCTTCCGCGCCTCCGTAGCCCGCCCGGGTGACGTGCTGCTGATGTGCAGCGCGGGCCTGGCCGAGCCGCTGCTCGGCGAGCGGGAGCTGGGCGAACTCCTCGCGCGGCGATGGGCCGACGCCGAGCCGCCCGGCCTCGCCGAGTTCCTCGCCGACAGCGGGGTCCGGGTCAAGGGCTACGCCGACGACCGTACGGCCGCCGCCGTTTGGGAGGCGTGACACCGCGCGCTGTGCCTCCATGGACCCATGGCCAAACAGAACGTCGCGGAACAGTTCGTCGACATCCTCACCCGTGCCGGAGTGGAACGCCTCTACGGAGTCGTGGGCGACAGCCTCAACCCGATCGTGGACGCGGTGCGCCGCCACCCCGGCATCGACTGGGTGCACGTGCGGCACGAGGAGACCGCCGCCTTCGCCGCCGGCGCGGAGGCCCAGATCACCGGGAAGCTGACCGCCTGCGCCGGCTCCTGCGGCCCCGGCAACCTCCACCTCATCAACGGGCTGTACGACGCCCACCGCTCCATGGCCCCGGTGCTCGCCCTCGCCTCGCAGATCCCGTCCAGCGAGATCGGCCTCGGTTACTTCCAGGAGACCCACCCCGAACAACTGTTCCGCGAGTGCAGTCACTACTGCGAGCTGATTTCCAGTTCCCGGCAGATGCCCCGGCTGCTCAACACCGCGATCCAGCACGCGATCGGCCGCTCCGGCGTCAGCGTGGTCTCCCTGCCCGGTGACATCGCCGGAGAGCCCGCCCCGGAGAAGGCCGCCGAGACCGCCCTGGTCACCTCCCGGCCGACCGTCCGCCCGGGCGACGAGGAGATCGACAAGCTGGTGCGGCTGATCGACGGCGCCGACAAGGTCACCCTGTTCTGCGGCAGCGGCACGGCGGGCGCGCACGCCGAGGTCATGGAGTTCGCCGGGAAGATCAAGTCGCCGGTGGGGCACGCACTGCGCGGCAAGGAGTGGATCCAGTACGACAACCCGTACGACGTCGGCATGAGCGGACTGCTCGGCTACGGCGCCGCCTACGAGGCCACCCACGAGTGCGACCTGCTGATCCTGCTCGGCACGGACTTCCCGTACAACGCCTTCCTGCCCGACGACGTGCGGATCGCCCAGATCGACGTCCGGCCCGAGAACCTCGGCCGGCGGTCCAAGCTGGACCTCGCGGTGTGGGGCGACGCCAAGGAGACCCTGCGCTGCCTGATCCCCCGGGTGAAGGAGAAGAAGAACCGCCGCTTCCTCGACCGGATGCTCAAGAAGCACGCGGAGGCGCTGGAGGGCGTCGTCAAGGCGTACACCCGCAAGGTCGACAAGCACGTGCCGATCCACCCCGAGTACGTCGCCGCCGTGCTGGACGACATCGCCGACGGCGACTCCGTGTTCACCGTCGACACCGGAATGTGCAACGTCTGGGCGGCCCGGTACATCACGCCCAACGGCCGTCGCCGCATCATCGGTTCCTTCTCGCACGGCTCGATGGCCAACGCGCTGCCGATGGCGATCGGCGCCCAGCTCGCCGACCGGCGACGGCAGGTGATCTCGATGTCCGGCGACGGCGGGTTCACCATGCTGATGGGCGACTTCCTCACCCTCGTCCAGCAGGACCTGCCGGTGAAGGTCGTCCTGTTCAACAACTCCTCCCTCGGCATGGTCGAGCTGGAGATGCTGGTGGCGGGCCTGCCCTCGCACGGCGTGGCCAACCGCAACCCGGACTTCGCCGCCGTGGCCGAGGCCTGCGGTGCCTTCGGGGTGCGGGTGGAGAAGCCGAAGGACCTGGCCGGGGCGCTGAAGGCGGCCTTCAAGCACAAGGGCCCGGCCCTGGTCGACGTCGTCACCGATCCCAACGCCCTGTCCATCCCGCCGAAGATCAGCGCCGACATGCTCACCGGGTTCGCCCTGTCCGCCTCGAAGATCGTCCTGGACGGCGGCGTGGGCCGGATGCTCCAGATGGCCCGCTCGAACCTGCGCAACGTGCCGCGGCCCTGAGGCCTGTCGTCCGGATCGTGCCGGGGCCGCGGACCGGGGCGGATTTCGGCCGGTTCGACCGCTCGTGTGGCCGAACGGGCGTTGGCCGGGCATTCGACATGACTGCCCGGGGCCCGATCGGGCAAGGATCCCCCGTGAACGTGTTCGACAGGTAGAAGGGACATCGACATCGGCACGCGGACGGGGGACATGGAGAGGCAGGCGGTGCCACAGCTCAGGCGCAGACTGGGCCGGGCGGATCTGCGGGCGGTGCCCGAGGCCCGCCGGGCGCTGCGCGAGCTGCTGCGGCACTGGGGCGAACCCGGTCGGTCGGAGATCGCGGAGCTGCTCACCAGCGAGCTCGTCACCAACGCGCTCGTCCACACCGACGACGACGCGGTGCTGACCGCCACGGTCTCAGAGCGCGGGCTGCGGGTGGAGGTCCGGGACCGAGTGGCCCGGCTGCCCCGGCAGCGCGCCCCGGAACCGGACGAGAGCACCCACGGCCGGGGCCTGGTCCTGGTGCAGTCCCTGGCGGACGCGTGGGGCGTGCGGTCGCACGACGTGGGCAAGTCCGTCTGGTTCGAGCTGGGTGCGGACGCCGCGTGAACGCCGCAGGGGCGTGACACGCGGTCACGCCCCTGCGGCGGTGCGGCGGCCCGGCGGGTGGCCCCGGCCGTGCCGCCCTAGCCGAACTGCTGCTCCAGGTCCTTGAGCTTGCGCTCCAGGGAGTCCAGCCGCGGCAGGGCCTGGGTGTCGTCCTCGGCGGTGAGATCGACGGTGTGCTGGTCAGCTCCGGTGCGCACGGGCTGCAGCGAGGGAAGCTGGCGTACGGGCAGCTGCTCCGGCGTGGATATGGCGGGCTCCGCGGCGGCGGCCCGGTCCGAACCGCGCTCGACCTGCTGCACGTCCACCTCGACCTGCCGGCCGCCGCGGCCGGGGAGACCCCGGTGGCCGTGGCCCCGGCTGATCGCCTTCAACTGGGCCCGCTCCAGGCGCTCCTGCTCGCGCCGGCGCTGCTTGGTCTCCTCCTTCTGGCGCCGGTCGTCGCGCACCTCCTCGACCGCCTCGTCCAGGCTGCGCACACCCTCCAGGAGCATCAGCGACCAGGCGCGGTAGGTCTCCCGGGGGGCCCGCAGCCAGCGGACCATGCGGATCTGCGGCAGCGGACGCGGCACGAGACCCTGCTCGCGCAGCGCGGCCCGGCGGGTCTGCTTCAGGGCCCGGTCGAACAGCACCGCCGCCGACAGGGACATGCCCGCGAAGAAGTGCGGGGCGCCCGCGTGTCCGATGCCCCGGGGCGCGTGCACCCAGTTGAACCAGGCCGCCGCGAAGGCGAACGCCCACACGAGTATCCGGGAGCCGAGTGCCGCGTCACCGTGGCTGGCCTCGCGCACCGCGAGCACGGAGCAGAACATCGCCGCCCCGTCGAGCCCGAACGGGACCAGGTACTGCCAGCCGTCGCTCAGGCCGAGGTTCTGCTCGCCGAAGCCGACCAGCCCGTGGAAGGAGAGGGCCGCGGCGACCGCGGCGCAGCAGAAGAGCAGCACATAGGAGAAGGTGCCGTAGAGAGCCTCCTTGCGCCTGCGGCGCTCCTCGGCACGCTCCCACGAGTCGTCCGCGCCCGCGTCCTTCCCCGAGGATCGCTTTCCGCGCGCGAGCACCGCCACCGCCGCCAGCATGCCCAGGAGCAGTACGGCGCCCGGAAGCAGCCAGTTCAGCGATATGTCGGTCAATCTCATCTGGGGGTCCCTTGCCTTGGGATAGGGCGTAACGCCCGCCATGGTGGCCCAAACCCGGCAGCCCTCAGGGGGTTTCGGGGCAAGAGGCCGCCGAGGGAGTGAGGGGGGATGCCCGGGGACGGCGTTCTGCTCGAACTGCCGCTTGAGGGACGGGAGTTGAGTTCGAACAAGAATACCCGTACGGGTGGTTCCGCGGAAAGTTCCCGCGGCGCGTGGGGAAGTTGTGAAACAGGCCGCCGGCGGCGGGCGGCCCCGGTCCGGACGATCTTAGCGGGCGGCGCCGGGCGGCCGGACCCGCGGGCGGCTCAACCGGCGGTGGCGAGCAGCTTGTCGACGCGGTCCGCGTCGCAGGTGCGCGGGCAGGTGGCGCACGTGTCCTCGGGGCGCAGCGTGTAGAACATGCAGCAGCTCGCCCGGTCCCGGGTGTGCAGCGGCTCGCCGTCCGGACCGGTCAGCTCCCGGAACGCGGCCTTGCCGACGTACGGCTTGGTCGCCCCGGGCAGCAGCAGTTCCAGTTCCCGCCGGGCGCGCTCCTGTTCGCCGAAGAGGTGGGCGACGTACCACAGGCCCTCGACGACCTCGTCGGTCGCCATGCCCCACAGGGCCCGCCCCCGCCGGCGCATCCGCGGCCCGAAGCCGGCCAGCACCGGTTCCAGGTGCTCGGCGACCGCGGCCCTCACCTCGGCCCGCAGCGCCTCCTCGTCGGTGACCACCCGGGCGCCGGGCAGCGCGGCGGCGGGGTCGCCGGGCAGGCACGCGAAGCCGCTGGGCCGCGCGGCCATGCGGCCCAGCGGCAGTCCCGCGGCCGTGCGGTCGTAGGCGACGTGGCCGGCCGGGTAGCGCGGCACCCTGCGGTGGAGGAACCAGGGCACCGTGATCAGCAGGCAGGCCGGCCAGGCGTACCGGTGCAGACCGAAGCTCGCGATCACGTCCGGCCGGGCGCGCTGCCCGTAGTCCCGCACCACCTGGGCGTCGTCCCAGGCGAGGAAGGCGTCCAGCTCCGCCCCGCCCGCGGCGAGCGAGGCGGCGGCGACCCAGCCGCCCCCGGCGGGCAGCTCCTCCCCGGAGTCCGGCACCGTGACGCCCAGCCCCGGCAGAACCTCGGACAGGCGCGCGTAGGAGTCCGCGACGGCCGGGTGGGAGACAGGCATGCGGGACCACCGATCCACATCAGGGCGACGGATTGCTTGAGGTAAGCCTTACCTTACTCAAGATCTCCGGCAGGGGAAGCGGAGGGTCGAGCCCTTATGGTGTGTGACGGACCGGACGGCACCCCACCGTCACGACCCCGACCACCGATACGTCCCTGAGGAGGACCCCCGTGAAGCAGGGCGCGCAGGGCTCCGCCGGGACGGACGGCCCGCGCACGGGCGCCGCGAGGCGGGCCCGGGTGCCGGTTCAGCCCGGTGCGGCGGACCGGGAGCGGGGCGGTGGGCCGGACCGGGCCGGCGTCGTGCGCGGCGAGCACACGCACGGTGAACGGCCGCTCGACGCCCCCCGCGCCCTGGTGCGGCGGTCCTCCGTGCGCGGGCAGGTCCTCGACGCCCTGCGCACCGCACTGGTCGCCGGAGAGCTGCGCCCCGGCGAGGTGTACTCGGCGCCCGTGCTCGGCGAACGCTTCGGTGTCTCCGCCACCCCCGTACGCGAGGCGATGCAGCAGCTCGCCCTGGAGGGCGCCGTCGAGGTCGTCCCCAACCGCGGCTTCCGCGTCGTCGAGCGGGACGCCCGGGAACTCGCCGAGCTCGCCGAGGTCCGCGCCCTGATCGAGGTGCCGGTGCTGCTGCGGCTGGCCCGCACGGTGCCCGCCGAACGCTGGGCCCGGCTGCGCCCCGTCGCCGAGGCCACCGTCCGGGCCGCGTCCTCAGGCTGCCCGGCGACATACGCCGAGTCCGACCGCGCCTTCCACCGCGAGGTGCTCGCGCTCGCCGGCAACGACCAGCTCGTACGGGTCGCCGGCGACCTGCACCGCCGTGCGCAGTGGCCGCCGGCCGGCGCCCCCGCGACGCGGGGACGGGCCGACCTGATCGCCGACGCGCACGAGCACACGGCCCTGCTGGACGCGCTGATCGCCGGCGACCAGGACGTGGTACGGGCGCTGGTGGCGGATCACTACGCCGCCACCTGACGGGCCGGTGCCGCCCGCCCGGCCCTCACCGGCCCTGGGGGACCTCCTGCGGCACCTGTCCGGGCTCGCGCTCCCCAGACCGCTGCCGTGCCGCCGGCTTCCCGCGGGCCCCGTCCGGGCGGCGCGGGGCCCGCCGCCCGGCGTCGCGGCCGTGCAGCTCGACGGCGAGCGGGGCGGCGGTGAACACCGACGAGTAGGTGCCGACCACCACACCGATGAGCAGGGCGACGGCGAAATCGGTGAGCGAGTCCCGGGCGAGGACCGCCAGCGAGGCGAGGATCAGCACCGCGCCCATCCCGGTGTTGACCGTGCGCGGCAGCGTCTGCAGGATCGCCCGGTCGGTGAGCCGGGCGAACGGCGTCCTGCCGTCCTTGCCGAGCAGCTCCCGGATACGGTCGAACAGGACCACCGAGTCGTTGACCGAGTAGCCGATGACGGTCAGCAGGGCCGCCAGGAAGACCCCGTCGAAGGGCTTGCCGAGCCAGGCGAACACCCCGACCAGGATGATCACGTCGTGCGCCAGCGCGCCCACGGCCGCGGTACCGAACAGCCACCGGAAACGGGCGGCCAGATACAGGAGCTGGGCGCCGAGGGCCAGGCCGAGGGCGACGAGGGCGTCCCGGCGCAGCTCCGCGCCGAGGCTGGGGCCGATCAGCTCGTCGCGGACCTTCTCCGTCTCGCCGCCGAGCCCGGCGATCGTCCCGGTGACGGTGGCCGCCTCCGCGTCGGTCAGTTCCTCGGTGCGCACCGTGAGGCCGTCGTCGCCGGAGGACTGCACGACCGCGCGCGGGAAGCCCGCGTCGGCGAGCGCGGTGCGGGCCCGGTCGGGATCGACCTCGGTCGCCGTGGAGTACTCGATGAGCCGTCCGCCGGTGAACTCGATGCCGAAGTCGAGGCCGCGGACCACGATGCCCGAGCCGGCCAGCACCAGGACGATGCCGGAGGCGGCCAGCCAGCGGCGCGGCCGGCGCATCAGGTGGGGGTCGCGCCGCAGCAGGGCGTCACGGACCGGGCCGGTGGTGAAGATGCCGGTGAGGTGCGGGCGGCGGAAGACCGACGGGCGGCCGGCGGCGAACTCGGCGAGCACCCGGGTGATCACCAGGGCGCTGACCATGGAGGCGAGGACACCGATGCCCAGGGTGACGCCGAAGCCCTTCACCGGACCGGAGGCCAGGAAGAACAGCAGGGCGGCGGCGATCAGCGTGGTGATGTTGGAGTCGGCGATCGCGCTGAAGGCGCTGCGGAAGCCGGTCGTCAGCGCCGAACGCGTACTGGGACGGGTGCGCAGGGCCTGTTCCTCCTGCGCCCGTTCGAACACCAGGACGTTGGCGTCCACCGCCATGCCGATCGCCAGGACGAAGCCGGCCAGTCCCGGCAGGGTCAGCGTCGCGCCGACCGCGGCCAGGGCCGCGTAGGAGATGACGCCGTAGCAGAGCAGGGCGACGGTGGCGAGGGCGCCCATGAGCCGGTAGACGACGACGATGAACAGCGCGGTCAGCGCGGTGCCGATGACGGCGGCCCGGGCGCCGGCCGCGATGGCCTCGTCACCCAGGGTGGCGCCGATGGTGCGCTGCTCCACGGTCTCCACCGGCACGGGCAGGGCGCCGCCCTCGACGAGCAGGGCCAGCTCACGGGCCTCGGCGTCGTCGAAGGAGCCGGTGATCTGCGTGGAGCCGCCGGAGATGCCCGCCCCGCAGGCCACCGAGGGGTCGACCTGCGGCGAGGAGATGATCTTGTCGTCGAGCACGATGGCGACGCGGCGCTGCGGGTCGCCGGCCGGGTGGCAGGCGGCCTCGCCGGTCACCCGGGCCCACCGGTCGCTGCCCTGGTCCTCGAAGTCCACGGTGACGTGCCAGCCGGCGCCGTTCTGCTGGTCGAAACGGGCCTCGGCGCCCTGGACGTCCTGACCGGTCAGGGCGGCCGTCGCCAGCCGCAGCGACTGGCCGGACTCGTCCGGCAGGACGCGCTCCCGCGACGTGCCGGCGGGCGGCTCGGCGGGGTCTCCCGGCGTCCCGGCGGTGCCGAGCACCGGGTGGACGGTGAGCTGAGCGGTGCGGCCCAGCACGTCGGCCGCCTTCTTCGGGTCCTGCACGCCCGGGAGCTCGACGACGACGCGGTCGTCGCCGGAGCGGACGATGGTCGGCTCGGCGACGCCCAGCGCGTCGATCCGGCCGCGCAGCACCTCCACGGTGCGGTCGGTGGCCTCGCGGCCGGCCTCGGTGGTGGACGTGGATCTGGTCTCCAGCACGATCTGGGTGCCGCCGCGCAGATCGAGTCCGAGGCGCACCGGCACGGTCAGGGCGACGGCCACCGCGGCGGCCATCACGGCCAGGGCGACCAGCGCGCGCAGGCGCAGCGCCCGGGACTGCGAGCGGGAACGGGGTCGGGGACGGGTACGGGGACGTGAACGCTTCACACGGGCCTCCGGCAGGCACGCCGCGGCGGCGGCCGGCACGGCCGCGGCGGAAGAAGGAAGGAGAAGGGCGGATCGTCAGGTGCCGGGAGGCGCGGGAGGCGCCCGCCCGCGGTCGTGGCCCGTGCGGCCGGGGGAGACGGGCGGGGTGCGGCGCGTCGTCGGGTCGTGCCGCCCGTGGGCGGCCGGGACGACACCGGTCCCGTGCGCCGTGACGGCGAGGTGGCCCGGCGCCGGGGCGCGCTCGCCGAGGGGGTCGAGGCGCGGCCTGGCGTGGGTGGCGCAGGGGCTCGGGCAGCCGTCGTCGGCGTGGAAGCCGGCGTCCGGGCGGGGGACCGCCGTGACGGAGTGGCCCGGGAGCGGTCCGCCGGGTGCGACGCGCGCCCCGGGCGCGGGCCACGCCGGGACCAGGGCCAGCAGGACGGCCAGCAGTACGGTGACCGCCGTCCCGAGCCGTCGGCCTGCGGTGCCCGGGTCCGTCCGGAGGACCCGCCCACCGGACCGGCCGGGGGAGTGGCGTCGGGGCCCGCGGCGGTCGTCCGGGGACGGGTCGTGCCGGCGGGCCGGCCGTGGGGCGGGCCGGGGTGCCTCGCCGGCGCTGCCGGGGTGCCTCCCCCACGCTCGGCTGCGCTCGCGCGGGGGGACCCCCACCGCCCGCCCGTGCCGCCCCTCGGGGTACCTCCCCGGCCGTTCAGGCACCGGGGGAGGCACGACGGCCCGCAGCCGGGGCGTGGCAGGGCCGGCGTCGGCCTCGGGCGCCGGACGGCCGGTCAGGCGCACGCCGGACCCCGCGTACCCCGAATCGTCCGGGTGGCGGGCCCAGGGCGCGCGGCGCATGCGCCGTCCCCTTTCGTGGTGGGTGCGCGGGGGTGAGCCCGGGGCTCCGGCCGGGGAGTGGGCGACCAGAGCCCCGGGCGGTCCGGGGGAGGGGGGAGAGGGGTCAGGGTTCGATGAGGCCGGCCCGGATGGCGTACCGGGTCAGCTCCAGCCGGTCGCGCAGGCCGAGCTTCTGCAGCAGGTTCGCCCGGTGCCGCTGGACGGTCTTGACGCTGATGAAGAGGATCTCGGCGATCTCCTTCGACGAATGGCCCTCGGCGACGAGCTTGAGGACCTCCTCCTCGCGGGGGGTGAGGACGTGGCCGGCGGTCTCCTCGCCGTGCCGGACCCGGTCGAGGTAGTTGCGGATCAGGGCCGTGACCGCGCCGGGGTAGAGGAACGGCTCGTCGCGCATCGCGGCCCGGCAGGCGGCGACCAGGTCCCGGTCGGCGACGGACTTCAGCACGTATCCGCAGGCGCCCGACTTCAGCGCCTGGAACAGGTACTGCTCGTTGTCGTGCATCGTCAGCATCAGGATGCGCAGGCCCGGTTTCAGCGCCGACAGCTCCCGGGCCGCCTGCAGACCGGTCAGCCGGGGCATCGCGATGTCCAGCACCGCGAGATCCACGGCACGGGCGCGGGCCATGTCGATGGCCTCGGCGCCGTCCCCGGCCTCCGCGACCACTTCGAGGTCCGGCTCCCGGTCGAGGATCAGGCGCACACCGCGGCGTACCAGCGCGTGGTCGTCGGCGAGCAGGATGCGGATCCGGGACGGGTCACGCGCGGGCGGCCCGGACGCGGCCGGTGCGGACGCGGTCGCCTCGGGAGCGGACGGGGCGGGCAGGGACGGGTCGGACATGGTCAGGGCTGCTTCCTGGATGCGGGTACGGGGGCGGCGAGGCGGATCCGGGTGCCGGCCCCGGGCGCCGAGGTGATGTCGAGGGCGGCCCCGATCAGCAGGGCTCGTTCGCGCATGCCGCGGATCCCCGCGCCCTCGCACGCCGCCTCGATGCCGCGGCCGTCGTCGGTGATCGTGAGCACCACCGCGCCGTCGGCCCGGCCGAGGCCGACCTCCAGGCGCTCGGCGTCCGCGTGGCGGGCGGCGTTGGTCAGGCTCTCCTGCGCGACGCGGTAGAGGACCAGCTCCGTCTCGTGGTCCAGGGCGGGCAGGTCGGCCTCGAAGCGGCGGACGACCCTGAGGCCGGTGTGGGTGGCGAAGTCGTGCGTGAGCGAGGTCAGCGCGCTGATCAGGCCGAGGTCGTCCAGGACACCGGGCCGCAGCCGGCGCACCAGGCGGCGCACCTCGTCCAGGCTCTCCCGGGTGATCTCCTGCGCCTGGTGCAGTTCGTCGCGCAGCGGCTGGTCGGCGTCGTCCGCCGCACGCCCCAGCACGAGCAGGATCGCGGTCATGCTCTGCCCGACCTCGTCGTGCAGCTCCTGCGCGATACGGCGCCGTTCCGCCTCCTGGGCGAGCAGGACGCGGGCGCTGCTGGTGGCACGCTCGTGCTCCAGGCGGTCGAGCATGGCGTTGAAGGTGCGGATCAGCTCGGGGACCTCACCGCCGCCGGACACCGGGAGCCGCTGGCCGGGGCGCAGCAGGTCGACCGTGGTCATCAGCTTCGTGAGCCGGTCCAGCGGCGACAGGCCCCAGCGCAGCAGCGCGCCGTTGGCGACCAGCATGACGGCCATGCCGCCCACCAGGACGGCGGCCTCGGTCAGCAGGACCGGTACGGAGACGGTCACCGGGGCCCACAGCAGCAGCGCCGTGGCAAAGCCCAGCACCACCGCGTTGAGCCCGAAGATCCGCCAGAACAGGGACAACGGGGGACGCCTCCTTCTGCGACGCGGCAAGCCTCTGCCTTCGGTCATCGCGCACCCCGGTCGGAGCTGCGGCCCTTGGTCACGACCGAGCCTGCGCCCAGCCTGCCCCTTCCGCCCCGCCGGGTCGATGGGGTCCGACCCCCATTTCCAGGGAGCGCCGCACCCATACGGCCGCCTCCGCGGGCCGCGGAGTGGATGCTCCGCCCCCGGGCAAATGGGGCCCGCGCCCGATGGGAATCCGCCGCCGGTCCGGCCAGGGTCGAGGTGACCGGGATGTCGTCGCGCCGCCGGCCCCCGCCGCGGCCCCGGCGACCGGCCGCACCCGCGGCCGGCGGGCCGTACTCCCGTGCTCCCGGCGGCCCGCCCCACGACCCCGCACGTCCGAGAGAAGGAATCACCGTGTCGCTCGACGCCTCCCGCATCGAACCCCGCCCCGAGCGGCTGACCGCTCACGAGGCCCGCCAGCGCCTCGAGCACGCGCGCAACACCCGTATGACCCAGCTCCAGGCCCTCGGCGAGAACGGCCAGGACGACCAGCTGATGTCCGCGCAGAAGACGGCCATCGAGCGGGTGCTCAAGGAGATCGAGGAGGCCTTCGCACGGGTCGAGAACGGCACCTACGGCACCTGCCTGGGCTGTGCCAAGCCCGTGCCGGGCGAGCGCCTGGAGATCCTCCCCTACACGCGGTACTGCGTCGCCTGCCAGCGCCGCGCCGCCGCCTGAGCACCGTCCGTCCAGCCTTTCTCTCCCGCCCTGCTGAGGGGTGAAGTGGTGAACCAACAGACCATCGGCGACCGCGACACGCGTCTGTCGCCCGAGGACCTCGCCGCCCTCCGGGACAGCCTCCTCGAACAGCGGCTGTTCCGGCAGGAGCAGCTGCGGCAGATCACGACCGCGCGGCCCCCCGCCGGCGGCCGGCGTCCGCCGGGCTCCGCCGCGCAGGCCGAGGTACGGGGCCAGCTCGCGGCCTCCGCCCGCATGGTCCTCGCCGACGTGGAGGCCGCGCTCGACCGCATGGCCGAGGGCCGCTACGGCTCCTGCCATCTGTGCCGGCGTCCCATTGCCCGCGAGCGTCTGGTGATCGTCCCCCAGGCCCGCTACTGCGCTCGCTGCCAGCAGGTGCGGGAGGCCGGACGATGACCGCGGTCCGGCGGACCCGTGCCGCCCTGCCCCGGCACCGGCCGTGGCCCCTGTGCCGGCAGTGCGGCGGCGTCGTCCTCGACATGGGCAGCGCGCGCACCCGTGCCTGGATCGCCGGGCGGGGCATGATCCTCGACGTGCCGACGGTGACCTTCCCCGGCGCCGGGGCGGTGTACCCGATCCAGCGCGGCTCCATCGTCGACACCCCGGGCACGGCCCGGATGCTCGACCGGCTGCTCGGCCACCGCCTGCCCCGCTTCACCCGCCCGCTGGTCGTGGTGACCGCGCCCGTCCTGGACGGGTTCGCCTACCGCACCGAGGCGCGTACGGCGGTGGAGGTGTTGCGGCCGCGCAGCGTGCTGACCGTCCCCAGCGCGCGGGCCGTCGCCCTGGCGGCCGGGGCGGACCTGTGCCGGCCGCTGCTGGTGGTGGACCTCGGCGCCCGTCTCACCGAGGTGGTGCTGCTGGTGGACGGCGCCGTCTTCGACGCGCGCCGCACCGCGCTGGGCACCGACGATCTGGACGCCGCCACCCCGGCGACGCGGATCGCGGAGGCGGTGGTCGACATGGTGACGTCGATGCTGCGCCAGGACCGGACGTCCCTGACCGTCGACGCCCTGGGCCGGGGGCCCCTGCTGGCCGGCGGGGGAGCCCTGCGTCCCGAGATCACCTGCCGTCTCACCGACACGCTGCACGCTCCCCTGCGGGCCGTACCGGCGCCGCACACCGCCGCGGTCCGCGGTGCCGCGAGGCTCCTGGAGGCCGCCCACGCCCACCCGTCGGCCACGGACCCCGACACGGACCCCGGTCCACCGGAGGGGTGCCCCCACTGACCACGGCCCCACCCCCGGTGCCGGCCGCGGCGGCGACGCCCCCGTCCCCCGCCGCCGCCGCGGCCGGCACCGGCACCCACGGCCGCCCGCTCCGTCTGTCCGGACCCTGGAAGGAGGCACACCGTGGCCGGCGACATACCGCGAGCACAGCCACCTCCGGCCCCCGCGCCCCGACAGCACCCGTACCTGCTGCTGTGGCGGTGGCGCCGCAACTCCTTGCGGCGGCGCACCGACCGGACGCAGGCGTGGATCGCCCTCGGACTGCTGTTCGCCGTGCTGGCGGCGGCACCGGCGGCGATGTTCACGGCCGGCGACGCGGCGTACCGGCACTACCGCGACGCCGCGGCGCACCAGGAACGCGGTCGCGACCACGTGCCCGCGGTCCTCGTCCACGACGCCCCGCGCCACCCGGAACCCGGGTCGGACGAGGCGCGGAAGACCCGCTACCCGGTCGAGGTCCGCTTCACCGCGCCGGACGGCGCGACGAGAACGGGCAGGGCCGACGTCGAGCCCGGGCTGCCCGCGGACAGCACCGTCCTGGTCTGGGTGGACACGGCGGGCGGGATCACCGACCCGCCGCTGGACGCCGGGCAGATCCGCAGCCGCGCGATGGGCTGGGCGATCCTCGCCTTCCTGGGCGTCACCCTCACCGGTCTCGCGGCGCACGGCATCACCGGCCTGCTGCTGCACCGGCGCAACCTCGCCGAGTGGGACAGGGCATGGGCGGCGACGTCGCCCCGCTGGAGCAGATCCCCCTGATCCCCTCCGGCCGGCCGGCCCGCCCGCCGCCCCCGTCAGGCCGTCGCCGCCCCCGCCGCCGGCGGGGTCAGCCGGCGGGCCAGCCAGGTGGGGACGCCGCCGAGCAGGCGCAGCAGCCGGCGGGCCTCCTCCCGCAGCCGTGAGGCCTCCGGTTCCGACTCCGCGTCCGCGAGCGACACCAGCGCCGGGGCCGTACCGACCAGGTACCCCAGCTCCTCGCGGATGCGGAGCGACTCGGCGAAGCCGTGCCGCGCGTCCGCCAACTCGCCCTCCCTGAGCGCGAGTCCGGCCAGATGCCGCCAGGTGGACGACTGGAGCAGCGGATCCCCCTGCGCGGTCGCCCCGGCATGCGCCCGCCGGTACGCCGCGCGGGCGGCCTGCGGCGAGCGGGTCAGGTTCTCCGCGACGAGCCCGCGCCGGAAGTCCAGCAGCGCCCGCCCCCGCGCCCCCGGCGCGATCAGCGCCGCCGCCCGGCCGAGCGCGGCCCGTGCCTCGTCGGCCCGGTCGCGCACCCCGTGCACGGTGGCGGCGTAGGCGAGCTGCCCGCGCTCGCAGGCGGCGGCCCCGCGCTCGTCGTCGGTGTGGGCCAGTGCCTCCGCGGTGCGCAGCGCGTCCTCCGCCTCGGCCCAGCCCTGCTCGGTGTACAGGCACCGCTCCACGAGCAGCGAGGCCCGCTGCAGCGCGGTGGCCGCGGTGACCGGCTGCAGCAGGGACACCGCGTCGGCCCAGCAGGCGCGCGAGCGCAGCCGCCACACCGCGGTCTGGAGCGGATCGTCACCCTCGGTCGTTCCCCAACCAGAACCAGCCATGGCGGAATGCGCCACGTCGCCCTCCCCAAGCACGCCATCGAGCCGTCGAGTGGTGGCCGCATCTCAGCACGAATCCAGGGGCCCGGCCAAGGGGGTGGGTGAAAGATTTCACAAAGTGGTGGGAGATTCGGCGGCCGAGGTTTGGGCCCCTCGGCCGCCGTGTCTCAGCTCATGCGCAGTGCCAGGAAGAAATCGAGCTTGTCCTCCAGCCGCGACAGGTCACGCCCCGTCAACTGCTCGATCCGCCCGACGCGGTAGCGCAGCGTGTTGACGTGCAGGTGGAGCCGGGTCGCGCAGCGCGTCCAGGAGCCGTCGCTGTCGAGGAACGCCTCCAGCGTCGGGATCAGCTCGGCGCGGTGGCGGCGGTCGTAGTCCCGCAGCGGGTCCAGCAGCCGGGCCGTGAAGGCCCGGCGCACGTCGTCCGGGACGAACGGGAGCAACAGCACGTGCGAGGCCAGTTCCTGGTGGCCCGCCGCGCACACCCGGCCGGGCCGGGCCGCGGCGACCCGCCGCGCGTGCCGGGCCTCCTCCAGCGCCCCGCGCAGCCCCTCCGCCGAGTGGACGGCCGCGCTGACGCCGAGCGTGAGGCGCCCGTCGCCGTCCAGCCCGGCCGACAGCGGGTCCCGCACGGACGTCAGCAGCGCGTCGGCGAGGATCCCGGCCTCGGACCCGTCGTGCTCGCTGGAGACCGCGGGCAGCGGCACCAGCGCGATGGCCTCCTCGCCGGTGTGCGCCACGGCGATGCGGTCGGAGGGCTCGGGGCCCGCCGCCATCGGGTCGACGAGGATCTCCTCCAGGAGCCGCTGGGCGACCGGTCCGTCCTCGACCTCGCCGTCCTCCCACTCGACGCGGGCCACGACGACCTGCCAGTGCGGGGCCGCGCCGAGACCCGGCAGCAGCACGGGCGCCGCGACCCGCAGCCGGGCCGCGATCTCGGCGGGCGCCGCGCCCGTCTGCACCAGCTCCAGCAC
Source organism: Streptomyces sp. NPDC048185 (assembly GCF_043202495.1). Lineage (NCBI taxonomy): Bacteria > Bacillati > Actinomycetota > Actinomycetes > Kitasatosporales > Streptomycetaceae > Streptomyces > Streptomyces sp. NPDC048185. Next base: position 71,610 of record NZ_JBIDAN010000018.1, read on the forward strand.
CTCCTGCGCGAGCCGCCGCCGCACCGTGCGTGCCGCGTCCCGCCGGTCGCGTTCGACCGCTATCAGCTGGGTGACGCCGTGCAGCAGGTCGAGCCGCTCCTCGGCCCACTCCCCGGCGTCCGCCTCCACGACCAGCAGCCAGTCGGACAGCACGCTCTCGCGCACGTCCCGCGCGGCCTGCGGGGCACGGCCGGTGCTGCGGACCGGGAAGAGGCTGTACGTCGTCCCGGCGACCGTCACCCGATGCGGTGCCCGGCGGCCCGCGCGGGTCGCGGCCAGGTGCTCCGCCGCCAGCTTCGCGCACACCTCGGCGGGCAGCACCGGACCCGAGTCCTCCGGCCCGGCGACCGGCCGCCCGGTCGGGGACAGCACCCAGGCCCGCAGGTCGAGGTCGGAGCCGAGCAGGTCGAGGACCACGTCCGGGCCGCCGCCCGCCGGCCCGGAGGTCATCATCCGCCGGTGCCGGTCCACCACGGCGGCCAGGTCCCCGGCCCGCTCGCCGGACACCTGGCGGACGACGTGCTCGGTGACGGTCGCGAACGCCACCGACTCGTGCACCGCGAACAGCGGCAGCCGGTGCCGTGCGCACGCCACCACGAGGTCCTCCGGCACGCTTCCGAGCTCCGCCTCACCGGCGGCGAGGGCCGCCACTCCGGCCTGCACCAGGATCCGGACGAACGGCTCGGAGTCGGCGGCGTCCCGGCGCCAGGCCAGACCGGTGAGGACCAGCTCCCCGCCGGAGAGATAGCGGCTGGGATCCCGCAGGTCGGTGGTCATCACGCCCCGGACGGAGCGGTCCAGCTCGTCCTCGCCGCCGAGCAGCTTGAGGCCCAGCGCGTCGGTGTCCAGCAGTGCGCGCAGCCGCATTCTCGTCGCCGCCGTTCTTTCGTCTCGAAATGTTCGCTTGATCGTGGTGGGTCCGGGCCAAGGGGCCGGTCGGCGGGCCGGCGAGCGCCGCTCGCCCGCTTCCGAGCTGTGTTCCAGGTCACGCGGCTGTTTCGCCCGTTTCCAGAGGAAGACGAGGAGGTTGGTGAGGACCCCCGTTCATACGAATCTACAAGATGCCTGCCGTGGCCAGCCAACTCCTTCATGGTTTCTGCGACTGACCCAGGTGGAGCACCGGGCGGTGTACTGAGCCCACTCCACGTGAACAGCACATGAACGAACCGGGCCCGCCACCTACGGAATGGCTCAAACCCGTACGCCCCCCAAGACGATGAAGAGAGCCGGCCATGGACTTCCTTCGCCCCGCCAGTTGGGAGGAGGCGCTCGCCGCCAAGGCGGAGCACCCCACCGCTGTGCCGCTTGCGGGTGGCACCGACGTGATGGTCGAGATCAACTTCGACCACCGCCGGCCCGAGTACCTCATGGACCTGAACCGCATCGGCGACCTGACCGAATGGGAGGTCCAGGAGGGTTCCGTACGGCTCGGTGCCTCCGTGCCCTATACGAAGATCATGGAGAACCTGAGCACCGAGCTGCCGGGTCTCGCCCTCGCCTCGCACACGGTCGCCTCCCCGCAGATCCGTAACCGCGGCGGCGTGGGCGGGAACCTCGGCACCGCCTCCCCGGCCGGCGACGCCCACCCCGCGCTGCTCGCCGCCGGTGCCGAGGTCGAGGTCGAGTCGGTGCGCGGCGCCCGCCGCATCCCGATCGACGCGTTCTACACCGGCGTGAAGCGCAACGCGCTGGAGCCCGACGAGCTGATCCGCGCCGTGCACATCGAGAAGGCCGGCGGCCCGCAGCAGTTCTCCAAGGTCGGCACCCGCAACGCGATGGTCATCGCCGTGTGCGCGTTCGGCCTGGCCCTGCACCCCGAAACCCGCACGGTCCGCACCGGCATCGGCTCGGCGGCGCCCACCCCGGTGCGGGCGAAGGCCGCCGAGGACTTCCTGAACGCGGCGCTCGACGAGGGCGGCTTCTGGGACAACGGAAAGATCATCACGCCGTCGGCCGTCAAGCAGTTCGCGGACCTGTGCGCCGCCGCCTGCAACCCGATCGACGACGTACGGGGCACCGCGAGCTACCGCCGGCACGCGGTCGGCGTCATGGCCCGCCGGACCCTCACCTGGACCTGGGAGGCGTACCGCGACGCCCGCCGCACCACGGAGGGAGCCGCGTGATGCGCGTCAACTTCACGGTCAACGGACGTGCGCTGGAGGCCGACGACGTGTGGGAGGGCGAGTCCCTGCTCTACGTGCTGCGCGAGCGGCTCGGCCTGCCCGGGTCCAAGAACGCCTGCGAGCAGGGCGAGTGCGGCTCCTGCACGGTCCGCCTGGACGGCGTGCCGGTGTGCGCCTGCCTGGTCGCGGCCGGTCAGGCCGAGGGCCGCGAGGTCGTCACCGTCGAGGGGCTGGCGGACTTCGCCCGGCAGCGGGCCGAGGGCCGTGGAGAGGGCGCCGGCACGGGCACGACACTCGACGAGGCCAAGCGGTGGCGGGCGCAGGGCACCGACTCGCAGACCGGCGAGGGAACGGAGCTGGCCCCGATCCAGCAGGCGTTCGTCGACGCCGGTGCCGTCCAGTGCGGCTTCTGCACGCCGGGGCTGCTGGTCGCCGCCGACGAGATGCTGGAGCGCAACCCGAACCCGACCGACGCGGACATCCGCGAGGCACTGTCGGGCAACCTGTGCCGCTGCACGGGCTACGAGAAGATCATGGACGCGGTCCGCCTGGCGGCCGCCCGCCGGTCCGAGGGGGTGTGAGCATGGCTGCCAACGGCGCACCCACCGGGATCACCCAGGGTTCGGGGACCAAGGGCGGCATCGGCGAGTCCACGCTCCGCCCGGACGGCATTCTCAAGGTCACCGGCGAGTTCGCGTACTCGTCCGACATGTGGCACGAGGACATGCTCTGGGGCCAGATCCTGCGCTCCCCGGTCGCCCACGCCGAGATCGTCTCCATCGACACCGGCGAGGCCCTCGCCCAGCCCGGCGTCCACGCGGTCATGACCTACGACGACCTGCCGACGGACGTGCGCACCTACGGCCTGGAGATCCGGGACACCCCGGTCCTCGCCCACGGCAAGGTGCGCCACCACGGCGAGCCGGTGGCGATCGTCGCCGCCGACCACCCGGAGACCGCGCGCCGCGCCGCCGCCAAGATCAAGGTCGAGTACCGGGAGCTGCCGGTCATCACCGACGAGGCCTCCGCGACCGCCCCGGACGCGGTCCTCGTCCACGAGAACCGCGACGACCACCACATCGGCCACGTCCCGCACCCGAACATCCTGCACCGCCAGCCGATCGTCCGCGGCGACGCCGACGCGGCCGCCCGGCGGGCCGACGTGATCGTCGAGGGGGACTACTGGTTCGGCATGCAGGACCAGGCGTTCCTCGGCCCGGAGTCCGGCCTCGCGGTGCCCGCCGAGGACGGCGGCGTCGACCTGTACATCGCCACCCAGTGGCTGCACTCCGACCTGCGCCAGATCGCCCCGGTCCTCGGCCTGCCCGAGAAGAAGGTGCGCATGACGCTGTCGGGCGTCGGCGGCGCGTTCGGCGGGCGCGAGGACCTCTCCATGCAGATCCACGCCTGCCTCCTGGCGATGCGCACCGGCAAGCCGGTCAAGATCGTCTACAACCGCTTCGAGTCCTTCTTCGGGCACGTGCACCGCCACCCCGCCCGGCTGCACTACGAGCACGGCGCCACCAGGGACGGCAAGCTCACGCACATGAAGTGCCGGATCGTCCTGGACGGCGGTGCCTACGCCTCCGCCTCCCCGGCCGTCGTCGGCAACGCCTCCTCGCTGTCCGCCGGCCCGTACGTGATCGACGACGTCGACATCGAGGCCCTCGCCCTCTACACCAACAACCCGCCCTGCGGCGCCATGCGCGGCTTCGGCGCGGTCCAGGCCTGCTTCGCCTACGAGGCGCAGATGGACAAGCTGGCCGCGGAACTCGGCATGGACCCCGTGGAGTTCCGCCGGATCAACGCCATGGAGCAGGGCACGGTCATGCCCACCGGCCAGCCGGTCGACTCCCCGGCCCCGGTCGCCGAACTCCTGCGCCGCGTCAAGGCGATGCCCATGCCGCCGGAACGCCAGTGGGAGTCCAGCGAGGGCGCCGACGTCCGTCAGCTGCCCGGCGGGCTGTCCAACACCACGCACGGCGAGGGCGTCGTCCGGGGCGTCGGCTACGCGGTCGGCATCAAGAACGTCGGCTTCTCCGAGGGCTTCGACGACTACTCCACCGCCAAGGTCCGCATGGAGGTCGTCGGCGGCCGGCCCGTCGCCACCGTGCACACGGCGATGGCGGAGGTCGGCCAGGGCGGCGTCACCGTCCACGCGCAGATCGCCCGCACCGAGCTGGGCGTCACACAGGTCACCATCCAGCCCGCCGACACGCAGGTGGGCTCGGCCGGCTCCACCTCCGCCTCGCGGCAGACGTACGTCACCGGCGGCGCCGTGAAGAACGCCTGCGAGCTGGTCCGCGAGAAGGTCCTGGAGACCGGCCGCCGCAAGTACGGCACCCACCACCCGGCCTGGGCCACCGCCGAACTGCTCCTGGAGGGCGGCAAGGTCGTCACCGACGGCGGGGAGGTCCTCGCCGACCTCGTCGACGTCCTGGAGGGCGAGGCCGTCGAGGTCGAGGCGGAGTGGCGGCACCGGCCGACCGAACCCTTCGACCTGCGCACCGGCCAGGGCAACGGCCACGTCCAGTACTCCTTCGCCGCGCACCGCGCCGTCGTCGAGGTCGACACCGAACTCGGCCTGGTCAAGGTCATCGAACTGGCCTGCGCCCAGGACGTCGGCAAGGCGCTCAACCCGCTCTCCGTCATCGGCCAGATCCAGGGCGGCACCGTCCAGGGCCTGGGCATCGCCGTGATGGAGGAGATCGTCGTCGACCCGAAGACGGCCAGGGTCAGGAACCCGTCCTTCACGGACTACCTGCTCCCCACGATCCTCGACACGCCGACCATCCCCGTCGACGTGCTCGAACTCGCCGACGACCACGCCCCGTACGGGCTGCGCGGCGTCGGCGAGGCACCCACCCTGTCGTCCACACCGGCGGTCCTCGCGGCCGTCCGGAACGCGACCGGGCTGGCGCTGGACCGCACGCCGGTACGGCCGGAACACCTCACCGGCACGGCGTGACAAGACCCTCCGGGCGGCGCACGGAACGTCACACCCTCCGCGCCGCCCGGAGCACATCCGGAATTCCGCTCGCTCGCGGGACCCGGAGCACCACCACCCATGCGTTCGTCTCGGGCCGTCCCCCGGGTCGTGCACGTCCCAAATCCCGTAGCCGCCCCAGCGGTCGACACGGGTGCCCCTCTGAACCTTGGGAGACGACCCCATGACCCAGCAGTCAGTCGAGCCCAAGACCACAGCCGAGGACGCGGGCGCGGGTTCCCGCGTCCCGGCCGGCCGGTCCTGGCTCGACCGCTACTTCCACATAACCCACCGTGGCTCCACGGTGGCGCGTGAGGTGCGCGGCGGCATCACCACCTTCATGGCGATGGCGTACATCGTCCTGCTCAACCCGATCCTGCTCGGCGGCGAGGACGTCGCGGGCGACACCCTGAGCCAGAAGGCCCTGATCACCGCGACGGCGCTCGCCGCGGCGGTGACCACGCTCCTGATGGGCTTCGTCGGCAAGGTGCCGCTCGCCCTGGCCGCCGGGCTCTCGGTGTCCGGAGTGATCGCCGGACAGGTCGTTCCCCAGATGACCTGGGGGCAGGCCATGGCCATGTGTGTGATGTACGGCGTGGTCATCATGCTGCTCGTGGTCACCGGGCTCCGCGAGATGATCATGAACGCCATCCCGCTCGCCCTCAAGCACGGCATCACCATGGGCATCGGCCTGTTCATCGCGATCATCGGCCTGGTGAAGGGCGGTTTCGTCCACCCGGGCAAGGCCACCCCGCTCACCCTCGGTCCCGCCGGTGAACTCGCCGGCTGGCCGGTCCTGCTCTTCGCCGGCACCCTGCTGCTGATCTTCATGCTCCAGGCGCGCAACACCCCGGGCGCGATCCTGATCGGCATCGTCACCGGAACCGTCGTCGCCGCGGTGCTGAACGCCACCGGGGTCATCGACCCCGAGCAGTGGGCCAACGGCGCCCCGGAACTGCACGGCAGCGCCGTCTCCATGCCCGACTTCTCGCTCTTCGGCCACCTGGAGTTCGGCGGCTGGGGCGACGTCGGCGCGATGACCGTCGGCATGATCGTCTTCACGCTGGTGCTGGCCGGGTTCTTCGACGCGATGGCCACCATCATCGGCGTCGGCACCGAGGCCAAGCTCGCCGACGACAAGGGCCGTATGCCGGGCCTGTCGAAGGCGCTGTTCATCGACGGTGCCGGCGGCGCCATCGGCGGTGTCGCGGGCGGCTCCGGCCAGACCGTCTTCGTCGAGTCCGCGACCGGCGTCGGGGAAGGCGCCCGCACCGGCCTCGCCTCGGTCGTCACCGGCGCGTTCTTCGCGGCCTGCCTCTTCTTCACCCCGATCACCGCGCTGGTGCCGCAGGAGGTCGCCTCGGCCGCCCTCGTCGTCATCGGCGCCATGATGATGATGAACGCGCGGCACGTGGACTGGGCCGACCGGGCCACCGCGATCCCGGTCTTCCTGACCGTCGTCCTGATGCCGTTCACCTACACCATCACCACCGGTGTCGCGGCCGGCGTCATCTCCTACGTCGCCATCAAGGTCGCGCAGGGCAGGGCGAGGGAGATCGGCGCGTTCATGTGGGCACTGACGGTGATCTTCGTCGTCTACTTCGCCCTCAACCCCATCGAGAGCTGGATGGGCGTGCACTAGCCGCTCCCGGGGGAACCCCTTCCGTAACACCGCGGGCAAGGAGACCGACCATGCTGGACATCGCCGAAGAGCTCCACCGGTGGGTCGAGCAGGGGCGCGACGTCGCCGTGGCCACCGTCGTGGCCGTCGGCGGCAGTGCCCCCCGTCCGCCCGGCGCCGCCCTCGCGGTGGACGCCGAGGGCACGGTGATCGGCTCGGTCTCCGGCGGCTGTGTGGAGGGGGCCGTGTACGAGCTGTGCCGGCAGTCGCTGAAGGACGGGCGAACCGTCCTGGAGCGCTTCGGCTACAGCGACGAGGACGCCTTCGCCGTGGGTCTGACCTGCGGCGGGGTCATCGACATCCTCGTCACGCCGGTACGGGCGGACGACCCCGCCCGCCCGGCCGTCGCCGCAGCTCTCGCCGCCGCCTCGCGGGGGGAGGCGGCGGCGCTGGCGCGGATCGTGCGCGGCCCGGCGGAGCTGACGGGCCGCGCTCTGGCCGTCCGGGCGGACGGCTCCCGCACCGGCGGCCTCGGCACGCACCCCGGCCTGGACCGCACGGTGGCCGCCGAGGCGGGTGCCTTCCTGAACGCCGGCCGTACGGGCACGCTGGAGATCGGGGAGCGGGGCTCGCGGTGCGGAGCGCCCCTGACGCTGCTGATCGAGTCCTCCGTGCCCGCTCCCCGCATGATCGTCTTCGGGGCGATCGACTTTGCCTCGGCGCTGGCCCGTGCCGGCACGTTCCTCGGTTACCACGTGACGGTGTGCGACGCGCGCCCCGTCTTCGCGACGCGGGCCCGCTTCCCGGACGCCGACGAGGTCGTCGTCGAGTGGCCCCACGAGTACCTGAGGCGCACGGACGTCGACGCCCGTACGGTGCTGTGCGTCCTGACCCACGAGACCAAGTTCGACGTACCGCTCCTCGCGCTCGCCCTGCGCCTGCCGGTCGCCTACGTCGGGGCGATGGGCTCCCGCCGCACCCACCTGGACCGCAACGAGCGCCTGCGCGAGGCCGGCGTGACGGACGCGGAGCTGGCCCGGCTCAGGTCCCCCATCGGCCTGGACCTCGGCGCCCGTACTCCTGAGGAGACGGCCCTGTCGATCGCGGCGGAGATCGTCGCCGCCCGGCGCGGTGGCAGCGGCGCCCCGCTGACCGGCGCCCACACCCCGATCCATCACGAGGACGCCCCGCTCCCGGCCGGATGGACCGGCTCCCTCGGCGCGAGCGGCACGCATCCCGTCACGGCTGTCTGAGCTGTCAGGGCCGACGGAGCCGGCCACGGCTGACTGAGCATTACGGCGCCCCGACCGGTCACGGCGCCCCGACCGGTCACGGCGCCCCGACCGGTCACGGTCCTCCGAGCCGTCACGGTCCTCCGAGCCGTCACGGCTGTCTGAGCAGCCGGTTCACCGCCCTGCCGAACACGTACCGCCCCGACCGGCCCAGCACGCCGTCGAACAGGGACGGCAGCAGGCGGACGTCCAGCTCCTCGCGCCACAGGACGCGCGCCCGCCCGCCGGGGCCCGGCCGGACCTCGATCTCCGCCCAGCCCCTGACCAGCCGGCCCCGCTTCTCCAGCCGGCACCGGCCGGGCGCACCGTCCCGCGGGGGCTGCCAGACGGTCACCTCCATCGTGTCGTCGAAGGCGAACGGGCCGAGCCCCGAGCGGGCGACGACCACCGTGCCCACCCCGGTGGGCGGGGGAGTGGGCACGCGGACCCGGGTCAGCGGCACCGCGTCGCCGTGCCGGTGCCATGCGGTGAGCCGGCGCCATGCCTCGTCCGGGGCGAGCGGTGCGGTGCGTTCGAGCGAGAAGATGACCACGCGACGATCGTAGGCAGCGGGAGCCGTCCCCGCTGCGCCCGTCGGCAGGTCCCCGGGCGGGGGAGGCGGCCCAGGGGGTGTCGTCGGATCTTGCCGGGGTCGCGGGGTCCGGCACGCTCTCCCCCACTGCCCTGAAGGCGTGGGAGGTGCCCCCAGCGGCGTTGGCGTCGGTTGCCGGGCCCCGACTTCGCCCTCCTCCGCCTTGCAGCCGCACGCACCAGACCCCGCTCGGGTCGATCGCAAGGCACCGTTGCCTGGAGCGGCCTGATCCGGACGACGCCCCCTAGCGGTAGACCTCGCCCGGCACGGCCTCGCCCGGCGCGAGCAGTTGCGGCACCGTCACGAACACGTAGCCCCGCCTCTTGAGCGCGTCGATGATCCCGGGCACGGCGGGCACCGTGCCGTCGTAGATGTCGTGCAGCAGGATGATGCCGTCCCGGGACGACTGGTCCAGGACCCGCTCGGTGATGAGGTCGGAGTCGTCCGTCGTGTAGTCCTTGGCGGTCACGCTCCACAGCACCTCCGCCAGCCCCAGCTCGCGGCAGATGCCGTGCACCGTGTCGTCCGTGCGGCCCTGCGGCGGGCGCATCAGCGTGGGGCGCCGCCCGGTCAGGCGCTCTATCTCCTTGTTGGGGCGCTCCAGCTCCTCGCGTATCTCGTCCGGTTCCGCGTCCGTGAGGATCTTGTGCGTCCAGGTGTGGCTGGCGACCTCGTGCCCCTCGGCGGCCATGCGCCTGACCAGGTCCGGATACGTGTCGATGTGCCGCTTGCCGAGCAGGAAGAAGGTCGCGGGGACCTGCTTCTCCTTGAGTATGTCGAGCAGCCGGGCGGAGTTCTCGCTCGGCCCGGCGTCGAAGGTCAGCGCGATGCACTTGGCCCTGCGGCAGTCGACGGTACCGAAGCCGGCCGCCCGCGCCTGCGGGCCGGCCGCGCCCCGGACGGAGCTGGGGGAGTTCGTCTCGAGCTTCGTGCAGCCACTCAGCGCCAGGGTCAGCGAGGCGACCGCCGCGAGAATCGCGGCCCCGCGCAACCAGGTCCCCGTTTTCGTCATCTTGCTGGTCAGCGAAGGCATGCGAGGACTATACACAGCGAGTATATTCGCAGTGTATAGTTATTTCTCGCTCTCCTGTTCGAGGTAGTGGGCGCTTTGTCCGGGTTACTCAGCCGACACGTAGGTGTGGGCGAGAGTGAGGAGAGACCCGTGAGCGAGAGCCCCCTGAGCGGACGCGCCTGGCGCCGGGCCCTGGTGACCGGCGGCGCCGGGTTCGTGGGATCCCACCTGTGCGGCCGGCTGCTGGACGCCGGCACCGACGTCGTCTGCCTCGACAACCTGGCCACCGGCTCCCGGAGCAACGTGACCGACCTGGAACGGCACCGCGGCTTCCGGTTCGTCCGGGCCGACGCGACCGACCCGGCGGCCCTGCGCGGCCTGCCCGGCCGCTTCGACCTCGTCCTGCACTTCGCCTGCCCGGCCTCGCCCGCCGACTACCTCCGGCTGCCCCTGGAGACCCTCGACGTCGGCAGCACCGGCACCCGCAACGCCCTGGAGCGGGCCCGTGCCGACGGCGCCCGCTTCCTGCTCGCCTCCACCTCCGAGGTGTACGGCGATCCGCTCGAACACCCGCAGCGCGAGAGCTACTGGGGCAACGTCAACCCGATCGGCCCGCGCAGCGTCTACGACGAGTCCAAGCGGTTCGCCGAGGCCCTGGTCACCGCCCACCGCCAGGTCCACGGCACCGACACCGCGATCGTCCGCATCTTCAACACGTACGGCCCCCGCATGCGCACCGGCGACGGCCGTGCCGTGCCGACCTTCATCGCGCAGGCCCTGGACGGCATGCCCCTCACCGTCGCCGGGGACGGCGGCCAGACGCGTTCCCTGTGCTACGTCGAGGACACCGTCACCGGTGTCCTCGCCCTGGCCGCCTCCGGTGAGAGCGGCCCGGTCAACATCGGCGGCGACGACGAGATCACCGTGCTGGAACTGGCCCGGCGCATCGTCGAGCTCACCGGGTCCGGCTCCCGCATCCGGTTCGTCGAACGCCCCGTCGACGACCCGTGCCGGCGCAGGCCCGACACCACCCTGGCCCGGGAGCGGCTCGGCTGGCGGCCGCGGGTGAGCTGGGGTGAAGGGCTGGAGCGGACCATCGGCTGGTTCGCGCACTCCGCCGCCGCGTAGCCCCTCGGGGGACGCGGCGCACACATCGTCACCGAGGGTGAGATATCCACTCTCGTCCGGAATTGAGCTGTTTCCAAGTGTTTGAGGCAGCCGCCGCGCGGCACCCGCGAGGCCAAACAGACCCCAGCAGTCCCCCGGGACGGAGCACACCCCATGCGCATCCTTGGTATCAACGCCCTGTTCCACGACCCGGCCGCCGCACTCGTCGTCGACGGCCGGACCGTTGCGGCCGCCGAGGAAGAGCGCTTCAGCCGGCGCAAGCACGGCAAGCGCCCGGTGCCCTTCTCCGCGTGGGAGGTACCGGAGCTGTCGGCGCGGTGGTGCCTGGAGCACGCCGGGGTGCGACCCGAGGAACTCGACGCCGTCGCGTACTCCTTCGACCCCCGGCTCGCCCGGCCCGCCCGCGCCATGGGCCTGGACGACCCCTGGGACCCGCTGCGCCTCGAGTACGCACGCCGGGCCCCGCAGTTCCTCGCCGACGCGCTGCCCGGGCTCGATCCCGACCAGGTCGTCTTCGTCCCGCACCACGTGGCCCACGCCGCCTCCGCCGGACCGGCCTCACCGCACCCCGACAACGACGTCCTCGTCCTGGACGGGCGCGGCGAGTCCGCCTCCCACCTGGCCGGCCGCTACCGCGACGGCAAGCTCGACACCCTCGCCACCCAGGCGCTGCCGCACTCGCTGGGCCTGGTCTACGAGGAACTGACCGAACACCTCGGCTTCCTGCGCAGCAGCGACGAGTACAAGGTGATGGCCCTCGCCTCCTACGGCACCCCCCGCCACCTGGACCGGCTGCGCGAGCACATCCACGCCACCGGTGACGGCGGCTTCCGCGCCCACGGCGTCGACTGGGCGGCCCTCGCCCCGCCGCGCGCCCAGGGCGAGGACTGGACGAAGGACCACGCGGACCTCGCCGCCAGCACCCAGGCCGTCCTGGAGGAACTGCTCCTCGAACTCGTCCACTGGCTGCACCGCGAAGCCGGGGGCAAGGCCCTCACCATGGCCGGCGGCGTCGCCCTGAACTGCGTCGCCAACGCGAAGATCGCCGCGCGCGGCCCGTACCGGCACGTGTGGGTGCAGCCCGCCGCCGGCGACGCGGGCACCGCCCTGGGCGGCGCCCTGCACGTCGCCGCTGCCCGGGAGGGCGCCGCACCCGAGCCGATGGCCGGCGCCGACCTGGGCCGCGGCTGGAGCGACGAGGAGATCCGCGCCTGGCTGGAGACGGCCGCCGTCCCCTACGAGGAACCCGACGACATCGCCGAGACGGTCGCCGAGGAACTCGCCCGGGACGGCATCGTCGCCTGGTTCCAGGGCCGCAGCGAGTTCGGGCCGCGCGCCCTCGGGCACCGCTCCCTGCTGGCCCACCCGGGCCGCGCCGAGAACCTGGAGCGGCTCAACCACGTCAAGGGCCGCGAGGAGTTCCGTCCCGTGGCGCCGATGGTGCTGGCCGACCGCGCCGCCGACCTCTTCACCGGGCCCCTTCCGAGCCCGTACATGCTCTTCGTGCACGACGTCGCCCCCGCGTGGCGCGACCGCGTCCCGGCCGTCGTGCACGTCGACGGCACCGCCCGCATCCAGACCGTCGAGGAGCGCAGCGAGCCGCTCGTCGCGCGGATGCTGGCCGCCTTCGAGCGGCGCACCGGGCTGCCCGTCGTGGTCAACACCAGCCTCAACACCGCCGGGCGGCCCATGGTCGACGACCCGCGCGACGCGCTGGAGTGCTTCGGCTCCGCACCCGTGGACCTGCTGGCCATCGGCCCGTTCGCGGTGCGCCGGGGGAGGGCGTTCGCATGACCGGCGCCCCCATGACCGGCTACGCCGTCGTCATCCCCACCCTCGCCCGCGGCACGCTGAGGGACTGCCTGGCCGCGCTGGCCGCGGCACACGGGCCCCGCCCCGACGAGATCGTCCTCGTCGACGACCGGCCCGTGCCCGACGCCGACCCGGCGGCGCTCGACCACGCGCTGAGCGTCCTCGGCGACCTGCGCGCATGCACCGTCGTGCTGCGCAGCGGGGGCCGCGGGCCCGCCGCCGCCCGCAACACCGGCATCCGCGCGGTCACGTCGCCGTGGACCGCCTTCCTCGACGACGACGTCCAGGTCGGGCCGCACTGGTGCGACCAGCTGGTGCAGGACCTCGCCGAGGCGGCCCCCGACACCGGCGCCGTGCAGGGCGTCATCGCCGTGCCCCTGCCCGGCGAGCGGCGCCCCACCGACTGGGAGCGCGGCACGGCGGGACTCGCCCGGGCCCGCTGGATCACCGCCGACATGGCGTACCGCACCGAAGTGCTCAAGCAGGTCCGCGGCTTCGACGAACGCTTCCCGCGCGCCTTCCGCGAGGACGCCGACCTCGCGCTGCGCGTCCTCGACGCCGGGTGGCGCATCCAGCGGGGCCGCCGCACCACCCGCCACCCCGTACGCCCCGCCTCCCGCTGGGTGTCCCTGAAGCAGCAGCGCGGCAACGCCGACGACGCCCTGATGCGGCGCCTGCACGGCCCCGGCTGGTGGTCCAAGGCGGTGGCCCCCCGGGGCCGCATCCGTCGCCACGCCGCGATCACCGCCGCCGGAGCCGCCGCCCTCGTCCTCGCGGTCGCCGGCCGTCCCCGGGCCGCCGCACTCGCCGGCCTCGGCTGGGCCGCGGGCACCGCCGAGTTCGCCTGGGCCCGCATCGCCCCCGGACCGCGCACCCGCCACGAGGTGACGACCATGCTGGTCACCAGCGCGCTCATCCCGCCCGCCGCGACCTGGCACCGGCTGAGCGGACTGTGGCGGCACCGCGGCGCCCCCGCCTGGCAGGAGGTGGCCGCATGAGCCCGGTGAAGGCGGTGCTCTTCGACCGCGACGGCACCCTGGTCCACGACGTCCCCTACAACGGCGACCCCGAACGGGTCAGGCCCGTCGACGGCGCCCGCGAGGCGGTGACGCTGCTGCGCGACCACGGCATCCGCGTCGGCGTCGTCACCAACCAGTCCGGCATCGCCCGCGGCCTGATCGACGACGTCGACGTCCGCCGGGTCAACCGGCGCGTCGACGAGCTGATCGGCCCCTTCGACGTCTGGGCGATCTGCGCGCACGGCCCCGACGACGGCTGCGGCTGCCGCAAGCCGCGGCCGGGGCTGGTGCTGTGGGCGGCCGGACGCCTCTGCACCGCCCCCGCCGACTGCGTCGTCATCGGCGACATCGGTGCCGACGTCGAGGCCGCGAAACGGGCCGGCGCCCACGGCGTCCTCGTCCCGAACGAGCGGACCCGCCCCGAGGAGACGGCCGCCGCCGACCACGTCGCCCCGGACGTCCTGACCGCCGCCCGCGCCCTCCTCACCGGCCCGCCGAGAGGCCGGGTCCTGGTGAACGAGCGGCCCCTGAAGGCGGCGTTCGGCCCGGCCGGCGGCGACGGCACCCGTGGGAGGGCGCGATGAAGGCTCTGGTCGCCAGGCTCGACAGCTTCGGGGACGTGCTGCTCGCCGGGCCCGCCGTGCGTGCCGTCGCCGCCCGCGCCGAGCACGTCACCCTGCTGTGCGGACCGCGCGGCGCGCCCGCGGCCCGGCTGCTGCCCGGTGTGGACGAGGTCCTGGTGTGGGACGCGCCGTGGGGCGGGTTCGAGCCGCCCGACGTCGACAGGGAGGACATCGACGCCCTGGTGGAGCGGATCGACGCCGACACGGCGCTGGTCCTCACCTCCTTCCACCAGTCCCCGCTGCCCACCGCCCTGGTGCTGCGCCTGGCCGGCGTCCGGTACATCGCCGCGGACAGCGTGGACTACCCCGGCTCCCTGCTCGACCTGCGCCACCGGCGCGCCCCGCACGCCCACGAGGCCGAGGCCGCCCTCGACCTCGCCGAGGCGGCCGGGTTCCCGCGGCCCGACGACGGCAGGCTCCGGGTGCACCCCCCGCCCGCCACCGACGACCTCACCGGCCCCGGCCCCTACGTCGTCCTGCACCCCGGCGCCAGCGTCCCCGCCCGCGCCTGGAGCCCCGAGCGCAGCGCCGAGGCGGTGCGCGAACTGGCCGCCGCGGGCCACCGCGTGCTGGTCACCGGCGGCCCCGGCGAACGCGACCTCACCGCGTACGTCGCGGGCACCCACGGCACCGACCTCGGCGGCCGCACCGAGGCACCGGAACTCTCCGGCGTCCTCGCGGGCGCCGGCGCCGTCGTCACCGGCAACACCGCCCCCGCCCACCTCGCCGCCGCCGTCGGCACCCCCGTGGTCTCCCTGTTCGCCCCGGTCGTACCGGCCGAGCGCTGGCGGCCGTACGGCGTCCCGTACGTCCTGCTCGGCGACCAGGACGCGCCCTGCGCCGACAGCAGGGCCCGGGACTGCCCCGTCCCCGGCCACCCCTGCCTGAACACCGTCACGGCCACCGACGTGGCCGCCGCCGTCGAGAAACTCCTGGGGGAGGCATGAGGATCCTCATCTGGCACGTGCACGGGTCGTGGACCACGGCCTTCGTGCAGGGCCCGCACACCTACCTCGTCCCGGTCACCCCGGACCGCGGACCCGACGGCCTCGGCCGCGCCCGCACCTGGGACTGGCCCGAGTCGGTGATCGAGGTCCCGCCGGAGAAACTGCGGGACGAGGACATCGACGTCGTGATCCTCCAGCGCCCCCACGAACTCGCCCTCGTCGACCAGTGGCTCGGCCGCCGCCCGCCCCTGGTCTACCTGGAGCACAACGCCCCCGACGGCCGCGCTCCAGGCGTACCCGACACCCGTCACCCCGCCGCGGACATCCCCGGCGTCACCCTCGTCCACGTCACCCACTTCAACCGGCTGATGTGGGACTCCGGACCGGCCCCCGCCACCGTCGTCGAGCACGGCATCGTCGACCCCGGCCACCGCTGGACCGGCGAGCTCGACCGGGCGGCCGTCGTCGTCAACGAGCCGATCCGGCGCGGCCGCACGACCGGCACCGACCTGCTGCCGGAGTTCGCCCGCGCCGCCCCGCTCGACGTGTTCGGCATGCGCACCGAAGGACTCGCCGGACACATCGGCGTCGACCCCGGGCGCTGCCGCACCCAGGACGTCGTCCAGAGCGACCTGCACACCGAGCTCGCCCGCCGGCGCGTCTACGTCCACCCCGTCCGCTGGACCTCCCTCGGCCTGTCCCTGCTGGAGGCCATGCACCTGGGCATGCCCGTGGTCGCGCTCGCCACCACGGAGGTGACCGAGGCCGTGCCCCCGGGCGCCGGGGTCGTCTCCAACCGCATCGACGTACTGACCGACGCCGTACGCGACTTCGTCGCCGACCCGCTGCACGCGCGGACGGTCGGCGACGGCGCCCGTGCGGCGGCCCTGTCCCGCTACGGGCTGACCCGCTTCCTGGACGACTGGGAGCGGCTGCTGAAGGAGGTGACCCGATGAGGATCGCCATGGTGTCCGAGCACGCGAGTCCGCTCGCCGCGCTCGGTGGCGTCGACGCCGGTGGACAGAACGTCTACGTGGCCCGTCTCACCGAGGAGTTGGCCAAGCGAGGCCACGACGTCACGGTCTACACCCGCCGCGACTCGCTGGACCTGCCCGACCGGGTCCCGCTGCCGGGCGGCGGCGTCGTCGAGCACGTCCCGGCGGGACCGGCCGAAGTCCTCCCCAAGGACGACCTGTTCCCGCACATGCCGGTCTTCGGCGCGTACCTGGCGCGCGCGTGGAGCCGCGAGCGGCCCGACGTGGTCCACGCCCACTTCTGGATGTCCGGCATGGCCTCCCAGGCCGGCACCGGACCGCACGGCATCCCGCTCGTGCAGACCTTCCACGCCCTCGGCACCGTCAAGCGGCGCCACCAGGGCATGCGGGACACCAGCCCGTACGAGCGCATCGGCATCGAACGGCAGCTCGGCCGCACCTGCGAACGGGTGCTGGCCACCTGCACCGACGAGGTCGTCGAACTCGGCGACATGGGCGTACCGCCCCGGCAGGTGTCGGTCGTGCCCTGCGGCGTCGACGCCGGGCACTTCCGCCCCGGCGCCGCCTCCGGCCGCACCCCCGCCCGGCGGCAGCGGCACCGCCTGCTGGCCTGCGGCCGGCTGGTGCCCCGCAAGGGCTACGACCAGGCGATCCAGGCGCTCGCCGACATCCCCGACACCGAACTCCTCATCGCGGGCGGCCCGCCGTCCGACGCCGTGGACACCGACCCCGAGGCACAGCGCCTGGCCGGGCTCGCCCGCCGCGCCGGCGTCGCCGACCGGGTCCGGCTGCTCGGCGCGGTCGACCTGCGCGACATGCCCGCCCTGCTCGGCAGCGCCGACCTGGTGCTGTGCACCCCGGTCTACGAGCCGTTCGGCATCGTCCCGCTGGAGGCCATGGCCTGCGGCGTGCCCGTCCTCGCCACCGACGTCGGCGGCCACCGCGACTCCGTCGCCGACGGCGTCACGGGCCGGCTCGTCGCCCCGCAGGACCCGGACGCGATCGCCGAGACCGCCTGCGAACTCCTCGCGGACGAGGAGCTGCGCCGCCGGTACGGCGCGGCCGGTCGCGAACGCGTCCTCGCGCACTACACGTGGCGGCGCGTCGCCGACGGCGCGGAACAGGTGTACCGCCTGACGCTCGCCGACCACGAGCTGTCGAAGGAGGTGGCGTGATGACCGTGCACCCGCCCGTCGTCGGGCACTGCGACGAACTCCAGGAGGCGCTGCGGGCGTTCCGTGCCTCCGCGCACGTCACCGAACGCTGGGGCGCGCGGCTCGCCGGCGTCCTGTCCGGCGGCGGCAGGCTGCTGGCGGCGGGCAACGGCGGCAGCGCCGCCCAGGCCCAGCACCTGACCGCCGAGCTCGTCGGCCGCTACCGCGACGACCGGCCGCCGTTCTCCGCCATCGCCCTGCACGCCGACACCTCCAGCACCACCGCGATCGCCAACGACTACGGCGTCGACGAGGTGTTCGCCCGCCAGGTGCGCGCCCACGGCCGGGACGGCGACGTCCTGATGCTGCTCTCCACGTCCGGTGCCAGCGCCAACCTGCTCTCCGCCGCCGACGCGGGCCGCGCCGCCGGCGTGCGGGTCTGGGCCCTCACCGGCTGCGCCCCGAACCCGCTGATGGCGGGCAGCGACGAGTCCCTGTGCGTGGACGCCCCCTCGACGGCCACCGTCCAGGAGATCCACCTGGTCGCCGTGCACATGATCTGCGCGGCCTTCGACGCCGCCCTGGAACGGGGCGTGCCCGGCAAGAGGACGCGGAGGTGACGCGACGCATGGCTGACAGGACCCCGCTGGTGGTGGTCGGCGACGCCCTGCTGGACCGCGACCTGACCGGCTCCGCCGACCGGCTCGCACCCGACGCGCCCGTACCGGTCGTGTCCGGGTGCGCCGAACGGGTCCGGCCCGGCGGCGCCGCGCTCGCCGCCTACCTCGCCGCCCGCGACGGCCGCGAGGTCACGCTGATCGCGGGTGTCGGCGACGACCCCGCGAGCCGGCTGCTGCGCGAACTGCTGGACCCGTGGCTGACGCTGGTCGCCCTGCCGCTGACCGGCACGCTGCCCGAGAAGACCCGCGTCCTCGCCCAGGACCGCCCCGTCGTCCGCCTCGACCGCGGCGGCGGCCGGGCCCGCGAGGCCACCGACGAGGCGCGTCGCGTACTGCGCTCCGCCCGGGCGGTCCTGGTCTCCGACTACGGCCGCGGCGCGGCGGACGCCCTGCGGGACGTGCTGGCCGCCCGTCCGCCCCTGGTCTGGGACCCGCATCCGCGCGGTTGCGCCCCGGTGCCCGGCACCCGGCTGGTGACGCCCGCCGAGAAGGAGGCGCACGGCTTCGCCCCCCAGGACGGCGACGCCGGCGGCGGACTGCGCGCCGCCGCACACCACGCCGCCGCGCTCGTCCGCGACTGGCGGGTGGCCGCGGTGACGGTGACCCTCGGGGCGCGCGGCGCGCTGCTGTCGTACGGCGAACACCCGCTGCTCGTCCCCGCGCCGGCCTCCCACCACGGCGACTCCTGCGGCGCGGGCGACCGGTTCGCCGCGACCGCCGCCGGGCTGCTCGCCGACGGCGCGCTGGTGGGGGAGGCCGTCGAGGGCGCGGTGGGCTCCGCGACGGCATTCGTCGCAGCGGGCGGCGCCGGCGCCCTGCCGCCCGCCGACTCGGGCCCGGACACCAGCCCCTCGCCCGACACCGACGACCCGCACGCCCTGGCCGCCCGCGTCCGCGCCCAGCACGGCACCGTCGTCGCCGCGGGCGGCTGCTTCGACCTGCTGCACGCCGGGCACGTCGGCCTCCTCCAGGCGGCTCGGCGGCTCGGCGACTGCCTGGTCGTCTGCGTCAACTCCGACGCCTCGGTGCGGCGCCGCAAGGGCGACGGCCGCCCCGTCAACCCCCTCGCCGACCGCGTCCGCGTCCTGCGCGCCCTCGCCTGCGTCGACGCGGTCGCCGTCTTCGACGAGGACACCCCGGAACGCCTCCTCGGCGACCTGCGCCCCGACGTCTGGGTCAAGGGCGGCGACTACGCGGGCGCCGACCTCCCCGAGGCCGCCCTGCTCCAGGAGTGGGGCGGTCAGGCGGTCCTGCTGCCGTACCTCGACGGCCGCTCCTCCACGGCCCTGATGGCCCGCGCCGCGGAGGGCGTCCGATGAGCCCCCCTGCCCCCGGCCGCCCCCGCCCCCGTCCTCCGTCGGCCGGGGGCCCGGTGACGGGCGACCCGGTCCACCCGCCCCCCACGGCCCCGCGCGGCGAGCCGATACCGCGCAGCGCGGCTCGCGTCCGACGGGGCCCGGTGGTGCGGGACGACGGTCGTCGTGGTCCGTCGGCGCCGTCGTCGACGGAGGGGGAGGAGGCGTGCCCGCCGTCGGCCGGGGGGCCGGTGACGGGCGACCCGGTCCACCCGCCCCCCACGGTCCCGCCCGGCGAGCCGACACCGCGTGACGCGGCTCGCGTCCGACGGGGCCCGGCGGTGCGGGACGACGGTCGTCGTGGTCCGTCGCCGTCGGCGGAGGGGGAGGAGAGGCGCCCGCCGTCGGCCGGGGGGCCGGTGACGGGTGATCCGGTGCATCCGCCCCCCACGGCCCCGCCCGGCGAGCCGATACCGCGCGACGCGGCTCGCGTCCGACGGGGGCCGGCGGTGCGGGACGACGGTCGTCGTGGTCCGTCGGCGGAGGGGGAGGAGGCGTGCCCGCCGTCGGCCGGGGGGCCGGTGACGGGTGATCCGGTGCATCCGCCGATCGCCGGTGCCGCGTACATGTCCTCCGCGCCCGGAGGGCTGCCGCGGCCGCGGGTGCTCGTCCTGCGGGCCCTCGGGCTCGGGGACCTCCTCGCCGGCGTCCCCGCGTTGCGCGCCTTGCGCCGGGCGTACCCCGGGCACGAGGTGGTGCTGGCCACCCCCGGCGAGCTCGCGCCCGTCGTCGCGGCGACCGGCGCCGTGGACCGGGTGCTGCCCGCCGCCGAGCCCGGCCGGGCCGTGCCGCGCACCCTCGACTGGACCGGCCCGCCCCCCGACGTCGCCGTCGACCTGCACGGCAACGGGCCGCCCAGTCACCGGCTGCTGATGCGCCTGCGCCCGCGGCGACTGCTGGCGTTCGCCCACCCGGAGACCCCGGAGGTCGACGGCCCGCCCTGGTACGCGGACGAGCACGAACGCGACCGCTGGTGCCGTCTCCTGACCGCCTACGGCATCGACGCCGACCCCACCGACCTGCACCTGCCACGCCCGGGCACCCCCTCCCCGGCGCCCGGCGCGATCGTCCTGCACCCCGGCGCGGGCGCCCCCTCGCGGTGCTGGCCCGTCGAGCGGTACGCCGCCGTCGCCGACGCCCTGCGCGAGCGCGGCCGGCGCGTCGTGGTGACCGGGGGAGCGGACGAGGGCGACCTCGTGGCCCGTCTCGCCAAGCTCGCCGGCCTGCCCGACGCGGACGTGTTCACCGGCGGCCTGCCCTACGACCGGCTCTCCGCCCTGGTGGCCGGCGCCCGCGCCGTGGTCAGCGGCGACACCGGCATCGCCCACCTCGCCGTCGCCCACGCCGTACCCTCCGTCACCCTCTTCGGCCCCGTCCCGCCCAGCCGTTGGGGCCCGCCCGGCCACCCCCGCCACCGCGTCCTGTGGCACCCCGGGCCGGACGGCGACCCGCACGGTCACGAGACCGACCCCGCGCTGCTGCGGATCGGCACCGACGACGTCCTCGAGGCGCTCGACGTCCTGGACGCCCTGGACGCCCTCTGCGAGGCACCATGAACCACGGCACCCACCACGGCACCCACGCCGGCACCCACCGAGGCACCGGCGCCGGCCGTGCCGCGACGACCACCCGCGACCGGCCGCACGGCGGACCCGCGAGGCACGCACCCGTCGGCATCGTCATCGCCACCCGCGACCGCTCCGCGAGCCTCGCCGTGACCCTGCGCCACCTGCTCGCGCTGCCCGAAAGGCCCGAGATCCTGGTCGCCGACAACGCCTCCACCGACGACACCCGCGCGATGCTCGCCCGCGACTTCCCCCGGGTCCGCGTCCTCGCACTGCCCTTCAACCGCGGCGCCCTCGCCCGCACCCACGGTGTCCGCGCGCTCGACACGCCGTACGTGGCGTTCAGCGACGACGACTCCTGGTGGGCGCCCGGCGCCCTCGGCGCGGCGGCCCGCTTGTTCGACGAGCACCCACGGCTCGGCCTGCTCTCCGCACGGACCCTCGTCGGCCCCGCCGAGGAGCCCGACCCGCTCAACGACGTGCTCGACGGCTCCCCCCTCGGCCGGGCCGCCGACCTGCCCGGCACCCAGGTGCTCGGCTTCCTCGGCTGCGCGGCCGTCGCCCGCCGCGAGGCCTATCTCGACGCCGGCGGCTACCACCCCCTGCTGTTCTTCGGCGCCGAGGAGACCCTCCTCGCCTACGACCTGGCCGCCCGCGGCTGGGGCGTCACCCACTGCCCCGAGGTGGTCGCCCACCACCACCCGGACCCCGGCCCGCGCGCCGACCGCCCGGCCGTCGTCCGGCGCAACGAACTCCTCACGGCCTGGCTGCGCCGCCCCCTGCCGAACGCCCTCGCCCGCACCCGCGCCCTCGCCGCCGAGGCGCGCCGCGATCCCCACGCGCGCCGCGCCCTGCGCGAGACGCTCACCCGCCTGCCCGCCGCGCTGCGCGCCCGCAGGCCCCTGCCCCCGCACGTGGAACGGGGCGCCCGCCTCCTGGAGGAAGCGACCTCATGACGGACCCCCGTACGACCGTCGTGGTCATCACCCACAACCGGTGCCCCGAACTCCTGCGCACCCTGGACCGTCTCGCCGAGCTGCCGGAGAGACCGCCGGTGATCGTCACCGACAACGCCTCCACCGACGGCACGGCCGCCGCCGTCGCCCGTCACCACCCGGACGTGACGCTGCTGTGCCCCGGCCGCAACCTCGGCGCCGTCGGACGCAACCTGGCGGTCCGCCAGGTCCGCACGCCCTACGTGGCCTTCTGCGACGACGACTCCTGGTGGGCGCCGGGCTCGCTGTCCGGGGCCGCCGACCTGCTCGACCGGCACCCCGCGGTCGGCACCGTCACCGCCCGCATCGTCGTCGAGCCCGGCGGCACCGAGGACCCGATCGTCAGGGAGCTGCGCGACTCGCCCGTGCCCCGCCCGGACTGGCTCCCGGGACCCGCGCTCGGCTCGTTCCTGGCCGCGGCGACCGTCCTGCGCACCGACGCCTTCCGGGCCGCCGGCGGCTTCCACCCCCGGCTGTGGCTGGGCGGCGAGGAGGAGCTCCTCGCCGCGGACCTGGCCGCCGACGGCTGGTGGCTGACGTACGACGACGACCTGACCGTCCACCACCACCCCTCCGAGGTCCGCGACTCGACGCTCCGCCGGGCGCACGGCATCCGCAACACCCTGTGGTTCACCTGGCTCCGCCGCCCGGCCGGGTACGCCCTGCGCCGCACCCTGCACCTGGCCAGGACCGTCCCGCGCGACACCGCGTCCCTGCGGGCCTTCGCCGAGGCGACGGCCGCCCTGCCGTGGGTCCTGCGCGAACGCCGGGTGCTGCCCGCCGAGGTGGAGGCGCGGCTGCGCGCCCTGGAACCGGCCCAGCGCGCCTCGACGGCGCGCAGCTACACGGGCTGACGGGACCGCACGCACCCGGTCTCCCGCCGAGGGGACGGGAGACCGGGTGCGTGTGCGGCGCCGTACGGGGGAGGTGCCGTCAGCCCCGTGACCACCGGCACAGCAGCCGGAACGCCGCGAACAGCGTGGGCGGCCACACGAGGGCGAACGCCCAGATCACGGCGGGTTCCGAGGTGACGATGCCGGTCACCATGAGGGTGAGGGACAGCACGAGCAGCAGAGCGACCGTCAGGGTGCGCGGGCGGTAGGACGCCAGGCGGGTGAGGTCGGGTCCGCGGCGCAGCCGCAGCGTGCGCAGCCGCCGGTCGAGCCGGCGGTCGCGGCGCAACGCCCGTTCGACCTCGTCGAGTATGCGCTGTTCGTGATCGGGGAGGCGGCTGATGGTCATGATGTTCCTCCTGGGCGCGGACCGACCACCACCGGGTGCCCGCGCGCGGGCCGGCTCAACCGGCCGGTTGCATGCCCAGCGCCGCCACCAGAGCGTCGGCGCCGTCCGGTGGGGTCTGCGCCCGGAACCCGGCGCCGATCCGCCGCGCGGCCTCCCGCCCGTCGGTCAGGCACCACCGCCACCAGTGGTCCAGCACACCCGCCTCCAGCCGTTCGGCGGCCACCAGCGCGGGCCAGCCGCAGGCGCGGGCCTGCGCCGTCACCTTCGCGCCGCCCGAGACCGGGTCCACCGCCAGCGCGGGCGTCCCGGCGCGCAGGGCCAGCACCAGCCCGTGCAGCCGGTCGGTGACGACCAGGTCCAGCCGGGACAGCACGGCCTCCAGCTGGGCCGGCGTGCCGCACAGCCGCCAGTCGTGCGCGTCCAGCCGGGTCTCCAACTCCAGGCGCGCGCAGTCCCGTCCGGCCAGCCAGCGCGTCACCCCCTCGGCGACCTGGTCGTGCCGCCGCTGGGCCCCGTACTCGTGCTGCCCGTGCGTGAGCACCACCCCGACGACGGGACGGGCGGGCAGCGCGGGGGCGCGGGCCGCGAGGTCCAGGGTCGGCTCGGTGCCGACGGCGTCCCGGGCCAGGACACGGTCGAAACCCGTGACGGCGGGGGAGCCGGGATCCACGACGGAGACGCCGACCGCGACCCGCACGCAGTGCGCGAACCGCCGGTGCAGCTCCTCCACCTGCGGCCCGTGGGCCGGCCCGCACACGAACACCAGGTGCGACCAGTCCGCCGGGTCCACGTCCGCGAAGTGCAGCGCGTCCGCCCGGAACCCCGGGCTCCACACGACGTCGTGGGCGAGCCCCGCGGCCCGCAGCACCTCCTCGACCCGGCGCAGCGCCAGCACGTCCCCGGCGGTCGCCTCCCCGTCCAGGAAGCTGAACCACCCGGTCACCAGCACCCGGGTCCGCCCGGCCCGGCCGTCGCGTCCGTCCGATGCGTGTAGTCGCTGCACAGTGGCCATGGGTGCCCGCCCGGCCGCGGGAGAACCGCCGTGTCCCCCGTTCGGCTACTCCTCCTCCGCGGCGACGTTCATGTCGGCGTCGAGCACGCCCTCGGCGTGGAACAGGTCGGAGGTCAGCCGCACCGCGTCCCCGGTCCCCTCCAGCCGCAGCAGGACCCGGGCGGCCGGATCCGTGCGGCCCGGCAGCCGTTCGGCGGTCACCCGCAGGATGCGGAACCCGCGCCGCGTGCACGTCTCCATCAGCTGCGGCAGCAGCGCCCGGCCGGTCAGATAGGTCAGCCGGATCTCCACCGTGGTGGCCGTCTCCTTCGCGATGCGCGAGGCCAGGGCCGGGTAGCCGCGCACGACCACGAAGTGCAGCGCCGTGGTCGCCAGGGCCAGCAGCGGCAGCCCCCCGCCGCAGGCCATGCCGACCGCGCAGGTCAGCCAGATGGTCGCCGCGGTCGTCAGCCCCCGTACCGCGTCCCGCCGTACGAAGATCAGGCCACCGCCGATGAAACCGATCCCCGAGACGATCTGCGCCGCCACCCGGGACGGGTCGAGGGAGACGCCGTCCATGCCCAGCACGGCGGAGAAACCGTGCTGGGAGATCTCCATCATCAGCGCGCTGGCGACGCCGACCAGGGTGTGGGTGCGCAGGCCGGCGCTCTTCTGCTGGGCCTCGCGCTCCCAGCCGATCAGGCTGGACAGCAGCAGGGCGAGCCCCAGC
Organism: Streptomyces sp. NPDC048185; assembly: GCF_043202495.1. Taxonomy (NCBI): domain Bacteria; kingdom Bacillati; phylum Actinomycetota; class Actinomycetes; order Kitasatosporales; family Streptomycetaceae; genus Streptomyces; species Streptomyces sp. NPDC048185. The sequence continues at coordinate 96,451 of NZ_JBIDAN010000018.1, forward strand.
TCGGCCAGCTGACGCAGCCCCTGCCCGTTGCTCACGTCCCACAACGCCACCGCCGGCTCGTGCATCCGCGGCCTCCCTCGCGATCCCGTCGTTCCCTCACCGGGCCGGCCCTCTTCAGCGATCATCCCCCACGACCGCTCCGCCGGCTCACCCAGCACCCGGCGGGCCCGCCGCCCGGGCTCCGAGTGCCCGGCGGGGGCGGGCCGTCACGGACGCGGGCCCGCCGCGGGCGGCGCTACCGTGCACCGCATGACGTCCAAGGCACCCACGACGGCCCCCGTGCTCGGCAGCCGCGCGCTCAACCGCGCCACGCTCGCCCGGCAGTTGCTGCTGCGCCGCGCGCCGCTGTCCGCCGAGGGCGCGGTCGCGCACCTCGTCGGACTCCAGGCCCAGAACGTGAAGCCCCCGTACTACGCGCTCGCCGCCCGGCTCGACGGCTTCCGCCCCGAGGATCTGTCCGCGGCGATGGCCGGCCGCCGGGTCGCCCGCATCGTCACCCTGCGCTCGACCATCCACACCCACACCGCCGACGACTGCCTGACCCTGCGTCCGCTGGTGCAGGCCGCCCGGGACCGGGAGCTGGGGACCTTCCGCAAAGGGCTGGTGGGGGTCGACCTGGACCGGCTCGCCGTCGTCGCCCGTGAGCTGGTGGAGGCCGAGCCGCGCACCATGGGGCAGCTGCGGGAGGAGCTGCTCACCGAGTGGCCCGACGCCGACCCGCAGGCCCTGTCCGTCGCCGCGCGCTGCCGGCTCCCGCTCGTGCAGGTGACGCCGCGCGGACTGTGGGGCCGCAGCGGCCAGGTCACGCTCACCACCGCCGAACACTGGCTCGGACGCCCCGCGCAGCCGGTGCCGCCTCCGGACGACACCGTGCTGCGCTACCTGGGCGCCTTCGGCCCGGCGTCCGTGAAGGACATGCAGACCTGGGCCGGCCTGACCCGGCTGCGGGACGCCTTCGAACGGCTCCGGCCCCGGCTCGTGACCTTCCGCGGCCCGGACGGCACCGAACTGTTCGACCTGCCCGACGCGCCGCGCCCCGACCCGGACACCCCGGCCCCGCCGCGCTTCCTGCCGGAGTTCGACAACCTGCTCCTGTCCCACGCCGACCGCACCCGCGTGGTCCCGCCGGAACACAAGGGCCGCACCTGGCGGGGGAACACGGGGTACCGGGTCCTCCTCGTCGACGGCTTCGTGGCCGGACTGTGGAAGCTCGAGGACGGGGCTCTGGTCGTCGAGACCTTCGGCCGGCTCACCGGGGCGCAGCGGGACGAGGTCGTGGCCGAGGGGGAGCGGACGCTGGCGACGCTGCACCCGGGTGAGGCCTACGTGATCCGGTTCGGGACCGTGCGCGGCTGACCGGCGCGGCCCGGCGGCCGACGGGCATGGAGAGGGGGCGCTGCGGGCCGCTCGTGGAGGCCCGCAACGCCCCCCGGTCTTGCACCTGAGGGATGCTCAGGAGTCCTGCCGGGGCGGGGCTACGAGGTGACCTGCGCGGTCACCAGGTCCGAGAAGGTGGTCAGCCGGGAGTAGACGCCCGGATAACCGGCTCGGGCGCAGCCCTCGCCCCAGGAAGTGATCCCTGCCAGGACGCCCCCTATGAGAAGGGGCCCGCCGCTGTCGCCCTGGCAGGTGTCCACGCCGCCGGAGGTGTATCCGGCGCACACCATGTCGCTCGCGACGAAGTCGGAGCCGTAGGAGGTGCGGCAGCTCGAGTCGGACACGACCGGCACGGTCGCGGTCCGCAGCTGGTTGGAGGAGGCGCCGTTCTCCCGGGTCGTGCCCCAGCCGAGGACGCGGGCGGTGGTGCCGGCCGCGTAGACGGAGGTGTCCGACGAGGAGACGTACTTCGCCGCCGTGTACGGCATCGGCGCCGACAGGGTCAGCACGGCCACGTCGTCGCCGTCGGCGGCGTCCGAGTAGCCGGGGTGGACCCAGATCCGGCTGACCCGGCCGACCGTGCCGTTGGTGCCGTTGAGGTAGGTGCGCCCGCCGACGACGCGCACGCTGCGCGTGGTCTCGCCGGCCATGCAGTGGGCGGCCGTGACCACCTTCGTGGGGGAGACGAGGGTGCCGCCGCAGAACTGGTTCTGCGAGGCGTCGGTGATCTGCATGACGAACGGGTAGGCGCTGGTCGTCGTGGTCGTACCGCCGACGATCGGCTGGGGCGCGGCGTCCGCGGCGGGGGCGGCCAGCAGCGCGGTCGCGGCGGCGGCGGTGGTGACCAGGGCGGCGGCGGTCGATCTGGCGCGAGTGAGCCCGAACATGAGTCTCCTCAGGATTGCCGGTGGGGGGTCGCGCGGGCGTGGGGGGTGAGCACGGGGGTCTCGGGACAGACCCCCGTATGCCCGGGCGAGCGGCACGTCCTCACGCTAGAACCGGCGGCACCGGCCTCCCAATGAGGGAAGCCCCTAAGGGAGTCGGGCAGGGATAACCCTCGGTGAGCCCCCGTCAAACCTCCGCCCGCACGGCCCTGAACCGGCCGCCTCCTCGGACGTGCCGACGGGCGTCCCGGTTCCGTTGACATCCTCGGCTAACAGCATTAGCTTGAAGCTAACAACGTTAGCCAATCGGAGTCGGGGGAAGCCATGACCGAGTACCTTGCCGTCGACGGCGGCACGATCGCTTACGAGGTGGCGGGGGCCGGTCCCCTGATCGTCCTCGCCCACGGCGTGGGGGACAGCCGCGCCGCCTACCGTGCCGTGATGCCGGCCCTGGTGGCGGCGGGCCACCGGGTCGCCGCCGTCGATCTGCGCGGCTGCGGCGAGTCCAGCGTCGCCTGGCCGGCCTGGAGCCGCACCGACATCGCCGGTGACCTCCTCGCCGTGATCCGCCACCTGGGCGGGCCGGCGGTCGTCGTGGGCCACTCGGTCTCCGGCGGCGCCGCCACCATCGCCGCCGCACAGGACCCCTCGCTGGTCACGGCGGTCGTCGAGCTGGCGCCGTTCACCCGCAAGCAGTCCGTCCGCCTCGGCGACCTGCGGGTGAGGCGCTTCCGGCGGGGCATGTCGCGGCTGCTCGGCGCGGGCGTGCTCGGCAGCCTGCCGCTCTGGCGCTCCTACCTCGAGGTGGCCTACCCCGGCGTCAGGCCGGCCGACTGGGCCGAGCGGCTCGGCCGCATCGAGTCCCTGCTGCGCGAGCCCGGCCGGATGAAGGCCATGCAGGGCATGGGCCGCAGCGCCCCGGTCGACGCGGGCGCACGGCTCGCCGACGTCCGCTGCCCGGTCCTGGTGGTGATGGGCACCCTCGACCCCGACTGGGTCGACCCGCACGCCGAGGGGTCGGCGATCGTCGACGCCCTGCCGCCCGGCCTCGGCCGCGTCGAGATGATCGAGGGCGCCGGCCACTACCCGCACGACCAGTTCCCCGACCGGTTGGTGGCGCTCACCCTCGACTTCCTCGGCACGCACGCCACGAACGACTAGGGCGTCCCGGCGCCGACGGCCGTGGCCGCACCGGGCGCCGCCGGCAGACGGCCCCACGCGCGGCCCGCCCCGCGCCCGGCCCGCCGGGCCTCGCCGCATGACGCCGGTGTCCGGTCCCGGTCGCGGTCCCGGTCCCGTAGTGCCGACCGCGCCGGGCGCCGCCGTTCCGTCGGGCCGCGTGCAGCCGTCCCGACGGTCTGGCCGCGGGGGCCGGTGTCCGGTCCCGGTCCCGTAGTGGCGACCGCGCCGGGCGCCGCCGTTTCGTCGGGCCGCGTGCAGCCGTCCCGACGGTCTGGCCGCGGGGGCCGGTGTCCGGGCCCGCTCCCGTAGTGGCGACCACGCCGGGCGCCGCCGTTCCGTCGGGCCGCGTGCAGCCGTCCCGATGGTCTGGCCGCGGGGGCCGGTGTCCGGGCCCGGTCCCGTAGTGGCGACCGCGCCGGGCGCCGCCGGCCCGCCGGGCCACGATCGGCCTGCCCCGCGGCCGGGTCTGTCACGCACCGCCGGTGGGCGCGTCCGCGCCGCCCCGCCGGGCTACGTCTTGCGGCCCGCCGCCAGTCTGACGATGTCGACCCGCGACCGGATCCCGAGCTTGCGGTAGACCCGGGTGAGCGTCGCCTCGACCGTCTTGACGCTGACGAACAGGCGGGCGGCGATCTCCCGGTTGGTGGCGCCCTCCATGACGAGCGAGGCCACCTGACGCTCCATCGAGGCCAGACCCGCCAGACAGTCCGGAGCCGCGGCGTGCCGCACGGGCGCCGGGGCGACCGTGGCCGCCCGCGCCGCGACGGCCGCCTCCACCTGCCGCAGCCAGGGAAGCGCCCGGCAGCGCCGGAAGAGCCGCGCCGCCTCGTCGTACGACACCGGCCCCGGCCGGTCCGCCCGCAGTTCCGCCAGCGCGAACGCCGCCCGCGCCTCCTCCAGTCCGAAGCCGAGCTCGGCGAGCCGGTCCCGCGCCACCACCAAGCGGGAGACGGCGGACCGGTGTTCGCCCCGCGCCGCCCGCAGCCGCGCCTCCGCCCGGTCCAGCACGGCCAGCACGCTCCCGCGGCCCAGCCGCAGCGCGTGCGCGCGCGTGACCTCGATGACCTCCTGGGCCTCGGCCCGCTGCCCGGTCCGCACCAGCGCCTCCGCGAGGTCGCCCTGCCACCGGCCCCGCGCCGGGTCGGTGATGCCGGCCCCGGCCTCCAGTTCCCGTACCCGCCGCAGCGCGTCCACGGCCGCACGGGCGTCGCCCGCCACCAGGTGGGCGTGGCCCAGCGCGGCCAGGGCGCGCGAGAGGTACACCGCGTCGCCGTCCTCCTCGGCCCGCCGCACCGCCTCCCGTGCCAGCGCCAGCGCACGCTCCACGTCCCCGCCCGCGGCCTCGGCCAGCGCCGCCTGCATCGCCCCGGCGCCCTCGCCGATGCCCGCGTCCCGCGCCAGCGTCAGGCTCTCCCGGGCCAGTTCCAGCGCCCGGCCGCAGTGCCCGGCGTGCAGTTCGGTCTCGGAGAGGAAGCGCAGGTAGTGCACCTCGCTCTCGGCCATGCCGCGACGGCGCACCTCGCGCAGCAGCGCCGTGACGGTGCTCCGCGCCTCCGCCAGCCGGTCGCTCATCACCAGCCAGCGGTACCGGGTCGAGCCCGCCCCGTTGTGATGGCACGCCACCCGCGGGTCCTGCGGCTCCTGCCGCGCCCGCTCGATCGTCAGGGGAGCGTCCGGATGACCCATCAGCGTCTCCGCCTGGGCCTGGAACGCCAGCGCGAGCAGCTCGGTGCTCCGGTCCCCGGCCCGCGCCGCCAGCAGGGCCGCGTGCGCCGCCTCCTCCCGGCCCTGCGCGAAGTCTCCCTGCACCACCAGACCGCGCCAGGCCAGCTGGTAGTGGACCAGGGCCAGCAGCCGGGGGTCGTCACCCGCGTCGGCCAGGGCCTGCGGGAAGACGGCGTCGACGTCGCCGATGGCCTGGCCGGCCGCCTCGATGACCACCATCCAGGCCCGTACGCGCTCGCCCGACGCGGTGGCCCGGGTCAGCACCTCGCGGGCGACGTCCCGGGCGAGGTCCACCTCGCCCGCGGTGATCGCGTCCTCCGCGGCCTGCAGCCGGTGCCCGTCCGGCCCCGGTGTGCTGTCCGGCGGAGTGTGCCGGGCCGCCAGCAGCCCCAGCGACGCGGCCACCGACGGCGCCCCGCGGTCCCGGGCCAGCGCGGCGGCCTCCGCGAGCCGCGCCGCCACGTCCGGGTCGGTGCCGGTGGTCGCCAGCGCGAGGTGCCGGGCGCGCTCGATCGGGTCGGACGCCGCCGTGGACAGCGCGGCGTGCGCGGCCCGCCGTTCCGGTGCCGGCGCCTCGGCGTACAGCGCGGCCGAGATCAGCGGATGCGCGAACCGTACGGCCGGGCCCTCCGGGTCGGTCGCCAGCAGGCCCAGCTCGGCGGCCTGGGCGGTCTCCGCCTCGGCGTTGGCCCGGCCGGCCGCGTGCAGCAGGGCCGGGGTGGGCCGGGCGCCCGCGCTGGCCACCAGCAGCGTGCGGCGGGCCTCCTCCGACAGCATCTCCAGGCGGTTGAGCACCAGCGCGCGCAGCGACGTCGGCACCGGCAGCGGCTCACCCGGCCGGGGCGGGGTGGGGTTCTCGGCCAGGGCGCGGCCCAGTTCCAGCGCGAACAGCGGGTTGCCGCCGCTGGTGCGGTGGATCTCGCGGACCGTGGAACGGGGCAGACCGGAGAAACCGCGCTGGTCCAGCAGCGCCGACACCTGGGCCCGGGTCAGCGGATCCAGCCGCACCACCCGGGTGTCCGGCGGGGAGGCGCGCAGATGGCGGTCGTACTCCTGGCCGTCCGTCCGTACCGCGCACAGCAGCCGCACGGGGGTGTCGCCCAGGCGGCGGGCGGCGAAGCCGAGCAGCTCGGTGCTGGCCGGATCCAGCCATTGCAGGTCGTCGGCGACGACGAGGACGGGGCCCTCGGCGGCGAGGGCGCGCAGCGCGGCCAGCACGGCCAGGCGCAGCGCGAGTCCGTCCCGCTGGAGCGTGGACTCGCCGCGGCCGGTGAGGGCCGACTCCAGCGCGGTGCGCTGCGCGGCGGGCAGGACACCGGAGACCTCGTCCAGCACCGGGCCGAGGAGGTCGGCGAGGGCCAGGAACGGGAGATGGGATTCGGACTCCGTGGCCGAGCAGCGCAACACGGTGCGTGCCGTGCGGGCATATTCGGTGGTCAGTGTCCGCAGGACGGCCGACTTTCCAATTCCGGCGGGGCCGTGCAGGAGCACGCTGCCGCCTCGGGTGAGCTGCTCACGGGCCGCGCCGAACGGTACCTCCCGCCCGATGACCAGGTCCGAGCGGCCCCCGGCAGGCTCCGTGAAGTCCCGTCGCACGGTGACCGCTCCCCTCGCGTGTCGTGTCCCGGCCAATATTAGGCATCGGTGCAATGAATTAAGGGAGAGCGAGGAGGTGAGGGAAATAACAAGGCGCCGAACACAGAATACAAAGCCCCCCGGAATGCCCACAGCCCTGCCCCCGCCCAGGCGCCCCCAGGTCCGCGGAGAACTGCGCGCCCAGCCCCCACCCACCGGCACCCGCACGACCGACGCCCGGGCCCCGGGGCCTTGTGTCCCGGCGCTCGCACGGACCTCCCTAGGGGCGCGGGGAACTGCGCGCCCAGCCCCCACCCACCGGCACCCGCACGACCGGCGCACGGGCCCCGGGGCCTTGTGTCCCGTCCCTCGCACCGACCTCCCCAGGGGCGCGGGGAACTGCGCGCCCAGCCCCCACCCACCGGCACCCGCACGACCGACGCACGGGCCCCGGCGCCTCATCCCGGCCCTCGCACCGACCTCCCCAGGGGCGCGGGGAACTGCGCGCCCAGCCCCCACGCACCCGCAGCCACAAGACGGCGCACGGGCCCCGGGGCCCCGCACCGACCCCCCAGGGGCGCGGGGAACTGCGCGCCCAGCCCCCACCCACCCGCACCCGCACGACCGACGCACCCCCCGGAGAACGCCCCGCACGCCCCCCCCCCGCTAACCGCCGGACGGCTACGGCAGCCAACCCGCCCGCCGCGCCGCGACCACCGCCTCGCCGCGGGTGCGGGCGCCCAGCTTCCGCATGGCCGACCGCAGGTACCCCTTCACCGTCTCCGGCCCCACCCCCAGCCGCTCCGCGGCCACCGCGTTCGTCGACCCGGCGGCGACACACGCCAGCACGTCCACCTCACGCGGAGCGAGCCGCACCCCGTCGACGGCGGAGCCGCCCGCGGCCAGCATCCCGCACGCCCGCAGCAACTCGTCCCGCAGCGCCGGGTCCGCGATCCTCGGCGCCAGCGCCCGCAGCGCCGCATGCGCCTCCCGCACCTGCTCCCACGCCGCGGACCCGGCCGGATCGCGCGCCGGCTCCGGCCGGGCGGCCGCCGCCAGCAGCTCGCCCGCCTCGTCCCGCAGCAGCAGCGCCTGCTCCACGTCCCGCGCCGCCTCCACGGCCGCGCCCAGCGTCCGGTCGCCCAGCGGCTGGGCCGAGCGCAGGGCGCCGTACAGCACGCCGCGTACCCTGCGCCGCACCACCACCGGCACCGCCACGACCGAGCGCAGGCCCTCGGCGGCGACCGGGAGGTCGTACTCGTGACTGATCTGCCGGGAGACGGAGTAGTCCGTCACCGCGCACGGCCGCGACAGCGCCACCGCCTTGCCGCCCAGGCCGTTGCCGGCAGTCACCGCGAGGGCGCTGAGCGCCGCGGTCGCCGTGCCGCTGAGCTCGCTGATCCGCACCCGACGCCGGCCGGACTCCACCAGCCCGCCGAAGGCGACCGGCAGCCCGGTGGCGCGCCGCAGCCGCACCAGGGCACCGCGGATCTCCACCACGTCAGCCGCGTCCACCGCCACTCCCGCTCACTCCTTCGCGGCCCGTTCCCTCGCGCACACCCCCGTTCGGGGGTAGTGAGACCTGCATCACGGATTACACGATGGCAGAGAGCCGCCCGGCAATGGTCCGGCACCGAGGAGGACAGATGACGACGGCGACCGAGCTGTTCCGCAGCGCGCGCGATTTCCTGTTGGAACACCGTGAGGACTACGCCACCGCCTACGAGGGCTTCACCTGGCCACGCCCGGGGGAGTTCAACTGGGCGCTGGACTGGTTCGACGTGATCGCCGAGGGCAACGAGCGCACGGCGCTGCACATCGTGGAGGAGGACGGCTCCGAGGTCCGGGTCTCCTTCGCGGAGATGTCCGCCCGCTCCGACCGCGTGGCGAACTGGCTGCGCGAGCGCGGTGTCCGTGCCGAGGACCGCGTCCTCGTCATGCTCGGCAACCAGGTCGAGCTGTGGGAGACCGCCCTGGCGGCGATGAAGCTGCGCGCCGTGGTCATCCCGGCCACCACCCTGCTGGGCCCTGCCGACCTGCGTGACCGCGTCGACCGCGGCCGGGTGAGGCACGTGATCGCGCGGGCCGGCGACACCGGCAAGTTCGACGACGTGCCCGGCGACTACACGCGTATCGCGGTCGGCGGCACCACGGCCCCCGGCTGGCAGGCGTACGAGGACGCCGCCACGGCCCCCGCCGGCTTCGCCCCGGACGGTCCCACCGCCGCCGACGACCCGCTGATGCTGTACTTCACCTCGGGCACGACCGCCCGCCCCAAGCTGGTCGAGCACACCCACGTGTCGTACCCCGTCGGCCACCTGGCGACCATGTACTGGATCGGGCTCAGGCCCGGCGACGTGCACCTGAACATCTCCTCGCCCGGCTGGGCCAAGCACGCCTGGTCGAACCTGTTCGCGCCGTGGAACGCCGAGGCGACCGTCTTCCTGTACAACTACACGCGGTTCGACGCGCCCCGGCTGATGGCCGAGATGGACAGGGCCGGGGTGACCACCTTCTGCGCCCCGCCGACCGTGTGGCGGATGCTCATCCAGGCCGACCTGACCCGTCTCACCACCCCGCCGCGCGAGGTCGTCGCCGCCGGGGAGCCGCTGAACCCGGAGGTCATCGAACAGGTCCGGCAGGCATGGGGCGTGACCGTCCGGGACGGCTTCGGGCAGACCGAGACGGCCGTGCAGGTGTCCAACAGCCCGGGACAGGTGCTGAAGACGGGCTCCATGGGCCGTCCGAGCCCCGGCTACCGCGTCGAACTCCTCGACCCGGTCTCCGGCGCCCCCGGCGCCGACGAGGGCGAGATCGCGCTCGACCTGTCCGAGAGCCCCGTCGGCCTGATGACGGGCTACCACGGCGACCCCGACCGCACCGCCGAGGCCATGGCCGGCGGCTACTACCGCACCGGCGACATCGGAGCCCGCGACGCCGACGGCTACCTCACCTACGTGGGCCGGGCCGACGACGTGTTCAAGGCCAGCGACTACAAGATCAGTCCCTTCGAGCTGGAGAGCGCCCTGCTGGAGCACGAGGCGGTCGCCGAGGCGGCGGTCGTGCCGGCCCCCGACGAGCTGCGGCTCGCGGTGCCGAAGGCGTACGTCGTCCTGGCGGCGGGCTGGGCGCCGGGCCCGGACACCGCGAAGGTCCTCTTCGAGCACTCCCGCGAGGTTCTCGCCCCGTACAAGCGCGTCCGCCGCCTGGAGTTCGGCGAGCTGCCCAAGACCGTCTCCGGCAAGATCCGCCGCATCGAGCTGCGCGAGGCCACGGCGGCCGGCTCGCAGGACGAGTACCGCGAGGAGGACTTCCGATGACCGCGCTGTCCTACGCCCACGGCACCGCCGGGACCCCTCTCCTCGGCGACACCATCGGAGCCAACCTCGACCGGGCGATCGCCGCCCACCCCGACCGCGAGGCCCTGGTCGACGTGCCCTCCGGCCGGCGCTGGACCTACGCCGAGTTCGGTGCCGCCGTCGACGAGGTGGCGCGCGGACTGCTGGCCAAGGGCGTCACCAAGGGCGACCGGGTCGGCATCTGGGCGGTCAACTGCCCCGAGTGGGTCCTCGTCCAGTACGCCACCGCCCGCATCGGCGTCATCATGGTGAACGTCAACCCGGCCTACCGGGCGCACGAGCTGGAGTACGTGCTCAACCAGTCCGGCATCAGCGTGCTCGTCGCCTCACTCGCGCACAAGAACAGCGACTACCGGGCGATCGTGGACCAGGTCCGCGGCAGGTGCCCCGCGCTGCGGGAGACCGTCTACATCGGCGACTCCTCCTGGAACGCGCTGACCGCCGGCGCCGCCTCCGTGCCGCCGGAGCGGGTCGGAGAGATCGCCGCGGAAGTGAGCTGCGACGACCCGGTCAACATCCAGTACACCTCGGGCACCACCGGCTTCCCCAAGGGCGCCACCCTCTCCCACCACAACATCCTCAACAACGGCTACTGGGTGGGCCGTACGGTCGGCTACACCGAGCAGGACCGGGTCTGTCTGCCCGTCCCCTTCTACCACTGCTTCGGCATGGTCATGGGCAATCTGGGCGCCACCTCCCACGCCGCCTGCATCGTCATCCCCGCCCCGTCCTTCGAGCCCGCAGCGACACTGGCGGCGGTGCAGCAGGAGCGGTGCACGTCCCTGTACGGCGTCCCCACCATGTTCATCGCGGAACTGAACCACCCGGACTTCGCCGCGTACGACCTGTCCTCCCTGCGCACCGGCATCATGGCGGGCTCGCCCTGCCCGGTGGAGGTGATGAAGCGGGTGGTCGCCGAGATGCACATGGAGCAGGTCTCCATCTGCTACGGCATGACCGAGACCTCGCCGGTCTCCCTCCAGACCCGCATGGACGACGATCTCGAACACCGCACCGGCACCGTCGGCCGGGTCCTGCCGCACATCGAGGTGAAGGTCGTCGACCCGGTCACAGGCGTGACCGTGCCCCGCGGCGAGGCCGGCGAGCTGCGCACCCGCGGCTACAGCGTGATGCTCGGCTACTGGGACGAGCCGGAGAAGACCGCCGAGGCGATCGACCGGGGCCGCTGGATGCACACCGGGGACCTCGCGGTGATGCGCGAGGACGGCTACGTGGAGATCGTCGGCCGCATCAAGGACATGATCATCCGGGGCGGCGAGAACATCTACCCGCGCGAGGTCGAGGAGTTCCTGTACGCCCACCCGAAGATCGCGGACGTCCAGGTCGTCGGCGTGCCGCACGAACGGTACGGCGAGGAGGTCCTCGCCTGCGTCATCCCGCGCGACGCGGCCGACCCGCTCACCCTGGAGGAGCTGCGCGCCTACTGCGACGGGCAGCTCGCGCACTACAAGGTGCCGAGCCGGGTGCAGAACCTGGACGCCTTCCCGATGACCGTCTCCGGCAAGGTCCGCAAGATCGAGCTGCGGGAGCGGTACGGAGTGTGAGGCGGGGGACCGGCTCGCCCGCCCCTCCCCGATCGCGGTGGACCTCGACATCGCCGTTCGGACGGAGGACGACCAGGCCGGCCTTGCCGTCGGCTCCGGCGTCCACCGCGCCGGTCCGGGTCTCCGTCGCGCCGAAGCACCCGCCCTGCCAGGAGAAGCTGTTGATGGCGGTGAGCTCGACCTCACCGCCCCTGCGGCGCAGGCCGGACCACCGGTGCCCCCCTTGCGGACGGATTCCCCGTCAGGGCCCGCGGGGGCATGGCTCGCGAAGCCGGTCGGGCCGGGTGCGCGTGAGGCATGCCGGGGGCCGATCGTGGCCGGGAGGGTGTCCGCGTCCCCGGCCGGGCACCGGGAGGCGCTGCTCCCGTCGGAGACGGGACCCAGGGGTTCCTTGCCGGAGGCCGGCCGGGGCTGTCCAGGGAGGTTCCGGGACCCTGGCTACTTGGTGATCCGGATCTCCACGAGCATGTGGTCGCGGCCCTCGGGGTCCGCGGTCTCGCCCACCGGCGTCCAGGCGTTCTTGTTGATCTCGTAGGACTTCTCCTCGGTGCCGACGGTCATGTCGACGGTGGTGGAGTAGTCGTTGCCCTTGACCGAGAAGACGGCGGGGATCTCCAGGGTCAGCCAGCCCTCGTTGCCGACGGTGTTGAAGCAGACCTTGTTGTCCCTGTCGCGGGCCAGGAGTTCCAACTGCCCGGTTCCCGTCACGCAGTCGGCGAGCGTGATGTGGCCGTCGCCTCGCTTCAGGACGATGTTCTGCTCCGCGAGGATCTTGTCGGCCTGGGGGTAGTTGAAGTCCTCCACGGCGTAGCCGGGGGAGTCCCCCGCGACCAGGACGGCGTTGTCCGCGGTCTCCGCGGTACCCGCGTCTCCGCCCTGCGCGCCGCCGGCCACCGCGACCCAGGCCAGCGCGCCGCCGCCGGCGACGGCGCCGAGTACCCGTATCGCAAGCCGCATTCTCCGCGGCTTTCCGGCAGTGGTGTTGATTTCCTTCATTGCATCCCCAATTTCGTAGCCAGTGCCCGGCCTTGAGAACCATCGGCCCCGAACGGGTCGCGAACAGGGGAAGCCGCACATGCGGAATGAAAGCCCCCCTTGCGCACCAGTGGCGCGCCTCCGCGACGAACTGTTCGAACCCCGGTGATCGTCATCGGCCCTGGCATCCCAGCACGGCGACGCACCCACGTCCAGCGCCGTGAATTATCCATATCCAGACATTGACAGCAATCTTCCCGTGAGCTGTGTCACGACGAGGGGAGGCGGCATGAGCAAGTGTCAGGATTTTGCGACATACGTGTTGCTCCGTCAAATAGTCGTAGACAGCGCACTGTTCAAGTTCCATGGGTCACAACTTCCGCGAAATCTCTATGGCGTTGGTACTGTCCACAAAATGTGGCGCACTCCGATCCATGGATCCGCCGTCCGCCACAATGCGAAATCCCGACACGTCACCGCATTACTCCTGGAAGGGCAAGTCCCGCATGCAGACAGCTTTTTGGAGCAGACGCCGCGTCCTCGGCGCGCTCGCGGCCGCGACCGCTGTCGCCGCCACCCCCTCGGTCCTGCGGCCGGCCACCGCCGCGGCCGCCGAGACAGCGGGTGCCGACCCGGTGCCGTTGCCGAACACCGAGCGCGCCAAGGCCGTCCGCGCCTGGCTGACCGGCGGCAAGGGCGTGAAGGCCGCTGCCACCACGGCTCTCTACGGGACCGACGCCGAGATCCAGACCTTCCTCGCCGAGACGCTGCCGCGGCAGACCGTGCAGGACAACCGGGTCGCGATCGTCCGTGCCCTGGACCGTGCGGGCAAGGGCCTGCGCCGCGAGGCCGTCGCAGCCCTGGACAACGGCGACGAAGCCATAGCCGGCTTCCTCTCGGCGGGCTTCGCTCCCGCCGTCCTGGAGGATTTCCAGGTCGCGACCAGCGTCGTCGCGTCCACCGGTGACAGGGCTGTGAAGCGCGAGGCCAACGCCGCCCTCGACGCCGGCACCGAACAGGCCCTCCTCGCCTTCCTGGCCGACGACCAGTACGACGCGCGGCTGGAGGACACCCGGGTCCAGGTCAGCGCCATGATGATGACCGGCGGTCCGGAGGTGCAGAAGTACGCGGACCGCGCGCTCAGCGGCACCGCGAAGGACGTCGAGTGGTTCATCGAGACCGGCCAGCACATCGCGCGCGCCCGCGACCAGGAGTCGGCGACCATCGAGGAACTGGTGGCCGTCGTCGAGCGCGAGGGCAAGCGCGCCGAGCGCGAGACGAACCTGGCCATCGAGGCCGGGGCCCGCGCCGAGACCGCCGCCACGAAGGCCAAGGAGGCCGCCGAGAAGGCCGCCGCCGAGGCCGCCGCCGCCCAGAGCGACGTGCAGAAGTCGGGGGCCGCGGCCCGCAAGGCGGCGAGCGCGGCGAAGGGCGCGGCCGACGCCGCCCGCAACGCCGTCAACGCCTCCAACGCCGCCGTGAACGCCTCCCGCCGCGCCTCCTGGGCCGCCGCGGGTGCCGCCCAGGCCGCCGCGAAGGCCGGCAACGCCGCCGCCCGCGCCTACAACGCCGCGATCGCCGCGTCCAAGGACGCCGGGAAGGCGGAGAACGCCAAGAACGCCGCGGTCGCCGCCCGCAACGCCGCGGACAAGGCCCGCAGTGCCGCCGCCGCTGCCGAGAAGGCAGCCCTCGCCGGCGACGCCTCCTCGGCCGCCGGCCTGGCCGCCGCCTCCGCCGCCCGCAACTCGGCCGCCGCCGCGAACGCCGCCGCGCAGGCCGCCGTCTCCGCCGGTGCCGCCCAGGCGGAGGCCGCCGAGGCCAAGCGCCAGGCGGCCATCGCCACCAGCGCCGCCAACCGGGCCACCAACGCCGCCTCCGCCGCCCAGGCGCTGGCGACCGCCGCCGCCAAGGCGGCCCGCACCGCCCGCGACGCCGCCAACTCCGCCGCCGCCCACGCCGACAAGGCGGCGGACGCCGCCGAGGAAGCCGTGAAGTACGCGGGCAAGGCCGTCGACTACGCCAACAAGTCGACCTCCCACGCCGCGGAGGCCGTGAAGGCCGCGAACATCGCCACCCAGGCCGTCAGCGACGCCCTCGAGGTGGAGAAGAACGCCCGCGCCGCCGAGGCACAGACCATCGAGCAGGACAAGCAGCAGGCCATCGAGGAGGTCCAGCAGCTCGCCGCCATCGAGCAGGCCGAGCTGTCCGACGTCCGCGAGAAGCGGATGATGGCGGAGCGCACCGACCAGGCGACCAAGGACCTCATCACCAAGGCGGAGCAGGCCCTCTACTCCGGCGACATGGCGGTGGCCGCGACCCTGGGCCGGCAGGCCGCGGTCGCGCTGATCGACGCCCGCGGGGCCCACACCCGGCAGGCCGCGCAGCACGCCCTCGCCGGCTCCGACGACGACGTCTTCGCCTGGATCGACCTCGACCGGTCCCTCGCCCAGACGCAGGACGACCGCGAGACCACCCTTCACGTGGCGACGATCGCCGGCCCGAAGGTCGCCGCGGCCGCAGCGGCCGCGCTGGAGAGCTCCGACTCCAAGGCCGTCGGCGACTTCCTCACCGGCGGCATGAAGCGCGCCTCGGACGAGGACCTGCGCGTCGCCATCACCAAGATCCTTGACGACGACCCGGGCAGGGCCGTCAAGGACGCCGGCAACGACGCGCTGGACAAGAACACCACCGAGTCCCTCAACTACTTCTTCGACACGGCGTACCCGATCGCCATCAAGGAGGACGACCAGGTCAAGGCCAACGAACTGATCAGAACCGGGGGCGCCTTCACCAAGGCGTACGCGGAAGTCGCGCTCGAGGGCCCGGCGTGGATGCTGCGCAACTTCATCAGCGTCGTCCAATACCAGACGGCCCAGCTGGACTTCGACACCGCCACCCACGTCGCCGCGATCCGCGGGGCCATCGCCGCCGCCGCGAAGATCGCGGAGAAGGCGCAGGAGGACGCGGCCCTCGCCTCGAAGGCCGCCGCCGACGCCCGCAAGGCGGCAACCGAGGCCCAGCAGTGGGCGCAGAAGGCCCTCGACTCCGCCGCCAAGGCCGAGGACTACGCCCAGCAGGCGCGGGACAACGCCAACGCCGCAGACAAGTCGGCCGCCGACGCCCAGGCCTCGGCCAACACGGCGAAGAACGCCGCCGCCGTTGCCCGCGGTGCCGCCCGCTCCGCCAACTACTCGGCCAACAAGGCCGTCGACTCGGCCCGCTCGGCCATTGCCTCTTCCGCCGCGGCCCAGCGGTCGGCCGCCGCGGCCCGCGCCTCCGAGCTCGCCGCCTCCGCCGACGCGAAGGCCGCTGCCGCCGCGTACGCCCAGGCCAAGCAGATCGCCGCCGACAAGAAGCGGGCGGAGGAGATCGCCAAGGCCAAGATGGCAGCGCTCAAGGCTCAGGAGGAGCGCGAAGCCAAGCGGAACCCGGCCGACAACGACAAGAACAACCAGGTCAACCCGAACGGCACCGCGGACGGCGACGCCGACGAGTGGTGGAACGACGCCCAGTTCTACGCGGACGCCGCCAGCGTGGTCAGCACCGGCGCCGCGTTCCTGTCGGCCGGCTGCGCGCTCGCCGCCATCGTCTTCCCGCCGGCTCTCGCCGCGGCGGGCTTCTTCGCCGGCGTCTCCGCGGGCGCGGGCGCCCTCAGCAGCCTCTTCACCGGCATCGAGCACGGTTTCACCAGCGGCGCCTTCTGGGAGTCCGCCGCCGGCACGGGCCTGAGCCTGGTCTCCTTCGGCGCCTACAAGTGGGTCGGCGCGGCCGACAAGGCGCTCGGTGGCGGCATCGTCAAGCCCGTCGTCAGCAAGATCACGGACACCGGTGAGGACCTGGTGGGCAGCTTCACGAAGGGCCTCAGCGACCTCTACCACCTGGCGGCCTGATCCCGTCCTCTCCTCTCCCGGGGGCGCCGCAACCAGGCGGCGCCCCCTGCCCCTCCCTCACGGAAAGTCCCTGCCCCCATGCATGGAATACGCGGCGGGCGTGTCACCAGGAGACGCGCTCGCTCGACGGTCCTGACCGTCCTCACCACCCTGTCCCTCGTCCTCGCGACCGCCGCGACGAGCCAGTCGGCCGAGCCGTCGGCTCCGTCCGAGGCCTCGTCCACCGCCCCGTCGGCGTCGGCGGCGTCGGCCGCGCAGCCCACCGGGACCAGCCGCTTCGCGGCCGGCTCCGGTGAGGAGTGCACCGCCACCGCGCCGGGCTCCCGGGAGCGCCGCGCGGGTGCCGCTGAGTCCTGTGTGACGGTCGCGCCCGCCCCGGCGCCCGCCAAGTCCACCGCCAAGTCGGCGGCCCGGGCGCAGACCGCCACCACCGCGGCCGCGGCAACCTCCGCCACCTGCGAGGTGGCGGGCGCCGGCAACTACACCTACGAGCGCTTCTCGTACTGCGTGTCCGGTATCACCGTCACCTACATCCTGCGCGACGGCAACGGTCTCGAGATCGGGCGCGGCGTCCTGACGGTCAACACCAGCGCCGACCTCTCGCCGACGGCCACCACCTGGAGCGAGTTCGTCTCCGTCACCATGACCCAGGCCTCGGGTGACGTCACCGCGCTGAACGCCAAGTTCCACGCCTCCTGCGAGGCCGGCTGCACGGCCACGAAGACCTCGCCCTATTACGCCAACTCCATCGTCCCCGGCCAGACCCACTCGGGAACGGTCACCTACTCCTCGCCCCAGACGGCGGGTTCGTCCGCCTCCTTCCGTACGACCTACGCGATGTACGTGACGCTGCCGAACGCGACGCCGACCGATCCGAACGCGTCGTGGAAGAACCCGCGTCAGATCAGGTGCGACCACGCGGTCGGCGGCAGCTCGGTGGCGGGCTGTGCGGTTCCGTCCGTCATGCCCGTCGTGCCGATGAAGGCGACGAGCTCGGACGCGGGCGGCGCCGTGGCCGCCTACGGCTGGGCCCAGAACAACCTCAACGGCGCCTGGGGGAAGAAGGGCAGCCCGCTGACCCGGTCGACGAGCGGCGTGTCCGGCCGCACCGCCGCCTCCTGCGGGGCCTTCACCGCCCAGCCGGAACTCGTCGACACCGACACCTGCGCCGACTTCCCCTTCGGGGAGGCGAAGGAGGGCGGTGCCGCCGGGGCGCAGTGCGTCGAGGTGATCCCCAACCTCGGCAACGGCGAATGGGACACCTACGTCCTGAACGATGCCCATGTCCTGGACCGCTCCTCGCCCTGCGTGCTGGCCCATGTCACTCCCAGTGAGAAGCAGTTCGCCGATACTCAGCTTGCCAACGGCTTCAAGGATCAGCGGGTGATCGACGGCGACCAGTTCGAGCTGACGTTCTCGTTGCCGGACACCGGCCCGCAGGCCCGCTGCCTGAACGACCCCGCGCCGATCAACGCCCTTCCCAACGGCGACGGCTGGTTCTTGAACACCACCGAGGCGGTTCCTCTCGTCAACCAGAGCGACCCGGCGGGCGGGGGCGGATACAGGCCGACCCGGGCGCAGGCATGCGTGGGCCTGAAGGTCAAGGAGGGGACCGGTACCAGCAATCCGGTCACCGGCATGAAGGACGCGGTGGCGTACGCGAAGGCGAACAACCTCACCTACGACCAGGCCCGGTGTCATCTCATCCCGAAGGTCCTCGGCGGAAAGGGCACGAGCAAGATCACCCGGTTCAACCTCGTCCCTTGCTGGCAGGTCGGGATGAACACGGGCTCGCCCAGCATGCGGACGTACGAGAAGATGGGGGAGGACCTGGTCAAGGGCAACGACCCCACTCGGGTGCTCGGAACGAACGACGCGATCTTCTACCAGGTGACCCCCGTCTACAACGACGCGAACAGCACCATCCCGGTGGGCGTCACGATGAGCGCTACCATCGAACGGGCCAACGGCACGACCGAGGAACTGTTCCCCAACGTGTACGTCACCAACACCCTGCAGAACACTGGGTTGTACAACCTCGGTAACTGATCCCATTCAGTTCGCACCAACGGGAGCCGGCATGAGCTTCACCACCCCGCCGCGGCCGTTCGACATCACCGCGCTCTTCCCTCAGCTGGCCCCGCTGGCGCGCACGGCGACCCGGCTGCACCCGCGGCCGGGGTCGCCGACCGCGCACGACAGCTCCGTCGGCGGACCGCTCCTGTGGCCCGCCGACGAGCCGTGGCCGTACTGCGACGAGCCGCACGACAGCCGCGCGGCCCCGGTGGTCCACTCCCCGGACGACGTCCGGCTCCTCCGCCGTGACCGCGCCGCAGCGGCCGAGCGGCGTCGCCTCGACCCCGAGGCACCCCAGTGGACTCCCGAGGAACGGGCCACCTGGGAGCGGCTCGCGGACCGTCCGTGGTTCGACGGCCCGATCCCCCTCCTTCCCGTCGCCCAGCTGCACGCTCGCGACGTCTCCTTCCCGCACCCGCCCGACGCGGACCTCCTCCAGGTCCTCTGGTGTCCCTTCGACCACGAGGAGTACGCCCACCCCAGGACCGCGCTGTTCTGGCGCCCCTCCGCAACCGTCACCGACGTTCTCGACGCACCGCCCCAGCCGTCCATCGTCCAGCGTGACTGCTACCTCCCGGAGCCGTGCTTGTTCTCACCGGAACAGGTCACCGAGTATCCCGACCCCTCGGAGCTGGCCACGGAACTTCAGGACCAACTGGACGACATGAGCCGCTGGGAGCCGATCGACCCCGCGCGGTACAACACGTACGCGGACGACCCGGGCGAGCTCTACCTGAACAACCTCTCCACCGCTCCCGGCTGGAAGACCGGTGGCTGGACCCGCTGGAGCCTCACCGACCCCAAGCCCCGCCCCTGCCCCGAGTGCGGCACCGAGGAGGTCCCGCTCCTCACCATCGCCTCCTTGGAATGGGACGGCGGCAGCGGAACCTGGATCGCCGAGGAGGAGCCGACGAATCCGGGTCCGCCTCCCCTGGGCGCCCGGAACGGCAACTACACCTTGATCGACATCGTCGGCGGCTACAACCTCCAGCTCTACGTCTGCCCGGCCGACCCGTCCCACCCCCACATCGCCCTGGTCCCGTGACCGGCACGTCCGCGCGGGCGGCCGCGGAAGGCGCCCCGCGCACCTGACGGACGCGCATGTCCGACGCGGCCACCCACGGACCGGCGGAGGGACGGGACTAAGGGGGCCTCGTCCGTTTCCGTACGCAAGTGATCACGACCTCAAGACGCTCGTGCAATGCTGCCCTGTCCGAACCTGCTCCGAGGAACTCGTTGATGCGTCATTCCAGACCCATGCGCCTCGCTGCGCTCGCCGCCTCCCTGATCGTCGGACCGATCGCGCTGGCCGCCGTTCCCGCTTCCGCCGTCGTCGGCTCTGACGCCGCGGCCGATGACACCGCCTATGCCTTCACCGTCCGCATCGACATCGGTGACGGCGAACGCGCCTGCTCAGGTGCTCTGATCGACCCCCGCTGGGTGGTCACCGCCAGTTCTTGCTTCGTGGACGATCCGGCCTCCGGCGCCGTACCGGCAGCGGGCAAGCCCACCAAGGTCACCAAGGTCACGGTCGGCCGTGCCGACCTCACGACGAACGCCGGTCTGGTCACCGAGGTGATCGAACTCGCCCCGTACCAGGGACGCGACCTGACCATGGCCCGTCTGGCGCAGCCGGCGACGGGCATCACTCCGGTGGCCTTCTCCAGCACGCCACCCGCTGCGGGGGAGACCCTCAAGGCCGTCGGCTACGGCCGGACCGCGACGGAGTGGTCCCCGCTCAAGCAGCACACCGGCACCTTCACCGTCGATGCGGCCGAAGACGGCCGCCTGGCCATCACCGGCAAGAACGCCGACGCCATCTGCGCCGGCGACGCGGGAGGCCCCCTGCTCCGTGAGAAGAACGGCTCGGTCGAACTCGTCGCCGTCAACAGCCAGTCCTGGCAGGGCGGGTGCTGGGGACAGGACCCGGCCGAGACCCGTACCGGTGCCCTGTCCGCACGCGTCGACGACAGCGCCGTCCAGGCATGGGCCACACAGACGCGGGAGCGTCTGCGCGAGGTCGTGTACGCGGCCGATGTCAGCGGTGACGGACTGAGCGACCTGATCGTTCAGGGCGCAGACGGCAACATCACCGTGCGCACCGCCAAGGCGAAGTTCGCGACACAGCCGGGTGACCCCGTTCTCCGTTTCGACGGTGGTACCCACTGGAGTGCGGGGTGGAGCAACTTCCTCGGGCAGGAGGGCAAGGGCCGTCTCTACTTCGCGGACATCAACGGTGACGGCAAGGCCGACCTGATCGTCCACGGGACCGACGGCGACATCTCGGTCCGCATCAACAAGGGCACGTACTTCGACGGTGGTACCCATTGGAGTGCGGGGTGGAGCAACTTCCTCGGGCAGGAGGGCAAGGGCCGTCTCTACTTCGCCGACATCAACGGTGACGGCAAGGCCGACCTGATCGTCCACGGGACCGACGGTGACATCTCGGTCCGCATCAACAAGGGCACCTACTTCGACGGCGGCACCCACTGGAGCGCGGGCTGGAGCAACTTCCTCGGCCACCCGAAGGGCAGCCTGCACTTCGCCGACGCCACTGGCGACGGCAAGGCCGATCTGTGGGTGCACAGCACCGACGGCAAGATAGCCGTGCGTACCAACACGGGTACGTACTTCCAGATCGGCGCGGGCGACGACTGGATCTAGCGAACCCGTGAAGTGAGTGCGGTTCAGCCGGCCGTGGCGTCCAGCGCCACGGCCGGCGCGTTGACGGGACGGGCCGTGCCCGACGGGTCGAGGACGAACAGCGGGAGCTCCAGCAGCCCGGCGCGGGCGCGGGCGTCCTCGGTGTACCCGGCGAGGGAGAAGTAGAGGCCCTGCGCGGACTCCGCCATGGCCGTCAGCCACAGGCACTCCACGTCCCGCACCGTCGCCGGGCCCGCCGTCGGGTCCACCTGCGCCACGATGCCGCACGCGGCCAGCCCGATCCCCGCCGGGGGCCGCTGGTCGGCACGGCGCACGTCCCGGTGCCCGAGCCCGCGCAGATACAGGACGGCGGCGGTGACCGCGTCGCGGGCGGTGCGGATCGGGACGGCCCGGTGGGCCGGGACCCGCGAGCCGGGAGGGCGTCCGGTGCGGCCCGCGGCCGTCCGGTCCACCGGTACGCACAGCACCGTCCCGCACGGACAGCCCAGCTCCGGGCGCGGCCACTGACTCTCGGTCCCGCAGGCCGAGCAGCGCACCCCGATCCACTCCTCCTCCCACGCCCGGTGAGTGACCACCGTCGGCGTCCCGCGTGGATCCAGCGGCGCGGCGACCGGCGTGCCGCACACGCACGGGTACGCCGGCGCCGTGTAGCGGTGCCGGCGCCCGCAGGCGGCGCAGCACACCGAGATGGTCTCGGACATGACCCCCATCGTCCTCCGGACACCCCCCTCCTGTCCGTGTCTTGGTGGCCTCGGTCTCTTGACGGCCCCCAGCCATCCACTTACATTACTTCCAGATCGTAGAAATCAAATTTCGCTATACGGAAAAGCTTAGGATCTGCTCACCGCGGGGCGCGCCGGGAGTGCGAATCCGACAGCCGAAGCAGGAGTACTCGATGGCTCGTATGACCGCTGCCCGAGCGGCAGTTGAGATCCTCAAGCGCGAGGGCGTCACCGACGCGTTCGGTGTGCCGGGCGCGGCGATCAACCCCTTCTACGCGGCGCTCAAGGCCTCCGGCGGCGTCAACCACACCCTCGCCCGGCACGTCGAGGGCGCCTCGCACATGGCCGAGGGCTACACCCGGACCCACGCCGGCAACATCGGCGTCTGCATCGGCACCTCCGGACCGGCCGGCACCGACATGATCACCGGTCTGTACTCGGCGATCGGCGACTCGATCCCACTCCTGTGCATCACCGGCCAGGCGCCGACCGCGGTGATCCACAAGGAGGACTTCCAGGCCGTCGACATCGCCTCCATCGCCAAGCCGGTGACGAAGATGGCGGTCACCGTCCTGGAGGCCGCCCAGGTCCCCGGCGTCTTCCAGCAGGCGTTCCACCTCATGCGCTCCGGCCGCCCCGGCCCGGTCCTGATCGACCTGCCGATCGACGTCCAGCTGACGGAGATCGAGTTCGACCCCGAGACGTACGAGCCGCTCCCGGTCTACAAGCCGGCCGCGAGCCGCGCCCAGGTCGAGAAGGCGATCGGCATGCTCAACGCCGCCGAGCGCCCGCTGATCGTGGCCGGCGGCGGTGTCATCAACGCCGACGCGGCCGACCTCCTCGTCGAGTTCGCCGAGCTGACCGGCACCCCGGTCGTCCCGACCCTGATGGGCTGGGGCCTGCTGCCCGACGACCACGAGCTGAACGCCGGCATGGTCGGCCTGCAGACCTCGCACCGCTACGGCAACGCGACGTTCCTGGAGTCGGACTTCGTCCTCGGCATCGGCAACCGCTGGGCCAACCGTCACACCGGCAAGCTGGACGTCTACACGGCCGGCCGCACGTTCGTCCACGTCGACGTCGAGCCCACCCAGATCGGCAAGATCTTCGCCCCGGACTACGGCATCGCCTCGGACGCCAAGGCCGCGCTGGAGCTGTTCGTCGAGG
Source organism: Streptomyces sp. NPDC048185 (assembly GCF_043202495.1). Classification (NCBI taxonomy): domain Bacteria; kingdom Bacillati; phylum Actinomycetota; class Actinomycetes; order Kitasatosporales; family Streptomycetaceae; genus Streptomyces; species Streptomyces sp. NPDC048185. The sequence goes on from NZ_JBIDAN010000018.1 coordinate 119,612, forward strand.
TCGCCAAGGAGCTGAAGGCGGCCGGCAAGCTGCCCGACCGCTCCGCGTGGGCCGCCTCCGCGCAGGAGCGCAAGGCCACGCTCCAGCGCCGTACGCACTTCGACGACATCCCGATCAAGCCGCAGCGCGTCTACGAGGAGATGAACAAGGCCTTCGGCCCGGAGACGCGGTACGTCTCCACCATCGGTCTCTCCCAGATCGCCGGCGCCCAGATGCTGCACGTCTTCAAGCCGCGCCACTGGATCAACTGCGGCCAGGCGGGCCCCCTCGGCTGGACGATCCCGGCCGCGCTGGGTGTCGCCAAGGCGGACCCGGAGGCCCAGGTCGTGGCGCTCTCCGGCGACTACGACTTCCAGTTCATGATCGAGGAACTGGCCGTCGGCGCGCAGCACAAGATCCCCTACGTCCACGTCCTGGTCAACAACTCCTACCTGGGCCTGATCCGCCAGGCGCAGCGGGCGTTCGACATCGACTTCCAGGTCAAGCTGGAGTTCGAGAACATCAACTCGCCCGAGCTGGGCGTCTACGGCGTCGACCACGTCAAGGTCGCCGAGGGCCTGGGCTGCAAGGCGATCCGGGTGACCGACCCGAACGAGCTGGGCGCCGCCCTGGAGCAGGCCAAGAAGCTGGCCGCCGAGCACCAGGTCCCGGTCGTCGTCGAGGCCATCCTGGAGCGCGTCACCAACATCTCCATGTCCGGCACCAACGACATCGGCAACGTCGTGGAGTTCGAGGAGGTCGCCACCGAGCCGGGGCACGCCCCGACGGCGATCCGGACGCTGAAGGTCTGACCCGTACGACCCGTACGACCCGTACGACCCGTACGACCTGCACGGCCTTCGGCCGGGGGCGGTCCGTCATCCGGACGGACCGCCCTCGCGCATGTCCGGGGCCGTTCAGTCCCCGCCGCCGGCCCCTGAGCCGCCGCCGTGCGGATCCCCGTGGCCCGCGCCCCGGTCGTCCGGGACCGAGTCCTCGTACGCGTCGCGCCACCGCAGGAACCTGCCCCGGCCCAGTGAGAAGCGCACCCCGTCGGCCGGGGCGCCCGGGACCGTCAGCCCGGCCCGCAGCGCGAAACGCGGCAGGAGCATGCGCAGGGCGGCATCGCCGTGCAGGGCGACCGCGAGCAGTGTGTCCTCGTCCGTCAGCCCGTGCCTGGCCGCCGGCAGCGGGTACCGCTCCCGCCAGAACGCCACGCGGCGGCGGGCGCCGCGGGTCGGCCCCAGCAGGGGGTAGCGCAGCAGTCCGTCCTCCGCGAGCGGGATGCGCGTCAGGGCCAGTGCCAGGCGCACGTCCGGGTGCCGGACCAGCTCACGGGCGGTGAGCGGCTCGTGCAGGCAGTCCAGGACGGTCCCCTCGAACGGCCCCAGCCCCTCCGGCTCCGGCCCCGTCGCGCACAGCGTCCTGCGCGGGCCGGTCTCGACGGCGCCCCGCAGGTGCAGGGCCACCACCGCCACCGTGACCGCCGCTCGCGGCCCGCCGCCCAGCAGCGCGATCTCGTGCGGCTCCCGTCCGGTCTCCGTGCCGCCGTCCATGGCCTCACCCCCCGTGTGCCCAGGGATGTGCCCGCCGCGGGGGGTGGTTCAAGCGTGCGGCCCGGATTCTCGCGGGAAGGTTGGAGGAAGGCGCCCGGGTGATCAGCCCTCGTGGTGCTCGTGCAGTCCCGGCCAGTCGTCCGGGCCGCCGCCCTGCCACTCGACGAGGTCGCTGGTGGCGACGTCGGTCACGTAGAGGTCGGCCAGCCGCAGGATCTCGGCGACGTCGTCGAGGTGCGAGGCGACCCCGAGCGTCTCCTCGCCCGAGGTGACCCGGCGGGAACCGTCCAGCGCCGCGGGACGGACCACGATGGGGGGATGTTCCGGTGGATGTGCCATGACTCCAGACTGCTGCGGCCGGCACCCGACCGCACCCCCGGCCCGCACCTCGGGCCCGTGCGCCCGGCCCGTGCGCCGGTCGGAGTGCCGGCACGGACGACGCGCCGGCACGGACGACGCGCCGGCACGGACGACGCGCCGGACGTAGCCGGTCCCGGACACGGAGAAGCGGGGGGGGGGGGGGGGGGGGGGGGGGGGGGGGGGGGGGCGGGGGGGGGGGGGGGGGGGGGGGGGGGGGGGGGGGGGTGTGCGGCCCGGCGTCGGAGGGGTGCCGCTGCGCCCAGCCGTGCCGCCCTTGGCGGCACGAT
>NZ_JBIDAN010000019.1:0-35637 GCF_043202495.1 Streptomyces sp. NPDC048185
CGCGATCTCCGGCATGCCCGTGACCGTGCGCTCGGCGGTCGGTGCGGTCGTCGTCACCATGATGTGCCCTCCCTCTCCGTCGGCCCCGTCATTGTTCCTTGCCGGCCGACGAGACAGCGCCTACCCCGGCCCACGACTCGCACACCTGCGCCTTTCACGGGTGTGCCGGGCCGAGGGGAAACGGACCACCGTGGAGTGAGGACAAACCATGCGACTCGGGCACGAAGCGGGGAACAAGACAGGGGGAGTGTGTCCTGGGAAGGGAGGACGAGAAATGTTCGAGGCTGACAACATTCGTGACTGGCGTGGCCGAGACGTGGTCGACGGCGGCGGTCACAGGATCGGAAGTCTGGAGTCCATCTATGTCGACACCGTCACCGACCGGCCCGCGTTCGCGGCGGTCACGATCGGGCTCCCGACCCGCCGCCGACTGGTGTTCGTCCCGCTGGAGAAGGCCACCGTGGGCCCGGACTACCTGAAGGTCACCTACGAGAAGGGGCTGGTCAAGTCCGCTCCCGGGATCGACCCGGACGGTGAACTCGCGGCCGAGGCGGAGAGCGCGGTCTTCGCCCACTACGACCTGCCCTACGAGCAGGGCAGCCGCGGCGAACGCCGGCTGGCCCGGCGCTGAGCCGTCCCGGGAACCCGTCCTGAGGGGAGACGACCGTGAGCCTGTTCCTCCTGCTGTTGCTGGTGGCGCTCGTCCTGGGGGTGATCGGGGTGGCCGCCGAGGGACTGTTCTACTTGTTCGTCATCGGCGTCGCCGTCCTGATCGTCGACCTGGTCCTGGTCGGGGTGCGCCTCGGACGCCGGGGCGGGCCCGCGCGCTGAGCACCCGGGGCCCGGCCGCATCGCCCCGACGCGGCCGGGCCCCCCGGCGCATCACCGTCCGCTCTGGCCGCGGGCGAGGTCCGAGCCCCGCTCGGCGCCCTCCGCCTCGGACTCCGCGCTGCCCGTCGCCAGGGTGCCCCCGGCGGTCTCCAGGTGGGCCCGGACGAACCACTGGAACTGCTCCAGGTCGCGCAGCTGCCCGATCAGCAGGTCCTCCGTGGCGGGGTCGATCTCACCGGCCTCCTTCACGGCGGCGCGCACGCCCTCGATCACGCCGGTGTACACCACGTCGAGTGCACCCAGGTGGGCGATGGCGTCGGCCCGGCCGATGGAGTAGTCGTCCCACTTCCGCTCGGAGACCAGGGCCCCGGGCGTCCCCTGGGCCACCCCGCCGAGCGCGGCGATGCGCTCCGCGACGTCGTCCGCCATCTCGCGCACCTGGTCGACCTGCGGGTCGATCATCTCGTGCACGGCGATGAAGTGCGGCCCCACGACGTTCCAGTGGACGTGCTTGAGCGTGAGGTGCAGGTCGTTGAGCGCGTGCAGGCGCAGGCGCAGCACGCCGATCAGCCGTCCGGCGGCCTCGCGCTCGATGCCGGGGACCGTGTACTTCGGGGTCAGGTCGTGCGTCATGGCGGGCTTCAGCTCCCGTTTCGTCGTGTACGGCATTGCACCTGCACGAATGCCCCGCTTCGGCGGCGGCAGACATCATCGGACGTCTCCCTTCGAGGGCACGCCCGGAGGGGGTCAGGACGGCGGCGCCGGCAAGGGCGTCGCGGCGAGCGCGCGCGCCGCGTGGACGAGGTTGGACGCCATGGCCCTGCCCGTCGAGGTCGACCAGTCGTGGCCGCGCTCGTCGTCCAGGTAGTCGGGCCCGGGGCCGGGGCCGAGGTGCCAGTACGTCCAGGCCTGGCCGGGGACGGTGAAACCGATGTCGCCGAGCGCGCCGTTGATCTCGCTGATGACGTGGTGGGCGCCGTCCTCGTTGCCGGTGACCAGCACCCCGGCGACGCGGTTGTAGGCGACGGGGCGCTCCTCGTCGTCGGTCTCGCTGAGCATCGCGTCCATGCGTTCGAGGACGCGCTGGGCCACCGACGAGGGGCGGCCGAGCCACGTCGGCGACGCCATGATCAGGATCTGCGACGCCAGCAGTTTCTCGTGCACCCCCGGCCATTCGTCGCCGTCGCCCATGTCGGTCGCCACACCCGGCTTGAGATTCAGGTCGACGGCCCGTACGACGTCCACCTCCACCCCGTGCCCCTTCAGGGAGGCGATGACCGTGGCGGCGAGGGCCTCGGTGTTGGACGGCTGTGGCGACGGCTTGAGGGTGCAGTTGATGACGAGTGCGCGCATGAGTCCCTCTCTTCCCCCGGCGGCGCGGCCGGCCGACGCACCGGCCCGGCCTTCACCCGCATGCCGCACCCGGGAGCCGCCGCTGCGCCGGTTCCCCTCAGGCGCCGTCGGCGCCCGGCAGCGGACGGACGGTGAGTATCTGCTGGGCGTGCCCGACCGGGCCCGTGAGGTCGTGCAGGACGGTGCTGGTGATGCCCTGGCCGGTCGGTCCGAAGACCACGGTGGTGTCCAGCCCGGTCCAGCGGCCCTCGGGCCGGCGGTGGAGGTGGACGGTGAGGTCGACGTTGGGGAACATCCAGGCGGTCGGTGACTCCCGTACGGCGATGCCGTTCGCGGTGTCGACGAGGGCGACGTAGGACGCGAGCGGGCTCGCGGTCTGCCCGGCGACCAGGTCGAGGCCCGTGGAGATCCACGCCGTGGTGCGGCCGGGCCGCGGGGGACCCAGCGGGCGGACGTCCAGGGAAGCGATGTACCCACCGGGCCACAGGGAGCTCATCGGCCAGGGCTCGAGCGTCTGCGGCGGGGCGAGCGGCGCGCCGCCGCCGCCGGCGACCGCGGTGGTGTCCCCCGAGGCGAGGAGCCAGGAGCGGGCCCGCACGACGGGGCGGCCGGCGATGCGGACGACGGCCTCGACGAGTTCGATGGTGCGGCCGGGGCGCAGGGTCTCCACCCGGATGTCGCACTCGTCGAGGGCGAGCCGGCCCAGGATGTCGAAACTGATCCGGGACAGGAGCGGGACGGGGCCGGGCCGCGAGGCGAGGTGGCGCTCGACGGCGTGGACGACGAGACCGCCGAGCGGGCTGAAGTGCTGCTCGTCGGGGTCCCACGCCCCGCCCGCGTGACAGGTCGGCTTGTAGCGGTGCTCGTCGATGGGCTCGAAGTAACTGCCGGTGCTCAAGAGGTCTCACCTTCCGGGCTGACGGTTCGGCGGGGCGGTGCGGGCGGGACGGACGAAGGGGGCCGGGCTGCCGGCGGCCGGCTCCCCTCCCGCCGGGTCACGACGGTACGTGCCGTGGCCACGCACATGGACGCGGGGTTACCCCGCCGGTGCGTGCGAGGGCGCGGACCCGCCCTGAGCGCGGGTGCCGTCACCGGGGCGTCTCATCGCTCCGTCCCGTCGCGGCACAGGAGTTAGGGTCCCGGAATGAACTCCGCAACCGTGCGCGGCGCCACGATCTGCTACGACGACGCCGGTCCCCCGACCGGACTCCCCGTCCTCCTGGTGCACGGGCACCCCTTCGACCGGACCCTGTGGGCCCCCCAGGTCACGGCCCTGACGGCGGCCGGCCACCGCGTCGTCACACCCGACCTCCGCGGCTACGGCCGCAGCGAGGTGACCCCCGGCAAGGTCCTCCTCGCCGACTTCGCCGACGACCTCGCCGCGCTGCTGGACCACCTGGGCATCGAGCGGGCGGTGGTCGGCGGCGTCTCCATGGGCGGCCAGATCACCATGGAGTTCCAGCTGCGCCACCCACGGCGCCTGCGGGCCCTCGTCCTCTCCGACACCTCCGCTCCCGCGGAGACCGCCGAGGGCAAGGTGTTCCGCAACCGGCTGGCCGACCGGCTGCTCGCCGAGGGCATGGACGGCTACGCGCACGAGGTCATCGACAAGATGCTCGCCGGCTACAACGTCACCGCGATGCCGGACGTGGCCGCACGGGTCCTGGCGATGATGTGCGCCACCGATCCGCGCGGTGCCGCGGCGGCCCTGCGCGGGCGGGCCGAGCGCCCCGACTACCGGGACGTCCTGGCCGGCGTGAGGGCACCGGTGCTGATCGTCGTCGGCGCGGACGACGTCTACACCCCGGTCGCGGAGGCCGAGGCCATCCACCGCCTCGTCCCGCACGCCGCACTGGCCGTCATCGAGAAGGCGGGCCACCTCCCCGGCGCCGAACAGCCCGGCCGCTTCAACGCCGTCCTGCTGGACTTCCTCGCCGAGCAGGTGGCCTGACCGGCGGGCGGCGTTCGTCGAGCCGGTGGCGCTCCGGCGCGCGAAGGGCGCACGCCGACCGAGTATGAGCCCTGTACGCGCCCCTGCGGCCGTGCCGACAATACGACAGGACCGCCGACTTCCCGGGAAAGCAGGTCGATCGCCGTGCTGCTGCGTCTGCCCACGTCCGTGACCGAGGCACAGGAGTGCATGGCAGACGGGGCGGTGCCCATCGGCGGGGCCACACTCGTGTGGGCCACCTGGCAGCGGGACGGCTTCCCGGAGCAGGCCATGTCACTGCGCAACCTTCCGGAGGCGACCGCGATCGGGCCCGGGACGCTGGGCGGAGCCGTGGTGCTGCACCAGGTCGACGACCGGGTGCCGGAGGTGCTGCGCCGGGCGGCCGGTTCCGTGGGCACCGGCGCCGTGCGCCGGACGGCCACGGTCGGCGGCAACCTCGTCGGCAGCAGCCTGCGCTGCCTGCTCCCCGCCGCCCTCGTCCTGGACGCGCACGCCACCGTACTGGGCTCCGACGGGGTCTACGAGACCGACCTGAACGAGGTCGTGGCGAAGCGTCATCTGCTGCTCGCCCTGCACTGGCGCACCCCCGTGGCCGGCGCCTACCACAAGCAGCCCGCCGAAGCCGGCGGCCCGCCACCCCTGGTGGTCGCCACCGCCGTGCACGCCGACGCCGAGGGCCGGCACCACCTGCGGGTGGCCGTCCGTGACGGCTACGACGTGCTCATGGGGACCACCGCCTGCGACGACGGGGCCGACCAGGCCCTCGGCGCCCTGGAACGAACGGACGTCGGCGCGCTTGCGCCGCAGGCGCGGGAGGTGGTGCGCCGGCAGGTCGCCGGTGTTCTCGCGGATCCGGCCGGCCGCTGACGCCTCGGCCGGCCGGCCGCTCCGTGACCCGGCTCAGCCGTTGGCGAGCGCCTTGACGCGGTCCAGCGCGCCGTTGAACTTGTCGTGGTCCCCGACGGTCGGCCCGGTCGAGGTGTACTGCCACATGGTGTGGAAGGCCCAGCCGGCCGGAAGTTCGCCCACCGCCGAGGCGTACCGGGCGACCCAGAGCGGTGTCGTGGAGCCGAAGCCGCTGTAGTTGCCGGTGCACTGCTTCCACCAGTTGGTGGAGGTGTAGATGGCGGCGTGCCGGCCGGTGCGCGCCTTGTACCGGTCGAGGAAGTCCTTGATCCAGCCGACCATCTGACTCGCCGTCCTGCCGTAGCAGGTGGCGCCGTACGGGTTGTACTCGATGTCCAGGACGCCCGGCAGTGTCCTGCCGTCCTTGGACCAGGCGCCGCCGTGGTCGACGAAGTAGTCGGCCTGGGCGGCGCCGCCGGCGGTGTCCGGCGTGGCGAAGTGGTACGCGCCGCGGATCATGCCGACGTCGTACGAACCGCCGTACTGCTGCGAGTAGTAGGGATTGCGGTAGGACGTGCCCTCGGTGGCCTTCACGTAGGTCCACCGCACGCCGCTGTTCCAGAGGGTCGACCAGGCGACGTTGCCCTGATGGCTGGAGACGTCCACGCCCTCGGTCTGCGTGGCCCTGGTGTCGGCGGGCACTCCCTGCACGCCCTCGTGGGCCAGCACGCCACGGCCCATGTAGGCCGTACCGCGGACGGGTGTACCGCCGCCGGACGCGTCGGCCGAGGCGGGCGCGGCGCACAGGGCGAGGAGGAGGGACGGGGTGGCGAGGGCGACGCCTGACGTGAGCAGGCGTGAGTGGCGTGTAGCCACGGCTATGGGTCTGCGCATGCGTCCCATCCGATCCGCTGTCGCGCCGCACCGCATCTCACACTCACCCGGACGGCGTGGGGGCGCGGCGTCCCGGCCCGGCCGCGCACCGGCGGGCAGGGGCAACCGTGGTCGTCGACTGCCGCGCTGCAGGGAGCCGTTGGGCCCCGGCGTCCCGGCGGGTCAGCGCGGCCGCCGCCCCTTGCGCCCCGGCCGTCCCGTCCCCCGACGGCGGACCGGCTCAGCCGTCGCCGTCCACGGAGGCGCGCAGCCGTGCGCCGGCCCTCCGAGGTCGGCGTCGATGAAGGCGGTGACGTCACCGCACGCGTCGCTCAAGCGCCGCAGGTGCTCCTCCGGCAACTCCACGTCCGCGTCGGCCGCACGCTCCGCCGCCGGGCGCGCGGACTTCGGCCGCCACCGGGCCCTGGTCCGGGCCCGCGGGACCGCCGCCCCGCAGGAGGTCGCCGCGTACGAGGGCGGCGACGCCGCCGAGCAGGAGCCGAACCGACGCGGTCAGCCGCGTGGTGTGCGCCGGAGGCCCGCTGCGGGCCTCCGGCGTCGTCGTGGTCAGGCGCGGGTGTCGAACGCGGCCCGGACCCGCAGCAGCTCGGACACGTCCGAACCCGTCGCGAGCTCCCGCGGTGCCGTGCCGCGCCGGAACAGCCGGGCGTCGCGTTCGCCGCCGAGCACGGCCCGGCCGCCGTCGACCCGCAGCCAGGAGCCCTCCCGCAGGCCCAGCACCGGTACGTCGTTCTCCTCCAGGAACTCCGTCAGCCGCTCCTCACGGGTCTCGCCCTTGTGCGTCGAGGCCGGGTCCGGGTCGAGGTAGTGCGGGTTGATCTGGAACGGGACCAGGCCGAGTGCCTCGAAGGACGGAGGCTCGACGATCGGCATGTCGTTGGTGGTCCGCAGCGACGGCGCGGCCATGTTGGTGCCCGCGCTGGCCCCCATGTAGGGCAGCCCGCCCGCCACGGCCTCGGTCAGCGCCTCGCGCAGTCCCGTGCGGTACAGCGCGCTCAGCAGCCGGAAGGAGTTGCCGCCGCCGACGAACACCGCGTCCGCCTCGCCCAGCCGCGCGACCGGGTCGCCGCCCTCGTGCACGCCCCGCGCCTCGATGCCCTCACCGGCGAGCGCGTCGCGGACCTTGGCGGTGTAGGCGTCGTGGTCGGCGAGGGCGTAGGGCACGAAGGCCAGCCGGGCCCCGGCGGGCAGGAAGCCGGTGACGGTGCCGAGGGCGTGTTCCAGGTAGCCGCGGCCGTACTGGGTGGAGTTGGACAGGAGCAGCAGATTCACGGGGTCGACCTCTTCACGGGGTGGATCGGTGGGTCAGGTGGGTCAGGTGGGTCAGGCGGTGCGGGAACGCGGGCGGCGGTGCGGCTGCGGCGGATGCGTCAGCCGCCGCTCCAGCAGCCGGGCGGCCCGGCGCAGCGCGTCGAGCCGGTCCTCGGGCCCCTCGGGGAAGCGCTCCTTCGCGGCGCCGAGGCTCAGGCTGCCGTACGGCTCGGAGCCGAGGAAGACCGGCACGGCGACGGTGCCGATGCCCGCGTCGTACTCGCCGACCGTCCAGGCGTAGCCCTGCGCGCGCACCTGGCGGAACTCGCGCTCGAGCTGGTCGGGATCGGTGACCGTGCGCTCGGTGAAGCGTGCCATGGGGCGGCCCCGGAACAGCCGGTGGCGCTGGTCGTCGGCCAGGAAGGCGTAGAACGACTTGCTGGTGGCGCCGGCGTGCGCCGGGTACAGCTCGCCGACCAGCGGGTAGTAGCGCAGCGGCCCCTCCTCGCCCTCGACGGCCGCCACGCAGCGCATGTGGAAGCTGTCGGGCAGGCAGAACAGCACCGTGTCGCCCGTCGTCGCCCGCAGCTCCTGGAGCACCGGTTCCGCGAGCAGTTCCAGGGACCCGGAGCGCTCCCAGAGCCGGCCCAGGCGCAGCGCGGCCGGGCCGATCCGGTACCGGCGGGTCGCCGGGTCGGAGACCAGGAAGCCGCGTCCCGCGAGCGTGGAGAGCAGACGCTGGGCCACCGAGGTGTCCCAGCCGAACTCGGTGGCGATCTCCGTCACGCCCCAGTCGGGCCGCGAGCGCTCGAACGCCAGCAGGACCAGCAGGGCGCGGTCGACGGTCTGCAGGGCCCCGGCCGGTGTCTTCCGGTCGTCGGGCTGACCCGTCACGGCAGCTCCTCTCACTCGCTCGCCGGTCTCCCGCCTCATCTCGCCATGCAGACGGCGATTGCAGATAACGGGAAACAGTTGCGGAGAACGTTAACGGGTCCGGAACCTGCTGTCAGCACCGCCCCCGGGTGCGGATCAGGAGAACTGCCCATGTTGAAGTACGTCCTGGACCTCGTGGACCTGCTGGACGATCCCGCCGTCGACGGCAAGCGCGTCGCCGCCCACCTCGACTCCGTCGCGGGCCCCGAGGGTTCCGGCGCCGAGGTCACCACCGTCTCCGGCGAACGCGGCTCGACGGACTTCGTGCTCGTCCGGATCCCGGGCCGCGACGGCCGCACCCGCGGCGGACCGGCCCGCACCCTCGGAGTGGTGGGCAGGCTCGGCGGCGTCGGGGCGCGGCCCGAGGCGACCGGCCTGGTCTCCGACGCCGACGGCGCCGTCGCGGCCCTGGCCGCCGCCGCCAAGCTGCTCGACATGCGCCGCCGCGGCGACGTCCTCGACGGTGACGTGATCGTCGCGACGCACATCTGCCCCGACGCGCCGACCGCACCGCACGACCCGGTGCCCTTCATGGACTCGCCGGTGGACATCGCGACCATGAACCGGCACGAGGTCACCGGCGAGATGGAGGCGGTGCTCTCCATCGACACCACCAAGGGCAACCGGATCATCAACCACAAGGGCCTCGCCCTGTCGCCCACCGTCAAGGAGGGCTGGGTGCTCAAGGTGAGCGAGCAGCTCGGCGAGCTGCTGGCGGTGGTGAGCGGTGAGCCGTTGGTCACCTACCCGGTGACCACGCAGGACATCACCCCGTACGGTAACGGTGTACATCACATCAATTCGATCCTGCAGCCGGCCACGGCGACGCCCGCCCCGGTCGTCGGCCTCGCGATCACCTCCGCGGCGGCGGTGCCCGGCTGCCAGACGGGCGCCAGCCACGAGACCGACATCGCGGCGGCGGCCCGGTTCGCCGTCGAGACCGCCAAGGCCTACGGCGGCGGACGCCTGGAGTTCCACGACGACGTGGAGTTCGCCTCGCTGGTGTCCCGCTACGGCTCACTGGCCCACCTGCAGACCTTCGGCCGCGTCCCCAAGGAGTCCTGACCATGGCCGCGCACAAGAACACCGCCGCGGCATCGGAGACGGGCGGCGCCAGAACCGTCGGCAGCGACGACTACGCCCTGTCCCGCGTCCCGCGCGACAAGCGCCTCGGCTTCTGGACGATGCTGCTCCAGTGGCTCGCGCAGTCCGGCTCCATCTCGCAGTTCACCCTCGGCGCCACCATCGGCGTCGGCATGTCCTTCGGTGACGCGTTCCTCGCGTTCACGCTCGGCGCGGTGATCCTGGAAGTCGTGATCTTCGCCATCGGCCTGGCCGGCATGCGCGAGGGACTCGCGACGCCCCTGCTGACCCGCTGGGCGGGCTTCGGCCGCAACGGCTCCGCCCTGGTCAGCCTCGTCATCTCGGTCAGCCTCGTCGGCTGGTTCGGCGTCCAGAACACGATCTTCGGCGACAGCGTCTCCTCGCTGGTCGGCGGCCCGTCCTGGCTGTGGTGCCTGGTCGCCGGTGCCGCCATCACCGTCCTGGTGATCTTCGGCTTCCGGTACATGGCCGTCTTCGCGAAGATCGTGACCCCGCTGTTCTTCGCCATGGTCGCCTGGTCGGTCACCGACGCCCTGAGCGAGCACTCGCTGTCCGAGCTGATCCACTCCCCGGCGCCCGGCCAGGCCATCCCGCTCTCCGTCGCCGCGACCGCCATCGCGGGCGGCTACATGACCGGCGCGATCGTCTCCCCGGAGATGACCCGCTACAACCGCAAGGGCGGCCACGTCTTCCTGCAGAGCGCCGCGTCGATGATCCTCTCCGAGTACATCGTCGGCCTGACCGGTGTCCTGCTCGGCCACATGGTCGGAAGCGGCCAGGTCTCGCAGATCGTGCTCTCCACCTCCGGCGTCTTCGGCGTCCTCGTCGTCCTGATGTCCACCGCGAAGATCAACGACTGGAACCTGTACGGCTCCTCGCTCGGCGTCGTCAACTTCTTCCAGGTCGTCTTCGGCAAGCGCCTGCACCGCGGCGCGGTCGCCATCGCCCTCGGCGTCGCCGGCACCCTGCTGTCCGCCGTCGGCATCATGACCCACTTCACCGACTTCCTGTCCGTGCTGGGCGTCGCCATCCCGCCGGTGGGCGGCATCATCGTCGCCGAGTACTGGGTGGTGCGCCGCATGCGCGCGCCCCTTGACGCCACCCGCGAGGCCGGGACCCTGCCCGCCACCTCGCCGACCTGGGTGCCCATGTCCCTGGTCATCTGGGCGGCCGCCTTCTGCGTCGGCAAGTTCTACGACGGCGGCATCCCCGCCCTCAACTCCCTGCTGGCCGCCTTCGTCCTCTACTGCGTCCTCGGCCTCGCCGGCTGGATCAGGACGTACGGCACCACCACCCTGGACGACCGTCCCGCAGACCCCACCGAGCCGTCGCCGGCCACCCCCGGCACGGCCCCCGTAGGAGCACCATGAGCACCCCCGTCCCGGCTTCCGGCGAAGCACAGCGCGAAGTCGTCGACCTGTGCGCGGAGCTGATCCGCTTCGACACCTCCAACCCCACCAGCGACGAGCGCGCCTGCGCCGAGTGGGTCGTGGCCCGGCTCTCCGAGGTGGGCATCGACTCCCAGCTGGTGGAGAGCGCCCCCGGCCGAGCCAACGTCGTCGCCCGCATCCCGGGCAGCGACCCCGAGCGCGGTGCCCTGCTGGTCCACGGCCACCTCGACGTCGTCCCCGCCGACGCGGCCGAGTGGCAGGTGCCCCCGTTCTCCGGCGAGATCCGCGACGGCTACCTGTGGGGGCGCGGCGCCATCGACATGAAGGACACGGTGGCCGTCATGCTGGCCACCGCCCGCCACTTCGCCCGCACCGGCACCCGGCCCGCCCGCGAGATCGTCCTCGCCTTCCTCGCCGACGAGGAGGCCGGCGGGAAGTTCGGCGCCCACTGGCTGGTCGAGCACCGGCCCGAGCTGTTCGCCGGGGTCACCGAGGCGATCGGCGAGGGCGGCGGCTTCAGCTACGCCCTGGACGACACCCGGCGCCTGTACCCGATCGAGAACGCCCAGCGCGGCATGGCCTGGATGGAGCTGACGGCCACCGGGCGCGCCGGGCACGGCTCGTCCCCCAACGACGAGAACGCCGTCACCGACCTCGCCGAGTCCCTCACCCGCATCGGCCGCCACACCTTCCCCGTCCGGCTGATCGAACCGGTGCGGGCGCTGCTCGCCGAGGCCGCCCGCCTCCAGGGCGTCGACATCGACCTCGACGCGGAGGACCTGGACGCCGAGCTGGCCAAGCTGGGTCACGTGGCCGACTTCATGCAGGTCGTGCTCCGCAACTCGGCCAACCCGACCATGTTCACGGCCGGCTACCAGACCAACGTCATCCCGGGCCGGGCGACGGCCCGCGTCGACGGCCGCTTCCTGCCCGGCCACGAACAGGAGCTGATCGACACGATCGACGCGCTGCTCCTGCCCTCGGTGTCCCGCGAGTGGGTCAACCACGACATCGCGATGGAGACGGGCTTCGACGGCCCCCTCGTCGACGCCATGTGCGCCGCGGTACGCGCCGAGGACCCCGACGGCCACCCGGTCCCGTACTGCAACCCGGGCGGCACCGACGCCAAGGCCTTCACCAAGCTCGGCGTCCGCTGCTTCGGCTTCAAGGGCCTCAAGCTGCCGGCCGACCTGGACTACGGCCGCCTCTTCCACGGCGTCGACGAGCGCGTGCCGCTGGAGGGCCTGCGCTTCGGGGTGCGGGTGATGACCCGCCTCTGGCAGGACTGCTGAGCACTTCCTCGGCGTTCCCGTCCGGCCCGGCCCCGCGAACGGCGGGTCCGGGCCGTTCCGCGTCCCGGCCCGCCGGCGGTGATCAGTCCGCGATGTCGACGCCGTAGCTCCGGGCGAGCGCGCCCAGCCCGTGGTCGTACCCCTGCCCCACGGCTCGCAGACGCCAGCTCTCACCGCGCCGGTAGATCTCGGCGAGCAGCATCGTGCGCTCCGTGGTCGCGGCGTCCAGCGTGGCCTGCACCAGGGCCGCCGCGCTGGTGCCGGGGCCGGAGGCGATGTGCAGGGCGCCGACGTCGCCGAAGGCGGGGGAGCCGTCGACGGCGGCGGCGACCACGACCTTGCGGGCCGAGGGCGGCAGGGTGACGAGGTCCACGCTGACCGTCTGCTCGGTCGGACCGTCGCTCAGCAGCCGCACCGTGCCACCCGGGTTCTCCGGGGCTCCGTAGAAGACGAAGTCCTCGTCGAAGGCCACCTGCTCGTCCTCGTCCAGCACGAACGCGACCACGTCGATCTCGCACCGCGTCTGCTGGGCCCAGGACGCGGTGACCGTCCACCGGTGCGCCGGGCCCCGCCCGTTCTGCAGGGGCAGGTCGACGACACCGCCGCGCGGCAGTACGTGGGCCGCCGCGCGCCGGTCGTCCGTCTGCGGCGTCGCGGTGACGACCGGTGCCACCAGCCACGCGGCGTCGTGGGTGGGCAAGTGCAGCGCGGTGATCCGGGGCAGCCGGCGGTCGGTGCGACCGCCGTCGAGGACGACCACGTCGGTGACCCCGGCGGACAGGTTGATGGCGGCGGCGCCGCCGAGTTCCACGACACGGGTGCGTGCGGCCACCGCCTCCGGGTGGGTGCCGCCGAGCACGAGGACCCGCCGACCGGTGAGCGGCCCGCGCGGCTTGCCGGTCCGCCGGCCGGGCTTCGGGCCTCCCGCCGGGGCGACCTCCCCCGTCCCCGGTCCCGCGGCGGGGGAGGGCCCCGTGCCGACGGCCTCGACGGCCTCCGGCGCGCGGGGAGCCGGCACGGCGGGCAGTGCCGCCGGGTCCGCGGCGGGGCCGGCGGGGGACTCGGCGGCGGGGCCCTCGTGCGGCGTGCCGGCCCGCACGTCACCGAGCAGCTCCAGGAACGACGTCTCGTCGATGACCGGGACGCCTTCGGCGAGTGCACGCCTGGCCTTTGCGGAGCCGGTGGAGAGGTCGTTCGTGACCAGGGCGCTGGTGTGCCTGCTGACGGAGGTCATCATGTTCAGCCCCGCCGCGGCGCCCCGCAGCAGCAGATCCGCCCGCGAGGTCCGGGTCTCCCCGGTGACGGCGATCTTCATGCCCTGCACCAGCGGCCCGCCCGCGGTGAGCCGTCCAGGATTGCGGAAGGCGCACGGTGTCTTCGGCGGCTTGGGCGCGAACCGCGGATCCTGCCGGGGCGGGCAGGCCACCAGCGGCAGCGGCACGTCCAGTCGCGCCGCCTCCCGCAGCGAGGCCCGCAGCACACCGGCCAGCACCCGCGTGTCGTCGAGCGCGTCGTGCGCCCGCACCTGCGGGACGCCGTAGTGGGCGGCGAGCGTGCCGAGCCTGAGGTCGTCGGTCGGCGGGTCCACGCGACGGTTCAGGGCCAGGGTGCACAGCCGCCGGGCGACGGGCAGCCGCAATCCGGCCCGCGCGAACTCGTGGGCGAGGAAGTCGTAGTCGAACTGGGCGTTGTGGGCGACCAGCACCCGGCCCTCCAACAACGCGGCGATGTCCTCGGCCACCTGCTCGAAGGCCGGTGCGCCGCGCAACCGCTCCGGCGTCAGGCCGTGCACGTGCACCGGCCCCGGGTCACAACCGGGGTTCAGCAGCGTCGAGAACTCGCCGGTCTGTTCACCGTCCGCGTCCAGTGTCACCACGGCCACGGACAGCACCCGGTCCCGGCGCGGTACGAGACCGGAGGTCTCCACGTCGACCAGTGCCCATGCGAAGGCGCGGTCGCGCAGGTGGGAGGAGTCGGGAGCGGCTGAGGTGACAGACATGGAGGAAGAATGGAGCCGTGTCCACGCTTCCTTCAACTCGAACGGCGATTGATCCCGTTATGCAGTGACTTCGACGCGGGGTTCGGGCGGGTGGCCGTAGCCTCCTGCCAGACTTGCCGGCGCGTCACCCACCCCGCCGCCAGGAGGACTCCGCCATGCCCGAGCAGTTGCCGGACCGCGTCGCCCGCCACGAGCGCCGGTTCAACAGGCTCTTCGCGGAGTACTTCGACCGGGTGGGCGCGACGCTCCAGGCGCCGTCGTTCAGCCGTTTCACCCCGGACTGCCTCGAGTTGTTGCGCGACCTGTCCCTCCGCGGCGGTAAACGGATGCGGGTCGTCCTGCTGCACGAGGCCGCGCGGCTGGTCCGCGACGACGCACCCGCCGAGGCACTGGACGCCGCGGCGCTCAGCATCGAACTGCTCCAGACCCACGGCCTGGTGCACGACGACCTCATCGACGACAGCGCCACCCGCCGGGGCGGACCCACCACCTACTACGCCTACCGCGAGAGGTTCCCACGCCACCCCCGTGCCGCACTCGGGCTCACCGTCCTCGCCGGCGACCTCGCGCTCGTGCTCGCCCTGCGGGTGCTCCTCGACGCCCGGCTCCCGGTCGGGCTGCGACAGGCCATGGCTGACGTCCAGACCCGAACCGCCGTCGACACGTTCGTGGGCCAGATCGCCGACCTGGAACGCGACTTCGGCCCCGCGGTCGTCGACGACGACGTCCTGCACGATGTCGCCGACCACAAGTCGGCCCGCTACTCGGTCCTCGCCCCCATGTGTCTCGGTCTCCTGGCAGCGGGCGAACAACCGGCCGCCCACGAGCCGGAGTTGCGGCGCTACGCGCGGCTGGTGGGCATCTGCGGCCAGATGCGCGACGACTACCTCGACCTGTTCGGCGACGCCACCGCGATGGGCAAGCCGACCGGCACCGACATCCGTGAGGGGAAGCGGACTTACACCACAGCCCGCCTGCTGGCCGTCCTGAGCGGCTCCGACCGCGCGCTCGTGGAACAGGCCCTCGGCGATCCCGCCTGCCCGGCCGAAACCGTCGCCGCGGTCCGCGAGACGGCCGAGCGTCACGGCGTGCCCGGCCTCATGCGCGCGGACATGCGGCGGTACGCCGAGCAGGCCGGAGAGGTGGCGGCCGGCTGGCGTCCGCGGTGGCGCGAGGAGGCGGTCGCCTTCTTCGAACGACTGCCGCTGTGGAGCGTCGAGCGCGACCGCTGACCGGTCCGGTCGCCGGACGGTCCGACTGTCCCCCCGGCGCCTCTGACACGTGTTCGCCGTGTCGCTCAAAGGAAGATTCGGGGATCACCCGCCCGGAGCCCGCCGTCATGATCGAACCGGATGCGCAGCCGACCGGGCGCGTCCGTGACGACGCCACCTGTGGGGGAGAAGCATGACGCACTCGACGCCGCGCGGCCCGGGCCGGGACGACCAGGCGGTGCTGCTGGTCGCCGGGCTCGCCGACCTGGCGGTGAGCACGGTGGGTTCGGCGGTGGGCGCCCTGCGGGGGCTGCTGCGCCGCTCGGACACCGCCGACCTGATGCGCGAGGCGGACCAGGACCTGCGGGCGCGCGGCAGGCTGGCCCTGGACCGGTGCACCACCGTGCCGCCGGCCCACCTCGAGGTGCTCGCCCGGCACGTGCTGGCGCGCCGCGCGGCCGAAGGCCACGATGTCTGACCGCTGGGACCCGGCCGCCTTCAAGGGGCGGGTCGACACGCTCCTGCACGGCTTCCTCGCCGAGGAGGCCGACGCGCTCGTGGCCATCGACGAGGCCCTCGCTCCCGTGGCCGAACAGCTGCGCACCGCGGCCGGACACGGCAAGCGATTGCGCGCGGCCTTCTGCTACTGGGGCTGGCGGGCGGCCGGCCAGCCCGACAGCGACGCGCTGGTGCGGGCGGCGGCCTCCATGGAACTGGTGCACGCCGCGGCGATCGTCCACGACGACCTCATCGACGACAGCGCCCTGCGCCACGGCCGGCCCACGGCCCACATCGCGCTGGAGACGGCCCTGGACGCCGCCCCGCCCGGAGTGGGGGAGGACCGGCCCCGAGTCCGGGCGGCCGCACGCTCCCTGGCCCTGCTCGTCGGCGACCACCTGATGGCACTCGCCGGCCGGCTCTTCACCGACTGCGGCCTGCCCGCCGCCTACCTCGCCCGCGCCCGGGGCCTGTGGGCCGACCTCGCCCGCGAACTCGTCGCCGGCGAGTGCCTGGAGATCCTGCACACCGGGGGCCCGCCGGACACCGGCACCTCCCTGAAGGTCGTCCGCTACAAGACCGCCAAGTACACCGTCGAACACCCGCTGCTCCTCGGCGGACTGCTCGCCGGCGCCACCCCGGCGCTGCGCGAGGGCTACTCCGCCTACGGTCTACCGCTCGGCGAGGCCTTCCAGCTCCGCGACGACCTGCTGGGCCTGTTCGGCGACCCGGAACGCACCGGCAAGGGCGCCCTGGACGACCTGCGCACGCACCGGCCCACCGCGCTGCTCGCCGAGACCTGGCGGTCCGCCGGCACCGCCCAGCGCGAACGGCTGCTCGCGGTGCTGGGCCGGCGCGACCTGGACGGCACCCACCTGGAGGACGTGCGCGCGCTGATGCGGGAGCTGGGGGCACCGCAGCGGGTCGAGCGGATGATCCTCACGCGGGTGGAGCTGGCCACCCGGGCCCTGGACGACGTCGACGTGCCGGCCGGGGCACGCCGGGCCCTGTGCGATCTCGCGCACCGGGCGACCGACCGCGTCCACTGACCGCCCGTCACCGATCCGCGCGCCGATCCCGCCGTCCGTCGCCCGCCTTCCGTCACCCGCCTTCCGTCACCCCTGACGACGTCACCCCTGCCAACGCCGAGCCGAGGAGACCGTGATGACCTACACCGAGACGTCGATGGACGCCCTGCGCCACCACGGCGACGAACTGGCCGACGCCGTCGTCGCCACCCTGTTCGAGCGCGGCGAGGTGGGCACGTTCAACTCCCTGATGCGCTACGTCTCCACCACCGGCCAGGAACTCCCCGCCGGGCTCCCCGGAGTGGCCCGGGAATACCTCCGGGCGACGGCCACCCCACCGGACTGGGTGGACTGGGCCGAGATGGAGAAGGCCCGGCTGTTCTTCATCGACAACAACGTGCACATCTCCACCGCCCTGTCCTTCGCCTCCATGCCCGCCTGCTACGTCGTCCCGCACGTGGCCAGGCTGCTGTCGGCCACCCACGGACTGAGCTACCCCTCCAAACGCATGGCGGAGACCGGCCAGTTCACCGTCTACCTGATGCGGCCCGACGCCTTCGAGGCCGGCGGCCGCTTCGTACCGGCCGCCCAGAAGGTCCGGCTGCTGCACGCCTCGATCCGCCACCACCTGAAGCGGGAGAACCGCTGGGACACCGGCACCCTCGGTGTGCCGATCTGTCAGGAGGACATGATCGGCGGGCAGATGTTCTTCTCCCTGACCGTCCTCGACAGCCTGCACCGGCTCGGCATCCACATGTCCGAGGAAGGAGCCGACGCCTACTTCTACGCCTGGCGGGTGGTGGGAGCCATCCTCGGCGTGGACCAGGACGCGGTGCCGCGCACCCTCGACGAGGCACGGCAGTTCCTCGACCTGTACATGCTGCGCCACATGGGCCCCTCGGAGGAGGGCGCGCACCTGACCCGGCAGCTCATCGACCTCTACGAGGAAGTCGTCCCCGGCACCCTCTTCGACCCGGTCGTCTCCGCCCTGATCCGCTACCTCGTCGGCGACACCTGCGCCGACTGGCTCGACGTGCCCCGCACCCCCTGGGACACCCTCGTCAAAGCCGCCCCGCACCTCCTCGGCATCCTGGAGACCATCGAGGACCGCTCACCGCTCGGCGCCTGGGCGCTGGACCGGCTCGGCCACCTCACCACGGCCCTCGAACTCTCCTCCCTCACCCGCGGACGCGTCATGCACTACGCGATCCCCGAACAGCTGAAGGAGGAGTACGGCGTCCCCGCCGCGCCCCGCACCCACCGCTGGACCCCGCCGCCCGCCACCGTCTCCTGAGCGGGGCGGACGGTCAGGCGATGGAGGCCGAGACGATGGCCGACACCGCGAGATTGCAGCACGCCGTCACCCAGACCGCAGGGTGCGGCTCGGGCTCGACCAGCGTCGCGCCCAGCCGCCCCGGGGTGATCACGTCGACCACCAGGAACGCCAGGGCCATCATCACCAGCCCCAGCAGACCGAACGCCGCGGTCGACACGAGGCCCTTGCCGAAGTCCTCGTACGTCGTCCATATCGACGTGAACACGATGCCGCCGACACCGAGCAGCGCCGAGCTGAGCACCAGCGCGGCGTTGCGGTTGCGCTGCTCCCAGATCTGCCGGCCGAGCTTCCCGGGCGTCAGCACGTCCACCAGGACGATGCCGAGGACCAACAGGACCAGGCCGAGGGCTCCGTAGGCGGTGGCGCGGCCGAGTCCGTTGACGATGTCGCTCATGGGATTGCCGGCTCCGTAGCGTGAGTGATCGTGAGTGATCGCGGTCAAGGCGATGCAAAATGTAGCGCACCTGTTCGGTGCCACGGGCGCTGCGGGCGGCGATCGGTCCGGACCCGGTGTCAGCCCGCGTCCGCGAGCGCCCTGTTGCGGCGTACGGAGGACCAGAAGGACCAGGCGATCAGGACCACGCCGATGAGTCCGGTGACGATCTCGCTGATCTCGTACCGGATGGTGACGAGGAGGATGACGGCGAGGGCGCCGATGGCGTAGTGGGCGCCGTGCTCGAGGTAGACGTAGTCGTCGAGGGTGCCCTGGCGGACCAGGTAGACGGTCAGGGACCGGACGTACATGGCGCCGATGCCGAGGCCGAGGGCCATCAGGACGATGTCGTTGGTGATGGCGAAGGCGCCGATGACGCCGTCGAAGGAGAACGACGCGTCCAGGACCTCCAGGTAGAGGAACATGAAGAACGCCGCCTTGCCGGTCAGGGCCACCGCCGAGCGGGGACTGCCGGAGCGTTCGGCCTCCTCGTCGGCCTCGTGCTCGCGCTCCTCCTCCGCTTCGAGCCGGTTCTCGAAGTATTCCGAGAGACCGTGGACGACCATGTACGTGATGAGGCCGGCGACCCCGGAGACCAGCACCGTCTGCGCCTTGTCGGCGTGGGTGCCGCCGTGCTGGTGGGCGTGGGCCGCGAAGGTCATGGAGGAGACGAGCAGCACGATCAGGGCGACGCAGACCGAGAGCATGTCGACCCTGCCGAGCTTCGCGAGCGGCCGTTCGACGGCACTCAGCCACTTGATCTCCCGGTCCTCCAGGATGAAGTCCAGGAAGATCATCAGCAGGAACATGCCGCCGAAGGCCGCGATCGACGGGTGGGCGTCGGTCACCAGCTGCTGGTACCGGTCCTTGTCGGTGAGCGCGAGGTGGACGGCGTTCCAGGGACTCAGCCGGGCGCTGATCGCCACGATGACGACCGGGAAGACCAGGCGCATGCCGAAGACGGCGATCAGGACGCCGACGGTGAGGAAGATCTTCTGCCAGAAGGCGCTCATCTTCTTCAGGATCCCGGCGTTGATCACCGCGTTGTCGAAGGACAGCGAGATCTCCAGGACGGCCAGGATGGCCACCAGGCCGAGGGCGGTCCAGCCGTCGTAGAGGACCCCCGCGGCGAGGCCCAGGGCGGTGACGGCGAACGCCCAGCGGAACGTCTTCAGAAGCACGGGCTACTCATTCCTGTCGTCGCGCTGTGCCGGTCGCGGCATGTCCTTGCCGGTGCCCACCATCCACGTTGTCTACCACGCTCGCCCGCCGTCACAGCGGATGCGTGGACGGGCGGCACCGGGGTCCCCGCCCGATGGGTCGGTGCGGTGCATGGCGGCGCGGCAAGGGACGGCCGCGCCGCCACCCGCAGACCCGTCCCCCTCTCCCGGCGGCCCCTCGCGCGGCCCCCGTCCGTCGTCTGCGGAGCTCCACGGATCGCACGGGCTCCTGACGACTCCTCGATCACCTCGGAACCTCGGATTCCGTGGTTCCTCGATTTCCCCCAATCTGAATCGCTCGTTTCCTTGAAGAGTTCCGGTTTACCCGAGTAGGTTCGCCGCCATGACCGCCTCCCGGAGCACGGCCACAGCGAAGGACCTGCGCGGAGCGGGGCTGCGGGTGACCGCCGCCCGCGTCGCGCTGCTCGAGACCGTCCGGGCGGGCGATCACCTCGGCGTGGAGGCGATAGCCTCCGGCGTGCGCGACAGGGTGGGCCACGTGTCCCTCCAGGGCGTGTACGAGGCCCTGCACGCGCTCACCGCGGCCGGCCTCGTGCGCCGCATCCAACCGCCCGGCAGCCCGGCCCGGTTCGAGGGGCGCGTCGGGGACAACCATCACCACGTCCTGTGCCGGTCGTGCGGCGCCCTCGCCGACGTCGACTGCGCCGTCGGTGAGGCACCCTGTCTGACCGCCTCCGACGACCACGGCTTCGCGATCGACGAGGCCGAGGTCATCTACCGGGGCCTGTGCCCCGACTGCTCCAGCACCAGTACGTCCCCCGCACCGTGAACCGCCCCGTCCGGAAGGATCCACGCCCCATGTCCGAGAACCACGACGCCATCGTGACCGACGCCAAGACCGAGGAGGCGGGCGGCTGCCCGGTCGCCCACACCCGCGCCCTCCACCCGACCCAGGGCGGCGGAAACCGTCAGTGGTGGCCGGAGCGGCTCAACCTGAAGATCCTCGCCAAGAACCCCGCCGTCGCCAACCCGCTGGGCGAGGAGTTCGACTACGCCGAGGCGTTCAAGTCCCTCGACCTGGCCGCCGTCAAACGCGACATCGCCGAGGTGCTGACCACCTCGCAGGACTGGTGGCCCGCCGACTTCGGCAACTACGGCCCGCTGATGATCCGTATGGCCTGGCACAGCGCGGGCACCTACCGCATCAGCGACGGGCGCGGTGGCGCCGGGGCCGGCCAGCAGCGCTTCGCCCCGCTCAACAGCTGGCCCGACAACGGCAACCTCGACAAGGCCCGCCGCCTGCTGTGGCCGGTCAAGAAGAAGTACGGTCAGAACATCTCCTGGGCCGACCTGCTGGTCCTCACCGGTAACGTCGCCCTGGAGCAGATGGGCTTCGAGACCTTCGGGTTCGCCGGCGGCCGCGCCGACGTCTGGGAGGCCGAGGAGGACGTCTACTGGGGCCCGGAGACCACCTGGCTGGACGACCGGCGCTACACCGGCGACCGCGAGCTGGAGAACCCGCTCGGCGCGGTCCAGATGGGTCTGATCTACGTCAACCCGGAGGGCCCGAACGGCAACCCGGACCCCATCGCCGCCGCCCGCGACATCCGTGAGACGTTCCGTCGCATGGCGATGAACGACGAGGAGACCGTCGCGCTGATCGCCGGCGGCCACACCTTCGGCAAGACCCACGGTGCCGGCCCGGCCGACGCCGTCGGCGCCGACCCCGAGGCCGCCTCCATGGAGGAGCAGGGCCTGGGCTGGAGGAGCACCCACGGCACCGGCAAGGGCGCGGACGCCATCACCTCCGGCCTCGAGGTCACCTGGACCACGACGCCGACGCAGTGGAGCAACGGGTTCTTCAAGAACCTCTTCGAGTTCGAGTACGAGCTCGAGCAGAGCCCGGCCGGCGCCAACCAGTGGGTGGCGAAGGACGCCCCGGAGATCGTCCCGGACGCGCACGACCCGTCGAAGAAGCACCGCCCGAAGATGCTCACCACCGACCTGTCGCTGCGCTTCGACCCGATCTACGAGCCGATCTCCCGCCGGTTCTACGAGAACCCGGAGGAGTTCGCGGACGCCTTCGCGCGCGCCTGGTACAAGCTGACCCACCGCGACATGGGCCCGAAGTCCCTGTACCTCGGCCCGGAGGTCCCGGAGGAGACCCTGCTGTGGCAGGACCCGCTGCCCGAGGCCGAGGGCGAGACCATCGACGCCGAGGACGTCGCCACCCTCAAGACCAAGCTCCTCGAGTCCGGCCTGTCCGTCTCGCAGCTGGTCTCCACCGCGTGGGCCTCGGCGTCCACCTTCCGCGGCAGCGACAAGCGCGGCGGAGCCAACGGCGCCCGCATCCGCCTGGAGCCGCAGCGCGGCTGGGAGGTCAACGAGCCCGACGAGCTGGCGCAGGTCCTGCGGGTCCTGGAGGGCGTCCAGCGGGAGTTCAACTCCGGCGCCGGCGCGAAGAAGGTCTCCCTGGCCGACCTGATCGTCCTCGGCGGCTCCGCCGCCGTCGAGAAGGCAGCCAAGGAAGCCGGCTTCCAGGTGGAGGTGCCGTTCGCCGCGGGCCGCGTGGACGCGACGGAGGAGCACACCGACGCCGAGTCGTTCGAGGCACTCGAGCCGACCGCCGACGGGTTCCGCAACTACCTCGGCAAGGGCAACCGCCTGCCGGCCGAGTTCCTGCTCCTCGACCGGGCGAACCTGCTCACCCTGAGCGCGCCCGAGATGACCGTCCTGGTCGGTGGCCTGCGGGTGCTGGGCGCCAACCACCAGCAGTCCCCGCTCGGCGCCTTCACCAGGACGCCCGGCTCGCTCACCAACGACTTCTTCGTCAACCTGCTCGACCTGGGCATCACGTGGAAGTCGACCTCCGAGGACCAGACCACGTTCGAGGGCCGTGACGCGGCCACCGGCGAGGTGAAGTGGGCCGGCAGCCGCGCCGACCTCGTCTTCGGCTCCAACTCCGAGCTGCGCGCGCTCGCTGAGGTCTACGCCTCCGACGACGCGAAGGAGAAGTTCGTGCACGACTTCGTCGCCGCCTGGGTCAAGGTCATGAACCTCGACCGCTTCGACCTGGTCTGACGACCGCGACGCCCGGGCCGGTCCCCGTACCGGCCCGGGATCGTCCGTCCGCGTTGTCAGTGCCGGATGCGAGGCTGACCGGCATGGATGAGGTGGAGTTCATGCGAGGCCGGGTCTACGGCGCCGACCACGACAACCCCGGGCCACGGCCGGGGCGCGCGTACGCGCAGCTGGTCGGCGGTCCGCTGGACGGCCTGTTGCTGGACGTCACGGACCTGGCCGAGGACGAACGCGTCCGGGGCGTGACACTGGCGACGGAGATAGGCCGCTACGGCCCGGGCGGCCGGTCCGTCTACGGAGCGAGGCCCGGCGGCACCCGCCGCTTCGACTGGCGGGGCGACGCGCCCTGACCGGGGGCCACGCGGGCGGTCCGTTCAGGCCGCCGTGGCCGCCGACTGCGCCCGGAGCGCGGCGAAGAGCCAGTCGTGCGCGGCACCGGGCGTCGGCTCGGGCCGGGCGCCCGGCCGCGTGACCACCTCGGCCACCAGCTCCCAGTAGCGGTCGATCCGCGGGTCGTCCGCCAGCCGCCGGGCCAGCACACGACGGAAGTCCGGGGTGTCGCGGACACCGTAGGCGCCGGTGTACGCGCTCACGAAGCAGTCGAGCGCCTCGCCTGCGTGCGGGTCCACGCCCCGGCGCATGCGTACCCCCGCCAGCTCGTACGCCTCGGCCAGCCCCGCGTACAGCACCGAGGCGCCGCGCGCCCCGGCGGCCCGGTGCGCCGCGGGCTGCGGCTGCGCGGTGCCCGGGCACGGGGCGAGCGTGAGGGCGTTGAGCCGGGCGAAGGCGAGGACCTGAGCGGGGGCCGGGTCGTCGGGCGGCCGGGGCACCGCCACCTCCAGGAACGCGGTGGTCGCCCGCGCCGGCATCCGCGGCGGCAGCCAGCCGCGCCAGAACCTGACCAGCGGCGCCGTGCTCGGCGGGGAGGCCACCGCGCCGACCAGCCGCAGCCGGTCGGCCCGCTCCCCGGGCGGACACTCCTGCACCAGCCGCAGGGCCGCCTCCCGCCAGCGCAACGCCCGGAGCTCGGAACCGACTTCCCGCAGCCGCCCGGCGACGGCGTCCTCCAGCACGCCACCGGCCCCGTCCTCCTCGTCGAGCACCCGGCGTACCTCGGGCACCGCCAGCCCGAGGGCGCGCAAGGAGCGGATCAGACGCAGCCGGCCGAGGGCCTCCGGGCCGTACCGGCGGTGTCCGCCCGTGCTTCGGGAGGCCTCCGGCAGCAGACCGCGGTCCGAGTAGAAGCGGACGGTCTTCACCGTGACGCCCGCCCGATCGGCGAGCTCGCCGATCCCGCACAACCCGTCGTGCGACATGAACACTTGAACCTCCCTCAGGGGGAGTTCCTACCGTACCGGCGAGCGCGGACGGGCGACCGGACCGGTCCGCACGATCACGTACGGAGGAGAGACCATGACCGCATTCGTCCTGGTGCCGGGCATGTTCACCGGCACACACGTGTGGGAGAACACCGCGGCGCACCTGGCCGCCGCGGGCGCCGAGGTGTACCCGGTGGCCCTCACCGGGCTCGACGGGCCGCGCGGCACCGCGCCGGCCGGCACGGACCTGGAGACACACATCGCCGACGTGCTCGCGGTGATCGACGCGATCGGCACGGAGACCGGCCAGGAGGACGACGACCGGATCGTACTGGTCGGCCACGACTACGGCATCCACCCCGCCCTCGGCGCCGCCGACCGGCGGACGGAGCGGATCGACCGGATCGTGTACCTGGACTCGGCGATGCCGCGCGACGGCGTCCCCGCCCTGGCCGCGGTCCCCGACCAGTCGCTGCGCGAGCGGCTGGCCGAGCGTGCCGGGGACGGCGGGGGAGCGGGCACCGACGGCGAGCTGCCGCCCCCGGCCCACGGCGAATGGCATCGCTGGGGCAGCACGGCGGGCCTCTCCGACGCCGCGCTGGACCGGCTCACCACCCTCGCCGTCCCGCAGCCGCTGGGCACCCTGTACCAACCGCTCCGGCTGACCGGTGCGGTGGCCGGGACACCCACCACGGGAGTGCTGTGCACCGCCAACGGGTCGAGCATCGAGATGGTCCAGATGCTGGTGGGATTCGGTGACCCCGCCCTGCGCGCCCTCGTCGACCCCCGGGTGACCTTCTTCGAACTCCCCACCGGGCACTGGCCGATGCTGTCCTGCCCCGCCGAGCTGGCCGACGTCCTGCTGCGGGCCGCGGCCGGCGAGGGACACCGGCTGGAGGCGGCCGACGTGGCCGAACCGCCCGTCCGGCGGCCGTTCCTGCTGGACCTGCCCGAAGTCCCCCGGGAGCGCACGGGGAACGTCGACCTCTACCTGCCCGACGGCGAGGCCGAGGAGCCGCTACCGGCGGTGGTGTTCGTGCACGGCGGCCCGGTGCCCGCCGACGCCCGGCCGCAGCCGAGGGACTGGCCCACGCTGACCGGGTACGCCGGGTACGCGGCGACGAACGGAGTGGTGGGTGCGGTCGTCGCCCACCGGCTGCACGAACTCGCCGACTTCGATCGGGCCGCCGCCGATGTGGCCGACGCGGTGGAGCGGATCCGGGCCGACCCCCGGGTGGACGCGGACCGCGTCGCGCTGTGGTTCCTTTCGGGCGGCGGGCTGATCACCGCCGACTGGCTGGGCGCGCCCCCGCCGTGGCTGCGCTGCCTGGCGGCCACCTACCCGGTCCTGGCGCCCCTGCCCAACTGGGGGATGTCCGGCACCCGGTTCCACCCGGTGGACGCGGTGACGAAGGCCGGCGACCTGCCCGTGGTCCTCACCCGGGTGGGTCTGGAGATGCCCGAGATCGCCGCCGGTGTGGCGGAGTTCCTGGCCGCGGCCGAGGAGTGCGGTGCCGGTGTCGAGGTGATCGACGTGCCGCACGGCCACCACGGCTTCGAGACCCGGGACGTGACCGACGAGTCGCGCGAGGCGGTGCGGCGGGCGATGCGCGCGGTGCTGCGGCACCTGCGGCCGTGAGGCGGCTCCGCGGCCCCGGGACGCCGTGCCGCGGCTCCGGGCCGTTGCCCGTACCGACGTGTGAGGGGACCGGAACCACCAACGGGTGAAGGTCATGGGGGCCGCCTCGTCCAAGCGGCACGGGCCCCGCGGAACGGGGAGCGCGACCGTCCGCGGGGCCGTACCGCGTCCGCGCGGCGGAGGAGCGGGACGGAGCCCGCCCGCCATCTTGACGTGTACGCGACGCGGTGCGTTTCATGGGAGCGCTCCCATATCTCGTCCCCGTGTCACTCACCCCACACGCCTGGAGTCGCCGTGCGAAAACCAAGGCCCGCCCCCCGCAGGAACCCCGTACCCCGCCTCTGGGCCGCGCTGGCGGCACTCGTCGGCATCGCCGTCGTCGGCGCCCTGTGCCCCGCCGCCGCGCAGGCCGCGCCGCCGCCGGCCCCCGCTGCCGTCGCCGGCCTGCACATCAGCGACGGCCGGCTGCTCGAGGCCGACGGGAACGACTTCGTCATGCGCGGGGTCAACCACGCCCACACCTGGTACCCGGGCGAGACCCGGTCGCTGGCCGACATCAAGGCGCTCGGTGCCAACACCGTCCGGGTCGTCCTGTCCGACGGACACCGCTGGAGCGAGAACAGCCCCGCGGACGTGGCGGCCGTCATCGACCAGTGCAAGGCCAACCGGCTGATCTGCGTCCTGGAGGTGCACGACACCACCGGCTACGGCGAGGACGCGGCCGCCGGCACGCTCGATCACGCGGCCGACTACTGGATCGGCCTGAAGGACGTCCTCGCCGGCGAGGAGGGCCACGTCATCGTCAACATCGGCAACGAGCCCTGGGGCAACACGAACCCGGCCGGCTGGACCGAGCCGACGATCGCGGCCGTCAAGAAGCTGCGCGCCGCCGGGCTCCAGCACACCATCATGGTGGACGCACCCAACTGGGGCCAGGACTGGCAGGGTGTGATGAAGGCGAACGCCCAGGCCGTCGCCGACGCCGACCCCACCGGCGATCTGATCTTCTCCATCCACATGTACAGCGTCTACGACACCGCGCAGGAGATCACCGACTACCTGAACGCCTTCGTCGACGCCGGACTGCCCATCGTCATCGGAGAGTTCGGCGGCCCCGCCGACCAGTACGGCGACCCGGACGAGGACACCATGATGGCCACGGCGGAGCAGCTGGACCTCGGATACCTCGCCTGGTCCTGGAGCGGCAACACCGACCCGGTCCTCGACCTCGCGGTCGACTTCGACCCCAGCCGCCTCAGCGCCTGGGGCGAACGCGTCTTCCACGGCGCCGACGGCATCGTGCGGACCGCCGAGGAAGCCACCGTCTACGGCGGCGGCGCCCCGCAGGACACCCAGGCCCCCACCGCCCCCGGCACCCCGGTCGCGTCCGCGGTGACGGCCACGTCGGTCACCCTCGCCTGGAGCGCGGCCACCGACAACGTGGGCGTCACCGGCTACGACGTCGTCCGCGTCGACGGCGGCACCGAGACGAGGGTCGCCACGAGCACCGCCCGCACCGCCACCGTCACCGGCCTCACCCCGGACACCGCCTACTCCTTCGCCGTCCGCGCCCGCGACGCGGCCGGCAACCGCTCGGCCCGTTCCGCGACAGCGAGTGTCACGACCGGTGGGAGCGCCGCCGCCTGCTCGGTCGGCTACCGCGTCGTGGGCGAGTGGCCGGGCGGCTTCCAGGGCGAGATCACCGTCCGCAACACCGGTGCCGCCCCCCTCGGCGGCTGGACGCTCGCCTTCGCCTTCGCCGACGGCCAGACCATCACGAACATGTGGGGCGGCACCCCCACGCAGCGCGGCGGCGCGGTGAGCGTCGTCCCGGCCTCCTACACCTCCACCGTCCCCGCCGGCGGCTCGGTCACCCTCGGCTTCACCGCGGGCAAGGGCGCCACGAACACCGCCCCGACCGCGTTCAGCCTGGACGGCGCGGCCTGCGCCAGGGCCTGAGCGGACGCGCCCGCCGTCCGGCCGGAGACCGCCCTCCGGCCGGACGGCACCCGACGCCCTCCGGGCGTCAGAACGAGACCTCGCGCACACTGGCCTGGCTGCGCGGCTCGGTCGTCGCGGTGATCTCCGACCGGTGCCGGCTCGCCGAGAACGTCACGGTCAGCGTCTCGGCCGCACTCTGGCTCGTGCTGACCGTGAAGCCCTGCTCCGGCACCGCCGACACCAGGCACACCCCGCCACCGCCGAAGCGCACCGTCGCCCTGCCGCCCTGCGACGGCACCGTGTAGACACCCGAGCCGCCCTCCTCGCATCCCCGCTCGCCCCCGCCCGCGGGAGGCCGCTGGGCGGTGGCGGTGGCGCTGGCGGTGGCGCGTGCGGTCGGCGTCGTCTCCACCGGGCTCGGCTCGCGCCGCTTCTCACGGGTGCGGGCCGGCGTGGGGCGGGGCTCCTCCCTGGTGGCCGAAGGGCTGGGGGAGGAGGGCGTCACGCTCGCCGGCGGCGCGGGCCGCGGCGAGACCGGGAGCTCCTGCGGCGCCGACTGCGCGACCGGCGCGGTGGGCCGGGTCGAGCCCACCACGAAGTGGATGGTGAGGATGACGGCCGTGACGCTGGCGGCCGTGCACGACAGCCAGATGATCAGGTAGCGCAGGAGGCGGGACACGACACCATAGTGACGGACCGGCTAACGTGCCTGCCCATGGCCTGTGTACTTGTCGTCGAGGACGACCCCGTGATCCGGGCCGCGCTGATCGAGGTCCTGACCGGACACGGCTACGCGGTCAAGACCGCGCACCAGGGTTTCGAGGCGCTGCGCGAGATCACCCAGAGCCCGCCGGACATCGTGGTGCTCGACCTGGGGCTGCCCGATCTCGACGGGCTCGACGTGCTCCGCATGATCCGGGGCATCTCCCGCCTCCCGGTGCTCGTCGCCACCGCGCGGGACGACGAGACGGAGATCATCCGGCTGCTCAACGCCGGCGCCGACGACTACCTGGTCAAGCCGTTCTCCGGCGGCCAGCTCGCGGCACGCCTCGCGGCCGTGCTGCGCCGGTCCGCGCCCGCCGGCACCCGGGCCGCGCAGCCGCCCGTCCTGCGGGTCGCCGGCCTGCGGATCGACCCCACCGCGCGCACCGCCCACCTCGAGGACCGCGAACTCGCCCTGACCCGCCGTGAGTTCGACCTGCTCGCCTATCTCGCCGACCATGCCGACCAGGTCATATCGAGGCAGCGGATCCTCACCGAGGTGTGGCAGCAGCCGTATCTGGAGGAACAGACGGTCGACGTCCACCTCTCCGCGCTCCGCCGCAAGATGGGCGAGAAGGCGCGAAAGCCCCGTTACCTCCAGACCGTGCGCGGCATCGGCATCAAGCTGGTCAGCCCGCCATGAGACGTGCCCTCGCCGGGATCGCCCTCGCCGTCACCTCGATGATCGCCCTGTCGTTCCTCGTCCCACTCGCCCTCCTCGTCCGCGAGCAGGCCCGCGACCGCGTCACCACGGCCGCCGAGCAGCGGGCCGCCGCCCTCTCCCCGGTGCTCGCCCTCACCACCCGGCGCGCCGACGTACAGCAGGCCGTCACCGAACTGGGCTCCCCGGACCAGCTGGTGGTGCGGCTGCCCGACGGCGGTTTCGTCGGCACCCCGCACGCGCCCGAGGCCGCGCTCGACCGGGCCGTGCGCGGCCGCGAGACGCTCGCCGTGGACACCGCCGACGGCTGGGTGTACCTCCAGCCCGTCGTCCTGCGCGGCGACCGGGTCGCCGTCGTGGAGGCCTACGTCCCGGCGGCGGACCTCAGCCGCGGCGTGGCCGCCTCGTGGGGCGTGATGGCCCTGCTCGCACTCGGACTGGTCGGCGGCTCGGTGCTGGTCGCCGACCGGCTCGGCGCCCGCGTCGTCCGCTCCTCCCGCAGCCTGAAGCGCGCCTCACTGGCCCTCGGCTCCGGCGACCTCGACGTGCGCGTGGAACCGGACGGCCCGCCCGAGCTCCAGGAGGCCGGCGCGGCGTTCAACACCATGGCCGACCGGGTCGTCGACCTGCTCGCCGTCGAACGCGAACTGGTCGCCGACCTCTCCCACCGGCTGCGCACCCCGCTGACCGCCCTCTACCTGGAGGCCGACCGGATGGGCGCGACGCCGAGCGCCCGCCGGGTCACCGAGGCGGCCGGCCAGCTGGAGAGCGAACTCGACTCGATCATCGCGGCCGCCCGTACGCCCCTGGCCGCCGCGCAGCCAGGTGGCGGAACCGGCAGGGCGAGACCGTGCGACGCGGCCGAGGTGGTCGCCATGCGCCTGGACTTCTGGTCGGTCCTCGCCACCCAGCAGGGGCGCCCCCACGAACGGTCCCTCACCCCGCGCCCCACGCCGGTCGCCTTCCCCGAGGACGACCTCGCGGCCGTCGTCGACGCCCTGATCGGCAACGTCTTCCGGCACACCCCCGAGGGCACCGGCTTCGCCGTCCGCGTGGAACGGGCCGAACGGTACGTGGCTCTCACCGTGGACGACGCCGGTCCGGGCGTCGCGGACCCCGAGGCGGCGCTCACCCGGGGCGTCAGCGTCGGCGGCTCCACCGGGCTGGGCCTGGACATCGTGGCCCGTGCGGCCCGCGCGGCGGAAGGCGAGCTGACGATCACCCGGGCACCGCTGGGCGGTGCCCGGGTGCGGGTGTCGTTCGTGCTCGCCGACGAGGGGCGGTGACGGCGTCAGCGGCTCGCGCCGAAGTCCTGCGTCCACCAGGGGCCGCCGTCGCCGAAGTGCACGCCGACTCCGAGCTCCTTGAACGAGCAGTTGAGTATGTTCGCCCGGTGCCCGGGGCTGTTCATCCAGGACTCCATCACCGAGGCGGCGTCGGACTGGCCGCGGGCTATGTTCTCGCCCAGCGTCGACCACTCGTAGCCGGCGGCCTCGACCCGGCTCGTCATGGTGGAGCCGTCCGGACCGGTGTGGGACATCACGCCGCTCGCGGCCATGACGTCGCTGTAGTCGTCGGCGGCCCGGGTCAGCCGGCTGTTCGCGGTGACCGGCGAGCAGCCTGCCGAGGCCCGCTCCTCGTTGACCAGCGCGAGGACCTCGGCCTCGGCCCCGCTCGCTCCGCCGGAGCCCGAACCCGCTGCCGAACCCGAACCCGATCCCGAACCCGATCCCGAACCCGAGCCCGATCCGCTGCCGGAACCCGTGCCGCCGCCCCCCTCCGACCTGTCGGAGCCGCTCTTCACCGTCGTCCTCGCGGGAGCCGTGGAGGCGGGCCGGGTCTTCTCGGCCCGCCCGGCGGACGGGCTCGCCGTCTTCGACGGCTCGGCGCCGGGCTTCGCGCTCGCCCGGGGCGAGGCGCTCGCCGAGACACTCGGGCTCGCCGACGGGGAGACCGGCGACGCCACACCTCCCGCCGCCACCTCGGTGTTCGGGCCCTCACCGGCGGCGCTCGTGGTGACCCGGTCCGCGGGTTCGCCGTCCTCCCCGCCGGAGACGGCCAGCGTGATCCCGGCACCCGCCGTGACGGCGATGCCGAGCACCAGCACGGTGCCGCGCGTCCTCAGCCCGCGGTGGGGGCGTGCGTGTGATCGGGACGGGCGAGCGGCTCGGCGGGAACCCATGCAGGACACCTCGGTCTGTCGGTCGGCTGACTCGGCCCCGTACCCGGTGGACGCGATCGCGTCCACCGGGACTGTGGGGGGTGTGCGAGAGCCTAGGACCCGTCCGGCGTGGAAACGGCTGTTCGAAGGTCATCTTCAGAAAGCCTTAAGACAGCCGCAAAAGTGCGCTGAGGAACGCGATGCGCCGGCCCAGGGTGGACGCCCACAGCGAGGCGCTGGGCATCACCGGGCCACCCGTCGGCCGTCGCCTCACGGACGCCGGGGCGCCCGGCCCGACCAGCTCCCGCTCGCCGGCCCCCTGGCACCTCGACAGCGGCCCGCGGGGGCCCTGCTGTGCACCCTGGCCAGGGCGGCTCTGCCGGCCCGCGCCGTCACCGGCCCCCGCCTGCACCCCGGCCGGCGTCGAGCGCCTGCGTCACCGCCTCGCCGCCGTCCCGCGGTGACGACACCGTTGCCGGCCGGGTCCCCGGGCGGTATCGGGGTAGGCGGAGGGGATCCGAAGGAAGGAGTGCCATGACGACGTACGTCATCTCGGTGCCCGGAACGTTCACCGGCGCGGTCCGGGACACCACCAAGGACGAGCTCGCCCGCGCACTGCGCCCCGCAGATCCGCACCGCACCCACCTGGGGGACGAGGAGGACCTCGACGCCCTCTCCCTCAACGACGACGGCACCTTCACCATCCGCCTCACCGTCGAGGCGGACACCGCCGCCCACGCCGAGGGCCGCGCCCGCCAGGTCGCCGACTCCGCCCTGCGCGCGGCCGGCCTGGACGCGAGCAGCGCGCCGCTCGGGCCCACGGTGGTCACCGGAATCGACTCCGACCTCTGACGCGAGGGCGACGGCACAGCGTCGTGGCCGGGCCGTGAGTGGCCCGGCTCACATGGCGTACCGGAGGCGGCGCCGACACCATGGTCTCGTCACCCGGCAGGCTGAAGGGATCAAGAATGTTCCGCAAGGTGCTGGTCGCCAACCGCGGTGAGATCGCGATCCGCGCGTTCCGTGCGGGCTACGAGCTCGGCGCGCGCACGGTCGCCGTCTTCCCGCACGAGGACCGCAACTCGCTGCACCGGCTGAAGGCCGACGAGGCCTACGAGATCGGGGAGCCGGGGCACCCGGTGCGTGCCTACCTCTCCGTCGAGGAGATCGTCCGCGCGGCCCGCCGCGCCGGGGCGGACGCCGTCTACCCGGGCTACGGGTTCCTGTCCGAGAACCCCGAGCTGGCCCGCGCCTGCGAAGAGGCCGGCATCACCTTCGTCGGACCGAGCGCCCAGATCCTCGAGCTGACCGGCAACAAGGCCCGAGCGGTGGCCGCCGCCCGCGAGGCCGGCGTGCCCGTCCTCGGATCCTCCGCCCCCTCCACCGACGTCGACGAACTCGTCCGCGCCGCCGACGGCATCGGCTTCCCCGTGTTCGTCAAGGCCGTGGCCGGCGGCGGCGGGCGCGGCATGCGCCGTGTCGAGGACCCCGCCCAGCTGCGCGAGGCCATCGAGGCGGCGTCCCGCGAGGCCGCGTCCGCCTTCGGCGACTCCACGGTCTTCCTGGAGAAGGCGGTCGTCGAACCCCGTCACATCGAGGTCCAGATCCTCGCCGACGGCGAGGGCGGCGTCATCCACCTCTTCGAGCGGGACTGCTCGGTGCAGCGCCGCCACCAGAAGGTGATCGAGCTGGCGCCCGCGCCCAACCTCGACCCGGAACTGCGGGAGCGGATCTGCGCCGACGCCGTGAACTTCGCCCGGCAGATCGGCTACCGCAACGCCGGCACCGTGGAGTTCCTCGTCGACCGGGACGGCAACCACGTCTTCATCGAGATGAACCCGCGCATCCAGGTCGAGCACACCGTGACGGAGGAGGTCACCGACGTCGACCTCGTGCAGTCCCAGCTGCGCATCGCCGCCGGCGAGACGCTGGCGGACCTGGGTCTCGCCCAGGAGAACATCACCCTGCGCGGCGCCGCCCTCCAGTGCCGTATCACCACCGAGGACCCGGCCAACGGCTTCCGCCCGGACACCGGCACGATCAGCGCCTACCGTTCGCCGGGCGGCTCGGGCATCCGCCTCGACGGCGGCACCACCCACGCCGGCACGGAGATCAGCGCGCACTTCGACTCGATGCTGGTCAAGCTCTCCTGCCGGGGCCGCGACTTCGCCACCGCCGTCGGCCGCGCCCGGCGGGCCGTCGCCGAGTTCCGCATCCGCGGCGTCGCCACCAACATCCCCTTCCTCCAGGCGGTGCTGGACGACCCCGACTTCCAGGCCGGACAGGTCACCACGTCGTTCATCGAGCAGCGCCCGCACCTGCTCACCGCCCGGCACTCCGCCGACCGCGGCACGAAGCTGCTGACCTACCTCGCCGACGTCACGGTCAACAAGCCGCACGGCGAACGCCCCGAACTGGCCGACCCGCTGACCAAGCTGCCGCCGCGGCCCGCCGGTGAACCCCCGGCCGGTTCCCGGCAGCGGCTGGCCGAACTCGGCCCCGAGGGCTTCGCCCGCTGGCTGCGCGAGTCACCGACCATCGGCGTCACCGACACCACCTTCCGCGACGCCCACCAGTCGCTGCTCGCCACCCGCGTGCGCACCAAGGACATGCTGGCCGTCGCCCCCGTGGTCGCCCGCACGCTGCCCGGGCTGCTGTCCCTGGAGTGCTGGGGCGGCGCCACCTACGACGTCGCCCTGCGCTTCCTCGCCGAGGACCCGTGGGAGCGGCTGGCCGCGCTGCGCGAGGCCGTGCCCAACATCTGCCTCCAGATGCTGCTGCGCGGCCGCAACACCGTGGGCTACACCCCGTACCCGACCGAGGTCACCGACGCCTTCGTGCAGGAGGCCGCGGCCACCGGCATCGACGTCTTCCGCATCTTCGACGCCCTCAACGACGTCGACCAGATGCGCCCCGCCATCGACGCCGTGCGCGAGACCGGCACGTCGGTCGCGGAGGTGGCCCTGTGCTACACCGCCGACCTGTCCGACCCGTCGGAGCGGCTCTACACCCTCGACTACTACCTGAAGCTCGCCGAGAAGATCGTGAACGCGGGCGCCCACGTGCTGGCCGTCAAGGACATGGCTGGCCTGCTGCGCGCCCCGGCCGCCGCGACGCTCGTGTCCGCGCTGCGCCGCGAGTTCGACCTGCCGGTGCACCTGCACACCCACGACACCACCGGCGGGCAGCTCGCCACCTACCTCGCCGCCGTCCAGGCCGGCGCGGACGCGGTGGACGGAGCGGTGGCGTCCATGGCGGGCACCACCTCGCAGCCGTCGCTGTCGGCGATCGTCGCCGCCACCGACCACACCGACCGGCCCACCGGCCTCGACCTCCAGGCCGTCGGCGACCTCGAGCCGTACTGGGAGAGCGTCCGCAAGGTCTACGCACCCTTCGAGGCGGGCCTCGCCTCCCCGACCGGCCGCGTCTACCACCACGAGATCCCCGGCGGCCAGCTCTCCAACCTGCGCACCCAGGCCATCGCGCTGGGCCTCGGCGACCGCTTCGAGGACATCGAGGCGATGTACGCCGCCGCCGACCGCATGCTGGGCCGCCTGGTGAAGGTCACGCCCTCCTCCAAGGTGGTCGGCGACCTCGCCCTTCACCTGGTGGGCGCAGGTGTCTCACCGGCGGACTTCGAGGCGGACCCCGACCGGTTCGACATCCCCGACTCCGTCATCGGCTTCCTGCGCGGTGAGCTGGGCACGCCGCCCGGTGGCTGGCCCGAGCCGTTCCGCAGCAAGGCGCTGCGGGGCCGCGCCGAGGCCAAGCCGGTGGCGGAGCTGAGCGCCGACGACCGTACCGGGCTGGCCAAGGACCGCAGGGCGACGCTCAACCGGCTGCTGTTCCCCGGCCCGGCGCGCGAGTTCGACGCCCACCGGGGCACCTTCGGCGACACCAGCGTGCTGGACAGCAAGGACTTCTTCTACGGGCTGCGCCCGGGCAAGGAGTACACCGTCGACCTCGACCCCGGGGTGCGGCTGCTGATCGAGCTCCAGGCGGTCGGCGACGCCGACGAACGCGGCATGCGCACCGTGATGTCCACGCTCAACGGCCAGCTGCGGCCCATCCAGGTCCGCGACCGCGCCGCCGCCTCCGACGTCCCGGTCACCGAGAAGGCCGACCGGGCCAATGCGGGACATGTCGCGGCGCCGTTCGCCGGCGTGGTGACCCTCGCCGTCGCCGAGGGCGACAGCGTGGAGGCCGGCGCCACCGTGGCCACCATCGAGGCGATGAAGATGGAGGCCACCATCACCGCGCCGAAGTCCGGCACCGTCGGCCGGCTGGCCATCAACCGCATCCAGCAGGTGGAGGGCGGCGACCTCCTCGTCGAACTGAACTGAACTGAACTGAGACTGAACCGAACTGAGCCGGGCGGCACCGGGCCGAGCGGGCTCGACGCGACGGCGGTGGGGGCCCCGGCCCGGGCCCGGGCGGGGGGGCCCCCCCCCGGCCCCCCCCCCCCCCCGGGCCCCCCGGGGGGCCCCCCCCCCCCCACACCCCCGGGGCCCCCGCGCCCCCGGGGCCCGCCGCGCGCCCCC
>NZ_JBIDAN010000020.1:0-25982 GCF_043202495.1 Streptomyces sp. NPDC048185
GAGGGCGCCGGGCGTTCGGTGCTGGCGACTAGCTCTTGGCCGGGGCCGACTCCTGCCAGCCGATCGGAGCGAGGTTCTTGGTCGCGTCGTCCAGGGCGGTGAACAGAGTGCGGGCGATCTTGCCCGCATCGGTCATCGCCGTGTCGAAGGCGCCGACCACGGCGTTGGTGTCGACCGAAGGCGCGGTGACGAGGTGGCCCTCCTGGTGCCATTCGTCGACGAGCTGCTGCATCTCGGTGGCCGTCAGTGTCAGGCGTTGGGCCAACAACTTGAGGCTGGCCGTGACCTCGTACGCGTCCTTGAGCCTCTTGAGATCCGAATCCTCGGCATCGGCGAGAGCCGCGCGAATGCGCTGGTTGAGGCCGTTGACCGACTCAGCGGCAATGCCTGCGTGCTGGGTGGCTGTGCGGTCCATGAGGGTCCTTCCGGGCAGGTCAGGGACGAGAGGACTTCAGTTCAACGGGACGTCCGGGGGCGCATACGATCTCGCCCACACCGATCACGCGGCCTGCGGACGTGTACACGTTGCGAATGACCAGCACGGCATACGTGCTGGTCGGCGTGCTGGTCGGCAGCTCAAGGGCTGCGATGTCGTCAGCGGTGGCGATGCGGGCATCGGCGGCCCGAGAGGTGTTTTCGACGGCGTTGCCGGAGCGGTCTCGATAGACCGCCTGCCACGTCGGGTTGCAGGGGGCCGGTTCGTCCAGTTCGGGGACGACGGCGGCAACGTCCGGATGCACCCAGGATCGTGACGCTTCGCGGATGATCGGGCCGCGCCGCACGACGCGGGCTCGCTCCACGCATTCGCCCTCGCCGATGTACCCGGCGACCCAGTCGGGCGCCTCGGTTCGGATGCTGTGCCGCCACTCGATCCGCTCGCCCGGACGGGTGATCCCCCCGATTCGCTCCGCGCCCGCGATCAGCTGGCGACGGTCGGCCACAAACACTCCCCGCCCTTGGCGGCTGTAGACGTATCCGTCGGACTTGAGCAGAGCCACGGCCCGGTACACAGCGTTGTCAGACAGCCCGTAGGTATCCATCAGGGCCCGGGTCGACGGCAGTTGGGCGTGAGGCTCCAACTCCCCCCCGTCGATCTGTTGCCGCAGGTCGTACACCATCTCAGCCACGGTTCCGGCGCTCATTTCGCCTCCTCTCCTTCCTAGCTTCCTATCGGATGTTGTTGACGTTACACGCTCTACCCCCTAACTTCCTATAGGAAGCTACTTCCTATCGGAAGTGGCGGGTCGCCCGGAGGGAAGCGCGCAGGCCGCGTGGACCGAAGGAAGCGGTTGATCTTTGAGAACTCCACAGAGGCAAGACCCGGGAGACACGAGCCGAACCACCCGCCCTTCGAGGCCAGGCAGGCGGCTCCTCTGTTCAACCCGGCCCGGTCCGCAGGGGATGCGGACCGCCAGCCCGCAGGCGATGTGCGGGCCAGGCAACTGCGACAAGCCAGCCCTGCCGCGCGGATCAGCGAAGCACCTTCTCCCATGCCGTCCTCACGGACAGACAAGGAGCCGTACGCGCGGTGAGACAAGGGCAAAGATCGCGGGCCCCGTAGGCGTTACGACCGGTTCGAGTCCGGTCCGGGGCGCGGCGGCAACCGAAGTGCCGCTTGGCGGCCGTGGCTTCTTCGTTCGGCCGGCCCCCGCGTAGCAGGCGGGGACCGGCCGGGGCCACGGCCCCAGATCGCTATCAAGGAGCGACCTGTGATCAGTATGAATGCCGAGGTGGGGCGCCCGCAGCTCACCTCACGAGACTCGCAGGCTCACCGCTACAACTCCCCACGCCGCCCTGGTGATGACCGGCTGCGCGAGGTGCTGAGCGGCATGGCCATCGAGCACCAGGACCGAGTCCGAGGGGTGGCGGCCAACGCGCTGCGCTTCGAGGACCGGCACCTCGCCGACGACATCGCGCAGGACGTATGGCTGGCCGCCTGGCGCTACCTGCTGCGCGGCAACGACGTCCCGTCCCGGCCCGGCTCGTTCCTGTCGGCCATGGTCCGCAACCAGGTGCGCAGGCACTACAACCTGGCGCGGACCCGCCGGGAGTGCGCGACGGACCCGGCGAACATCGCGCTTGACCGCCTCTGCGCAGAGCTGGAGGCGATCGCATGACGCGCGAGGTCTACGACAGGTTCTCGGCTGGCAACCCGCGTGGGTCGTGGCCGGCGGAAGAGCGGGCGCACGAGCTGCGTGAGCAGGGTCAGCCCGCGACGGTCGTGATGGACATCGACACGGACCAGTTCCTCGTCGTGTCGGAGCAGGAGGCGGCCGTATGAACGCTGTGACCTGGTGCGACTGGTGCGGACAGGACCACGACCCGATCCGCCCCCAAGACGACGACCTCTGACCGACGACGGACGTCCGTCGCCACCAGGCCCCGACGGCTGGTGACGGCGGACGTCCGGCTGTCGGGCCGGACACCGTTGAGGGGAGAGCACGTTGAAGGTCAAGAAGCGCGCGGCCGCGGTTGCGGCCATCGCTCACCTGGGCTCGCTGTACGCCGTCGCGGAGCTGGTGCACGCCATACGGGGCGAGCAGTGGCACCGCCTGGAGGACCACCTCGACCGCGTCGACGACCGGGCGGACAACGCCCTGGCCGCCTGCACGCAGGCCGGGGACGGCGCCTTCGCCACCTGGCTGGAGAACACGGCGATGCACGGCACCGACGCGGTGTGCGCGGTGACGGCCAGGTTCGGCAGGGAGCCGGTCCGGTGACCGGCGCCGGCGGGGACGCCCCGCAGAAGCACATGACGATCCGCGTCAGCCGCGACGGCGGCCGCACTTACGGAGAGCTGATCGAGGTAGAGCCGGTGGGCTTCCTGCCGCCTGTGCAGATCGACCAGTGGCCGCCGTGCCAGTGCCCGAAGCACCGGGCAGCACGGGCGGAGGGCCGGGTGCTGCCTCAGTCCTCGCGGCTCCGCTTCGACGGATCAAGTCCACCGCACGCCGTACGAGAGAAGGAGGGGTCTTGAAACTGGCGACCCTGAGCAAGAAGCAGGTCGAGGCCGCCGAACGCACGCTGAGCGTCGGAACGTGGGCCATCACCGCGATGGCGATCACGTTCTCTTTGTTCACCGTCACGCCGCTCGTTGAGCGGGTCACCCCCGAGGGGTGGAAGTGGTCGGCGGTGGGGCTGTCCCTGCTGGTCGATGTCGCGCTGGTCATCGTGATCCGCATGGACGCGGCGGCGTCGCGGCTCGGTGCCCACGTCAAGGGGTGGCCGGCGGTCCTGCGCTGGCTCACCGGCGTCTCGTCGGTGTTGCTGAACATCGGCGACTCCGCACTCAAGGGCGACCGGGTCGGCGTCGCTGTTCACGCGGTTGCCCCGCTCGTGCTCGTGGCGGTCTCCGAAGCGGGCCCCAAGTACCGCCAGGCGATCACCGACGGGCTTGACCGGATCGAGCGTGAACAGCGCGAGGAGGCCGAGCGGAAGCGTGTTCATGAACAGCGCGAGCGCGAGGCACGGCAGCGCGAGCAGCGCGAGCGTGAACAGCAGGAGCGCGAGGA
Source organism: Streptomyces sp. NPDC048185 (assembly GCF_043202495.1). Lineage (NCBI taxonomy): Bacteria > Bacillati > Actinomycetota > Actinomycetes > Kitasatosporales > Streptomycetaceae > Streptomyces > Streptomyces sp. NPDC048185. Next base: position 3,513 of record NZ_JBIDAN010000020.1, read on the forward strand.
GCGGGAGCGCGAGCAGGACCGGGCCGAGCGCCTTGAGCGCGAGCGTCTGGAGAGGGAGCAGGCGCAGGAGAAGCAGCGCCTGGACCACGAGGCCCGTATGGCCCGTGAGCAGCGGGAAGCTGAGGAGGCCCGCCGCCGCGACGAGGTCGAGCGGGAGGAGCGCCGGGCGGAGCGGGAGCGCCGCGAGAGGCAGGAGCGCGAGGCCCGCGAACAGGCAGAGCGAGCCCGCCGTGAACAGGAGGCGCGGGCCAGGGCCGATGCTGAACGGGCCGCCCGTGAACAGCAGGAGCGGGAAGCCCGTGAACGCGCGGAGCAGCTCGCCCGTGAACGCCGTGAACGCCGGGCCGTGAACACCGGGGGCTCCACCGTGAACACCCCGAAGACGGCCGCCGTGAACACCCCCAAGGCGGCTCCGGTGAAGGCGGTCGTGAACAACGACAAGCTCTCCGAGACGGACGCCCGCGCGCTGATCGTGAACACCCCGGGCGCCAGCGTCCGGGACCTCGCGGACAAGACCGGCTGGTCTATCGGCTGGGTCTCCCAGGTCCGCCGGGAGAGCGGAGAGCACCACCAGCAGGCGGAAGACACCACGGCCGCCTGACCAGCACACCGGCACACATCAGTGAAGGCCAGCCCGCGCGATTCGGGCTGGCCTTCGCTGCGACTGCCGGAAGCAGTCACAGCACGACTAGGACGAACGAACCGCCCTGGTCACGACCACAACGGTAGAGGAGATCTTTTCCCATGAGCAGGACTTCGTCCGGACCGGAGTGGTCCGGGGACATGCTGACCAAGCCGGAGATGGTGGAGGCGTTCGCCACCCAGCTCCGGGGAGTCCTCAAGCACCAGGCCGCGTTCGTCGAGGACGTCCGCCAGGAGGCGGAGGCGATGTGGAAGGCCAACCGCCCCGAGGGCTACAGCAGCTTCGAGGCGTGGTGGCGGCACCGCTGGGTGGTCGGTCCGTTCCGCGAGATCCAGGAGCACCTGGAGGCCGCGGCGGCCAAGACGTTCGAGCTGGAGGCCCGTTACCGCAAGGGCCGCCACGAGATCCCGGCCGCGCGGCAGGCCGCCGCGCTGGAGAAGAAGAACGCCAAGCAGGCCCCGGCGGTCGGCGCCGGGGCCGGGGCGGTGCCGCCGAAGCCGGTCAGCCCGCCGCCGACGTCCGCGCCCGCCGGCGGGCCGTTCCTCGACCTGGTCCACCGGGAGCACTCGGCATGAGCGCAACCGGAATGACGCCGGAGGCGGCGCGGCGCCTGCAGAACCTCAAGGCGTTCTGGGACCCGAAGATGCAGGCCGCCACGAGCGACGCGGAGTTGGTGAAGGTCGTCTTCGACCGGGCCAAGGCCGCCGCCAAGCGAGCCCAGCGCAACGGCAACCCGGCCGCGATGCACGAGCTCGCGCAGTCGCTCGCGGCCTGGTGCGCGGAGATGGAGAAGCGGGACGCGCTCCGGCAGGGCCGTAACGCCGCGTGACGCAGAAGTTCATCATCATCGCCCGCCCCCCGGGTCTCCGGGGGGCCCAAGGCGCGCCGCGCGTACGCGCGGCGCGCGAGGGTCGCCGATTACGTGACCGTCTGTCAACCCCCAGAAGGGAGTGTCCGTGACCACCGACGACCGGGACGGCACGCTGCTGCCGTTCCCCCACGTCGCCCTGCCCCCGTCTCTCGACGCCGGGGGCGGGGCCCCGCCGGACCCGGGCGGTGACGCCGACGACGACGCGCTCGCGCCGATCCCGGTCGGCTCCTGGCCGTTGCTGCCGGACGTCTCCGACATGGGGCCGCCGCTGCACATGACCGTCGCCGGGGTGCCCGATGCGGAATCCGGCGACGACGAGACGGAAGCGGGCTCGTTCGTCCCGCCGCCGCCCGCCGACCCCGACAACCCGGGGTTCCGCGACGCGGCGGTGATGGGCATGGCCGTGATGGCGGCCGTCGGTGTCGCCTGTGCTCAGGGCATGTGGCACGCGGCCCAGGGCGTGAAGGCCAACGCCGAACAGCGCCGGGCCATCGCCGACAAGGCCCGCGTCGACGCCGACAAGGCGATGGACAAGCGCCTCCAGTCCGGCCCGGACTTCGGCCGTACGCAGAAGGCCGGCGGGGGCGGCAGCCGTGGCGGTGGCGGTGCGAGCGGCAGCGGCTCGGGCGGGGGGAAGTCCGGTGGGAGCGGGGGCGGTTCCAAGGTCCCTGCCTCGCTCCGCTCCAACAGCCCCTCCAACGGGGCGAAGAAGGGCCCGGACGGCTCTTCTGGCAGCCGCTCAGGCGGAGTTGGGCCCAAGGGGCCGGGCAGCGGCTCCAAGGGTTCCAGCGGGGCACAGAAGGGCTCGGGCAGCGGCTCAGGGTCCTCCGGCGGCTCCGGCAGCAAGAACGCGGCCGGGAAAGACACCAAGGCCAAGGGCAGCGGCTGGAAGGCCGCCCCCGACGGGCCGGTCGCCAAGGAGAACGCCAAGGCCCGCAACCAGCGGAAGGCAGCGAAGCAGGCCGCCGACCTCGCCGACCGGACCAAGGACCGCGACCAGGCGCGCGAGAAGCAGCGGCGGGCCGACAAGGACGCCCGCAAGACCGAGAAGGACAAGACCAAGGCGGAGAAGGACGCCAAGGACCCCAAGGAGTCCGGCGGGAAGGAGAAGCCGGACACCAAGCCCGAGGAGAAGAAGCCGGAGGCGAAGAAGGGCGACGGCGACAAGGTCGACCTGGAGAAGAAGCCGAAGGCGACGGAGGCCGGGAAGGACAAGGAGGCCCCGCCGAAGGCGACGACGCCGCCCAAGCCGCTGTACGACCCGGACGCCAAGGTGCCCGGCGCGCACAAGCCGGACGGCGAACGGCCCTGGAAGAAGGGCCCGGACAAGCCCGGTGCGGCGAAGGACGGCAGCAAGGCCGGCGGCCCGGAGCCGTCGACGTCGACCGGCCCGGCCGGGGCGGACAGCACGACCGCCCCGCCGCCGCCCGGTGCGGCTCCTGGCGGTCCGCCGCCGGGCGGGATGCCGGGCACGGAGGGGATGCGCCCGCCGCCCGCCTACACCGACTCCGAGTACAAGGTCTGGTTCGAGCGGGACGACCCGCCCCCGCCGGAGCCGACTCCGGCCGGGGCCATCACCCGGGGCAGCCCCGCTCTCCCGGCAGGCACCGCCACGGCGCCGACAACCGCCAGCTCGACACCGCCGGGGCCCGCAGCCCCGGCCGCACCAACGAGAGGAGCCCGGTTCGTGAGCTCACCGGTGAAGGCCGACACGCAGTACAGGGACGCGGAGCTGACGGTCTACGACGTCATCGACGCGGACGCCGACATGGCAGAGGAGATCACCGCCGGAGTCGACGAGGCCCTCGCGGCCGCCGACGGCTGCGAGCGCCTGGTGACCCGGCTCGAAGCCCTGCACGCCAAGGTTGTCGAGCTGAAGGTGCCCGGCGTCCTGGAGGGCATGGTCCTGCGCCTGATCGAGAAGACCGGCGAGGTCAAGGCCAAGGCCGACGCCATCGCCGCGGCCCTGCCCCGCGCCTCCGAGGCCATCGCCACGGCCGGGAGCAACACCGAGGCCATCCACCGCAATCCGGCGGACGTCACCCGCGACCACGGCCACACCCGCCCGGCCGAGCGCGAATACAACATGGAGTAGGAGGCCCTCATGGGTGAAGCACTGGAGAAGGCCGGGGCCGCCGCCGGCGCCGTGGCGAGCGCGGCCGGGAAGGCAGCCGTCGTCACCGGCGCGGTGCTCGCGGAGGGCGTGCGCTACGGCGTCGTCATCGTGCAGCTCACCATGGCCGGGGCCCGGCTGCGGGGGCTGAGCGAGCAGGTCCGTTCGACGTACCGCTACGTCGAGGGCTGCTCGAAGTCGGTGGACCGGCTCGCCGACCAGATGTCCGGGCTCAAGGTCGACAGCGGCAGCGTCGCCGAACACCACGAAGCCGCGGCCGTGATGCGGTCGGTCCTCGAGGAAGCCGAAGCGATGGCCGCCGCGACCGAGGACCTGTCCGCCCTCTTCGACCAGACCGCAGCCGAGCACCAGGCCGACTACGGCGCGGTCGCCGAAGCGTTCCACGCGATGCCCGTGGAACCGGCTGAGTCGGAGTTCTACAGCAACCGCTGATCAGCACCCCTCACACGCCTCGCACCCGACGCACGGGTGCGAGGCGTCGCACACGTCGCACAGAGATGAAGCGGCGGCCGTTCGGGCGATAGCTGGGCTATCGGTCGCTGCCGCCGCTTCGTCGTCCTCGCACCCCGGGCAGGCCGGGGAGAACGGAGCCCACCCGATGCTGTCCCCCGAGCGCATCGAGCGGCTGCGCGGCCAGATGGACGCCGCGCGCCGCCGGATCGACACCGCCCGCAGCCGCGCCGGGCTGGTGGCCACGGCCGCCGGTACCGCCGCCGCGACCGCTGGCCTCTTCACCCCGGAGCTCTTCGGCGAGTCGCTGCTGGCCACCGCCGTCGCCACCGGCGCCGGGCTCGCGGTGCTGCCCACCGGCCGCGCCGAGGGCCACCAGAAGACGACCAGCATCGTCATGTACCTCGCGCCCGGCGCCAGCCTGACCGGGGTCCTGATCGCCGAGCGGATCGTCTCCGGCGTCCACTGGGGTGAGGCCCTGGCCGTCGCGCTGTGGTCGGCCGGCACCTTCTGGCTGCGCCCGTCGCGGGCGGCCCGCCACATGCTCGTGCCGCCGCTGCCGCCTCTGCCGAAGCCGACCGGCGACCTGATCGTGCAGGAGCAGGCGGTCGCCGCGCACCCGGCCGCTCAGTGGTGGGCCGAGCGCGTGGCCATCGAGGACGGCGCCGCGCCGGGGACGCTCCTGGAGGACATCGAGCGGACCGGCGAGAACGCAATGAAGGCCATCATCCGCGCGGCCGTCCCCGGCCAGCCGGTCCCCGAGATCTCCACGCGCCGCCTGTCCGCGCTGATGGACGTCCCCCAGGACCTCATCACCATCGGCGCGGTGCCCGGCCGCGGCGCCTCCGTGCAGCTGCTCACTGTCGGCACCGCCGACGACGCCCTGGACGCCCACACGATGTGGGCCACGCGCATCGCGCCGCTGGCCATGCCCGGCGCGACCATCACCGCCATCAACTTCGGCCGCATGAGCACGGCGGTCGACATGACCAAGGAGGACGCATGACCATCACCCCCGCCGCCCCCGCCATCCCGGACGACCAGATCGTCGAGCTGATGGTGCAGGTTCCGCCGGGCCAGGTCATCAAGTACGACCTGGCGGCCCTCGCGTCCGCGTTCGAGATCGCCGACCCGGGCCGGATCGCTGTCGAGACCGACGGCTCCCGCACCGCGCTGGTCACGATCTACCCGTCCAACCCGCTCGCGGTCATGCCGCCCCCGAGCGAGGCGGACATGCTGATGGACACGTACGGCCGGATCGTCGTCGGCCGCTACCACAACGGCCGCCCCGCCCGGCGCAAGCTGTTCGACCCGCGCACCGGCAGCGCGGTCCGCGCCCTCACCTTCGGCACGACCGGCGCGGGCAAGTCCCGCACCGTGCAGTACGTGCTGGCCTGCGAGAAGCGCAACGGCATCGTCTCCTGGTACGGCGACCTCAAGGGCGGCCAGTCCGCCCCGGAGGCGCGCGGCCAGGTGGACTGGCTGGCCACGAGCCAGGAGGAAGTCATCCTGATGCTCCGGGCGGCCGTCGCGGTCGCTCAGCAGTCCCGCCAGCCCCGCTACGCCGCGATGGGCCGCAACGCCTTCGTCATCGGCGACCCCGACCCGCTGCTGTCCGTGCGGATCGACGAGGCCAACCGCCTCCTGGAGAAGGGCGCGCCGTACCGCGAGGAGGCCACCTACCTCGTCAAGGAGCTGGGCAGGACCGGCCGCTCCGTCGGCATCGGTGAGGAACTGGACGCGCAGGCAAGCCACCTGGAGGAACTCGGAGGCAGCGACACGCTCCGGGCGATGCTCAAGGAGGGCGAGGTCACTCTGCTGCGCTGGAGTTCGAGCATGATGCGCCAGCTGGTCGCGGACGGGCTGCTGCCCGCCGGCACCCAGCTCATGCCGATCCCCAAGAGCCTCAAGCCCCGCGTCCTGCGGAGCCAGTTCGCCAAGGACGTCGACGACGACGATGACGTCTGCGACACCCAGGGGACCGCCTACCTGCTCTCCGGGACGCACCCGGCCAGCATGATGCGGCACTTCCGGATCGGCTCCATCCTGCCGATGCCGGGCCTGGATCCGGAGATCCTCGCCCTGTACGGGCCGGGCGACCCGGCCCGGCTGGAAGAGGCGTCGCTGGAGGCCGCGGGCGAGGCGTACGCCGCGCGCGGCACCGCCGCGATGGACGCGCTGTGCGAGGCCGTCCGCGAGGACCAGCAGAAGCAGGTGGCCAAGGCGCAGGCCACCAAGGGCGGGCGCGGCGCCGCCCTCCTGGCGGACCGCATCCGCGTCGCCCTGGCCGAGGCCGAGGACGCGCTGAGCCCCGAAGAGGTCTTGATTCTCGTCAACGCCGACGGCGGGCCCGAGGTGAAGGCGATCGGCTCCGTCCGCAACGCCCTCGGGGTGCTCGTCGACCAGGGCGACGTCGTCCGCGCCGGGCGCGGCCTGTACGAGATCGCCCGCTGACACCGCACCACCCCAGCACCGCACCGGGGCCCTGGAGATGACGCCTCCGGGCCCCGGCCACCTTCCCCAGTGACGAAGAAGGAGCACCCAGTGGAGCACATCGACCGCACCCCCGGTATCCAGCTCAGCGAGTCGGAGGCCGCCGCCGAGGCCCGCCGGATCATCGAGGGCCTGTACCGGCCGGAGCCCGCGCCTGCGCCCATCCCGACGTCCTACCGCGACACCTCGCCGAACACGCCGAGCGCCGCCGCCCCGGTCGCGCAGGAGGGACGGCCGCCGATGTCCCAGCGCGCCACCGACATCAGCGGCCTGATGCTCTCCGGCAGCGTCGCCTCCCTGTCCGTCGGCGGTGCCACCTCGCTCGTGCTCTACACGCTCGGGCAGGTCGACCCCGTCACCCTCGCCGTCGGCGGGGCCGCGCCCGTCGCCCTGGTCCTCGCCGTCGGCTCGCTGCTGCGCTCCTTCGGCCGCGCCAAGGCGGACATGCACACCGAGCACCACCACCACTACAACGGCTCGGTGCGCCAGGAGACGACGAACGTCTCCAGCACGACCAAGGGCCTGTTCGCCAAGAACCGCAACGACGTCCGCTGACCCCGGAAGGGACCCCGCTCGTGCCCAAGGAACTGGACATCGACGCCCGGCTGGACGCCGCCACCGGGACCGTGCTCGCCGAGATCAGCCGGACCGACGCCAAGTCGGGCGTGCTCCTCACCTCGTTCTCGCTGCCCCTGGCCGCGCTGGTGGCCGCCGTCCCCGGCAAGGCCCTGCCGGGGACGTCCGCCGCCCTCGTCGGCGTCGGCACCGTCGGCCTGGTCGCCGCCATGCTCGTCGTGCTGTTCGTCGTGCGGCCCCGCCTCGGGGGCGCGGCCCGCGGCTCGTTCCTCTACTGGTCGCTGTGCACCACGGCCGACGAGCTGCTCGCCGACCTCCAGGCGCCGGCCGACCGCGCGACCCACGTCGTCCACCTCTCCCGGATCGCCAAGCGCAAGTACAAGGGCCTGCGCCTCGCGGGCGACATCACCGCCGCCTCGCTCGTGGCCCTGGCCGCCGCGCTCCTGTCCGCCCTGATCTGACCACCGCCGAACCGGGAGACACCGACATGTCGTTACCGAACGAGCCCACCCAGTGGACCGTCACCCTCACCCCCGCCTCCGCCGCCACGGCCCCGGTCGGGGCGGCACTGCGGGCGCGGGCCCGCCGCTGGGGACTCACCGCGCTCGCCCTGCTCGCCGCGTACTGGATCGGCACCGCCAACGCCGACGGCACCGCGGCCCGGCCGCCGGCGCCCGCGTACACGCAGCCCGCGACCGTGACCGTGGAGACGCCGCGATGAGCCGCCAGCACGCCATCCACGACGCGGAGGCGCACGTGGTGACGTCACACGGCGCGGACTTCTTCGGCGAGGACCGGCACGCCCTGAAGTCGCTGACGAGCCTCGCCGGATACGCCGAGGGCTGCCTGTCCCGCGACGAGCGCGGCCCGGTCGTGCTGCTGCTGACGAACCCCGGCGAGGGCGGGACGATGACGCCCTCGCAGGCCGCCGAGATCTCCGCAGTGCTGCTCAGGCTCGCGCGCCACCGCTTCGTGCGGGCGAAGGAGTCGGCCGTCGCCCACGCCCTAGCCGCCGCCGCCACACGCGCCGCCGACGCCGGCGAACCGTGGGAGTGGCGGATGGAGGCCACGTAACACCGACGCGCACCACCACCGAGGCCCCCGGCCCGTCTCCTTGCGAGGCGGACCGGGGGCCTTTCGCGTTTCTGGGGGAGGGACGAAGAACGAGGGCTTCGCCCGCGCCTGTTACGGGCCTTCGGCCCGGCGCCGCCCACGCGCCGCGCACCTGGCGGCATCGTCGGCGGCCACCGGCCCGGCAGGCTTTCGTCCCGGACGGAACCCGGGCGGTGCCGAGTTGCAAGAGATGTCATGCAGCCGCCTTCGAGCCCGGCCGCCGTCGCCCTGTACGTCTCCGTCGACGCCGGTACGTCACCGAGATGACGTACGCCGACGGCGAGCACCAGGAGCACGGCGACGTCCACGCGCCGCGTCACCCGCCGCGCTACAAGACCCGCCGCGCCAGAGTTGCAAGAGATGTCACGCCACCGGTCCGGACGCCGGGAAGCGCCGCGCACCTCTAGCACTTTTGCACCGCGTCCCGTTCGACGGGATCCCTCACACCTATGCATCACGACCGAGCGGCGCCCAACGCGTGCACCCGTGCCCGTGCACACGCGTGCACGCGAGGCACGTCAGCACACCCTTGCATTACGCGTCCAACGGCACGTCCAACCGCACGGCGAGGACGTGCACACCTCTTGCATTCACAAGGCGGTCGGTTTCGTCCGGGACGATATCCGGGCGGTCACCGACGCTTGCGCCGCTTCTTCTTACTGCCCTGCGGACGCGGCGGCCGCGGTGCCGGCACCAGTCCGGCCGCGCGCTGCGCAATGTGCTCCTGGCGCTCGCGCACGACGGCGGCCGTCGCCTCCAGGTCCCGCACGAGCACCTCGTAGAACCCGGCGAGACCGTGGCCGTTGCGCACCTGGTTCTGCAACTGCGTGAGGGCGTGCTGCCACTCGTAGATGTTCTCCGGCAACCGCATCTTCGCCGGGCCGCTGCGCACCGTCGTACGCGTCACCGTCTCGGTCCGCTCCACAACTTCACGCACTGGCTCGGTCGTCTGGCCGCCCTTGTCGACCGGACGGGCCGCACGCCGCTGTGCCGTGCGCAGCTCCGAGGCCCGCTTGCGGTGCGAGTCCCGGCAGTACTTCGGCGGCCGGCCGACGCCCGCGTACACGATCCGCTCTCCGCACCAGGCGCACGTCGTCGTCTTCAACCGCTCGCCCACGGAGACCGTTTCTCGCACCGCGAGGACGTCGCCGTCGTGCTCCTGGTCGTCGTTGTCGGGGCCGAGGTGGGACACAGATTTCGTCACGGACGAAACCGTAGGCGATCAAAGTGCCAGAGGTGTACGGCGTTTTCGCGGCCACGGACCGGAGGCATCCGGGTCACCGGCCGGGGGACGCAGCGGAGGACACACAGGCGACCGCAGGCAGGGGCAGCGAGTTGGTGCCTACGGTTACCGTAGGCCCGATGACCGGTGGACGATCATCGGCGGTCCGGGGACGGACCGGGGGAACTGCGGAGGGGTCGGCGTGCGCGAGCATCGTGTGTTTCCGGAGCAGCGGCGGCGCACCCGCCGCAACGACGAGCCCCGCCCGCACCGCATGAACCTCCGGCTCGGTGACGACGAGAAGGCCGCCATCGAGGCCGCCGCGACGCTCGCCCGCAAGACACCGACCAGCTACGCCACCGACGTCGTCCTGGCGGTCGCGATGGGCTCGCTGACACCGATCCCGACCACCTACCGCGAGGAGCTGCGCGAGCTGGTCGACGCCCGTACCGCGCTCACCCGGATCGGCACGAACCTCAACCAGATCGCCCGTGCCATGAACTCCGGCGGTGACGTCACCCAGGAGCAACTGGACGCCGTCCTCGCACGCGTAGGCGAGGCGGTGCGGCGGGTCGACGAGGCGACCATCGTGAACATGCGGCGGCGCCGTCCGGGCACGCCCTCGTACTGAGGCCGGTGGCCGCTGGTGGCCTTCGCCGGCCCCCAGGCCCCCGCTGCGGTCGGCATCCCCCGGCGCGGTCAGGCATCGTCGGGGGCAAGACCGTTCGCGCCGGAGGACACCGCCCTTCGGCGACCGTAGCCGGGGCTCGTGCGAACGCTGCGCTGCCCGGTCCGCCGCGCCGGACAACGCCCCCGGTAAGTAGTCGGCGTGCCGACCGACCGGCGGCGCACCCCTTGTCGTCCAGGTCGGAGCACGTCTCCAAGGCCCGCGCCGACGAACCCCGATGCGACCCAGGACGCGACTCAGGACGGGACCCGGGGTGCGACTCAGGATGGAACTCAGGGCGCGACCCAGGATGCGACCTCGCGACCGGTCGCGGCGTGCCCCGCGCGCGCGTGGGAAGCTCCGTCGGTGAGCACCACGCGACGCCCTCTCGGCACCGGCCCGAGCACCACCAGGAGCACGGAGTCGACCGACGTCTCCCCGCGGCTTCTGCCCGTCGAACGAGTCGAGCCCGCTGCACTCCTGGACGACGGCGAGCACCAGGACGTGGCCGAGCGGAGAGGCCGGCGGACCCTCGGGCGGGGGATCGAGCGGACGCCGTAGGCGAGCAAGTTGGGCGGGAAGGGGAGCTTCCCGCGAGCCCGGCCGGGGCCGAGCAAGTTGATGCCGAAGTAGTACTTCGGCGCGCCCGCGAGCGCACAGCAAGTTATCGGTGAAGACCGTCTTCGGGTTTCCGGCCGAGGGCTGCCGGAGTTCCCGCGCGGGTGTAAACCGACCCGTACACCAGGGTGTTACTGGGGGCCCTCCAGCTCCCCACCCCGACCTGCACGAGCGCTCTTCCACCTCCGAGACCACCCCCTCGCGTCGTCCCTAGGAGGGGGTGGTCTCGGAGGTTCCAGAGGTACAGGTCGGGGTGGGGAGCTGGAGGACAGGGGAGTTGGGTGAAGGGGGTCGGAGGGAGTTCTACAGAGGGGTGTGGGGGAGTTCGAGCGGGACGGCGGGGTGAGTTGCGAGAGGTGACCGGCGGGGAGTTCGGGGCGGTGAAATCGTCGCGGACGACAGCCGGGATCCGGCTTGCCCTACAACTTGCTCTCCAAGTTGCCCTACAACTTGCCGTACAAGTTGCCTCCGGGCTTGCCCTACAACTTGCCTCCAGCCGACGCCTGGCGAAGCACCGCGAGGGTTCCTGAGCTGCGCGGTCAAGGGGTCCCCGTGGTGCTCCGCCGACGCCGACTACTTCCCTACGAGGGGGTCTCGCGGAAGTCGGACCCGGCACCGGCGTCCGCCGCGGCCGTCGTGCCGTCCTCCTCCTGGTACTGCGCCAGCGTCTTCTGCAGGCGGGCCGCGAGTTCCTGGAGGTGAGGCGTGAGCGCCCGCTCCATCCGGTTCTCGCCGCGCTCCGCCCGGATCCGCGCGTCCTCTTCATCGAGCAGCTCCTCCAGCGTCTTCGGCTCCGGATCGAGTCGCACGAGCAGCCACGCGGACGCCCGCCAGTCGCCCGGCCGCCGACGGACGCGTCGCTCGCTGCGTGTCTCCCCGGTGATGGGGTCGGTCCACGTCCGGTACGTCTCGGAGACGACGGCACCGCGGGCCGCTTCTTCGATCTGGCCGGTGGCACGGGCAGCCGCCGCCGCGCGAGCCCGGGTCACCCTCGCGTACAGAGCCGCGCACGGGTCGGGAGAGTCGACGTCCAGGTGCCCGCCCTGCTTCTCGTCGACGACGTCCTCACCCACGCGCATCCAGCGCAGGAAGGTGGAGCGGCCGACCCCGGCCGCGTCGGCTGCCTGCTTCATCGGCAGGCCCACGGCGGTCGCCCGGGTGAGCAGATCCATCACGGCCGGGGTGAGGAGCGAGGGGCGGCCCTGCCGACGGCGCGGCTTGCGGCGGGCGAGCTGAGTCGTGTTCGTGTGAGTCATGGGCGCGGACCGTAGAGACCCGCGCGGCTACCGTCGCGGGCTGCGTTGGACTTCCGGGACCGGCCCAACGCGCGCGAGATACCAGTCCATCGCGCTTGCGTCTCGGGCTCACCATCGTCGTGGGAGGAAGAAGCCACCCGCGCCCGGCGACACCAGGTCATGACGCCCCCGTTCCGCCCGGCAGGTCATGACGCTCCCGCACGCGAGCCATGCCGGGGCAACAGCAGAGCCCCGCGCGGCCGTGACCGGGCGGGGCTCGCTGAGGCAGGCGTCAGGGGGCGGTGCTGGACTCCACGGCCCGCGCCGCCTGCACGAGAACATCGCGGGCAACGACCAGATCGGCGAGGACGGCCGCCAGGCGGTGAAGCGCCCCGGCGTACGGGCTGCCGATCCCCGTCACGGCGACGACGTCCCGCAGGAGGCCGTACGCCGCCGACTCGCTGAAGGCCGGCCGCGAACGCGTGCAGGGGCGGAACGTGCCCCGGTCCAGTTGACCCAGCTCCCGGCGGACCTGCTCCAAGCGGGCGACGTCCACGGTCGGCTGTGCACTCTCGCGCTGGGCACGGATCACCGTGGTCAGCCGCTCCCGGACCGCCGGGTACACCTCGTTCCACAACGCGGCGACGCGGGCAGCGTCGTCCTCGCCGATGAAGCGGTCGCGGACCATCTCGGTGGTGAGCATCAGCCGGTCTCCTAGAAGTCCATGGGGTGCGGGTGCGGCAGGCGGGAGCTGCGGACGACGTCGACCAGGTCGCGGTCGACGGACTCCGCGCCGTCCTCCAGCGTGATGCTGAGCAGGTTGCCGATCTGCCGGAGCCCGCTGTAGAGCAGGACCGGGGTGTCGTCGTCGGCCGGGAGCTCCCGGGGGAGCGTCAGGAGGTTGTGGCCGGCGAGCTGTTCGGCGAGCGGCTCCGGGCCCGCGCCGTACGTCCGGCGGATCTCCCCGGCCGTCACCGCGAGGAACCCGTTGCCCTCCCAGCTGACCCGGCGCATCAGGTCGACGGCGGGGATGCCGCTGTCCGGGCGGGTGCCGTTCTGGCCCTGCCAGGCCGGGGAGTCGTAGCGGTACTGCAGGAGCTTCGCGGCGTCCGCGAGTTCGCCCACGAGGTCGGTGACGCCCTGGCGGCCGACGGAGTCGGCGAGGTGCGCGACGTGGCGAACGAGTTGTTCGGCGGTGAGGTCGGTCAGTGCGCGGGTCATGGGTCCTCAGCTTTCCGTGCGTCTCGGTGTCGGCGGGCCGGGGTCGGCCCGGGTTCAGTCGTTCGGGCCGGAGACCAGCTCGGGGGCGAGGAAGCGGGAGAACCGCTGATACGCGGCCTGGCGGGTCGTGCCGAGGGCCTTGCCGACCGTCGTCCAGGTCTGGCCGTCCATGCGGGCCGCCGCGCCGGCGGTCGGCGCCACGTCGCCAACGAGCTTCTCCAACTGGCCGATCGCGGCGAGCGCGACCAACGGCCGGAGCCTCGCGTGTTCGCGCACCTGCTCCGCCACCGTGGCGAGCGCTTCGCGCAGCTCGGTCGGCATCGCCGTGCCCAGGAGCGCCTCGATGTGCTCGGACTGCCACGCGGCGAAGGGGCCGGTGTTGTCCTCCCAGCCCTCCGTGCCCTCGTCGTCGTCGAAGTCGACGGGGAACGTGTCGACGCTGCGCCACCCGCACTCGCACGCGGCCCGCACCGCCGCCGCCAGGGGACGGCCCTCGGTCCCGTCGTAGAGGTCCCACCGGCCGTTCTTGAAGGTGGCGCCCTCGCGGCCCGGGACGGGGAACTGCAGCGGCTCCGGCTCGCTGCCGTCGGCGAGCACCGCCACGGTGTAGCCCTCGTGGTCGTACAGGTTGTCTGCGGGAACGTCGTGCACCCAGCCCATGTCAAGGCTCCTTTACGTTGGTACGTCAAGGTTCCTTTACATGCCCCCCGAGTGTCAAGCACCCTTTACGCGCCCTCTCCTGACGGGTCGTTTCATAGGTGGTCGCATGTGAAACACCCCGCCCCGCACCGATCATGCTGGGGGTTTTCTGTTTCATAGGTCGTTGCAAACAGCTTGCTTCTTGAAACAGACACATGAAACAGTGATCCCCGTGAGCGACGACTACCAGCGCGTTGAAGCGCATGACTGCCCCATGTCCACCTGCGCCGCCCCGGCGGGCTCGCCCTGCCGCACCACCAAGGGCAAGGTGGCGATCCAGTACCACACGGCCCGCTTCCGGCTCGTGCCCTCGCTGGCCAAGACGCTGAACGTGCCGACCCCGCCCGTGCGCAAGCCGGGGACGACCTGGGTGGAACTGCCGCGCCCCGTCGGCGCCGGCGCCGAACCGTCCGGCCACGTCCGCATCGGCTACGCCCGCGCGTCGACCGCCCGGCAGTCCCTCGACACCCAGCTCGACTCGCTCGCGGCGGCCGGGGTCACCCGGGTCTTCTCGGAGAAGATCTCCACCCGCGCCACCAAGCGGCCGGAGCTGGAGAAGGCCGTCACCCTCGCCTGCGAGCTGCGCGCGTCCGGCGTCGGCGTCACCCTCGTGGTCCACGAGCACAAGCGGCTCGGACGCGGGATCGACCTCGCCACGCTCGCGGAGGAACTGCGCGCGTGCGGCGTCGGACTCGAGTTCCTGACCGGAGAGCTTCAGGGCAGCCACGACCCGGGCGGCGTCGTGTTCACCGTGCTGGCCGCCCTGTCCGGCATGGAACGCGAGTACATCCGGGACCGCACCCTGGAGGGCCACGAGTCGGCCCGCAAGCGCGGCAAGGCCATCGGCGGGGCCAGCGTCACCGACGACACCATGCTCGCCATGGCCCTCCAGATGCGGGGCCAGGAACTGAGCCTGCGCGAGATCGCCGCGAAGCTCGTCATCACCAAGGGCGCCAAGAAGGGACAGCACCCCTCCCCCGCGACCGTCATGCGCCTGCTGCGCGAGCACGACGAACAGACGGCCGCGGCCCCGGTGGCCGTGGGCGAATGAGCCCCAAAATCGCGAACCGCTGCGCGACGGCCAGACCACCCGCCGCACCGACCGCTAGCCCAGCTATCGCCCAGGAGCGCCCGTGAACCTTCAAGGCCAGGTCCGCCAGACGCTCCGGGAGCTCCGGGAGCTGTCCGGGGAGACGATGGTCCGCCAGGCCGCCGGGATGCGGTACTCCGAGCCGACATGGCGCCGGAAGCTGAACGGCGGCCGGGGAGGCGGGGCCGTGATCAGCCTGGAGACCATCGAGCGGGCGTGCGCGCACTACGGCATGACCGCCGTCGAGATCTTCCGCTTCCCCGAGCTCGATGAGTACCAGCGCGAGGCCCTCGCCCTGCGGATCCGCCGCAAGCTCCAGCCCCGGCCGTGGCCCCCACAGCCGGACTGACCCCGCCATGCACCTGCGGTGATACCCCTCGCACACGTCGCACCCGTGCGAGGGGTATCACCACTCTCACGCGTCCGCGAGCCGTGCCGGAAGACGGCCCGAGGTGTCCGTGCCCTCCGCTACCGTGGGGGCTCACGGCCAGACGCGTACCGCCGTTCGCCGCCGCCCCGGCGCCCACGCCGCCCCGGGCACAGTCGGCCAAGGTCTTTCGAGGCCCGCGAGTGAACCACCGACCATCCACCGGCCCGACGTACACCGCCGGCGGAAGCGTGGGAGACCGCCGTGTCTGGAGTACGCATGTCGCCGAAGAAGCAGAACACCGCAGCCCAGCGGGCCCGCGCCGCCGCGCGTGAGGGCGCCAAGTACACGGCAGCACTGCGCGCCGACACCGGCGCGGACATCGAGGTGGAGGCCCGCTCGTTCCCCGGCGACGGGGGCCCGTGGGTCTCCTCCTGGACCGGCGACTCGTTCAACGACGTCAACGCGGCGTGCGGCCATCACCTCAAGGCGCTGTGCGGGGGCTGCGGCGTCTGCACCACCTGTGACGGCTGCTACTGCGCCGAGGCCGCCGAGAACGCGCGCATCGACGCCGAGACGAACCGGGCCTACGCGGAGCACGCCGAGCACTTCGAGCACCGGTCCGACTGCTACCTCTGCGAGGACGACCGCGAGAAGACCGCCGACTACACCCGCTGCTGGAAGTGCGGCCTTGAGTACCGCGACGGCATTGGCGATCACCACTGGCACAACCCGCCGTACTGCACGTTCGGGCTGCCGACCTACCCGCTCGGAGTCGACTGGGGATACCTGCGGGGCCAGGAGGTGACGCTGGTCGGCCGGGAGTACAGCGTCCACGGCCTGGTCCTCGCCGACCAGGACGCCCCCGACCCCCAGAAGTACTTCCCCGTCATGAAGATGCGCCGGACCGACCCCGGCTACGAGGACGGCCCCGACGAGACGTCACCGATCAACCCGCGCGAGTGGCTGGAGGTCCACCCCGCGCCCGAGACCAGCGCCCCGGGCCGGTGATCTGCCGTGATACCCCTCGCACCCATCGCACGGGTGCGAGGGGTATCACTGTGCGCGAGTTCCGGCGTCCTGTCGGTGCCGGCGGCTACGGTGGAACCGGCCGCCGCACGTCGGCCTGACTCCGAGCCTCTCCCGCCCACGCCGGTGAAGGCGACCGAGGACAAGGGGCCTTGAGCCTCGCGTGCCAGCACCACCCCGAACCTCCCGTGGTCTATGACGCCCGGCGGGGGATGCGTGGGGTCCGCCCGCCCGAGAGCGAGTGACCATGACCGCCGACAAGCACACCAAGCGCGCCGCCCGCGAACTCGCCGCGCGCGAGGACATCTCGTACACCGCCGCCCGTCGGCGCCTGGCGGAGCAGGACCCCGGCCCGGCCGACGAAGCCCTGAGCGAGCCGCCCCGCCTGTACCCGATCGTGATGACGCCGTGCGACCACGGATGCGACGGCACTCCGCATCCCGGCTACGTGTGCGAGACCTGGCACCCGTTCACCAGCCGCGGCAACGCCCGTACGAGCTGGGACACCTGCCAGGCCGCGAGTCTGCCCGGACGCCGCGCTGACAGCCTCTCCCACCGGTTCCGGGGGAAGCCTCAGTACGGCTACAGCCAGGACCAGTCATGGGTGCTGGCAGCCTCGTACGCGATGCTGCTGGACGAGCAGCCGGAACTGGCACCCGACCCCCACCGGCTGCGCACCGCGGTCGAAGCCGACGACCTGGCCGCCGTCGACAGGCTGATGCACCCCCTCGATCTCGCTGCGGTGCGTCTGCTCGGTTGCCCGATCAAGGAATGGTGGACGACCGGCCACCCGCGTCTCCAGGCATGGGCCACCAGGGTCACCACCACCGAGGCGGACGAACCCTCGTGGGACATGACCCTGATCGAGTACGAAAGCCGCTGCTTCAAGCTGGCCGAGCGGTTCCTGAAGTCGCAGGAGGAACGCCGGAACTACAACGGGTACATGGAGACCGAGCACGTCTCCTGGTGGTTCTCGGTGCCGTTCCTCACTGAGCTGCTGCGCCGCCAGTTCGGCGGACTCGCCCTGCGGACGCACGTGCGTCTCCCCGACGGCCACCCTGCCCTGGTGACCGCTGTGGAGTGGGCTGACGACGGCACCCCGACCGCGTACCGGGTGCGCGAGCTGGAGCCCGGCCAGTACGGCAACGAGGGCAAGCTCGTGCCGAAGCTCGGGGGAGACGGCGAGACCGTGCCCGCCGCAGACTGCCTCCCTCTCGACTAGACCCACGCCACGGGCCCGCACCTTCCAGGGTGCGGGCCCGTCGTCGTTGCCGTGACCTCGGGTGATACGCGTCGCACAAGACGAGTGATACGCGTATCACTCCACTCGCTCACGAGGTGATACGCCTCGCACACCTCGCACGGGTCGCATGGGTGCGACCTTCGGACCCAGCCGCTTCTCTACCGCCGGCGCCTGCTCGACAGCCGCCTCCAGGAGCGCGGCCACCACCTCGTGCTTGGGCACCCTCGTGGCGTGGTGGATGTCGTCCACCACGGCCTGGAAGGCGTCGGCCGCGGCTGCCGAGGTGTACCAGCTGCGTCGCGTCTTGGCGTCCTTCGCGTCCCGGATCGCCTTCGCGTGCTCCGCCCGCCGCTGAGCGTCCAGGAGCTGCTGATCCGGGCCGTCCGCAGGAGAGCCCACGATCAGCCCGTCCTGGTGAGGGACCAGCGCCGGGCTCGGTCCCTCGTCGTCGGCGGTGTCGAACTTCTGCGGGCTCACGCTACGGTCACGCTCCTCTTCTCGTACGTCTCCGCCAACAGCTCGAACGCTGCACGGGCAGGGCCCACCCCGGATGCCTTGGTCAGCTCAAGGGGGAGCGCCTGGTTGTCCGCCGTTGCCAGAGCGGCCCGGCGGTGGATGACCGGCTCCCAGACGAGATCGCCGAAGATGCGGCGGATCGACGCCAGCTGCTCGCGCTCCAACGCCTTCCCCGACGGGTCCAGGTTGTTCACGACCACCCCCGCCAGGGTCAGCTCGTCGTTGTGGAGCAGGTGCCGCTTCTCGTTGACGAAGTCGCGGACTCTCTTCGCCCCGAGGATGGAGTCGATCTCAGCTTCGGTGACGATGAGCGCCTGGTGGCCAGCGGCGAGTGCCATCTGCGTCAGGTGGAACAGCGACGGCGGGCAGTCGATCAGCACATCGTCCAGGTGGTCGTCCGCGCCCTGGAGGGCCTTGGCCAGCCGGAGGTGGTTCCCCGTGACCCCCGCCTCCGACATCCGGTTCTCCAACTCCAGCCAGGCCGGGGCCAGCACCATCCGCTGCGCGTACTCGACATCCCAGCCCACCGACGTCCAGACGCCGGCCATCGCGCCGACCCGGTCAGCCTTCACCGCTTCGGAGACCGTCAGCTGCGGTGCGCTCTCGTTGTACCGCCACCCGCAGCGCCTGGAGGCGTTGCCCTGCGGGTCGAAGTCCAGGACGCCGACCCGCCGCCGGCGCTTCGCCAGCGCTGCCGCCAGCCGCACCGTGACGTCCGACTTCCCCACCCCCCCGCGGTTGTTCAGCACCACTGTCCGCCGTGCCGCCACCGCCCACCTCCTCCAGCTCCTGGCGGCCGCCGTCGACCACCGTCCGCCCGGAGGCTACCGCTCGCACGGCTCGCACCCGACGCACCCGTGAGAGGCGTCGCACGCGTATCACCTGCCCGCCGTCGTCGAAGGAAGAAGCCACGCCGCGCGGTCGCCGCCGAACTGACCGCACCAGAGCGGCGCCCCGCGCGGGGGTGGCTTCTTCAACCACCACTGGCCCGCAGAAATCGAACAACCGACGCCACAACTACAACAGACAGCACCCCTTTCCCTCTTAAGTAAAAAATGCTGCGTCCCCCTTCGTCCCCCCACCTGACAAGATCGCCTGTGACCTGTGTGAATGAGGGGGGACGCAGAGAATTTTGGTGCGTCCCCCCTGCGTCCCCCTTCGTCCCCCCTGACGGCCGCTGCGTCCCCCCGGGGGTCGGCTGCGTCCCCCCCCTGACGGCCGCTGCGTCCCCCCCGGGGGTCGGCTGCGTCCCCCCTGGAGGAGAGGCGAGAAACCGCAGGCCAGCGAGACGCGGATGGTCGTTTGCCCAGGCGAGGCGCCTGCGTCCCCCCTTATCGCAGCGTCCCCCCTCGCGTCCCCCCGTTTCCGCAGGTCAGAGGGCAGGGGGGACGCTGTCCCGAGGGGGGACGCAGATTTTTGGGCTTAGGACACATGGGGGTCCGGTCAGGGGGACGCAGACATGCGACGGCCCCCGTCCGAGACTCGAACGGGGGCCGCAGGGATCGCGGGGGCCGTCAGTTTGCCGTGGCGGGGAACTCCGTCTGCTCCGAGGCAGGCTGGGTCTGCTCTGGGATGGAGGCGCCGCCCATGCGGCTGATCTCGATATAGCGGGACCGGTTCGGGTCCTCGTGGCGGGAGCGCCGTCCGGACTCGATCTTGACCCCACGGGCGGCCAGGGTCGGCTGGAGCCGCTTGAGCCGGTCGGAGAGGACCTTGCCGGTGGTGGGCCAGCCCTTCGGCGGGGTCTGGAAGTCGCCGAACGCGAAGCGGTTCAGCACGGCGAGCCACTCTGTGGAGGACATCTTCATCTCGCCCCCGGCCTGTTCCATCGCCTCCGAAGCTGCGTACCGCAGTACGAGCTGGGCGAGGTTGTCGCCCTCGATCACGTCGTCCGTGATGTCGTCAATGCTGGCCCGGTACGCGAGCATGGCGCCGAGGCTGTACGCCTTGTCGAGTTGCAGACAGAGGTGCCCGAAGTCGGCCATGCGAAGGTCAGCGGGTACGTCCGCGTCCTGCTTCCGCACGGACACGGCGACGTCCAGGAGGCTGCCGAGGATGGACGGCAGAGCTTCCTCATACTCTGACCACAGATCGCGCTCACTCCGACGGTTCTGAGGCCGGTCCAACTTGAGCTGCAACAGCCGCTCTCCGAGGTCGGACCGGATGACGCCGACGTCGATTCCAGTGAGGAGGACAGGCCGGCGCACTGCAAGCCGGACCACGTCGCCGTCGGTGTGCAGCTGCCGCTTCAGGTCCTCGCTGCCGGTTACGACGCGGGCATAGGCGTCGGACATCTCGGCACTGAGATGAGAGAGGTTGTCCAGGGGCATGACCCAGCCTGCAGAGGCGACGACCGTCAACTGCTCCTCACCGCGAGGAGGGGTCCGGAGGTCGGAGCTCATCCCTTCGATCACCCTGGTGAGCATCCGTCCTGTTGTCGACTTGCCTGCGCCCATCGGTCCGGTGAGGAACGCGGCTGGAACCGGCACATCGGGATCCAGGCAAGCCAGGAGCCAGACCACTGCGAGGGTGGAGGAGCCGGCGTCCACGAAGTTGCAGAGGTTCCAGAGCTTGTCGATGCCCTTCATGTCCTGTCCGGCCTCCGGCATCGGCAGCTCTCCGGTGAGCTGAGTGCGCCGCCAGATGATCTCGTCAGGTGTGGGCTTCCGAACCTCCCAGCCGTCTGTAGAGATCCGGACGGACTGGCCATCGTCGCGGCCGAGGTCGAGCCACGTGACCCCGGAAGTCTTCTTGCAGGGGCCGACGCGGATGTGGACCTGGCGCACGTCCCGGCTCAGGGTCAATGCCTCGATGAAGTCCAGGGCTTCCTTCATGGAGGTGCCGCTGAAGATGCCCATGCCCTCGTTGTACATGTCGAGCATCAGCTCTTGGCGGTGGCTTCCGGTCGTGCCCTGACTTCGCAGAGGGCGGGCGATGGGGCTGCCGATTCGCTGCGCGTATGCCGCGCCGCTGGAGGTACGGAAGTAGTGGAAGTGATCCCTTGCGTACTCCGAGATGATCTCGCGGGCGGGGGTCTTGTCCTCGGGGGACGGCTGGCTCACGTGTGCTCCGTTCTCGGGAGCTGAGCCAGTTCCGTCTCCTCCGCCTTGTCACCGTGTCGTACAGTGGTGACTGCGCTAGGAAGTGCGGGTTGGAGACGGAACAGGCTCAGCTCGAAGACTTCCAGTCGGCCCGGAGCGAAGGTGTGCAACCACCTCTCTGCTACCGGGCCGCTCGCTTTTCTGATGTGGGTTGACCCTAGCTGCGGGGTTTCTAGACAGCTCAGACCATTTGCGTCGAGGGCACCGCGACGCCCGCTTCGGCGAACCCTCGGTCGACAGCCCGGACCGCGTACGTCTCGGGCACGCCGACGCTCACGGCCGCCGCCACGATCTCGCCGCCAAGGGTCTCCAGGCCGCACGGCCCGGGGCACTCCTGGTGCAACGAGCCGAGGAACCGGGCGACACCGAACGCTTGGCTTGCGGCGCCTTGCTCACGGTGGGATGTCACCATGGCGACGCCCTTGTCGAGGCCGGTCCGCACGTACCGTTCCGTGTGACGGCACCCGGAGGCGACCTCTCGTGACCACGCGGTCCGGGAGACGGGCGAAGAGGCCACGGCACCTGCCGGCACCACGTACCGGGGTAGCGAGGTCACCGCCTCGGGCAGCCGGATCATCTGGCCCTCGCCGCGACCGAGCCAGCGCGCATACGACATGCGGGACTTAATGTCGACTCCTGGCCGGACCTTGTTCGCCGACTGCATGGTGCCCAGGTAGACCCAGTGTTCGCCGCGCGTCGTCGGGATGGTCCGAGTTGCAGGCAGGACCTCGCGTGCCCAGGTGATCGCGTCGGTGTTGTCGAGGTCGACCACGGTGACCCCGGCCCCGCCGGGGTGGTAGGCGACGGCCGCCGACTTCCGCCAGGCCGCCATCCAGGCCGCCGACGTGACGACGTCGACGGAGGTCGATGCGGCTGCCCACGCGTGGCACGGCCGCGGGCACTCGCAGGCGCCGGCGGTCTTCATGTTCGGTCGGCCGCCACACCGGTTCCCGGCGCACGATGGGCAGTTCCCGAACGGCACCTTCCCCTCCCGGAGCGGCAGCACTGGCACGCCACGCGCTGCCAGTTCCAGCGCCTCCCCCAGCAAGTCGTTCACCTCATGCCTCCTTTCACGGGGCCCGGCGCTGAGGGCGCCGGGCGTTCGGTGCTGGCGACTAGCTCTTGGCCGGGGCCGACTCCTGCCAGCCGATCGGAGCGAGGTTCTTGGTCGCGTCGTCCAGG
>NZ_JBIDAN010000021.1:0-18625 GCF_043202495.1 Streptomyces sp. NPDC048185
GAGTACTGGGTGCGTCATGTGCGTGAGGCGGTCCGTTTCGCCGACGGGGTGCAGCACCTGTCGGGCATGGGTGTGACCTCGTGTCTGGAGCTCGGCCCGGACGGTGTGCTGTCGGGGATGGGTGCGGACACCGTCCCGGACGTGGTGTTCGCTCCGGTTCTGCGCAAGGATCGTGGTGAGGCCGGTGCGCTGGTGGAGGCGCTGGCGCAGGTGTTCGTCCGGGGCCACGATGTGGACTGGGCTGCCTTCCTCGCACCGGCCCGTCCCGCCCTGGTGGAGCTGCCCACCTACGCCTTCCAGCGAGGCCGGTACTGGATGGAATCCACTGTGGAAGCCGTCGGTGACCTCCGTGGCTCGGCTGATTCCGGTTTCTGGGATGCGGTGGAGCGTGGGGATGCGTCGGAGGTGGCGGATCTGCTGGCGTTGCCGGTGGAGGGTGCGTCGCTGACGGCGGTGTTGCCGGCGTTGTCGGCGTGGCGTCGGCGTGACCGGGAGTGGTCGGCTGTCGAGGGCTGGCGTTATCGGGTGGTGTGGTCGCCGGTGGCGGTGGGTTCTGGTGTGTTGTCGGGGGCGTGGCTGGTGGTGGTGCCGGCTGGGCTTGCTGGTGATGCGTGGGTGGGTGAGTGTGTCGCGGGTCTTGCGCGGTCTGGTGCGCGGCCTGTGGTGCTGGAGCTGGCTGGTGATGAGTCGGCTCGTGAGGTGGTGGCCGGTCGTCTGCGGTCGGTGCTGGCGGGTGAGCCTGCTGGGTTTGCTGGTGTGGTGTCGTTGCTGGGGTTGGCGTCGGGCCGGGACGGGGTGTTCGGTTCGGTTCCGGTGTCGGTGGCGTTGACGCTGGGTCTGGTGCAGGCGCTGGGTGATGTGGGTGTCGAGGCCCGGTTGTGGTGTGTGACCCGGGGTGCCGTGGCGGTGTCGGGGTCGGAGCGTGTGAGCGATCTGGATCAGTCGCAGGTCTGGGGTCTGGGCCGGGTGGCTGGTTTGGAGTTGGGTGGCCGTTGGGGTGGGGTGATTGATCTTCCTGTGGTGGTGGATGCCCGGTTGGTGGGGCGTCTGGCGGGGCTGTTTGCTTCGCGTGAGGGTGAGGTGGCTGTTCGTGCTGCGGGGGTGTTCGGGCGGCGTGTGATTCGTGCCGGTGCCGGGTCTGGTGTTGCTGGTGGTTCTTGGCGGGTGTCGGGGACGGTGCTGGTGACGGGTGGCACGGGTGGTCTGGGTCGTCATGTGGCGCGGTGGCTGGTGGGTGCTGGTGCGGAGCATGTGGTGCTGGCGTCGCGCCGGGGTGCGGGTGCTGCGGGTGTGGAGGAGTTGCGGGGGGAGTTCGCTGCTGCTGGTGTGGGGTTGTCGGTGGTGGCGTGTGATGTGGGGGAGCGGTCGGCGGTCGAGGGGCTGTTGGCGCAGGTGCCGGCGGGTTTGCCATTGACGGCGGTGGTGCATGCGGCGGGTGTGCTGGATGACGGTGTGCTGGATGGTTTGTCGGTGGGCCGGTTCGAGTCGGTGTTGCGGGCGAAGGCTGAGGGTGCGCGGCATCTGGATGAGTTGACGCGGGATCTGGGGTTGTCGGCGTTCGTGTTGTTCTCGTCGTTCTCGGCGACGGTGGGTGGTGCGGGGCAGGCGAATTATGCGGCGGCCAATGCGTATCTGGATGCGTTGGCGGAGGCGCGGCGTGCTGAGGGTCTGCCGGCGACGTCGATCGCGTGGGGCCCCTGGGCCGACGACGGCATGGCCGTCAGCAGTGCCGAGGTCAGCCGCACGCTGCGGCGCACCGGCATGCTGCCGATGGACCCGAGCCAGGCACTGAAGGCTCTGGAAAGGGCCCTGGTCCTGGACGACACCGTCGTCGCACTGGTCGACGCGGACTGGGCGCGCTTCGCGGACACCTTCGAGGCACGGCAGCTGTCGCGCATGCTCAGCAGCATTCCGGAAATAGCCCGACTGGCAGAGGCGGCCGGCACTCGGGCGGCGGACACGGAGCATGCCGAAGGGGCCTCTGCCCTCGTCCGCAAGCTGGCAGGTCTGTCCGAAGCGGAACGGCACCGGACCGTGCTCGAACTCGTACGAGCGCACGTCGCCGCCGTACTCGGCTACGCCGGGGCCGAGGCCATCGCGCCCGGCCGTGCCTTCACGGAGATCGGGTTCGACTCCCTGACCGCGGTGAACCTGCGCAACAGGCTCATCGAAGCCACGGACATGCAACTGTCGGCCACGCTGGTCTTCGACTACCCCACGCCATCCGCTCTCGCCGCCCACCTGCTCGCCGAACTGGGCGACGCGCACGACGACGATGCCGTGACGTCGCTGCCGGTCCCGACAGCCGCCGTCGACGACGAACCCATGGCGATCGTCTCCATGAGCTGTCGGTTCCCCGGAGGCGTGGCGAACGCGGAAGACCTGTGGAGCCTGCTCGCCGCCGGGGAGGACGCCCTCATCGCCTTCCCGACGGACCGCGGCTGGGACCTCGACGGACTGTACGACGCGGACCCGGAAGCGCTGGGCAAGAGCTACGTACGCGAGGGCGCGTTCCTCGCCGACGTCAGTGGCTTCGACGCGGACTTCTTCGGGATATCGCCTCGCGAGGCGCTGGCGATGGACCCGCAGCAGCGCCTGCTGCTGGAGACGGCCTGGGAGCTCTGGGAGCGGGCCGGCGTCGACCCCGAGACGGTGCGAGGCAGCCGGACGGGTGTGTTCATCGGTACGAACGGCCAGGAATACGTGTCCCTCGTGGACCGGGGGCCGGACGTGACCGAGGGCTATGTCGCCACCGGCAACGCGGCCAGTGTCGTCTCGGGGCGTATCTCCTACACGTTCGGTCTCGAGGGCCCTGCGGTCACGGTCGACACGGCGTGTTCGTCGTCGCTGGTGGCCCTGCACCTGGCGGCCCAGTCGCTGCGCCAGGGCGAATGCTCCCGCGCGATCGTCGGTGGCGTCTCGCTGATGATCTCGCCGCGAGGCTTCGTGGAGTTCAGTCGCCAGCGGGGTCTTGCTCCCGACGGCCGCTGCAAGGCGTTTGCTGCGGGCGCGGACGGCACCGGCTGGGGCGAGGGCGTGGGGCTGCTGCTGCTGGAGCGGCTCTCGGACGCCCGGCGCAACGGGCACCAGGTGCTGGCGGTGGTGCGTGGTTCGGCCGTCAATCAGGACGGTGCGAGCAATGGTCTGACGGCGCCGAACGGTCCGTCGCAGCAGCGGGTGATCCGGGCCGCGCTGGCCAGTGCCGGGCTGTCCGCACAGCAGGTGGACGTGGTGGAGGCGCACGGCACGGGCACGAAACTGGGTGACCCGATCGAGGCACAGGCGCTGCTGGCGACGTACGGCCAGGACCGTGCGGGAGACCGGCCGTTGTGGCTGGGGTCGGTGAAGTCGAACATCGGGCACACCCAGGCCGCGGCCGGTGTCGCCGGCATCATGAAGATGGTCCTGGCGATGCGCCACGGGCTGCTGCCGCAGACCCTGCACGTCGACGAGCCCTCCCCGCACGTGGACTGGTCCTCCGGCACGGTGCGGCTGCTGACCGAGGCCACCCCGTGGGCGGAGGGCGAGGAGCCCCGCCGGGCGGGTGTGTCGGCGTTCGGTGTCAGTGGGACGAACGCGCACGTGATCCTTGAGGAGGCTCCGGCGGCTGACGAGGAGCCGGCCGCGGATACCTCGCCGAGTGTGACGCCCGTGGTGGTGCCCTGGGTCGTGTCGGCGAAGTCCGAGGCCGCGCTGCGGGCGCAGGCCGAGCGACTCAGGTCGTTCGTCGCGGAGGGCCCCGAGTTGTCGTCGGCGGATGTCGGGTTGTCGTTGGTGACGACGCGGTCGGTGTTCGAGCACCGAGCCGTGGTCCTGGACGGCCTCAACGGCCTCGAAGCGCTGACTGAGGGCCGAGAGTCCTCGGGCGTCGTTCGGGGAAGCGCCGCCGATGTCGATGACCGTGCCGTCTTCGTGTTCCCGGGGCAGGGCTCGCAGTGGGCCGGGATGGCCGCTGAACTGCTCGCCACGTCCCCGGTGTTCGCGGAGCGGATGGCCGAGTGCGCGATGGCGCTGGAGCCGTTCGTGGACTGGTCGTTGACCGACATCGTCCGGGATATGGACTCTGACGCCTGGATGGAGCAGGTCGATGTGGTCCAGCCCGTGCTGTGGGCTGTGATGGTGTCGCTGGCCGAGGTGTGGCGCTCGCACGGTGTCGAACCCGCTGCGGTGATCGGTCACTCGCAGGGCGAGATAGCCGCCGCGTGTGTGGCCGGGGCCTTGTCGGTGCAGGACGCGGCGAAGGTGGTGGCGCTGCGCAGCAAGGCCATCCGGGCCTTGTCGGGCCGTGGTGGCATGGTGTCCGTTTCCCTGGGTGCTGACGAGGTCAGTGAGCGTCTGTCGGCGTGGGGCGGTCGTCTGTCGGTCGCGGCGGTCAACGGTCCCGCGGTCGTGGTCGTCTCCGGTGACGCGGACGCGTTGGACGAGCTCTTGGCTGCCTGTGAGGCGGAGGGTGTGCGCGCCCGGCGTATCGCCGTGGACTACGCCTCGCACAGCGCGCACGTGGAGCACATCGAGGACGTCGTTCTCCAGGACCTGACGGGGATTGCCCCGCAGGCGTCGAGTGTGCCGTTCTATTCCACAGTGACGGGTGGTGTCCTGGACACCAGTGGCCTGGACGCTGGTTACTGGTACCGCAACCTGCGGCAGACGGTCCGTTTCGCGGACACCCTGCGTGTGCTCCTCGACGACGGTTTCCGTCTCTTCGTGGAGTCCAGCGCCCACCCGGTGCTGACGATGGGCGTCGAGCAGACCGCCGAGACGCACACCAACAGTCCTGTCACTGCCGTGGGTTCACTGCGCCGTAACGAGGGCGGCATGGAGCGGTTCCTGACCTCCGCCGCCGAGGCGTTCGTCGGTGGTGCGACGGTCGACTGGGCCTCTCTGTTCAGCGGTACTCGTGCCCAGCGGATCGACCTGCCCACGTACGCGTTCCAGGAGCAGCACTTCTGGATCGAACCGTCCGCCGACCGTCAGGGCGACGTCGCGTCGGCCGGTCTCGCGTCCGCCGATCACCCGCTGCTGGGCGCGGCCGTGACGTTGCCGGAGACCGGCGGGCATCTCTTCACGGGCCGGCTCTCGCTGCGTTCCCACCCTTGGCTGGCCGACCACGTACTTCACGGCTCGGCGCTGCTCCCGACCTCCGTCTTCGTCGAGTTGGCGATGCGTGCCGGGGACGCGGTCGGCTACGACCGGCTGGAGGAGCTGACACCGCAGACGCCGCTGACCCTGCCGGAGGGCGGGGCAGTCCAGCTCCAGCTGGCGGTGAGCGGACCGGATGCCTCCGGCCGTCGTACGCTGAGTGTCTACTCGCGCCACGAGGACGGGTCCTCGGACCTCTCCTGGACCTGCCACGCCCGCGGTGTGCTCACGACCGGTGCCCCGGTGGCAGCGGATCCGGCTGCTCACGGCCTCGGCCAGTGGCCCCCGGTGGACGCCGACCCGATCGACGTGACGACGCTCTACGAGAGCGGGGCGGCAGACGCCGGCCTCGTCCACGGCCCTGCCTTCCGTGCGCTGCGTCAGGCGTGGCGCCGAGGCGAGGAGATCCTCGCCGAGGTGGCACTGCCGGAAGAGCAGCGGGCGGACATCGGACGTTACGGACTGCATCCGGTGCTGCTGGACGCTGCCCTCCACGTCATGGACGGCAGGTCGCTCGGTGCGGACGGCGCCCCGGTCGTGCTACCGCACGCATGGAACGGCGCGTCCCTGTACGCCACCGGCGCGACCACGCTGCGCGTGCGGCTTTCCCCGGCGGCCGGGACCGGTGTCGCCTTGCTGCTGGCCGACGAGTCCGGTCGGGCGGTGGCCACCGTGGAAGCGGTGACCACCCGGACGGTCACTCCGGACGACGTGACCGGCGGAGACCGAGTGCCGCATCAGTCGCTGTTCCGCGTGGAATGGTCGGCTCCGCCGACGGCGTCTGTCGCGGCGGCGGAAGGCGGCGCCCGTCCGGTCGTCGTGGGCCCCGACGCGACTGAGTTCCAGACCCTTCTCGCCGGCACCGAATCGGCCGGCCACCCGTACGGCGAGACGTACACCGCTCTCACCGACGTGGTGATGTCCGACGGGAACGCGCCCGCATACGTACTGCTGCCCGTCCTCTCCGCCTCCCGGACCGTTACGGGTGGGGGTGTGGGTGATCCGGCGGTGGTGCGTTCGGTGACGCGTCGTGCGCTGGGGGTGTTGCAGGAGTGGCTGGGTGAGGAGCGTTTCGCGGGGTCGCGTCTGGTGGTGGTGACCCGGGGTGCGGTGTCTGCTGTGCCTGGTGAGGATGTGTCCGATCTGGCGGCGGCTGCGGTGTGGGGGTTGGTGCGGTCCGCGCAGGCGGAGCATCCGGAGCGGTTCGTGCTGTGTGACGTGGACGGGCACGGGGTGTCGGACGCGTTGCTCGATGCGGTACTCGCCTGTGACGAACCACAGATCGCCGTACGCGAAGGGCTGGCCCGCATCCCGCGGCTGACCAGGGCGAGTGTCTCCGCCGTTCCGGCTCCGACGTCGGCCCCTGTGTGGGACACCGACGGCTCGGTGCTGATCACCGGCGCGAGCGGTGTACTGGGGCGCCTGGTGGCGCGGCATCTCGTCACTGAACACGGGGTCCGTTGCGTGGTGCTGGCCTCGCGTCGCGGACGGAGCATGCCCGGAGCGGCTGAACTGGAGAAGGAACTGAACGCGCTGGGGGCCGACGTGGTCTTCGAGGCGTGTGACGTGACCGACCGCGACGCGGTGGCCGGCCTGCTGACGCGCATTCCGGAGGAACGCCCGCTGCGCGGAGTGGTCCACGCCGCCGGCGTCCTGGACGACGGCCTCATCGAGTCGCTGACACCGGAACGGCTGGACGGGGTACTGCGCCCCAAGGTCGATGCAGCGATGCACCTGCACGAACTCACCCGGGACATGGAACTGACGGCGTTCGTCCTGTTCTCCTCGGCCGCCGCGACGTTCGGTGCGGCCGGGCAGGGCAACTACGCCGCGGCCAACATGTTCCTGGACGCCCTGGCAGCGCACCGTCGCGCGCACGCGCTGCCCGCGATCTCGCTGGCCTGGGGATTCTGGGCCGAGCGCAGCGAGATGACCGGCCACCTCGGTGAGGTCGACATGGCCCGCCTGGCGCGGTTCGGCATGACGCCCCTTCCCGCGGACGAAGGGCTGGCGCTGTTCGACGCCGCCCAGACGGCGGACGAGTACCTCCTGGTCCCCACGCGCATGGACGTCGCCGTGCTGCGCGCCAACGCACGGCCCGGAACCGTCCCAGCGATCCTGCGGCACCTCATCGGAGCCCCGGCCCGCCGGGTCGTCGAGTCGGCCGCCGACGACGGCGGGACTCCCGCCCTGGTACGGCGTCTGGCCGGTCTTGCGCCGCGCGAGCGGGAAGAGGCCGTACAAGAGCTGGTGGCCGACTGCGCCGCAGCCGTCCTGGGACACGCGGACAAGATCGCGGTGGACCGTGCCTTCAAGGATCTCGGTTTCGACTCGCTGACCGCGGTCGAACTCCGCAACCGTCTCAACGCCGCCACGGGCGTCAAGCTCTCGGCCACTCTCGTGTTCGACTATCCGACCCCGGCCGCGGCAGCCCGCCACATCCTCGGCGAACTGCTGGGACCGGAACACACGGACGACGAGTCGCAGGCAGCCGCGGCAGCCGCCGCGCGTCCGGCGACGACGCCGCGGACGGCACCCGAGGACGAGCCGATCGCCATCGTGGGCATGGGCTGCCGCTTCCCCGGCGGCGTCCACACCCCCGAGGACCTGTGGCACCTCCTCGTCAACGACGGCGACGCGGTGGCCGGCCTGCCGACCGACCGAGGATGGGACCTCGAGGCGCTGTACCACCCGGACCCCGACCACAAGGGCACGGCGTACGCCCGTGAGGGCGGTTTCCTGTACGACGCGGCTGAGTTCGACCCCGGGTTCTTCGGTATCTCCCCGCGTGAGGCGTTGGCGATGGACCCGCAGCAGCGCCTGCTGCTGGAGACGTCATGGGAGGCGCTGGAGCGGGCGGGTATCGACCCTGCCTCGGTGCGCGGCAGCCAGACCGGAGTGTTCTGCGGTCTGACCTACCACGACTACGGCGACTTGGTACACCAGGCCGGAGAGGCCTCGGAGGGCTACCTGATGACCGGCAACGCCGGCAGCGTCGCCTCGGGGCGCATCTCCTACACGTTCGGGTTCGAGGGTCCCGCGGTGACGGTGGACACGGCGTGTTCGTCGTCCCTGGTGGCCCTGCACTGGGCGGCACAGGCACTGCGGCAGGGCGAGTGCTCGCTGGCTCTGGCAGGCGGTGCGACGGTGATGGCCAGCCCCGGCGCCTTCGTGGAGTTCAGCCGCCAGCGGGGCCTGGCTCCTGACGGCCGGTGCAAGGCGTTCGCGGCCGACGCGGACGGCACCGGCTGGGCGGAGGGCGTCGGCATGCTCCTCCTGGAGCGGCTCTCCGACGCCCGTCGCAACGGGCATCAGGTTCTGGCAGTGGTACGGGGGTCGGCGCTGAACCAGGACGGTGCCAGCAATGGCCTGTCCGCGCCGAACGGCCCGTCGCAGCAGCGGGTCATCCGCGCCGCGCTGGCCAATGCCGGGCTGTCCGCACAGCAGGTGGATGCGGTCGAGGCGCACGGGACGGGGACGAAGCTGGGTGATCCGATCGAGGCGCAGGCGCTGCTGGCGACCTATGGTCAGGACCGTCCTGAGGACCGGCCGTTGTGGTTGGGTTCGGTGAAGTCGAACATCGGTCACACGCAGGCGGCGGCGGGTGTCGCGGGGATCATGAAGATGGTGCTGGCGATGCGGCACGGCGTGCTGCCCCGCACCTTGCATGTGGATGAGCCGTCCTCGCATGTGGACTGGGCCTCGGGTGCGGTCGAGCTGCTCACAGCAGGCATGCCGTGGCCCGAGTCGGGCCGTCCGCGTCGGGCGGGTGTGTCGTCGTTCGGTATCAGTGGGACGAACGCGCACGTGATTCTGGAGCAGGCTCCTGCGGTCGAGGAAGAGCCGGTCACGGAGTCTTCGCCGAGTGTGGCGCCGGGTGTGGTGCCGTGGGTGGTGTCCGGCAGGTCGGAGGCGGCGTTGCGGGGGCAGGCGGAGCGGCTGGCGACGTTCCTGGCCGAGCGTTCTGAGCTTGACCCGGTGGATGTGGCGTGGTCGTTGGTGTCGTCGCGGTCGGTGTTCGAGCATCGGGCGGTGGTGCTGTCGGGTGACCGTGCCGGGTTGGTGGCTGTGGCTTCGGGTGAGCCGGTTGCCGGTGTGGTGCGGGGGCAGGTGGTTGCGGGCCGGCTGGCGGTGCTGTTCTCGGGTCAGGGCAGTCAGCGGGTCGGGATGGGCCGGGAGCTGTATGAGGCTTTCCCGGTGTTCGCCGAGGCCTTTGACGAGGTGTGTGCCGGCTTCGACGGTCTGCTGGAGCGGCCGTTGCGTGAGGTGGTGTTCACCGACGCTGAAGCGTTGGATGCGACGGTGTTCACGCAGGCGGCGTTGTTCGCCATCGAGGTGGCGTTGTTCCGGCTGGTCGGCTCGTGGGGTGTGCGTCCTGATGTGGTGGGCGGGCATTCGATCGGTGAGCTGGCTGCCGCGCATGTGGCGGGTGTGTGGTCGCTGGCGGATGCGTGTGTGCTGGTGGCTGCACGTGGCCGGCTGATGCAGGCGTTGCCGGCGGGCGGTGCGATGCTCGCCGTGGAGGCGGATGAGGCAACGGTCCGGGTTGCGCTGGTGGGCCGGGAGGGTGTGGATGTCGCCGCGGTGAACGGGCCGCAGGCGGTGGTGGTCTCCGGCGACGGAACCCAGGTCGTGGAGCTGGAAGAGGCGTGGCGGGCTGAGGGCCGGCGGGTGCGTCGTCTGCGGGTGTCGCACGCGTTCCATTCGCCGTTGATGGCCCCGATGCTGGCCGAGTTCCGGCAGATCGCCCAGTCCCTGACCTATGACGAGCCCCGCCTTTCCGTGCTGTCGAACGTGACGGGCGAGATAGCGGACCCGGGTCTGGTGTGTGATCCGGAGTATTGGGTGCGTCACGTCCGTGAGGCGGTCCGTTTCGCCGACGGTGTGACGTGTCTGTCCGAGCTGGGTGTGACGTCGTGCCTGGAGTTGGGTCCCGATGGTGTGCTGTCGGGGATGGGTGCGGACACGGTCTCGGACGTGGTGTTCGCTCCGGTTCTGCGTAGGGACCGTGGTGAGGCCGGTGCGCTGGTGGAGGCGCTGGCGCAGGTGTTCGTCCGAGGCCACGACGTGGACTGGGCTGCCTTCCTCGCCTCGGCCCGTCCTCGTCTGGTGGAGCTGCCCACCTACGCCTTCCAACGGGAGCGCTACTGGGTCCAGCCGGAGCAGCCCGCCGCCGACACATCACTCGATGTCCGTGACTCGGCTGATGCGGGTTTCTGGGATGCGGTGGAGCGTGGGGATGCGTCGGAGGTGGCGGATCTGCTGGCGTTGCCGGCGGAGGGTGCGTCGCTGACGGCGGTGCTGCCGGCGTTGTCGGCGTGGCGTCGGCGTGACCGGGAGTGGTCGGCTGTCGAGGGCTGGCGTTATCGGGTGGTGTGGTCGCCGGTGGCGATGGGTTCTGGTGCGTTGTCGGGGGCGTGGCTGGTGGTGGTGCCGGCTGGGTTTGCTGGTGATGCGTGGGTGGGTGAGTGTGTTGCGGGTCTTGCGCGTTCGGGTGCGCGGCCTGTGGTGCTTGAGCTTGCCGGGGGTGAGTCGGGTCGTGAGGTGGTGGCCGGGCGTCTGCGGTCGGTGTTGGCTGGTGAGCCTGACGGGTTCGCTGGTGTGGTGTCGTTGCTGGGGTTGGTGTCGGGCCGGGACGGGGTGTTCGGGTCGGTTCCGGTGTCGGTGGCGTTGACGCTGGGTCTGGTGCAGGCGCTGGGTGATGTGGGTGTCGAGGCCCGGTTGTGGTGTGTGACCCGCGGTGCAGTCGCGGTGTCGGGGTCGGAACGCGTCAGCGATCTCGATCAGTCTCAGATGTGGGGACTGGGCCGGGTCGCGGCCACTGAGGGCACGGAACGCTGGGGCGGTCTGGTCGATCTTCCTGAGGTGGTGGATGCCCGGTTGGTGGGGCGTCTGGCGGGGGTGTTTGCCTCGGGTGAGGGTGAGGTGGCTGTTCGTGCTGCGGCGGTGTTCGGGCGGCGTGTGATCCGTGCCGGTTCTACCTATGGTGTTGGTGTTGCTGGTGGTTCTTGGCGGGTGTCGGGGACGGTGCTGGTGACGGGTGGCACGGGTGGTCTGGGTCGTCATGTGGCGCGGTGGCTGGTGGGTGCTGGTGCGGAGCATGTGGTGCTGGCGTCGCGTCGGGGTGCGGGTGCTGCGGGTGTGGAGGAGTTGCGGGGGGAGTTTGCTGCTGCTGGTGTGGGGTTGTCGGTGGTGGCGTGTGATGTGGGGGAGCGGTCGGCGGTCGAGGGGCTGTTGGCGCAGGTGCCGGCGGAGTTGCCGTTGTCGGCGGTGGTGCATGCGGCGGGTGTGCTGGATGACGGTGTGCTGGATGGTTTGTCGGTGGGCCGGTTCGAGTCGGTGTTGCGGGCGAAGGCTGAGGGTGCGCGGCATCTGCATGAGTTGACGCGGGACCTGGGGTTGTCGGCGTTCGTGTTGTTCTCGTCGTTCTCGGCGACGGTGGGCGGTGCGGGGCAGGCCAACTACGCGGCGGCCAACGCCTATCTGGACGCTCTGGCGGAGTCACGGCGGGCCGAGGGTCTGCCGGCGACGTCGATCGCGTGGGGCCCCTGGGCCGACGACGGCATGGCTGCTCAGAACGCACTGGTCAGCGGCCGCATGGAGCGGTTCGGGCTGCCTCCCATGGAGCCCGGGCTCGCCCTCAAGGCACTGGAGCAGGCCGTCACCGGTCCCGATGCCTGCCCGGTGATCACCGATGTCGACTGGTCCCGGTTCGCCAAGGAACTGACCGGTTCCCGCACCAGCGCGCTGTTCGGTGAGATCGCCGAAGTGCGGCAGCTCCACCAGAGCGTCGGCGAGTTCACCGAAGACGCCTCTGCCGAGCGTGCTCTGCCGCTCGCGGAGAACCTGGCGGCCCTTCCCGCAGCCGAGCGGGAGGCGTTGCTGCTCGACCTGATCCGCAAGCACACGGCCACCGTGCTGGGGCACGCCACGCACGCGGGGATCGACGCGGAGCGGGGCTTCTTCGAGATGGGTCTCGACTCGCTCACCGCGGTGGAACTGCGCAACCGGCTGAACACCGCCACCGGGCTGAGGTTGCGACCCACCACGCTCTTCGACTACGCCTCACCGTCCGCGCTGGCTCACCATCTCCTGGCGGAGCTGGCCCCGGACCACGACGCGGCGGAGAAGGCGTTGCCCGCGGAGATCGACCACCTCGAAGCCGTTCTCACCGCACTGCCGCAGGACGACATCGCTCGGACGAAGGCTGTCGTCCGGCTCCAGGCGATGCTCGCGAAGCTGGACCAGCCCGGTGCCGCGTTCGCAGAGGGCGCCGGACCGGACGACGCGGTGGACGACGATCTCGAAGACGCTTCGCTCGACGAGCTCTTCGACGTGATCGACCGAGAACTCGGGGATGCCTGAGAATGATCAAGAACCGTTTGGTGTCCGCGAGGGGGCAGGACTAAGTGTCGAACGAAGAGAAGCTGGTCGAGTACCTGAAGCGGGTCATGGCCGATCTGCGTCAGACCCAACGCCGCCTTCGTGACGTCGAGGACAAGGCCCAGGAGCCCGTCGCGATCGTCGGGATGAGCTGCCGCTTCCCCGGCGGAGTGCGGTCCCCGGAAGAACTGTGGGAGCTGCTCGCCGCCGGCGGCGACGCCGTCGCCGAGTTCCCGGACGACCGTGGCTGGGACCTCGCCACCCTCTACGACCCGGACCCGGACCGGGCCGACACGTCGTACGTCAAGGAAGGCGCCTTCCTGTCCGACGCGGGTGCTTTCGACCCGGCGTTCTTCGGCATATCGCCCCGCGAGGCGCTGGCCATGGACCCGCAGCAGCGGCTCCTGCTGGAGACCAGTTGGGAAGCCATGGAGCGCGCCGGCATCGCACCGGCCTCGGTGCGCGGCACCAAGGCCGGGGTCTTCGTCGGCACCAACGGTCAGGACTACGTCGAGGCCCTGCGCCAGGCTCCGAAGGGCGTCGAGGGCTACCTGGCCACCAGCAGCGCGGCCAGCGTGATGTCCGGCCGCCTCTCCTACACCTTCGGGTTCGAGGGCCCCGCCGTGACGGTGGACACAGCGTGTTCGTCGTCGCTGGTGGCCCTGCACATGGCGGTGCAGTCACTGCGCCAGGGCGAGTGCTCGGTCGCCTTCGCCGGCGGAGCCACCCTGATGACCACGCCGGGATTGTTCGTGGCGTTCAGCCGCCAGCGAGGTCTGGCGGCCGACGGCCGGTGCAAGGCCTTCGCGGCGGGCGCGGACGGCACCGGCTGGGGCGAGGGTGTGGGCATGCTCCTGCTGGAGCGCCTCTCCGACGCCCGGCGCAACGCGCACCCGGTACTCGCCGTGATCCGAGGCTCCGCCGTCAACCAGGACGGCACCAGCAGTGGCCTGACCGTGCCGAACGGCATCTCCCAGCAGCGCGTCATTCTTCAGGCTCTGGCGAACGCCCGGCTGTCGGCGACCGAGATCGACGCCGTCGAGGCGCACGGTACGGGAACAACGCTGGGTGACCCGATCGAGGCGCAGGCGCTGCTGGCGACGTACGGCCAGGACCGTCCTGAGGGCCGACCGCTGCGGCTCGGCTCGGTCAAGTCGAACTTCGGGCACACGCAGGCGGCGGCCGGTGTGGCCGGTGTGATGAAGATGGTGCTGGCGATGCAGCACGGGCTGCTGCCGCAGACCCTGCACGTCGACGAGCCCTCGCCGCAGGTGGACTGGTCGGCCGGCGATGTGGAACTCCTGACGGAGCCCGTGCCGTGGCCTGGAGGTGAGGAACCCCGTAGGGCGGGAGTCTCGGCCTTCGGCGTCAGCGGCACGAACGCGCATGTGATCCTGGAGCAGGCTCCTGCGGTCGAGGAGCAGCCGGTTGCGGAGCCTTCGCCGAGTGTGACGCCGGTGGTGGTGCCGTGGGTGGTGTCGGCGAAGTCCGAGGCGGCGCTGCGGGCGCAGGCCGGACGACTGGCCCAGCATGCGCGTAGCCAGGCGGAGTTGCCGTCGATCGATGTGGGCATGTCGTTGGCGACGACGCGGTCGGTGTTCGAGCACCGGGCCGTGGTCCTGAATGGCCTGGACGGTCTGGAGGCGCTGGCCGAGGGGCGTGATGCCTCGGGTGTGGTGCGGGGGAGTGCGGCGGGAGCGGACGGCCGTGCGGTGTTCGTGTTCCCGGGGCAGGGGTCGCAGTGGGCGGGTATGGCGGCCGAGTTGCTGGAGTCGTCCCCGGTGTTCGCGGAGCGGATGGCCGAGTGCGCGGCGGCGCTGGAGCCGTTCGTGGACTGGTCGCTGATCGACATTCTGCGGGATGTGGAGTCTGACGCCTGGCTGGAGCAGGTCGATGTGGTGCAGCCGGTGTTGTGGGCTGTGATGGTGTCGCTGGCCGAGGTGTGGCGCTCGCACGGTGTCGAGCCGGCCGCGGTGATCGGTCACTCGCAGGGTGAGATCGCTGCCGCGTGTGTGGCGGGCGCGCTGTCGCTCGAGGACGCGGCGAAGGTCGTGGCGCTGCGCAGCAAGGCGATCCGGGCGTTGTCGGGGCGGGGCGGCATGGTGTCGGTCTCGCTGAGCGCTGACGAGGTGGAGAAGCGGCTCGCTGACTGGGGCGGGCGTCTGTCGGTCGCGGCGGTCAACGGTCCGGCGGTCGTGGTCGTCTCCGGTGACGCCGATGCGTTGGACGAGCTGTTGGCTGCCTGTGAGGCGGGGGGTGTGCAGGCCCGGCGTATCGCGGTGGACTACGCCTCGCACAGCGCGCATGTGGAGCAGATCGAGGACGTCCTTCTCCAGGACCTCGCCGGTATCGCGCCGCAGGCGTCGAGCGTGCCGTTCTACTCGACGGTGACGGGCGGTGTCCTGGACACCGCGTCCCTGGACGCGGGGTACTGGTATCGCAACCTGCGCCAGACGGTCCGTTTCGCGGACACGGTCCGCGCGCTCCTCGACGACGGTTTCCGTCTCTTCGTCGAGTCCAGTGCCCATCCGGTGCTGACGATGGGTGTCGAGCAGACCGCCGAGGCGCACACCAACAGTCCTGTCACTGCGGTGGGTTCGCTGCGGCGTGGTGAGGGCGGCATGGAGCGGTTCCTGACCTCTGCCGCCGAGGCGTTCGTTTCCGGAGCAGCTGTGGACTGGGCCGGGGTGTTCACCGGAACCGGTGCCCGGCGGGTCGATCTGCCCACGTACGCCTTCCAGCACCAGCACTTCTGGCTCAAGCCGCCTGCCTCTCGCGTCGGTGACGTGGCGGCGGTCGGCCTCGGTTCGGCGGACCACCCGCTGCTGGGAGCGGTGGTCTCGCTGGCGGACGCGCACGGACTGGTCCTGACGGGCCGGTTGTCGCTGGCGGCACAGCCGTGGCTCGCCGACCACCTCGTGCTGGGCAACGTGGTGGTACCGGGCACGGCGTTCGTGGAGCTCGCCCTGCGAGCGGCGGACGCGGCCGGCGGCCGGGTGGTGGAGGAGCTGACGCTCCAGGCACCGCTGGTGCTGCCCGGGTCCGGGGCGGTACAGGTCCAGGTCGTCGTGAGCGGCACGGACGATCCGGAACGCCGCGAAGTGGGGGTCTTCTCCCGCGCCGAGGGCGACGACGACGGACCGTGGACCTGCCATGCCAGGGGCCTGCTCTCCCTGTCCGGGAGCGAGGCCGGCGGTGAGAGGCACCCGTTGGCCGAGTGGCCGCCCGCGGGCGCCGCGCCGGTGCCGGTGGACGACCTGTACGAGCGACTCGCCGGGCTGGGGCTCGACTACGGCCCGGTCTTCCGCGGCGTACGGGCGGCCTGGCGGCAGGACGACGACATGTTCGCCGAGGTCGCCCTCCCGGAGGAGGCGTGGGACGAGGCGGAGCGCTACGGCATCCACCCGGCCCTGCTGGACGCGGCGCTGCACGTCACCGGCGTCGGACACTCGGTCGATGCGGGTGCGGGCGACGGCGACGCCGGGGAGCCCGGTACGGCACGGCTGCCCTTCGCCTGGAGCGGGGTCTCGCTGTACGCCGCCGGCGCCTCCACGCTGCGGGTGCGGTTGTCCAGGGCGGGGAGGGACGGTGTGTCGGTGCTGGTCGCCGACACCACGGGAGCGCCGGTGGCGTCGGTCGGCTCGCTGGTGGGCCGACCCGTTGCCCCGGAGCTGCTCGACAGCGCCGCCCGGCCCTCGCTGGACTCGCTGTTCGGGGTGAGCTGGGAAACACTCGCCGCCAGCGCCGCACCGGCAGACACCGCCCAGCAGTGGGCCGTACTCGGCACGGATCCCTCCTTCGCCGAAGCCTTCGGAGGAACAGCCGTACGGCAGGCGGCGACCATCGCGGACCTGTCATCGTCCAC
Source organism: Streptomyces sp. NPDC048185 (assembly GCF_043202495.1). Lineage (NCBI taxonomy): Bacteria > Bacillati > Actinomycetota > Actinomycetes > Kitasatosporales > Streptomycetaceae > Streptomyces > Streptomyces sp. NPDC048185. The sequence continues at coordinate 16,388 of NZ_JBIDAN010000021.1, forward strand.
GAAGCCGGCCTTCCCGGACGTCGTGCTGGTGCCGTGCGTCTCCTCCACGGACGACATCCCCGCCGCCACACGCGAGCTGACCGGCCGTGCGCTGCACGCCGTACGGGAATGGCTCGGCAGTGCAGCCGCCACCGGATCGAAGCTCGTCTTCCTGACGCGCGGCGGCATGTCGACGGCAGCTGGCGAGGACGTCACGGACCTGGCCGCCTCAGCGGTCTGGGGCCTCGTCCGCTCCGCCCAGACGGAGCACCCGGACCGGTTCCATCTCGTCGACCTCGACACCTGGGACGACGCCGCCGACACCGTGCGCGCGGCGCTCGCAGCCGAGGAACCCCAGATCGCCGTACGGGCGACCGAGATACGCGCTCCCCGTCTGGTCAGGGCGTCCATACCCGCGACGGACGGTCCGAGCACCCCCTGGAGTGCCGAGGGAACCGTCCTGATCACCGGCGCGAGCGGCCTCCTGGGCGGCCTGGTCGCCCGCCACCTGGCAGCCGAGCACGGCGTACGGCACCTGGTGCTGGTGTCACGCCGTGGCCCGGAGGCCACCGGGGCACCGCAACTCGCCGCCGAACTGCGGACCTTGGGCGCAGAGGCCGTCTTCGAGGCCTGCGACGTGACGGACCGCGACGCGCTCGCCGGTGTTCTGGCGCGCATCCCCGATGCCGCGCCGCTGTGTGCGGTGGTACACGCGGCGGGCGTCCTGGACGACGGCGTGGTCGACGCGCTGACGCCCGAGCGGATCGACACCGTCCTGCGGCCGAAGGCGGACGCGGCCCTGCTCCTGCACGAGCTGACCCGAGACCTCAACCCGTCCGCGTTCGTGCTCTTCTCCTCCGCCGCCGCGGTCTTCGGAGCGGCCGGCCAGGCCAACTACGCCGCGGCGAACGCCTTCCTGGACGCTCTGGCGGCGCACCGGCGGGCCCAGGGCCTGCCCGCCGTCTCGCTGGCCTGGGGCTTCTGGGCCGAGCGCAGCGAGATGACCGGCCACCTGGCCGACACCGACCTCGCCCGCATGGCCCGCGGCGGTGTCGTACCGCTGGCTTCGCGGGAAGGCCTCGCGCTCTTCGACGCGGCCACCACCGCGGACCAGGCACTCCTCGTCCCCGTACGGTTCACGAACGCCGCCCTTCAGGGCGGGAGCGGCCCCGTTCCGCCGCTGCTGCGGCGACTGGTGCGCCCTCGCGTGCGACGTGCCGCCGCGGCGACGACGACCGACATGGCCGACGGCCTGGCCGGCATCCTCGCCGGCCTGTCGGAGACCGATCGTGAACAGACCGTACTGGACCTGGTGCGCACCCACATCGCATCCGTCCTCGGTTACGCGGCACCCGACGAGGTCGCATCCGACCTGGCGTTCAAGGAGTTGGGGTTCGACTCGTTGACGGCGGTGGAGCTGCGGAACCGGTTGAACGGGGCCACGGGGCTGCGGTTGCCGGCGACGTTGGTGTTCGACTATCCGTCGCCGGTGGTGCTGGCGCGTCATCTGGTGGCGGAGCTGGTGGCGGCGAACGTCGTGGCGGGCGGGGGTGCGGTCCGTCCGGCGGCGTTGGTGTCGGGTCGGGTGTCGGGTTCGGTGGTGGACGAGCCGGTCGCGATCGTGGCGATGAGCTGTCGTTTCCCAGGGGGTGTGCGTACTCCGGAGGAGTTGTGGCGGCTTTTGGAGCGTGACGGGGATGCGATGGGTGCGTTCCCCGAGGATCGTGGCTGGGATCTGGAGGCGTTGTATCACCCGGATCCTGACCACAAGGGCACGGCGTATGCCCGTGAGGGTGGTTTCCTGTACGAGGCGGGGGAGTTCGATCCGGGGTTCTTCGGTATTTCGCCGCGTGAGGCGTTGGCGATGGATCCGCAGCAGCGTTTGTTGTTGGAGACGTCGTGGGAGGCGTTGGAGCGGGCGGGTATCGATCCGGCCTCGGTGCGGGGCAGCCAGACCGGCGTCTTCGCGGGGATCATGCACCACGACTACGGTTCCCTCTCGGTTCCCGAGGGCGTCGAGGGCTACATCGGCAACGGCACCGCGGGGAGCATCGCCTCGGGGCGGATCTCCTACACCTTCGGGTTCGAGGGTCCTGCGGTGACGGTGGACACGGCGTGTTCGTCGTCGTTGGTGGCGTTGCATCTGGCGGTGCAGTCGTTGCGTCAGGGTGAGTGTTCGCTGGCGTTGGCCGGTGGTGTGACGGTGATGGCGACGCCGGCGCTGTTCGTGGAGTTCAGTCGTCAGCGGGGGTTGTCGCC
>NZ_JBIDAN010000022.1:0-17968 GCF_043202495.1 Streptomyces sp. NPDC048185
ATGGTACTGCAGGGGGGACCCTGTGGGAGAGTAGGACGCCGCCGAACAATCTTTGGGAAAACCCCGCACCTCACGGTGCGGGGTTTTCTGCGTTTAGGGTCGGCGTATGCGCTACGAACTGATTGTCTTCGACAACGACGGTGTCCTCGTCGACAGCGAGCCGATCTCCAATCGGCTGCTGGCCGCCTATCTGACCGAGCTCGGCCACCCGACGACGTACGACGAGTCCCTGCGTGACTACATGGGGTCCGCGATGCACCGGATTCACGACCTCGTCCTGGAGCGGACAGGCCGGCGGCTTCCCGAGGACTTCGACGACGTCTTCCACGGGCGCGTGTTCGCCGCCTTCGAGCAGGACCTGGAGCCCGTTGCCGGGGTCGTCGGTGTGCTGGAGAAGCTCGCCGCGGACGAGGTGCCGTACTGCGTGGCCTCCTCCGGGAGCCATGAGCGGATCCGGGTCGGGCACCGGAAGACCGGACTGCACCGGTGGTTCGACGACGCCCGGATCTTCAGTTCCGAGGACGTGGGGCGGGGGAAGCCGGCGCCCGATCTCTTCCTGCACGCCGCCGAGCGGATGGGCGTGGCCCCGGAGCGGTGCCTGGTCGTCGAGGACAGCGCGCTCGGTGTGCAGGCGGCCGTGGCGGCCGGGATGGACGTGTACGGGTACACCGGGATGACCCCCGCCCCCAAGCTGGCCGGGGCCACTCGACTCTTCGGTGACATGGGGGAGTTGGCTGACCTGCTCGTATGACGGAGGCGGCGGACCCGGGCTGACATTTGTCATGCGTAGCTCCGGACGCATGTTTCTACTGGGGGACCGGGTCCGGCGGCGAAGCTGTGTGCATGACGACGAACACGGGCACGGACAACCAGCGGCAGGGCAAGCGTCGTACCTTCGTCTCCCTCCTCCTGGACGTGGGAGTACCGGTCGGGTCCTACTACCTCCTCAAGGGCGCGTTCGGGATGAGCTCGGTCGCGGCCCTCGGCTGGAGCAGTGTCGTGCCGGTGCTGCGGACCGGGTGGGGCCTGTTCCGGAACCGAGAGGTGAACGGGCTGCCCGTGCTCATCCTCCTGGTGAACCTCGCCGGGCTGCTGCTCAGCTTCGGGACGGGCGACGCCCGGCTGCTGCTCGTGAAGGACAGCGCTATCAGCAGTGTGGTGGGGATCGTGATGCTGGCGTCCGTGGTGATGAGGCGGCCCATGATGACCGCCAACCTCAAGCCGTTCCTGATCAAGGGGGACGCCCGGCGCGAGGCGGCCTGGGACCGGCTGCGACTGGAGTCGCCGGCGTTCCGGCGGGCGGAGCTCAGGTTCACCGGCGTGTGGGGCACGGCGTTCGTCGCCGAGTGCGCGGTGCGGGCCGTCGGCGCCTACACCGTCCCCGTCGACACCATGGTGTGGCTCGGAACGGTCGTCATGGCCGCCACGATGGTGCTGGCCTTCGTGCTCAGCGGCGCCCTGGGCGCCGGACCGATGGCGCACATGATCGGCGCGGCCGTGGCCGCGGACGACGCGCCCGAGTCCGCACCGCTGCCCGCTCCGGCGGTCGCCGCACCCGTCGAAGCTGAGCGCAATTCATCTTTGGCGGGATCTACCCACCGGTAAGCCGGGGCCCTACGCTCGCCGCCATGACAGATGTGCTGCGGCGCGGCAGGGCCTCTTTGGCGTTCGGCTTCTTCGCGCAGGGCGTCGCCTTCGCCCTGCTCGTGACGCGCATTCCGGCCGTCCAGGACCGGTACGGCGTCTCCGACGCGCTGCTGCCGGTCTTCCTGGCCGCCGTCCCGGTGCTGGCCGGGGTGGGGAGCGTGGTGACGGAGCGGCTGGTGCGGCGGGTGCGGCCCAGCCGGGTGCTGCGCTGGTCCCAGCCCGTGGTGCTGCTGGCGCTGCTGGGCGTCGGCGCGGGGGACCGGATGGCGGAGCTGGCCGTGGCGCTGGCGGTGTTCGGGCTGGCGGTGGGCGCGCTGGACGCCTCGATGAACATGCTCGGGGTGAGCCTGCAGCGGGCGTACGGGCGGAGCATCATGCTCGGGTTCCACGCGGCCTACAGCCTGGGTGGGATCCTGGGGGCCTCGCTCGCCTGGGTCGGGGCGCACTGGGAGTTGGCGCTGTGGGTGTCCTACCTCCCGGCCGTGGCGGTGCTGTTGCCGGCCGCGCTGGTGGGGAGCCGGTGGTACGTCGACGGGGAGCGGACGGAGGCGGGGGACCGGGCGCCGGCGAGCGGGGGCGGCGGTGCGGGCGTCGGGTTCGCGGTGCTGTTGCCGTTGTGTCTGGTGATGACGTTCGCGTACATCGGGGACTCGACGGTCTCCAATTGGAGCGCCAAGTACCTGCAGGACGTGCTCGGGAGTTCGGAGCAGCTGGCGACCGTTCCGTACAACGTGTACATGGTGACGACCCTGGTGGGGCGGGCGCTCGGGGACCTCGGGGTGCGGCGGCTGGGGGCCGTCGCGGTGGTGCGGGGCGGGGCGGTCGTCGCGGCGGGCGGTTTCGCGGTGGTGGCCGTGGCGCCGGGTGCGTGGGTCGGGATGCTCGGGTTCACGCTGCTGGGTCTGGGGTTGTGCGTGCTGGTGCCGCAGACCTTCGCGGCGGCGGGGCGCCTGTTCCCCGGGGCGTCCGATGCGGCGGTGGCGCGGCTCAACGTCTTCAACTACGTGGGCTTCCTGGTCGGTTCCCCGCTGGTGGGTGCGCTGGGGGACGCCTGGAGCTACCGCGGGGCCATGCTCGTGCCGATGGTGTTGGTGCTGGTGACACTGGTGTACGCCCGGTCGTTCGAGGCTCAACCGGACCGATACGGTGGCGGGCATGAGCGGCCGCGCACAGCTGATGTGGGACGAGGCAGTAACGGGCTATGACTTCGGTCCGGACCATCCGATGGATCCGGTCCGGCTCGCCCTGACGCGAGGGCTGGTCGGTGCCCTGGGCCTCGACCGGGAGGTGGAGGTCGTCGCGGCCAAGGCGGCGGGGGAGTCGACGCTGCGGCTCGTCCACCGGGAGGACTACATCGACGCCGTGAAGGCGGCCTCGGCGGACCCGGATGCGGCGGACGCGTCGTACGGGCTCGGGACGATCGACGATCCGGCGTTCGCGGGGATGCACGAGGTGGCCGCGCTGATCGCCGGCCAGTCGGTGGGCGCGGCGGAGGCGGTGTGGCGCGGGGACGCGCTGCACGCGGTGAACTTCGCGGGCGGACTGCACCATGCGATGCCGGGGGCGGCGTCGGGGTTCTGCGTCTACAACGACGCGGCGCTGGCGATCGCGCGGCTGCTGGAGCTGGGGGCCGAGCGGGTGGCCTACGTGGATGTGGACGTGCACCACGGGGACGGGGTGCAGGCGGCGTTCTGGGAGGACCCGCGGGTCCTGACGATCTCGCTGCACGAGCATCCGCGGTCCCTCTTCCCGCAGACGGGGTGGCCGGAGGAGACCGGGGCCGACTGCGCGGAGGGGTCGGCGGTGAACGTGGCGCTGCCGGCGGGGACCGGGGACGCGGGGTGGGTGCGGGCGTTCCACGCGGTGGTGCCGGAGCTGATCGCGGACTTCCGGCCGCAGGTGCTGGTGACGCAGCACGGGGCCGACACGCACTTCGAGGATCCGCTGGCGCATCTGGCGGTGTCGCTGGACGCGCAGCGGGCCGTGCAGGTGGCGTGTCATGACCTGGCGCACGAGTACGCCGGCGGGCGGTGGGTGGCGCTGGGCGGGGGTGGCTACGCGGTGGTGGACGTGGTGCCGCGGTCGTGGACGCATCTGGTGGGGATCGCGGCGGGACGGCCGGTGGAGCCGGAGACGGTGATTCCGGAGGGGTGGCGGCAGGAGGTGTTCGCGCGGACGCGGCAGCTGGGGCCGATGCGGATGACCGATGGGCGGTGGCCGGTGTCGTGGGCGTCGTGGGAGGCGGGGTACGACCCTGCGGATCGGTTGGATCAGGCGGTGGTGGCGGCTCGGCGGGCGGTGTTTCCGTTGCGGGGGTTGTTGGCGTGACGGTGTCTTTCGGCGGGCGGGGCGGGTGAGCCGGTCGGCGTTTGTGGGTGCTCGGCGTGGGGCTGGGCGGGGGTGGGTCGCGTGGCCCGGTGCTGCCGAGGTGCCTCCCCCACTCTCGGCTTCGCTCGAGCGGGGGGACCCCCACCGCCCACCCGTGCCGCCCTGGGGGTACCTCCCAGGCCGTTCAGGCACTGGGGGAGGCACGACTGCCCGCGGCTCGGGCGGGGGTGGTGCGGGTTCCGTCGTCGCCCCAGGGGCAGGACTGCCTGCGGCTCGGGCGGGGTGGTGGGGGTTACGCCGTTCGTGGGGATGTCGGGGGATGTGGGTTCCCGCGGTGGGTCGGTGCGGCAGGATCGTGCGGGTGTGGGGCCGTGGAGCTCTTCGGGCTCATCTTCTGGACGTCCGTCTCGCCGGGGTCGTGGCCACTTCCCGTGAGGCGAGTCTGCGGAGTTACCGGTTGTTCGCGGCCCGGGACCCGCGGTTGCTCATCGGGATCGACCCGGAGGGTGACTGGGGGGAGCGGGACCTGCTCGCGCTGATGGCGCGCAGGTGCGGTGTTTCGGCCGACCCGCGGCATACTTCGGGCCGGGACGTCATCGACCCCGAGCGGACACTGACCGCTCTGGACGCCTTCGCGGGGCGCCTCGCCGCGGTGGCCGCGCGTCGCGCTCCGGTCCTCCTCGGCACCGGGCACCCGCATCGGCTGCTCGGCTTCTACGCCGCCCTGGCCGACGCCCTGTCGGCGGCGGGATGTGCTGTCCTCACCCCGGCGCAGGGTCACCGTGTCGACATAACGACCCGGTTCGGCCTACGCACCCACCGCCTCGAGTACGTCCGCGGAGTCGCGTTGGTGCGGGAGGACGGCGCGGAACGCCCCGGTTGTGAGCCCGGCGCACACACGCACTCGCCGCTCCCGGTTCGGACCGCGCTGGCCGTGGCGGCCGAGGACGGCGGGCCGCTCCCCGAGCTGGTGATCGGAGACCACGGCTGGGTCTGCGGGGCAGGTCAGCTGGGGTTCGAGGCCATCGGGCCGGGCGATACGAACGATCCCGCGCTCTTCGTGGGAGAGGCCGAGGGGTTGGTGTCCGTCGCCGTTCCGCTTGATGACGGTGTGCGGCCCGCGTACTACCGGCCGCTCACCCGCTACGTACTCAATCGGGCGTGTCTGTCCCAGTAGGACGCCGATGCGTGCACCTCTTCCCCATTCGCATCACCCGCACCTACATTGGGGAGTGAGCACGCAGCGACGAAGAGTCACCGGAAGGGGAAGCCGGTGGCCGTCGAGTGCGGAAGGTTCAGGTGTGTCATGGCTGCAGCTGGCGAAAGGCCTCTGAACGAGGTTCAGTTCCTTACCGTGGCGGAGGTCGCCTCGGTGATGCGCGTGTCCAAGATGACCGTGTACCGGTTGGTGCACAGCGGTCATCTGCCCGCGATCCGGGTGGGACGGTCGTTCCGCGTCCCGGAGCAAGCGGTTCACGAGTACCTCCGCGAGAGCTACGTGGGGGTGGAAACGGCCTGACGACCTCGATTACGACCTCAGCGCTCGGGCGGGTAGGCTAGCCCCTCGTAGGTCGTGTGGGCCCATGGCGCCCAAACAACCGAGTGATGAGAAGTGAGCGAGGGTAGTCGTGGGCTCTGTTATCAAGAAGCGGCGCAAGCGGATGGCCAAGAAGAAGCACCGCAAGCTGCTCAAGCGCACGCGCGTTCAGCGTCGCAACAAGAAGTAAGCGACGCTGCGCCGTCAGCGTGTCCTGTGGCCCCCCACCGAATCCGGTGGGGGGCCACAGTCGTATCCCCGGGTCCCCCGGTCCCCGGGAGCTTCGGGGGTCCGGGGCGGGCGCGAATTTCCGTCACTTGCTGCATCCGGCGGTCATCACAGCGCAACACCGACCGGCTAAGTTGGCCCGCAGGCGGGAACGCGGCAGGCTACGGAGTAGGGCGAGAGGAAGGCGCTGATCTTGGGCAAGGTCGTGCTCGTGACCGGGGTGGCCCGTCAGCTGGGAGGCCGGTTCGTCCGGCGCATCCAGCGTGATCCCGACGTGGACCGGGTCGTGGCCGTGGACGCCGTCGCGCCGGAGCACCACCTGGGCGGCGCCGACTTCGTCCAGGCCGACATCCGGCAGTCGGCCATCGGGCGGGTGCTGGCCGAGACGGGTGCGGACACGGTCGTCCACATGGACGTCACGGGCACCCCGCTGGGCAGCGGCAGCCGGACGTCGGTCAAGGAGACCAACGTCATCGGCACGATGCAACTGCTCGGCGCCTGCCAGAAGTCCCCGACCGTGAAGCGGCTCGTGGTCAAGTCCAGTACGAACGTCTACGGTTCCGCGCCCCGCGACCCGGCCGTCTGCACCGAGACCACCGCGCCCAAGTCGCTGCCCAGCGGCGGTTTCGCCAAGGACGCCGTGGAGGTCGAGGGATATGTGCGGGGCTTCGCGCGCCGCCGGCCGGACGTCGCGGTGTGCGTGCTGCGGTTCGCCAACATCCTGGGCCGGAGCCCGGACACGCCGCTCGCGTCGTACTTCGGGCTGCCGGTGCTGCCGACGGTGTTCGGCTACGACCCGCGGCTGCAGTTCGTGCACGAGGACGACGTGATCGACGTGCTGCGGGCCGCCTCGCACGAGCCGCGGCGCGGCACCCTGAACAGCGGCACCTTCAACATCGCCGGCGACGGTGTCCTGCTGCTCTCCCAGTGTTCGCGCCGGCTGGGGCGCCCCACGGTGCCGCTGCTGCTTCCGGCGGTCACCTGGGCGGGCTCCCTCGTGCGTACGCTGGGAATGACGGACTTCTCCCCGGAGCAGATCCGGCTGCTCACCCACGGGCGGGTCGTGGACACCACACAGATGCGCGAGACCCTGGGATTCCGGCCGAAGTACACGACGGCCGAAACGTTCGCGGACTTCGTGCGCGGCAGCGGCCCGGGGCTGCTGCCGCCGGATGCCCTCGCGGGGGCAGTCGACCGGATCGCGGAGCTGTCCCTGCGAGGCAGCGGCCACCTCCCGACGCAGAGCGCCAACTGAGGAGCGCAACAACGATGGCGGACGCCAAGGTCATTCCGTTCGACGACGACCGGTCCCGGGGGAGCGGCGGGAGTGCGGGACAGCGCCCGGCGCGGCGCCGCGGTGGGGGGAGCCGGCGCAAGGGCGGCGCGGCGGAGTCCGTGCCGGTGCGCGAGGTGCAGCCGTTGCCCGTCCGCGGGGCGACGCGGGACGACGGTCCGGTGACCGCCGGGTCGCCGGGGGCTCGCGGCGAGGGCGGTGAGGTGCGGGCACAGGACTCGGACGGTGGCTTGGAGCGGCGTGTCGCGGCCGGTCTGGCGTTCCTGCGGCGCCGTCTCACCGGCGACTACGAGGTCGACGACTTCGGCTACGACGCCGAACTCACCGACCAGGTGCTGATGTCGCTGCTGCGTCCGGTGTACGAGAAGTACTTCCGGGTCGAGGTGAAGGGCGTGGAGAACATCCCGGCGGAGGGCGGCGCGCTGATCGTCGCCAACCACTCCGGGACGCTGCCGCTGGACGGTCTGATGATGCAGGTCGCCGTGCACGACCACCATCCGGCCGACCGGCATCTGCGGCTGCTGGCGGCGGACCTGGTGTTCGTGCTGCCCGTGGTGAACGAGCTGGCCCGCAAGCTCGGCCACACGCTGGCGTGTGCGGAGGACGCGGAACGGCTGCTGGCCCAGGGTGAGCTGGTCGGGGTGATGCCGGAGGGGTTCAAGGGCATCGGCAAGCCGTTCAGCGAGCGGTACAAGCTGCAGCGTTTCGGGCGCGGCGGTTTCGTGTCGACGGCGCTGCGGCAGGGGGCGCCGATCATTCCGTGCTCGATCGTCGGGGCGGAGGAGATCTACCCGATGATCGGGAACGCGAAGACCCTGGCGCGGCTGCTGGGCTTCCCCTACTTCCCGCTGACGCCGACCTTTCCGTGGCTCGGTCCGCTGGGTGCGGTGCCGCTGCCGACGAAGTGGACGATCCAGTTCGGTGAGCCGATCCCCACGGACGGGTATCCGCCGGAGGCGGCCGAGGACCCGATGCTGATGTTCAACCTGACGGACCAGGTCCGGGAGCAGATCCAGCACACGCTGTACAAGTTGCTGGTGCAGCGGCGGTCGGTGTTCTTCTGAGCCGAGGCGGCGCGTGACGGCGGGTGCGGTGAGTCGGCGGACGGAGTCCGGCGCAGCCGGGCGAAGCCCGCGAAGCGGTGCGAGGCCGGCGGTGTGGGTGGGCTCCAGCACACGCTGTACAAGTTGCTGGTGCAGCGGCGGTCGGTGTTCTTCTGAGCCGAGGCGGCGTCGGTGTTCTTCTGAGCCGGTGCGGTGGGGTGCCCCCGGGTGTCGGGGGCACCCCAGCGGGTCAGTCCGCGTCCTCGCCGTGGATGCCCAGGCCCGGGAGCAGGCCGGGGAGCAGGGGTGGGAGGGTGACGTCGGGCTCGGGGGGCGGGGTGGTGCCGCCGGGGGACGGGGAGGCGCTGCCGCTGGCCTTCGGCGGGTCGAGCAGGCCGCCGGTGTCGCCGCCGAGCAGGCCGTCGTCGGTGCTGCCGGAGGAGGCGGACTCGCTGGGGCCGCCGCTGCCGCTGTGCGCGCCGTCGGACGAGGCGCCGCTGCCGCTGGGCGACGCGGAGCGTCCCGTGCCCGGTGTGTCGGTGGTGGCCGAGCCGGACCCGCTCGGCCGCCCGTCGTCGCCGGGGGTGTCGCCCTGGGCCGGTGGCGCGGGCAGCAGGTACTCCAGCGGGGCGACTTCGTCCTCTATGGCGTCGAACACCGACGACACCTCTTCGCTGACGTCCCCGAGCTGCACGGGCAGCCGTTCGCGCAGGGCACCCCAGGTGTCCCGGTGCGAGCGGGAGAAGGCGGAGAGCGCCCGCATGGGGCCCAGGGAGTCGGGGTCGCGGGCGTAGGCCGCGCTGAGCAGGCGGTGGCCTTCGGACGCGTCGTGCCGCATCCCGGACAGGGCGCGGCGGATCTCGCCCAGGTCCTCGTGGTCGAGGGGGCCGCTGCGACCGCGCTCCATGAGCCGGCGTGCCTCGTTCAGCCGGGTGGAGGCCAGGTCGAGGTAGGCCCGGCCGCGTTCGTCGTCGCCGTCGGCGAGGCCGAGCCGGAAGTCCTCTATGCCGCGCTTGAGGCCGTAGAGCGAATCACCGGGCAGCGCGTCCGAACTGGCAGCGGCGACTCCGCCGAAGGCTCCGGCGGCGACACTCACGCTCAGGCCGCCCGCGGTGAGGCCCTTGGCCAGCCGTGACCGCGGCCGGAACTTCCCCAGCGGGGTCGCCCGATGGGCGCCACGGGCCCGGCGCTGCTCGGGCACCGAAGGGTCCGTCGCCCCGCCGCCGGCGGTGCCCTCCTGCATCATGGCCTCGAACGCGGCCACCAGTCGGGCCCGCTGGACGACCTTGACCTCGGGATCCAGTTCCGGCCGGGGCAGCGTTTCCAGGCCGGCGGCGAGGGACAGCAGACGTCCCTGCTCGGTCTGTTCCGCGACGGCCCCGGCGGGTGCCGGTCCTTCGGACTGCTCGGCCGCCGCCCCGGATTCGGACTGCTCCTCCAGAGCCTGGGCGAAGGCGTTCGCCCGCCGGTGCGCCGATACGTTCGCGATCACTGGCGGCACCTCCTCTCGTCATGACGGTCGACTCCCCAGGGGGTCCTGAGGGTTGCACGCCCCGGACGGATCCACACGAACGTGTCGTGGGAGTCGGTCGGGGAGTGACCACAGGGAGCCTGCATCCCGCACAACGAGTGGCGCGGCACTTGGGTTACGGACGACGGAGGCCCGGGCTGCGTTCTCAACGTACTTCAACCGACGGTGACTTGGGGAGTGCGGAGGGTGTTCGGCGCCTCGGGGGCGCCGGTGCTCAGCGGGCGTCGTCCGGCAGCAGTCGTGCGAGGGTGCGGACGGCCCGGTACTGGAGGGTCTTGATGGCTCCCTCGTTCTTGCCCATGACGCGGGCGGTCTCGGCGACCGAGAGGCCTTGGAGGAAGCGGAGGGTGACGCACTCCTGCTGCTGCGGGTTGAGCCGCCGTACGGCGTCGAGCAGGGCGGCGTTGGAGAGGGATTCGAGGACGGAGTCCTCGGGGGACCGCTCGACCTCGTTGGCGTCGAGCATCTCGCCGGTGGTGACCTCCAGCCGGAAGCGGCTGGACTTGAAGTGGTCGGCGACGAGGTTGCGGGCGATGGTCACGAGCCAGGCGCCGAAGTCGCGGCCCTGCCAGGTGAAGGTGCCGATGCGCCGGAGGGCCCGCAGGAACGTCTCGCTGGTCAGGTCCTCGGCGGTCGCCTTGCCGCCCACGCGGTAGTAGATGTAGCGGTAGACGGTGTCGCTGTACTGGTCGTAGAGCCGCCCGAACGCCTCGGCCTCGCCGGCCTGGGCCCGTTCGACCAGGTCCATCATGCGGGCGCTGTCGCTGTCCGCGGCGGGGCGGCGGTGGGTGGCGGCGGCCCCGGACGAGGACGACCGCGCTCGTCTGCCCACGGCGGCGCTGGCCTCGGCCAGTGCGTAGCACGGGCCGGCGGGGGCGGTGGCCGCGGCGAGGGCGGGGACGGCGTACGCGGTGGGGACGAAGACGCGCAGCAGGTCTTGGGCTGATTTGACCGTTGCGCGCAGCGTAGCCAGGCCCGAGGCGTCAACCCCGACGTGTGGGTACACGGGACTCCCAGAGGCAGAGCTTCCATCACGTGCAGTACGGAACCTTTCACCCCTCGTAGCGAAGGTGGGGCACCGGATTGCGTCTGAGGAGAATAACGCTTCGTACAGGTGCTGCTACGCCCAGTTGCTCAAATCATCGATTACGTCGCTTCCGTAGCCGATTGACGCCCGTTCGGATGCGGCAGATTGATCGATTGGCGACCGAAACGGTTCGGCTTCCTGGTGACTACAGTGCGTGTTGTGCCCGATGTGAGAGAAGAGGACTGAGGAGGGCCCTCCGGGGGTAGGCCGGACCGGTTGGCTGCGCAGTGCCGCGGGCGCCGCCGGGCCCGGGTCAGCGGCGCCGGCGGTGCAGGGCGATGGCCGCCGCCGTGCCGCCCGCCACCGCGCCGACGCCCGCGGCGGCCGGGATGCCGACCTTGGCCGCCTTGCGGCCCGTGCGGTAGTCGCGCAGCCGCCACTCGAGCTCGCGGGCGTGCTTGCGCAGCTTCGCGTCAGGATTGATCGCGTACGGATGGCCGACCAGCGACAGCATCGGGATGTCGTTGTGGGAGTCGCTGTAGGCGGCGCAGCGGGACAGGTCCAGGCCCTCGGCCGCCGCCAGTGCCCGGACCGCCTCCGCCTTGGCGGGTCCGTGCAGCGGCTCGCCGACGAGCTTGCCCGTGTAGACGCCGCCGATCGACTCGGCCACCGTGCCGAGCGCGCCGGTCAGGCCCAGGCGGCGGGCGATCACCTGGGCGATCTCCACCGGGGCGGCCGTGACCAGCCAGACCCTCTGGCCGGCGTCGAGATGGGCCTGGGCCAGGGCGCGGGTGCCGGGCCAGATCCGCTCGGCCATGTACTCGTCGTAGATCTCCTCGCCGATCGACTTCAGCTCGGAGACGCGGTGGCCCTTGACGATCGACAGTGCCGAGTCGCGGGCGTCCTGCATGTGCTCCGGGTCCTCGATGCCGGCGAGGCGGAACCATGCCTGCTGCCAGGCGAACCGGGCGAGGTCGCGGGTCTCGAAGAACTTCCGCTTGTACAGTCCGCGGCCGAAGTGGAAGAGGGCGGCGCCCTGCATGACGGTGTTGTCGAGGTCGAAGAAGGCGGCGGCACGGTCGTCGCCGTGGACGGGGAACTCCGGTTCCTCGCCCCGCGCGGCCTCGGGAAGGTCCTGGGTGGACTTGCGGGCGGCCTCCGCCGAGGCCTCGCCTGCCAACACGCTCCGCGCCGTGGCGGAGCGCCTACGGGGGGTGAGCCATCCGAGAGCGGCCATGCCCGTGAGCATAGCCAGTTTGTTCGGAGGCTTCGGACTCGAGAGGTTGGGGGGCTGTGAACTCTGGGCGACGGTGCCGTTAAAGGGGCGGGCGGACCGGCGCGTCGGGTCGACGGTCCCGCGGGCGGTGAGGCCGGCGGCGGAGGACCCGCCTCCGGCCGGGGCCGCGCGAGAATGGCGGACATGAGTCCCCTCTTCCGCCGCAGGGCCCCGCAGGCGCCCGGGGTCCCCGAGACCGCCCAGAACCCGCCATCCCCTCCGCACTCCGAGAACCATCTCGTCACCCTCATCCGCAAACCCGGCTGTCATCTGTGTGATGCCGCACAGCTCGTCGTCGAGAAGGTGTGCGCCGAACTCGGTGTCCCCTGGGAGGGGAAGGACATCACCGAGGACCGCCGGCTCCATGACCAGTACTGGGAGCAGATCCCGGTCGTCCTGGTCGACGGCAGGCAGCACACCTTCTGGCGTGTGAACGAGGAGCGCCTGCGCAAGGCACTGACCGAGCAGTCCAAGTAGTCCGGATGGTCGCTTAGGATCGATGGCGACATGGTCTCGGGGGCGTTGATCGTGAGGAGCGTGGGCGGCTTTGCCCCCGATGGGAGAGGAACGCGGGTGCGAATGCGCCGGTTCCCGTTTCGTGCGCCGGGGGCGCGTGACCCCGGTCACGTTGGCCGGGCAAATCGGACACCATCTTTGTGCACGCGTTCACAAAGACATAGCCTGCATTCGACGGGGCGGTCATGTAGGGACGTATGACCGCCTACAGCCCCGCTCTACCCGCAGGAGCACCGTGGCAACTGGCCGAACACACCGACCGGCGACCCGCAGCCGAGGGATTCCCGAGGCCACCGTCGCCAGGCTTCCGCTGTACCTCCGAGCACTCACCGCGCTGTCGGAGCGCTCGGTGCCCACGGTCTCCTCCGAGGAGCTGGCGGCCGCGGCGGGAGTGAACTCCGCGAAGCTGCGCAAGGACTTCTCCTACCTCGGCTCCTACGGGACCCGGGGCGTCGGCTACGACGTCGAGTATCTCGTCTACCAGATCTCGCGCGAACTCGGGCTGACCCAGGACTGGCCGGTCGTCATCGTCGGTATCGGCAACCTCGGCGCCGCGCTCGCCAACTACGGCGGGTTCGCGTCCCGCGGCTTCCGCGTCGCCGCGCTCATCGACGCCGACCCGCAGATGGCCGGAAAGCCGGTGGCGGGCATCCCCGTGCAGCACACCGACGAGCTGGAGAAGATCATCCGGGACGACGGTGTCTCGATCGGTGTGATCGCGACCCCCGCCGGTGCCGCCCAGCAGGTCTGCGACCGGCTCGTGGCCGCCGGTGTCACGTCCATCCTGAACTTCGCGCCGACCGTGCTGAACGTCCCCGAGGGCGTCGACGTGCGCAAGGTCGACCTCTCCATCGAGCTGCAGATCCTCGCCTTCCACGAGCAGCGCAAGGCCGGTGAGGAGGCCGCGGCCGACGCCGGTGCCGTGCCGCCCGCCGTCGCCCGCAAGCAGCCCTCCGCCGACCAGGGACCCGACGGGGACGTGCCCGCCGTGATGCCGGCATGAGCCTTCTCGTCGTCGGGCTGAGCCACCGCAGTGCTCCCGTCAGCGTCCTGGAGCGGGCCTCGCTGAACGCGGACGCGCAGTGCAAGCTGCTGCAGGACACCGTCGCCGCCGAACCGGCCGCCGAAGCCGCGCTGCTGGCCACCTGCAACCGCATCGAGCTGTACGCCGACGTGGACAAGTTCCACGCCGGTGTCGCCGAGCTGTCCACGCTGCTCGCCCAGCACAGCGGGGTCGGCCTGGACGAGCTCACTCCTTATCTTTATGTGCACTACGAGGACCGGGCCGTCCACCACCTGTTCTCGGTGGCCTGCGGGCTGGACTCGATGGTGGTCGGCGAGGGGCAGATCCTCGGCCAGATAAAGGACTCCCTGGCCCGCGCCCAGGACCTGCACACCGCCGGACGGCTCCTGAACGACCTGTTCCAGCAGGCGCTGAGGGTCGGCAAGCGCGCCCACTCCGAGACCGGCATCGATCGCGCCGGGCAGTCCCTGGTCACCTTCGGCCTGGAGCAGCTCGCCGCGGGAGCCGACGTGCAGACCTGGGCGCGGGGCAAGAAGGCGCTGGTCATCGGCGCCGGCTCGATGTCCTCGCTGGCCGCCGCCACGCTGGCGCGGGCCGGGGTCGCGGAGATAGTGGTCGCCAACCGCACCTTCGAGCGGGCCGAGCGGCTCGCCGAGATCCTTTCCGAGGGCGACGACACGGACGTGCTGGCCCGCGCGGTACCGATGGACGCGGTGCCGGCCGAGCTGACACGTGCCGACGTGGCCGTCTCCTGCACCGGGGCCACCGGGCTGGTCCTCACCGCCGACGCCGTGGCGGCGACGGTGGAGGGCCGCACCGGCGCGCCCGCGGACGTGGCCGTGGCCGGGACGGACGGTGTCCGTCCGACGGCGGACGCCGCCCCCGCCGCCGTGCCGGAGGGTGCCGAAACGCCTCTGCCGGGTGCCGGTGCCCCCGCCGGTGCCGACGAGAACTGCCCGCTGGACCTGTCCTCCGTGCCGACCGGCTTCTCCGTCATGGGGGAGGCCGCCGTGGCCGGCATGGACGCCGCGACGCTGGAGCAGCACGGGGCGTGGGCCGCCGGCGGGACGGTCGTGGACCGGCCGCGCGAGACCGGGCGGCCGGGCGCCGAGGCGGACGCCGAACTGATCACCGCGCTCGCCGCGACGGCCGCGAGCGTCGGCCGGATCCCCGAGCGCAGGCGCCCCGAGCCCGTCGCCGAGGTGCCGCGTCCGCAGCCGGTGCTCTTCCTGCTCGACCTCGCCATGCCGCGCGACATCGACGCCGCCGTGCACCGGCTGGCCGGTGTGCGCCTGGTGGACATCGAGTCGCTCGCCGAGGCATCGGCCGACGCGCCGATGGCCGCGGACGTCGACATGGTCCGCCGGATCGTCGGCGACGAGGTCGCGGCCTTCGGTGCCGCCCAGCGGGCCGCGCACATCACGCCCACCGTCGTCGCGCTGCGCAGCATGGCCGCCGACGTCGTCGCCGGCGAGATCGCCCGGCTCGAGGGGCGGCTGCCGGGCCTGGACGACAAGCACCGCGCCGAGATCACCCAGACCGTCAAGCGTGTGGTCGACAAGCTGCTGCACGCGCCGACGGTCCGGGTCAAGCAGCTCGCCGCCGAGCCCGGCGGCGCCGGGTACGCGGACGCACTGCGCACCCTGTTCGACCTCGACCAGGAGACGGTGGCCTCCGTCTCGCGGACCGAGAACAGCACTGAGAAGAACCGAGGGCCGGCATGACTGAGAAGGCACTGAGACTGGGGACGAGGCGCAGCAAGCTCGCCATGGCCCAGTCCGGGCAGGTGGCGGATGCCGTGAGCCAGGTGACCGGACGGCCCGTGGAGCTCGTCGAGATCACCACGTACGGCGACACGTCCCGCGAGCACCTGGCCCAGATCGGCGGCACGGGCGTGTTCGTCGCCGCGCTGCGCGAGGCCCTGCTGCGGGGTGACGTGGACTTCGCGGTTCATTCGCTCAAGGACCTCCCCACCGCGGAGCACGAGGGCCTGGTCGTCGCGGCCACCCCCGTGCGCGAGGACCCGCGGGACGTCGTCGTCGCCCGGGACGCGCGGAAGTTCGCCGACCTGCCCAGCGGCGCCCGCATAGGCACGGGCGCGCCGCGTCGCATGGCACAGCTGAACGCGTACGCCCGCGCCCACGGACTGGAGATCGAGACGGTCCCGATCCGGGGCAACGTCGACACCCGCATCGGATACGTCCACAGCGGTGAGCTCGACGCCGTCGTGCTGGCCGCCGCCGGACTGAACCGGGTCGGACGCATCGACGAGGTGACCGACTTCCTGTCGGTCGACACGGTTCTGCCCGCCCCCGGCCAGGGGGCCCTGGCGATCGAGTGCGCCGCGGACAACGCTGCGCTGATCGCCGCGCTCGCCGAGCTCGACGACCCGTTCACGCGGGCCGCCGTGACGGCCGAGCGGTCACTGCTCGCCGCCCTGGAGGCCGGCTGCAGCGCCCCTGTGGGCGCGCTGGCCGACCTCCTGGCCGACGGGCAGACTGTCAAGGAAATGCGCCTGCGCGGCGTCGTCGGCACGACCGACGGCTCGACGCTGGTGCAGCTGTCCACCACCGGTCCCGTGCCCCAGACGCACGAGGCGGCACTGGCACTCGGTCGCGAACTCGCCACCGAGATGCTCGCCCAGGGCGCGGCCGGTCTGATGGGGGAGCGAGCACATTGAGCCCCACCACCTTTCCCGCCTGTCCGGAACACGGGCACGTCACCTTCCTCGGTGCCGGACCCGGAGATCCGGGACTGCTGACTCTGCGCGCCGTGGAGGCGCTGGCGAACGCGGACGTCCTCGTCGCCGAGCACGAGGTGCTCGACGTCGTACGGACGCACGCGAGGCAGGGCGTCGCCGAGGTGCACACGGATGCCGATCCGTCGGATCCGGGCGCAGGCACGCCCCAGCTGACGGTTGTTGACGGGGCGTCAACGGCCGTCGGTGTCCCCGCTGTGCGGGATGCCGCACATCTTGTCATGGAGGCCGCGCGGGGCGGCAGGCGGGTCGTGCGTGCGGTGACCGGGGACCCCGGGCTCGACACGTACGCCGCCGAGGAGATGCTCGCGTGCGCCGCGGCCGGGGTGCCCTTCGAGGTCGTCCCCGGCATCGCGAACGCCGTCGGCGTGCCCGCGTACGCCGGTGTGCCGCTGCGGGACGCCGAGGGCGCCGACGTGCGGTTCGTGGACGCCCGTACGGCGTCGGACCGCTGCTGGACCGAGGTGGGCGCCTCCGACGGCACGGTCGTGGTGTCGACGACGCTGGACTCGGTGGCCGCGGCCGCCGGTGAGCTGGTGTCGGCCGGCCGCAAGCCGGACACCCCGCTGACGGTGACCGTCGCCGGTACGACGACGCGGCAGCGCACCTGGACGGCGACGCTCGGCACGGTCGCGCAGACGCTGAAGCAGGCGAAGGTGCTGCCGTCCCCGGACGGCGGCCGCCCGGTGATAGCCGTGGTCGGCGAGCGCAGCGCCTCCGCCCGGCGTGACCAGCTGTCGTGGTTCGAGTCCAAGCCGCTGTTCGGCTGGAAGGTCCTCGTGCCGCGCACGAAGGAGCAGGCGGCGTCGCTCTCCGACCAGCTGAGGTCGTACGGGGCCGTGCCGCACGAGGTGCCGACCATCGCGGTGGAGCCCCCGCGCACCCCGCAGCAGATGGAGCGGGCGGTCAAGGGCCTGGTGACGGGCCGCTACGAGTGGATCGCGTTCACGTCGGTCAACGCGGTGAAGGCGGTCCGGGAGAAGTTCGAGGAGTACGGGCTCGACGCCCGTGCCTTCGCGGGCATCAAGGTCGCCGCGGTGGGCGAGCAGACCGCCAAGGCGCTGATCGCCTTCGGCGTGAAGCCGGACCTGGTGCCGAGCGGCGAGCAGTCGGCGGCGGGCCTGCTGGAGGACTGGCCGCCCTACGACCCGGTCTTCGACCCGATCGACCGTGTCTTCCTGCCCCGGGCCGACATCGCCACCGAGACCCTGGTGGCCGGGCTGATCGAGCTGGGCTGGGAGGTCGACGACGTCACCGCCTACCGCACGGTGCGCGCCTCGCCGCCGCCGGCCACGACCCGCGAGGCGATCAAGGGCGGCGGCTTCGACGCGGTGCTGTTCACGTCGTCGTCCACGGTGCGGAACCTGGTCGGTATCGCGGGCAAGCCGCACAACGTGACGGTGATCGCGTGCATCGGCCCGGCGACGGCCAAGACCGCGGAGGAGCACGGGCTGCGCGTGGACGTCATGGCTCCCGAGCCGTCCGTCCACAAGCTGGCGGAGGCCCTGGCGGACTTCGGCCTGCGCCGTCGCGCGGCGGCGGTGGACGCCGGCGACCCGGTGACGCGGCCGAGCGAGCGGCGCCCGGGGGCGCGCAGGCGGCGGTCCTCGACGTGAGGCCGTAGGTGTGAGGGGTGGCGGGGGGGGGCGGGGGGGGCCCCCCCCCCCGCCCGGGGGGGGGGGGGGGGGGCCCCCACCCCCCCAAAGAGGGGCCCGGGGGCACCACCTCGGAATTGAGCCGAGAGAGCGACCCACACCCA
>NZ_JBIDAN010000023.1:0-17244 GCF_043202495.1 Streptomyces sp. NPDC048185
GGCACTGGGAGGGGAGTACGGGTGGCCGCGCCACTTCAGCTGACACGTACGCATCGCGTGCTCATCGGCATGGTCGTCTTCGGCGCCGTCATCATCGCCGGGATCGGCTTCGCGGGTTCGTACGCGGCGGTCCGTGAGCTGGCCCTCAAGAAGGGCTTCGGGAACTTCAGTTACGTCTTCCCGATCGGTATCGACGCGGGCATCTGCGTGCTGCTCGCGCTGGACCTGCTGCTCACCTGGATCCGCATCCCGTTCCCGCTGCTGCGTCAGACGGCGTGGCTGCTGACGGCGGCGACGATCGCGTTCAACGGCGCGGCTGCCTGGCCGGACCCGCTGGGCGTGGGCATGCACGCGGTGATCCCGGTGCTGTTCGTGGTGTCCGTCGAGGCGGCCCGGCACGCGGTCGGCCGGATCGCCGACATCACGGCCGACAAGCACATGGAGGGCGTCCGCCTCACCCGCTGGCTGCTCTCCCCGCTGCCCACCTTCCTGCTGTGGCGCCGGATGAAGCTGTGGGAGCTGCGCTCCTACGACCAGGTGATCAAGCTGGAGCAGGAGCGGCTGGTGTACCAGGCCCGGCTGCGCTCGCGCTTCGGCCGCGCCTGGCGCCGCAAGGCCCCGGTGGAGTCCCTGATGCCGCTGCGCCTGGCGCGCTACGGCGTCCCCCTCGCGCAGACGGCGCCGGCGGGCCTGGCGGCGGCGGGCATCGAGCCGGCGCTGCTGCCGCCCGCGCCGCAGCCGCAGCCCGAGGCGCCGGTCCCGTCGGCGGCCCCCGCGGGGGAGAAGCGTCCCGAGCTGGTCCGCGGCGGTGAGGCGGCCCGGCCGCAGCACGGCCCGGAGGCGGAGGCGGAGCCGGAGCCGGACGAGAGCCCCTGGTTCAACACCCCCCGCCAGGTCGCGTACCAGGGCGGCTACGACCCGACGTACGACCCGGCCGAGCAGTACGCCCAGTGGTACGAGGAGCAGCAGCAGGCCGACGAGTACCGGGACCAGTACGAGGAGGAGCCGCCCGTCGAGGAGCCCTCCCCGGAGGAGACCGGCAGTTTCCCCATCCCGGTCGTCCCGGGCCGTACGCGTGAGCTGGGCGACGGCGGTGGCCTGCCGGTCGCGGAGCCGGTCGAGGAGGAGTACTACCAGGTGTTCAAGAAGTCGATCACCGGCAGCGGTTATCCGACGCCGCGGGAGTTCGGCGAGAACGTCGAGGCCGAGTTCGGCATCGTGCTCCCGCCGAAGGAGGCGAAGCGCATGGTCAGCCGTTTCACGGACCTCTACAACGTGGAGCTGGAGGAGACGCACCCCGCCTGACCGGTGTGCGGTACGACGAAGGGGACGCCCGGCGGACACCGGGCGCCCCCTTTTTCTGTCAGGTGGTGCGTCGTCTACCGGGCGGCGTGTCCGAAGTCGGTGCCGGCGGCCGGGAGGCCGCCCTGTCCGGGCTGGTAGACGGTGGCTGCCGCGTTCGTCTCGCCGAGGGTCACGTTGGCCATCGGCAGGGCGTACAGGGCGCCGTACGTGCTGGGACCGTAGGGCATGCCGACGTACAGGTGGGTGCCGGTGAAGTGGAGGCTGGAGCCCAGGCGCTGGTTGGCGCCCGGAGCGCCGGGGATGCCGTCGCCGTCGCCGGACTGGATCCACTTGTCGTTCGCACCGGGCGAGCCCAGCAGCGAGAAGACGTGCACGGCACCGGCCTTCGCCGAGGTGTCGAGTGCCTCGTCCGGGATGCCGACGGCCAGCTTCAGGGTGGCGCCGGTGCTCACCGCGCGGGGCGCGGTGTTGACGGCGCTGAGGGCGGCGCCGAAGTGGTCCCCGGCCTCGGCGGCACCCGACACGTCGTCGTCACCGGTGCCCGACCAGTAGTAGTTGAGCGCGCTGAAGGTGCCGGAGGCGGTGATGCGCACGGTGGTGACGCTGCCGGCCTGTGCCTTGTCGGCGCCGTCGACGGCGAGGGTCTCGCCCGGCGAGCCGATGGCGAGGATCGACTCGTTCGCGCTCGCCGCGCCCGACGGGCGGTACGGGACGAGGGCGAGGGACGCGCCGAACAGGTCGCCCGGCTCGGCACCGCCGGAGACGGCGTCCAGGTCCTGGTCGAGTCCGAACAGGGGGGTGGGGCGCTTGTCGGCGTTGAGGGTGTGCGAGAACACGGCCACGCCGCCGGCGTCGGCGTCGGTGCCGATGGCCTCGCCGGGGGCGCCGACGGCCAGGTGGTTGGCGTCGGCGGCGAGGGTCGCGCCGAAGCGGTCGTTCGCCTCCGCGGCGCCCGGGGTGTCGGGCCGGTCCTGATGGAGGGTGACGTTGGCGGTGCCGTGCGCGTAGAACACCTCGCCCGCCTCGGCGAGGCTGCCCAGGCTCTCGCCGGGCGCGCCGATCGCGAGGAAGGGCTCGCCGGCGGCGGTGGTCCCGGCGGCGAGCGCCTCGCCCAGGTGGTCGCCCGTCTCGGGGGCGGACGCGGCGAGGGAGCCGCCGCCGGCGGCCTGCTCGAAGTGGGTGTTCTTGGTGACGCCTGTGCCCAGGCCGCCCGGGGCGCCGTAGAGGAGGTCGGCCATGCCCGCGTCGGTCGCCTCGCCCAGGTTCTCCAGGGGAGTGCCGACGGCGAGGTCGGTGCAGCCGTCCTCGTTGTAGTCGACGACGGCGATGGCCTGGCCGAACTGGTCGCCGGCCTCGGAGCCGCCGGGCACCCAGTCGAGGTCCTGGTTGATCTCGGCGGTGCCCTTGCCGCCGCCGTACACCAGGCGCACCAGACCGGCCTTGGCGTCGCCGCCGACGGTGGCCGTCGGGTCGGCCACGGCGATGTCCTCGACGCCGTCGCAGTTGAAGTCGGTGACGCGGGTGGCGCCCACCTTGCCCGCGATCCACGAGGCCAGGTCGTCGACCCGGGCGGCGGTGCCGCCGGTGCGGGTCTCGGCCTCGTCGATGCCGTAGCAACCGCCCTGGTAGGAACGGCTGGCCAGGGCGACCAGCTGCTGCGTGCCGCCGACGGTGCGGACCAGCGGGCCGCCGGTGTCGCCCAGGCACGCGGCCACGCCGTCCTTGCCGGTGACGGTGGCGGAGGTGGCGTCGGACGCGTCCACGGTGAAGGCACCGGTGTGCAGGGCGAGCGGGGCCCACTCGCTCTGGCTGCGGCCGTAGCCGGCGAGCCGGAGCTCCTCGCCGGCGGTGGGCGCGGTGGTGGCCGGCGCGATCGGGTTGACCCCGGTGACCGGCCGGTTCAGCCGGGCCAGGACCAGGTCACGGTCGGTGCGCGGGACCAGCTCGACGATCTCGCGGACCGCCCCGCCGGTGCCGGTGAGGTCGGCGCGGCCGATGGTCGCGGTGGTCTTCTTCGCGGGCTTGCCGGCGGGGACCGCGAGGCTCGCGGCGGGGTTGGCGGCGAAGCAGCTGGCCGCGGTCAGCAGCCACTCGGTGTCGACCAGGACACCGGAGCAGCCACGGTCGTGGTCGCCGACGATCACCTGTGCGGTGTAGGCGTGGGTGGTGTCGGCGGCGGGAAGCGCCGGACCGGTCACCGCTGTGGACGGCGTCGCGGACAGGGCGAGCGACGCGGCGGCCAGGGTCGCGCCCAGCGCCGTGAGGCGCAGGCGTCTGGTGGAGTGCATGGAAGTCGGGTCCTCTGTTCGTGCTGCGGGGTGACTACTTGGCGGAGCGGATCTCCACGAGCATGTGCTCCCGGCCCTGTTCGTCCGCGCTCTGGCCGACGGCGGTCCAGGTGTTCTTCTCGAGGTCGAAGGACTTCTCCTCGGTGCCCACCGTCATGTCGACCTGGGTGGTGTAGTCGTTGCCCCGCATCGAGTAGACGGAGGGCATCTCCAGGGTCAGCCAGCCGGAGTCGCCCACGACCTTGAAACAGACCGTGCCGGCGTGCTGCCGGGCCAGTACCTGGATGTAGCCCGTGCCGCCGGCGCAGTCGACCAGGGTGATGTGCCCGTCACCGCGCTTGAGCAGGATCCCCTGCTCGGCCAGGATCTTGTCGGCGTTGGGGTAGTCGAAGTCCTCGACCGCGTAGCCGGGCGCGTCGTCGGCGACCGTCGACGTGGCACGGTCCTGGGCAGAGGCGGAGGCTCCGGTGAGCGCGCCCGACAGGCCCGCCCACGCCAGTGCGCCGGCCGCCGTCGCGGCGGCGAGCGTACGCACGAGTAATCTTTTCCGCTGCTTGTTCTCCGTGGTTTCCGCGGATTCGGCGCGAGCCTTCATCATGCTCCAAAAATCGTCGTTTCCGTTCCCCGGGCGACACGCTTCACGACTAAGGGGACGGCACTCCAAGGACACGTCCGACCAAAGGACGCCCACGCCGAAGAAATACCCGGCAAGGGCTCCCACTTCGCCATGACGCGCAAGGGAGAGGTGGCTCGAGCAAGTCCGTGCACGAGCCACTCACCATCACATGCAACCGCTCTCTTCACGCTCTGTCCACAACGCCAACTAGTCGAAAACGGACGCGAGTTCAACTATCAGTGTGACTCGCGCCACCTTCCGGGGTGGTCGCGGAGCGACGTGCGAAGACCTCGTGACGATTCCTTTGGCAGTGCCGACATGGCGCGAATGTTTCCGCCTGATACCGGTCCGAGGGGATTTGGGAAGAATCCGCGCAGGGCCTCATCGAAAGCGTCCGAAAAAAGACCCTCGACACACCGGATCAACTGCTGCCCGCAAAAAGGCAATTGACGGTGCGTAAGAAATATGAATGGCTAGGTGGTCGCGTCACGATCGATTTCCGCAGAGTGCCGTTGTGGCACTTACCTGGAGGACGACATCCCCATGGAGACAGTGTTCTGGAGCCGACGGCGCCTGCTCGGCACCCTCGCCGCCGTGACGGCCGCCGCCGCCACGCCAGGGGTACTGACCCTGCCGGCCCGCGCCGCGGAGGCGGCGGACGAATCGCCCCAGCCCTTCGAACTTCCGGACACCGAGCGGGCCAAGGTGGTCCGGGCATGGCTGACGGGCGGCGAGGCGACCAGGGCCGCCGCGGCGGACGCGCTCTACGGCACGGACACGGACGTACAGACCTTCCTCGCCACGACCCTCCCCAAGGTCGCGGCCGAGGACAACCGCGTCGCGGTGGCCACCTACCTCTCCAGATCGGGCGTGGGACTGCGCCGTGAGGCGTCCGCCGCCCTGGACGGCGGCGACAGCGCGGTGTCCGCCTTCCTCGACGGCGGCTACAAGTCCGCCCTGCTGGAAGACCTCCAGGTGGCCACCGCCACGGTCTCGGCCACCGGCGGTCAGGGCGTCAAGCGCGAGGCGTCCGCGGCCCTGGACGCCGGTACCGAACAGGCCCTCGTGGACTTCCTGTCCGAGGGCCGGTTCACCGCCCGCGAGGAGGACATGCGGGTGGAGGCCTCCGCCATGCTCGTGTCCGGCGGCCCGGAGGTCCGCAAGTACGCGGACCGCGCGCTCAGCGGCACCCGGCAGGAAGTGGAGTGGTTCCTGGACACCGGGCAGCACATCGCGCGCGCCCGCGACCAGGAGGCCGCGACCATCGAGGAGCTGGTCGCCGTCGTGGAGCGCGAGGGCAAGCGCGCCCAGGCGGAGACCGACCTCGCCGTGGAGGCCTCCGAGCGGGCCAAGACGGCCGCGGAGAAGGCCAAGGAGGCGGCCGAGAAGGCCGCGGCGGAGGCCGCGGCGGCCAAGGACGACGTGGCCAAGTCCGGCGCCGCCGCCCGCAAGGCCGCGAGCGCCGCCCAGGGTGCGGCGAAGGCCGCCCGCAGCGCCATCAGCGCCTCGCAGACCGCCGTCACCGCCTCGCGCCGCGCCTCGTACGCCGCCACCGCCGCCGCCCAGGCCGCCGCCACCGCGGGCAATGCCGCGGCCCGCGCCTACAGTGCGGCGATCGCGGCCTCCAAGGACGCGTCCAAGGCCAGTGCGGCGAAGAACGCCGCGGTCGCCGCCCGCAACGGCGCCGCGCGGGCCCGTACCGCGGCGAAGGCCGCCGACTACGCGGCCACCGCGGCCACGCAGGCGGCCGGTGCCGGATCCGCCGCCGCGTCCGCCGCCCGCAACGCGGCCGCCGCCGCCAGCGCCTCCGCGCAGGCCGCCTCCGCAGCGGGCGCCGCCCAGTCCGAGGCCGCGGAGGCCAAGCGCCAGGCCGCGATCGCGAACGCCGCCGCCAACCGCGCCACCAACGCCGCCTCCACGGCCCAGGCCCTGGCCAACAAGGCGGCCACCGCGGCACGCTCCGCACGCGACGCCGCCAACTCCGCGGCGGCACACGCCGACAAGGCCGCCGACGCGGCCGAGGAAGCGGTCAAGTACGCGGGTCAGGCCATCGACTACGCCAACAAGTCCACCGCGCACGCCGCCGAGGCGATCAAGGCCGCCGAGACCGCCACCAAGGCCGTCGCGGACGCCCAGGCGGTGGAACAGGCGGCCCGGGAGGCGGAGGCGGCCCGCCTTGAGGAGGACAGGAAGGACGGCCTGGAAGAGGCGAGACTGCTCGCCCAGGCGGAGGCCGAGGAGCGAGCGGCACAGGCGAACCTGCGCACCCAGGACCAGCAGACCGCGCAGGACCTCAAGGACCGGATCGCGAGCGCCGAGAAGGCGCTGGCCGACGGTGACCTCGGGCTGGCCGCCACACTGGGCCGCAAGGCGGCCATGGGCATGGCCGCCGCGAAGGGCGCCTGGGCCCGCGAGGCCGCCCAGTTCGCCCTGGCCGGCACGGACGCGGACATCCACGCCTGGATCGACGCCGATCGGGCCCTCGCCGAGGACCAGGACGACCGGGAGACCGCCCTGCACATCGCGGAGGTGGGCTCCGCCGAGGTCGGAACCGCCGTGCACGACGCGCTCACCAGCGGAACCGCCGGTGCCGTGAAGGCGTTCCTGACCGACGGTCTCGTCGCCGCCGCGGCCGACGACTACCGCGTCAGCATCGCCACGATCCTGTCCACCAACCCCGGGCAGGCCGTCAGGGCCGCGGCCAACGCCGCGCTCGACGCGAACACCCCCGCGGCCCTGCGGCACTTCTTCGAGACCGCCCTCGCCGACGCGCAGCGGGACGACGACGGGGTCGCCACGGCGACACTGCTCAACTCCGGCGGCATCTACACGAAGGCCTACGCCGAGGTCGCCCTCGAGGGCCCGACGTGGATGCGCCGCAACTTCATCGCCCTCGCGCAGCACAAGGCCGCCCAGCTCGACCACGACTCGGCCACGCACATCGCCGCGATGCGCGGTGCCATCGCCGCGGCCGCGAAGATCGCCTACAAGGCACAGGAGGACGCGCAGCTCGCCTCGAAGGCCGCCGCCGAGGCGCGCAACGCGGCGGACAAGGCCAAGGAGTGGGCGGACGCGGCCATCGCCTCCGCGAAGCAGGCCGACACCTACGCCGCGCAGGCCAGGCAGAACGCCGACGACGCGGACAAGTCCGCCCAGGCCGCCCAGGCGTCCGCCGACCGGGCCAAGGCGGCGGCGGCGACGGCCCGCAAGGCCGGCCGTGCGGCCAACTACTCGGCGAACCGCGCCATCGACTCCGCGCGCAGCGCCCTGCGCTCGTCCTACAGTGCCCAGGCCTCGGCCAACAGCGCGCGCCAGTCCGCGATCGCTGCGGGCCGGGACGCGAGGACGGCCGCGGCGGCGGCCACCGACGCGCGCCGCATCGTCGCCGAGAAGCGCAGGGCGGAGGCGGCGGAGGCCGCGCGCAAGGCCGCCGAGGCGGCGAAGAGGGCGAGGGAGGAGGGGAAGAACCCGGCCGACAGCCCGACCCACGACAAGACCAACTCGGGCGGCAGCGGCGGCGACAGCGACGAATGGTGGAACGACGCCCAGTTCTACGCCGACGCGTTCAACTGGATCAGCATCGGTTCCGGCTTCCTCGCCGCCGGCCTCGCCTTCGTCGCGCCGTGGACCGGTCCGTTCGCGCCGGCCGTCGCCCTCGCCGCGGGCATCTCCGGCTGGGTGTCCCTGGCCTCGGCCGGGCTCAGCACGCTGTTCACCGGCATCGAGCACGGCTTCGGCAGCGCCGAGTTCGCGGGCTCCCTCGTCGGAACGAGCCTGGGACTGCTCACGTTCGGCCAGTCCAAGTGGATCGGGGCCACGCTGGAGGGCGTGGTGTCACCCGTCGCCAAGCGGGTCACGCAGCTCGGCAGCGACATCATCTCGCCCATCACGGGTACGCTGAGTTCCCTTTTCGGGTGATCGCAGGATGACAGCCGACCGCTGATCCGGCCGGGGGGGGGCCGCGCCCCCCCCCCGGGGCGGGCCCCCCCGGGGGGGGGGGGCCCCCACAAGCTGACGGGCCGGACCCCACGCGGGCGGTGGGGGGGGGGCGGGGGGGGCCCCCCCCCCGGGGGGGCCCGCCGCCCCGGGGGTGGGGCGGGGGGGGGGGGGGGCCGCGGGGGGCCGCGCCCGCCCCCCCCCCCCCCCCCCCCCCCCGGGGGGTATACGACGGTCCGGCCCCGGAGGCGGCGCACTGCCGGACCGGGGAACGGGAGCCCGGACGCACAGGCGCGGTGGCACCTCGTCGCGCCGGGCGCCCCTCCCCGTGCACGACCCGCAGGCCGTCAGCCCGCGCCGCCACCCGGTGGCTCGTCGTGAGCCGGGACCTCCCCCACCGTGAACCCGATCACCGACCCGCCCCCGTCCCGCCGGAAGGCGAACGGCGCCCCGCCGTGCGCCAGCGCGACCTCCCGCACGATGGACAGGCCGAGGCCCGAGCCGGGCTGGGAGCGGGCGTCGGCGGCACGGTAGAAGCGGTCGAAGACACGCACCAGGTCGGTGTCGGTGATGCCGGGCCCGCGGTCGCGGACCTCGACCCGGATCGCACCCGGGCGGGCCGGGCCGGCGACGGTGACCTCGATGGGACCCGTGCCGGCCCGGTCGAACTTCGCGGCGTTCTCGACCAGGTTGGAGATCGCCCGGGTCAGCATGACGGGCCGGCCGTCCGTCGTCGTGTCGCCGCAGACCCGCACGCTGATCTCGCGCCCGGTGCGGCGGCGCGCGTGGGTCGCCACCTCGTGGGCGATCCCGCCGAGGTCGACCCGCCGCACCGGCTCCGTCCCGGACTGGCCCGCCGCCAGCTCGACCAGCTCGTTGACCAGGTCGGTCAGCTCCCGGGCCTCCTGCCCCAGGTCGGCGACCAGCTCCTCGCGCGCGGCGGGCGGGAGCTCGTCGATGCGGCGCAGCAGCGAGATGTTGGTACGCAAGGAGGTCAGCGGGGTGCGCAGCTCGTGACCCGCGTCCTGGACCAGGCGCCGCTGGTCCTCCTCCGACTGGGCGAGCCGGCCCAGCATGCGGTCGAAGGCACGGCCCAGCCGGCCCACCTCGTCGTGCCCGGTGACCGGCACCTGGATGCCGAGCCGCCGGGTACGGGCGACGTCCTCGGCGGCCGAGGTCAGGGCGATCAGGCGCCGGGTGATCCGCCGGGCCAGCCACCAGCCGCACAGGCCGGCGGCCGTGACCACCGCGGCCATCAGCACCAGCGTGCGCCGCTGCAGCGCCCGCAGCAGGTCCTCGGTGTCGCTGAACTCCTGCGCCACCTGCACGGCGCCCCGGCCGTCACCGAGGGCGACGGTCGCGATCCGGTAGACGTCGTGACCGACGTCCACGTCCTTGTGCTGCACCATCCGCCCGGCCACCGCGGCCCCCGCCGTCCGCCGGTCCTCGTCGGTCACCGGCAGCCGGCGCCCGGCCGGGTCGGAGACCCCGCCGCCCGGCCCCAGTACCTGCACGTCCGTACGGGCCGGGCGCACGATGTCGTGGCCGGGCGCCGACGAGGAAAAGTCGCCGGGCGACATCGGCCGCGCCCGCACCTCGGCCCGCAGGTCCTGCACGACCTGGTCGAACACGGACTCCTGGTCCACCCGCACCAGCCGCGCGGCGGCGTTGTACGACAGCACGCCGACGAGGACCGTGACCACGGCCGTGACCGTCGCGAACGACACCGCGAACGTGGTCCGCAGCGACCGCAGCCGCGGCCGCCGCCCCCGGCCGGCCGGTCCGCCCGGTCGGGGCCAGGCACCCACTCAGCCCTCCCGCAGCACGTAACCCACCCCGCGCACGGTCTGGATCAGCTGTGGCGCGCCCGGCTGGTCGAGCTTGCGGCGCAGATAGCCGACGTAGACGGCGAGGTTCTTCGAACCGGGGCCGAAGTCGTAGCCCCAGATGCGGTCGTAGATCGTGGAGTGGTCGAGCACGATGCCCGCGTTGCGGACCAGCAGCTCCAGCAGCTCGAACTCGGTGCGGGTCAGCTCCAGCTCCCGCTCGCCCCGCCAGGCCCGGCGGGCCCCCGGATCCATGCGCAGCCCGGCCGCCTCCAGGTACCGGGCGTCGGGCTCCCCGCGCTCGGGGCCCTGCCCGGGTACGTCCTCCCCCGCCGCCGGGGCGTCCCCGGTGCCGTCCGTCTCCGTGCGGTCGGTGCGGCGCAGCAGCGCCCGCAGCCGGGCGAAGACCTCCTCGACGTCGAACGGCTTGACCACGTAGTCGTCGGCGCCCGCGTCCAGGCCCGCGATGCGGTCCGCGGTCTCCACGAGCGCCGTCAGCATCAGGATGGGCGTGCTGTCGCCCTCGGCGCGCAGCACCCGGCAGACCTGGAGGCCGTCGATGCCCGGCATCATCACGTCCAGGACCAGCACGTCCGGGCGGCCGCGGTGCGCCTGCGCCAGCGCCTCCACACCGTCGGCGACCGCGGTGACCCGGTAGCCCTCCAGAGTGAGGGCGCGCTCCAGGGCATGCCGGATGGCGCGGTCGTCTTCGGCGAGCAGAACAGTCCGGGGCACCCGTCCAGTCTGCCAAGGCCCCGGGCGCCGCGACCGGGCGGCCGGGCTTCTTACCCAGATCTCACCCGGCGGGCCGCAGCGCGGCGAGGCGTTCCTCGAAGGGCACGACCTCGGGGTCGTCCCCGGCCGGCTTCCGGACCGTCGACAGCCCGGTCATCAGCGCGGCCAGCTCCTGCGCCGCCCGTTCGATCCGCGCGTCCAGCCCCTCGGCGCCCCAGTCCTCGGAGGCGGCGTAGACGCCGGTGGGGACGACGACGGCCTTGAGGTGGGCGAAGAGCGGGCGCAGCGCGTGGTCCAGCACCAGCGAGTGCCGGGCCGTGCCGCCGGTCGCCGCGATCAGCACCGGCTTCCCGGCCAGTGCGTCCGGCTCGGTGGCGCCCAGGGCGTCGAAGAACGACTTGAACAGCCCGCTGTACGACGCCGAGAACACCGGCGTGACGACGATCAGGCCGTCGGCCGCCCGTACGGCGTCGAAGGCGGCGGACAGCTCCCGCCCGGGGAAGCCGTTGGTGAAGGTGTGCGCGATCTCCACCGCGAGGTCGCGCAGCTCCACGACCCGTACCTCGGCCGGGACACGCCCGGCGGTCGCGGCGGCCAGCCGGTCGGCCAGCAGCCGGGTGGAGGACGGGACGCTCAGTCCCGCGGAGACGACGACGAGCTTCATGCGCGTGCTCCTTCCTGCTCGGCGTTCTTCGCGCCCGCCAGCAGCGAGGCGTGGGTGGGGGCGTCCGGGACGTTCGCCGGGCGGTTCTTAGCGAACTCCTCGCGCAGCACCGGCACGACCTCCTCGCCGAGCAGGTCGAGCTGCTCCAGCACGGTCTTCAGCGGCAGCCCCGCGTGGTCCATCAGGAAGAGCTGGCGCTGGTAGTCACCGGCGTACTCGCGGAAGGCGAGGGTCTTCTCGATCACCTGCTGCGGCGAGCCGACGGTCAGCGGCGTCTGCTCGGTGAACTCCTCCAGCGACGGGCCGTGCCCGTAGACCGGCGCGACGTCGAAGTAGGGCCGGAACTCGCGCACCGCGTCCTGCGAGTTCTTCCGCATGAACGCCTGGCCGCCGAGGCCGACGATCGCCTGCTCGGGCGTGCCGTGCCCGTAGTGGGCGTAGCGCTTCCGGTAGAACTCGACCATGCGCTTGGTGTGGTCGGCGGGCCAGAAGATGTTGTTGTGGAAGAAGCCGTCGCCGTAGTACGCCGCCTGCTCGGCGATCTCCGGGGAGCGGATCGAACCGTGCCAGACGAACGGCGCGACGCCGTCCAGCGGGCGGGGCGTGGACGTGAAGCCCTGGAGCGGGGTGCGGAACTTGCCCTCCCAGTTCACGACGTCCTCGCGCCACAGCCGGTGCAGCAGGGCGTAGTTCTCGACGGCCAGGTCGATGCCCTCGCGGATGTCCTTGCCGAACCAGGGGTAGACCGGGCCGGTGTTGCCGCGCCCCATCATCAGGTCCGTCCGGCCGTCGGCCAGGTGCTGGAGCATCGCGAAGTCCTCGGCGATCTTCACCGGGTCGTTCGTGGTGATCAGGGTGGTGGAGGTGGACAGGATCAGCCGCTCGGTGCGCGCCGCGATGTAGCCGAGCATGGTGGTCGGCGACGAGGGCACGAACGGCGGGTTGTGGTGCTCGCCGGTCGCGAAGACGTCGAGCCCGACCTCCTCGGCCTTCAGCGCGATGGCGACCATGGCCTTGATGCGCTCACGCTCGGTCGGCGTACGCCCGGTCGTCGGGTCCGGAGTGACGTCACCGACGGTGAAGATGCCGAACTGCATGATCGCTCAACCTCCAGGTTGTTGACGCTTCAACTATACCCGTCGAACGACCTGCCCCCGGACGTTATTCCGTCCCCCTCCCCCGGCCCCGCCCCACGCCCCCGCCGTGCGAAGCTGCCCGCATGGTCGTCCTGCGCTCCGCCGCCCTCTTCGCCGTCGCCGCCCTCTTCGAGATCGGCGGCGCCTGGCTGGTCTGGCAGGGCGTGCGCGAGCAGCGCGGCTGGCTCTGGGCGGCCGGCGGTGTCCTCGCCCTCGGCACCTACGGCTTCGTCGCCACCTTCCAGCCCGACGCCCACTTCGGCCGCATCCTCGCCGCGTACGGCGGCATCTTCGTCGCCGGCTCGATCCTGTGGGGCGTGGTCGCCGACGGCTATCGCCCCGACCGCTGGGACATCGCGGGCGCGCTGGTCTGCCTGGCCGGGATGGCCCTGATCATGTGGGCGCCGCGCAACGGCGCCTGACTACGCTGGGCGGCGACCGACCGTACAACCGTCGCCCCACCCGAGGAGCAGCCCCATGGCCACCGCAGCCGCCCCGTCCGCCGCCTCCCGCATCGCCGTCGTCACGGGTGCGAGCAGCGGCATCGGCGCCGCAACGGCCCGGCAGCTCGCCGCCGCCGGCTACCGCGTCGTCCTCACCGCCCGCCGCAAGGACCGCATCGAGGCGCTGGCGGAGGAGATCCAGGCCGCGGGCCACAAGGCGACGGCCTATCCCCTGGACGTCACCGACCGCGCCGCGGTCGACGAGTTCGCGACCGCGTTCAAGGCGGTCGGCGTCCTCGTCAACAACGCGGGCGGCGCGCTCGGCGCCGACCCGGTGGCCACCGGCGACCCGGAGGACTGGCGCCGCATGTACGAGACGAACGTCCTCGGCACCCTCAACCTCACCCAGGCCCTCCTGCCCAAGCTGGAGGCGAGCGGCGACGGCACGGTCGTGATCGTCTCCTCGACCGCCGGCTTCGCCACCTACGAGGGCGGCGCGGGCTACGTCGCCGCCAAGCACGCGGAGCACGTCCTCGCCGAGACCCTCCGCCTGGAGATCGTCGGCCGTCCGGTGCGCGTCGTCGAGATCGCGCCCGGCATGGTCAAGACCGACGAGTTCGCCCTGACCCGCTTCGCCGGCGACACGGAGAAGGCGGCCAAGGTCTACCAGGGCGTCCCCGAGCCCCTGACCGCCGACGACGTCGCCGACACCATCACCTGGGCGGTCACCCGCCCCGCCCACGTCAACATCGACCTCCTGGTCGTCCGCCCCCGCGCCCAGGCCTCGAACACGAAGGTCCACCGCGAGGGCTGACGCCGGACGGCGGCCCCGGGCGTCAGCCCTTCACGCAGACGACCTGCTTCAGCTTCGCCACGACCTCCACGAGGTCGCGCTGCTGGTCGATGACCTGCTCGATCGGCTTGTAGGCGCCCGGGATCTCGTCCACGACGCCGGAGTCCTTGCGGCACTCCACGCCCCGCGTCTGCTCCTCCAGGTCCTGGGTGGAGAAGCGCCGCTTGGCCGCGTTCCGGCTCATGCGCCGGCCCGCGCCGTGGGAGGCGGAGTTGAAGGACTTGTCGTTGCCGAGGCCCTTGACGATGTACGAACCCGTGCCCATGGAGCCCGGGATGATCCCGTAGTCCCCGGACCCGGCGCGGATCGCGCCCTTGCGGGTGACCAGCAGGTCCATGCCGTCGTACCGCTCCTCCGCCACGTAGTTGTGGTGGCAGGAGATCTCCTGCTCGAAGACCGGCTTCGCCTTCTTGAACTCCTTGCGGACCACGTCCTTCAGGAGCGCCATCATCAGGGTGCGGTTGTACTTCGCGTACTCCTGCGCCCAGAACAGGTCGTTGCGGTACGCCGCCATCTGCGGGGTGTCCGCGACGAACACCGCGAGGTCCCGGTCGACCAGGCCCTGGTTGTGCGGGAGCTTCTGGGCCACGCCGATGTGGTGCTCGGCCAGTTCCTTGCCGATGTTGCGGGAACCGGAGTGCAGCATCAGCCAGACCGCACCGGACGTATCCGTGCAGACTTCGACGAAGTGGTTGCCGCTTCCGAGCGTTCCCATCTGCTTCCCGGCGCGCTCGTGACGGAATTTGACCGCCTCCGCCACCCCGTCGAAGCGTCCCCAGAAGTCGTCCCACCCCGCGGTCGCCAGGCCGTGGAAGCGGGACGGGTCGACGGGGTCGTCGTGCATCCCGCGGCCCACCGGGATCGCCTGCTCGATCTTCGACCGCAGCCGCGACAGGTCGCCCGGGAGGTCGTTCGCCGTCAGGGACGTCTTCACCGCCGACATCCCGCAGCCGATGTCCACACCCACCGCCGCCGGGCACACCGCCCCCCGCATCGCGATCACGGACCCGACCGTCGCACCCTTGCCGTAGTGCACGTCCGGCATGACCGCCAGGCCCTTGATCCACGGCAGGGTCGCGACGTTGCGCAGCTGCTGCAGCGCCACGTCCTCGACCGTCGCCGGGTCGGTCCACATCCGGATCGGCACCTTCGCGCCCGGCATCTCCACGTACGACATATCGTCCTCATTCCCCCGGAAAAGCAACAGAAGTCTCAAAGCGCAGAACCGTCGCCAAGGGCAGCCAAAGAGACAGCTGACCGGCGTTCACGGCGGCGCGTGCGATACACATTGTCTGCAGGGCGCGCCCCCGCGCGGCAAGCGAATAACCAGCGGGGACACTGGAGCACCGACCACAGCCACACCGGCGAGAGGAGCCGCACCGTGCAGCGGAAGGCCTACGTACCCGGCGTCGCCGCCCTCCTGGCGGCGCTGCTGGCCGGCTGCACCGGCGGCTCGGACGACGGCGTCACGACGGACAACTCCAACCCCGGCCGGCCCGGTGTCGCCAGTGAGGCGGCCCAGCCCGGCAAGTACCGCACGCTCCCGGAGCCGTGCCTCGCGGTCGGCCACAAGACGCTCGACGCGCTGCTGCCCGGCATCCAGGACATCCCGGACGAGCTGCAGCGCGAGAAGGCGTACGGGGGCGAGCCGACGCTCGCGTACGACACCGACCGCAAGGTCGGCTGCCGCTGGAAGGTCGAGTCGGCGGACGCCACGGACCACCTCTTCGTCGACTTCGAGCGGGTCGTGTCGTACGACAACTCCGTGAGCGACGACAGTCAGGCCGAGCAGCTGTTCGCCGAGCAGGTGGAGGCGGCCGACCTGCCCGAGCCGGTCGTCTCGGAGTCGGGCTCGGAGTCCGCGTCGGGGTCCGCGTCGGGCTCCGGGTCCCCGTCCGGCACGCCGTCGTCCGGCACGCCGTCCACCGGTCCGAGCGCCTCGCCCTCCGCGTCGGCCTCGGGTTCCCCGTCGCCCGCCTCGCCCTCGTCGAGCCCGTCCGCCTCCGACGGCACCCCCACCGACCTCCAGCCGCGCCTCCTGGACGACCTGGGCGACGAGGCGTTCCTCGACGACGAGCTGAGCAGCTCCGGTTCGACGGCGAAACGGCGCACGGTGACTGTGGCGTTCCGCACGTCGAACGTGATGGTGACCATCGAGTACGCGGAGCAGCCGGCGACGGTCGGAGTCGTGCCCGACAGCAAGGAACTGCAGGACAGGGCGCGGAAACTGGCCTCTCAGCTGGCGGATTCGCTGGGTGGTTGAGCCCGTCCCCGGCGCGGTGTGCCGCGCCCGTGAAGCACGGGAAGCCGGGCCGTGCGCGGTGCCGGGCGCGTACCGTGACCCCTCGGACCCGATCCGAACGCAGGAACCACGAGTGCCATGAGTGAAGGAACCATGCAGCGACGAGCCCAGCGTGACCAGCGAGATCAGCGAGCGAAGCGACTCACCCGCGTCCTTGTCTGCGCGGCCGCCGTACCCGTGATGCTGGTGGCAGCCGGCTGCTCCTCGGACTCCGGCTCGGGCGACGGCAAGGACAAGGCGGCGGAGAAGACGGCCGCGTCGAAGTCCGCGAGCCCGTCCCCGACGGTGCAGGCGGCGGCGTACGGGAAGCTTCCGGAGCCGTGTGCGACGTTGTCGAAGAAGACGCTGGAAGAGCTGGTGCCGAAGGCCGGTTCCGGCAAGGAGGGCGCGTCGAACGACACCGCGACGCGCGGCAGTTGCTCCTGGGACAGCCTCGACGACAACGGCGTGAAGGGTTCGCAGTTCCGCTGGCTGAGCGTGTCGATGCTGCGTTTCGAGTCGGACGTGACGCGCGGCGCGGGCGACGAGCTGGCGCGCGACCACTACATGAAGCAGCTCAAGGACGCGCAGACCGCCGACGGCGCGCAGAGCGTGAAGACGACTCCGGTGAGCGGCACGGGCGACGAGGCCGCGGTCGTGCGCTACGACCTGAAGAAGAAGGAAGGCACCTTCAGGCAGCAGACGGTCGTGGCGCGCGTCGAGAACGTCGTCGTCACCGTCGACTACAACGGCGCGGGTCTGGCCGGTGACAAGACGCCGGACGCCGACGACCTGGCCAAGGACGCCCAGAAGGCGGCCAAGGAGGCGGTGGCCTCGGTGACGGCCGCCAACGGCAGCGCCCCGGGCGGCTCGTCGTCGCCTTCCGCGGCACCGTCGGCGTCGAAGTCGGCGTCCGAGGCGCCGTCGAAGTCGGGTTCCCCGTCGTCCGGGTCGCCCAAGTCGTCGGCCACGTCGGGCAAGAGCTGACGGTCGTCGGGAGGCCGTCGAAGACCCACCGGCCACCCGGCACCCGCACAGATGTGCCACCCTGTTGCGCGCAACAACAGGCACTGGGAGGGGAGTACGGGTGGCCGCGCCACTTCAGCTGACACGTACGCATCGCGTGCTCATCGGCATGGTCGTCTTCGGCGCCGTCATCAT
>NZ_JBIDAN010000024.1:0-15655 GCF_043202495.1 Streptomyces sp. NPDC048185
GGGGTCCCGCCGCGGGGCCGCGACACCATCGCCCCAACCAGGGGTACGGTGTGTCCCGTTTGGGGGTTAGCGCCGGTTCACCCCCCCCCGGTCAGCGGGCGGGGGGGCCCGGCCCCGCCCCCCCGGGCGGGCCCCCGCCGGTGCAGAAGGGCACCTCTCATGCTCACGTCCGTACCCATCGGCTGGCTGTGGCTGCTGGCCGCGGCGGCCACCGCCCTGTCGAGTTGCGCCCTGGGCAGCTGGATCCCCCTGCGGGGGTTCCGCATCGCCTTCCCGGCGGTCATGGTCGTGGGCGGCGCGTTCCTGGTCGTCGTCTGCCGGTCGCAGGGCATAGGCCTGGCCGGAGCGCTCGTCATGTACGCGTGCGCCCACATCGGCCTGACCCTCGGCCTGCTCCCCCAGCGGAGGATGTTCGCGGAGATCCTCGAACGGTGGCGCAGGGGCGAGGCGACGGACCACATCAGGCCGCCGCGCCGGCATCTCGCCTTCTTCGCGGTCTGCCTGGTCGGCGTCCTCTTCGCGGGCTTCGCACTGACCCGCTGACCCGGGGGACGCGCTGCCCCACCACAGGGGACACGCCCGGGACCGCAGGGACACGGACGTGAGAGGGGGCGCCCGGCCGAAGCCGGGCGCCCCCTCTCACATTCCGACCGGCGGGCCTACTCCCCCAGCAGCGTCCGCACGCGGTCCTGTCCGACCGCCAGCAGCAGCGTGGGCAGGCGCGGGCCGGTGTCGCGGCCGACGAGCAGGTGGTACAGCAGCGCGAAGAAGGTCCGCTGGGCGGTCTTGATCTCCGGCGGCAGTTCCTTCGGCGTGGCGTCGGCGGAGAACCCGGCCTGGACCTTGGGCACGCCGTAGACCAGGTGGGTGAGCCCGTCCAGCGACCAGTGCTCGGCCAGGCCGTCGAGCAGCAGCCGCAGCGACTGCCGGGACGGCTCGTCGAGGGACTTCAGCAGCTCGGCGTCGGGCTCGTCGCGGACGACGGTGCGCTGGTCGGCGGGGACGTGGGTGTTGATCCACGCCTCGGCCTTGTCGTAGCGCGGCCGGGCCTCGGCCAGCGAGCCCAGCGGGTTCGCCGGGTCGAGCTCGCTGAGGATGCGCAGCGCCTGGTCCTCGTGGCCGGCGGTGATGTCGGCCACGGACGCGAGCGTCCGGTACGGCAGCGGCCGGGGCGTGCGCGGCAGCTCACCGGCGGCCGTGCGCACCGCGCGCTCGTACGCGGCGACGTCGGCGGGCAGGGCGCTGCCGTCGGCCACCTTGGCGTCCAGGCGGTCCCACTCGTCGTAGAGCCGCTGGATCTCCTGGTCGAAGGCGATCTTGAAGGACTGGTTGGGCCTGCGGCGGGCGTACAGCCAGCGCAGCAGCTGCGGCTCCATGATCTGCAGGGCGTCGCCCGGGGTGGGCACGCCGCCCTTGGACGAGGACATCTTCGCCATGCCGCTGATGCCGACGAAGGCGTACATCGGGCCGATCGGCTGCTCGCCGCCGAAGATGCCGACGATCTGCCCGCCGACCTGGAACGACGACCCGGGGGACGAGTGGTCGACACCGCTGGGCTCGAAGATCACGCCCTCGTACGCCCACCGCATCGGCCAGTCGACCTTCCAGACCAGCTTGCCGCGGTTGAACTCGCTGAGGCGGACCGTCTCGGAGAAGCCGCAGGCGGTGCAGGCGTACGTCAGCTCGGTCGAGTCGTCGTCGTACCCCGTGACCGTCGTGAGGTCCTTCTCGCAGTTGCCGCAGAACGGCTTGTAGGGGAAGTACCCGGCGGAGCCGGAGCTGCCGTCGTCCTCGGCGGCGGCGCCGGAGCCCTCCGCGGCCTCCAGTTCGGCCTCGTCGACCGGCTTCTGCTGCTGCTTCTTCGCCGGGGCCTTCTTGGTCCGGTACTGGGCGAGGATCGCGTCGATGTCCCGCCGGTGCTTCATGGCGTGCAGGATCTGCTCGCGGTAGACGCCGGAGGTGTACTGCGCGGTCTGGCTGATCCCGTCGAACTCCACGCCGAGCTCGGCCAGTGCCTCGACCATGGCGGCCTTGAAGTGCTCGGCCCAGTTGGGGTGGGCGGAGCCCTCGGGCGCCGGGACGGAGGTCAGCGGCTTGCCGATGTGCTCGGCCCAGGTCTCGTCGACGCCGGGGACACCGGCCGGCACCTTGCGGTAGCGGTCGAAGTCGTCCCAGGAGATCAGGTGCCGGACCTCGCGGCCGCGGCGGCGGACCTCGTCGGCGACCAGGTGCGGCGTCATGACCTCGCGCAGGTTGCCCAGGTGGATGGGGCCGGAGGGGGAGAGGCCGGACGCGACGACGACCGGTTTGCCCGGGGCACGACGCTCCGACTCGGCGATGACCTCGTCCGCGAAACGGGAGACCCAGTCGGTGGTCTCTGTGCTCTGAGCCACGATCGGCACGTCCTCTTTCCTGAAACTTCTCCGGGAGCAGCCGGTACGGGTCGCACGGCTGACCGCTCCATTCTCCCAGCCCGGCGCGCATCCGCGAAAACCGCTTTTCACCGCATGGGATACTCGGTTTCTGTACTACTTCCAGGAACCCGAGCAGAACGGCAGCCACTCCATGGCCTCGGTCACGTCCCTCAGCGACTCCGTCCGGCAGCACCTCGCGTCCGCCCTCACGGCCACCCGGCCGGAGGCCGCCGGCGCGGACCCGCTGCTGCGACGAAGCGACCGGGCGGACTACCAGGCCAACGGCATCCTCGCCCTGGCCAAGAAGGCGAAGGCCAACCCGCGTGAGCTGGCGACCGAGGTCGTCGCCCACATCACGACCGGCGACGAGCTGATCAAGGACGTCGAGGTCTCGGGCCCCGGCTTCCTCAACGTCACCGTCGCCGACCGGGCGATCACCGCGAACCTCGCCGCGCGGCTCGCGGACGGCGAGC
This sequence comes from Streptomyces sp. NPDC048185, assembly GCF_043202495.1. NCBI lineage: Bacteria > Bacillati > Actinomycetota > Actinomycetes > Kitasatosporales > Streptomycetaceae > Streptomyces > Streptomyces sp. NPDC048185. Next base: position 2,888 of record NZ_JBIDAN010000024.1, read on the forward strand.
GCCTCGGCGTGCCGCTGAAGGAGGACGCGGGCGTCACGGTCGTCGACTACGCCCAGCCGAACGTGGCGAAGGAGATGCACGTCGGCCACCTGCGGTCGGCCGTCATCGGCGACGCCCTGCGCGGCATGCTCGACTTCACCGGCGAGCGGACGATCGGCCGGCACCACATCGGCGACTGGGGCACCCAGTTCGGCATGCTCATCCAGTACCTGTTCGAGCACCCCGGCGAGCTGGCCCCGGCCGAGGACGTCGACGGCGAGCAGGCCATGTCGAACCTCAACCGGGTGTACAAGGCGTCGCGCGCTGTCTTCGACGCGGACGAAGAGTTCAAGGAGCGGGCCCGCAAGCGGGTCGTCGCCCTCCAGTCCGGCGACAAGGAGACGCTGGAGCTGTGGCAGCAGTTCGTGGACGAGTCGAAGGTGTACTTCTACTCCGTCTTCGAGAAGCTCGACATGGAGATCCGCGACGACGAGATCGTCGGCGAGTCCGCGTACAACGAGGGCATGCCCGAGACCGCCCGCATCCTGGAGGAGACGGGCGTCGCGGTGCGCTCCGAGGGCGCTCTCGTGGTGTTCTTCGACGAGATCCGCGGCAAGGACGACCAGCCGGTCCCGCTGATCGTGCAGAAGGCGGACGGCGGCTTCGGCTACGCGGCCTCCGACCTGACCGCGATCCGCAACCGCGTCCAGGACCTGCACGCGACCACGCTGCTGTACGTCGTCGACGTGCGCCAGTCGCTGCACTTCAGGATGGTCTTCGAGACCGCCCGCCGGGCCGGCTGGCTGAACGACGACGTCACCGCGCACAACATGGGCTACGGCACGGTGCTCGGCGCCGACGGCAAGCCCTTCAAGACGCGTGCGGGCGAGACCGTGCGTCTGGAGGACCTGCTGGACGAGGCCGTACAGCGGGCCGCGCAGGTCGTGCGGGAGAAGGCGCGGGACCTCACCGAGGACGAGATCCAGGAGCGGGCCGCGCAGGTCGGCATCGGCGCCGTGAAGTACGCGGACCTGTCGACGTCGCCGAACCGCGACTACAAGTTCGACCTGGACCAGATGGTCTCGCTCAACGGCGACACCAGCGTCTACCTCCAGTACGCGTACGCCCGGATCCAGTCCATCCTCCGCAAGGCCGGCGAGGTCCGCCCCGCCGCCCACCCGGAGCTGGAGCTGCACGCGGCGGAACGTGCGCTGGGCCTGCACCTGGACGCGTTCGGGGACACGGTCTTCGAGGCGGCCGCGGAGTACGCCCCGCACAAGCTGGCCGCGTACCTGTACCAGCTGGCGTCGCTGTACACGACGTTCTACGACAAGTGCCCGGTGCTGAAGGCCGAGACGCCCCAGCAGGTGGAGAACCGCCTGTTCCTGTGCGACGTCACGGCCCGCACCCTGCACCGGGGCATGGCCCTGCTGGGCATCAGGACGCCCGAGCGGCTCTGAGCCGACACGCAGGGGAGGCGCGCACCCGCACGGGGTGCGAGCCTCCCTCGTCCGTTCCGGAGCCCGTCAGGCGTAGTAGCGGATCGTCCCGCGCAGCGCGGCCTCCGCGCCCTCGCAGTGCTGGACGAACGTGGCCGCGAAGGCCGTCACGGCACCGGCCTCGTCACGGGCCAGCCTGGTGATCGTCAGCGTGCCGGTGACCGTGTTGCAGCCGCGCCCGTTGCCGGAGACGCTGAACCCGGCCACCCCCTCGGAGTCGGTCCTTGCGATCGGATAGGTGCGGCCCGCCTCGAACACCGCACCGGTGGGCGGCGTCATGAGCGCCGAGAAGTCCTCCCGCTTCCCCTCCACGTTGTACTGGAGCCCCCTGCCGCCGGCCCAGGGCCGCAGGCCGAAGATGCTCGTCGCGCCGCTGTGGGTGCCGCTCGCACCCCGCGCGATCCAGTCGTCGGGGTCGGACGAGTAGGAGTAGGACAGCGGGAAGGCGTTGTACTTGACCGTGCCCTTCAGGGCCGGCGCGGTGGCACTCCCGCAGCGCTGGACGTAGGTGGCGTCGAGGACGGTGACCGCCCCCGAGGCATCGGTCTCGATCTGGTTGACGGAGAACCGGCCGTAGACGTCGTCACAGCTGCGGCCCGCGCCGCCGACGTCCAGCCCCGGCGCGCGGCCCGTGCGGAACGCCGCCTTCTCCACGTCGCGGTAGACGCCCGGGCGGAGGGTGTCGCCCTTGGGTGCGGCGAGTTCCACCTCCCACCAGGTGTCGTCGGTCAGCAGCCGGAGCCGGACCCGCTCGGCCGTCCCCGTCACGCCGATGGTGGCCGTGGCGGGAGTGAAGGCGACGCTGCCGCCCTGTCCGACGTAGTCACCGGCCTCGCTGGTGTGGCGGTACGCCGTCGTGGCGACCGGCGTGCCCGCGGCCGCCTGCGCCGGTGCCGTCAGGCCCACCGTCACGCCGGCCACCGCGGTCAGTCCCGCCAGTGCGCCGGCCGCCTTGCGTCGCCACCCGGTGCGGATACGCACGGATGTCTCCCCCTCCATGAGACGGGGCACCCCTGGAAGTGCCCCAACAAGTGCTGCATGACGTCCAGTTGCTATCCCCGAACGCTTCACACAAACCACTGGAAGCACACAGTCCGCAACACGTCACCCCGGGCACGGACGCGTCACCGGCCGGTCAGCCGCAGCCCGTCCGGGGCGTCGATGCCGAACTCCTCCGCCAGCACCCGGCGCACCTGCGTGTCGTCGCCCGGTTTCCGTTCGGTGACCGTGCCGTCGGCGCGGGTCTCGGTGACGCGGTCGCCGTCGAGCAGCAGGTGCCCGTCCGCCGTGAGGCGCTGCACATAGGGGCGGCGGGCGAAGGGCGACCGGGGGTTCGTGGCGATGTGCCAGTTGATGACCTCGTAGTCGGGCTGCTCGAACGGCTCCAGCGTGAAGGCGTACTGCGCCTGCCAGCCGGCCTCCGCCGACGCCCCGTGCGCCTGGAGCACCCACATCCGCAGCGGCCCCCGGTGCGGTACGTGCACCAGCCGGTGCCGGCGCCCGGCGTCCCGGAACTCGGTGTCCGCGGTCAGCGGCACCGGCTCCAGCAGGGACCCGACGGCACCGAAGCCGACGTCGGCCAGGTACGGCCGGGGGTCGCCGGGGACCTCGGCCAGCAGGGCCATGTGGGTGCGGGGCCGGTCCTCGATCCGGTCGGCGCCGACGACGACCCGCGCGGTCAGCCGGGTCACCCCGAACCCGAGCGCCTCCAGGGCGAGCGCCAACAGCGTGTTGTGCTCGTAGCAGTACCCCCCGCGCCGCCGCCCGTGGACCAGCTTCGCCATGAGGTCGGCCGGGGCGAGGGAGGGGGCGGTGCCGCCCAGGGCGTCGAGGTTCTCGAACGGGATCGCCCTCAGATGGGCGAGGTGGACGCCCCGCAGGGTGGCCACGTCGGCCCGCCGCTCCCCCTCCCAGCCGATCCGCCCGAGGTACGCGTCGAGGTCGAACGGTGTGGTCCGTGCGCTGTCAGCCATACCGCCACCCTAGGGACGCGCCGCCCACCCCGTCCGCCGTCCACGGCCGGACCGGCCCCCGGCTTTTCGTCCTAGGCCGACAGACCCAGGTCCCCCAGCGCCGCGCCCAGCCTCCGCAGCCCCTCCGCGATCTCGTCCGGTGTCTGCGTGACGAAGCACAGCCGCATCGTGGCGCGGTCGGGCTCACCGGCGTAGAAGGGGGCGCCGGGGACGTAGGCCACGTCGTGCCCGACCACGCCGGGCAGCAGCGCCGTGGTGTCGTACCCCTCCGGCAGCCGTACCCACACGAACATGCCGCCCTCGGGACGGGTCCACTCCGACCCCGCCGGCAGCGCCTCCGCCAGCCCCGCGAGCATGGCGTCCCGGCGCTCCCCGTAGGCGGCGGCGACACGGGCGACGTGGGCGTCCAGGTCGCTGTCGGCCAGGTACCGGGCGGCGGCGAGCTGGTTGACGGTCGGGGTGTGCAGGTCGGCGGCCTGCTTGGCGACCGCGCAGGCCCGGCGCAGCCCGGCGGGCGCCCGCAGCCAGCCCAGACGCAGACCGGGCGCCATCACCTTGGAGAAGGAGCCCAGCAGCACGGTGCGGTCCCGGGCACCCTCGTAGGAGGCGATCCACGGCACCCGCTCGCCCTCGAAGCGCAGTTCCCCGTACGGGTCGTCCTCGACGATCCACACCCCGCACCGGCCGGCGACCTCGGCGACGGCGGCACGGCGGGCGGCGGGCATGGTGCGGCCGGTCGGGTTCGAGAAGGTGGGCACGGTGTAGAGCAGCTTGGGCCGCTCGCGCACCACCAGCTCCTCCAGCGCCACGGGGTCGATCCCGTCCTGGTCACCGGGCACGGCGATCACGCGGGCGCCCGCGAAGCCGAAGGCCTGGAGCGCGGCCAGGTAGCAGGGGCTCTCGACGAGCACCGTGTCGCCGGGTTCGACGAGGGCGGTGGCGAGCAGCGACAGGGCCTGCTGCGAGCCGGTGGTGACGAGGACGTCGTCGGCGTCGGTGTCCAGCCCGCGTGCCGAGGTCCGGGCGGCGAGCGCGGCCCGCAGGGTGGGCTCGCCCTCGGTGGTGGAGTACTGGAGCGCCTGCGCGGGCACCTCGGTGAGGACGGCCCGGTACGCGGCGGCGATGCCCTCCGCGTCGAACAGCGAGGGGGCCGGCAGCCCGCCCGCGAAGTTGATCACCTCGGGGCGGGCGGTGACGGCGAGGATGTCCCGTACCGGCGAACCGCCGATCGACCGGGTCCGCGCGGCGAGCGGCGGCAGGGATGCGGTGGCGGCGGTGGCGGCGTCCTGAGTCACTGTCATGGCCGCAGCCTAGGGAAGTACGTGCCGCCTACAAGGACGTTTCCGTGATGCGGACACGCGTGCGGATCAGGTCCCCTCGACGTACTCCCAGGCGTGGCTGCCGAGGGGATAGGCGTAGTAGGAAGCGTCCTTGGACGCGCTGGTGCGGAACGGCTTGCCGTGGTCGTCGATGCGCAGGGTGCCGTGCCGCTCCCCGCTCGACCACTCCAGCTCCAGGTACCAGCTGACGTCGTGGTCGCTGGTGTGCGCCTTGACGTGGAACACCTCGGGGTCGGACTCGGTGACCTTGTACGGGAAGTCCCGCTGCCCCGCGACCGGCATCGCCAGCGGGGTGCCCAGGTCCAGCGCGACGTCGAAGGACGCGGTGTCCACTCCGCCGCCGCAGCCGTTGCCCATCACGTACTGGTTCCAGTCCAGTGCGGGGCTGCTGCTCACCACGCGGACGTGCAGGTCCTCCAGGACCACGGTCTCCTCGCCGGTGCCCTGCACGGTGAGGCGGACCGTCTGCCGGTTCGCGGACACCGCGCCGTACGCCGTGGCCCAGCCGACCGCGTCCTGCTGCGGGGGCGGGGGCAGCACGTTCTGCGGGCTGCGGTCGACCAGGAAGGCGTGGTCGCAGGGGGAGTCCCAGAAGTACGGGGTGGTCGCCACGGTGAGCGCCGGGCCGGCGGCGGGGGCGGGGCGGCCGGACGCTGCCTTGCTCTCGCGCGACGCGGGCGCCGAGGCGGACGCGGAGGAGGAGGGCGACGGGGACGCGGACGCCGAGGCGGAGGCGGAGGCGCTCGCGCTCGGCGACGCCGTCCGGGTGGCGGCGGTCCCGGAGACCGGCGCGGTGGCCGACACGGTGGCCCCGGCGGCCCCGGCCGGACCGTGCTGCCCGCCGTCACCGGTGCCCGGCACGAGGTTCGCCACCAGCGCCACCGCACCGGCGATGACGACGACACCGGTCGCGGCGTAGAGGGCGGTGCGGTGCCGCCGCCGGCGCGACGGAGCGGGGCGCTCCGCTGCGGAGGGCTCGTCCAGGTCGTAGGAGCCGTCCCCCGACCCGCCGTCGGACGCCGGCCCGATGCCCACCGCCGCCCCGGAACCGCCCCCCGCCCCGGGGGCGGACGCCGGCCCGTGAGCGGAAGCCGACCCGGGGGTGGAAGCCGAGCCTGGTCCGGAGCCCGGTCCATGCGCGGAAGCCGACCCGGGGGTGGAGGCCAATCCATCCGCGGAAGCCGACCCTGCGGTAGACGCCGGTCCATGTACGGAAGCCGACCCGAGGGTGGAAGCCGACCCTGGGCCGGACACCGGTCCATGCGCGGAAGCCGACCCGGGGGCGGAGGCCGATCCATCCGCGGAAGCCGGCCCTGCGGCGGACGCCGGTCCAGGTGCGGACGTCGGTCCCGTGGCGGACGCCGGTCCAGGTGCGGACGTCGGTCCCGTGGCGGACGCCGGTCCAGGTGCGGACGTCGGTCCCGTGGCGGCCTCCCACCCGGGGCCGGACGCCGACCCGGAACCGGGCGCCGACCCGGGACCGGACGCCGGCCCGGAACCAGGCACCGGCTCGGAGCTGGACGCCGGCCCGGAACCAGGCACCGGCTCGGAGCTGGACGCCGGTTCAGGGGCAGACGTCTGGGCGGGAGCCTGTCCCGGCGTCGGCGCGGCGCCTTCCGCCGCTCCGGCCGCCCCCGCCGCCCCCGCCGCTTCCGCCGCCCCCGCCGACGGCGTCTGCCGCCCGGTGTCCTCCGCCTTCTTCACGCCGCGCAGCGCATCCGCACGGATCCAGCGGCGATGCAGTTCGAGCAGTTCCTCAGGGGTCGCCCGGCACACCCGGGCCAGCCGCTCGACGGGCCCGAACTCGACGGGTACGACCTCCCCGCTGACGTACCGATGCAATGTGGACGCGCTCATGTGCAGCCGCTTGCCCAAGGCCCCGTAGCTCAGCCCGGACCGTTCCTTGAGCTCCCGCAGCAGTCCCGCGAAGTCGTCCCCCGCCACCGTTTCTCCCTATCCCGCATCCCCGTACCGCATCCCAGAGGGACACCGTTTCCCCAGGTCAGAGCCGCTTTCGGCATCCCATTGTCCCGCATGCGGCGGCTCCGCTGGCGCGCGGGACGGCTCGGACCCCAAGCTGTGGTCATCCAAGCAGCCGCTCCCGGCGAACGGTCGAGCGGCTCACCCGACGTCCATCGAAACGGGGCCCCTTCATGTCCGCACGCACCACCCGTACCCGCCTGTTCGCCGCCACCACGGTCGCACTGGCCGCGCTCGCCCTGACGGCCTGTGAGGGCGGTTCGGACACGGGCGCCGAGAGCGTCCCGTCCACCTCCACCACGGCCTCGGACCGGGGCACCCCGTCCACCGGAACCTCCGCCTCCACGGGCGGGGAGAAGGGCTCGTCGGGTACGACGACGGGCTCGGGCGCCGGCACCCACGGGTCCACCGGTTCCTCCGGCTCCGCGGGCTCGACCGGCTCCTCGGGCTCCGGCGGCAAGGACGCTCCGTCCGGCACGGCCGGCGGCGACAGCGGCTCCGGCGCGCAGGGCGGCGGCGACGAGGACGACATGCCCGGCAACTGCTCCGCGTCCGACGTGAAGATCACGGCGCAGAAGGTGTCCCGCCCGCTCAACCACCTGCTGCTGACCGCGACCAACACCGGCGCGAAGACGTGCATGCTGCCCCCGTACCCGGCGGCCCGCTTCGGCGAGGCCCAGTCGGTGCCGCCGGTCGCGGAGGCGACCAAGCCGCAGTCGCTGACCGGGCTCGCGCCCGGCGAGGCCGGCTACGCCGGGGTGGTGCTGTCGGCCGGCGACGGCAGCGGCGAGAACGGCTACGAGACGAACACCCTCACCATCCCCTTCGAGGACGGCTCCGTCGCCACGGTCGCCCTGCCCGCCGGCGGCGTGTACGTGGACACCGCGCTGACGGTCACCTACTGGCAGACCGACATGGACGCGGCGCTCGGCTTCTGAAGGGGTGCCCGCACCTCGTGCGCGAGGCACCGGGGGAGGTCGCTCAGCGCAGGGTGCGAGCGACCTCGGTGGCCCAGTAGGTCAGGATGTTGCGGGCACCGGCCCGCTTGATGCCGGTGAGCGTCTCCAGGATGGCCCGGTCGCGGTCGATCCAGCCCTTCTCGGCGGCGGCCTCGATCATCGAGTACTCGCCGGAGATCTGGTAGGCGGCGACCGGCACGTCCACGGCCTCGGCGACCTTGGCCAGGATGTCGAGGTAGGGGCCGGCCGGCTTGACCATCACCATGTCGGCGCCCTCCTCCAGGTCCAGCGCCAGCTCCCGCATCGACTCGCGCACGTTGGCGCCGTCCTGCTGGTAGGTCTTGCGGTCGCCCTTGAGCGAGGACCCGACGGCCTCGCGGAAGGGCCCGTAGAAGGCGGAGGCGTACTTCGCGGTGTAGGCGAGGACGGCCACGTCCTCCCGGCCGATCTGGTCGAGCGCGTCGCGGATGACCCCGATCTGGCCGTCCATCATCCCGCTGGGACCGACCACGTGGGCGCCGGCGTCGGCCTGGACCTGGGCCATCTCGGCGTACCGCTCGAGCGTCGCGTCGTTGTCGACCCGGCCCTGGTCGTCGAGCACACCGCAGTGCCCGTGGTCGGTGAACTCGTCGAGGCACAGGTCGGACATGACGAGCAGTTCGTCCCCGACCTCGGCCCGCACGTCCCGCAGGGCGACCTGGAGGATCCCGTCCGGGTCGGTCCCCGCCGTCCCGGCGGCGTCCTTCTTGGCCTCCTCCGGCACGCCGAACAGCATGATCCCGGAGATCCCGGCCTCGACCGCCTCGGCGGCGGCCTTCTTCAGGCTGTCCCGGGTGTGCTGCACGACCCCGGGCATCGCCGCGATCGGCACCGGCTCGCTCACGCCCTCCCGCACGAAGGCGGGCAGGATCAGGTCGGCGGGATGCAGCCGCGTCTCGGCGACCATCCGACGCATGACGGGAGTGGTCCGAAGCCGCCGGGGCCGGGTACCGGGAAAGGATCCGTACGTCGTCATACCACCTACGCTACGCCCGCCCCCGCCGTGCCTTTGCCGACGCGGAGTCGGGCCCCGGGCCGTCCGATCGCGCCCGCGGACCGGAACCGATCACTTCCGAACGCTGTCCGAGCAGACGTGGCGGCTCTCCTCTTCCTGATCCTGACCCTCGCACCCCTCACGACCCCGTTCGTCGTCCTGAGCACCGCGACGGCGCTCGCCGTGCGCGCGTGGCGCCGGGACCCCGGCGACTGGAGGCGCCCGCCGGGCACCGGGTCGTTGACGCTGCTGACCGTGCTGGCCGGCGCGACCGCCCTCGGCGCCTACGCGTACGGGGTGGACCAGGGGTTCTACATCCTCGACCCCGACCAGATGTGCGCGGCCGCGGGCGCGCGCGGCGACCATGTGGTGACGCGGATGACGCTGCCGGTCAGCGTGCAGTGCGTCACACCGGACGGCGTGGGCACCGAGCTGGTGCCCGGCTGGGTGAACCCGGTCGTCCTCACCGGCCTGACGGTCCTCGTGCTCGCCCCCGCGGCGGCCGTCGCCCAGGCACTGCGCCGGGCACGGCCGCACCGCCGTGCTGGACAATCCGAGGACCCCCGCCCGTCCCGTGGCGGAGACACCGGACCCACCGGAGAGGGCTGACATGCGCCTGCGCTGCGCCGTACTCGACGACTTCCAGGACGTCGCCACCACCGTCGCCGACTGGAGCCCCGTCGGCGACCGGGTGGAGGTCACCGCCTTCACCGAGCACTTCGCCACCGAAGACGAACTGGCGGAGGCACTCGCGGACTTCGACATCGCGGTGACCCTGCGCGAACGCGTCCCGTTCCCCGCCTCGCTCCTCGACCGGCTGCCCCGGCTGAAGCTGATCGTCGCGTCCGGCATGCGCAACTCGGTCATCGACTGGGCGGCCGCCGAACGCAACGGCGTCACGGTCTGCGGCACGCAGAGCTCCCCCACCCCGCCGGTGGAACTGACCTGGGCGCTTCTCCTCGGCCTGGCCCGCGGCCTCGTGACGGAGAACAACGCCCTGCGGGCGGGCGGCCCGTGGCAGTCCACGGTCGGCGCGGACCTGCACGGCCGCCGCCTCGGCCTGCTCGGACTGGGCAAGATCGGCAGCAGGGTGGCGCGGGTGGGGCTCGCCTTCGGCATGGAGGTCACGGCCTGGAGCCCCCACCTCACCGAGGAACGCACGGACGAGGTCGGCGCCGCACTCGCGCCCTCGAAGGAGGAACTGCTGCGCACCAGCGACTTCGTCTCGCTCCACCTGGTGCTGGGCGACACCACCCGGGGCATCGTGGGCGCCGCCGACCTGGCCCTGATGAAACCGACCGCCTACCTGGTCAACACCTCCCGCGCCGCGCTCGTCGACCAGGACGCGCTGCTCACCGCCCTGCGCGAGGCCCGCATCGCGGGCGCGGCGGTCGACGTCTTCGACACCGAACCGCTGCCCGCCGACCACCCGATGCGCACCGCCCCGCGCCTGCTGGCCACCCCGCACCTGGGCTACGTCTCCCAGCGCAACTACGCCACGTACTACGGCCAGGCCGTCGAAGCCATAGCCGCCTACCTCACCGGCAGCCCGGTCCGCCGCCTCGGCTGAAGCCCCGCCCGGCTCGTGCCCCGCACCGGCAGCCGCGGCGCGACGGCCCGGCGTCCGCGCAGGGCCCGCCGGCAGCTACTCGCCGCCGCCGAGCGGGGGCCGGTTCGCACCGCCGTGCGGTTCCGGCTCGACGACGTCGCGGCGGCCGATGTTCTCCTCCTGCTCGGCTGCCGACAGGCCGGGATGGTGCAGGTCGAAGGCGGGCGACTCGCTGCGGATGCGCGGCAGGGTGACGAAGTTGTGCCGCGGCGGCGGGCAGGATGTCGCCCACTCCAGCGACCGGCCGTAGCCCCACGGGTCGTCCACGCCGACATCCCTGCCGTACTTGGCCGTCTTCCACATGTTGTGGAGGAACGGCAGCATCGAGGCCCCGAGGAGGAAGGACCCGATCGAGGAGACGGTGTTGAGGGCCGTGAAGCCGTCGGAGGCGAGGTAGTCCGCGTACCGCCGGGGCATGCCCTCGGCGCCCAGCCAGTGCTGGACCAGGAAGGTGGTGTGGAAGCCGACGAACAGCGTCCAGAAGTGGACCTTGCCGATGCGTTCGTCGAGCAGTCTGCCGGTGAACTTCGGCCACCAGAAGTAGAAGCCGGCGAACATCGCGAACACCACGGTGCCGAAGACCACGTAGTGGAAGTGCGCCACCACGAAGTACGAGTCGGAGACGTGGAAGTCCATCGGCGGCGAGGCCAGCAGGACCCCGGTCAGGCCACCGAAGAGGAAGGTGACGAGGAAGCCCAGTGCCCAGAGCATGGGCGTCTCGAAGGACAGACTGCCCTTCCACATGGTGCCGACCCAGTTGAAGAACTTCACCCCGGTCGGGACCGCGATCAGGAAGGACATGAACGAGAAGAACGGCAGCAGCACACCGCCGGTCACGAACATGTGGTGGGCCCACACCGTCACCGACAGACCCGCGATCGCCATCGTCGCGGCCACCAGGCCGAAGTACCCGAAGATCGGCTTCCGGGAGAAGACCGGGATGACCTCGGTGATGATGCCGAAGAACGGCAGCGCGATGATGTACACCTCCGGATGGCCGAAGAACCAGAAGAGGTGCTGCCACAGCAGCGCTCCGCCGTTGGCCGAGTCGAAGACGCGCGCACCGAACGTACGGTCCGCCTCCAGCGCCAGCAGGGCCCCGGCCAGCACCGGGAACGCCAGCAGGACCAGCACACCGGTCAGCAGGACGTTCCAGGTGAAGATCGGCATGCGGAACATGGTCATGCCCGGCGCGCGCATGCAGATGATCGTGGTGATGAAGTTGACCGAGCCGAGGATGGTGCCGAAGCCGGAGAAGGCCAGACCCATGATCCACAGGTCACCGCCGACACCGGGCGAGTGCACCACGTCGGACAGCGGCGAGTAGGCGAACCAGCCGAAGTCGGCCGCACCCTGCGGGGTGAGGAAGCCGCCCACGGCGATCAGCGAGCCGAACAGGTAGAGCCAGTAGGCGAACATGTTCAGCCGCGGGAAGGCCACGTCCGGGGCGCCGATCTGCAGCGGCATGATCCAGTTCGCGAAGCCGGAGAACAGCGGCGTCGCGAACATCAGCAGCATGACCGTGCCGTGCATCGTGAACGCCTGGTTGAACTGCTCGGTCGAGACGATCTGCAGGCCGGGCCGGGCCAGCTCGGCCCGGATCACCAGGGCCATCACGCCGCCGATCAGGAAGAAGGCGAAGGACGTGATGATGTACATGCTGCCGATGGTCTTGTGGTCCGTCGTCGTCAGCCACGAGACGACGACGCTCCCGGGCTTGCGCCGGGGTGGCTGGATCGTGGGACGGGAAGGGTGCTCCACTGCGGTCATGGGGGTCTCTCCTGGAACGGTCACCGATGGAGGACGGGCCGGCCCGAGGTCCGAGGCCGTCGAACGGGCGCGGCCGGATGGCCGGCCGGCCGCCGGTGCGGTGAGCCGGCCGCACGGGCCGCGCCGTCACGAGACCGCGGGAGCACCGGGCCCGGTCGGCCGCCGGCCGGCGCGCCGGGCACCGAGGCCCGTGGAGGCACCGGTTCGGCCGCCGCCCGGTCGGCGCAGTGCTTCCCCTCGGTGGTGAGCGGGACCTCCCGCTCGCCGGCGCGTGCCCCGGCCCGGCGGATCACGGGCTGCGACCGGGAAGCACGCCGCACCCGGACCGCGCGTCCGCGCGACGCCGGCGGGTGTCTGCTGTGGCGGCCATCGTCAGGTGTCCTCTCACGGGACCCATCTGACCGGCTGTCACCCGTCCTCGCATCTCGGGGAAGCGCGTGCCGTCCCCCGGACACCCAAAAGGGCGGGGGGGGGCGGCCCGCCCCCCCCCCCCCCCCCCCCCCCCCCCCCCGCCCCCCCCCGGCCCCCCCCCCCCCCCCCCCCCCCCGCCGCCCCCCCCCCCCCCCCCCCCCCCCCACCCCCCCCCCCCCCCCCCCCCCCCCCCCCCCCCCCCCACACCCCCCCCC
>NZ_JBIDAN010000025.1:0-10353 GCF_043202495.1 Streptomyces sp. NPDC048185
CCGCGCGGGCGACGGAGCCGGGGTTGAGGCCGGTGGCCTTGGCGATCTCCGCGTTCGTGGACGTGCCGTCCTGCACCGCCTTGAACACGGCGACCTGGTTGTCGGTCAGGTTCTCCGGGAGGGCAGCCGCGGGGGCGTCGTCCTTCACCAGGCTCAGGGCCGGGGTCTCGGCGGCCGGGGCCGGGGCGGGCGCCGGCACCGCCGACAGCGGAGCGGCCGGGCTCTGCCACGGGTCGGCCTTGGGCAGTCCGGCGACCATGCCGTCCGTGACGTGCCACAGCCGGAGCGGGTCGGGGGTGCGCTTCTCGAACTGGAGCATCGCGCGGCCGGGGACGCCGTCGAGCCGCGAGGGCAGCCAGCCCTCCTGCTGCGCGGTCTCACCGAAGATCGCGCGCTCCGCCTCGCCGGGGTTGACCGTGAGCGACAGGAAGGCGGACATGTTCTCCTTCACGGCCGCCGGGACGCCGACCGCCTTGGTCGGGAACTGCGTCGCCCACACGAACTGGAAGCCCACCGACCGGGCCTCGGACCACAGCTCCTCGAACAGGTCGAGGACGTCGGCGTACTCGCGGCGCTTGGACATCCGGACGATGGCCGCGCCCTCGTCGATGACGACCAGGAGGTTGCGGTTCTCCGGGCGCCCGTCCGGAATCCAGGTGGCGCCGGTGGCGATGCCCTGGCGGCGGTGCATCTCGCGGGTCAGCTCCTTAGCCATCCCGTAGATGCGCGCCATGCGCTCCTCGCGGTCGGTCTCCTGGCCGACGCACCGCAGGCAGTGCTGCCAGCCGATCGCCTCCTGGCGCTTCGGGTCGATGACCACGGCCGTCCAGTCGTCGGCCATGACCGCGCGCATGACCAGCGGGCGCCAGGAGACCGACTTGCCCATGCCGGTCCGCCCGGCGGCGAGGATGTGCTTGCCCGCCTTCAGCGGCAGGTCAACGAACTCGCCGGTCACCTCGTCCACGCCGATGCCGACGTGGTCCGGCGTCCAGATCATGGAGATGCCGTCCGAGGCGGAGCGGGTGCGGATCACGATCAGCGCGCGGTCGCCGTGGCTGCCCCGGCTGATCTGCATCCGGGTCTCGGTCTTCATGCCGAGCAGCGCGCGGACCGAGTCGGCCTCGGCCGCGAGCTTCTTGGCAGACCAGCGGCCATCGAGCCGGACACCGCAGACGATCCCGGCCGGGGTCAGCTCGGGGTGCTCGGTGAGCGTGCCGGACAGCCCGCGCTCGTCGGCGTGCTGGACCCAGAACGTCGGGGCCAGCCGCTCCATCAGGCGGCGCTCCTCGGCCGACGCCTCGTCGTCCACCTGCACGGTCACCTCGCGGCGACCGAGGAACAGCGCGCCCGCGTTGAGCGCGATGAGACCGAGCGAGGTTCCCGCCGGCCACACCGTCCAGTGCTCCGCCGTGCTCATCGCGTACGAGGCGAGCCCGGCCGGGACCGTGTGCGCGGCGTGCACGCGGATGGCGAGCTGGCGCAGCGTCATCGGGTAGTTCTTCTTGGCCGTCTTCAGGTCGGCCCGCGCCGTCTTGGCGTGCCCGCGAGCTGCCTTGTCCGCCGTGCGGGCGGCGCGGCGGGCGCCGTTGAACGGGTTCTTGCTCGCCGCCTTCGCGGCCGTGCGCTGGCTCTTGGCGGTCGCGGCCGTCGACCGGGCCGACGTGTTCGCGCGCTGCGCCTCGATCAGCTTCTTCAGGTTCTCCGGGGTCCGGAGCGCCATCCGGCGGTCGGCCTCGGCGTCCCAGCGCTGGGCGAACGGGGCGCAGACCGGAGCAGCGGCGTCGAGGGCGCGGCCCGTGGCGGCCGTCGCCCGGTTGATCCGGTCCGTCGAGAACGTGAGGGTCGCTTTGGTGCCGGTGCCGATCTTGTTCCATGCTGCTGCGTAGTCCACGAGTGCTCCTTCAGTGATCGTGGATCAGGGCCGGGATTGCCGTTCGCGCGGCGTTCCGGCCCGCCTGATTTGTGGCGGTTTCCGGGACCGCAACCTTCCTTGCGGGCGGTTGCGCCCCCGCAAGCCCGTGACCTGCGGGTTTCGGTGTTGCGGTGGTTTCCGGGAGGGGGGCCCTACGCGTGCGCGCGCGAGGGACCCCGATTCGGAACCCATCCGGCGACCCCTCGGAAGGGGCCGCCGAACAACATCCATACTGTGGTAGCACAGTTGGTGTGTCAAGCCATACACTGTGTTAGGTCACCGCATTGGATGCTGTGCTAGATCACCGAACCGTTCACCCTCCGAAGGAGCCCGTCATGTCCTCGCTGGAGCGCACGCCCCCGTACCTCCAAGTCGTCGCCGCCCTGAAGTCGAAGATCGTCAGCGGCGAGCTGAAGCACGGCGACACGCTGCCGTCCGTGCGCGAGCTCGCGACGGAGTACGGCATCTCGACCGCGACCGCGCAGAAGGTCCACCGCACGCTGAAGGCGGAGGGCCTGGCGGAGGCCCGGCAGGGCTCGGCCACCACGGTCAGCACGCGCCGGACCCTGCACCGCACGGCCGCCGACCGGCTGGAGGCCGCACTCACCACCGGGCGGATCTACGCCGATGGCGAGTACGCGGTCATCACGAACGCCGACCTGACCACCCCGCCCGAGTGGGTCGCGGACCTCCTGGGCGTCGAGGGCGACGGCCCGGCCCTCCGCCGTCAGCGGGTCACGCACAACGCCGACGACGAACCCGTCAGCGCCAGCACGAGCTGGTTCTCCGCCGACCTCGCGGAGACCGTGCCCGCCCTGCTGTCGCGGGAGCGCATCCCCGGCGGCACCCCGTCCGCCATCGAGGCCGCCACCGGCCGGCGCGCGGTCGCCTCCGAGGAAGCCAGCGCCGCCGACGCGGCCACCCAGGAGCAGGCGAGCCTGCTCGGCGTCGAGCCCGGCGCCCCGGTCCTGCTGAGCCGGAACGTCTACGTCGACGCGCAGGGCGACACCGTCGAGGTCGGGGAATCCGTGGCGCCCGCCCGTCGCTGGCGGTCCCACCGGAGCTGACGCCTCGGCCCGCCCACACCGAAGCCCCCCGCCGATCCGTACTCGGCGGGGGGCTTCGTCGTGCCAGCTCCCGAACGTACCCGCACACGGCCCGCCACGGGGCCGCTGAGCGCCGTTCTACCGCTCCCGCGACTCTCAGCCCGCCCGAGCCCTCACGAGCCGTCAGAACGGCGTACAGGGCCGCGCCGTGGGAGCGTGCCGGTTACTGCGCCTCCGGCGGCCCTCCGGGGGGCCACCGCTCCCAGAGGGGTGGGGGATTGCGGGTCTCTGCGGGTCCGTGGGTGGTCGGCGGGTCGCGGGGGGTTCCCTCCGGCCGGACAGCCCTCCGCACCATGCCACGGAACCTGGGGGGGTTCCGCAAGCTCCACCCCCCCAGAACCCGCGGCCCACCGTGAGTGCCGCCCGACCGGAGGGAACCCCCCGCTCTGGCCCCGCCTTGGGGCAGGCGAAAGGCCGGCGGACCTACTCGCCGTCGGCGGCCTCGGGCTCGAAGAGGGTCGGGGCTTCCGTCGCCGGGGGTGCGGCGAGGCGCCGGCGCTTCTGCGAAACGGGGGCCGGGACCGGCGGGCGCGGCGCGGCCTGGCGGGCTTCCAGCTCCCGGAGTTGCGCGTCGACTTCGTCTATCGACCGCACCCATCCCTCGCTCGGGTCGGCGGCCGGGACCGGTGCCCGCGTTTCGTCAACTGTCGGAACTGGGTCCCGCCGGGTATCGACAGTTGACGAAACGGACCGCGCAGCGTCGGCCCGGCCGCGCGAGTAGGCGACCAGCTTCATCTCCGCTTCGCGTCGGGCCCGGTACGCGTACTCGCGGTGGGTGCGGGAGCAGTAGTCCCGGCTCCGGCCCACGCCGGACTGCTTGATCGGGCCGCCGCACCAGGCGCACAGCTTCTCGCCGTCGACGTCCCTCGGGGTGTCGTGCTTCATGCCGCCCGACCGTACGCGGTCGAAGCGCCGGCACTTCCGCCCGCGGCGACCCCGGCCGCGTTCCTCGAGTGCGTCACCGCCCACCGCCGTACGTCTCCGAGATGACGTACGGCGCCCACCGCCAGGAGCACGCCGACGCTCGTACACCTCTGGCACTTTTGCTCGCCGCCCCCACATCAACGACCGCTGTCCCCGCCCGACGGACCGCCTCGAACAGATTTTCCACACCTTTGCATCACGACCCAACGGCCGCCCATACCGCCCAAATCGCACACCTAGGCATTCCCAACAAGTCGGCCCTTGCGCAATGCGCACACCCTGTGCCAGTCTCTTGGTGTGCACAAAGCGCACACCCCCTACGGGAGAGGAACCACCATGGCCGTGACCGTGATCCGCACCGAGGGCTGCAAGGCGGAGATCACCTGGGAGCCCGAGGACGACATGCAGGGCTACCTCGTGCAGTCCGTCGACAACGAGCGTCTGGCCTACGCGCTGGAGTCGCTCGGGGCGAGCCAGGCCGGGCTGAGCGAGCCGACCGCGACCGAGGACTACGCCCTGGCGCAGGCGTCCGCCACGGCGTACCTCGCGCAGCTCCTGGAGCGCCGCGCCGCCGTCCAGGTCGTCAAGCTCCGCGACCACTACGGGATGTCGTGGCGGCGCATCGCCGTCCACCTCTTCGACGACGCCGACAAGCAGTCCAGCGTCCGGCGCATGTACGAGTCCGGCCGCCGGCACATCGGCATCTGATCCGCCGGGGCGGCCGTCCACTGCCAGGCGCACGGCCGCCCCTCGCTCCCAGACCCGTCACGAGCCAGGAGGAACCCATCATGACCGCCACCACGTTCGCCGCCGTGTTCGTCGCCCTGTACGTCGCGCACTCCGTGGGCGACCACTGGGTGCAGTCGAGCTGCCAGGCCGCGACCAAGGGCCAGCCCGGTTGGACCGGTCGGCTCGCCTGCGGCCGACACGTCCTCGGCCTGACGCTCACCAAGCTCGTGGTTCTGGTCCCGGTCGTGCTCGTGCTCGGCCTGTCCGTGACCGTCGTCGGTCTCGTGCTCGGCCTCGGCGTGGACGCCGTCTCGCACTACTGGGCCGACCGCCGTACGACGCTCAAGCGGCTCGCTGACCACGTCGGCAAAGCGGAGTTCTACTCGCTCGGCACCCCGGCGCACCCGGGCCACCCGACGACCGCCAAGGGCGAGTACGCGCCGACGCTCGGCACGGGCGCCTACGCACTCGATCAGAGCTGGCACATGCTGTGGCTCCTGATCGCCGCTCTGCTGATCGCCGCCGTCTGATCCACCGGCCACCACGAAGGCCCGCGCCAACCGGCGCGGGCCTTCGTCATGCGTGCACGCGTGCACGGGCACACCCGTGCACACCGACAGCTCGAAACAGGCACACCTCTTGCACTTCGCGCCGGAGGGCTCCCCAGGGAAGTAGTCGGCCCTGCGAGCAGCCGTCGGCCGACCCCTTGTCGTCCTGCTCAGGCCGCACGCCGCAGACCTCGTGCGGCCCACACCGACGCGACCCAGGACGCGACCGAGGGCGCGACGCAGGCCGGGACCGAGGGTGCGACTCAGGGCGCGACCCAGGACGCGACCACGGGGGCGTGCAAATGCTGCGCGAGCGCGGCGGCGGCGAGCACCAGGCGGTGGCCGTCGAAAGGCCGGCGGAACCTCGGGCCGTGCTCCGGAGGGGGTCCCGTACGGAAGTAGTCGGCGCCGCCGGACCCCTTGTCCGCGCACGTCGGCCGCGCGTCCAGCCGGACGACGAAGCGCCTCGACAGGCGCCTCGTAGGGCGCCTCGGGAGACGCCTCGTAGCGCGCCTCGTACGGCGCCTCGTAGAGCGCCCTGGAGGCAAGTTGTGGAGCAAGTTGAGCGGCAAGTTGTAGGGCACGTTGACGAGCAAGTTGTACGGCAAGTTGTAGAGCAAGCCGCCCCCGCGACCTTGATCAAACAGGGGTGAGGCACAAAGGGAGTTCCCCCGGCGGGGAACTCCGGACCACGCGCCGACGCTCAGCAGATCCGGGCAGCGAGTTGTGGGTTACTGATCCCAGTAACGCCCTCGCGCCGCGCCGCCTGACGGCAGCAGATCCCGGCAGCGAGTTAGTGCGAACTGACATCAGTTTCGCGGCGGCCGGGGACGGCCGGGGGTGTAAACCGACCCGTACACCAGCGTGTGACAGGGCCACCTCCGGACCCCCGCCCCGACCTGCACGGGCGCCCTTCCATCTCCGTGACCACCCACTCTCCGGGACCTCCGTGTGGGTGGTCACGGAGTTTCCAGGGGTTCAGGTCGGGGCGGGGGTCCGGAGGTGGACAAGGGGGTGCGGGTCGAGTTTCGGAAGGTGGACAAGGGGGGTGCAGGCTGAGTTTCGAAGGCGGGGTGAGGAGTTCGGCGGGGGGGGGTCGGTCGGGGGCAGCAGATCCGGGAAGCAAGGTAGTGCGAACTGGGCCCAGTTCTTGGCGGCCGGGGTTCGGCCGGGGTTACTCCTGGGTGGTCGCGGCGGCCTGCTTCCAGACGTGCTGGCGGCGGTCGGCGCGGGCGCGACGGAGGTCGGCCGCCTCCCGCTCCTTGCGCTTCGCCCGCGCGTCGTCGGTCTCACCCGAAGCGCCGGCCGCGTTCTCCGCCGACGCCTTCCACTTCGCCTCGTCCTCGTCAGCGGTGATCGCCCACACGCCCATGCTGTCGATGCCGACCAGGGCGAGCAGCGCGCGCACCGCGATGACGGGGTCCTCGTTGCGCTTCACCGCGTCGCTAGCCGCCTCGTCGACGTCGACCACGATCCGCTTGCGCCCGATCTCCAGTTGGGTGCGGGCGGACATGTGGATGCGGGCCGCGTCGGCTTCGCTGGCGTCTTCGGCGTCGACGGCCTGGCGGTCGGCGGCGTCCTGGTTCTCGTCGGTGCCGATGCCGTACGCCCGCTTCAGGCCCTCGGACCACGCCATGTTCTGGCCGCCCTTGGTGGTCAGCTCGTACTCGGCCCACAGCGCGGCGAGCTGCTCGATGGAGCCCCAGCCGGGAAGGTCGTCCGCGACCTGTCCGCCGCGCAGCGCGGCGAGGCGGAACAGGATGTCCATCGCCTTCATGTTGCCGCCGCGCGCCTGCTTCACGTGCGACATGGCCAGCTCCGCGCCCGCCGACCAGTCGGTGGCCACATCGGTGCCCTGGACCTTGGAGATGTACTTCCCGATCGCCGCCGCGTCCTTGACCGTGTAGACCCGCTTGAAGTCCACGCCGTCGCGGGCCGACGGGCGGAAGTCGGGGTTCGCGGCGGTGACGCCGTCGATCCACGCGGCCTTCCACTCCGCCTCGAAGAGGTCGAGGTCGGCGTCCGCCGGCCGGAAGTACGAGCGCACGGTCGGGTCCCACTTCTCGCCGGACCCGCGCTTGGGCTTCGGGTCCTGGCGGCCACCGAGGAACACGGCGACGTGCAGGTGCGGGTGCCAGCCGTTGACCTGGCCAACGGTCACCTCCAGGACGCGGATCGTGCCGACGACCCCGAGCCGGTTGCGGAGGTTCCCCGCGTTCGAGCGCGCCCACTTCCGGCCCTGCAGCAACCCCTTCCAGACCTCCCGGACCTGAACCCTGATCAGGTCCTCCAGGTCGTGGTTCGACCAGTGCCGCACGGTGAAGGTCACGAAGATGACCATCCCGCCGTTGCGGACGTGCTCCGTGATCGCGGTGTCCGCGTCCGTGGCCCGCTGGCCCCGGATCACCGTCTCGCACACCGGGCAGGCCCAGACCGACGCGCAGCGGTTCAGACCCTTCCGGCCGACCTGCTCGCCGTCGGACGACACGGTCAGGGTGACGCCCGCCGATTCGTCGCGGGCCGACCGGCGGCAGCCGCGGATCGACTTCAGCTTCGAGTGGTCCCACTGGTAGTAGAGCCCGCTGTAGTTCCGCCGCTTCCGCTCCTTGCGGCGCCGTTCGGCGGCTTCCGCAGCGAGTTCCTGGGGGGTCTTGGGGTCAGGGTCGGGAAACTTCTTTCCCTTCTTACCAAGGTGGTCACCTTCGGTGCCCTGTTCCCGCAGGTCAGGCCGCGTTTTCGGGGTGGTTTTGGCGTCCGCCTCCGACGCCCTTTTTCGGCAGTTAGGCGTGCAATATGACTGTCCGGGTGTCTTGCGCGTAAAGCGCCGTCCGCACCCCTTCCGGCGGCAGCGGGGGCGAGCGGCCTTGGAGACACGAACGGCCCCGGTCAGCGACGCGTCCGAGGGAGCGGTCGCCACAGGGGCCTGCGGTCCTGCATCATGGGAATGCACTACGTGAGCACCAATCCTGAGTCCGTGGAAAGTCTGGGGATCTTGGTGTTCGCTCCGGGCCCGTCGGTGACACGGCGGGCCCTTTGCGTTGTCTGATGTTGTGGGGGTGAGCCTGCCACAAAGTGGCGGACAACCAGGCGATATACGGCGTTAGACCCGTGCGGCTGATGTGACTTGATGGGCCGTAAGGAGCCCCGCCAGCGAAAGGCCGGCGGGGCTCCGGTGTTACGCGGCTTCGATCGCCCACTCCCACGGCTCGCCGTCGGCGGCGGCGCGGGCGGCAGCGTCGGCCAGGGCGCGGGCGAGGGCGGAGGCCTGCGGCTTCAGGTGCCGGTCGCGGGAGACCTTCAGCAGCACCTCGGAGACGCGGGCAGCGTCGGCGGCCGGGAAGGCCTGCGCCTCCCGCCCCTCCATAGCGGCGACCAGCGGGGCCACCGACTGCCGGTCGTTGTACGGCACGGCGTTGGTCACCCACGGGGCGAGGGCGACCACGTCCGCCAGGAGGTGGCGGTCCTGCCCGAAGAAGTCCGCGCCGTGGGAGACGACCAGGCTCGGTTCGGCGTCGTGGATCGCGGGTCGGCGGCTCATGCGGCGGCTCCCATCCGGTTGGCGAGGTGGGCGAGCTGGGTGGCGGCGGCGAGGATCAGCCGCACCTCGGGCTCGCCGTCGATCAGGAGTCGGGTCGAGGCGGGCGCCGGCGGAACCGGCGCGGGGGCCGGGGCCGGGCGGCGGCGCAGGGCCACCGCCAGGACCACGAGGGCGACCGCCACGGTGGCGAGGTAGGCGAGGGCGATCACGAGCCCACCGCCTCGGCCGTCGTGACGCGCTTCCAGGACGCCCGGAGCCGGGTCTCCCCGGCGCTGTGCCCGGCGGCGCGGAACGCGGCGGCCATGTCCCGGTAGCTCATGGGCGGGTGGGTGCTGGCCCGCAGCTCCGCCACGATCGCGTCGATCGCGTCGTCCGTCAGCGCGGGCGCCTCGATGGCGGCCAGCTCCTCGAACGAGCCCCAGATCGGGAGCTGCCAGCGCGGCTGTGCCCCGTCCTGTGACGCGGGCGTGACGCGCTCAGTCACGCAGGTCAGAGCCCTGCCGGTGCCGTCGCCCTGCCGGACGCCGTCCAGCTCCGACCACGCCCCGGC
Source organism: Streptomyces sp. NPDC048185 (assembly GCF_043202495.1). Taxonomy (NCBI): domain Bacteria; kingdom Bacillati; phylum Actinomycetota; class Actinomycetes; order Kitasatosporales; family Streptomycetaceae; genus Streptomyces; species Streptomyces sp. NPDC048185. The sequence goes on from NZ_JBIDAN010000025.1 coordinate 9,308, forward strand.
GAGCCGCCGGGCGGCCTTGGCCTGTGCCTCTGCGACGCGCTTCCCGGCGCCCGTCACGGCGTCGAGCCGGGTCGCCTCGGTGCCCGCCTCGGCCCGCAGTTCGGCCCGCGCGATGGCCGCCTGATCGCGGGCGCCCTGCTGGATCGTGGCGATCCGGTCGAGGGCGGCCGGGGTGAGCGCGGTCCGCTCCCACAGCCCGTGAACGAGCCACAGGGCCTTCGCCGCGAGCGGCAGCCAGGCGACCGCCAGCCACGGGCCGGGGGAGTCCTCCCCGAGCGCGTGGGCGACCAGGACGCCGGTCGCCACCGCGCCGAACCCCCAGCCGATGCCGGTGACCACGTTGTTGTGGTCGCCCTGCGCGGCCAGGCGCCGCTCGTACGCGAGGGTGGCCAGCCATCCGCCGTCGAGGCCGACGCCGACGACCAGGGCGACGCCCCACGGCATCGAGTCCCCGAGCCACATCACGATCACGGCCAGGGTCAGGACCAGGCTGACGGCCGTCACCAGGACCGCCGGGCCCACCGTGGCGAGCCGCTTGAGGTTGAGCTTCGGCATGGTCACTTCCCCTTCCGGATCTCGCGGATGAGCAGGTACGACACGCAGCCGCCGACCGTCACGGCGACGGCCACCAGGGCGACCGCGAGGAACAGGGCGGTCAGGACGCAGGCGCAGGCGGCGCCGCCCGCGATCCACGCGGCGACCGTGCCCTTGGAGCGGGCGCCGGCCTTTCCGTGCGAGCAGCTGCACGCGGCGTGCGCGGCCGGGGCCGGGGCCGGGGCGGCGGCCTGCACGGCCTGGACCACGGCGAGGATCTGCGCGATCTGCTCGGTGTTGGCCTCCGCCGCGCGGGCGTCGGCCACGGCCTGGGCGAGGTTGGCACTCATGCGGCGGCCTCCGTCCGGATCGTCGTGCCGTCCTTGGCGAGCAGCCCGCGCTTGACCAGGGCGTCGACCGCGCGGGCGACGGAGCCGGGGTTGAGGCCGGTGGCCTTGGCGATCTCCGCGTTCGTGGACGTGCCGTCCTGCACCGCCTTGAACACGGCGACC
>NZ_JBIDAN010000026.1:0-5900 GCF_043202495.1 Streptomyces sp. NPDC048185
GGCAGCAGCCCGTGGCGCATCGCCAGCACCATCTTCATCACACCGGCGACACCGGCCGCGGCCTGGGTGTGCCCGATGTTCGACTTGATCGAGCCGAGCCGCAGCGGCCGGTCGTCCGGCCGGTCCTGGCCGTACGTCGCCAGCAGCGCCTGCGCCTCGATCGGGTCACCCAGCGTCGTCCCCGTACCGTGCGCCTCCACCACGTCGACCTGCTTGGCGGAGAGCCTGGCGTCTGCCAGGGCCGCACGGATCACGCGTTGCTGCGACGGACCGTTCGGCGCCGTCAGGCCATTGCTCGCACCGTCCTGGTTGAGAGCGGAGCCTCGGATCACGGCGAGGACCGGGTGACCGTTGCGCCGGGCGTCGGAGAGGCGCTCCAGCAGGAGCATGCCCACGCCCTCGCCCCAGCCGGTGCCGTCCGCGCCCGCCGCGAACGGCTTGCACCGACCGTCGGGAGCGAGGCCGCGCTGACGGCTGAATTCGACGAAGGTGCCGGGGGTGGACATGACGGTGACACCGCCGACCAGCGCGAGCGTGCACTCGCGTCGGCGGAGCGCCTGGCCGGCCCAGTGCAGGGCCACCAGGGACGACGAGCAGGCCGTGTCGATGGTGACCGCAGGGCCCTCCAGGCCGAGGGTGTAGGCCACCCGGCCGGACGCGATGCTGCCCGCCGTGCCGTTGCCCAGGTAGCCCTCGACGCCCGTGGGGAGGGACTCAAGACCGGTGCCGTAATCGTGGTACATCACGCCGGTGAAGACGCCGGTGCGAGAGCCGCGTACCGAGGCCGGGTCGATGCCGGCCCGCTCGAAGGTCTCCCAGCTGGTCTCCAGCAGCAGCCGCTGCTGCGGGTCCATGGCCAGCGCCTCACGCGGTGAGATGCCGAAGAACGCCGGGTCGAAGTCACCGGCCGCGTGCAGGAAGCCGCCCTCACGCGCATAGCTCTTGCCCACGGCGCTCGGGTCGGGGTCGTACAGCCCCGCCACGTCCCAGCCGCGATCCTCCGGGAAGCCGGATATGGCGTCGGTGCCGGTGGACACCAGGCGCCACAGCTCCTCCGGGGAACGTACGCCCCCCGGGTAGCGGCAGCTCATCGCCACGATGGCGATCGGCTCGTGATCCGCGGTCTCCGCCTCCTGGAGACGTTGCCGTGTCTGGTGCAGCTCGGCAATGACTCGCTTGAGGTAGTCCCGGAGCTTTTCTTCGTTACTCATCGCGCGTTTCCCATCAGAGGCGGAGCAAAGGCATTCGACGGAAAGGGAGTCGACCGGGTGGGTCGCGTGTTTCCGAGGGTCGGGTCAGATGAGTCCGAGATCCTCTTCCACCATCTTGAAGAGGTCGCCGTCCGTCGCCGATTCGAGTTTGTCGGCGAGACCGGCACTTCCCGTGCCTTCCTGCCTGTCGCCGTATTTGGCGAGGAGATCCCGTAGCCGCGAGATCACGTCGGTGTGGCCGATCTCCTCAAGGGTCATGGCCGACAGTCCGGCCTCGAGTCGGTCGAGGCCGACGGACAACGAGACGTCGCTGCCGGCCTCCCCGGTTGCACCCTGAGGAGCCAGCTCCTGGCGGAGGTATCCGGCCAGGGCCATCGGTGTCGGGTAGTCGAACACGAGGGTGGCGGGCAGCCTCAGTCCGGTGACCGCGTTGAGCCGGTTGCGCAGTTCCACCGCGGTCAGCGAGTCGAATCCGACGTCCTTGAAGGCGCGCGCCGGGTCCACGGTTTCCGTCGCGCCGTGGCCGAGGACGGCCGCGACGTTCCGGCGCACCGCGTCCAGCACGATGCGTGCGCCTTCCGCTGCCTGCACCCCGGCCAGCCGTTCCCGCAGGCCGCCCGGCGCCGGGGCCTCGGCGGCCCCCGTCCGCTGCCGGGGCAGCCGGACCAGTTCGCGCAGCACGTGCGGTACTTCGTCTCCGCTGTCCCGCACGGAAGCCCGTACCGCCGCCGTGTCCAGCCGCATCGGCGCCAGCACCGGTGTCCGGCCGGCGCAGCAGGCGTCGAACAACGCGAGTCCGTCGTCCGTCGGCAGTCCGCCGAGCCCGATGCCGGCCATGCGTCGCTGGTCGGCGTCGCCCAGGCCGCCGGTCAGATTGCTGCGCTGCTCCCACAGGCCCCAGGCCAGCGACAGGGCGGGCAGGCCCTGGGCGTGGCGCTGTGTCGCGAGCGCGTCGAGGTAGGCGTTCGCGGCGGCGTAATTGCCCTGTCCGCCTCCGCCGAACGTGCCGGCGGCGGAGGAGAAGAGCACGAACGCCGAGAGATCGGCTTCGGCGGTCAGCTCGTGCAGGACGGTCGCTGCCTCCGCCTTCGGCCGGAGCACCGCGTCGACGCGCTCCGGCGTCAGCGACGCGATGACTCCGTCGTCCAGAACAGCGGCTGCGTGCACGACGCCCTTCAGTGGATGCGTGGCGGGGATGCCCGCCAGCACCGCACGGACGGCGTCACGGTCGGCCACGTCGCAGGCGGCCCAGGTCACCGAGGCTCCCCCGGCGCTGAGCTCGGCCGTCAGTTCCGCGGCCCCGCTCGCGTCGGCACCTCGGCGGCTGAGCAACAGCAGATGCCGTATCCCGTGCTGGGTCACCAGGTGCCGGGCCACCAGACCGGCAAGTGTGCCGCTCGCTCCGGTGATCAGCACCGTGCCGTGCGGGTCCCAGGTCGCCACGGCGTGCGGCGCACGTCCGTTCTCGGCGGAGGAGGGCGCGTCGGCGGCCGGATCGTCCGTCGCGGCGCGCACCAGTCTGGGCACCAGGATCCCTGCGCCGCGTATCGCCAGTTGCGGTTCGCCCGAGGTGAGGGCGGCGGCAAGAGAGGCGGACGCGGCCTCGGCGGGGTCGTCGACGTCGAGGAGTACCAGTCGGTCGGGGTGCTCCGCCTGCGCCGACCGCACCAGGCCCCATACGGCGGCTGCCGCCGCATCAGGCACGTCCCGATCGGCGGGGCCGTCCGCGAGCGGTGTGGTGTTCACCGCGCCTCGGGTGACGATCACCAGACGCATGTCGACGAACCGGTCGTCCGCAAGCCAGTCCTGCACCCGCTCCAGGGTGTCGACCACCATCGACCGCAGGCCGGAGCCGGTTCCCGAGTCCGGGGCCGTGTCCATCGCCGAACCCGTGCCCGCGCCGACGCGCGGTCCGGTGACTGTACTCATGTCGCCCGGCACGGGGAGGAAGACCCATTCGGAGAGGGATGCGCCCTCGCCCGACGTCTCCGCGCGTTCGCCGGCGATGCTCTCACCCAGACTCTGCAGGTTCGGGTGCTGCGCCACGTCCCAGCCGCCCGCCCGCAGGCCGGCGGCCAGCGTGTCGCTCCCGGCGCCGACCACCACGCCCCGGAGAACCGAGGGACCTTCGGTCAACGGGAGTCGGCAGCCCTGCCAGTCGAGCCGGAACAGCGACTCGCGCAGGGCACCGCGCGCGGCGTCGATCTGATCGGCCGTGACCGGACGGGTGACCAACTTGTCCACGTGGGCCACCGGCAGGCCGGACTCGTCCGCCAGGGTGACCGACACCCCGTCGGTTCCGGCGGACGTCAGCCGCACCCGGACACTGCTCGCCCCGGTGGCGTGGAGGGAGACGCCGTTCCAGACGAACGGCAGGGGAATCCGGTTCTGGCCCTCGTCTCCCTGGTCGATCAACCCACCCGGCCCCGCCATGTGAAGGGCCGCGTCCAGCAGCGCGGGATGGATTCCGTGACGCGTGGCCTGTTCCGCGTGCTCTTCCGGCAGCGCGATGTCGGCGAAGACCTCGCCGCCCCGCTTCCAGGCCGCGCGCACTCCCTGGAACACCCGTCCGTACGTCAGCCCGCCCAGTGCGAACCTTTCGTACATGCCCTCGACGTCCAGTGGCTCGGCCCCGGCCGGTGGCCACACGCCCGGTTCGTCCGACACCGGCCGCGCTGATGTGACCGGGCTCTGGCTCAGTACGGCGCCGGCGTGACGCGTCCACGGTTGGTCCGGGTCACCGGACTCCTGGCGTGCGTACACGTTGACCGGGCGTCGGCCGGTGTCGTCGGAGCCGCCGACGGCGACCTGGAACTGGACCGCACCGTGCTCCGGGAGGACCAGAGGGGCCTCCAGGACCAGGTCGTCCAACCGGGTGCAGCCGACCCGATTGCCGGCGTGGAGGGCCAGTTCGACGAAGGCCGTGCCCGGCAGCAGCACGGCACCCAGCACCGTGTGATCGGCCAGCCAGCCGTGGGACGCCAGCGACAGACGGCCGGTGAACAGACACCCGTCGGAATCAGGCAGAGTCACCGCCGCACCGAGCAGAGGATGATCCGCCACACCCAGACCGGCCGACGACACATCACCCACCGACGGCGCCGCCTCCAACCAGAACCGCTCCCGCTGGAAGGCGTAGGTGGGCAGCTCCACCAGGCGCGGGCGGGCGGGTGCAAGGAGAGAAGCCCAGTCCACGTCGTGGCCTCGGACGAACACCTGGGCCAGCGCCTCCACCAGCGCACCGGCCTCACCACGGTCCTTGCGCAGAACCGGAGCGAACACCACGTCCGGGACGGTGTCCGCACCCATCCCCGACAGCACACCGTCCGGGCCGAGCTCCAGGCACGAGGTCACACCCATGCCCGACAGGTGCTGCACCCCGTCGGCGAAACGGACCGCCTCACGCACATGACGCACCCAGTACTCCGGGTCACAGATCAAGTCCGCAGTCGCGATCCCGCCCGTCACATTGGACAGCACGGAAATACGCGGCTCGCCATAGCTCAGGGACTGGGCGACCTGCCGGAACTCGTCCAGCATCGGCTCCATCAACGGCGAATGGAACGCATGCGACACCCGCAGACGACGCACCCGCCGCCCCCCGGCCCGCCACACCTCCTCCAACTCGGCGATCACCGTGCCGTCACCGGAAACCACCACAGACTGCGGGCCGTTGACCGCAGCAACATCCACACCCACCCGGCCCACCAGCGCAGCCCGGACCGTCGCTTCGTCGGCCTCCACGGCGAGCATCGCACCACCCGCCGGCAGCGCCTGCATCAGCCGGCCACGCGCAGCCACCAGCACACACGCATCCGCCAGCGACCACACACCCGCCACATGCGCGGCAGCCAGCTCACCGATGGAATGCCCGCCCACCACATCAGGACGCACACCCCACGAGCCGACCAGCCGGAACAACGCCACCTCGACGGCGAACAACGCCGCCTGCGTGAACACCGTCGCATCCAACGCTTCAGCGTCGGTGAAGACCACCTCACGCAACGGCCGCTCCAGCAGACCGTCGAAGCCGGCACACACCTCGTCGAACGCCTCGGCGAACACCGGGAAGGCCTCATACAGTTCGCGGCCCATCCCGACCCGCTGACTGCCCTGACCGGAGAACAGCACCGCCAGCCGGCCCGCAACCACCTGACCCCGCACCACACCGGCAACCGGCTCACCCGAAGCCACAGCCGCCAACCCGGCACGGTCACCCGACAGCACCACCGCCCGATGCTCGAACACCGACCGCGACGACACCAACGACCACGCCACATCCACGGAACCGACGTCCGAGCCGTCACCCACAAACGCAGCCAGCCGCTCCGCCTGACCCCGCAACGCAGCCTCGGATTTCGCCGACACCACCCACGGCACCACTACCGGCGCCACACTCGGCGACGACTCCGCAGCCGACTCCTCCTCAACCGCCGGAGCCTGCTCCAGAATCACATGCGCGTTCGTCCCACTGGCGCCGAACGACGACACACCGGCGCGGCGGAGTCGGTCGGTCTCGGGCCACGGCATGGCTTCCGTCAACAGTTCGACGGCTCCTGCCGTCCAGTCCACCTGCGCGGAGCGCTCATCGACGTGCAGGGTGCGGGGCAGCATGCCGTGCCGCATCGCCAGCACCATCTTCATGATCCCCGCGACACCCGCCGCGGCCTGCGTGTGACCGATGTTCGA
>NZ_JBIDAN010000027.1:0-3548 GCF_043202495.1 Streptomyces sp. NPDC048185
GACGGACCGTTCGGCGCCGTCAGACCATTGCTCGCACCGTCCTGATTGACAGCCGAACCACGCACCACCGCCAGCACCCGATGCCCGTGACGACGAGCATCCGACAGCCGCTCCAACAGCACCACGCCGATGCCTTCGGCGAGTCCCATGCCGTCCGCGTCCGCCCCGAACGCCTTGCAGCGGCCGTCGGCGGCGAGGCCGCGCTGGCGGCTGAAGGCGATGAACGCACTGGGGGTCGGCATGACGGCGACACCGCCGGCCAACGCCAGCGAGCACTCGCCCTGCCGCAGCGACTGGGCCGCCAGGTGCAGCGCCACCAGGGACGACGAACACGCCGTGTCCACCGTCACCGCAGGACCCTCGAACCCGAACGTGTAGGACACGCGGCCGGAGACGACGCTGGCCGCGTTGCCCGTCATCAGATGGCCTTCGGTGCCCTCGGGCGCCTCGTGGACGCGCGGGCCGTACTCCTGGTAGTTGACTCCCATGAAGACACCGGTGCGGCTGCCGCGCAGGGACGGCGCGGGCACGCCGACGCGCTCGAAGGCCTCCCAGGACGTCTCCAGCAGCAGGCGCTGCTGCGGGTCCATCGCCTCCGCCTCACGCGGCGAGATGCCGAAGAACTCGGGGTCGAACCGGGCGGCGTCGTAGAGGAAACCGCCCTCGCGCACATAGGTCTTGCCGGGAGCGTCGGGGTCGGGGTCGTAGAGGCCCTCGATGTCCCAGCCGCGATCGGTGGGCAGTCCGCCGATCGCGTCGTCCTCGGACATGACCAGCTGCCAGAGCTCCTCGGGGGAGGTCACGCCGCCCGGGTAGCGGCAGCTCATCGCGACGATCGCGATGGCGTCGTCGTCGGCCGGCCGGGCCGCGAGGGCGGCGTCGGACACGGCTGCCGCGGAGCTGTCCGGAGTCGCCCCGGCCGCTCCGAGGAGCTGCTCCTGGATGTGTTCGCTCAGTACGGCGCTGGTGGGATAGTCGAAGATCAGGGTAGCGGGCAGTCGCAGGCCGGTCGCCGTGTTCAGGCGGTTGCGCAGCTCCACGGCGGTCAGGGAGTCGAACCCGAGCTCCTTGAAGGCGCGGCCGGAGTCGAACGTATCCGTGTCGGCGTGGCCCAGGACGGCCGCGACCTGCTCGTGGACGAGGTCGAGGACGGCGTGTCCGCGTTCGCCGGGCGCCAGGCCGGCCAGTCGCTGCCGGAGCGGTGAGGCCGGGTCGGTGCCCGGGCCGCCGGCGGTGTCTCCCGTGCCGGCGGTGCTCTCCTGCCGGAGGCGGCGGGCCTCGGCGAGCTCGTCCAGCAGCGGGCTGGGGCGTGCGGAGGTGAAGACCGGGAGGAAGGTGTCCCAGTCCATGTCGGCGATCGCCAGGTGTGTCTGGTCGTGGTCCAGCGTCTGCTGGAGCGCGGCGATGCCGAGGTCGATGTCCATGAACCGCAGTCCGCGACGGCGCAGTTGGTCCAGGTCCAGGGCCTCGGGGGCGTTGTCGCCGACCGCGTCCCACACGCCCCAGGCCACCGAGGTGGCGGTCAGGCCGTTGGCCCGGCGGCGTTCGGCGAGCGCGTCGAGGTAGGCGTTGGCGGCCGCGTAGGCGCCGTGGTCGCCGACGCCCCAGACGGAGGCGACGGACGAGAACAGGACGAACGCGTCGAGCGGGGTGTCGCCCAGCAGCGCGTCGAGGTGGGCCGCGCCTGCCGCCTTGGCGTTCATGACGTCGGCGAACTCCGCCACCGTCGTTCCGGCCAGGCCGGCCAGGTCGATGTGGGCGGCAGCGTGGATGACGGCGCTGAGGGGGAGATCCGCGGGTACGGAGGCGAGGACGCCGGCCACTGCGTCACGGTCCGCCATGTCACAGGCGGTGACGGTGACCCGGGTGCCGAGCTCGGCGAGTTCGGCGACCAGGGCGTCGGCGCCGGGCGCGGCAGGCCCACGGCGGCTCGTCAGGATCAGGTGTTCGGCGCCGTTGCGGGCCAGCCACCGGGCCAGGTGGGTGCCGAGGGCACCGGTGCCACCGGTGACGAGGACGGTGCCGCGGGGCTTGTAGGTGCGGCGGGGACGGTGGTCGCCCAGCGGCGCGGGTTCCAGGCGTCGCAGCATGACCCCGGAGGCCCGGACGGCCACCTGGTCCTCCGCGTCGGAGACCGCGAGGACGCCGGCGAGCCGGGCTCGGGCCCGCGCGTCCAGGGTGGCCGGCAGGTCGACCAGGCCGCCCCAGGTGTCCGGGTACTCGACGGCGGCGACCCGGCCCAAGCCCCACACGGTGGCCTGTGCCAGGCTGGTCAGAGGGTCGGTGCTGCCGGTGGACACCGCGCCCTTCGTTGCGGACCACAGCGGCGCCCGGGTGCCGAGGTCGCCCAGGGCCTGGATGAGGGACAGGGTGAGCACCAGGCCGGTGCCGGCGACGGGGTGGTCCGGGTACGGGGTCTCGTCCAGGGCGAGGAGCGACAGCACACCGGATGGCGTGTGGTCCGCGGTGACCGCGCGCAGCCGTTCCGTCAGTGTGGCCCGGTCCGCGTCGTTCCCGTGCAGGGTGAGGGTCACGACCTCGGCACCGTGCTCCTCGAGAGCCTGCCGGGTGTCCGCGACCAGCGGATCGTCGGCGCATGCCCCGGGGGTGACGAGGAGCCAGGTTCCGGAGACCGTCGGGTTGGCCGTGCCGTTCGTACGGCGCCAGGCGGCGACGTAGCGCCATGCGTCGACGGTCGACTCCGAACGCCGCCGGCGACGCCACCGGGCCAGGGCGGGCAGGACGGCGTCGAACGATTCCTGCTGTTCAACGGTGTCGAGGCGGAGGGTGGCCGCCAGCGTTTCCCCGTCTTCCTGCTCGACCGCGTCCCAGAAGATGACGTCCGTGCGGTCGCCGTCCGCCATGCCGAGCGCGAGCGGCCGCGATGCCGTGGCCTCCAGCCAGTGGCGCTGGTGCTGGAAGGCGTAGGTGGGCAGGTCGACCGTTCGGGCGCCGGTGCCCTGGAACAGCGTCGCCCAGTCGAGGGGCGCGCCACCGACGAACGCCTCCGCCGCCGACGTGAGGAAGCGTCCCGCACCGCCTTCGCCGCGGCGCAGCGAACCGACTGTCGTCACAGGGGTGTTGGTGTGTTCCTCGGCGGTCTGCTCGACGCCCATCGTCAGCACCGGATGGGCACTGGACTCCACGAACAGACGGAAACCGTCGTCGAGGAGCGCGCGAACCGTGTCCGCGAAACGGACCGTCTGCCGCAGGTTGCGGTACCAGTAACCCGCATCCAAGGACGCGGTGTCCAGGACACCGGCCGTCACCGTCGAATAGAACGGCACGCTCGACGCCTGCGGGACGATCCCCGCCAGATCCCGGAGGAGAACGTCCTCGATCTGCTCCACGTGCGCGCTGTGCGAGGCGTAGTCCACGGCGATACGCCGGGCCCGCACACCCTCCGCCTCACAGGCAGCCAGCAACTCGTCCAACGCATCCGCGTCACCCGAGACGACCACGACCGCCGGACCGTTGACCGCCGCAACCGACAGACGACCGCCCCACGCCGACAAACGCTCACTGACCTCGTCAACACCCAGGGAAAC
>NZ_JBIDAN010000028.1:0-2704 GCF_043202495.1 Streptomyces sp. NPDC048185
GTCTGGAGCGGTTCCTGACGTCTGCCGCTGAGGCGTTCGTTTCCGGAGCAGCTGTGGACTGGGCCGGGGTGTTCACCGGGAGCGGTGCCCGGCGGGTTGATCTGCCCACGTACGCCTTCGAGCGTCAGCGTTACTGGCTGGAGGGTGCCGGTCAGGCGGTGAGCCAGAAGTCGGCTTCCGGGCTGGGCCTGGGCTCCGCGGACCACCCGCTCCTGGGAGCGGTCGTGGCCCTGGCCGATTCGGAGGGCCTCCTGCTGACGGGGCGCCTGTCGCTGCGTACGCACCCTTGGCTCGCCGACCACGCCGTGGGCGAGACGACGCTGCTGCCGGGAACGGCGTTCGTGGAGCTGGCGCTGCGCGCCGGTGACGCGGTCGGCTGCGACCGGCTGGAGGAACTCACGCTGGAAGCCCCGCTGGTGCTGCCCGACGACACCGCCGTACAGGTTCAGTTGACGGTCGGTGCGCCCGACATGGAGGGGCGGCGTCAGGTAGCGGTGTTCTCCCGGCCGGAGGACCAGTCCGAAGGCTCCTGGACACGGCACGCTTCCGGCGTCCTGACCGAAGGCCCGGCCGACGGCGGCGAGCAGGCTTCCGTCTCTGCCGAACTGGGTGTCTGGCCGCCGGCCGGTGCGGAGCCGGTCGCGGTGGACGACCTGTACGAGCGGCTGGCGGCCACCGGCCTGTGCTACGGCGCCGCCTTCCAGGGCGTTCGCGTGGCCTGGCGGCGCGGCGACGAGGTGTTCGCCGAAGTCGCCCTCGCAGACGATCAGCAAGCCGAAGCGGGTCGCTTCGGGTTGCACCCCGCGCTGTTGGACGCCGCCCTGCACGCACTAGCGACGGGGCCGGAAGCCCCGGAGGGGGACGAGGACGGTGAGCGGCGCCCCGGCCTCCCGTTCGTCTGGCAAGGCGTCTCGCTGTACGCCACCGCCGCGACCTCGCTGCGTGTACGGCTCGCCCCGGTCGGGGTGGATGGCGTGTCGGTGTTCGTCGCGGATCCCACCGGAGCGCCGGTCGCGGCGGTGACGTCCCTGGTGACGCGTGCTGTGTCGCCGGAGCAGCTGAAAGCGTCGGCGCGCATCACCGACGAGGCGTTGTTCCGCCTCACCTGGCGCAAGCTCGCGACGAGCGCCCCGGCGCCGTCATCGGCGTCCGCCTCCCGTCCGGAACTGGCCGAACTGCGAGCGGCTCTGGCCGGGGGAGCGACGACCGTGCCGGACGCGGTTGTGGCCTCCTTCGCCACGCGTGGGGACGACACCCCCGTTACGGGTGGGGGTGTGGGTGATCCGGCGGTGGTGCGTTCGGTGACGTGTCGTGCGCTGGGGGTGTTGCAGGAGTGGCTGGGTGAGGAGCGGTTCGCGGGGTCGCGTCTGGTCGTGGTGACCCGGGGTGCGGTGTCTGCTGTGCCTGGTGAGGATGTGTCCGATCTGGCGGCGGCTGCGGTGTGGGGGTTGGTGCGGTCCGCGCAGGCGGAGCATCCGGAGCGGTTCGTGCTGTGTGACGTGGACGGGCACGGGGTGTCGGACGCGTTGCTCGATGCGGTACTCGCCTGTGACGAACCACAGATCGCCGTACGCTCGGGAGAACTCTTCGTCCCGCGACTGGCCCGCGCCACGGCGTCGGCGCCGGACAGCCCCGGTCCGGTCTGGGACCCGGAAGGCACGGTCCTCCTGACAGGCGCCACCGGGACCCTGGGCGCCCTGGTGGCCCGGCACCTCGTCACGGAACACGGCGTACGACACCTCCTGCTCGTGTCCCGCCGCGGCCGGGCGGCGGCCGGTGCCGCGGAACTCGCCACCGAGCTGACCGGCATGGGTGCCTCGGTGACCATCGAGGCCTGCAACACCGCCGATCGGCCGGCACTGGCGGAGCTGTTGCGGACCGTACCCGACGAGCACCCGCTGACCGCCGTCGTCCACGCGGCGGGTGTCCTGGACGACGGTGTCATCGCGTCCCTGACGCCGGACCAGATCGATGCGGTGCTGCGGCCCAAGGTGGACGCGGCCGCCCACCTGCACGAGTTGACGCGGCACCTGAACCTGTCCGCGTTCGTGCTCTTCTCCTCCGCCGCCGGTACGTTCGGCGGCGCCGGGCAGGGCAACTACGCCGCCGCGAACGCGTTCGTCGATGCCCTGGCGGCGCACCGCCGGGCACAAGGCCTGCCCGCGGTCTCACTGGGCTGGGGCTTCTGGTCCGAACGCAGCGGTATGACAGGGCACTTGGACGCTTCCGACGTCCGCCGTATGCGTCGCGCAGGTATCGCCGCCCTCACCTCGGACGAGGGCCTGGCCCTGTTCGACGCCGTTGCGACCACGGCGGCCGACCGCGCCCCGTCGGACGCGGTCCTGCTGCCCATACGCCTCGACCTGCCCGCACTGCGCGCCCAGGCGACTACGGGAGCCGCACCGACGCTGCTCCGGGACCTCCTGCGCATCCCCGCCCGCCGTACGGCGCAGTCGTCCGGCACCGCTGCCGGCACCTCGGCGCTGTGGCAGCGCCTGGCGCCCTTGCCGGAGACCGACCGGGTCGACGCCGTCGAGACGCTGGTGCGCACGCACGTAGCGGCCGTTCTGGGGCACGCCGACGAAACCGTGGTCGGCGGTGAGAGAGCCTTCAAGGAGTTGGGGTTCGACTCGTTGACGGCGGTGGAGCTGCGGAACCGGTTGAACGGGGCCACGGGGCTGCGGTTGCCGGCGACGTTGGTGTT
>NZ_JBIDAN010000030.1:0-1435 GCF_043202495.1 Streptomyces sp. NPDC048185
TCTCGTGACTGCGTGCCTTTTGAAGAATGAGCCTGCGAGTTTGCGGTGTGTTGCGAGGTTAACCCGGGTGGGGAAGCCGTAGCGAAAGCGAGTCCGAACAGGGCGATTTTAGTAGCACGCTCAAGACCCGAAGCGGAGTGATCTAGCCATGGGCAGGTTGAAGCGGAGGTAAGACTTCGTGGAGGACCGAACCCACCAGGGTTGAAAACCTGGGGGATGACCTGTGGTTAGGGGTGAAAGGCCAATCAAACTCCGTGATAGCTGGTTCTCCCCGAAATGCATTTAGGTGCAGCGTCGTGTGTTTCTTGCCGGAGGTAGAGCACTGGATAGGCGATGGGCCCTACCGGGTTACTGACCTTAGCCAAACTCCGAATGCCGGTAAGTGAGAGCGCGGCAGTGAGACTGTGGGGGATAAGCTCCATGGTCGAGAGGGAAACAGCCCAGAGCATCGACTAAGGCCCCTAAGCGTACGCTAAGTGGGAAAGGATGTGGAGTCGCACAGACAACCAGGAGGTTGGCTTAGAAGCAGCCACCCTTGAAAGAGTGCGTAATAGCTCACTGGTCTAGTGATTCCGCGCCGACAATGTAGCGGGGCTCAAGCGTACCGCCGAAGTCGTGTCATTGCAGCATGTACGGCCAACGCCGGCTGTGATGGGTAGGGGAGCGTCGTGTGCCGGGTGAAGCAGCACCGGAAGGTAGTTGTGGACGGTTCACGAGTGAGAATGCAGGCATGAGTAGCGATACAAACGTGAGAAACGTTTGCGCCGATTGACTAAGGGTTCCTGGGTCAAGCTGATCTGCCCAGGGTAAGTCGGGACCTAAGGCGAGGCCGACAGGCGTAGTCGATGGATAACCGGTTGATATTCCGGTACCCGCTGTGAAGCGTCAAACATCGAGCATCGTGATGCTAAGGCCGTGAAGCCGCCCTGATCTCTTCGGAGTTGAGGGGAGTGGTGGAGCCGCTGAACCAAGCGGTTAGTAGGTGAGTGATGGGGTGACGCAGGAAGGTAGTCCATCCCGGGCGGTGGTTGTCCCGGGGTAAGGGTGTAGGCCGCGAGGTAGGTAAATCCGCCTCGCATACGGCTGAGACCTGATGCCGAGCCGATTGTGGTGAAGTGGATGATCCTATGCTGTCGAGAAAAGCCTCTAGCGAGTTTCATGGCGGCCCGTACCCTAAACCGACTCAGGTGGTCAGGTAGAGAATACCGAGGCGTTCGGGTGAACTATGGTTAAGGAACTCGGCAAAATGCCCCCGTAACTTCGGGAGAAGGGGGGCCACACCTGGTGACGAGTCTTGCACTCTGAGCTGGGGGTGGCCGCAGAGACCAGCGAGAAGCGACTGTTTACTAAAAACACAGGTCCGTGCGAAGCCGTAAGGCGATGTATACGGACTGACGCCTGCCCGGTGCTGGAACGTTAAGGGGACCGGTTAGCT
>NZ_JBIDAN010000031.1:0-1123 GCF_043202495.1 Streptomyces sp. NPDC048185
TGTCGAAGGTGGGACTGGCGATTGGGACGAAGTCGTAACAAGGTAGCCGTACCGGAAGGTGCGGCTGGATCACCTCCTTTCTAAGGAGCACTTCTAGGCTGCTTCGGCAGTCCAGAGGCCAGCATGCGAGCGAACGTCTCGCACTGGTTGCTCATGGGTGGAACGTTGACTATTCGGCACGATCGACTTGATGGATCACTAGTACTGCTTCGGCGTGGAACGTGAGTCCAGAGAGGGATTGTGCCGGGCACGCTGTTGGGTGTCTGAGGGTACGGCCGCGAGGTCGCCTTCAGTGCCGGCCCCAGTGCACTCGGGATGTTGTCCCGGGGTGATGGGTGGTTGGTCGTTGTTTGAGAACTGCACAGTGGACGCGAGCATCTGTGGCCAAGTTTTTAAGGGCGCACGGTGGATGCCTTGGCACCAGGAACCGATGAAGGACGTGGGAGGCCACGATAGTCCCCGGGGAGTCGTCAACCAGGCTTTGATCCGGGGGTTTCCGAATGGGGAAACCCGGCAGTCGTCATGGGCTGTCACCCGCTGCTGAACACATAGGCAGTGTGGAGGGAACGCGGGGAAGTGAAACATCTCAGTACCCGCAGGAAGAGAAAACAACCGTGATTCCGGGAGTAGTGGCGAGCGAAACCGGATGAGGCCAAACCGTATGCGTGTGAGACCCGGCAGGGGTTGCGCATGCGGGGTTGTGGGATCTCTCTTCTGTCGTCTGCCGGCGACAGGACGAGTCAGAAACCGTTGATGTAGGCGAAGGACATGCGAAAGGTCCGGCGTAGAGGGTAAGACCCCCGTAGTCGAAACGTCAGCGGCTCGTTTGAGAGACACCCAAGTAGCACGGGGCCCGAGAAATCCCGTGTGAATCTGGCGGGACCACCCGCTAAGCCTAAATATTCCCTGGTGACCGATAGCGGATAGTACCGTGAGGGAATGGTGAAAAGTACCGCGGGAGCGGAGTGAAATAGTACCTGAAACCGTGTGCCTACAAGCCGTGGGAGCGTCGGAAGCACTTCGGTGCTTCTCGTGACTGCGTGCCTTTTGAAGAATGAGCCTGCGAGTTTGCGGTGTGTTGCGAGGTTAACCCGGGTGGGGAAGCCGTAGCGAAAGCGAGTCC
>NZ_JBIDAN010000032.1:0-1050 GCF_043202495.1 Streptomyces sp. NPDC048185
GGCGAAGCTGAGAACTTAAGCGCCAGTAAACGGCGGTGGTAACTATAACCATCCTAAGGTAGCGAAATTCCTTGTCGGGTAAGTTCCGACCTGCACGAATGGCGTAACGACTTCTCGACTGTCTCAACCATAGGCCCGGTGAAATTGCACTACGAGTAAAGATGCTCGTTTCGCGCAGCAGGACGGAAAGACCCCGGGACCTTTACTACAGTTTGATATTGGTGTTCGGTTCGGCTTGTGTAGGATAGCTGGGAGACTGTGAACTCTGGACGCCAGTTCAGGGGGAGTCGTCGTTGAAATACCAGTCTGGTCGTGCTGGATGTCTAACCTGGGTCCGTGATCCGGATCAGGGACAGTGTCTGATGGGTAGTTTAACTGGGGCGGTTGCCTCCTAAAGAGTAACGGAGGCGCCCAAAGGTTCCCTCAGCCTGGTTGGCAATCAGGTGTTGAGTGTAAGTGCACAAGGGAGCTTGACTGTGAGACCGACGGGTCGAGCAGGGACGAAAGTCGGGACTAGTGATCCGGCGGTGGCTTGTGGAAGCGCCGTCGCTCAACGGATAAAAGGTACCCCGGGGATAACAGGCTGATCTTCCCCAAGAGTCCATATCGACGGGATGGTTTGGCACCTCGATGTCGGCTCGTCGCATCCTGGGGCTGGAGTCGGTCCCAAGGGTTGGGCTGTTCGCCCATTAAAGCGGTACGCGAGCTGGGTTTAGAACGTCGTGAGACAGTTCGGTCCCTATCCGCTGTGCGCGTAGGAGTCTTGAGAAGGGCTGTCCCTAGTACGAGAGGACCGGGACGGACGAACCTCTGGTGTGCCAGTTGTCCTGCCAAGGGCATGGCTGGTTGGCTACGTTCGGGAGGGATAACCGCTGAAAGCATCTAAGCGGGAAGCCTGCTTCGAGATGAGGACTCCCACCCACTTGATGGGGTAAGGCTCCCAGTAGACGACTGGGTTGATAGGCCGGATCTGGAAGCACCGTGAGGTGTGGAGGTGACCGGTACTAATAGGCCGAGGGCTTGTCCTCAGTTGCTCGCGTCCACTGTGTT